>CAZSAQ010000006.1:259428-308609 GCA_964605065.1 uncultured Chitinophagaceae bacterium
GCTCATTGACCCATTGTCACATTGGCGCATTGTTTTTTTACGCTTCAAGTTGCTGGGTAAGAAGGGAGCGGTAATTGCTTCCGACGGGTATCTGAACATTGCCCATGCTGATTTCCGTAAGGCTATAAGCGGTTACTTTCCTTTTGGCAACAATATAGGAACGATGAACCCTTACGAAATCACGGTTCAGCATATCCTGTATCTGTCCCATCTGGATCTTGGTGATAAACCATTTTTCTTTCGACACATAGATCTTGACGTATTCTTTCATTCCTTCGATGTAAAGGATCTCACTGAAATTGATCTTCACCCTTTTCTTGTTGATGTTCACGAAGAGGTAATTGCGCGGCTCGGCGCTGAGGAGATGGTGAAGGCTGATGGTGGGAGGATCAAATACTTTCTTGACGGCCTGCAAAAACCGGCTGAATTCGATGGGCTTCATGAGGTAGTCAACCACATTCAGCTCATAACCCTGTACGGCATATTCGTGATAGGCGGTAGTAATGATGAATTTCGACTTGCCCTGGAACATCCTGATAAAGTCAATGCCCTTTACTTTGGGCAGGTTGATATCGATGAAAACCAGGTCTGCTTTTTGGGTTTCTATGAATTCTATGGCGCTAACCGCATCATGATACACAGCTTTCAGTTCCAGAAAGGGGACCTGGCTGATATAGTCGGTCAAAACATTTAATAAGAGCGGTTCGTCTTCAATTACCAGACAGGAAAGTTTGGTCATTTTCTGAAAGATTAAGTCTTAATAAAACAAAAAATTCAGAGTTCCTCGTCTGTATGGTTAGTTGGTGCTGCGGATAAATCAGCTCAAGCTGGCGTTTAACGTTGGCTAATCCTATTCCATGCTTTTCAGGGGAATCGGATGATTGTTCCAGTGAATTTACGATCTCAAACGTTAGTTGTTGTCTGTTTAGTGTCAAATTTATTTTGACGGTAGCCTGGTGGCGGCTGTCGGCAACGCCATGCTTAAACGCATTTTCTACAAATGGCAGCAGGATCAGCGGGGTTATCTTCTGTGTTCCCTTGTCGATGTGCCTGTTAAACTCCAGTTGCAGCTTGCTGCCAAACCTGACCCTCTCCAGGTCTATATAATTGTCTAGTAGCGCTACTTCTTCATCGATGGTCACCAGTCGCTCCCTGGCGTCAAATAGCATGTACCGCATCATCTTAGAGAGCTTGATCGTCACCATCGCTGCATCGGGAGCCTTAATTCTGGTAAGGGCGTGTATCGATCCCAGCATATTGAAAAGAAAATGGGGATTGATCTGGGCCTTCAGGAAGTTGAGTTCAGACTGTAACTTCTCCTTTTCGAGGCGGGTTTCGCGATGCCTGGCATACAGGTTATTGATGAACAACTGGTAGGCAAGCAGCAAAACAACAGGAAGGATCAAATCGAGAAAAGTAACAATGAAACTGGCAGTATTGAAAAACCGCCCTTTTGAATTGTCTACCAGGTATACTTTGGGAACGATGAGGTAAAACATGATCGCCCGCTGTAAAACCAATGCCACTGCCATGGATAAAATGCCCCTGGCATACAGTTTTCCGTTCATCTTCCGAAGCTGGATAGCCGGCTGTAAAACAAAGAACAACAGGTAATAAGCCAGTACAATTTTCAGAATTGTTCCCAGCAGTGTCGAAAAAAAAGCCATCGACACCTTCGGGGAAAGCACTCCGCCTTCGTCGCTGAAAGTAATAACGGCTTGCATGATATCCCAGGCCATATAAGCGACCCAGAAAAAAAGATGATGCCTCAACATTACTTTCATGCTCAAAAATGAAACAATTCTGCAACAATCACAAACAAACTACCAGGTGTGGCTTTCGGTATACCAACGCCCTTTTACAGTATACCAATCCCTTGTCGCATAAAAAAAAGAGGTCCGCCGTGCGGACCTCTTCCTGTTATTTTCTGCAGCAGGTTATTGTTTTACCACCTGTTGTTTTACATTCAGTTTGCTTCCTTTTACTTCGATGGTATAGTTACCAGCAGGTAATACACCCAGGTCGCCAACGTTGATGGTATTCAATCCATTGCTGACCCTGGTGGTTTGTTGTTTCACCAATTGACCGGTCTGATTGTAGAGACGGATAGTGATGGTCTCATTGCGATCGGCCTGGAATGAAACATTCATGGCTCCACGGAATGGATTGGGCGATATTTTGGCGCCGATTCTGTCGAGATCAGTGCGGAGCAGCAATACTTTGCTGTACGCGAACAAGCCGTCTTTATCAACCTGTTTGAGGCGATAGAAGTTGACAGCCGAAGGTTTGGCATCCACGAAGCTGTAGTTATTATTGATGCCGCCCTTGGCAGCTACTGTTCCGATAACAGAGAACTGGTTTCCATCATTGCTCTTCTCCACTTCAAACCGGTCGTTGCTGATTTCCTGGCTGGTGCTCCATTCGAGGTTCACCACGCCATTGTTTACGCGGCCGTTGAATTGCGTGAAGCGTACCGGCAGGGTAGAGATAAAGCTGGGCCCGAATTCGGAAGTGCTGCCCACACTGCCGGTAGTATTGGTGGCAATGGCGATTACTACGGTGCCCGCTGTTACGGTTCCCGGTAAAGAAGCAGCAGGGATGGTGAAACCGAAACGCTGATCGGTACCAATTCCGTAAGTGATATCGGAATAGGAGCCGGTACCTGTGCTGTCGTCGGTGATGCCGCTTAGGTAAGTTGTACCTTCCTGGGCGGAAAACAGGTAGGTTTTACCTTCTGTTCCGCTGGCATCGGCGATATAAAAATCAATGATCGCACCGGCAGGGGCGATACCTGTAACTACGAGGTTGCCAGCCTGGATTTGCGATTTGGTGATGAAGGGGAAATTGGTCAACGCATTAGCGCCCGCATCTCCATCGCCATTGTCGTTCGCAGTGATGCCATCATCGGAAAGATCGATGCCCAGACCCGTATTATCGAAAATGGAATTCAGCGAAATGGTGTTCCCTTCCAGTGAAGATCCGCCGGTAGGAGCATCGATAACAACACCTTTGGCATTGTTGGCAATGATGTTTCCTTCCACTTCATCATTAACGCCATCCTGGTTGGATCCAATGATATTGCTACTCGCGTTGAGGTTGCTGTTGGCCATCAGGTGAACGCCATAACCCGTATTGCCGGCAACCAGCGATCCGGCTGCATTGGTACCGATCACGTTTCCTGAAACGATGTTGCCAACTGCACTGGATGATCCGAAGAAATCACCGCCGACAATGCGTATTCCATCTCCGGTATTGAACCCGATAACATTTCTTTCGAGGATATCGGAGGTTCCATCGGAGTTGGTACCTATACGGTTACCCGAACCGGGATTGATTTCAATTCCGTTGGTTCCGTTAGGTGCGGATGTATTGGTTGCTGTAAGGCCGACAATATTTCCGGCAATGATATTGTTATTCGAGATCGTGCCCAGGAAAATTCCTCTTCCTGCGTTATTACCGATACGGTTTCCTTCTCCGTTGTCGGAAATACCGTCGCCTTCCGTTCCGATCAGGTTACCATCAGAATTCTGGGTAGCCAGGATACCATTCCTCGCATTCCCAAATCCTGTACCACCGCCGTTCTTGTCAAAACCAATCACATTTCCTTTGATGATGGAGTTGGTCGTTCTCCAGAAGAATATTCCGTCTTCTCCATTGGCGCTGATCAGGTTTCCTTCCACACGGATATTTGAATTGGGTGTTCCGTTGAAGGTATTGCAGGCGATACCGTCGAGGGCATTTCCCTGTCCGGAAGTAGTTCCTGTACTGTCTGCCCCGATGTAGTTACCCCAGATGTAGGCATCGGCGCCATTGTTGATCTGGATACCGCAGCGGGTTGCCTTGTATATGGCTAAACCGGCGATGGTTACGTCTGTGGAATTGATGTCAAAAATGTTGGTATTACCCGGCAATCCGGTTCCGTCGATGTTCACCCGGATCAAACGGGTGGCTACAGAGGTGCCTGCATTGGAGCCCGATTGAGAGTATCCGTTGATGAATAGCGGGCCGGTAATGGCAGGCAAGGCCGAAGTAAGGGAAATCGTCATCGAAAAATCTTCCGGCAGGTTGAAAACGATCGTATCTGCTCCCGGATTCGTGTTCGCCTGTGAAATGGCGTCATTTAAAGAGCCCGCGCCGGTATTGTTGGTGTTGGTCACCGAATACTGGTTGGCCATCGCAGAAAAGGAAAACAACCCAAACGAGCATACCATCGCCAGCTTGAGTAAATCAATGTAATTTTTCTTCATACACATGTTTTGTAATTCAGAGAAATGTTGGTGGGATATTGAACCTGGAGATTCGAAGGAAGGATTTTATCACACTAAAATAGAACTGTTTAGCCAATATCCGGCATGTTATCTCCAATCAATTTAATAACATTCCCGGAATGCTTTTCCCAGGTGTTGGATGGTGTCGGTCGGCAGCAGGCTTTCATAAGCAGTACCCGTAACCGCAATGTCGGCAGCACGCCCCGCCAGCCAGGTTCCCAGGCAAGCGGCATCAGCGGCACGATACCCCTGGCAAAGCAGGGCCAGCAGGATGCCTGTCAGTACATCGCCGCTGCCGCCTTTGGCCATTCCGGGGTTTCCGGCATTATTAAAATAACATTGGCCGCCGGGAACGGCAATAAAACTGTACCGGCCTTTTAATACGATCACAACCCCGATTTCGTTTGCCTTTCTCCGGGCTTTTTCCATCCGCTCCATTTCGTTGTCGCAATTGCCAAACAACCGGTCAAATTCTTTCGGATGCGGGGTAAGTATGCTTCCTGCAGGAATCATACCAGTCAGATCAGGGTTCGCTGCTATGTTGTTGAGGCCATCGGCATCAATGACAACGGGCTTTTTAAACAAGGTGAGCGCTGTTCGCATCATGGATGCAACAGGCAAAGAAACAGAGAGTCCGGGCCCTATCCCGATTGAGGAAAAAACCGGCAGATCGGGTAAATTTTTCACCACTTTTTCTCCGGCGGTGTAGCACATGGCTTCCGGAACAGCACCCTGCATGATTGCATAGCCGATCGAAGGAACGATACAGGTAAGTTTTCCTATGCCTGATCGCAGGCAAGCCTGCGCAGCCAGCACCGCGGCCCCGATCATTCCTTCACTTCCGGCAATCAGGGCACCATGACCAGAATCGCCTTTGTGTGCAAACACCGATCTGTGTTTGAAAATAGATTTGATGAACTCCTGGTCGAGGAGCCGGTCGGTTACGGGATGTAGGGAAAGAAACGCCGGATCCAGACCGATATCAAGAACATGGATATCTCCGGTGAATGAAGAATGGCCGGCTACCATAAAAGATCGCTTGAGGCACTGAAAGCTGAGTGTGTGCGTCGCTTTCACGATCACCGATCCATCCGAATCCCGGTCAACATACATTCCCGATGGAATATCAATACTGATGATCTCATTCCCTGATTTATTCATCCGCTCAACGATGGCGGCGCTCAAACCGGTAACCGGTTTGTTCAAACCGGAACCGAACAGGGCGTCAATAATGACACGTCCGGGTTCAATGTCGTGAATGGATTCTACTGAAGAAATAAAGGAGATATCGACAGGTGTCTGGTGGAGTCTTGTCAGGTTGAGTTGAAAATCATCGGTACCCCTATTACCAAATTCAAGAATACGAACCTGCACTTCATGATGGGTAAGAGACAGCAACCGTGCAATGGCCAGGCCATCTCCGCCATTGTTTCCCTTCCCGCAAAAAACAGTGAATTTCCGTTGGGCATAGCCGTGCTCCAGGATCCAGTCCGTACAGGTGCGGGCCGCTCTTTCCATCAGGTCAGCAGAAGTGATGGGTTCGTGCTGAATGGTGTATTCATCCCACAATCGTATGGTGGCCGCATCCAGAATTTGCATGCGGAAAATTACCAAGATTTTGTCGCTTGACTGTTTACTTTTTCTTTTTGGGGCGGGTCACTTTCTTCGGAGCGGGGGCTTTCCTGGCCGTAGATTTCCTTGAAACAGCAGGGGTGGCCTTTCTGGTGACAGTTTTTCTCTGCACGGGTGCTGAGGCCACCGCAGGACCACTGTTTTCACCATCTTCATCTCCTTCGTTGGTTTGGAGATAGGGTCCGAAAAGGTCTGCCAGTTTCTTGATCGAATAGATCATTTTGGAGTCATTGTTGCAAAGGGCCAGGATGGTCACTTTCTCATCCAGCAAACGATAGTAGGCTGTGCGGTTACCGTGCCACCATCCGTTATGATAGATGATCTTCTTACCGTTTTTCAAAAGCAGCATTCTCCATCCAAGTCCATAATTATGGATACCGGGCTTTTCGAAACTATAGGGAGTGCAGGCTTGCAGCAGGATATCCTTATGCAGGAAATTTTCATCATACAGGGCATGGTCAAATTTCAACAGATCCTGCACGGTGCTGTAGATGTTTTTATCGCCATACACCAGGTCCAGGAAATCAAATGCGTATTGCCGGCCATTATAAAAATAAGAAGGGATAGAGCGCGCGCTGTCGTTAATGGAAAATACATAGGTATGCGTCATGCCCAGCGGTTCAAAAAAAGTCTTTCGCATGAAATCAGCATAAGAAAGCCCGCTTGCCTTTTCAATGATCAGGGCCAGTAATGCATAGTTGGTATTGGAGTAACTGAATCTTCTGTTGGCAGGTGCGATGTCTATATCGTTGTGCCTTGTTACAATGAAATCAAACACATCCTGGTTGGTCACCCGTTTCTTTTTATTCCACCCCAGCCGTTCCATATAGTGAACGTAATTGGGAAGGCCGCTGCGATGATTGAGCAGGGTGCGAACGGTAATAGCCGGCAGAGGGAACCCGGGAAGGTAAGCCGCTACCGGGCTGTCGATATTTATTTTTGCTTCCTGCCACAGCTTCAGGATCGCTGTTGCCGTAAGTGTTTTGGAAACAGAAGCCAGGTGAAAGGAGCTGCTGTCGGTGATTTCGTCCTTTTGTGACCGGTAGTGTGTGAAGCCACTGTAATCCTGGTACAGGACCTTTCCCTCTTTGGCTACCAGGATACTGCCATTCAAACTCCCTCTTTTAAAAGTAGTATCTACAAAGGCTCTGATGGAAGCTTCATATTTTTCTGCTTCCGCCGACTTCGCCGGTGAAATAAGAGTATCTGTTGAGGAAAGGGCAGGAGAGGGGGGTGTCTTTACCTTGCTGCTATCTACCCAGCCACAGGCATTAAGAAGGATTGTCAGGGGCAAAAAGAGAACCACGGTTTTCAAAAGGACCACTTTGAAAGGTTAGTAATACGCAAATATATTTATTGCTATCGGTTGTTAGTCAATCCGGAAGATGTTTTTTCATCTCAGAATTTACAATCATCTTTGCAACTCCTTTTGAATAACGTTATCCGAGATCGAACATTATGAGCGACAAAAAAAATACCAGTTATCCCAAAGAGAAAATAAATATTCTCTTTTTGGAAAATATCAGTGACGCGGCCGTAAAATTATTTAAAGAAGCAGGCTATACATCCATCCGGAAACTGGGTGGCGCCCTCTCAGAGGAAGACCTGATCAGAGAAGTGAAAGACGTGCACCTGCTGGGTATCCGGTCGAAAACCCAGATTACGGCCAGGGTACTGGAATCAGCCCGCAAGTTGCAGGCCATCGGCTGTTTCTGCATCGGGGTCAACCAGGTAGACCTGAAATCGGCCACGCGGCATGGCGTAACGGTGTTCAATGCGCCCTATTCCAATACCCGTTCGGTAGCCGAGCTGGTAGTAGGCTTGTCGATCATGCTCATCCGCCGCATTCCCGATAAAAACAAGGCTGCACATGAAGGAATCTGGATGAAAGAAGCCAAGGGGAGCTACGAACTGAGGGGCAAAACGCTTGGCATCATTGGTTATGGAAATATCGGGTCGCAGGTGAGCATCCTGGCAGAAGCCATGGGGATGAAGGTGATTTTTTATGATGTAGTTACCCGGCTGCCGCTGGGAAATGCCTCCGCTCGCAAATCACTCAAGGATGTTTTAAATCAGTCTGACATAGTGACGTTGCATGTGCCTGAAACTAACAGTACTAAGAACCTTATCAACAAAAATACTTTAAAGCAGTTCAAGCCCGGCGCCATCCTGATCAACTATGCAAGGGGAGAGGTGGTAGACCATGATGCGCTGGCAAAATCGCTGAAGGAAGGGCAGCTTTCCGGAGCCGCAATCGACGTATTTCCCTGGGAGCCCGAGAAAAACGGAGACCGCTTCGAATCGCCCCTTCAGAACCTGTCGAATGTGATCCTCACCCCGCATATCGGGGGATCAACGGAGGAGGCGCAGTCCAATATCGGCGAAGATGTGAGCAACAAACTGTTTCAATACCTCGAAATGGGAAGTACCCTCGGGTCGCATACCGTTCCGTCGATCAGCCTGCTTCCGCAAGAAAAGACCCATCGCATCCTGCATATACACCGCAACGTGCCCGGCGTGCTTTCTGAGATCAACACCCGGCTTTCGGAAAATCACATCAATATCCTCGCCCAGTACCTCAAAACCAATGACGAGATCGGGTATGTGGTGCTTGATGTAGACAAAAAACTTTCATCGCACGCTTTTCAGCTGCTCAAAGATGTTAAAGAAACCATCAAAACCAGGCTTTTATACTGATTCCCATATCAATCAACCTTTTAAACCAGCCCCTCCGGCTGGTTTTTTATTTGCAGGCACCTCATTTGCAGTTGTTAAAACAGAACAGGAAGATGATTGATTTTTCAATATTTATTGAAACTTCCATATATTTGCGAAATAAATCGGAAAACTATGAAAGTCGTAATTGTCGGGGGTGGATTTGCGGGGTTGAAGCTGGCCAGGAAGCTCAACAACAGGCAGGGATTTGAGATCACTTTGATTGACAAGTTCAACTATCACCAATTCCAACCCTTGTTTTACCAGGTGGCCACGGCCGGACTGGAACCCAGTAATATTTCTTTCCCTCTCCGCAAGGCATTCCACAAAAGCAGAAATGTGCGGATCCGCATCGGCGAAGTGCTGGAGGTGTATCCTGCACAAAACAAGGTGGACACCAGTTTTGGAGAACTGGAGTATGACAGGCTCGTGATCGCCACGGGAGCGGACACTAATTTTTTCAACAATGCGTCTTTGCAATCGCACTCATTTCCCATGAAATCGACCGTGGAGGCGATCCAGTTAAGACATCAGCTTATTCAGAATTTCGAAAACGCTCTGCTGGCAAAGGATCCTGCGGAACTCGAAAAACTGTTGAACATAGTGGTAGTGGGTGGTGGCCCCACCGGTGTTGAACTCAGCGGCGCCATAGCGGAGATGAAGAAATTTGTATTGCCCAAAGATTATCCGGAGATCGACTTTTCAAAAATGAAGATCTATCTGCTCGAAGGCCTTGATCGTACGCTGGCAGTCATGAGCAGCCGGTCGTCACAGGACTCCATGCGTTATCTGAAAAACCTGGGAGTAACCGTACTTACGCAAACCCTGGTGAAAGACTACGACGGAGAAAAAGTGCTGCTCGATGATGGTAGTCATATCTCCACCAAAACGGTGATCTGGGCAGCCGGAATCAAAGGAAATGTTCCAACTGGAATTGATAAAACGATTATTGCGCGGGGAAACCGTATCAAAACAGACAGGTACAATCGGGTGATGGGCTGCGATAATATTTTCGCCATTGGAGATATCGCCTTCATGGAAACAAAGGATTATCCTAACGGTCATCCCCAGGTAGCGCCTGTAGCCATGCAGCAGGCAGGATTGCTCGCCAAAAATTTTCTGAAAACAGATCCAGGTCAATGGAAGCCATTCCGGTATTTCGACAAAGGTTCCATGGCAACAGTGGGTCGCCACCTGGCCGTGGTGGATCTACCCAAACCCAAAATGCATTTCAATGGTTTGCTCGCCTGGCTGATCTGGATGGGTCTGCACCTTTTCCTGATACTGGGTGTAAAAAACCGGTTGTTTGTATTCCTGAACTGGATGTATAATTATGTAACTTATGATCAGTCGCTGAGGCTGATGTTTAAGGAATTTCAGAGAACGCTGGATACGCAGATTACGCAGAGTACGCAGAGTACGCAGAAAACGCAGAGAACGCAGCGTACACAGAGCATGTAGAAACAGATGGAAATGGTATATCCACCCGCTCACGCTCACGTTCACGCTCCCGCGCCCGCTCTCATTTCCGCTCCCGCTTTCACTTTCGCTCCTTTCCCCGGAGGTGTCTGGCTCTTGCCCTGAAGGCAGGTCCTTCCTGGTCCCATCTTTCCTCAATGATGGTGCGCAGTTCCGATAATATTTCCGGATAGAGCCGGGCCAGGTTTTCAAGGATGGTTATGGAATAGGCTTTCACCGCAATAGCCGCGTTAACGTCCGCCACTGCGCGGAAGCAATAATCCATGATCTCTCCCTGCCATTTTTCAGGTATGTCGGTAGTTTCCAGCAAACGGGTAATGTTTCGTGCAACAGCGGGATGGAGGTCTTTTCGTTTCAGACAGGCCATCAGCCTGGAGAAATAAGGCTTGATCAGGGACGGGTGATTTCTGACACAATCACTCATGGGCCAGGCTGCCCGCTGCATGAGGCGGTAATCTCCTTTGAAGAAACAATTCATCAGTTCTTTGAATCGCCCGTGGTCTTTGCCTATGTACTCAATGATGGCGTCTTTCTGCTTTTTGGAGTGTTCTTTCAACAAGGCTTTTTCGATATTCATATCAGGAGGCTGAAGGAGATTTTCGGAATTTCTTCAGCAACTTAAAAATATCGCGGTAAAATTGAATGGCGTAGACGTAAATATTTTTCAGCTCGAGGTGAATGTATTTTTTCAGGATGTAGGTCATCAGCCATAATCCGATACAGTAGTTGATGACGGTGGCGTAGGCGGCACCGATTCCCTGGAAAGAATACAGGCAGATATAGTTTACGCCGAGACTAATGAGCATGTACAACAGGCCCACCCAGAAATTGATCTTTGGTTTACCAATGGAATCGAGCGTAGAACCAAAAAGGTAACCCAGTGGCCGGGTGATGCTGAACAGCACCGTTATCTGCAGGATCGGAATGGCATCGTAGTATTTAGGACCCGCCAGTACGTAAATGATGAATTTCGGGAACAGGAACACAAACAGCGAGGCCGGTACAATCAGCGCCAGGATGGTGGCGATCATCTTTTCGAAATGGTATTTCACCTTTCCGATACCGTCGGTTTCCAGGGTTTCCACGTTTTTGGGAAACAGCACATCGGCCGCCGCCAGCGAAGGCACATCCATCATATTGTAAATCCGGGCGGTTACATTGTAATACGATACATAGTTCTTTCCCTGTACCGGGTCCAGCACATTGGCCGTAACAAAATGGTCGAAGCTTCTTGCCAGGTTCGAGAAGAGATTGGTTCCAAAGATGTATTTTCCGAAATGCAGCATTTGCCCGATGATCCTTTTATGGAGATGAAAGCGCCTCATCAGGAATGGCTTCGCGTTGATCATCATAATAACCACTCCGACACCGAGTGCGGATATCTGCACCAGCATCATGGTAGTTAGTGTAAAATAGGCCGGCAAAAAGAAATTGATAACGACAATGGCGAGGAATATCAAGCCCTGCCTCACAAAATAAGCCCAGAAAATGGCGGAGAACCGGTAGTTGGCCTGCAACATTACTTCGCAATGACTGAAAGGAATCAGCAACAGGATCATCACAATACTCCACCGAAGCAGGGATAACAGTTGCGGAGATTTCAGCCAACCCGCAATAGCAGTTCCCAGCACCAGCAAAACCAGTATGGAAATGGCTGAAAAAATTACATTGATCACCAGCGATGCAAACTGTATTTCGTTCTTGTTGTTGACGTATTCAGGAAGCCCGAGGAATTTGATGGTTGGGTTTCTGAGCAAACCCTGTTTAACCGTTTCGAAAAGTGTCATGATCACCAGGTAAAGCGACCAGGCAGCGATCTCATCTTTATTATCACCCTTCGACAGCGCTCTTACGAGAACCATATAGGAAATCGCGCCGAAGAAAAACAGGGAAAAGCGCTGCATAAATGTATAAAACATCGAATGCAGCCAGAAGGATGACTTCAGAGGTTTCAAGCGGTTCTTTTTGTGGCGGTAAAACTAATATTAAAAGTTGACAGGCACAAGGTTAGGCGGTTACCAGCATATTCTGCCTTCAGGGGATGAAAAGCCATCATTGTATCTTAATTTCAACTTCGCAATATTCATTCAAATAACATGAAAAGAGCTTATTTATTATGGCTGGGTATGATGATAATTTTATTGTCCTGCCGCACCAGGATGCATCCGGCGTTGGTGATCCAGACAGATTTTGGCCTCAAAGACGGTGCCGTAAGTGCCATGAAGGGGGTGGCGGTAGCGGTAGATCCTGATCTGAAAATTTATGATCTCACCCACGAAATACCGGCCTATAACATCTGGGAGGCGGCTTATCGCCTCGAGCAGACAGCTGCATTCTGGCCGGCCGGAACGGTATTCGTATCCGTGGTAGATCCGGGTGTGGGAACCAGCCGCAAATCGGTGGTGCTTAAAACCAGGTCGGGTCATTTTTTTGTGGGGCCCGATAACGGTACGCTGACGCTGGTGAGCGAATCACTTGGCATTGATGAGGTACGTGAGATCGATAGCGTTCTTAACCGTCGCCAGGGATACTCGGCATCCTATACGTTTCATGGCCGGGATGTATATGCCTATACCGCCGCCAGGCTGGCCTCCGGAAAGATCAGTTTTGAACAAGTCGGCCGGAAGCTGCCGGATACCGTAGTGAAAATTCCATACCAGCGCGCTGAAACAGCCGGTACTGCCGTAAAAGGAACCATTCCGATCCTGGACGTACAGTACGGAAACGTATGGACCAATATTCCGGATTCTTTAATCCGCCAATCCGGCCATGGATATGGCGACAGCTTGTCCATTGAAATTCGCAAGAGCGATTCGGTGGTATATATCGGCCGTTTACCGCTCGCTCATACTTTTGGTGATGTGAAAGAAGGCGAGAGCCTCGCATATTTCAACAGCCTGATGAATTTCTCGCTGGCCATAAATATGGGCGATTTCGCCAGATCATTTCATATCAGCAGCGGTGCCGACTGGTCGATTTATGTACGATAGGCGCTCAGGCGGATCATTTAGTTTGTTATTGGCATGAAGATCGACCGTTCATTTTCAACACGTTAATTTCCCTGACCAGCCAGTGATGGATTTAGTTCTGCATTTTTGTCTTATAATTTATATTATGTTAAGTGAGCTACGGGGAATAGAAAATTCATGCCTCGCTACTGTTGAATACCGATGATATGCGGAAGTCAATTTAATAAAAGTATATTATGTTTTAAAAGAGAGAAAGCCAGGATTCCTAACCTAATCTCATTTCTATAAAACAACTAAGGATTTTTAAGCTAAATAAATTGGCGAGTTTTCCACTAAATTAATTAGTGTTGATAGTTTTCCTTGTGTATTGAAATTTTAATTCTTAACCTTTGCATCAACGTTAGTTTGACAACAAAAATCCTCCAAGAGTTAAGCGTCTTGAAGGATTGAGAATTTTGTTAGTGATTTGTTTCTGGGGTCTAAATTAATGAACAGACCCAGGCCTACCAAATTTTTCTCCAGACTTTTCATTTGATTTAAAGGTTTGAGTTGTCGCTTACGGGATCTATATTTTTAACTTTTAAATCATTTTACAAATGAAAAGGAAATCTTCATTATTAGCTTGGTTCAAAAAGCATAAGGCTATGCTGACATTAGGTGCCTCATTGCTGACAGCGGTAGTTCTGTTTGCCACAAAGGTTTGGCCAGAAGGTAAAAAATCAGCTCCGTTAACTGTAAACCAAGATTCGCAGAATGCTACAATTGTTCACGAAGGCAAAAACTCCGATACTTCTAAACCAGGGCCAAGCATTAGTCAGGAGAAAAACGAAAATAGCAAGAATACTATAATCGACAATAGTACCAACGCCCCAGTTGATCGATCAACTCATAAGCATTACTACGCAGCCCCTCAGAGACATGTTACGAATGCGGATATTAAACAATTAAAGACGATTCCTAAAGACATGAAAGTAATTCTGTGTATTATTAATGGGGATCAAAACACGGAAACCATTAAGTATAAAGAAGAAATAAGAACAAAGTTGTTGGAAATGGGCTATAATGTTCACCCATCAACATCAACCTGGAACGGAAGTTTAACCAAAGGGAAAAGAATTGAAGTTGGGCCAGACGAATTTGCCGGATGGTATATGGTAAAAGTATATACTATGTAAAATTAAAACAGCCATAAAAGGAATGCGAGTACCCACCCTATTATGGCTGTTCTTTCACCATACTGTATATATTTTTTTTGAGTAAATCCAAATATCTTCTTAATCATATCATTTCTCACGCCCCTTCGGGTCGTATTTGCTTTGAATGAATTTTTTATTCCCAGCTGTCCGTTACGATTTGCCAGATAAGAAATGTACAAATCGCAACCACAAAGCCTGCATAACATAATATACTCTTATCATAAATTTCGCTTTGGCCTTAGTGTTTTGGGCGCCTTCGCGTGACCGATTTTTCACGGATATCATTTTATCAGCAGGTAACACATCGTTTACACTTAGGCATTAGTAATGCGAAATTCAGGTGATAAGTTAATTTTATGTCAAGTGTCGCCCATCTCGCGTAGAACGTGCAATGGCTCAGCGGCGGTTGGAAATTTTCTGCCCCGTTGGGGAAATTGACTAAATTCGGTACCCAAAATCGATAGAATGAGACACCTTGTTACAGTATTATCAATACTTATATCACTTACTACTTTTTGCCAGAGCGAATACTATGGGCATGGTACAGTTATACTTGCCGCTATTGGCTCTGACGGAATTATTCTTGTTGGAGACGCAAGGATGATATTAACAACAGATACTGCGCAATTCGATATAACAAAACCGGCAAGACCGGTGCCTAAGGCTTATATCGATTATCAACAAAAAGTTTTTACGTTTAAGAACTTTGCAATTGGTATGTCAGGCTACTCTGAAGCAGGTAAATGGAATTTAGGCGGGTTACTAAAAGAGATGAGAAAAACCGAAGAAACCATAAGTGGGCCCCTATCGCTTTTGAACACTCTATTAGACTATTTTAGCTATTATGCTGGCGAGCAATATTTGATTATACGCGACTGGAATTCATATTTAAGTATCGGGTACGAAGAAAATAAAGCAACTATTTGGTTCGACGATCACCGTCGTTTTTATAGACAAGTAGATACTGGCTGGCAAAGTAACTACAAACATTTTATAAAGTTTGACTACTCCCCTAAATATAACTGCGACCGCCTTGCGAAAAATGCAGAATTAGCATATAAAAATTTTATTGAAGATCACAAGGTTCAGGGATTGTTTAAAGGCCCCCTTACAGTTATCAAGGTAACAAAGAATCAACCAGCTAAAATAATAAAGAACGATTTTTTGAAGACTAGTTTTCTAACAGTCTGCGATTATCTGGATGATTACCTTAATAATAAGAGCAACAGGGTTTTTGTTGACAAATCCATTAAGGATGATTTCACGGAAAAAAGTAAATCAAAACGAGCTCGGCTGTGTAATTAATGTATAAAATATTCACCAGTGGACTTGTTTGTAAAACGAATAAGCATAACTTCCCATATTGCTGTTCTAAAATAATTCATGTTCCCGCGTACCGAATCTATCTTCCCGACCCCTTCTGAACAAGGGACAAAGTGGTAGATTTGGCCGTCAATTCTTATAAATAGGGGCCTCGAATAAACGCAAATAACGATGGTATCCTTAATCCTTACAACAGATGTATCTTTTTGCAAATAGCCTGTTACTGAGCCAAGAAAAATTAACAACCAAGGCTTTTTCTTTTATTCGAAGAATTTTCACACCTTACGGCGTACCCCAATAATTACCCATTCTCCACCTTTCCCATTCTGTTGCGCCTTTCTTATCTCAAAACATAGAAAGGACGCAACCACAGCCCTTGCACGTTAAAATAATACAACGTTATACTCGAAACGACTTTAAGGTGTGAGGTATTTTCTGTTGTTACGATTTTCCCGAAATAATAAGTCCGACATATTTCGCATTGGGAAAGAGGCTGCAAAACAAGCTGAGCTGTACGAAACTGCCCTGCTCTTGAATATTTTATTTAAAAAAGATTAGTAAAAAGCAAAAATAAGCAAAACGATTAAACCCGTTGCTATACAATGCTTTATAAAACAGTAGTCTTAGTTTGGAACTCGGTGTCTGATAGGTTTTGGGCTTGAAAACACAAGGTTAGGTTACTAATTCGTTACCGATTGATAAAGGTAACTACATAGCTTAACTGTTTATATTTCAGTCTTTTGCACCCTTTTTTACATTCCCTTGTAACTCAATGTAATTTAATTTTAAACATTAAACATTTGAGTTATGGAACAGACAAAAAAGTCCACGTTCAAACTGCTTTTCTACCTGAAAAAGAACGAACTGAAAAAGAACGGTAATGCACCGATTATGGCACGTATTACCATTGATGGAACAGCTAAAACTTTGGGAACAAAGTTAGAAATTAACCCGAAAAATTGGGATTTAAAATACGGAAGAGTTGAGGGCAAGAGTGCCACCGCTTTGAACATTAACCAAAAGCTGGATAACGTACGGGGTCGTATCGACAAGATTTACGAAGATATGCTGAAGCACGAGGGTTTTGCGACCGCACAGAAAGTAAAGCTCTCGTTTTTGGGTGTTGGTGTAATGGACGATGCCGTACTAAAAGTCTTTAAAGACCAAAATGAAGACTTTGAAAAAATGGTCGCTAAGGGAAAACGCTCTCAAAGCACGTATAGCAAATACAACACTGTTTACAACCATCTTAGCGAATTTATAAGGGAGCGTTACCATCGGGACGATATGGCTTTCCGGGAACTCACTTCTGATTTTATTCGTGAGTTTGATTTCTTTCTTCGCATTGATAAGGAATGTACCCATAATACGGTTTGGGTTTACACAATGCCAGTTATTGCTTTGGCAGAATTGGCTATTAAAAAAGGCTTGATACGGGATAATCCTTTTGAGGATTATGAAATCAGTATGGAAGAAACCGACCGCAGCTACCTTTTAAAAGAGGATGTAGAAACCTTAATGCTCCTGAAACCATCTAAGCCTCGATATGAACTTGTAAAAGACCTTTTTATTTTCAGTTGCTTCACAGGGCTTTCTTACATAGACATTAAGAAACTGAAATGGAGCAATATCCAGTCTTTCTTTGATGGACACCAATGGATAATCAGCAGGAGAAAGAAATCAGATGTTGCCTCCAACGTCCGTCTTTTGGAAATCCCCAAACGCATCATTGAGAAATATCGTGGAGCTACAAGAAATGATTTTGTATTCCCAATGCCATCCAATGCGACTTGCA
This sequence comes from uncultured Chitinophagaceae bacterium, assembly GCA_964605065.1. Lineage (GTDB taxonomy): Bacteria > Bacteroidota > Bacteroidia > Chitinophagales > Chitinophagaceae > Endoryza. The sequence continues at coordinate 276,806 of CAZSAQ010000006.1, forward strand.
ACACGCATATAGGTAAACTTATTGAGGAAGCGGGTATTGTTACAGAACAGAAAGTTACATTCCACACCGCCCGTCATACATTCGCCACAATGTTTTTGACCGAGGGTGTTCCGCTTGAAAGCCTTAGCAAAATGATGGGTCATAAGAATATTTCCACTACACAGATTTATGCTAAGATTACCAGCCAAAAAATCAGTAAGGATATGGATTTGGTTTCGCCTAAATTTAAGGCAATGGAAGATGCGTTTATTATTAAAATGGAACGGGAAGAAATAGCATTATTGAATGAACATACAAACGCAGATAAAATTTACAATACCGAAGAAATTATGGTTTAAAAATTAGTGCATTCTTTACTTATCAGATTGAAGCAGGATTTAACTATCCTGCTTTTTTTATGCCCTTACTTTTCGATTATTCCAACCTCTATTTCAGGCTCTCATAGCCTGGTCATTTATTCCATAAAAATTAGAACAGAATATTTCCACAATCAACCGGTAAAAAGGCAGCTAAGTTATAGCGGGCAGCCACCGCACACACCCACCAATAAAAAAAATGAATGAACGGTTTCCCCCTAAAGGAACCCCCATTAAATCATTTTTTTTCTTGGTTTTCGCTATTGCCCGCTTGGATTATCTGCTTTCTTTTTTCCGGTTTTTCTTTTGGAAAAAATTATGCGAAGCGAAGCGGAGCAAACCACAACAGGAAGCAGGAAACGAGAAAAGCGAACGTAACAAAATGTAAAACTTTTAAAACAGGACGATTATGAACATTATCGGAAGACTGACAAAAAATGCGGAAGTACGCACATTGTCGAACGAAAAACAGGTAGTAAACTTTTCAGTAGCGACCAATGAAAGCTACAAAAACAAGCAAGGTGAACGAATAGAGCAAACAACCTATTTCGATTGTGCCTATTGGATTTCTGCAAACGTGGCAAGCCTACTCACAAAAGGCACTTTGGTAGAACTCACAGGCAGAATAAGCACAAGGGCGTGGATAGGCAAAAACGGCGAAGCACATTCGGGGCTGAACTTTCATACCTCTCAAATCAAACTGCACGGAGGTAGTAAGAGAGCCGAAACCATACAGGCTACTGCACAAGCCGAGAACAACAGCTTTACTGCACAGGGAGCAGATGACGACCTCCCATTCTAACAACGAGTATTCAATCATTTTTTAAACATCAAATTTTAAGCATTATGGCACATAATATCAATTTCAACGAGAGAACAGGACGTTATTCATTTTTTAGCGTACAACAAAAAGCGTGGCACGGTTTAGGTCAAATCGTAGAACAATACCCGACAAGTGAGGAAGCAATCAAATACGCAGGGTTAGATTACGAAGTCGTAAAATCCCCACTATTTACCAAAGGTTCGGGCATTATCGAAACCACCAACGGCATAGAGATAGACAGTAGCGAATTAGAAGTACCTAACTATTTCGCCAACATACGCACCGATAACAATGCAGTATTGGGCGTAGTCGGTAAGGATTACCATATCGTACAAAACCGTGAAGCCTTTAATTTCTTTGATGCCATTGTAGGCGGTGGCGAGGGCATTCTGTACGAAACCGCAGGAGCGTTAGGCAACGGAGAACGTGTTTTTATCACAGCCAAATTGCCCGACTATATCCGTGTAGGCAATGGCGATGATGTTACGGAAAAGTACATTTTCCTAACCACTTCGCACGATGGTAGCGGAAGTATCACAGCCGCATTTACGCCTATCCGTATTGTATGCCAAAACACGCTGAATGCTTCGTTACGCAGTATGACCAATGTAGTCCGTATCAAGCACACTTCGGGAGCAAAACAACGTATCGAGAACGCTCACAAGATTATGGGACTTGCCAACACATTGAGCAACCAATTAGAGGGCATTTTCAACGAATGGGCAAAAGTAAAGGTAACAGACCGAGAAGTAAGAAAGCTAATACAGTTGGCACTTTGCCCAAATAAGGAAACGCTTGACCTAATCAAAAAAGGTGCGGAAGATGAAATTTCCACCGTGTTCAAAAATGTCGTTGAGGATGCTTTTGCGTATGCTATGATAAGCGACACCCAACAAATGGACACTACCAAAGGTACGTTGTTCGGAGCGTACAATTCTGTGACAGGCTACTATCAGAATGTAAGGAGTTACAAGAATGACGAAGCCAAGTTGCAGAGCATTGTATTGGGTGGTACTGCCCAACTCAAATCGCAGAAAGCATTTGAACTATGTACTGCATTTGCTCTGGACGGTGCGGAAATCCTAAACCTTAATTAGATAACCACAGGCTACCGCCTTAATCGGTGGTAGCCTATTATAAACAACAGCTATGACAATGGAAACCTATAAAGCAACGCTGAAACACGACACAGGCAAAGTAACGCTGACAGTAGTATCACTTAGCGGAAAGCAGAGAGCAATACAGCAGATAACAGCCGTAGAGGGTTGTCCCGAATGTGCCATTGTGGATATAGTAAAGATTGATAACGATACAAAACAGCAGAATATGAAAGCAAAAACCATAGACGAAGCCAAAAGTATGGCTAAAGAAAAAAGCCTTGAAACGCAATACAGGGATGAAGCTATATACATCATCTATTGCAACAGAACAGAGTATTTCTATGTAGATACCGACAGCCTAATACGGCTTTGGGAACGGCTTATAGGCTACTATGAAAATGGAAAATACACCGATGCTGAAACTAATTCATAACACTTAAAGCAGATACAATGGAAACGACAGCAATAGCCACAAAGTTTGTACGCTACGATGTTCCCGAATTGGAAACCCTGCAAAATGCAAAGGTTTACCTACTAAGGGAAAAACTGAACAAAAGCGACAAGTTGAGCCGAGCAGAAAAAAATTGGCTTGCGGAAGCAGTAAACCGAAATGCCTACTTCAAAAGAGCCGTACCCCTTATGGGTTATCGCTTCGGGTTTGAGGATATTTTGAAAACCTATGTAGTGAAGCAGTACGGCAGTTGGGCAGAATACAACGCCCCCGACAAAACAAGCCTTAGAAGTATTGTTTACGGCAGGATTGACCAAATAGCGGAAATCACTAAATAAGAATTAGAACAGGTATGAAAATAACGGATTTGAACGGTTACGAAATTGAAGTAACCGACCTAAAAGAAGCTATCTGTATTGCCAAACGAAATACAGGGTATAGCCACGAGGACAAAAGTTTTTCAGACTTCGATAAAAGGCAAAATGCCTATTGGATGGACATATACGAGAAACTAAAAGCAATCAAAAAACGGTTAAACAACAATTAAAATCAAAGAACGATGAACACAAATTTTTTCAATCAGATACAGCAGTTGGACTTTACAGGAGTATTGCAACTGAACATTTCAAAAGGAATAGAAAGCAACCTAATCGTAACAGTATTGCTCAATAACGAACAATGCGGAGATAGTGCCAAAAACCTTATTCCCCCATTGACATTTAACGCCACACCCCAAGAGTTTGACGAGGGATTTTTTGAACAGATTACCACACCTATACAAAAGGTATCGGGCTTAATGGTGGATATGGAAAAATTCTTAAAGCAATTGGAAGAAGTTAAAAAGCAATCGGCAATCGAGAAAGAAAAAGCAGAAAAGGAGAAAAAGGAAAAAGAAGCCAAAGACAAGAAATTTAAAGATGCTATGGTAAAGGCTGACGAGTTGGAGAAAGAGGGCAAGTTCCGCGAAGCGTGGATGAAAGTACCCGATATAACGGAGTTTCCCGAAAAAGCGGACGAGATACGCAAACGCAAAACTTCATTGTCCGACAAGTTCGCAACACCGAGCCTTTTCGGAGCAATGGAAGAAGCTACACCCGAACCGCCAAAGGTGGAAGAAGTTACTGCCGATTATCCTATTGATGAAGCGGACGAGGAAGAATAAAAGTGTTAACCCCAAAATTAGAAAGTTATGTTATTAGCAACGCAATTAGAACGAGTTTTCATACTCAAAGACAAAGGACAGGACATCAGACTGACCGACCCAGAGCCACGTTGGAGCGTGGAAGCCGTAATGAATTTTTACGCCAATATGTACCCGATTTTGACAACGGCAAAAGCATCTGCACCACAGATAAAAGACGATGCGGTAGAGTACAAATTTGAGAGCGTAATGGGTACGAAAGGTTAAACCAAAATTTTAAAACGATGAATTATGCAACGCAACATCATATCGGGAACAATCAATATACCCGAACAGAAACGACAACAGCAGTTACACCGACAGTTGGGCGAGTTCGCAAATTGGCTACAAAGACCAAAGGACGCAAACCAAGTGCAGAAAGACAAGCAGAAATCCGTACCGATAGCAATGCTACCAATGGTATTCTAAAGTGTACGTTTCTGCCTAAACTGAAAACAGCACAATCCGTACAGGCTTGTCAGAAAACGGAGAGGGATTTTTACAAGTCCCTTTCCCGACTTGCCGAGCATTACAGCATTGAACCGATGCAAACCCAAGATTTTGAGTTTCCATACAATGTAGTATTATCTATGTGGGATATGGAAACCAAAGTAAAACGTACCAACATAAATTGGGACAGTTTCAAATTGGTACAGGATAGTAAGAAAACCTTTTTTGTAAGTGAGGAAAGGTATAATGTAGGTACAACCTTGTATTATATTCCTATTGCACCACTCTTTAAAATGCTCAAAGACCCGAAGCGTAAAAAGACCGCACAGCTACTTGTATCGGTATGCAGTTATCTGTACCATATTGCCGATGTGCCGTATTACAGGCAGGAAGACAGCTATTTGTATTGGTTGTATGAAACGCATAAAGATTGGGTAGAACAGGACGAGGAAACGGACGAAACAGAAACATATAGAAGTGAGTTGAGAAATGCCGAATATATTGGCGACAGGATAGAACAAAAGTTATTTAACCGAAGCAATCTAAAGATATTTGAACAGCGTTTGAACCGATTTAAAAGCCTTGACACGTTCGACAGGGAATGTTGGCAGGTAGCGTGTAATGCGTTTGCCCTTTGTACTGAATATCCGAAAGCAACTTTTTTTAGAAACGCACCATTGCCCGAAGAAGACCCTTATGACGATGATTACGAAACCGAAGCAATCGGAATGGAAAAGTACATTTCATTTATCGCAGATACCAAAGGTTGGCTATATGAAAGCCTTTCCGAAAGCATCAACAATGAGTTCAACGAATACGGAAAAATGGAAGAGCCGACCATTTGCAAAGCATTTGACGGCAGTAAAATAACACAAGGCAACCTTGATTTTGAAAATCGCCTGTTTGAATTGTTGGATGACCTTTCTTACTTATTATATAACTATAAAACAACAGAAAAATGAACACCGTAAACGACATAACCAAAGATTTCGGCACATTATACTATCCAAAATCCGCTTTGGTTTTCTATGAAACCAAAGGAACAGATACAGCAATGTACGTGGAGCATTTCGATATGGATAGCAACGGAACGCCTATCAATGCCCACCCATTGACCGTAAAAGAAGCCAACGTATTGGCAAAGGCGTTACAGACCGATGAAGAAAAGAACACAGCCTTTTTAAAGTCAAAGGGAATATTGCCTACAAACATTCTGCATATCAATCCAAATGCTGAAAAAGGTATAGTATTATGGTACACCAAAGCACAGCAAAGACAACTGTATTTTGTGGATAGTTTGGGCATATCCAACGGAATGGCACAAGTACCGCCAATGCTTTGGTTAGCGAGCAAAAGCAGTCTTACTGTATTTGCTTTGGCAAGCGACAGAAGACCCACCGAGAAAACGCCATTGCATTACGCACCTTTCTTCAATATCTACGAAAAGGGCAATGTATGTATGGGTACTGTTAGTATTGATATTAAAAATTCGGCTTCGGTTGAGGAATTTACACAGGCGTGGGAACATTATTTTTTTAATTCCTATTTCAGCCATTCATTATGCGAGAACCTCACGAAAAAAAACATTGTAAACCTTTGGAAAGACCTTATCAATACTGATAAACCTTTTCCGAAAGAAGTATTAAAAAAGAATAACAAAACCCTTAAAAATCTATTGTGATGAATACAGCAAAAACAGCAATCCATTTTACGGACAATTATCTGCTCAATCCGACAAACCCAATTTCGGTAAACCTTATCGGGGCAGGTGGCACAGGCTCAAAAGTATTGACCGCTTTAATGGAAATAAACGAGAGCTTGATAGCGTTGGGACACGCAGGGTTGCAAGTCCGCCTTTGGGATGATGATGTTATCACGAGTGCCAATTTAGGCAGACAGCGTTTTTTTGAAAGTGAAACAGGATTGTACAAATCGGTTGCATTGATAAACCGTATCAATCGTTGCATCGGTACAAATTGGAAAGCCGAAACGGTAAAATTTGAAAAGGACAAGTTTGGTAGAATACCCGAAAAAGCAAGGGCAATCATTACTATTACTTGTGTGGACAATGTACAGGCGAGGTTTGGCGTTGCTGAAATTCTTAAAGAAATAAGTTACCGCAGACACTACCAAGATGAGCCGAAATATTGGTTGGATTTTGGCAACAGCCAAGATACAGGACAAGTGCTACTATCTACTATCGGAGAGATAAAGCAACCCAATTCAGAGAAATACCAAACGGTGGCAAGCCTGCCATTTGTTACCGATGAATTTGGCGAATTGCTGAAGCAATCCGAACAAGAGGATAACACGCCAAGTTGCTCCCTTGCCGAAGCGTTGGAACACCAGGACTTGTTTATCAATTCCTCATTAACCCAAATGGGTTGTTCTTTGCTGTGGAACTTATTTCGCAGGGGAATGACTGAATACAAAGGATTTTTTCACAATCTGAAAGATTTCCGCACCCACCCGATAAAAGTCGCCTGACCCGAAAAGTCGGGCGGCAAAAAGACAGATCCTCCCGATGGTCGGGACAGTCTTTTTGCATCAAATCGGTGCAACCCCTTTGTCAAAATGCACCGCTACACAATTTCCTTTCTCTACCTTTTACCAAACAGGTTGCGACATTATTGTGTGGGATATTCATTATCCCAATGATTAGGTATGCAATGACTTCTTTTCTTTTCACATAAGCGACCAAAGAAAAGAAGCAAAAGAACGCCGCTTGATTAGAACAGATATTTTATACTATTATAATCGGAACGTTACTTATTACTGAAATATTCCTGTGCAATTTCCGCTACTCCCACACTAAAATATCTACCGCCATTGGTAACAACATCAATAGCTTTTTTAAAATCGTCCGTATCGCTACCAATGAGCAAATAACCTGTAAAACCAATTTCCAAAAGAGGTTTTACGGCTTTTTCTGCATCAATATCATTATGTGCAATCAGGTTAATGGTTGGATATTGTGTTCTCAATTCTTGAAGCTGTGCCAGCACATTCTTATTGTAAAAATCAAGGTCAATAATACAAATGTTGGGAAGTGTTTTTAATGCTGGTAATTGAGATAGTCCGTCTTCAATGTTTTCAGAACGGAACAATACTTCAATTCCTGAAGCAACGAGGTCGTTGCAGGTCAAATCCAAAATCGGGCTTTTATCATTGATAAAGGCGAGGGCAATTTTTTGTTGTGCTGTACCAGTTTCCATATCATTACTTTTTTGAGTTGATGTAGCCCTGCACAAAAAAAAGAAGCGCAGGCAACCACACTTACCGATACTGAGGCACTGGTACGCCTTAATCCCCGAATAAGCGAGCGCCCACGCCTATGACGTGAGCGTTCTTACTTATTGTCTTGGGGATACAAAAAATTACCAGTTTTCAGTACCAAGACCTAAAGCAAAAACACTTTAAGTATTGTTATATTTTACATAGCAAATATACTAAAGTCCTTCCGTTGAAACATAGTCAGAACCAAATTAATTAGAAGCAATGTCTGTCATTGGTTATATAGTTCTGTTCTAAGACGGTCAGAATATCCGTTTCCTTATAAATAATCTTACCCCCAATTTGTATATACGGCAGGATATTATCGTCACGGTATTGCTGTAAAGTCCGTTTACTGATATGTAACAGCCTACACACATCTTCGCCCGACAAGTATATTTCTCCGTTCATTACAGGACGGTAATTTTTTAATATTTCTTCAATACGGTTTCTCAACTGCATTATCATTTCCTGATGGGCGATGATTTCTTCCGTTTCATTCGTCAGTAAATCCATTGTCGTTGGTATTGTACGGCTGTCCGGCTTCGAGTAAAGCCTGTACGTCCGAGCGTTTATAATAATTCTTGCGGTTCAGTTTGGAATATGGTAATAAGCCTTTGTCCTTGTAGGTCTGCAAAGTCCGTTTGGTAATGTTCATCATCAAACACACTTCCTGGTTATCGAGCCATTGCTCCTCTTTGAAAATCGGGGTATATTTTCGTGTGGCATTTTCGGTCATTTCCAAAAGTTCCCTTAGGTCATTCTTCATTCCGTCCAATGCGGTTTTTTGTATTGCAATAACTTCCATTGTTTGCTCATTTTTTCTGTGGAAGTCGAATTTATAAAGGCTTATTGCAGGATTGGGAAAGGTTGCATTGATTGGCGTTGAAAGGCAGTGTTTGGCTTTTTACTTTTGCCATAAACGAAAAATCGGATAACCTTTTGAGCTATCCGATTTTTTTTATTTAAGCCCCGTTTTATAAGTGTTATCAAGTTTGTTGTGAATAATTGTTGCTACAACCAAAACTTCTGTCATTTGTGAAAGTTGGGTATCTTCCAATATTTTGGGGTTGTGTGCTTTTGGATTTCTGTACATAGAAAAAAATCCTTTGCAGAAATTTCCAAAACCTTTGTGTTCACTTTCTTCGCTTTGATTTTTCAGAGTATTGAAAGCAAGCATAGGTCTTTTGTCCTTTCCCAACGCAAAACAATCATCAACTAAATCTGCTCCGTCTGAAGTATAGCCACTTTTTTGCCTAAGCCTCTCTGCTACACTTTTCGTAATTTCAAGTATAGCGTGAAAATAATTTTCCTTTAACCATTCAGCTTCACAATAAGGCAAAATTTCTGAATGAACTCCAATTCCGTGTACTTTTTCTTTGATTTTTAGTGACCTGCTTTTTGCTTCCGAAATAGTTTTCGCCTTATCAACTTGTCGGGGCTGTCCACTTTTATCAATTTCTATCCCTTCATAAACAAGTTTCTCATTGATAGTTGTTCTATCTTTTTCAAATTCATCTTCGGAATTATATCTTTTAGGATTTAATAATCTAACAACAAATGCCAATACATTATTTCCACATCTGTCTTGTGCTTGTCTTTCTTTTAAAGCATAAAACAATCTGTCTGTTTTATTTGTGCCATATTGAGATTGAGAAATACCAGCACCTGATAAATGTTCTGTAATTTTCGTATGTGTCAGTATATTTGATATAATATCAGATATATTTCGTAGGGTTATGTCATCAAAGGATTTTGTCATTTTATAATTTTCCTCTTTATTATGAATACTAAATCATATAATCTAAATTTCCATAAAAATACTTATTTCGAGTTAGGTATCTCCACTTGTTGCTTCTCTTTGTCCTTTTTCATTTGGCTATAAGTCCATATACAGACAATACCGAGAATTATCAAAGCGTATGCAATCCATTTGCCGACACGTTCTATAAAACGGGTAAATACAGATGCTTCAAAACTCGAAAATCCCTCTGCACCCATACCATTACGCCTATAAAATTTCCTGCGGTTTATCCAATAAATAAGCACTATCGCAATAACGATAACAATAATACCAAACACCAATTGAGCCGTAACTGTATCCATACCCGTTAAGATTATAATTCAAGTAAATTTAAACAAAAAACAACGTACACCGAAAGCTGAAAAGCAAAAAACCGACCTGTAACAGTCGGTTTTGCTTTTATATAAGTAGCATTAATCACTACTGTTGAACTGAAAGCTCAACTGCTTTTCGTTACCGAAGTTATCGGAAATCCAAACCTCAAAGGATTGTGATACGGTAGATGCCGAAGTGTAATACAACCGGAACTGCTCCGTTGGCAACGAATACAAATCGTTTGGCAAATACGGTGGTTCGTCATAATACCGCAATGTGCCTTGACCGTCAAATTGAAAGTAGCGGAGAAAATATTGCGTGTTGCTGTAATTGCCTGTTCGCTGTATGGTAATCCGTATCTCTACGGTCTGCCCACTGGCAATATCTTTGGGTACAGGCATTACTTTGACCTCAAAAGGGAAATCGTTCTGTATTTCGAGTTCATCGTCTTTGCTACAAGATACCAACGTAACCGAAGCCGTGAGGATTGCCAAGAGTATATATATTGAGCTTAATCCTATCCTGAATTTATTGAATATTGCTATCATCATTTTACATTTTAAAAATTAAACCTTAATCCCACGCCTGCGGACGGTCGGAATTGTTCCAAGTCTGTACCCCACAAAACCTTTGTACGCCCTTGCAGGACTAACACAAAACGGTCGGACAGGTACGTTTCAAATGTGAGCCGTCCGCCTGCTCCGTAAACAAAATTGTCTTCGCTCAGTATCTTCGCTCCGTCATACAACATTGCTTCGCCACGGTTGATGCTTTCGTAACCGACTACGCCTGTTATTCCAAAGTTCAGCGTGATGTTCTTACGAACATCGCCCAACAGGAAGAAACTGTAACCGCCCTCTGCGGTATAAGTTTCCTGCGGTATGCGGAGGTCTTTATAATCGTGGTATTGGTGTGTATATTCCAACGCCCAAAGCTGGTAGTTACCATTTTTGCCGTTTACGGTCATTGCTACATTGATGTAATAATCGTTACCGATTTTATCATCGGACAGCACACCCGTACTCACTTCCAATCCTTTCTGTTTAGGTAACATTCTTTGTGCCTGTGTGACCGTGATGGCCATAAAGATGAGCATCACGGTATAGATATACTTTTTCATATTATTTACTTTAAAAGGTTATTAAAATTTCAGGTGCATATCGTTAATCAAACGAGCTTTGATTAAGTCGGAATTTTCTATCTGGAGTGTCTGATGCCTGCCACCGTTTTTCTCGAAAATCTCAATAAGTAGTACCTTGTCATCGGCAATGGTAAATTGGTCTAACAGGAACACGTTTTGCTCGGTCGTTTTTCCGCCAATCTCATCCAATGGTTTGTAAGTCCTAAGCGGTATCATCGGGCGTTCCTGCACTACGGTACGTTTGGCTACCTTTTTATCCACCACTTTGAAATTCACAAAATCAATCTGAAACGGCACATTGGTACGGTTTCTCAATTCCGTATGGAAATAGTATTTGCCGTTGTGTATGTAGATACCTTTGAGGATAAACTGAATACCGAAACTCTTAGCCCCGATATGCTTTACAATACGTTTGTCCTTTTTGTAAATGGTTTCCAAAAGCAAGCCTGCCAATGATGGCGAATTGTTGCCCAATTCTTCAAAAAGCACATCGTTTCCGTTGGCTTTATCAACCGCCTTTTGCATTGTCAAGAGGTCATAGCTCAACGCTTCGGGATAGGGACTGTAATACACATTGAAACTGTAAAAACGCCCGTCATTTGTGATAACTGAAAAATTGGTTTCCGCTTCAAATTCCCTTACCGATGCTTTTACACGCAATACATTTTCCGCATCTTCCGCTTTTCCAGCAATCAGGTATTCGCTTCCCAAATCCACATAACGGATGGCGGTCGGAAAAATAAGATGTGAAGTTTTATCGTAGGTAACTTCCATTCTATACGGTTCTATCTTGCCTAATGCAAGCGGAGTTTTTGCACTATCCTGTGCGTAAGATTGTACGGCAAAGCCGAGTATCAGGGCAAATGCCCAAAAGGTTTTTAAATGATTTTTCATTGTTTAAATTATTTGAGTTCAACATTATTTTTTAGATACAAGGAAGACCTGATGCCCTGCTTTTAGCGTAACCTTTGGGGTTCTTACCTTTTTGGCGAAATAGCCCGAAACACCCTGTACCACGCCACGGCTTAAATCAGCAGCAACCTGTTGTCCTGCATTCTGCGTGAGCATTATGCTTGTTCCCGAAGTCTGGCTCATATTGCCCGCCATTTCGGTAAGGGCGTTCATTTCGGGCGAATACGGAACGTACAAGCCTTGCTGTCCGTCCAAATCGTAAATAGTAATATCAACCGGAATGATGTTGCCCTCTAATTCTACGGAGGTAATCTTTAGCTGCAATCGACCTCCCTGAAATTTGGCATTAGCTGTTACAATCGTTCCTTTCGGAATGGTACGTTGAGGCGTTTGGGCTGGCTCTAACAATCGCAATCGTACCCCTGTTTCGCCAATAACCGTTTGCGCATCGTGTACACAGGCTTTGATACTGTTTTTCGGTTGTGCCGTTTGCTCAATAGAACCTGCGGTATAAAAGCCCCGGTTTCTTGTTTCGCTCCAATCGGCTAAAAAGGCACTGTCCGTAGGCTCACGATACAAAGCGGAAACGGTGTTCTTTCTTGTAGGTGTGAATGCCACAAAATGCTCCTTTTGAGTTGAACCTGCGGTAGCCGTACCTGCATCCTTAGCAGGTGGGGCTTCTGTCGAATTTGTACCTGTTGGCAGATACTTTGCCGCCATCTGGTAGGATTTCTCCATTATGGCAAGCTGGTCATCAACGGTTACAGATTTAGGTACATCTTTCTCGGCTAATTGTTCTTTTAGTTCGTCCAATTGCCTGCGGAGTTCTGTTGTTTCAGAGTTGTTATCCTGATAAAATGAACCCAATGTGCTTTGTGCATTGCGGTAACTGCTCAATGCAGGATTGCCGTTTCTTCCCGAACCTCTGCCAACGCCATAGCTGCTGTTTTCGTCTTCTTCGGGAAATTCATCATTAGGCTCTTTTTTGTCTTCAGTATTCCAATAGTCAGAAAGCGTGGTAAGTGCATTGCGTTTTTCTTGCTCTTTGCGTTCCAGCATTTCCAACTCGTAAGCCTTGCCTTTGTCGGCAGGCATTCCTGCTCCGGTAGCCTCCGGTACTGCATCGTTCAGCCCGATGTTCTCAATTTCCTTTTTGTCTGCGGATGGTTTAAATATGAGGTACATACAACCTACGAAGACAATTCCCATTAAGCCAAATATGAGTGGCTTTTTGAGCTTTTCGGCTTTGTTCTGTGTACCGTCTTGCAGTACATCAGTGGTTGCTGCCTGGTTCCCTTCCGTTACCCGAACAACCGACTTTTTGTTCTCATTTTCTTTCATAAATCTTGTTTTTTAGAATTGTTGATAATGTGTCCTGCAATCTTGCAGGACTTTCACTTTTTTTGAGGACAGGGTTTTCGATATGCTCAATGACCATATCGTTACCCGACTTTGAGGTATCGTACCATACTTTGCAAATGACACCTGCCGTAAGCAGTAGATACCCCACAAAAAAGTAAAGTGTGTATTGGTGCTGTTTCCGCAAGGGCAATGCCCGCCAGCGTTCGTCCAGCTTGTCAAAGTACCTGTCCATATTTGCTCTTAGTTTTTTCATAACCTTACTATTTCTGTTGTTATAGCTTGAAACGCTTAGGACTTTGACCTGCCTTTTGCTTCGGTTCTTCATTGACCAAAGCGACTGCCTCAACCGCTTTGGGTGCGGATATGACTGACAGGTTTGTCAGTTCCGATTTTTTCAGCAGTTGCCCAAATTGGTCTTTCCTTGCAACCTCCATTCTGTTAAGCGAGAATTTGCCGTTCAGGTATTTTACCCACATACTGCATTCTACACTTGGCTTGTCTTCGCCCGACCATTGCAGGTAGCCCGTCAGCAACAAGTCCTGTTTAGGCAAACTATCTGTACCTTTTTGGCAGTTTTCGAGGTATTCGCCGATACTTTCCTTCAACTTTCCAGCATACGCTCCCTGCGTATGGAAATAGCCGTTATATCCTTTATCGGTAAGGATTTTTGCAAACGTGCTTAAATCTGATAATGCTTCCATAAGATTGTTTTTTTAGCGTTCGATAACTTCTATATCCCTGTTTTCTATCACTGCAAACTTTTCGATGTTGAAGCCTTGCGGGTTGTTGTCCGAACGGACAGAGTTCACGAGATAACAGGAAGTAATCAGGTTACGCCTGGTCACGTTGCTCGAACGGATAATGAATTGTTTGGCGTAGGTACGCACCGCATAAGGATAGGTGTCGAAATTGCACACGACACTATCCACCTCAATGCGTTGCTGTACATTCCCCGAAATAATCCTGCTGTAATAGCCCTTTTCCGACAGGTCTTTGTAATAATCAAAAGCTGATTTATCGGCAAGGTTGAATGCCCTGCTCATATTGCTTTCGATAGCGTTCTTGTCGGGAGCAAGCGTAAAAAAGAGTTCGTGAAAACGCCTGACGTGTTCCCTTGCTTCCACAGGTCGGTTGATACTTGCATCTTGCGATAAGGCAAGCATCAACGATTTTCCATTATCCAGCACATAGATTTTTTGGCGTTGTTCTTCTGCAAAGCGGTAGGAACGCCATACGGCGTAACCTACCACGCTAATGCAGAGAACCGCAAACACAATGGCATATAATCTTATCTGCCTAAAGCTGTTTTCGATATTTCTTAGCGTTTTAAATTCCATTTTTTAGAATGATTAATGATTATTTATTCATCAGTTTACCGCCGATGTTTCCAACTGTTGAGCCTGCGCCTGCTCCGGCGATGTTTCCGGCTTTCATTGCTGTGGAGTTTACATTGCGGGTAAAGTTTCCTGCGCCTCCGGCTTGGATTACCCAACCTGTTACTGTCGGGATAGTGAAGTACCCGATGATGCCGATAATCATAAAAATGATGTACACGGTATTGCTCGTATCAGGTATGTAAGTAGGGTCGGCAAGCATTGCTATATCCTTTTCGATAATGAGGGATTGTATTTTGGCAAGCATAGAGCTGAACAGGTCTGCCACAGGCAACCACAGGTAAACGCTGACGTATCGGGTCAGCCATTGCGTGAGCGTGGACTGAAAACCGTCCCACACGCTTATCGCAAAGGCTATCGGCCCGAGTATGGACAGGACAATGAGAAAGAACGTCCTTATGGTATCAATAACCAAAGCTGCCGCCTGAAACAGTACCTCTAACAGATTGCGAAACCAATTCTTAATAGCTTGTTCGGTTTGGTAGGCAAACCTATCCATATACATTCCCGACATCGTAATCAAATCGCCGGGCGACCAGCCCAATTCTTCGAGCTTTTTATCAAATTCCTCATTTGATACGAGATAGGCTGTTTCAGGATTTCGTAGCATAGCTTCCCGTTCGAGCAGGTCTTTTTTCGCCTGCAAATTGTTGAGGTCAAGCACCTGATTTTCGAGGATTGTGTGAGTACCCTGTACCACCGGACTTAACACGGCATTGATTGTTCCCAATACGATAGTTGGGAAAAACATAATGCAAAGCCCCAAAGCGAAAGGACGAAGCAAAGGGTACATATCAATGGGTTCAGCCCTGCTCAAAGCCTGCCATACTTTTATGGCAACATAGAACAAAGCCCCCAATCCGGCTATCCCTTTAGCCACTGCCGCCATATCGGCGGACAGTGGGAGCATCTCATCATATAATGAGCGTAGGACTTCGTGAAGATTTTGAAATTCCATAACTACCAGTATTTTTGGTTAGGAGTTCCATAGAGGTCAAGCACTCTTTTGGTATTGTTCTGCTTTTTTGCTCTTAGAATACTTACAGAGATATTCTTATTGGTATAGTAGCGTACCAAGCTGTGGTATTCCTTTACTTCTTTGTACACTCTATCAATAATATCCATACGCTCTTTGTCGTTCAGCGAAAGGCTTGATGAGGTTACAATCTGTTTGAGTTCTTTCAGCAGTTCGGTACTTTCATTCAGCAATGCCGAATAACCATTGCTGATAGCTGCCAATTCCTGTGCAGAAAAATTCGGGTCGTTCATCATCTTACCGAAGTTGGTAACATACATTTCGGATACGTCACCGACAAGCAATACAGTCTGCTGTACCTTACGTGCATCTTTTACAAGATTATTTACAGCTTGTAGCTTGTCGTAATACTCCTTACCCTGTTTATACACCTTTTCCACTTCCTTGAAATTTTTAATTACATTGGATACCGTGGAAGAAGTCTGTACGATTTCATTCGCACTGTTGAGAATACCCGATGCCAGATTTGTGGGGTCGGTTACTACCCATTGTGCTTTTGCGGACGGTGCTACGGCGAGCATTAGTGCCGTACACACCATAAAAAGGAACTTTTTCATTTTTATGAATTTTAAAATGTTAATGACTATTGATTTGCTTTGTCACGCCTTTGCATTGCGATATGCTTAATGGCGAGTTCTACGTTACCGTCCAATTCGGAAGCTAATTGCATTACCTCCATTTTTTCGGTTTCTTCGGTGGTGTATGCGAGGTATTCCTCCAAACTAACTTCGGTGGCATAGACTGCCGAGTTCGTACCACCTAAGCCAATCCAAACCTCTTTGTACAGTCGGCTTGCATCGTTGTTCATATTGATAGAAAGTACCTGACCTTTTTCCTTATCTGTAAGCCCCAACATTGCCTGTATGTCATCGAATTTATTCATATACTTACGCTGGTCTAAGAGGATTTTACAGTCGGAATTGTTGATGATACTTTCTTTTACAATGGGCGACTGGATAATATCATCTACCTCTTGCGTAACGACAATCGCCTCTCCGAAGAATTTGCGGACGGTTTTAAATAAATATTTTATATATTCCGCCATTCCTTCTTTGGCAATCGCTTTCCACGCTTCTTCAATCAGGATGAGTTTTCGGATACCTTTCAGCCTCCGCATCTTGTTGATAAAAACTTCCATAATGATAATTGTGACTATGGGAAAGAGGATTTTGTGGTCTTTAATCGCATCAATTTCAAACACGATAAAGCGTTTGGAAAGCAGGTCTAACTGCTTGTCGGAGTTCAACAGATAATCGTATTCGCCACCCTTGTAGTAGGGTTCGAGGACGTTCAGGAAATTTGCAATGTCAAAGTCTTTTTCCCTTACCTGTTTTTCTTCGAGTACCTTGCGGTAATCACCTTTGACATACTCGTAGAAACCGTTGAATGATGGGTAAACATCATCTGTTTTGATACGTTCAATATAACCTGATACGGCATTGGATAATGCCACTTCTTCCGAACGGGTTGGCGGTTCATCATCACGTTTCCATAGTGTCAATATTAAGGTCTTAACACTTTCTCTCTTTTCGATGTCGAAAACCCCATCATCCGTGTAAAATGGATTGAATGCAATCGGGTTGCCTTCGGTGTACGTAAAATAAACACCGTCTTCACCTTTGGTCTTTCCTTTGATGAGTTCGCATAAGCCCTGATAAGAATTACCCGTATCTACCAACAATACGTGTGCGCCCTGTTCGTAGTATTGCCTTACCATATGGTTTGTGAAGAACGATTTTCCCGAACCTGACGGACCAAGTATAAACTTGTTCCGGTTCGTGATAATGCCACACTTCATAGGCAGGTCGGAAATATCCAAATGGATAGGTTTTCCTGTAAGCCTGTCAGCCATCTTGATACCGAACGGCGAGGGCGAATTGTGATAGTTGGTTTCTTCTGTGAAGAAGCACAAGGCAGGTTCGATAAAAGTGTAAAAACTTTCCTCACTCGGAAAATCGCCTGCATTGCCGGGCATTCCAGCCCAAAACAAAGTGGCTACGTCCGTAGTGTTGTGGCGAGGCTTACACTCCATCAATGCCAATGCACTACCGCAATCGTTCTTTAACTGTTTCAGCTCCGCAGGGTCTTCCGACCACGCCATAATGTTGAAGTGTGCCCTGATAGACGACAGACCGAAGCTGTGGGCTTCGTTCAGGTATTTTTCTATCCACTCTTTGTTGATTTGGTTTGCCCTGCTATACCTTGCCAAAGAGTGCATATTGCGGGCGGACTTTTCAAACTTTTGCAGGTTGTCTTCGCTGTTATCCAAAAACAAATATTGGTTGTAGATATGGTTACAGCTAAGGAGTAATCCCACGGGAGCAGCGAACGACAAACGGCAGTCGCTCCGGTCGGTGGATAGCTTTTCAAAACGGGTATCAGCCGATACCGTTCCGGGCAAATCGTCTGTATCGGACAAGGTGTGCAGGCTCAACCTTTTGTTTCCGATACGGACTTCTTCCGTTCCGAGTGCGATGTCCTGCATCGGTGTTCCGCTTTCCCTTGACAGGGTTAGGTACTGTTCCAACAATCCCTGCTTTTCGTCCGTTCCGATGATTTCATCTTCGGTAAGGCGTTGCAGGGTTATGAAACCGCTATCGTTCACGATACGCTCAAACTGTGCCACCGCTTCCATAAAGCGGTGTATCGTTTCCTTGTTCCTGATTTCCTTTGGTATGAGCGTACCTTTGCAAAGCGAACTGAAGTTGCTTTGCATACGCATTCTTTCCTTAGTGGTCTTGGTCAGGAACAGGTAACAATAATGGTTCAGAAATGGTCGCTCATTAAAATGGCGTTGGTAGGATTTAGCCAAAAAACTTTGGTCTTCCTTTGCCAAATCGGGAGCATAGCTTTCTTTGATGTACCAATCCTGTTTGTGGATGACCGTAAAATCCGGCAAGGTCTTGATAGCCTTATGCCAGGCGGAGTGAATAGCTTCGTATTCCGCCGATGCTACCGTAAACAGTTCCGGCAAACGAACCTCAAAGCAGGCGGTAATGTCCGCATCTTTGGAAAGGATGCAGTTGTTTTCTACTGCCAACAAAGGAAATTTGTTTTCCAGCGTTGTTGTCTTTGCAACGTTTCTCATAGGGCATTCGATTTAGGAGTGAATTTCAGATAGCGGTGTACAGGCTTGCGACAAATGATGTATCGGGGATGTCTTTTTCCTGCTCCGATTTTCATTAGCCCGTGTTCGCCGTACTTCCTGTTTAGTGAAAAGGTCTGCCACACAATGAGCGAAGCACCGCCTGCTCCGAGGAACAGGCAGATGTAAGAGTTTACGCCTGCCATATACAGTATCATCACGAGGATGAGCGTACCGAGCAGTCCGCCAGCGAAAATGAACAGGTATTGTGCTTTCAGTCCCTTAAATTCCACTGTCCTGCCAATGCCTTTGTTTATGTTGTAATTGTTCATAAAGCAAAGGATTAAAGGAAGAATGAACGCAGGATGGTAGCCGCTACGATTAAGAAGATACACGCACCGAACCAGCTTGCCGCAGTCTTCGATGTGTCGGGGTCGCCCGAACTGAACTTATTGTAAACTTTAACGCCCCCTATCAAGCCCACGACCGCACCGATGGCGTAGATTAATTGGGTTGCGGGGTCGAAATAGGAAGTTACCATTTGGGTAGCCTCGTTGATACCTGCCGAGCCGTTTCCCTGTGCGAACGCACCAATTCCTGACAGCATAGCCACGGCTGCCAGCAAAACTTTTTTTCTCTGTTTTTCCATAATTGAAACACATTAATTTGTTATTGTTATCCCGCACCTTGCGGACTTTCGGAACAAAGGTGTTTCAGAAATCAGGGCGTTATAATAAAGTGGCAGTCAAAGGAATGATTTGGCAGTGAGTGGCTTTATAGAAAGTCTAAATCCGTATTTATTAAACTATTTTGCTTAAATTTGACATATTTAGACAAGTCTTAAAAAAGCAAAATGGCATTTGGAAAACACATAAAAAGACTAAGAGAAAGTAAAGGATTGTTCCTACGGGAAGTTGGGGCTGCATTGGAACTGGATAGTGCTTTTATCAGTAAAGTCGAAAATGAAGAAAGACCATTGCCAAGAAAACACATCGAAAAGCTTGCAGAATTTTTGAATACCCCAATTGATGAGCTATTGGTTTTATGGTTTTCAGATAAAATAAAGGGACTTATTGACGATAAAGAAATAGGAAAGCAGGCTTTAAAAATTGTTTTAAAAGAATTAAATGCAATCAAGAATAATGCAGATTAGGTTTTTAACAACTCTTCTTTGGCAATAAAAAGGTTAACAAATAAAATATGCGAATATGAAATACATTTTACTCAACAATAACAGTTCTGTTGCTTATGATGATAGTGATGCTACTGATATAAAAGTATATATCGACGGCAAACTTCACGATTTCAAAGAAAGTACCGAAAATAGAATTGATTATGCAATTGCAACAAATAGGAATAAATACTCCCAAACTCTAAATAATCAGTTTGAGAATTTATTACTTCTAACTGGTGCAGGGTCATCTATTGGTTGGGGAAAAGATGGGAAGTTGGGTAAGTCGATGGCAAATTTATGGGATGATGCGGAAGCTCTTTTAACAGCCGATGTTTTTGGAAAGTTACTTGAAACTATTGGCTACGATGAAAAATGGGATGATGGCTCTATAGTAAAGAATTTAGAAAAGGTTCTTTCTATGGCAACACCTGCTATACCATATATACCCAAAGAGGATATAGATATTGAGGATTGTGTAAACAAAATTAAAGATTTTATCAAAGAAGCCTGTCAATTGAGTTTGCCAGATAATTCGCCACATACGCTCTTATTAAATAAAATAACGAAACGCAAAGTTACTTTACCAAGATTTAAGCTGTTTACATTGAATTATGACCTAATGTTTGAACAATCAGCTTGTGAAAGCAATTTTGTTGTTATAGACGGGTTTTCATTTTCTCAACCAAGAATATTTAGTGGGCGTAATTATGATTACGATATTGTTTCCCGCAATCAAAGTAGAGTAAAAGAAGAAGACAATTTTATTCAAAAAGTTTTCCATTTGTACAAATTACACGGTTCTGTAAATTGGGAAAAGCAAGACAACAAGATTATACAAAAAGAAGAACCTGACGAACCATTGATGATATATCCACATCAATCAAAATATGAAAGCTCTTATGAACAGCCGTATTTTGAAATGATGTCGAGGTTCCAGTCCAATTTGAGAAAGGAGAATGTTTTCCTTATTACAATAGGCTTTAGTTTCGGGGATAAACATATCGTAACCGCAATCATCGAAGCCTTGGAACAAAATCCAGGCTTTCAATTGATGATTGTAAATAAAGGGATAGATGAAACCAACGAAAATATGAAACCCTTTATTGATGCTGCAAACAAATATTCCAATATATCTATTGTTTCAGAAACCTTTGAGGATTTCGCTAAGAATTATCCTGACTTAAAATCTTACAATCAGGAAGATACACGACAAATAGTAATTAATATCCCTAATAGTTAGATATGAGCAATAGCCCCTTTAATCACAGTCATTTTCTTGGGTATGTAAATTTTGTATCCCCTGCATTTGTGAAAGTGCATTTCCCGTCTTCTGTTTTGATGAAAACATTTGTTCACCACGCAGAAGTGTTGAGAGGTGGACTTGTAGGAAACTATATTGTTGTTGAGGGAGAGGAAAAAGGTTTTCTGGGAAAAATGTTGGAAATATCGTTACCTGAAAAAGAACGGTTGGAATTAAGTGAAAGAACTTTTTCAACTAAAGCATTTCATCCAGTAGGAAGAATAGAAATTCTTTTATCATTTGATTTGTTTGACCCGAGTAGAATAGAAAAAGGGATAAATAGCCTCCCACTCATTGGTTCTAAGGTATTCATTTGTTCGTCGGAATTTCTTTCTACACATTTCAAAACCTTTGGCATAAAACCCGAAAATATCGAACATTCTCCTACTTTTAGAATGGGGAATTTGATATACGATAAAAATGTTCCCGTAGATATTTCTTTGCAAGCGATATTTAGTCGTCATTGTGCGGTTGTTGGTACAACAGGAGGAGGGAAAAGTTATACCATCAGCAAATTTATTGAGGGAGTTATAGAAACCGGAGCAAAAGCTATAATCTTAGACCCAACGGGAGAATACTCTACATTTGATGCTCATCCAAAAGTTGACCATTCAACACTGATTTCAGAAAGCTATTTTCCATATCAGAATTTAACCATTAATGATTTATTCGTTCTGTTCAGACCATCAGGACAAGTACAGCAACCCGTTTTATTGGAAGCTATTAAGTCGTTAAAAGTTGCACATTGCTTATTAGGGAATATTCCTAATAATGGACATAATAATGATGGAACTAACGATACTTTTACATTCAGGGGTCAGCAAGTAGTTATAAATAATGGATTAGTTGTAAAACAAAATAATATTACTGCGGCATATAATAATGCCTACTTTACTTATAAATCTATTATAGAAGATTTCACAATAAATAATTTCAGTATAAATCTACTCCACAGGCAAATAGGGAATGAATGTTTTCAAATATTCAACGACCGTTGGGCAAACAATAGAGATGAAAGAAATTATGGAAATGCAACGAGTTTAATAATGCGTGTTAACAATGTAATATCGGACAATGATTATTCCGGTATGTTTGGATTTAATGCTCCAACCACAAATAACCTAATAACCAAGATAGACGAGTTTTTGAATAATCCAGAATTAAATATTTTAAGAATTGGTTTTGAAAATGTACCTTATAATTTTCAGGCAAGAGAAATCTTGGCAAATTCATTGGGAAGATACTTATTGAATAAAGCTCGAACTAATATTTTCAGAGAAAATCCTCTAATTCTCTTTGTAGATGAAGCCCATCAGTTTTTAAACAAGAAAATTAAGGATGAATATTTTGAAAGCACAGAATTAAATGCTTTTGATAACATTGCTAAAGAAAGTCGTAAATATGGATTATTTCTATGTTTATCAACACAAATGCCAAGAGATATTCCTGTTGGTACGCTAAGTCAAATGGGAACATTCATTACTCATAGGCTGATAAATTATCAAGATAAGGAAGCAATCGCGAGTGCTTGCTCGACTGCCAATAAAGAAACTCTTTCTTTTTTACCATCTTTAGGGTCAGGAGAAGCAATTATTATGGGAGTTGATTTTCCAATGCCAATATCAGTCAAAGTAGATATGCCAACAATTACACCGAAGTTCGATACTCCAAAATTTGTAAAAATAGCGGGCACTTAGTTTTATAGCGTTTGAACAATTTTTAATTTGTGTCTAACATACAAAAGGGAGCTTGCCTAAACAAACTCCCCAATGTCAAAATCACTCAAATCACTTTTCCGCAAAGTGGAAGAACTGTCTTCCGTTTCAGATGAAAGGGTGCTATCCAAAAGCTCGGCTATTCTTCGGGAAGCATCTTCCATAGAATTCTCCAATAGGCTGAATAATTCGGTTCCCTGTATTTTTTGAACTATGGCTATCGCTGTTTCCTTTTGGGCTGGTTCCAATTCTTCTTTTTGGAGCAACACCCCCACGGAGCTTAGTTCTTCAAAGGTAACCCCTTGGGCAAAACCGTCATCGCCACCGGATATTCCGTACCTGTTCCAATCTTCTTCCTCTTCCTCCAAATCAGGTATATTACTGAAAACTTCGTCCAGCTCTTCCTTGCGGATTTGAATGCCGACGTTTTCATTTTCGTCGTATTCAATGTCTAAATTAGCGGGGTTTATCTCCGGTTCCTCAATTTGGCGTTCATTGGCAGCGTTTGGCATTGAAAGGCGTTCTACGGATTTTGGCTGCCCCATAATATCGGGCAGGTTCGGATTGACTTTCTTCTGCGGAGGTTCTTGTTTTGTCCTTTTCTTAATGACAATCTTATCCTGTAAAAGCAGGACAATGACTATCAGCAGGCATATCACAATTACTATTTCCATAACGTAGGTTTTTTAAAACAAGCCTTTGTACTTTTCGTTGAACTCTTTTGTAATCATATCTTCAAATACTTTAAAATGATGTTCAAGAATATTATTGAGATAGGCAAACAAGGGTATTTTATCATCGCCTATAATCTGGACTATGCGGGTTAAACGCTCGTGATGTTCAGGACTTAGGTATATGCTTTTATTGCCTCTTTTCTGCATTTTATTCATTTGCATAAATGCGTTTTCATAGGTTGTTTTAGCTGTATTGCTAACTGTATCGGAGTTGCTGCCGGCTGCAACAGTATTCCTGTTCTTTTTATCTTTCTTCATTATAGAATGGGTTTAAAATGTTCATTGAAATAATCGGTAATATCGTCCCCGTACTCCCTGAAATGATGTTCAAGAATATTGTCAATGTAAGAGTAGAGCGTTGTTCTTTCTTCCCTTGTCAGTTGAACGATGCGGAGCAATCTTTCGTGGTATTCAGGGCGTATGTAAACGACCTTGCCATTACGCCCCGATGGAAAACGATTGACCAAAAACGTTTCCTCGTAGTCCGCTTTCTTTGATGAACTGTTACGGGCTTTTTCCCTGGGCTTGTTTTCCTTTGGTACATCCTGCTTTTTGTTAATGGTCGGTGGAGCAACAGGCTCATCGCCGCTTATGACGTTCATAAGGTATTCCTCATCAACATTGGGCTTTTCAAAATCGTTGTTTTTGTTATCTGAAGCCATACTTTACTATTTTTATAGATGAGTGATTTTTAAAAATTCCTCGACAAACAAATCCATTTTAGTTGCTTTCATTAACTGTGGTTCGGCAGGCAGCAAACTTGACCTGAATACATAACTGCCTGTGTCGTCTGTTTCCTTTCGGAAACGCTTGCTGTCCATTATCCTTGTTTCCATTATGGGCAGGTTGAGTTCTTTGATGACACTTTGATACGCATCATACAAACCTGTTTTTTCCCTGCCATCCACTTGGTTCCAGAACAGCCACATCTCTTGTTCGGGATTGCCCTCGTCCGTTTGGGGAAGTCCGAGAAAGGCTTTGGTAAAGCCCAATGTACTTTCCACTACCAAACGGTCGGCAGTAATGGGCGAAAAGATGAAGTCCATTTTTTTTAAGGTTGTCAGTACACCTTTGGTATTGGCTGTTCCCGGCAGGTCGAAGAAAATAACATCCGGCACAACCGCCGACTGGCTTCTGTATTCCGATGCTTTCTCCAGAGCTGTTTCAGCCTTGCATTTGATAATCGGGTACGCTTTTTTGTTGATGGCTTGAAACTGCTTCATTGCCGCCTTTTTATGGTAGTCGTTCTGCATTATGGTTCTCTTATCCCGTTCACGCATATTGGTCAGGCTGTGTTGCGGAAAGTCGCAGTCCATCACCAGCACATTAAAACCTAAACGGTAGTGAAGCACACTTGCCAGCAAGGTGGTCATTGTAGATTTTCCCACACCGCCTTTTTGGGTGGAGAAGCTGATTTTTAAAGTTTTCTTTGTTGTTTCCATTATTTAAAAATTTATTGTTACACACTTTATTTGTTTTGCAGGATTGAATATTGGTTTATCTGATTATTACCTCATTCCTATATTCCTGCATTCCCTTTTGCGTACTTTCCTGCACAGGTATTTGCTTTCATTTTTGCCTTGTCAGGCACATTCTTTAGCAAGTGGCAAACCTTACAATAGGTAAATTGCTTTACCGCTTTTATGCTTTTACACTTTTATTGTTTTATGCTTTTAAAACCTTATGCTTTTATTCCAAACTGCCTGTTTGCAAACCTGATTTTCTTCTTTGTCGAAATACATTTTTTACTACCTGCACTAAAATTATACGGCAAATAAAGCGATTGATTTATCCGCTGATTGAGGTGTGGCAGTGTTTGGCACTCAAAGGCAGTCTTTGTCCGGGTATCGCATTGCAATACTCTTACAGGTAGGGCTTTACTTTGTACAATGATTATTATTAACGGATTTATGCAAAAGTCTTTTGACAAAATGGAGGGTAACGGGAACGGCATCGAGCCGTTTTCCCTGTTACATTTAATCCGTCCCGAAGGGCGGATTTTTGTGTTCAACGGAACACGGCAAGTTGTGTTTTGAGCATCTCGGAATGATTTCCGATGCTCAAAACAACTTGCCCTTTGCAGGGGGCAGAAAACACCTTCCGAAGTCAGGGTTTTGTATGGATTTTAAAATGGATTAGTGATGAACGATAACAACAAAAAGCAATTGAAAAAGACAGGACGCCGCCCCAAAGAAGACCCGGCGACCATTCGCTATACGATTTCCTTTAACGAGCAGGAACACGCCCGTTTTCTTGCCCTTTTTGATAAATCAGGTATGCAGGTAAAGGCGCACTTTATAACGTCCTGCATCTTTGACAAGACCATAAAGACCATCCAGATTGACAAGGGAACGGTTGATTTTTATATGCGGCTGACCTCTTTTCACAGCCAGTTCCGTTCCATCGGTGTGAACTATAACCAAATTGTAAAGCTGTTGTACAAGAATTTTTCCGAGAAAAAGGCGGCTGCGTTTCTGTACAAACTGGAAAAACAGACGGCTGAAATGGCAATGCTGTGTCAGAAAATCATTCAGATTACCGAAAAATTTGAGGAAGAACACCTAAAAAAATAATGTAATAGTGATAGCGAAAATCGGAAGAAGCGGAAATTTATACGGGGCATTGGCGTACAATCAGCTTAAAGTGGAGAATGAAAACGGGCAGATTTTGTTTGCCAACAAGATGATTGAAACCGCAAGCGGTCATTATTCCGTGGCACAATTAGCACAATCTTTTGCGCCTTACCTGATAGCCAACCGAAACACCGAGAAACATACGCTGCATATTTCGCTCAATCCTGACCCAAACGACAAGGTAAATGATGATAAGTTTCGGGAAATGGCAGAACAGTATATGCGGGAAATGGGTTACGGAGAACAGCCTTTTGTGGTATTCAAACACACGGATATTGACCGCAACCATATACACATTGTATCGGTTTGCGTGGACGAGCAGGGTAAAAAGATTTCGGATAAATTCGAGAAAATGCGGTCTATGAATGTATGCCGTGAACTGGAAAGACAACACGGGCTGATACCCGCAACAGACAAAGAGCGCAACCAAACTGATAAGGTTTTCCGTCCGGTAGATTATCGGACAGGAGATGTAAAGAGCCAAATCGCTTCGGTCGTTCGCCACCTGCCGAACTACTACCAGTACCAAACTTTGGGCGAGTACAATGCCCTGCTTTCCCTCTTCAATATTACCGCCGAGAAAATCGAGGGCGAATTACAGGGAAAGATGCAGCAGGGCTTATTATATATTCCGCTAAATGAAAAAGGCGAAAGAGCCGGGCATCCGTTCAAGGCTTCGCTGTTCGGAAAGAGCGCAGGGCTTCCGGCATTGGAACTGCATTTTGCGAAATGCAAAACCGCTTTGAAAGACAGCCCCACCAAGCAGACCCTAAAATCTGCCGTTACCATCGCCTTGAAAACCACTGGCGATGAACAGGCATTTAAAAAGCAGTTATCGGAACAGGGCATTAACGTAGTAGTGCGCCAAAATGATACAGGTCGTATTTATGGTATCACATTTATTGACCACAATTCCAAATCAGTTTGGAACGGTTCACGTTTGGCAACAGAACTTTCTGCGAACACCTTTAATGATTATTGGAACAATAATATCAAACCGGATATTAAAGAACCTGCCGTTTTACAACCCAAACTATCCATATCAAATGATGCGGATCTTCCGCAGGAAGAACCACACCATTTGTTCGACTTCTTATCTACGGATAAACACGAAGACGGTTTGATTGAAGCACTGGGTGGCTTACTGCCCGAAGCACAGGGCGAAGATTACGAAGAACAAGACTTTGCCAATAAGATGAAGAAGAAGCGCAAACACCAACGAGGTCAGAAATAATATTTAGCCAAACACTGCCACACAACGCCACTGGCTGCCACATTCTTAGAGCCACTCCATAGAGCCTTTAAATTCACGCCCGAACATTAAAACTTTAAATAATGCAGGGAGAAGACGATTTAAGAGGGCTTGCCAAGATAATGGCTTTTATGCGGGCGGTCAGTATTCTTTTGGTGCTGATGCACCTTTATTGGTTCTGCTACGGTTTCTTTTTAGAACGTGGCTGGACGTTGGAAGTCATCAATAAGATATTAGGCAATTTCGACCGGACGGCGGGTTTGTTTTCACATATCCTTTACACCAAAGCATTTGCTTTGGTTTTACTGGCTTTAAGCTGCTTAGGAACAAAGGGTGTAAAGAACGAGAAGATAACCTGGTCTAAAATCTACGTGGCTTTGGGCGTTGGTTTTGTGCTGTTCTTCCTGAACACTCCGTTGCTAAAGCTATCTCCAGTAATAGGTACATTCCTGTATATACTTACTATCTCGTTAGGTTATATCGCCTTGTTGATGGCGGGCGTATGGATGAGCCGATTGCTTCGCACTAACCTGATGGACGATGTGTTCAACAACGAGAACGAGAGCTTTCAACAGGAAACCAAGCTGATGGAAAACGAGTATTCCGTTAACCTGCCCACCAAATTTTACTACAAAGGCAAATGGAACAACGGTTGGATAAACATTGTCAATCCTTTCAGGGCATCAATCGTGTTGGGTACTCCGGGTTCAGGTAAATCTTATGCCATCGTAAATAATTACATCAAGCAGCAAATAGAGAAAGGCTTTAGTATGTACATCTACGATTTCAAATTCGATGACCTTTCGACTATCGCCTATAACCATTTACTGAAGCATCGGGATAAGTACAGAGTTCAGCCTAAATTTTACGTGATAAATTTCGACGACCCACGCAAGAGCCACCGTTGTAATCCACTCAATCCCGACTTTATGACGGACATTTCAGATGCTTACGAAGCAGCATATACCATAATGCTAAACCTCAACAGGTCGTGGATACAAAAGCAAGGGGATTTTTTCGTAGAAAGCCCAATCATTCTTTTGGCTGCTATTATTTGGTATCTGAAAATCTACGAAAATGGCAAGTATTGTACATTCCCACACGCCATTGAATTACTGAATAAAAAGTATTCGGACGTGTTCACTATTTTAACCTCATACCCCGATTTAGAAAACTATCTATCGCCCTTTATGGATGCGTGGCAAAGCGGTGCACAAGACCAATTACAAGGACAAATAGCATCAGCAAAAATTCCGCTATCAAGAATGATTAGTCCGCAATTATACTGGGTAATGACAGGCGATGATTTTACGCTCGACATCAATAACCCGAAAGAACCGAAAATTTTGTGCGTAGGCAATAATCCTGACAGGCAAAATATTTATTCCGCAGCTTTGGGCTTGTACAATTCGAGGATTGTAAAATTGATAAATAAGAAAGGGCAATTAAAAAGTTCCGTTATTATAGATGAGTTACCTACAATTTATTTCAGAGGGCTGGATAACCTGATTGCAACAGCAAGAAGTAATAAAGTTGCAGTTTGTTTGGGTTTTCAGGATTTCTCTCAATTGATAAGGGATTACGGGGACAAAGAAGCCAAAGTTATTCAGAATACTGTTGGTAATATTTTCAGTGGTCAGGTGGTTGGAGAAACAGCAAAAAGCCTTTCGGAACGTTTCGGGAAAGTACTGCAGAAACGTCAGAGCATATCGATCAACAGAAATGATACTTCAACTTCTGTTTCCACCCAATTAGATAGCCTTATTCCGGCTTCAAAGATTTCAACCTTAACACAGGGAATGTTTGTAGGCTCAGTATCGGATAATTTTGATGAACGTATCGAGCAAAAGATATTTCACGCTGAAATAGTAGTGGATAATGAAAAGGTAGCTGCCGAAACAAAAGCTTATCAGCAAATACCGCAAATCTTGTCTTTTGTAAATGAACACGGCGAGGATAAGATGAAGCAGAAAATTGAAAGTAATTACAAGCATATAAAATTAGATATTCTTCATATTATAGAAAGTGAAATAGAGCGCATTAAGAATGACCCTGATTTGCAGCATCTGATGTAATAATGAAGATACTAATACTCTAGTGAGAAGATTGTACTATTATGGATGTTACGAACACACATAATAGTACAAATAAGTAAAATTTGATTGCCTCCTTCTTAGCTGACCTTTGCTTTTTGAACTGTATAATGCCGAAACAGAAAGCTTTTTAGGCTGTAAGCCTTAGCCGGATGATTTTAGTAAACGTAAATGGTTATATGACAGCCTATTTTATCAATAAAGAATAGAAACTACTTTGGCGTCGGACAATAAACTTCCAAAGATTTAGTTTGCCCGTAAACTTGGGTGTTATTCAAAATAATGTTAAAAAATAACCAAATGGACAGAATAACACACTCATAAGAATAGCTTCCTGGTAACAGTATTATAATTAAATGCTAAAGAGGGTAAATTAATCATATTTCTTTTAAGCATTTGCTTAAATAAGAAAACTATTTGTATATTTGCTGCGTTATTCAATCAATAATTAAAAAGATATGGGAAAAACAAAATCGTGTATTAGAATATTTGCTGACCAAACTCAAATAGAACAATGCAGAGAAAAACTGCAGTCCAATGCTCAAGCTTTTAACCAATTAAGTAGTTTGTTAGCATTGGCTGGCAATGAAGTAAGACTTAAAATCATGTTCCTACTTGAAGAAGAAGACGAACTTTGCCCTTGCGACCTTGCTGATATTATGGGTATGAGCGTGCCAGCAATTTCTCAACATTTAAGAAAAATGAAAGATGGCGATGTAATAGAAGCCAGACGTTCAGGACAAACAATTTTTTATTCTCTTAAAGCAGAACATCTAAGACTACTACATCCTTTTTTCAAAATCATTATTAACAATAAATCAAAAAAAGAACTTGCATGAATAAAAAATCAAAATCAGGAAAACTTGCGGGAGCAAGTATCTTATCAGCCATTGCAGCATCACTTTGTTGCATTACACCAGTTTTAGCCCTGATATCAGGTGCAGGAGGAATTGTGTCATCCTTTTCGTGGTTAGAACCTGTAAGACCGTATTTACTTGGTATTACCGTTTTAGTATTGGGTTTTGCTTGGTATCAAAAACTCAAACCACGCACTGCCGAAGAAATAGAATGTGCTTGTGAAGAAGATGAGAAACCGCCTTTTATGCAAACTAAAAAGTTTTTAGGAATTGTAACAGTATTTGCATTTCTGATGATGGCTTTCCCTTATTATGGACATATTTTCTATCCGAAAGCAGACAAAGAAATAGTTGTAATTTCTTCTGATAACATACAAGAAGTAAAATTTAATGTAAGTGGAATGACTTGCGCAAGTTGCGAAGAACATGTAAAACACGCAGTGAATGAATTACCAGGAATTGTAAGTGTTTCTGCTAACAGTACTAATGGAACTGCTGATGTAAAATTTGATAACAGTAAAACTAACAAGGAAGCAATTATCAAGTCTATTGATGCTACAGGTTACAAAGTTTCTGGCGAAGCAGCAACTTTAGAAAATTAAGCACACGGATAGCAGGATACATTTGCGACCCAAATGGGTGCAATTTTTTTTAATCATTTATAAAAAAAGCATAATGAAAAAATATTTTTTAATCTCAATCATTGGATTTATACTACTATCCTTTCAAACAAATGCACAATGTTGTGCTGCTTCATCAAACAAAAAAGCAATTACTGAAAACAATAATCAGAGAAATAGTAAAACTGTTAAGTTAAAAATTACAGGAATGACCTGTGCCGGATGCGCAAACCATGTATCAAAAGCTCTGAAAAATGTAAATGGTGTTATAGAACAATCAGTTGAGTATCCGGGTGATGTCGCCATAATAAAGTATGATGTCGCCAAAACCAAACCCGAAGAACTGATTAAAGCCATTGAGGAAGCAGGATACCAAGCTGAAGTTATTAAGCACAATACAAAGGTGTAAACTCAAATAGTCAATAAAGTCTGGAAAAACTTATGTGGCTTCATCTTATTTGTTGTGGTGTGTGCTGTTGGTAGCGTTGATAATGTTAAAACCATTTTCTAAAAATAATAAAAATAAAAAAATAATAAAAATAAATAAAAATAAAAAAAAATGAAAAAATTAATTGTAGCAGGTGCCCTTCTCTTAGTAGCAATCGTCATTTACTCTTTCGTTTCTGGCAATAAAGAAGCCCCGAATACTGAAAGTAACATCAGCTTTTATAAAACTCCTTTGGTATGTCCCGCAGCACCTCAAATTGGTTGTGGCAGCAAAGCCAAACCTGTGCTGCTTAGTTT
>CAZSAQ010000007.1:0-134896 GCA_964605065.1 uncultured Chitinophagaceae bacterium
CAAAGCCGATCTTCTCCATGTAAACCCCGGCAATCTCAACAAGCTTACTTTCAGACAACTTTTCTGACGGATCGAAGTTGAGGGAAACATGTAGCGTTTTTGTTGCAGCCATTTTGTTTAATCGGTTGTTCATCTCAAAGCCGTCGAGCTTTTGATAAACGTTCATCTTGTTAGCATCATTTAGATAGTTACCTGCATACAAACACTGCGCTGTTCCTTTTTGCACTTTCTTTTCGTTGTAGTTTAATGCAGCCTCAATACTTTTTGGTATCGTTATTTTTGCAACCATTCTTCATAGAGTTGATTCATCCTTAATTTTATTTCCTCCACCTTCTTTACCAACGATTGGTGTAGTCCATCATAATGATTCACCCATGCCCTGAATTCAGGTATCTTATCGAGAATATGCAGCTTGTGTACCACTTGGTTAAAATTATTACCAATGCCGTTCAGGTCTTTTTTTAGTGCCAACATGTCTTTTAAAAAGTCGTCTGCAGATTGGTTCCGGTAATTGATTAAAACTGGCTTTTGCATCGCTACTTCTCTAACATAAGCGCTAATGTTTTTTTCGGTGCTATTTTGCTGATGCTTTTTCACCTGTTGCAGTTCATTTTCATTCATACGGACTTTCAGCATGATTTTTCTTACTTCATTTTCATTCTTCTTCATACTCCTCGTTTTAAATCTTTTTGATTTAGTTGCTGCTTCTTCCCAATCCCCCGCACGACTTCGGAGTGAAGGGGCAAGATTCCAAACGTGGCCACGTTTGTACATCTTGCCATGTGCAAGACCCGGCACATTTTGCCTTGAAAAAGTTTAATTCTAAGTGAATCTGTAATTTTTGTTTCTAGGAATACAAGAATATGCATCAAGCGAGATAGCTTATGAGGGAATAGCGACTTCATTAAACTTAGATTTTTCAAACTCACAACGATCATTTTTCACGGTAAATCCAATACCAGAAAAGGGCGAAATATTATACCAAAAGCCTGTTTTGCATGGCTAATATTTAGCCATGTGAACAAATCTTTATTTCTTTCCAGCAGATTGAATTATTATTGCAAAATGAGAGATTCCCTAAAGCATGTTTTTAGTAACCAGGTTGTGTTGGAAGATGGTAGCGTATTTTATTATTCAATTTCTCCTTACGACTTAACGAACGCTTTAGGTAATAACATTGCTATTTTACAGGAATATAATTTTGCAAAAAAAGGAGATGAGAGTGGTCAATTTACCTGCAAATTATACAAGACAAAAGACGGAAATTGGTATGACTTTGAAGACACAAAAACAACTTTTGAAAAGGGAACGTTGAGACTACTGAAATCCGCTATTGACAACAAAGAAAATAAAGAAGTTGCCGGTATATAATATGCCTTAAAATATAAATTACTCCTGGCTGTTTTAAGTAAGAAAAAACTCCATAAATTCTTCACCGTTATTATCTTTCACCAACTGTATATCATCTCCAATTTCGTACATGTAAGTGTAGATGCCATCGTCTTTAATATGCAGAAATCTGCCTGGCTTATTTATTGAAACAGGGTATTTTGAATACCATTTTTCAAAGTGGTTTTTTGCCTCAATTTGTTCAGCAGGAATTGCATCAAGATTGATCACCCGGTTAGTATCATCAAACAGATTGTCCAGCGTTAAAATCTTTTCTTTTTTTACCTCGCTTTTATTTTTATTTAGCGTCCGGTAATGAGGCGCTTCTATCCTGGTTAAATAGCTGGCGTGGGCTGGCAGATCTTTGTTAACTTCCTGAACAAAGTAAACTGCTATAGCTACGTTCTCCCAGGGCTGTGAGTTCTTTTCCAAATGTGTTATTACTGCAAATAAACTCAGTGCATCTGAATCCAAGAGATAGCTTAGCATTTCATTGACTGAGGAAGGGATAAAACCTATTTTCTTGCCTTGTAAATGCAGTGTAATGGCACAGCCGTCGTACTCGTTTTCCGGTTCCCTTACCAGTTCCAATAAATCACCTTCTTTCATGCTATCCAGCAACCTCATTCCTTCATAATGGCGAAAGCCAGCTACGAAGCATTGTAACAGGTATATTTTCCTGAAATCTTTTGTAATGGAAACAGGTAATTTGCCAATAGCAATGGAAGCGATTAATTGTTTCAAAAAGCCGGAACGGTTCATGAGATTATTCGTTTTTAAAGTTGTGTTCGATTAGTATTATTGCTCGTTTTAAGTTTTCTAAAAAATCAGGTTGCCATTTTACCAATGGCAGTTTCTTTGAATAAATTTCTAAGGGTGTTATTGCCGGGTTTTCATTGTTAGGATATCTTGAAATTGAACTGTGTTGAATAGTGAGAAACGAAGTGAAAAATAAAGTAGAATATATAAAGATCGAATCCAGTACAGCTCGGATTGCTTCCTTAAAATGGTCATGTATAAAGTTAGTCCACTCCGGATCAGTCAAGCTGTCTTCCAATGCTTTAGCCATCTGAATTGCTTCTTCAGAATTATACTTGTTAATATCATCTAATAGTAGCCGAAAATAATTTTCAATTGTTAGTGAAAGGTCTTCCGGCATTTTTATCGCTTTGACATTTAAACTTTCCAAATTGTCCAGAAAAAACTGTATATTTTTTGAACTGATATTGATTAAATCATAGTCTTTTAACTTATCAAAAAGACTAAGCTCATCCTGAATGGAATTGCGTCTTTTGGTTAGCTTTTTCTTTTCAAGCCCGGCAACTTGTAAAAATGGATACATGCCAATCATATCTAAAGCTTTTTTATTATGTTCTTGCGCCTGTACCAGAACCTTTTTGTGAAGTTTAAAAAGATTATGCCGGACATCGAAGACCTTTTTTTCATTCACAATTTCTAAAAATAGAAAATATGATTTTGTGGCTTTTTCGGTTGCCTGTTGAAAATAAAAATATGATTGAGGATAAAGTTTTTGGCCATATAGCAAACTTGATGCTTTTACATCCCTTTTTGCTATTTTTAATAGCTCTTTTGCAAGTGTCCTTTTCTGATTCATTGTCTATATATTTCGGCCTCCTTGAAGAATAGACTCATATACCTCAAATTTAGTTTTGTCCATTCGCTTAAGATAGTCCTTCGGTTGAACATATCGTTTTGCGAGGTCTTCAATTATAAAAGCAGTTACAAAACAACTATTCATAACGGCAACATAATACATCATATCACGCTCTTCTTCGGTAAGTTTATTTTGAATAACACCTATGTATTGTGGATGAGTATGCATAGACAAATAATTGTACAAGTCGTCATGAATATCCTGTTTAAGACCTGTATTTAAAATCAATCTGCTGAATGAATTTCCCCATTTACTTTTTTCTGTTTCCATTAAGCTTTCATCAGTAAATTTCCATAAACTTTTCTTCAGTAATTCTTCTTGTTGTTTTATGGGAAGTGATTGGTAGTAAGACAAGCTTTTGATTGCATTTTCAATTATCAGAATATAGGCTATATCCTTGTTTATTAGTTCTTGTGTTTCGAGAGAAACGTTCTGCCTCTTAAATTTCAATCTTGATCTCAAACCATCCAATTCCCAAAGCCTAAACCTGAGTATATTTTCTTCTATGTTTTGAGCAGGGACGAAAAAATGATAATAAGCCGCATGTGTTTCAAATTGCATCCTAAGCAACGAGTACATAGAAGATATGTCTTCAATAGGCCTATCGGTTTCATTAATTTGATCCAAGACTTTCGGGGAAAGAAGTATTCCAAGTGAGTAGGCCTGATTTAAAAATTTTCGTGCTATTCGTGGACCAAAAGAAAACCATCTTTGGTCGCCCTTTAATGCAATTTCAAGTTCAGTTGTCATCTGGTCAAGTGTTTCGACTAGGAAATTGTAACGGGTTAAGGCTTTATCAAAATCTTGTACCATGTTTTTACGGCTTACGATGCGCTAGTTTCTATAAATTAATTATCTCTTTTAATCTCGCTGACACATCCTTCCAATTTGAATTTAGGTTTACTGTCCTGATTTGAATTTTATGCAGTTTGTAACTAAAATTTAAATTGTAATCTGTTTCAATTGTTGGATATAGTAAAATTCCGGTTGCATTTTGAGTTTTTTTTCTGTCATCATGCTGATTTAATAAGTAGCTGAACAACTGATAGAGATTTGCAGATTTAATTCTTTCTTTATCGTAGTTGATAGTCATAGTTTCACGGTAGAACTTTGCATCTATTATTATTTTGTCATCTTCGTTTTCAAGTGTTATATCTGTTTCCATCTGGGGCAGATATTGGTAGCTTTCAATATCTGCATTATCGAACTGCCACTTTATTGTTTCTTTTTTTACCGTCCTGTACTTAGTCTGTTCAATTCGATAAAAGTTTCTGACAAAGGCTTCAAACAGTTGGTTCATTTTACTATCATCCCGGGTAAAATCTGAAAATTTAAACTTGCCCGATTCTTCCGACGGCAATGTGTTTTCAAAGATAATTTCACAAATATTCATTATGAACCCGTAAAAGCGATTATTCCTGTTGAGCTTTATTTGTTTGAAAAGAGAGAGTGACAATTCTATGTGTTCAATACCTGTTAACATCCTTTGTAAAGAGACCAATTCATATTTTAGTTGTTTGTCGAGGCCCTTCGTTTGGGTAAGCCTGGAAATGGTAGATAACAAGATTCTGTTAGAAAGTATATTGATTGAAAGATCGTCGTAAGTGCAAATAGTTTTTTGTGTAAAAAGCAAATTACTTTTTAAGGTTTGACTTATTTGAATTTTCCCTTTGACCCCTGCAATTTCTTCTGTGTGATCAATATAGCTTTTATCTATACCTCTCTTTAAAAGCATTTTAGTTGAATTGATCAGAATTTTTGCAAAAAGGTCTAGTAATTCTGTTTTATCATCAATTGAAACATTTACACGATCCTTCTCGTCTAGTTTATTCCAGGCGTAGCAAAGTAAAAAATAAATATTTTCAATGGGAATATTCATTTTACCTCGATAGTTGCTTTAAAACTTCTGTCACCTTTGATAAATCATCAAACCAGATCTCTTCAAGCAAAGGTTTTAATTCAAAACTTAGTATCTCATGCCACCACTTATTTTCATCTTCTCCGACCAGGAAGTTGC
Organism: uncultured Chitinophagaceae bacterium; assembly: GCA_964605065.1. Classification (GTDB taxonomy): domain Bacteria; phylum Bacteroidota; class Bacteroidia; order Chitinophagales; family Chitinophagaceae; genus Endoryza. The sequence continues at coordinate 5,082 of CAZSAQ010000007.1, forward strand.
AGAAATAACTATGTCCAATTTGAAATCCTTCTCCAAGATTTATGTCTTCTTTTATTTTCCCATTTACTTTTGTTACTGATGAACAAATATGTTCAACTAGTAAATCGCTAAGGCCTTTTCCAGAAAGAAAAGAGCGGAAGTTATCACCATAATCGGGCTGCAATGTCACAAAAGCAAATCGTCTTCTTAATGCATAATCAACGATGGCAAGTGATCGGTCTGCAGTGTTCATTGTGCCAATGATAAATAGATTATCTGGCACGTAAAAGCGGTCTTCCTCGTCTTCAGCATAAGTGAGTTTAAGAGCATACTTTTCTGACCGTTTATCCACCTCAATAAGCATCATTAACTCTCCGAATATTTTACTTAGATTGCCACGGTTTATTTCATCTATGATAAAGAAGAAAGGGCGATCTGGATGAGCCAATGCCCGTTGACAAAAGGAATAAAAAATTCCGTCACGTAAATCAAAGCCGCCCTTCTGAGTCGGCCTTAAACCTTGAATAAAATCTTCATAGCTATAAGACTGATGGAATTGAACCATTTCAATGCTTGCGTCCTTTACCTCTTCCATAATTTCATAAGCCAGTTTACGGGCAATAAATGTTTTGCCAACTCCGGGTGGACCTTGCAGGATGATGTTTTTCTTTTTCTTAAGTAAGGCAACTGTCTGAAGAAAATCAGCCTCGGATATAAACGGCTTGTCACTATCATCTGTAAACTTGTATTTCTTAATATTACTGCTTTGAAGTAGCTTTTCAGTGATAATATTTTTATTATCAATTATTTCCCTGATAATATCATAGTCGTCTTCGGTTAATTTAAAAAGACTACCCTGGTTGTTAATTAATACTTCGCAATTTTGCAACAGAGAATTATTTTTTAATTCATTCCAGTGTACAGGAATTTCTAATTTCTCTACCAATTCAAATTCAATTTCTTCTCCTTTTGCCGTGTTATGAATACCTTTGGTTACTTCGTAAATAGCCTTTATTTGTTTGGTCGGCGTACTCTCATAGCCAATAATTAAATCTCCCGGCTTTGCTGCTTCAAAATATTTGTAGATTCTTCTTTTGTTTCCTTTTTCGTTGTGTGTTGTATAGGTTTGCCTCTGACCTTCTGAGTGGTTGCTTATACTCCAAATTTTAGGATTTGCATTAAGCCACCAAAAGTTTAATGGCTCAACTTCTTCTATTGATGGCGTAAGATCGTTTTCCGGCTCAGCAACAATGTTGGATTGAGAAATTGGAGGATTGCTTTTCAAATTGAATTGCTCTAAAACAGGCAACAATTCAGGATACATTCTGGCATATTCGTTTAACAAAAATTCCCAAACTTTAGTGGGGCTAAAAGTGTCAGCTCTAAAAAGTGTTTTGTATCCTTTTAATGTGTCAGATTTATATTGGTATACTTTATCCGTAATCCATTTTATTTTTCTTCGGTGATTATAGCCATTGTCCGAATCATCGTAATAATATGGGCCGTCAATAATTCCAATGCCAATGCAGGTATTTACGCCTTTGTTAGCGAATACTACATCTCCAATGTTTGCGGTTTTAAAAAGCCAGAGATTCCAGGTTTGATTCGATTGACTGTCTGGAGATAAACCTACAGTAGTATTTATTTCTTCTCTTGATTTGAAATTGGAAATATCTCCGAGATTAAAACCGCTGTAACTAATGCCTGCTAATCCATTACTATAAAATCGGCCCCATTCTGAAGCCTGACTTCCAGGAGCGAATTTGAAGTAATTCCTAATCCCTGTGTTTAGCTTTTCAATTTCTGGTTTAAGTTCCTGTAAATATGAAAGTGCAGCAGCATAAGTGTGCACTAATTTTATCTGGTTTTGCTTAGGCTCTTTTAATGAATGACCGGCTACTCTTCCAGCTTCCGGCGTTGCACTTAAGCGAATGAAAAATTGATAGGCATCCTGGTGAGAATATTTGTGTACCGGAAACAAAGCCAGCCAACACCAGTCGCTACCGTAGTTAGAAGCTCCATAAAAATCTACCCAATGGTAATCATATTCGTTTATCCCTAAATCCTTATTTAGCTGCAAACATATCTGTTCAAGATATAATCTCGTTGTATCTTTAGTTGTTCCACGGTAAAAGAATGTATGAAAAACACCCCAATGTTTTTGCCAATTTGCAAACATGTCCCGTTTACCCATTTGGTAATCTTCAAGTTGCTGCAGAAATTCCTTTGAAAGAGAATTAAAATACAGCTTGTCTTTTTGGCGAATTCTTTCTTTAATATCCTCAATTGTTTGAAAAGTAATACTTGTTCCCTGAAGCAGAAGCTTTGCAATTTCAGCTCTTAAAAGATTGACCGGTTGAAACTTACTTTCGGGATCGCCATATTCTTTATAAATATCTTCTACAATATTTTGAGGCAACTTATTCACGCTGTCAAGTAATATGTCGGGCTTTTCTGATAAAGCGTGGTATTGTTTTGCCAGATCGGTGATGTATTGAAATTGGGTTTGCATATCGTCAATTTAGTTGAGGGATTATATTATTCATTTGTTATGACAACTTCATCAAGATTTTCCAGTAAACTTTCAAATACGAGAAATTCTTTTTCAGGAATATCGATAATTTTTATCTGGTAAAGATGTTCGTTCTTGTACTGTTCCTGGAAAGCTGATTTTATGTTATCTTTTATGGTATAAGAAGTAACTGTAATCCTGCAAATTTTTTCATCCATTCTGCTATCTACCTGCTCAGGAAACTTAAGTACTTGTGCCATTAGCCTTGATGAACCGGCTTTAATTCTGTGTTTATATATCTTCTTCATATTACATTTCCTTTTATAAACTACGCTGCATTACATTTAATATATAAGCTCTGTTCACCTATGTCCGCTTTTTTTAAAGGTTTGAAACAATATTAGATAGAACCTCTCTTATTAACTTCATTAAGTTTATTAATTAGCTTACTTAAAGGGTTTGTCTGTTTAGTAAGGAAAGCATGAGTATAAAAAATATCGATATCTAATTCTCTACACTTTTCCAATATTGTCGCATTTGGAAGAAACCTACATACTAAAATAGATCTAGATATTACTCCACCATAAGTCTGCTTTATTATTTTCATTTTATTAATATCTTCCTGTCGCACATTACCAGATTTACACTCCACGAATATCAATCGTTTTCCGGTACTAATAAGTATATCAATCTCGTTTTTACTAGTAGACTTATCCGTTTTAAATGGGAGCACACAATTTACCAGCATCTCTTTCAGCCCCGTCCAATTAGAAATTTCTTTTGCTACTAATAACTCCCACCAGCCAGCGTTAAAAAACAACTCTTTAATATGTTTTGATTTTAGATTTAAAATAGGCTTTCCGTTTAAGTTCACAATAATAGTATTGCTATCCCAACTGAAGACAATATTATTAAGCAATACTTCTTTTCCTTTTTCGGGAATTGGCTGACTGGTATTATCATACTTTCTTCTCATATGGCCCGTTATTGCCGTATAGAATTTGCCATTATTTGCAAATATTTCTATCGCCAAAGCCATTGCAGAATCATCCTTTGTAAAGTCTTCCAATCTATTTGATGAAAATAAATGGTGATCACTTAAATCAAAAAATTCCTGAATTGTCAATTGAGTGGTCAGTTGTTTCTTATTATATGCCGGTAGTTCTAAAAAAGAATAATCCTGATTTATATAGAAGCCCTTCAAACCCTTTTCATGGATTAGTGCCTGGCAAGCAAGCACCATTATCTTAGTGCCTCCGGTTAAGTTAAATGTAATAGTATCTTCTTCCGTCAGTTTTGAAATAATCTTTTCACAGATTGATTTAATCGAAATAAAATCAAAAGGGTTACACTTGTACTCTACCCATTTAGTAACACCCAGTAAAGGTTTCAAAACAGACAAGCTACCCACAGATTCATCAGATACAATAAAGTGTACTTTGTCAGGGCTAAACTCTTTTACTCCAACATAAATGGGTATTAATTGACCTCCCACAAGTGATATTTGATGGTTCATTTTAAAAATATTTCAGGCTGATTTTCAAAAGGGTTGTATACAATATTCAAAACCTCTGAGCCAGGCATTGGCTTTCTTAAATCTTTGATATACTCTTCGAAATCGACATAAACAATTTTGCATCCGTAGTCCTTACCAAAGATTGCAGCAGATGCTACCATTGATTTTTTACCTCCAGTTATATCTAATGTAATTTGAGAGGAAGGATTTAAATAAAGTTTTTCTTTGAGTGCTTTGTACATTGTCTCAAACTTGTCATCAGGCAGATATACCATTTCGTAATTCGACTCAAGATATTTTTCCAGATAATCACTTCCTTCACTTTGGTTGTTAGTTGTGAAAATGACATGTATTTCTGGCTCGACAGTTTTTGCAGTTAATATAATAGGTTCAGGAGAAAACCCTAAAATTGAGAAAAGTATACCTCCCTTTTGTATAATACTATCATGCTTTTCTTTAAAATTATCAATTACAGCCGCAAATAGCTTTTCAAAATATATCTCTTGGGCTTTTTCGAAATTGCCCGATCTCGCCAACTGCAGCCACTCGTTTAAATATGGTATTGGGTCTTTCATCAGTTAAAAATTATTTTGAGATTGTCATATTTTAAGATGTATCGTTCTAAATCAAAACGAGGATTTTCTTTTTCAGCAAGCAAAAATGTATTATTGATGAATTTGCATTTAAAGTATGAGTTACCCGCAATTAAATATTCCCCATTTCTTGATCTCCCATAAAACAAGGGGAGTTCGGATAAGTCTGATTCATTTACAACCATTCCTTTTCTAGCGGAAATAATTATATCCTTGGCAAATGCCGGCGCTTTGATCCCTTTTGTATTTTCATAATTGCTGTAAGTCTGAAAGAGGGCCGTTCTTGAAGGAGTATTCTGAAATATATAATAAGCAGATTTGATCAAATCGCTGTGTATGTTCAAGAATTCAATCCTTTGCTTTTCCTGCAACACATATCCAACCTCAAAACCATTTTTCAGGCCGTGAAACCCATCAATATTCGCAGTAAAAAGCATTCCTCTTTTTTCATTAATTACGCCTTTGGAATGATTAAATAAGTCTGCAAATATTTTGCATCCGGCCAAGCTAAGCAACTGAGACCCCGTAAGATGATCATTTCTGTAATTCATCCCCCTGCAGAAAAGATTTATTTGAACTCCACGACCTGATGCATCTTTGATTGCCTGCTTTAATTCCATTAATGAATCCAATCCCACAATGCTATACGTAGAAATATATAAATACTCTGATGCATTATTAATAATTGACACAATTTCCTCGTATAAATTATTTGTATCGCTTTCACAAGTATATCTCAAATTCGAAACAGTGGGATCAGGAAGAAGCTCCTTCTTAATTTTCACCTCAGACTGAACAACAAATATTTTATTCTTTTTTGCACTGCTAATAAACTGCCTGTAGCCAGTCCCCATCTGGAAAATCACATCAAAAAGTTTATCCAACTCTTTACTATCCTCCTGCGTAAGATAGACACCAGATTCAGTATTAAAAGTCAACGATGGCGTGGTAAGATTTGCGCTGGTAATAAAGCCATTAATCCTGTCTGCTATTATAAATTTGGCGTGAGCAGAAACCGAAGCCCGGACATGAACACCACTATCAAAAAGCTTTTTAATAAACTTTAAATGTGTTTGAGCAGGATTCTCCCTGATTTCCTCTTCTGTTAAGAAGTCGAGTAATGAAAACTGGTTAGTTAATTTGGACTGATCAAGTTGAGTGAGTATAAATATCGAGACGTTAGTACTTTGTGCTTTGTTAAGTATTGCTTCAAATATTTCCGTATCGGTGATTATAAAACTGCAGATTTTTAGAACCTCTTTACTTTGATTAATCAGTTTTAATATTTCTTCCTTAAGACTATTGTTGTTCTCTTGAGTAAGGAAAACACTTCCTGTTTGTTTAAAAGGAAAATAGGGTGCCATGTTACTGTTTAGTATGTAGGCACCGGAACTAAATTGGTCTGTATGTTTTACATTTACTTCCATCAAAAAATTGGTATCATGTGTTTTTCGATATCTAATTTCTCAAGTAACTCTAATTCCCCCGCTGCAATTAGAAGTTGTCTGTAGCTTTTAGAAAATTCTGGGTGATGATTTTCAATCCACGATAACGTAATATCTTTTACATTGTAATTATTTAGGATCTTTTTGAAATCTACAATGGTTTTTACAAATGGATCATTGGTTTTATAATACAAATACAGCAGGAAAACATTGTTGTCGGGATTGCCGAATTTATAATCTCTTGCTCTTATCAAGTCATTTATAACTTTTTGCCTGTTAGTCGAAGCAAGAAGCATCTTTTTACTAATGTTTATAACTATCTCTTTTTCGGAATTAACTATACTTTCTTCTGCAACCTGGTTTATTTGAAACACTTGTTCTACAACTTTCAAAAGGTCTTCGCTGCTAAATGAAAAGCATTTATTTGCCGATGTTCTATACTTATCTATCTCTTGCCAATTACTCGTCAAAGTTGGCTTTGGCTGTTCCGCTCTGTCAGTTTTAAAGTGAGGTATATTAATTTTAAACTCAAGATTTTCTATCTTACTTTGAATTGTGCTTTCAAAAACCTTTACATTTTTTCTCAGTGTTTCATAATAACTAATATTCTCGGAAAGAGAGTAAATAGCGAACCCATCAATCACTTGCTTTTTGAGTATTAAACCATTGGAACTGACAGAGACTAAAAGTTGCAATGATAACTTAGTAAATGAGATATCATTAATCTCCTGTAGTCCATTCGGTATAGAAAACAGTTCTCTTTCATTTTGTTCGATGTTAAAAAGAGCACCGATGATAGCAGTTTTATCAGGCGGCGTATGCACCAGGTCAGGGCCAAAAGGGCGAATCAATTTTGATTCTCCCTTTGCATTTGTTCGATAATACGAATCGTTCTCACTAATAAACTTTGAGTTATAGTATGTATAGAATGCCCGTGGCAACGGTTTGAGAGTTATTCCATCAATGTAAAAATCATAGGATTGTTTGTGTTGCCTTATTTGCGATTCGTTTTTGAACACTTCTATCCCGAGGGCGCTCAATTTAAAATCGTTTCCAGTTTGTACCAGTAAGGCATCATGAACCATTTTGGCAATTCTAAGTTCGATTAAAGATTTTGACGTACCCATTAAACTGCCAATTTGAAACGCCGTAAAATCCGATTTAGAAATAAAAAAATCAGCAATTGCCTTATCCAGATTATCCAATGGGTCTGAAGTAATGTCGGTAATATTACCATGTATACAATATATTGGATATTGTAGGCAAAAGATACCCTTAAGCTGCTGCCCGCTGTCTTCAAGCTCTTCATAAAATCTTTCAATATCTATACTAAATAATCCCATTTATATACCTAAGTCTATTTGCTTTTTGTCATTGTCAATTTTAAGTACAATTACCTCCAGGCTTTGTCCTTCTTGAAATTGTTGGTTTCTTCTAAGCTGGCTTCTATGTAACAAGCCCTCTAAACCACATTCTAACAAAATGAAATACCCGAACTGAACTTTATTTTTTACAATTCCCTTGTATCTGCCCGTGGGTTTAAGCTTGGGAATATTTGCTTCCCAGAATGATGCTAATTTTACCGTAATCTTTTGATTATTTTCATCAATATCGAATATTACTATTACAATGTCCGAACCTGGAGATATCGATTCTAATTTAGCCTTAAAGTCCTGAGGCATAAATGACCAAGGTAATAAACAGTCAACTCTATCAATTCTAATAAATAATCCAAAAATCCCTTTAGCATTCCTTCCGATCATTTTTACCTGACCAGTAACTACGTCTCCATTCTTATAGCACTCTGTAAATATTTCAAACGGAGGTTTGAAATCGTGTAAATCGGCAATATTTACAAAATTGCCAATGGTCGCCTTATTGCTAAGTTGAACCAGTTTTTTAAATAATTGGGTATAATTAAACAGCCCATCGTAATGAGATTTGTGGTCTGTAAGAGTAACTGCGTTGCCGACTAGAATCAATTTCTTTTTAGCCCTGCTAAAGGCTACATTTAATCTCCTGGCATCATCAAGAAATCCAACTTTTGAAAATTTCTTTCTCCCGTTTATAGTAGGTGCCTTTTTGTGATCCACAGACCTTGTAAAACTGAAAAGTATAATGTCATACTCTTTTCCCTGAAATGAATCCAGTGTTGAAATATCAATATTTTTGAAATTGCACAAAGATGAATTACGAATGAAATGTTGAATATTAGCTACTTGAGATTTATAAGGTGCAATGATGGCAATACTACTTGGGGAAATATTATGTTCAAATAATCTTGGTAGTATTATTTCAGAAATAGCTTCGGCTTCAGTATTATTTTTTGCTGAATATCCATCATTTTGCTCGAAGGGATTCTCGGAATTAGATGTATCAAAGAAAACCACCTCTTTATTAAATGGTGTTGGCATATCAATCCTGTTTAAATGAGTGCGGCTGCCCATTTGAACAAGTCCATTGTAAAAGGATTCTGAAACAAACTCACCTATATGCGGATGCATCCTATGCTGATAGTTCAACATTTCTTTATTTTCCGTCGGAAAACGATCTGCATTAATTCTGTTAATAATAAATTCAAAAAAGGAGGTCTTCAGAGCATGTATAATTTCCTCTTGCAAAAAATTAGAACCGTAAGGAGATTTTGGAAAGCTGCCAGCTTCTCTCTCATCAATAAGCGAACTATCCATATACGGCGGAAGTTGCATTTGATCTCCGACCAGTATAACTTTTTTACCGAGTTCTATGGCCACAAGTGTTTCAGCAATGTTAGCTTTTCCGGCTTCGTCAATAATAACTGTATCAAATTTGAAATTGGTATTTCTGAAAATTTGGTCTGTTTTAATGCCAATGCATGTAGCAAAAACAACATCAACTGAATTATAAATTAGTGGTCTTAACAGTATTTCGTATTCATTTTTGCCTGACTCAATCCATTTTGCTAATGATAAAATAGCCTCGTTTATTTCTTTCGGACTTAACTCATTCAGGCCATCCCGAAGAATAAAATGACGCTCCTTATATACGTCCTTTAGCTTGCCATATTTGGACGATACTTCATTCACAGCTTTATTAAAATTCTCTAAGAACGCCCCTTCATCTAAAGTTTTTAGTTCAAGGTATTTTTTTGAAAGCAGTAATTGATTATTGATAAAAGCAGCGTAGTCAACTTTATAATCTTCTACCAAATTATCAATACTGTATTGTACCAATTCTTTATCAATTCTTTCAGGGTTGCCAACTCTCAACAGATTTAGATGATATATTTTGGCTATTTTCTCCAAAACATTATCTACTGCAACATGATTCTGACCAGCTACTAATATTTTCTCACCTTTAGCTACCAACTGTTCTATTATCTCTGCAATAACCGTTGTTTTCCCTGTACCTGGCGGGCCCTGAATTAAAAATATATTCTGATTGCCTACCGCTTTCTTAACTGCCTTTACCTGATTATTGTTTGGCTGCTCCCTCTCCGTTCTTTCTAAATCGGGATTATTAAAAATTACGTTTGCCAATACAGGCGTTTTAATTGTGTCTGGATTTACAAGCAGTGATTCAATATGATCTATTTTGATTTTCTTTTCCAGAAAATCTTGAATTATTTCTCTCTGTATTTGGAATTGTCTTTTAGAAACTCTTTTATCAATGTAGAAACCATCCTTAAGCAATTCCAAATTCACTTCCTTATTAAAAGCAATTTTACAGCCGTCCTGATAATAGGTCAAAAGTCCATCAGTCAACTTCAACAATTCATCCCCCTTTTTCAATCTCAGATTTACAACCGTTTCTTCCTCAAACTCCAGGCTGTTTGCCACTGTAATAGGTAATTTAATTGACACGCCACCTGTTTGACCTGGTATCCTTTCGAATTTATCTACCAACACCGTATTCTCCTTTTTGTCATCGATAAGGCTCATTTGATATTCCAGAAACTTATCAATGATTGCCAATGTTCTGCCTTCCTGTTTTAAAATTTCTCCGGCATCCAGTTTAAGATTATTAATAGTCTCGAAGCATTGCGTTTTAAGTACAACGAAATCAAGAAAATCCTTTTGTGAAGTTCCAAATGGTAATGTGCCAAAAGGGGAAAGCACTTTTAGTTGATTTGAAAACAGGAAAGAACCATATTTAGCATTTTTCTTCTTTGCTTCGGAAGCAGTAGCTACATTATGACCGAAACTAAAGTTCTTAATCAAGAAACGGTATTCTTTTTTATCCTTGGAAATTTGCACCTCGCCAAAAAAATTGAGTTGCTCATTATAAAGGGAGAAATCTATTACATCTTCGTTATTACTGCCATTGCCATTGTCTCTACGCCTATTACCCCGTTTGTTAATTTTAAACCAGTAACTTTCTTTCGCCAGTTTTTCTAATAAAACCTTCTCACTCTCTTCGCTGTATGTTGCACCTTCATTAAAAAAAGGAATAGCCTGTTGCTTAAAAATAGATTCATAGATTGAACTGTTCAATTCAAATTGAATATACAATGGATATGGTGTAGCAATCTCTTTCGAAAATATCCTTTCATCAGCATCAAATCCCCTTTGGATAATTTCACAAATTTCATCACTGGCATTAATGCCCAAAAGTGATCTTTTAAATTTGTAAAAAGATTGCAGTTCCTCCTCAATAAAGCTAAACTCGTTTGTTTGTTCCTCCTTAACATCTACTTCGTTGGCAATTTCCAAAGATGCCGGAACGAATGAAAGGAGATCGCTATAATCAAATTTGGTGTTAACCTTTACTTTAAGGCTTTCAAAAGGCAACTTTAAAAGAGATTTATGAATAAGTCCATAAAGCCCTTTTGTGGTTCTAACTAAAAGTGTTTCATTGAGATCGTCAATAATGTCGGCCTGAAATTCATCTCCTCTTTCAATTCGTTCCCATTTAATGGTGTCACTTAACGGCTTAGTCAAATGTTTTTGGCTAAGCATAACCTGCTTGTTTTGAAAATCAATACTCAAAACCACACACTTAATTCTATCACCAACTTTACTTGTTCTGAACTTCTCTTCTCCTTCAGGCAAACACCATGACATATCTAAAACAGATAGGCGACCGGTAAACCCTTCATAAAACACTGTAACTATCTGGGAGGGCTGAATTATGGCTGTTATATTTGTTTCAATAACAGTACCCTTGCCGTACTGCGTAGCAAATTCTTGTTCAAATTTTGATATATTTTTAGATTCTATCACTAGGGTTAGAAATTACATATCCATGTTAGAGAATTTAATTAGAAAGATTTTTGTTTTCAATAATCCTTATCTCTTCTTCTGTAAAATCATACAACTTGTAGATCAAACTATCAATTTCTATTTCCCAAAGATTAATGTTCGCCTCCATATCTTTCTTACGTGCCGATACAATTGTGTCTACAAGCTCATTTATTCTTTTATAAACACTTCTGTGTTTTGAATTTGCAAAATCAATTGGAAATACAGGAAGCTGTCTCGTTTCCTTTAGAACAATTTTCGGAAAGTCGTCTCTCTGGGCTATTTGAGAAATATTCAAAAAATACCAGCTCATTAAATTAGAGTTTAAAATGCCGAGTAAATAATTACAATGCAAATCTGAATTAGCAATAATTGATTGCATGGATTTATTACTAATAAAATATTCACTAGTTTTTGTCGCTTGTAATTCAAACTTTCGACTTATAAGTTCTCTAAGTAGAATTCTTTCACCTTGAAAATACTTTTCAGGTTTAAATTCAGCCAAGCTGTTATCATATCTAACATACATTGTCGCTCCAGTTTCCAGCTTATAACGTCTAACACTTCCATTAAAACCAATCTTAGAATTTTCATGAACTGGTTCAGTAGTTAAGTGAAAAGGAGTAACGCCTCTTTGAATATCTGCATAATTACATAGAGGTTGACTCAATTGCTTAATCTTATTTATTAATTTAACGACCAAGTCATTTTTTAGTAAAAGGTATTGATCACGATCTTCACGGAACCATTGTGAAAAAACTATTGTTGAAATTGCATGATAAAAGGATTTAACAGATGCAATCTTTTCTTTTTTGTCAAATAATTTCACTGTTAACTCATGGCTGTCTGATCTTGGCCAATCCCAAGATTTTACTGCCTTTTGAGTCACAAAAATTGAAGTATCAACCCAAGCTGACTCAAAAACATCGTAGGGAAGATTAGTCATTAAAACAGGGTTAGTATTTTTTGCAAAATATTTTCTTAATTCGCCGAAACTAGTGCCGGTATACCAACCAGTTGGAACGATGTATGATGCAAATCCCATCTTTTTAGAAATCAAATTCGCCAATTCAATAAATACGACATAACTGTCCTTCGATTTCCCTAAAGAGAGATAATTGCTTTTCAAATAATCAAATGTTGCAGCATCAAACTTAACCCCATATGGAGGGTTCCCAATAACCACATCAAACCCAACAAAATCGCCAGCGTCGTTTAATACTTCAGGGAACTCAAACCTCCATTCAAAAGCATTTTCATAAATCTTATTATTTTTTATTTCTCCGATTTCGGTTTCCAGCTTCGTTATTTCAGTACTTAATTGCTCGATTTTCTTTTTTGAATCTTTACTCTTTTTATTTCCTTCATCAAATAATTCTTTGGTCTGGCTGAGGTTAAATAAATCACCCCTGAGCTTGGATAGCTTTTTATATTTAGGATCGTTAGGGCTAATATAGCTTGTGAAATCTTTTTTTATGGAATCGATCAGCTCTTCCATTTCTCTTTTTTGCTCTTTGCTTTCGGCATCACGGTAGGTTTGAACTGCTACTTTGTAGCTATCAATGCTCCATTTCTTTGTATTCCTTAAAGCAGTTTTAATGTCGGCATCTAAAGCAAAACGGCTTACCAAGCTGTTCCCGCATTTAATATTGATGTCAATATTGGGTAAAGTTTCAAGTTCCAAATAGTTGCTTGAGGTAGTATAGTAGGCATTCTTAAGCAGTTCAATCCATAAACGCAGGCGACAAATCTTTACTGAATTTGGATTTATATCTACCCCAAACAAACAGTTTTCAATAATCGTTTCCTTTTCATGAAACAAAGTTTCCTGAATCCGCTGGCTTTCCTTATTGTGGGGATTATAATTAAACAACTTTCCATCTTCATCTGTAACAATAAACTCGTCGTTTACAACTTCTACATGATAGTCTCTTAACGATTTGCCCGTAGAATCCTGTAATATTTTCAATTCGCTTTTGATAGCAATTATTTCATTAAGCGCACTTACTAAAAAATGACCACTACCTACAGCAGGATCGCAAATATGCAGGTTGTTAATGATCTTATTAGCTTCTTTTTTATCATCAATCTTATTATATAAACTATCAAGTGTTTCACATTGCCATCCCTTTGCTTCATTGAACTTTTGGAGAACTGACCTTCGAATGGTTTCTTTACACATGTACATGGTTACAAAACCCGGAGTAAAGAAAGAGCCATCTTTATAACCATTAATTTTTTCAAAAATCAATCCCAATACAGAAGCATTAATAAGATTCTTATTTTCTTCCTGTATTTCTTCACCGCCTTCACTTGTGAAATCATAGGCATCTAAAAATTCAAACAGGTATTGCAGTGTTGGCAGTGAACCAGTTTTTCTTTTACCCTTATCATCCTTTAGTACAGTGCTGCCGCTTAGAGGAAGTTGCAGGCGATTATCTAATTCGCTTACATTGATCGTCTGTCTTTCCAGTTCAATACGTTCAAACAAAGAGCTATTGAGGTAAGGAACTTTATTGAATTTCTCCTGAATATGGTTTCTTCTGGTTCCCGGTTTTTCGGCTAACACCTGGAAAAACAGGTTACTTAATTCATCAAAATCATAAACAAGTTTGCTGTTCAAAAAAAGGTAGTCTTTGTTTCCTTTGTGATATTTGTAAAGTTGGGCTTCCAGCAGTTTTATAAATAGCACCCTGTTAATCCATGTAATGCACAACTCTAATGCAACATTGAATAGCTGCTCTTCTTTGTTTGCACCAAATGTTGAAAGACTATTGATGTTTCGCAGTGCATCCTTATCCTCTAACTTTATAATGGTATTTTCCAATAACGACGCTTCATCAGATTTTGCTTTTCGTTTAATCAACTTTTTACCGCCATCTTTAATTTCTTCCAGCCCAATTATATGTAATAACTCCGTATAAAACTTTGTATCAAGACTGTTACTGTCATTTATAAATGGTTGCTTCAGTAAATGTGCTGGAGATAAAATTTTATAAAGACCGATCAGCTTTGTGTCGTCTTCCTTATCTGCGTTGGCAACATACTTTTGATAATCACGAACGTCGAAATAAGCTGCCGGCATTTCTTCTGTCACTTCATCCAGAAAAGCTTTGGCAATACTGTCATAAAAGAATTTGGTGTCTTTACCGCTCAACTTCCAGTTTTCATAATCCCTTTTTAGTTTATTATTGCGAAAAACATTCTTTTCAAACCAAACTTCATCAATGATGTACCACTCGTAAATATTGGTAACTACCAGGTATTTAATATCGGTGTTGCTATGGTCAAAACGTTCTCTTAAATAGTATAAAATAAGTTCCTGCAAAGCCTTTGCATTTGGCTTTGCTTCTGTCATCATTTCTGATTTATTGGAAGGCTTTTTAACTTCAAGAATTACGCCTACAGGTTCCTTGGTTGTTTTTCCTGTGTGTATAACCAGATCATTCCTGTCTTTAGTGTTTATTTCAAACTGCTCTTTGTACCAGGTGTCTTTTAGAAAATCGGCTATCACATTTTTGAGGTGTTCTTCACTTTCCTGCTCGTTGATTCGGCCAAGTAATTGCTGCAGATTATTCTTGAATAATTCTATATGATCACGACTTACCTTTCCTTTGAGGTAGGCTTTGTTCAGGGCTTTAATGGGCTTGATTAATTCCAGTTTCATGTATCAGTCTCCGGGTTAGTTATTAGTTTATGGCGTTTGCTAAAGGAGTTAGTTGTAAATATAGCTTATAAGCGGCAAACTCAGCAACTTACAGGGTTTGACTGCATAAAAAAGGGGGCTATAAAAGCCCCTCATCTGCAAAGGAATAGTAAGCATCAGCAGTTACAATGATGTGGTCTAACACCCCTATATCGTGATAGCTTGCCGCAGTTTTAATCTTAGCAGTTAGTTGCTCGTCTGCCAGGCTTGGTTTAAGGTTGCCACTTGGGTGGTTGTGTGCTAAGACAATTCCCACGGCCAGCCCTTTAATTGCAGCAGCCAATATCAACCTTGGGTCAGCAACAGTGCCCGTAATTCCTCCGGCAGATGCTTCATAAACTCCTGTTACCCGGTTGGCTCTATTAATTAATAGCACTTTAAATTCTTCCTGCATCTCCATCTTGTTTGCATCCCACACTTTCAGGAAGGTTTGATAACAATCTTTAGATGTCTTAATCAATGGTCTATCGGAAGCCTTTACTTTGGTTTTATAAACCAATTCTACTTCTGCTACCTTGCTCCAATCTGGTTGAATCATTGTAATCTGTTCCATAACATTCTTTTTAAAGATTTATAAATTAATTATGGAACCTGCCCCGGCTTTTGGCGATCAAGGCAATGAAGCAACGGAATAAATAGCGCAGCGGTTTATGCCGGAATTTCATTGCCGCTACAGAGCCAAAAGGCGAACTTTGTGGGAGAATTAATGAAGAAAGAAAATCTTTCCTATTTTTAGACAACATGAAAAGAAAAATGAGAAACTACTTGGATTTATTGGAAGAACTAAAGCAACATGGGATCGAAGCGCAAGATGGTGAATTTTATGATTATAGAGATTTTCCTTTAGAAACTGATTTCAATACGTTTTACGAATTTTGCCAAACCTATCTCGATAGAGATGATCTTGGTTTTGATATAAAGCCTGCGAGATTTTATTATAATTCTAATATCAACGTTAATGGTCTTGCGTATGTCAAAAATGATTTTAAGCTTGTAGAAATCTATAAAGGGACAATATTTGGTCTTAAAGATTTCTTCGACTCTAAAAAAGAGTTATTCAGCGGTGAATCTCTATTGAAATATAACCAACTGACCCTTAAAAATGCATCGGAACCGGAATACTTTCTCTTTCAATATGTGACACTATATTTTCTATACCATGAAGTAGGACACTTGATACAGAGAAGTATGGGCTCAACTAACCACAAGGAATTTGTTGATACAAAATGCGAGGGGGACGATATAATTACTCAACATATCAGGGAACACGACGCAGATTGGTTTGCTGCTAACCAAGTTGCATTTCATATTATTTCTTTTGCAAACCAAATAAGTGAGCCAAGTCTTGAAAGTAAAAAAACAACAACTGAAGATATTGCCTCACTTTCTTTAGCCGGCATTTACATGTATTTTATTAGAAGGACGAAGGCATATCCACAAATCTACTATCAAGAACATTGTCATCCTCATCCATCCGTCCGATTAAGTTACATGATCTATTATTTAATGGATGCGCTATCTGAAAATCTTCCATTTGTATTAAACAAAGGCTCTGTTCTTACGAACGCAATTGCAATTAGCGAATCATTAATGATGGAGCCTGAAAGGAACATCATTAAAGAATATAGTTTACAACTTTACGCCGAAATCAAGAAAGTAGAAGATTATATAAAGCAAATTAGAAAAAACTCTGAGGGGTATCCATATTTATCTAGAAAACTATTAAACCCATAATTGAAAAATATTCAAACTAAACCAAGCTGCCGCACCCTCAAGTGCGGCAGCTTTCCAGCCTTTAACGGTTTTTAAAAAGGGCAAACACTATGTTTGCCCCTTAAAATCTTAATTGTAAAATTCCATTACCTCAGCCTTTGCAAAACTCTCACAAAGTTGAAATGCTTTTTGTGTCCTCAATTGTCCAGTACCACCAAACAATAAAGATTTCAGTTTTGCTTCATCGTTTTTGTACGTCCGCACATTTTGAAAATATCCGGTTACTGCGTTGTATGCACCGAACAAACTGCCTTTAGTTGTTTCTAACTGCTGGCTCTCATTGGTCATGGCATATTCAAAAGCGGCATCCGTCAAATTTTTAAAGCAAGTTGATAATTCATCATCTTTACCAGCCTGTATATTTTGCAATACTTCTTTGTTAGGTACTAATGCCCTTTGAATCAACTTCTTTACTTCGGGGTCTGTGATGCGGACCTTTGCCCATTGATTAAAAACACCTTCTAACTGGATGCTTAAATTGTTTGTAATGCCCATTAGTTTGTGGGCCTCTTCTAAGCGTTCTTTTGCATTTGCTGTATGCCTGATTTTAAAAGCATTGCTATAATTGCGAAGGGCTGCATTTAAAGTATTATTACAAACAATTCTCACCGGTGTAAAAGCTGCGGTAATACTACCGCCACCGTCATGTGAGGTTGTTAAAAACAAATACTGTTCAATCAAATCATCGTTACCAACTTTAATATAATTGGGTAATTTAGCAGTAATAAAAATACGCTCTCCTTTTCCCAATGCCCCTGCGGTTTCGTATTGAATACCATCCCCACCAACAATAGCATCAAAGAAACTGAACGCATCAATATTTTGCACAACTTCATAATCTTTACCCACTACTCCTAAAACAGTTTCATTATCTGTACGGATTGTTGCAAAATAATTAGGTACTTCTATTTCAGGAATTTTGATTTCGATGTCTTCATTGGCTGCTTCGTTTTCGTTATCAAACGTAAATAGTTTTCTTTTAGCTACTGTGTAATCCAGTCCTGCAAATTTTAGTGCTTCTGAGCTGGTGGGATAGCCTTCCACTATTTGGCCCAGGCCATGCCAGGCTTTTTCTTTTACAGAAAAGAAACTGTGTTTTCCTGTTTGGTCGTTGAAATTTAAATTGTGTGCCATGATTGTTAATTTTAGATTTTGAAAAAATGATTTTTAAAAATGGTCATCGACATTTTGCCAATGCCCATTTGCTTTTTTTTAAAATGGTAAGTCGTCTGCAGGTTCTAAAATTGTTCCTACATTTTCTTTAACTGGTGCTTCATCCTTTGCACTTGCTTTGCCATGCAGTTTAATGGTGTTTACATGAAAGGTCAATGTGGCTTTAGCTTCACCATCCTTACCGATGTAAGCATTTACTCCAACACGACCTTGTAACTCTACCAATGTACCTTTGGTTAAGAACGGTGCAACACCGGGATTAACCCAATAATCACACTGCACATAGGTCACAACTTTTGTTGGTTCATTACTGCCCTTTGCTTTGTAGCTGTCATTCATTGCTACGCTAAAGTTTACCACTTGCCTGTCGTTTTTCAGGGTGCTGATTTTTGCATCACCTGTTAATCTTGCTGTCATTTCCATGATTGTAAATTTTAAATGTTTAAAATGTTTTAACTCGGCATACGCCTCGTTCGTTCTCATCGTAGCAACCCGGCCTTGAAACAGGATTTGGGAAAAGCAAGGTTTTTGTGAAAAGAATACTACCCCACAGATATATCTCCGAAGGAGGCCAAACCGGGGTGGAGATTGTTTTTGCAAAACCCGTGGCCAGCCGAAATGCAATGAAGGAGCAGACCTTGCTTTTGACAAAGCCTGTCAAGAAATTTGCGTCAGATAAGGATGAAGGAGTTTTAAGTAATACTCCTTATTGAATCTGTTTTAAAAGATTTTCAGATGGTAATACTCAATAAATCAATTTTGAGAAATCTTTAAAATTTTAAAAATCTTGAATTGTGGTTGGCGAGGGACGAGCTAGCCTCAATGACCAATATCTTTGTCCGGCATAGTTCGCCTGGCTTATTTGCCGAAGGCGAAAAGAAATAAGGCAGGTGTATTATGCCGGGTCTTATACTATCTTTATACATCTTGGTATTGCGCCCTTAAAGTTGTTATTGCAGATTACAATTTTTGTACTTTCATTTAGTGGATGAACCTTTAAACACACCATAAATATCGAAAAATGAAATTTCCATTTAACACATCAGAACAACTGCTTTTTGATTTCGAACAACTCCTTAAAGACAATGGACTTGTAATAGAGACTAACTCAGATTTGGAGAGAATATCTATTGCAATTCTGGAAACAAATGCCAAACATAAAAAGGAGATTTTACATGATGATAAAAATGATGTTAGAGATATTTTCTCAGATGTTTCAGGTTTAATAGATTTTGTTTCCCAAATATTAAAGCATAAGAACCATAAAGACTTTGGTAAATTAGTTCCTCACTTGCAGCTTTTAAACACATCTTCCACTTCAGTTCTTACAACCAAAAGCAAGGTTACAGATGAAGGAAACAATAAACTCTTTGAATTATACATTGCTTTACTCTGCATGGCTTTCTCGGGCAATGTTGATTTGGATGACCCAAAGAATTCAAAGGGAGATAATCCAGATATTATATTTGATTATAAACATGAAAAGTGGGCTATTGCGTGCAAGGCTTTACATTCAAACAAAGAGAGAACGTTATATGACACGATCGTAAAGGGGACTGATCAAATTAATAGAAGTGCCGCATCAAAAGGAATCGTTGCGGTTAATTTGAAAAATATTATTGACAGAGAAGAACTTTGGCCAGTTACGAATCTAGACAAAATAGCTGAAGGGGACGATCCTTTATTTGCATGTTTTCCATCAATTGAAATACCCTCAAAGATTCTTCAAAATTATGGAACTGATTTCCAAAAAAGGCTAACTGAAACAATAGGAAATGAGGGTTTAATGAAACTATCAGAAAGCAATAAATGCCCGGCGGGGTTCCTAATATTTTTACATGGCATGACTTCAGTTTTACACGAAGAACGCTGTCCTCCAACAATTCTAAAGACATTTAATTTGGTTGAATTTGGACCTGTAGAGGTTAGGTATAAGGAATTGGCGAGAGACTTAAATTCATCAATGCACAATAAAATTTAGAAAAGAAGCCAACCATTTTTCACTTTAACTCTTAATTAAAATATCATGTCTGAAGAAATTCCTGCCTGGTTGAAAGCGATCCAAAACGGTTCATTAGGTGAAGCAAGAGCTAAAGCTTTTTTGATGGACAGGTTCTGGATTTTAGAACGGTCTGTCGACATAGAGGGCGCTGATCTGATAATTCAACGGCGCTTAACTAGTAAGAATCTTCTGGATAAAGCACCGCCTAAGCTTGGATTTGTGCAGGTTAAATTCCTTGAGTCTGAGAAAACAACACACTACATTCCTACGGCATATATTTTAGACAGTGAAGGAAAAGTACGGGAAGATTTCTTTTTATTTTTACATACTGGTTATGAGGAACATGCAAAAGTATATTTTTTAACAACGGATATTGTCAATTCTGAATTTGAAATCGCAGAAATTGACGGAGTTACTAAATATAGAATTAGTGGAACAAAAATTTTAAGAACAGATAAATATTTAGTTAAATCAAATTCAGCCACGTTAAGTAGAATCGAGGATCGGCTTGAGTTAGCAGATTTTAAAAAGAACAGGGAGTTTATTTCTTGGAAGCTACCCAATATTATTGCTGTTACCTCTGCAATTTTACCGGAGTATAAAGAAAAAATTGAAAACTCCTGGGGAGATATACCCGAAGAGTTTCAAAAAATAAAAGATAATGCGCTGAAAGCGATGAAAGATATTGAACAAATTTATTTGGAATTAAAGGAAATTGCTGAAGAAGTTGACCCACTTGAAGCATTTGATAAAATAGAAGGGTTAAGACGTGAATTGGGAAGTAGTACCTATGGCCGCTGGGGTAATGACATTGTTGATAGTTTATATGACCAGGACTTCTATTACACTTGTAAAAATCACTATGAAAAAGTCAAAACTTTGAGAAAGGATGGTCTGCTTGATGATTATATAAACGCAAAGACTACATTGATAGAAAGAGTCGTTGAGTTTTTAACTCCGAATTTGCCAATCGATTCAAATACTATTCATTTAATGATTATTAAGTTTTCCCAAAGTGATTTTAAAATTGAATCGATAAATCACAGTTTGATAAATGCAGCGGAATATTTAAAAGTTCCTGACACGTTAAATGCATTTGGACATGTAGAAATTCCTCATAGAAAATATAGTGGACTTAATACCATTAGTGAAGATACATTTGAATATTATTGGTTAGCTGGTCGAATCGGCATAAAAGATGAATTCAAAAATGATCTGCCTGAGTTTTATAGAAATCACCTTTATACTGTTTACAGAGCTTGTTTAGAAAAGATGTATGATTTGAAGTACAATGTATAATTGTTCTTAGCCATATTGTTTTCCGCACTCTTTTTTCCGTTAGGGATTGAAACGGAAATCCTTCCGCCTGGAAGATTGCAGTGGAAAGCCCGACCGAAGGAAACGGCATAGCTATTTTATAGTCAATGAAAATTGTTTAAAATAAACTCGGTTTTTGAGGTTTGGCTTCTAAACAGCCTGGAAGAGCTAAAATTCTACAAGCCTTTGGAAAGTTATTCATTTGAAAAAATTAACTTTATAGCAGATTTAGTCCCTAATCACTCCCATATACCCGGCAGCGATTGTGAAAAAATGATTCGTATGAATATAGAACTAACTTTAGGGAATGACTCAATCCTTGAGTTCAAGCCGGGACTGCCATCTGATTATACTGGTCCTCTTCTAAGAGGTGCGACTGCTATTTCAGCAAAGACCAATTTTGCGGAAGTAGTACTGCAACATTTAACCGGTGTTGACTACTTTATAAGATTAAGTTCAGGGCGGCTTCTTAAAAAGATTTTCGCAAAAGGGTGGGCTGCCCAATATGGACTGTATACTAATTTCGTGCTAAAGAATGAGGCCAGAAAAGAATTAAGTACTATAGGAAAGTTTCACTTAAGGAAAGATCAATACATATCATACTTAACTAAAGAAACAAGCTGTAGCGTCTTGTTTGAAAAAAATGAGGATTTCAGAATCATTGACTTCTTTTACTCACCTAAATTACTACAAGAACTGGTGCCATTTTTTCCTGAACTACAGCAGTTACTTCAGGAGTCACCGCAAACTATATTGAATGGGAAAGGTGGATGGTCTATCCCTTCGATGAAAGAAATCACTAATCAAATTCTTGATTGTCCTTATGACGAAAATACCAGGCAATTTTACTATGATATCAAAGTTCGGGAACTATTGTACCAATTACTCGAAACCTCCTTTAAAAGGGATGTTAAATCATATCATTTTACCCCTTTTGAAACGACAAGGATTCATGAAGCCCGGACTATACTTGAAAAATACATCGACAAAAAACCACCTTCTATTAAATCTCTTTCAAGGCAGGTTGCTTTAAACGAGTTTAAATTAAAATCAGGGTTCAGAAAATATTTCCATAGTGGAATATTTGAGTGGTTATTGCAGCAAAAAATGCAACATGCGAAACAACTGATTCTAAACAGCAATAAGCCTATTAAAGAAGTTGCATCTTTAGTTGGTTACCCCCGTACGACCAATTTTATTACCGCCTTTCGCAGGCAGTTTGGGATAACGCCCGGTTCATTAAGAAGGTAATAATACTCTTTGCAAAACTTAAACCCATTGCTGCAAACAACTTCACGAAAAATTCATTAAAATAAAGCTGGAGCTTTACTCTTCACTCCAAACGGTATGAAGAAAAACGAAATAATAAATTACATAACTATTGTAACGTGTTATCTTCTTGTCTTTTTATTTACTTATACAGGAGTAAGTAAATTGATAGATCACGAAGTTTTTGAAGCTGCCATTTTACGATCTCCAATTATAAGACAACAGGCTCCAATTATTTCGTGGCTAATTCCAGTGATTGAACTTTTGATAGCAGTTATGCTTTTATTGCAGCAATACCGGAAAGTCGGTCTTTTACTTTCACTTTTATTGCTAATCATATTTACTGCTTATATAGGTTATATGATCTTGTTTATACCCAACCTGCCTTGCTCCTGCGGCGGTGTTTTAAAAGAACTATCATGGGGCAATCACCTATTGTTTAATAGCTTCTTTATTCTCCTTATACTGATTTCTTTATCCTCATTCTTAAAGCATAAACTTTTTATTGCAATAAACAGGACAAGCCGAAAACCTGTATAAAATAGTAGGCAAATTATTCAATCAAAATTTTAATTTATGAAAAAGTATCTGGGAATTTTTGTAGTAATGCTGGCGCTAACTGCGTCTGCATTTACGACCAACCACAAAAGCACAAAAATTGTGGGTAATGCCTATAGCTATAACCTGTATGGAATGCCAGGGCAGAATAATCCCTCCAATCTCAGCAATCCTGCGAATTACACGTTGGTAAGCCCCTTAATTTGCCCGATACCGGGCTCTAATCGCTGTGGTGTTGACAACGCCACCGATGATGGAACCGGGCATCCTGATTTTACTAAAACCTTTACAATAAAGACAAGAAATTAGTAAAATTGAGAAGCCAGCAAGCAGGAGGTCGCTGGCTTCTTTTTTTATTTATTACCAATTACGAGCATTTGTATTTTTCTTTTCCCCTCTTCTAATAAAAAGCCATTTTGTAACAATTGCTTTTTAAGTGTTCCAATATCGGTGAAAGCATTTGTCATATGAATATCAGCATTTGCAGTATAGCCAGTTTCATCAATAACCGGTAAGTTTTTAAAAAGTTCGATACCGTTAAGGCTTTCTATTAAATACAAAACTGGCGTATTTTTTTGGATGTATGAAGAATCGGTATAATCAAATACTTTTTCTTCGTCCATAGTTCTTGTACCACTAAAATGAGGTGCTTTTTTTAGTATGTAGCAGGTAACTTCTTTAGTTTCCACTTTTGCAAAAAACGGGAAAAACCTGTTGGCGTCATCCCGTAAATACTGGTAAGCCAAACTATCATTATGTATTTTCCATTTTGACTCATAAGAAATACTATTTCTTTTTATCCAGGAAGGTATACTGTCTGAATCAGTCGGATATTCAAAGAACTCACGCACTCCTTTTGAACTGAATTGAATCCGATTATTTTGTGTAAAATCTTTAATTAAATAATTTATAGCACCGCCGAAAGCAACTTTATATAAATCCAGCAAAAGCGAATTTACAAATTTAAAACCGCAGGTATTATTTACGGTGTCTTTATAAAAACCAAAACCGGTATGCCAATTCTCATTGATTTTTGACATAGTAAACGAATAGTTGGTAATATATTTCTGAAACCTTCCATTACCTTCTTTCCATAAATCTGCTTCGCCATCCAAGTCTGGTACCTCAGTTTTTAATTGAAGTTTTATCTCTTTTTTCTGTAACACTTTTAATACATTCTTAGAAGTGGCATTATATCCGTCCGTAATAAATTGAATGCGACCGTCAGGGTTGATCCAAACGTGATGCGGAACAGTGATATGGGGGAACATATGACTGAGTATGGTGTCTGCATATAAGATGGTTAATTCCGGTATTTTAAATCTCTTAAACAATTTTACTACCTCTTCTTTTTTATCAGGAGTTACCAGCAGTACTTTTATTTTGTCACCAAATTCTTTTTGCAGCTTCTCCATTTTTGGGAATGCTTCAATGCATGAACCACACCAATGGCTCCAGAAATCAATAATAATCAGTTTGCCTTTATAGTCTTTCGGTGAAAGTGAAGCACCGGAATTAAATACATTACCGAAGGTTATCGGTGGCATTGAATCACCAATGGTAAAAGTTTTGTTTGTTTGAGCATAACTACCTAATGGAATTAAACATAAAACCACAAGGCGCATTAATTTATGTGCCATTTCAATAAAGTTTTAAGATGATTGCTGGTATTGTTGTAGGAAGCCTACACCGTTTTTAGTATCCCGGATTTTGAGTTAATAATGGATTCAGATTTATTTCCTGTTGGGGAACGGGCCATAAAACATCGGTTGATTGCCAGGTTGCACCTTTTATGGGTGCTAGTATATTGTTGGCCCTATCTGTTCTTTTTAAATCATACCAGCGATGTCCCCATTCACAAAATAATTCAGCTTGCCGCTCCCGCTCAATTGCCAGCTTTAGAGATGGAATATCATTTGCCAATGTATTACCAAGTCCTGCACGGGCTCTTAAACTGTTGAGGTTAGCACGGGCATCGGAAATGTTATTTAGGTTCACTGCTGCTTCTGCACGAATCAGATATTGTTCAGCCAACCTGAATACCATATAATATTCACTTAAGGTTGCACCATTGGGTACTTTGTATTTATAAGGAAAATACAAAGTATCATTATTATAAACTCTTGAATTAATCCATGCACTTTTCCTGCTATCTCCTGTTTCAAATGAACCACGCAGGTTAGCAGTAACAAGATAAGTAGGATATGAAAACGGACTTGTTGGTAAAATCTCTAAACCTTCATAGGTATTAAATCCAGGGCGAACCGGCTTTAGTTGCCAGATTGCTTCTGTACTGGTATTCAAAAAAACATTATTCAAATCAGCTTCCAATGAGTAAACACCCGTTGCAATAATTGAATTGGCTTCTGTTGCTGCATTCTGCCATTGGCTGGTATATAAAAAGCAGCGGGATAATAGCGCTGCTGCGGTCCATTTATTTGGTCGCACTCTCTCTGCAGTCACATAATCGGCAGAAAGCAAATTTTTGGCATCACTTAAATCATTTATTATCTGTGTATAAACTGCAGCAGTGGTAGTCCTTGGTGCATTAGTGTTGTATTGATATTTACTCGAAATAATAAGTGGCACATCTCCAAACAAGTTAACCAAATGAAAAAAGCAAAATGCTCTAATAAACTTTGCTTCACCTGTTAATTGATTCTTCAGTGAACCGGATAATCCCTGTGACTGCGATAATTTTTCTATAGCAAGATTGGCTGCATAAATATATTTATAGGCGGGTTTCCAAAATGAGTTATCGATATTTACATGATTAACCTGTGTAATCTGGTTTTTAGTAAATTCCTCATTCAGTCCCGGTGCATAAGAATATAATTCATCGGCTGACATGCCTCCATAAAGTGTTATCGAGGAATTGGAAAAGAGGTTTCTGCTGGTAAGCATTTCACTGTATATACCAGTGATGGCACTTACTGCAGTTGAACTGTCTGAAAATACCATGTCACTATTAAGCTGATCGTTAGGATCATCAACTGCTATAAATTTTTTACAGGAAGTCAATATGAGCCCCAGTAGCATTAAAGTATAAAGGAGTATGTTTATATATCTTGATTTCATTTGTTTCGTTTTAAAAATTAACCTGTGTTCCCACAGTAATCATTCGTAATGGCGGCAATGACGATAGTGACTGACTTTCTGGATCATGCCCTTTGTATTTTGTAATGGTCAGAATATTTTGAACATGCAAAAACAATTTCCAGTTAACTGCATTCAACTTTTTAATCCATCTGGCGGGCAAATCGTATGATAATGCAATATTCTTAAGCCGTATATATGATGCATCTGTAAGTACGGCATCCGATGAGCCAATATTATAGGTTGCAGGATAAAAAGCCGGATTGGTAAAATCCTGCGTGTATCGTTGATATGGTGTGGCATCACCAACTTTGCGCCAACGATTTAATGTATAGACAGGTTGGTTTATGAGAACACCCAATGCTGCTTGAGAATAATATACCGCATCATACCCAAGCTGTTTTCTGAATTCCAGCAAGATATTTAGTTGAAATCCTTTATAGCTAAAAGAATTGGAAAGACCGCCAAAATATTTCGGGTCAGTGGTACCGTGATACTCGTAGTCTCCATTATCAATTATTCCATCTTTATTCAAGTCTTCAAACTGGTATATCCCCGTCTGAGTATCAACACCGGTAAAATGCAAACCTCTGAAAGCATTTAATGGCTTGCCAATAACGTATGTAGACGCATAACTGCTGTTTGCTAACCCCGGAAATGAAACCAGTGTATTCTGATTGTGAGAAATATTGAAAGTAGTATTCCATTGAAAGTTTTTACTTTTAATAATTTCTGCATTTATCGAAATTTCATAGCCTTTATTTTGAACCACCCCCGGAAAATTCAGGAGTACATTCGTAAAACCTGTTTGTGTTGGAAGGCTATATCTTATTATTTGGTTGTCACTTTTATTTTTATAGTAGTTCAGGTTCATGGTTAATTTATCCTGAAAAAAACCTAATTCTACTGATAATTCTATCTTCTTATTTTCTTCCCAACTATAACCAGAATTAAATAATCTTGATGGTGTAAGGCCTGGCTGGGCATCATAAGCATAGATTATTCCTTTGTATGTATCAAGAAATTGATAGTTTCCAATCTGGTCATTCCCCGTTACACCATAGCTACCTCTTATTTTTCCAAAGCTTAAGAAGGGCAAGCCTTTTTGCACAAACTTTTCTTTGGAAAATATCCAGGCAATGCCAGCGGCACCAAAATTTGCAAACCGGTTATCCGGGCCAAATCTTGACGAACCATCCCGGCGAGCAGTTAAATTGATAATGTATTTATTATCCCAATCAATTCCGAGTCTTCCAAAAGCAGCGGCATAATTATATTGAGTTTTCGTGTTTGTAGCAATTATATACGGTGCTGCTGCGATTGAATTTAATAATTCATCATTAGTATATCCATCTCCGGTAATTAATTTTCTTTCGGATGCAGTTTTCTGGAATGTAGTGCCGATAAGTGCTTCTATTTTTACTTTTTCTTTTACATTAAATTTGTAGGAAACCTGCGGCTCAATTATCCATGTTCTTATAAAATTATCACCCAATACTGCAGCGCCTGTTGGTGCATAGGCCGGGTCTTGTGCTGCTATTGGGGCTAAAATATTTTCATCTGCACTTACCTTATTGTATCCAAAGTTTGCTTTTACTTCAAGAGATTTTATTGGCCGGTATGAGATTATACCATTGGCAGTAAGCCGATCAGTTAATACGATATTTTTTTGGCGAAGCAAAGCCAATGGATTGCCAACGGAATAATCGGCCTCTCTCCAAACAAAATTACCCGATGCGTCTTTCAGAGGGTAACTGTTGGGAGGCAAATTGATAAAAGTTGTCAGATCCTGCGCAGGCAGGAGACTGTTGTCAGCACTATAACTTGCTATGAAATTAAGGTTTAGCTTATTATCCTGACTTTTATGATTGATGTTTATATCCGCTGAGGTTTTTTTATCTTCAAACTCTCCGGGAAAAACGGTAGTTTCTTTATAGTACCCTGTGCCAATAGAAAATTTAGTGAATTGATTTCCCCCTGAATAACGCAACTGTGCATTGTATGTTTGTGCTGTCCCTCCAATAAATTCTTTTTTCCAGTCGGTGTACCTGTTCTGATCCCATGAAACCAAATCCGGAGCATTGTAATTTGCAGGAGTGGCACTATCATTTAAAAAGGCTTCCTTTCGCATTTCAAGATATTGTTGGGTATTCATCAACTTCATGGTTCTCGCTACCTTTCCCCAGCCACGGGAAATATTTAAGGAAACCGAATTACGCTCGGCCTTATTTTTTTTAGTTGTTATAAGTATAACGCCGTTTGCACCTCTTGAACCGTAAATGGCTGTAGCATCAGCATCTTTTAAAATTTCTATACTTTCAATATCGTTGGGGTCAATGGAATTGAAAGGACTATTCGCAAGCATACTGTTCAACTGCGTTAAAGCATCATTGTCTGATAAAAAAGGCACCCCATCAATAACAAATAGTGGGCTATTGCCATTTTGAATAGAATTTTGTCCTCTTATCAAGGCAGTAAATCTTGAACCCGGTAAACCGTTTGTTTGCGTTATCAATAAACCGGGTACAAGCCCTTCCAGCCCCAGAATTGGGTTAGAGACTGGCTGATTCGTTATTTGTGTTCCGTTGATTTTAACAACGTCCCCCGTGTTTAATTTCTTAGAAGTTGAGTAATATCCTTTTACCACCATTTCTTCAAGACTATTGACAGCAAGCCGTAATTGAATCAAAAAAAATCTCTCCTTATCAATAGCTAGTTCTTCCCTGTAAAACCCCACACTGGAAATAGTAAGGATGTCATTTTCATGCACACCCTGTAGAAAAAAATCTCCTCTAGTGTTTGTTGAAACACCCCTGTTTGAATTTTTGGCAATAATGGTAGCACCAATTAAAGGCTCCCCGTTTTCATTAATCACATGGCCTTTAATATCTATCAAGGAATCATGTTGAGGAACAGGATGAAAAGTTGAGTTTTTAGTTTGAACAACAACGTAATTTCCTTCAATTACAAATGAGAGGGGTTGATTACTGAAGCAAATAGAAAGCACATCTTTTAATTCTGCTTTCACAACGTTACAGGTAACAGGCTGGCTGTTTTTTAATTGATCTCTTGTGTAAACAAAGGAAAATCCGGTTTGTCTTTTTACTTCTTTAAATACCTTTTCTAGCGGTATGTTTTTTACCGACAGGGTAACCGTTTGGCCATACCCTGATGCTGAAACCTGCAGGCAGGCAACAACGGTTAAAAGGATTAAAAGTTTCATAGTCAAGAGGTACTTTAATCTTGGCAAAACAACATATAATTGCATAGATTTGTAGTGTTTGGGTTACTTAATTCGGTTGATAGCTCAATTGGTAAAAGGGTTAACCCAAACGCCGCCGGCAGTGCTAGTAACACTTCCGGCTTTTGTTTGCAATAACCCGTGTCTTTTAATCGTCAGGGTAGTACATAAATATTATTGTTTTCTGTTTTAAAATGAACATAACCGTTTAATTCAAGCAGCTTTAAAACCTTCGCCAGAGGTTCTTTTCTTAAGATAGTAGCGTTAAATAATTGTTTGACGTTTGTTTTATAAATAATTTTTGCATCATACCATCTTTCAATCTGCATCATTATCGATTCTATAGGTGCATCGTGAAAAACAAATAGCCCATCCTTCCATCCTGTTATTTCTTCTGCATCCAAGACTTTGTCTTTCGTTATCTGCCTGTTTTTAATCGAAGCTTGCGTTCCAGGTTCCAGCTTTGTAACATTCATTGCATTTGAAACTGTCACGCTGCCCTCTATCAATGTAATCTGCTGTACCTTTTCATTTTGATAAGCATTGATATTAAAATGTGTTCCAGTAACTACTACAGCGGTACTATCTTCCATTAATACTTTAAAAGGTTGTGCCGGATTTTTAGCCACTTCAAAATATGCTTCGCCAGTTAGCATTACCTTCCGTTCATTGTCGCTGAATGCCGGAGGAAACTTTAAGGTGCTTGCAGCGTTCAACCACACTTTAGTACCGTCCGATAATGTCAACTGGTACTGACCGCCAACCGGCGTGGAGAGTGTATGAAGGGCAGTATTAATAATCACACTGCTATTATTTGCATACACTAATTCTCCATCAGCGGTTTTGTTTACATTAACACCCGAATCATTTTCAATTACACCGGTTTTTGCATAGGTTAAATCAATTACTTTTCCGTTGGTAAGCGTTAGGGTGGCCCGGTTGCCGCCGGGTTTAAGTAAAGTGGTATCAGAGGCTAGAATCTCTTGATTATTGCTGTGTTTACTACCAGTATACCTATTAATAAAAAAAAGAGCAAGCAGAATGATTACGGAAGCAGCGGCGAGCCAGATCTTCCTGTTATAAAACTTTTTGGGAGGCGCTTTAAATGCATCTCTTTGTTGCAAGGCCTTGTATGATTGTTCGGTCTGCACCTTGTCCATCCAGTCAAGGTTAGCTACAAGATTTTTTTCATCGGTCAGGTCTTCAAAAAGCTGCATGTTATGATCATTCTCATTTACCCAATTATCCAGTTCATCATGCTCACTTTCTGTAAGCGTATGCCTGATAAAACCAGCTATTAAATAAGCAACACGGTATGCTTTTTCATCCATACCGCTGTAAGGATTTTCTTTCATACTATTAAGTTAAGCCATGCTGATAATAAGAAGGGCAGAAAAGGGAAAAAGGACTATTAAAACCCTAAGAAAATTTTAATACAAAAGTAAAACAACCATAACATTGGCTTAATAAAAACTTTTTTAAGGGCGCTTAATCCCTGCTTTTTTTGGGTTTTGATGGTACTTGGGTGCAGGTTGAGTTCCCGTGATATCTGGCCAGTAGTTTTGCCTTCGAGATAGTGCATAATCATAACCTTACGGCTGGCTGGAGGCAGGTCTTTAAGCGCTGCATGAATAAGCCGGTACACTTCGCTTCGTACCATGTTATCGAAAGGAGTTTCTGTATCAATTTCCGGTGGCAGTTGCCTGTAACTTTTGGTTCTTCGTTGTTCATTTGAAATAGTTTCAATACTATCCCGGTGAACAATCTTATACAAGTAAGCTTTAATTCCTGTGTAGCTATTCAACTTATAATGCATCCGCCAGGCCTTTACAAATGCCTCAGAGGCAATTTCCTCTGCTATAGGACGGCTTTGTGTTAATTGAAAGGAGTAATGAGCAAGTGCTGGATAAAGTTCATGATAAAAGAACGACAGTGCCTTCTCATTTCCAACTTGAAATAATAAAGCATAATTGTTTCCATTATCGTTTTGCTCCTGCCGCATAGAAATTTTTCTTGTTCTAAATGCGGAGTCATTGAAAGGGGAGTTATGCTCAATATCACGTAAAACTAAAAAAGAC
Source organism: uncultured Chitinophagaceae bacterium (assembly GCA_964605065.1). GTDB lineage: Bacteria > Bacteroidota > Bacteroidia > Chitinophagales > Chitinophagaceae > Endoryza. The sequence goes on from CAZSAQ010000007.1 coordinate 36,559, forward strand.
GTGGAACTCCACTTACCGGTTTGGAGGCCCTCGGAGAGCCCATGGACACAATAAGGGAGCCCACGCCTAAACGTGAGCTCTTGCCTATTGTCTCGTGTCCATTGAAAATTTCCGAGGTTTCCAAACCGAGACTCAAAGCGAAAGCTTCAAATAATTTTAGTCGAAATGAAGATTCGCAATATATCTATTCGCTTATAAAAGCGTGCAATTAGATACTAAAAGTAAGTTTTTATTTACATATCGTTACTTTTTAAGTACATAAATTTTAGGGGATGCTAACTTTTGGTGAATAACTGTAAAATGGCTTCAGAAGAAAATAAAAATTCATTTAAAGGAGTTAGATCGATGTTCCTTGCCGGAAGTGTTTCTAAGATGAGAGATATCGAGGACTTGTACCCAACAAATATTGCTAAGGCTTTAAAAATCAATCACAGTCGCTATATTGAGAAATTACGTAAACCAGGAAAATTTACATTTGAACATATTTGGCAGCTTTCCAAACTTCTGGAAATTGACATGCAGTTGATAATCGATATTATTAAAAAGGAACTTCAATCTAATGCTAAGGTTAGTAAAAAGAAATCCTTGTAATTTCCCCTTGGTTATAAGTCACAAATCAAATAACGAATCTTTTTATTTTCTTCTATAAGGCGTTTGAGTTAAATTTGAATAGGGGGTAAAAAATAATTTTAACCTTCCTATTTAAATAAATGCATTTGAAAGAACAGCTTCAAAAGTATGTACGTTTGCAAAGTAATGAAATTATCATTTTCTCTAAATCTCTAGAGCATTTAATTTTTAAACATCTTAACCCAGTTACCGCCGGTTCTTGCATTATAGATGCTAAGAAAAAGAAAGTGCATTGTTTTGGGCTAAGCATTTCACTGCACCTAGAAGCCGATGAGAAAGAAGATACCAGGCTTGCTACTTTACAGATATTTGGTGATAAACCAGATTAAACTAAAGAGCTAAAAAAGGTTAAATTAGCATATCGCTTTAGTAAGGAATTTTTTCAAGCATAATTCACAATAAAAATCCATTGGGATTTAACGGGCGCATTTTCATGCCGCCCTTTTTTATTGAGATAAAAACTTAGAATTATAAATAGGTTATAGTTGGACGCTTATCAGTTAATTAATTCCTTTCGCAAAACTTCTGCCCGGTTAAGCAAAACTTTTGGCATCATAAAGGTATAGACTTTGAGGTATAAGATCGTTGTGTTAACACATAGCCCATTATTCATCCTTAAATATATTTTGTATGAAAAACAATGGAGCAAGGGAGACTAAATTTTCAACGGCTAATTTACGATTGTTGTACCCGGCGCCGGTCAATGAAGAATCTTTATATAGTGTTTTAACGAAATGGTCTGTATTGATATCAGAATATGGAATTTCGATAAACTCCAATAAAGATAACGAAGAAGGACTTGCAGAAATGATTGAATTATCCGCTGTTTTAAAACAGAAATCGAAGGAATTCTTTATTCAATCAATAGTTGGCAAAATTGCTGTACAGGATAAACTGGAACTCACATCCATTGCACAATCCATCATAACCAGGTTACTCGATCAGATCTTTTTGATTGATCAAAAACAAAAAGAAAAGGATGAAAAAGGAGCCTTAAAAATAATTTCAGAACACGTTAAGGAAGTTTTTGAATTTATAAAAGAATATTTCTCCAGTTATTTTGACTATACACAAAAAGTGCCTTCATATTTACTTTTGCATTTTAAAGATTCATTGAAAGCAAATGCAGAAAGCCTTAAAAAACTGGCAGTTAATAATGGAATAGAAATGGAAGAGATTGGGTTAATCGTTTCGGAGATAATTGAACACACCATTACCGAAAGAACTGCAATAAACACCTACAGTCAAATAAACTATTACAAAGATTTGTTTCACCAGTTTTTATCAGGAGACGGCACACTTACTTGTTCTTTCATCAGGGATACCCTTTACAAGTTCAATTATAATAGTGAAAGTTTCATTCTTAATGAATATGAAAGACTGAATAAAGCAAGTAGTCAGCTACATTCTCTTAAAGAAAAAATTGCTTTGCTTTCATACGAACTTAAAAAGGTCAACCAGTTTTTTAGCACTTCAAAAAATGCATTAATACAATACGTGCCATCAGTAAAAGAACAAGTAGGAAATTGGATTATTGAAGAAATCAGGTTTTTGGAAAAGGGAACACTCCCGATTGAATACGCCAACACCTTAAGTGAACCTGACAACAAGATCCATACTTCGCTATCAGTAGCTAAGCTGGCGGTTATTATTAGGCTTTTGGTAGTTGATAAGATCATAATCAACAGAACAATAGCGCCTATGCTACGAATAGTTGGGAAAACGTTTTCTACGCTGCAAAAGGATGATATTTCAATAGGCAGCCTGGAAACCAAATATCATGCACCGGATAAGGCCACTATAAATGCTGTTAAGGATATGCTGTTTAAGTGGATTAATATTTTGGGCAGGCTATAATACTTATCGATTCGGTTTTATCCTGAGTTATAATTACCACTCTCATAATATTAGAATCTTACGAGGTAGTCCTTTTAACATACATCGTTACGTGGCTTGCTGCTCTTTAAGTTTTGCATTTGCAACATTTACAGCAAATTCAAAAAACAACTTTACGGCTTTTGTAAATTTGAATTGGTTACCCGTTCTTTTCAAAACGTTTTTCTTATGCCAAATATCTATAAAAGCATCAAAGTTGGCTACCGATGTTTTTTCTAAAATCTCCCACTTTGATGATTGCTTTAATAGTTGTTCAATTTCTGCAATGTCGAAAGTTGCCAACTCAATTGAATCTCTAAAATTCCTCCCACTATAGTCCAGCTCTCTGCAAAGCATTGCAAGAAACAAAGTGAAATCCCTTGTCCGCTTTTCAGTTACTTCATTTGAAGATAAGTATGCAAACTCAGAATCTAAGTTTAAATCAAAGCCATAAGACTCTTTAAAAAATTCTTTGTATTCGTCTTCCTGTGTCTGAATTGTGGTAAACATTGTGTTAGGATAGATAATAAACCTACCGTCCAAAAGATTGCTTACAATTTCTTTATGATCAATCGGATAACTTCTCATATATTTTGACTTTAGGCATTTTTAATATGGCATCCGAAAGTTGGATTTCGAACCTTGTGTCGTCATGATACTCGACTACTAAATCTTCTTCCAGAATTAAATTTGAAACAGTAAAGTATTTTGAAAGTGTAATATTTTCAGTATGCTCTTTTAATGAATCAAAGCACCATTGGTAGAAGTTACTAACTTCCTTTTCTTTCAATAACTGTTCTTTAAAATAGCTTGCGTCTGGCAGCCATTCTATCTCTTCTGTTTCTTCCTCGTATAAAATTTCAGGGGTTTGGTAATTAAATTGGTCAATATAAAATTCTGCTTCACTACTGAAAGTTTTTGAAATAACATTACCTCTTGTTCTACGTAACAAGTCGGGCAAAGGAACAATGTAGTTTTCTGGCTGGTCAATGTTTTCTACAAAATGGTATAAACCACTCAAAATAATTGAATCACTTTTTATTCTCTCTAACAATGGTAATAATTCCCTTGTCAATTTACTTAGGGTTTGGTCTAACTCTGTTTTTGCATTTACAGCACAAGCATACAGTTTTTCAAATTCTCTCTTCAATTCATAACTGTCTGCTAATATCCTTTTTTCGCTTGTGTAACGCTGAATTTGAATGATTGCATTTACAACAGAGTTCGGATGGTCTTTATTGAGTATTGCATTTAATGGAATGATATATTCATCTATCCAATAGTTTGCTTTTTCAATTCTAACAGTGAAATCAGAATGGTTTTCAGCATTTACTTTTAAAGATTCTGTATCCCTTAGCAAACGTGTAGTTTGCGCTTCAATATCATTGAGGAATTTTTCAGCTACTTTAATGATTTCTTGAATAAGAAGAATGATTTTAGCCTCATTTACTTCTGTCTGCAAATTTGTGAAGTGGCTGAAAATAGCTTGATACCTGTTCTTTAATGTTTCAGGTAAGTCCAAAATAAAGTCGTCAAAGATAAACTCTAAAAAAGCTGTATAGTTCCCGTTCAACTTGTATTCACCTGTTGATAGTTGTCTGCAAAATTTTAAGTCAGTAGTAATTTTAGAAATTGAAATTTTTGTCTCGCTGCTTGTATTATATTCATTTATGAGGTTAAGAAACTTATCTGAATCAATTATAAAGTCAGGCTTACTTGAACTGAAAGCCAATTGAACAAACTCATAGTGTGTCACCAGAAACCTTAATATGTCTTTTCCAGAAAGATTTAAATTGCTCATTTGAATAGTGCTTGTTGTTCTAAAAACTTTTTGTGCTTGTAAATGTCAGTTCTGATTTTTACAACAATTTCTTCTTCGCTTTCTAAAACTTGTTTACTTGGCCGCTGCTCCCTTCCTTGCCTGGTTTTTATGGTCCTTGACTTAGTTTGAAATAGAGCTTCATAATTGTCTGGAACAAATAATTTTGTGTCTTCAAAAACACTTTTTACAAGCAAGTAATTGTGTAACCCTTTGAAATCATAATCAGGGAAAACTAAAATTTCTTTTGCTTTTGTTTTACTAACTATCGATCTTCCAATTCCTCCGTATGTGTGTATGAAAACAAAATCTCCATTGATAACCTGTTCGGCTAAAAGGTAGGAATCTAAATTTTCAACAAAGCAAACCTTGCTTGCCTCCAAAGTTTTCAAAGTAGCTGAAAATGTCCCGTAAGTGTCAGTGTATTTCTTTAAGTCAGTTTCAATTCCATTTAGCAGAACAGTTTTTTGCCCTCTTATCAGAATTACATTTTGGCTTTCCCTTTTTCCTGCTTTCGTGTTTCGCATTGAATTTACATTACCAATTGCTGTGTTATTAGTATTGTCAATTTCACCTGGAAACTTGTCCGCAAAATATTTTTCTAATGCTGCTTTTTTTTTTAAATAAAAGCCGCCGCCGCCAGTAATTGCCGGTAAATGCTCAATAAACCCTCCTGTTAATAAAGTATTGAAATCACCAGTTCGTTTAACAGAATTGCCAACTAACGAAGCATTTATTTTGCCTTCGCTTAATATTTTTTTGACGAAATTTTTAAAGGTTTTATTCTGCATTTCTATAAACTACTGGGAAAGATTGTAATTCGCCAAAGGTGATTTTGGGTTTCTGATTCATATTTTTGCTTTGAGGCTCTTTTATCATATAATATTTCTGTATACCTTCCACTTTCCTTGGGGCTGCAAAAATTGGAACAAAGTTATTATCAATACAAAAGCGATTCAAGTGTTTCACATTCTTTTGTCCAATTGCATCCAACTCATCCACATAAATTACGATTTTGTTTTCAGGAGAAGAATGAACTAAGTCTTTCAAAATGTTAAGGAATAGGTATAGTTTCAAGACAATGTTTGTTCCTCTTGATTGAACTTGCTTTGACAGATCTATTTCCTCCGTTTCTCCTGTCGCCTTAGTTATTTCAACTTTAATGGTGAACAGGTTGTAAATATCTATCGGCTTTCCTTTGCTCTCGGTTAATTGCCGTTCAAGTGCTTTTTTACTTTCAGCGTAGGCATTATCAAAATCTAAACCGTTTGAGAATTTTAATTTTGAAATCTTTTCTAAATCCTCTATCAATTCTTCCGTTTCATATACTTTTACTTTTACACTTTGAATGTTTGAAACAGGGTATTCAGCTAACTTGCTGTTGTAGCTTTTGTAAATAAATGTTTTAAAGTCATTAAACTGGGTTAAGAAAGAAAATGTGGGACTGCCGATTTCATAAGAAAGGGTATCTAATAAATTACTTATAACTTTATCCATTTGAGGGATATTATTTATCTCCTCTTCAACTTCCCTAATAAATTGTTTGATGTCCTGGTTATCTTTTCTAAGTCTAAAATTGATGTCATCTTTCAATTCTTTTCTATTATCTCTTGTCGTTCTAAAAGCTTCGTATGTCTTAGAAAATTTTTCGTGAATTTTTTCAAATGGCTCGTCTAATATTTCTTCTATCTCATAAATGTCTTGTCTATCAGCAATGTATTGATATTGATTTTTATACCTTTTTAAATCATCTTCATATTGCTTCTTCTCCTTTTTCTTTAGGTCTAGTAAGTCTTTTGATTTTTTTATCTCGCCATCCTTTTGGTCAATTTTTAGTTGAGTTTCAGAAACTGATTTTTTAAGTGTGACGTTTATTAAAGTGTCATACTCTGATTTCTTTTTAAGCAAATCTGGCTTATTTCTTATTTTCTGAATTAAAATTGTAATACCTGAAATTGTTTTTTTAAGAACTTCGATAGTATTTTGTAATGTATCTCTGTTTTTAATTGCATCTAATTGGATTCGCTTTTCGGCTAATTCTTTTTTCTTCATATCAATATCTTCCTGAAGTTCTTTAACTGTTGGCAGTTGCTGAACTTCAACACCGCTAACATCTATTTTACCATCAAAGAAAGTCAAAGGAAATTCTGCTTCGCTGATTTCCTTTTTTATTTTTGATTTGTCAAGTTTGGCAACGTTGCCACTCAAATAGAAATATGCTTTTCTAATTATTTCCGGATTTGACGAAATATTTTGATAAAGCAAATTATCGAACTTCTTGATTGAATTTTCCTGGCTTGTGATTTCAGTCTCCAAAGTTCTAATTGATTTCTCAACTCCAGATAAAGTGAATTTACTTCTTTCTAATTGTGTAAGCTGCGCTTCAAGCTCTATTCGCTGCTTATCCTCTGAGTCAATTTTTGTAAGTAACCCTTGAAATAATAAGTGGTCATCTGTCGGTTCGTAGCCCTCCACTTCCTTCAGTTGATTTTCAACCTCAACGTTAGCATTTTCTGCGGCTTTAATTTGTGAATTGAGATTTGCTTTGTCCGTTATCAGCGCATCCCTTTCCAATTTGAGCGTAATGTCAATTTTAGTTTCAAGAGTTCGGATAGAAATTGATAACAAGCTGTCATTAGCAGTTTTTTCTGAAAGATCTTTTTCTACAGCATCAAATTTTTTGATGAATGTATTTTTTAGTTTGCCTAAAATTATCTCTTCACTTATAAATTTATCGTTTAAGAGTTTTAGTTTTTCAAAATCAAGCTTAACTGCAATTAGGTTGTTTAAGTTGTTTTTTTTCTTTTCAAACTCATTTATCTTGTCAAAGCTTGAAGTGGTAAAAACATTTAAAGAAACGTCTTGTTTGTTATCCGCAATAAGCAATGCATTTTTAAATGATTTTTCGTTTATTTCACTTGTTTTGATAAGGTGTTTGTAAATATCTGTGAAGCTATTAGAAAGGGATCTGCCCTTTCTTTTTACTTCTCTTTTAATCCAAACAACTGGATTTTTGTTTTTGTCAGAATTGTAAACGAGGTTGTAAAGTTCCTCACTTTTTAAAAGAGTAGGTGGGTCTGTCGGGTTGTCATTCGTTAGTTCCTGTAAAACAGTTTCCCATTTTTTTGATTTGAAGCCGTCTACCGATGTTTGTATAAAGAAATTCTCTTTATACTCTCCGTTTATTTTGTAATACTCTATTGTGTTTTCAGGTGTGGCTTTTACTAAAATGCAGTAATATCCATTTTTAAAAATTTCAAATACGATAAAACTATGTAAGCTTGTTCCGCCAAAATAATGCTTCATTGAATCAGACAGCTTGCGATTATCTTCAAATCGCATTTGGTCTTTATCCGTTATGTAGAGAAAATTGAGGCTGTTTAAGAAAGAGCTTTTACCAACATTGTTTTCTGCGGTTATTTGAATACTGGCGTTGTCGCCGATATGGATACTTGCTTTAGCATACAATTCCGAATTTATTATTACTATCCTGTTTAGCATTATTATTATTAATGGTTGTAAATCAAATGTAACAATAGCCTTTGGTATTTACAGCATTGAGATTATTAGAACAACTAAGCATAATGAAATATAATAATATATTGCAAATAGTAAGATACTTTGAAAGATTGAAAGCCCAAAAATAGTCTTTAGAGGTTAATTCGGCAGAAGCATTTCATGCGGAATTTGGCTAATTATTGTTACTTACTTTTTTGATCTTCAATCCTATTAACAAGGTTGTCCTACCTCAGTTACCTCCTTTTTGGCATAGTTTGGAAAAATATTTGCACTTAATTTATTGAAGTCTTTTAATAAGAGAAACGGAATGTGAACAAGAAAAATTAAGCGCCATGTTTAATTCAATTACCTGGGGGCAATACTTTACTGCTATAACCCTTTTATTAGTCTGGTATTATGCTTTTATAGGTATTCGGTTTTATCGTTGGGAAATTTTGAGCATAATAGGAATTAAAAAAGTTGAGGAGAATGCTATCGCTATTTCAACAGTAGCCAACTTTAAGAAATCTTTTGAAACGGAAAGCCATGAAGATTACCTGCCAAAACCTGCACTGGAAGTTGATATTTCACCAGTCGTTCAGTCATTCACTGATGAAATAAAAGCATATCTGCAGGAATCGGATGATAACACTTCTAAAGATGAGTTGCGGCATTCAATACAAGCTATTGTTACTAAATACCCGGTTTTGAAAAATGTTGACTACAAACACGAATTGATTCAATTTCTTTTTGATGAATCCAATGCTAAGTACCCAAACCTTCTCCAGTTAAATGAAATAAAAGAATTACTGAGTTAATCCAAAAAAACTAATGCTTCATTGTGCCGTGCAGGAGAAACAAGTGCGGCAGATAGGCACAATGGAGCATTTTTCATTTATTCATTAATCAAAATGTGTGTTATGAAAAGTGTAAGAGTAACAAAGAAGCAACAGCTTTCATTTACAGCAACAATTATATCGCTGCTGATCTCCATTTATGTAAAGGCGCAGGATGGAAACGCCGGTATCAATGAGGCTAATACAAAGGTGAGAAGCTATTTCGCTTCAGGAACAAACCTGATGTATGCTGTTGGTGCCATAGTCGGATTAATTGGGGCTATCAAAGTTTACCAAAAATGGAACAGCGGTGATCATGATACCGGAAAAGTAGCAGCAGCCTGGTTCGGTAGTTGTGTTTTCCTGGTTATTGTAGCTACAGTAATACGTTCATTCTTTGGTGTGTAAAATTTAAAACTTACGGTTATGCAAGGGACACTTATTAATAATTTGTATAAATATATTAAGGAGAATAACCCTGATATATTAATGGAATTGGAAGAGGCAGGCAATACTACCAAATACCTCAGCGATAAAGTAAGCTCGGTTGATTCGCTAATTGTTCAACTTAACGAAGAAGGCAAGCCGTCATATATAATCGAAGAAACCTGCATGAGCGCTCTCACCGAAGACCTAAAACCTTCCAGGTATAATTATGTACTGCACATTCTTGAATCAGAATTCGAGGAACAATACAATCAATTTATTGAATCTGGTCTATTGCTATTTGAGATCAGCAATATGATAAAAGATTGCAACCCGGTATTTGATGACTTGAATTTTTCGGAAGAGAATGAGGATAATAGATTCTTAAGGTATGCTATTACTGGTGTAATAAAAGAATACTTTGACAATGTGGTGAGTGAAAATGTGAGTGATGAGTTACAACAGTCAACAGAAACTGAAAGATAATCTTGCGGCCATTCGTATTGCATTAGAATGGAAGGAAGGCCAAATGCTTTTACCTGAAGAGGTAGAAGCATTGAAGCATTATGCTGGATTTGGTGGTTTAAAAGCTGTGCTATATCCTAACGGTCCAAAAGAAGAATGGATAAAATTAAAAGCATCGAAAGAAGATTTACGACTTTACGAACAGATAACAGAACTACATCACTTATTGCAGCAGTATCTTAAAGATGCTGAATATAAGCAGGTGATTGATTCCATTAAGAACAGCATCCTCACTGCGTTTTATACTCCTGAAATAGTTCCACAAACTCTATTCAGTGTTTTAAAGGAACAAGGCATTGAACCCAAAAATATGTATGAGCCTAGCAGTGGTGCTGGTGTTTTTGTAAGTGAAGCTGCACAGGTTTTTCCTTCATTACAAACAGTTACGGCCGTAGAAAAAGATATTCTATCGGGACGGCTATTGACTGCATTAGGCAGTTCGATACCCGTCCCTGTTTTAGTACAGGTGAAAGGCTTTGAAAATACTTCCAATGACGAAGACGGAAAGTATGATTTGATTGTCAGCAATATTCCTTTCGGTAGTTTTCGGGTATTTGATGAATCATTTAAAGATGAATCTATAACAGGCAAAATTCATAATTACTTTTTTGCAAAAGGATTAGATAAAATAAAAGACGGTGGCTTATTGGTTTACCTCACCACAGATGCTTTTCTAAATAGCCCTTCCAATCAAAATGCCAGGCAATATCTATTTAACCACGCTGATTTCATAAGCCTTAATGTAATGCCTAATAACCTGATGAAGGATACCGGCAATACCGAAGCTCCCAGCCATCTGCTGATTGTCCAAAAGAATGGCACTAAACAAAAGCTTTCTGAGAATGATCTTCTATTAATAAATACATCTGAACAGGAAAATGAGTTCGGGAAATTCAGTATCAATCAATATATCCTCCAACATCCTGAAATTATTATTGGAGATGAAATCACGGCAGGCAAAAATCAATATGGAAGAGCCACTCAGTCTGTTTGGCAAAATGGGGATATCAATTCTATCCATAAACCACTAGCTGAGACAATAGCTAATGGACTAAAAAGGAACTTCAATAAACAGGCTTTCTTAGTTGCTGCTGTCGGGGAACATATTAGTACCGGTAAACGGCTTACTTACCTTACAATGCCCGAAAATAAGGCTGACAATAGTTCTGTGCAGCTAGGCTTATTTGATACTGCACCTGCCGCCAATATTAACAGGGCATCTGCTTACATCAACAGGTTAGATGCAACTGTCGTTGACAGAAAGACTGCCAGAGTTGCCAACATTATCAAAACTTCGGATAAGCCAGAGCATGAAGCATTTGTTTTGGTAACTGCTAAATCGATTGCATTCAAGCAATACGTTTATAAACTATACTCCAATACTGATGAAATTCAATTCCCCGCTAACTGGATGAATGCTTCAGCCATTCATCTAGAATTGAATGGCCTTGCAAATAAATTGAAGGAATATAGTCACCAGTTCTTTAATGAAGGCGACAGTGTATTCCATGTAGCATTAAACAATAAGGATGGAGAATTAGATGAATTGAAGGAACTCAATCCTTATCACAGAGAAGGAACATTAATCGTACATAATAACCGGGTTGGTTTTGTTTCTTATATGTCTGGCGAAAATGATAAACCCGTTTTCCTACCAAGTCTTTACGAGAAAAAGGATGTTGGATTTTATCAGCAATATACTTCTGTGAGAGACGAATATTTAATGCTGGCAGATAGAGAGTCCAATGAAAATATTGAATATCCGGAATTGAGAAAACAATTAAATGATTCTTATGATGCACTGGTTAAAGGGTTTGGTCTTTTAAATTCAACTACCAATAAACAAAGGATATTAAAAGATGAGGCTTTCGGATTCATCGTATTGGCTTCTTTGGAAAGAAAAGAAGGTGATCAATATTTTAAAGCTGATATACTTACAAAGTCACTTATTAAAAAGCAGGAAGCATTTCATACGGACAATGCTGTCGAGGCATTGGCAAAAAGTTTGAATGATAAAGGTTTTGTAGATATTGAATTTATTGCAGCCTCTACCGATAGTACAGTACCAGATACCGTACAGGCATTAGGTAATCATATTTATATCAACCCTGCAAACAACCAGTGGGAAACTGCAGACCAGCTTTTGAGTGGCAATGTCGTTGCCAAATTAAACATTGCTAAAGCAGCAGCAGAGAAGGAACCTGATAATTTTCATTTACAAAGAAGCCTGGCTGCATTGGAAAAAATACAACCGGAAAAGATTCCTTTTGAATTATTGGATTTCAATTTAGGAGAACGATGGATACCACAGGAGTTTTACAATCGTTTTGCAACACATTTATTTGAGCTGGATACCGCCGTTAATTATTTTCCTTCTCTCGATACTTTTAAAGTAAAGATTGAAAGCAGCAATGCCAAAACTAATGCAGAGTATGCAGTTACACCAAAGAGCGGGAAAACATCTTACGGAAACGCCTTACTTGAACATGCTTTAGAAAATACTACGCCCTTTTATACTTACGAAGTTGACCTGGGAGATAAGACGATATGGGTGCCGGATAATGATGCCATACAACTTGCACATCAAAAGATTGAATCTATCCGCAACAGTTTTAATGACTGGCTAAATAATCTACCCAATGGCGACAAGAAGTATTTGGAAGAATTGTATAATAATACTTTCAACTGTTATGTACTGAGGGAGTACGACGGCAGCCATTTACAGTTTCCAGGTTTAGATAGAAAACGTTTAGGTATTGAAGATTTATACAGTTCTCAAAAGAATTCAGCCTGGCGTATTATCCAAAACCGTGGCGCATTGATTGATCATGAAGTAGGCTTGGGCAAAACGCTTACCATGATAGTTGCCGCCCATGAAATGAAACGGCTTGGCATTGTAAATAAGCCTATGATCCTTGCCTTGAAGGCCAATGTAAACCAGATAAGGGATACTTATAGAAAGGCTTATCCCAATGCGAAGATCCTGGCTCCGGGTGAAAATGATTTTACACCAGCCAAAAGAATAAGGTTATCGCATGAAATAAAAAACAATGATTGGGATTGCATCATACTAACACATGATCAGTTTGGTAAAATTCCACAGTCACCGGAAATACAAAGAGAAATCTTTCAAGCAGAGTTAGACAATGTAGAGAAAGACCTCTACACATTAAAAGATATGGGTGGAGAAATCTCCCGGCGAATGCTGAAAGGCTTGGAGATACGCAAGACTAATTTAGGCATAAAACTTCAGGGAATAAGAAAGGCCATTGAAGAAAAGAAAGATGCAGGCATCGACTTTAAGGATTTGGGTATTGACCATTTGTTTGTTGATGAGTCACACAAATACAAGAACCTCACATTTACAACCAGGCACGACAGAGTTGCAGGCCTTGGTAACATGGAAGGAAGCCAGAAGGCGCTTAATATGCTTTTTGCAGTAAGGACTTTACAGGAAAAATTCAACAGTGATTTATGCGTTACATTTTTATCCGGCACACCTATATCCAACAGCCTGACTGAAATGTATTTACTTTTTAAATACCTGCGGCCAAACGAAATGAAAAGGCAACAGATTGAGAACTTTGATGCCTGGGCTGCAGTATTTGCAAGGAAGACAGTTGACTTTGAATTTTCTGTTACCAATGAAATTATTGCCAAAGAACGGTTCCGTCATTTTATTAAAGTGCCAGAGTTGGCTTTATTTTACAATGAAATAACTGATTACAAAACAGCTAAACATATTAATCTTGATAAGCCTGAGTTGGATGAACAATTGGTAAATATCCCACCCACACCAGACCAGCAGGAGTTTATTAAGAAGCTAATGGCGTTTGCAAAAACAGGCGATGCAACATTAATCGGAAGACTTCCATTATCAAGAGAAGAGGATAAAGGTCGAATGCTAATTGCAACAAATTATGCTAAAAAGATGGCAGCAGACATGCGGTTAATTAACGCAGCTATTTTCGAAGACCATCCCAATAACAAAGTAAATGTATGTGCAAGAAAAGTTGCAGAACTATACCAGGCAAGCAATGAACAAAAGGGTACGCAAATCGTCTTTAGTGATATCGGTACACCAAAATCAGATGCCTTTAATATTTATGATGCATTGAAAGAGAAATTAATCAATGATTTCTCAATACCCACTGCTCATATTACTTTTATTCATGACTGGACAGACCGGCAAAAACCGGAGTTGTTTCGTAAAATGAATAATGGAGATATACGGATTTTATTAGGCAGTACTGAAAAAGCAGGGACAGGCTTAAATGTTCAAAGAAATGTTGTTGGGATGCATCATTTAGATATTCCCTGGAAGCCATCCGAATTAGAACAGCGTAATGGCCGTGGTGCCAGGCAGGGTAATATATTGGCTAAGGAAGAATATGGAAACAAGGTAAAGAACTATATCTATGCTGTGGAGCAATCATTGGATAATTACAAATTCAACCTTTTGAAGAACAAACAAACCTTCATTAGCCAGATGAAGAATTGTGAACTGAATGTAAGGACGCTGGACGAAGGTTCAATTGATGAAAAAAGCGGGATGAATTTTTCAGAATACATCGCCATTCTTTCCGGCGACACTACATTATTGGAAAAATCAAAAATGGAAAAGAAGATTGCTGTTTTGGAAAGCCTGAGAAATGCTCACCACAAGGAAGTGATCCGCTCCAGGTTTCAATTGGAAAACCTGCAAGTTGACAAAGAAAAGACAGTACAAACATTGGATAAGCTAACGCTGGATGCCGGCATTTATAAAGGTCAATTGCGGTTTGATAAAGAAGGAGTAAAACTTAACCCCATACAATTAGACAATTTTAATTTAGCAGATGCTGAAGCTATTGGGGCTTACCTTATTAAACAGTCCCTTATGTGGAAACCAAATCTTGGTGAAGATGGCATAATGAAAATTGGCAGCCTTTATGGTTTTGATCTATACATACGCAGGCAGAAAGAAACTTATGAAGACAATGCGATGTTTGAATACCGTTACCAAAACATCTTTTATGCTGAAAGTGCAGCATCCGGAATAAAATATTCTTGGAACCAAGGACACATCAACATTGATAACCCAAAAATTGCAGCCCGGTATTTCTTAAATGCAATAGATCGGGTGGATTCATTAAAAGAAAAATACCAGAAAAATCTAAAAGAACTGGATCAAAATATTCCAATGCTTCAGCAATTGGTGGCCAAGCCCTTTGAAAAAGAAAATGAATTGGGTCAATTGAAAAAAGACGTTTCAAAATTGGAAAGGGAGATTTCCATTAAGATTCAGGAGAATCAGATGAAGCAGCATAATGAAGAAAGTCAGGTTAAAGAAATACTTGCTGTTAAAATGGAAAAGTCATTGCTACCAAAGAAAGAAATAGTTAAAAAATCTAAAGGTATTAGAGTTTGATAGCCCTATGTTCTAAGCGGTTTATTAAATAGGTAATTCCCTAATTATCGTAAAAATGCGGTTGTCAATTTCCTCACCATAGTATTTTATCTTTCCATCCGTGATAACAGCGTCGCCCTTTCGCCACCTTAATCTCCAGTCATAGTGACTTGGTTGGATAACTGGTTTTGTAAGTACTCTTGTTCCATCTTTAAAATCGAGATTCCAGGAAAAAGCCGGATCCAATTCTTTGGCCAGATATGGCTCTTCATCCCACATTTCCAAAACCTCTTTATTTTGAAATTCAACGCTATAGTCTAAACTTGGAATTAGCATTAAAAAAAGGTGCTTATTTAGTCTGGTATTGAATATATGCTGTTGAGGGAATTCTTGGAATCCTATGTTTTTCCAAAATGATTCTGATTCATGTGGTGAACATTCCACAAAAACGACATCATACTTATTTCTTAGAAAATTCAATACGTTATCTACAAGTATTCTACCTAACCCCCTTCTACGATAAGTAGGCTTAATTTCCATGATTTTAATTTCAGGGATTTTTTCATAATCAAAGTTCCATATTGCAAAGCCAACTGCCTTAGTCTTTACATAAACTACTGCTAATTGCTTCTTATCGTAATGGTCATAAATTATTTTCCAATTGCAATAAAACCCCTCCTTATGTTTTTGTTCTTCGACAAGTAGCCATTGCCTTAGTTTGTTTAAGTCTTCAGATGTTGGAATATATGAAACTGCGTAAGTATTTTTCAAAAATGGAATCTTTGCATTCATGATTTAAAGGTCAATTTTACTATATGCTTTATTGAAAGCTTTCCAAAAGTTCTTTTAATCCAATTATATAATTTTTATCATCACTTGTACCTAATGTCATATAATGAACTTGTTCATCATTATCATTATTCAGATATTCAAACTCTTTGAACATGTGTAAATATCTTCTCTTAAAGAAAATTTTATCATACCTTTTAAAAACAATATTTTCAAAGTACTTCCCTTTATGGATATTAAAGGAACCGGATAAGACCTCTACATAACTATCATAAACTCCAACATAATATTTAGCATGAGACTTTTGGAAGTATTCTGTGTCCCTTTGATTCATTTTTTCAACCAAAGGCTCTAATAGTCCTAATGTTACCAATTCTTCAAAAGGTATTCCGGAATTATCTTTTGCCTTTTTGAATAAATTGAAGGTTCCCTTTCTCGTAATTAAATTGGTTTTTGATGTATCTACATTTATTTCAAGCCAATTCCACAATTCATAAAGCGCTTCCTCTGAATTTTTGTAATTGAACCCTATAAAAGGAACTACTAAAAGTACTTCGTTGGCTGCGTATCTCCATCTATTTAGAAAACGTTCTAAAAAAACCAATAATTGATCTCGTTCATAGATTCCGTCTACTTCATACTCAAGGTTAATTTCTGTGTGGTATATCAGATATAAATTGTCAATATTTAAATCTCTTTCAGAATCTACTTGCTTTGCAAAAACCGCCTTGAATTCTTTCCCATTGAAATTATAGTTAAGAATAACAAAAGACTTTTCAGCAGAATGCCTTCCTTTAACATATAAATTAAAATACGCTTTAAAGTTGCCAGTAATGACTTCTTGATTTTTAATTAATTGTTCTTTGGCTATGACTTCATGGTTTATTCCATTTGACTGGAATAGTGGCAATAAGGATGGTTTCCAACATACTTTAGGAGGTTTCTCATATCCAAAGACTATGGAAGTATGAACCTTGTCAATTGCATCAGTGGTAATTCCATATTCAGATTCAAAAATTCTAGGCATCTCATCTATCCACGCTTCTAATAATCTGCCATTTTTTATTACTCCAGATGCGTCTTTTGCATTTTTTAGTCTACATGGGAAAATAGTTTTGCAATTTTCACATTCGATAATAATTCCGCCTTTATCGTTAACGCCGCCGACAAATTTTCCTTCGCTTAATCTGATTGGAACCTTACATTTATCATTAGGACAAATAACAATTTTCATTTCATGTCTCACCTCCATAACTATATTAATTTCTTAGCCTTATTTTAATGTTATTAATTATCAATTTAATGCAAATTGTGCTTCTTTTTTCTGCTGAATAAATGTACAATTAATAGTTGATTACATCACCCAATATGCTCTGAGCTCATTATTTTGGAAAGCTTACTTATTCATTTCCAAGTTATTTAACGGGGTAGTCCTACCTCATTTATCCCGCCACTAGAGTTACTTGGAAAACTTTTTGCAACTACATTAAGTATGATTTAAAATTCTGAGGAAGTATGAACAACAGTGTATACCAAATCAACAAAGGCATCAATAAACCCATAGAATTTAAGGGGTTGAAGGCACAGTACATCTGGTATCTGGGTGGTGGGTTGGTGGTCTTATTAATACTCTTTGCCATCATTTACATCATAGGAGTAAACGTTTTTATTTGTCTTGTTTTAATCATATCGCTCTCGACAGCTTTATTCATGTATGTATATAAACTCAGCCGCACTTATGGAGAATTCGGACTAATGAAAAAGGTGGCTAAAAAGGCCGTCCCAAAAGTGATTAAAAGTTATTCCATTATCCAGTTGAAAAAACAATTGCATCATGAAAAAACTCTTTGACATACTACCACTTTATGGCGTAGAGCATGATGCTATCTTATCCAAGATGGGAGATATTACTATTGCATTTAAGGTTGAATTGCCGGAGTTGTTTACATTAAGCAATGATGAATATGAAGCATTTCATCACTCCTGGATTAAAGCAATTAAGGTATTGCCTGTTCAGTCTATATTATACAAACAGGATTGGTTTACAGAATCAAAATACGGGGCTGATTTTACCAGGGAAGACAATAGCTTTCTGAGCAGAAGCAGTGAACGGTTTTTTAATGAAAGACCTTACCTTAATCATGAGTGCTACATCTTATTAACAAAGAAACCGGCCAACCGTAAAGTCTCTTCCTCTGTATTTTCAAGTTTGTTAAGGAGAACGATAGTACCGGAAGAGACATTGCAACCAAAGCATTATTATGACTTCATGAACCATGTCGGTCAATTTGAAAAAATATTGACTGATAGCGGATTCATTTCATTGCAGCGGCTATCGGATGAAGCTTTAGTTAATTTAATCGTTCAGTACTTAAATCTACAGACCGATAGGGAAAATATAAGAGACATCGAATTTAAACCCGAATGGAAAATTGGTGAAAATCATTGCCAGCTTTATACCATGGCTGATGCTGAATTTGTTCCTCCATTGTGCGGCTCCCGGATAAACTATGATAAATACTCAACCGATAAAACAAAGTTCAGTGTAGGATTTGCGTCACCTATTGGCCAACTACTTTCCTGCAATCATATCTACAGCCAGTTTGTATTTATTGAGGATATACAAAAGACCATGCAGAAACTGGAGAGTAAAAGATTAAGGCTGCAGTCTTTATCAGCTTACAGTAGAGAAAATGCTATCGCCAAGGACGCCACCGATAACTTTTTAAATGAAGCCATCTCCGAACAGCGGTTACCTGTGAAAGCCCATTTTAATTTACTTGCCTGGACTGATAATGCAGCCGAATTGAAAACTATCCGGAATATTTGCTCATCTGCCCTTACCCAAATGGATGCAACTCCCAAATTAGAAACCGAAGGTGCTGCACAAATTTTCTGGGCAGGAATTCCGGGTAACGCTGCCGACTTTCCGATGAATGATACTTTTGATACTTTTTCTCCGCAGGCTTGTTGCTTCTTCAACCTGGAAACAAACTACCGTTCCTCTGTTAGCCCAATTGGTATCCGCCTGGGTGACAGGTTAAGTGGCAAACCAGTTCATGTAGATATTTCAGACGAGCCTATGGATAAGGGTATTTGCACCAATCGTAATAAGTTCATCCTCGGTCCCTCCGGTAGCGGAAAATCATTTTTCACTAACCACATGGTGAGGAGCTACTATGAAAAGGGCACACATATTGTGCTGGTAGATGTGGGTCACTCCTACAAAGGTCTTTGTGATATGGTGGGTGGCTACTATTTTACTTATTCCGAAACTAAGCCAATCAAATTCAACCCATTTTATATTGGCGAAGGAGATACACTGGATACCGAAAAAAAGGAAAGCATAAAAACCCTTTTGCTTGCCCTTTGGAAGAAAGATAATGAAACCTATAACCGCAGCGAATACGTTGCCCTTTCAAATGCCCTACAATTATATTTTGATAAAGTAAGCAAGGATGCTGATGTGTTTCCATGCTTTGATACGTTTTATGAATTTTTGAAAGACGAGTTTGTAAGTATCCTGAAAGGCGACAATGTGAAGGATAAAGATTTTGATGTTTCTAATTTTTTGTACGTGCTGAGACCTTATTACAGGGGTGGCGAATTTGATTATTTGCTAAATGCAAAGGAAAATTTAGATCTTTTACAACAGCGGTTCATCGTGTTTGAATTGGATAATATAAAAGATCATCCAATATTATTTCCAGTTGTAACTATTATTATCATGGAGGTATTCATCAGCAAAATGAGAAAGCTTAAAGGCATTAGAAAAATGATTCTGATTGAAGAAGCCTGGAAAGCTATTGCCAAAGAAGGCATGGCTGAATACATCAAATATTTATTTAAAACAGTCAGGAAGTTTTTTGGTGAAGCAATTGTGGTAACACAGGAAGTTGAAGATATAATTAGTTCGCCGGTTGTTAAACAAGCCATCATCAATAATAGCGACTGTAAAATACTACTAGACCAAAGTAAATATCAAAACAAATTTGACCTGATACAGGAACTATTGGGATTGACAGAAAAAGAAAAGGCATTAGTGTTGAGCATCAATAAGGCCAATGATCCTACCAAAAAGTATAAGGAAGTGTTTATTTCTCTTGGTGGTGTATTATCAAAGGTTTATAGAACTGAAGTATCGCCGGAGGAATACCTGGCTTATACAACAGAAGAAAAAGAAAAGGTGAAAGTGCAGGAGGCAGCTTTAAAGTTTGGAAGTATCGAAAAGGGCATTGCATCGCTAACATCTTAAACGATATATTATGAAGTACGCAATCATTTGCTTGTTGTTTTTTCTTAGTGCTTGTAATGGCTTTCAATCAACCGATGATTTGAGTGGAGTCTATACAGCGTCCTACGAGCATGAATTTGGTAAAACGGATGATACGCTAATTGTCACCAAAAGTAATAACAGTGATAAAATGTATCAGATTGAAAGGCATTCAGGATTGATAAAAAAAATGGATGGCAAAGAGTTTCCAAGGGAACTGGTTACTGAAACCTGGGCACTGGAATATGATGCAGATAAGAAAACGCTGACAGAATTAAAGAAAGGAAAAACCCTGGTTTGGAATAGTGGAACGCTCAGCCTTCAACTTGGCGACAGGCAGTATCTACGTATTGCTGGCAGATAGCCGATAGTGAAATATTATTGTGAAAATGAAATTGTGTGGTATGAAAAAAATATTAGCCATTGCGGGTATTATCCTGCTCATAAGTATTGCTCCTGTACAACAAACACAGGCACAGATCCCGATTCTTGACATTATTAAAGCAGCTGTAAACAAAGTTATTAGAGCTGTTGATCTAAAAATCCAACGTCTTCAAAATAAAACGATTTGGTTGCAGAATGCTCAGAAAACTCTGGAAAACCAAATGTCCAAATTGAAGCTCAAAGAAATCGGCGATTGGGCAAATAAGCAAAAGGAATTATATGCAAAGTATTTTGACGAACTATCAAAAGTTAAAAATTCCATAAGCACCTACCAGGCTGTAAAAGATATTATCAGCAAGCAGTCCCAACTGGTTAAAGAATATTCACGGGCATTTAATCTTTCGAAACAGGATAAAAATTTTACTCAACAAGAGATCGACTACATGCAACAGGTGTACGGCGGTATCCTCAACGAAAGCCTTAAAAGTATTGAGCAAGTTCAAATGGTAATCACGGCATTCGCCACTCAAATGACTGATGCCAAAAGACTAGTAATAATTAATAGTGCATCTGATAACATTGAACAGAATCTAACAGACTTAAGACAGTTCAATCAGCAAAATATCCGGATTAGTTTACAAAGGTCAAAGGAAAGAAATGATATTGACGTTGTAAAGAAGTTATACGGTATTGAATAATTTTTGTGAAAGTGAAATTGTGAGGTATGAAAAAAATAATCATTATAGCTTCATTGCTATGCTTTGCAGAATCCTTATCTGCACAAACCTTTGCAGAATGGTTCAGACAAAAAGCTACTCAGAAGAAATACCTGTTGCAGCAGATTGCAGCATTACAGGTTTATATCGGATATGTTTCAAAAGGCTACTCAATAGCTAAAAAAGGGCTTAATACAATCCAGGATATAAAACATGGGGATCTCAATTTACACTCAAACTACTTTACTTCTTTAGTTACTGTCAATCCAAAAGTAAAGGGGTATACAAAGGTTGCTGATATTATTTCCCTTCAAATAGATATTACCAGGCAAGCAAGCAAAACAATTAAAGACTGCAAAAATAGTCATCAGCTTACAACAGCAGAATTAGAGTATCTACAGAAAGTTTTTAGTACGCTTCTGGATGACTGTGCAAAGTGTTTAGATGCACTTTTTAATATTATTACTAATGGTCAGCTTTCCATGAAGGATGACGAACGCATAGCAGCCATTGACAAACTTTATAACGACATGGCCGATAAGCAGATTTTTATAAGGTCATTTAGCAATTCGAGCAAAGGCCTTTGTGTGCAGAGAGAAAACGACCAAAAAAATATAATTATTTCAAAAAAATTAAATGACCTAAAATGAAAACTATAATACTGCTGTTGTGCCTATCATTTTCAATTTCCTGGATAAATGTATCCGGTCAATCTGCTGAAGCGCAACAGCTGTTGCTGAACGTTGAAAAACTAGCGCAATTGAAAAAGATACTTAGCAATATGAAAAAGGGATACGAGATTGTAAGCAACGGCTATAATACAATCAAAGACATTTCAAAAGGAAATTTCAATTTACATGATGCCTTCTTGAATGCTTTATTGCAGGTAAGCCCAACAGTAAAGAAGTATAAAAGAGTAGCAGATATAATTACCTGCCAATCACAAATAATCAAAGAGTATAAATCTGCTTTCAAGCGTTTTAAGGCTTCCAATTTGTTTAACGTTTCCGAAACAAATTACATGGAGGATGTCTACAAGAATCTCTTTAATAAAAGTCTGCAAAATCTCGATGAACTAACCATAGTAATTACCGCAGGCAAACTACGGATGAATGATGATGAAAGAATAGCTGCTATTGACAGGATTTATAATGAGATAAGTGACAAACTGGTTTTTCTAAGAAGTTTCAATAACGAGGGAAATGTGCTGGCCGTTCAAAGAGGCAGGGAAATGGTGGACACCAAAGTGTCTCAAAAGTTAAATGGATTGTAGCGTTAACTCAATTAAAATGTGTGTATGAAAAAGTGTGTAAGATTAAGTGTAATAGTTATGGCATTGGTAATGCCCAATATTGTATTTGCCCAAAGTGGTGGGTTTGCAGATGATATTAAAAGTCTGCACCAGGTATTAGAACAACTGTATACAGAAATGCTGCCTTTATGCAGCAAGCTTATTGGCGTTGGTCGTGGTATTGCTGGCTTTGCTGCTACTTGGTATATAGCCAGTCGTGTATGGCGGCATATAGCCAATGCCGAGCCGATTGATTTTTATCCTTTGTTCCGGCCATTTGTGCTGGGCTTTGCAGTTATTATTTTTCCTTCTGTTATAGCGATGATAAATGGAGTGATGAATCCTACAGTTACCGGAACTGCTGCAATGGTGGATGATTCCAATAAAGCT
This sequence comes from uncultured Chitinophagaceae bacterium, assembly GCA_964605065.1. Classification (GTDB taxonomy): domain Bacteria; phylum Bacteroidota; class Bacteroidia; order Chitinophagales; family Chitinophagaceae; genus Endoryza. The sequence continues at coordinate 59,400 of CAZSAQ010000007.1, forward strand.
ATAGCAGTGCTCTTGCAAAAGAAAGAAGAAGCTATAAAGAAAACCGATGTCTGGAAAATGTACATTGGCGAAACAGGTAGTGGCGACAGGGACAAATGGTACAAATACACTCACCCTAATGACGATCCCTCTGACGAAGGTTTTTTTGAAGGCATTGGCAATGATATAAAGTTTGCAATGGCAAAGGCGTCCTATAATTTCCGAAACTCCATCAAGCAATGGATGAGTGAAGTATTAAGGGTATTGTTCGAAGCTGCCTCACTATGCATTAATACCATCCGAACGTTTTACTTAATAGTACTTGCTATTTTAGGTCCGCTCGTTTTTGGTATTGCCGTCTTCGATGGATTCCAGCATACTCTTACAGTATGGATCGCAAGGTACATAAACATATTTCTTTGGCTGCCCGTTGCCAATATCTTCGGAAGCATCATTGGAAAAATACAGGAAAACATGCTGAAGGTAGATATTGCCCAGGTGCAGGATTATGGAGATACGTTTTTTTCTCCGACGGACACGGCATATTTAATCTTTATGATAATTGGAATTGTTGGATACTTCACTGTACCAAGTGTTGCCAATTATATTGTTCATGCCGGTGGTGGAAACACTTTACTCTATAAAGTTACCAGCCTCACTTCAAGCAGTTCCAGGGCTGTTATGAATACTGTGTCATCAGGTGCAGGTATGGTGGCAGATTCGTTCGGAAATGCCAAGTCAAATGTATCCGGCAGCATGGCTTCCAATAGCGTAAGTGGCGGATATTTTAATGAAGGCAGCAGCAAATCCAATGGCTATATGAAAGACAAATTGAGCGGCAAGACCTAAGATTGCATTACTGGTTCTATGATCAACCTATTTCAGGAAAAGACACAAAACTGCAGATTGTACTTCCGTCAAGCCACCATATTGGCAAACCATGTTAGCTGCAGGCTTTATTCATATTTCAATTCACTCAAATATTCTGTCCTTGCCTAACATGTCCCTGACATTTTTGATGTGCTGAATTTGAATTTCTTTATCTTCTCCATTTTTGACAGCCTCTTTTAATACCTGGACTACTTCGCTTTTATTAATATAACGAGCAAGTTCATTATTTTTTATAATTGTGTCCATGACTTCTAATACTCGATTTGATTTTACGAGAAATGTTCCATTGGGTACAAAATTGATATCTTTCAATACACAATTACCGTAGAATACTACAATTGAATAAAACGGTACAGTTTCAAATTGTCTGAGCTGCTTTCTTAAATCGCTTACATGTTTGCTGTTTTGCATTATAGGATTGTATAAACGATATTTTCTTTTACCGTATGCTAATACTTGAGTCCATTGTGAATTATGTCCAGCTCCAAAAATCCAACCGTTATAATCTTTTACTTCAAATACAAGAATGCCTGCTTTTGTTGCAACTACTAGGTCAACTTGAGAAAAATTTCCGTTATACTTTTTTACATACAAATCGTGAAAAATGGTTTGTGCAGGTATTCCATTCTTCAAAAGTTTTAATACCAAATCTCTTTCTGTCCTTGTTCCTCTATTTGATTTTGTGACGGTTTCCAATAATTTCTTGTCTCGTATTAGCCTAAATAGGAGAATGAAAACAACCAAAGAAACTATGGTAATAAGAAGCCACATTCCTAATTTGCGATTTTATGATTAGTTATAACCTTTTGATTCTTCTAAAGTTAAGTCTTGTAAAGCCAGTTAAAAAACCGAGCAATCCTTTTAAGCTTGCCGCTAACGTTTGTATTTGTGAAAGTACGAACAAAACTTTTCGTAAATACAGCCCCATTGAGTTGATTTACGAAGCTCTATTTTTAAACAGGAAACTTAATACAAGCCTTAAATGCAAAAATGTTAAGCCCAGATGTCGGTCAGTATCAATCCTATTTCAAGGGTAGTCCTATCTCGTTTACCCCATCTTAATGTGATATTGGAAAAACATTTGCTTTCATACTTAATCGGGTGAAAGTAAATCTGTGAGTGATGTTTCAGAAAACAAAAAATATTGATTCTGCCTTTCGGCATATTAAAGCATTTTCCTTAATACTTGTAGCAGGTTGCTTTCTGCTAAGTGCCTTTGTCTTATATAAAAGCTATGAATTATCGGCAAGGGTACAAGATAAAATTTATATCCTCTCCGGCGATAAAGCAATGGAGGCTTATGCGGCCAAACGAAAAGACAATATTGAAGTTGAAGCAAGAAGCCATATTACTATGTTTCATACAGATTTTTTCACACTTGACCCGGACGAAAAAGTAATTGACGCTAATATCAAGAAAGCCCTTTACCTAGCTGATGGCTCAGCAAAACGTCAATACGACAATCTCAAAGAAACTTCCTACTACTCCGGCATCATCTCTGGTAATATCAGTCAGCAAATATTTATAGACAGCATATCTGTGAGCATGAAAGCTGAACCATATCTATTTCATTGCTACGCCACCATTAAAATCATCAGACCAAATAGTATTGTTACAAGGAATTTAATAACACAAGGGTATTTGAGAAATACCTCCCGTTCCGATCACAACCCTCACGGCTTCCTGATTGAAAGATGGGAAACAATAGAAAACAAGGATATAAAAACAGAGAACAGATGAAACTCTTTAATAAAAATATAAAGAGAGAAGAATTAACTGATAAAGCAGCAAATGGTATAGCCAATGGCATATTAAAGTCACAAAATGGTTTTGCAAAGTATATGTCTTTGGCAACAAAAAAATGGAAGCAAAAACAACAATGGATATTTCTATACCTGGTTTGCATATTCTTTGGAGGATTGAGTATTGTAGCAATAGTAAATCCCTTTAAAACAAAAGAGCAGGACAAAACTATCATCCCGAAATTCATTTCTGTCCCAAAAAATATTCATCAGCAAAACAATCAATTTGTTATTACAGAAAATGAATTTCAGCAGGTACAGGAATACAAACGTAAATACCCAAACCTGCAAAAGGAAAGACCAGGATTATTTGATAGTCTTGCCCTCATTGAACAAGTTTATTATTCACAAAAAAAATGAAGTATATGGAAAACAAACATTCAGCCAGGTTTCTGAGGCAAAGAAAAATGATGGTGGTATTGCCACTGTTAGTAATTCCATTTATTACAATGGCTTTTTGGGCATTGGGTGGAGGCAAAGCAAGTGGGAATGAAAATCAATCAAACGCTCTTGCAGGGTTAAATCTGCAATTACCAAATGCCAATCTTAAAAATGACAAAAATGAAGACAAGCTTTCATTTTATAAAGAGGCAGATGCAGATTCTTTAAAACGGGCAGAGCTGCTTCGGAACGATCCATACTATAAAGATTCAATTCAGGAGAAGCAAACTTTGATGGATGCTACTCAAAATTTATACAACCCGGCAGATACGAAAAGTGGATTAAACATGTCTCCATATAAAACCAATGGAGATATAAATGAGCAAAAGATTTATCAAAAAATAAATGAAATAAATAAGCAGATCAATCAACCGGAAAGTATTGCCGCTTCCAATATTTTAGGCAATCAAAATAATGATAGTAATGAGCAGTTTTCAAAAGATGTGGACAGGATGCAGGAGATGATGCAAATGATGACTGATAAGCAAGAAGCCGATCCTGAAATGCAACAGCTAAACGGCACTCTTGAAAAAATATTGGATATACAGCATCCGCAACGGGTTACAGACAAGTTGAAAGAAAAATCAATACAACAAAAGGATGTTGCTTTTGCTGTCAGTAAAAATCCGGTACAAGACAATATTAGCTTGTTAGATACTTCGAAACATAAAGTAGAAGTGACCGCAGGATTTTATGGTATTGATGATAATCACAACTTGTCGGAAGAAGATAATGCAGTAGAAGCTGTTGTTCATGCTAATCAAACCCTGGTTGATGGCGCTGTTATCAAGTTGCGTTTGACAACAGATATTTATATCAGTGGCAAGCTAATTCCTAAAGGCAATTTTGTTTACGGTGTTGCTGCACTAAATGATGAAAGACTTGAAATTGAAATCAACTCAATTCGCAACGGCAATTCATTGTTTCCTGTTAAACTGGAAGTATATGACATGGATGGTTTAGCCGGTATTCATATCCCCGGTGCCATAACCCGTGATGTAGCTAAGCAATCTGCAGACAATAGTTTACAGTTAATGGAACTTACCTCAGTCGATCCATCATTAAAAGCACAGGCTGCCGCCGCAGGCATTAGCACTGTGAAAAGCTTATTGAGCAAAAAAGTGAAACAGGTAAAAGTAGTAGTTAAAGCTGGATACAAAGTGCTTTTAAAAAGCAAGAATCTTCAACAATAATTTTAAACAATAAAATCAATTTTATGAAACGATTTCTGTGGTTGATGATGGTGAGTGTGTTATTCGTTTCTGTGAAAGCACAAACTTCACTTTGCATTTCAACTGAAAAAACAACGAGCCTGGTATTTCCCTTTTCAATACTTCATGTAGACAGGGGTACTCAATCTGTACTGGCTCAACCTGTAAAAGAGTCGCCTACAATTCTGTTGGTTAAAGCAGCTTCGAAGGGTTTCCCTGAAACTAACTTAAGTGTAGTTACTGAAGATGGCAGCATCTATTCCTTCATGGTATGTTACGATAGCAATCCTGTAACATGGGTTTATCACCTGCCGGTAAATAAATCAGCAACATTGGCTACTTATGCGAATGCCATTATAGATAATCCCAAAACTATAGGTGGTATCAAAGATCATAAGTGGGATATGCAAGCAAGGATATCAGGCATCTACATTAAAGGTGATGTTATATATTATCAGCTATCCCTGATCAATCAAAGCCCTGTTGATTATGATATAGACTTACTCCGCTTTTATATCCGGGATAAGAAAAAAGGCAAACGGACAGCGGTGCAGGAAAATGATTTGAAACCACTTTATGTGGTCGGCAATACTTCACAAGTAAAAGCCAATAGTAATTCATCTGTAGTTGTTGCACTGGATAAGTTCACGATCCCTGATGCCAAATACCTGGCAGTGCAAGTAATGGAAAAAAATGGCGGCAGGCATTTGTTTATGAAAATAAACAACAGGAAAATTATGCAGGCAATTACATTACCTGATTTAAAATGAATAACGAACATCCCATATCAGATGAAGTAATAGAGCTGGCTAATATGGCATTGGACAAAGGTGAGCATTGGATGGCTTACAACCAGTCATTGTACTTTATAGATAAAGCTGATGTTCATTTTTTCATTTCGCAGAAAGAAGCAAATGAGTTTGCAAATGATAATTTCAGCGATAGAGATAAGTTTTTTGTTATTCACTTTAATTCCGCTCTGGACATATACAAAGAAATTCCTTATGGCGAAAAAGCAGAAAAAGGAATGGTTAATGACCCAGATGCTAATGGATTGTACAATTATGAAGGAAATGCTTTCACAGGCGCATTAATTGATCATATTGAACAACAACAATCATTATTTAACTCACAATTAAAAACAAATGTTATGAACAACGAAAATTTTCAGTACCTGAGTGACAATCTCAAATACATGGGCTTTGGTGAGAATCTGAAAACAGAATTAGAGAAGAATCTTAATGAAGGCAAAGCCGATTTTCAGTTGCACTATAAAGCAGAGATTAATAAAAAGCCTTTTGAAGTAACAATGAATTTCCGCAAGTCTGAAACTACAGACATGTACTTCTTTAATAACTATCATGCTTCCCTTGAAAAAAGCAATGGTGAAAAGGCTGAACAAACTTTTTATCTTAATAAAGGTAAAGGTGTGACAGGAAAGGAAGCCTTCAATCTGCTGGATGGCCGGTCTGTACATAAAGACCTTGTAACAAAAGAAGGGCAACCATACAAAGCCTGGATGCAGCTAGACTTTGAAAACAAAGACAAGAACAACAATTTTGAAATAAAACAATTTCACGAAAAGTATGGCTTTGATCTAAAAGCAGCAGTTGAGAAATTCCCAATAACGGATTTGAAAGAGCCTGACAAAGAAAAAACTTTGATGCAATCATTGCAAAAGGGAAATGTCCAATCAGTTACCATTGAAAAAGACGGCAGCAGTCATAAAATGTTTATAGAAGCTGACCCACAATTCAAAAAGGTAAACCTGTATGATTCCAACATGAAACTGGTAGCAAAAGAATCTGTTGAGAAGTACCAGCCTGTTGGGCAATCTGCGGCAACTAAAGCAGTAAAAGAAGAAGTGGGAAATGATAAAAAAAAAGAGTTGAAACAGGAAGTTAAACCGGAGAAAGAAAAGTTGGAAAAGAAAAATGATAAAACTCTTTTGCCCAAGAAAAGGGAGAGTACTAAAAAAGGTTTAGGGGTTTCTTGACAGAACCCCTAAATCCATTTTCTAATTTTAAAATTGGTGCCATGAACATTCAAAATATTTCGGCCTTAGTGAAGCAAGTACAATCATTAGGTTTTGAAAATGTGGATTATTCACTCCTTAAGCGAATCAGTTTTAAGCCTGATAATTTTCTCCTTTCGCAAACAATTGAGAAAGGCAAAGACAAGCTATCGTTTCAATTATTTTTTAAAAGGGAGGTTAAGCAGAATATTTATGTTTTGATGTATTATGATGCCACTCTTCAAAAAGAATTGACTTTAACAAATGCCGTCATTAATGAAATTAACATTACAAACGTGGAAAAATCGATGGCAGAGATAGATTGGAAAAATGCTTTTGATTTTACTACAAAAAAACAATTGAATCTGGATGATAAAACAAGCTGGGAAAAAGAACAGAAAGTTGAATCTGTAATAGAAGACCTTTCGGAGCTAGAAAAATCAGAAGATGGCAAAGCACTTACTGTTGGGCTTAAACTAAAATATTGGGCTGGCTTACCGTTCCGGGAGTTGTTTGGTAATATCAGTCCATTAAAAAATAAATCTGAAATAAGCCAACGGTTTTATTTTTTTGAAAACCAGCTAGGCATATCCGTAGAAGAAGCTTACCGGTTTTTACAAAACAGACATTTAGAAAAACAGATTCAGGCTAAAAGGAAACAAACAGATAGTACAGAAATCGGTGACACAAAAGATGACAGTCAATCCTCATATGGTGGTAGTTTATTAAAAAAGAAACGTTTGAGCAGATCCAATACTTTTAATTCCAAAAAGCACGTTCAGCAATAAATAAATGGTATGGAACTTTTTCCTCCAATGACGGGGTTTTATATGGCAATAGAAAATGACACCAGAATTGGCACTACCCATATCAGTCTTTATATGGCTTTGTTACAGCAATGGAACTTGAATGGCGGATTAAACCCTGTAATTATTGCTAGAGCCGAAATCATGAGGGCTGCAAAGATATATGCTCGTTATACCTATAACAAATGCATGAATAATCTGCACGAATTTGGCTACATCGACTACAAACCCTCTACTAACCCTTTCAGCAATAGCACTGTTTATTTAAAAGGATTGTGAAACATATTCTCTTACACAGAGAATGAATTTGTGAAGTGTGATTATTTAAATGAGGTGTAAGATGGAAAAGATAAAACCGGAAAAAGCATTAGAAATGCTACAAAAAAAAGGTGTGGATATCTCGTTGGAGCAAGCTGCTCAAGTTCTGGAATTACTTCGGAAATTTGCTAATATCATGGTTTCACAATATCTGGAACGTCAAAGAAGGAGATAAAGTGAAACATTCGGTAACCTTTACTAAATTTTTACTATGAAAATAGCAGACTTATACATCCGGGTAAGCACAGATGAACAAGCCGACAAAGGATACTCCCAACGCAGCCAGGAAGAATTTTTACGCAAATATTGTGAAATCAATGGCATGTCTATTCGCAAAGTAATTTTTGAAGATCATTCTGCCAAAACTTTTAATCGGCCAGAATGGAAAAGATATTTGGTAGAACTCCGCAAACATAAATGCCAGGCGGATTTTGTTCTTTTTCTAAAATGGGATCGTTTCAGTCGTAATGCCGGGGATGCATACCAAATGATTAATATGCTCCGAAAATTAGGTGTAGAGCCGCAGGCTATCGAACAGCCTTTGGACTTATCTATACCCGAAAATAAAATGATGCTGGCATTTTATTTAGCAGCTCCAGAAGTTGAAAACGACCGGCGGGCATTGAATGTCATTCATGGAATGCGTCGGGCCAGAAAAGAAGGTCGTTATATGGGCCTAGCCCCAATAGGATATTGCAACAAAATTGATGAGTCAGGACGAAAGTATATAGCTCCCAAAGAAATTCAGGCAAATATTTTGCGCTGGGCTTTTAACCAAATTGCTGAAGGTGTATTTAATACAGAGCAGGTCTATAAAATGGCAAAAGAAAAGGGCTTTTCTGGTACAAAAGGACTTTTTTGGTTTGCTATCCGCAATCCTGTGTATTGCGGTAAAATTTTTATCCCAAAATACAAGGATGAAGAAAGCTGTTTTGTCAAAGGATCGCATGAGCCTATTATTTCAGAAGCCCTGTACTATCAGGTACAGGATGTATTAGATGGCAGAAAAAGAAATTATAGGCTTAAAGTGGTATCTAATGAATCTCTTCCTTTACGTGGTTTTCTTATTTGCCCTTTGTGCAATAAACTATTAACCGGAAGTGCATCTAAGGGTCATACAAAGTATTATTCCTATTACCATTGCACAGACGGTTGTTCATGTCGGTATAGAGCCGATAATGTCAACAATATATTTGTTACCGAACTAAAAAAATATATCCCACGTCCGGAAATGATAGATTTATTTAAAATAACCCTTTCCGAAGCCTGGTACGACCAAACCAACCATTTACAAGATGATAGCAAACAATTGCAATTGCAAATTAACGAACTGGAAGAAAAGCTTTCCTACATCAAAGAATTACTTTCCTCTAGACAATTAGAGCCTGCGGATTTCAGGGAAATGAAAACTGAATACACTACCAAGCTTGAAAAACTACAGGCGAAATTAGGGGCTAGTAATCATGACAAGGTAGATTTTAAGGATTTGCTAAATAAAGGAGTCAATAATCTCTTAAAGCTTGATTATGTATATGAAACAGGAGATACAGAAAAGAAACGAGAGGTAATTAGTTCGATGTACCCCGAAAAAATGACTTTTGACGGATTTTCAGTTCGAACTAATCGCATCAATGAAGTGGCAAGGCTAATATACAGTATGGACGTGGGTTCTAGCGAAAATAAAAACAGGACAAGTGGAAATAATTCCAGCTTGTCCTGTGAAGTCGGGAAGACAGGATTCGAACCTGCGGACCCTCCCGACTCAAAGTCGGGATGCGCTATCAATGCCGCAACAAAAAAGGCTGATGAAGTTCATCAACCTTCAAAAAAAATCCGCCGACGCTTTCGCTTCAGCGGACTTTGTCGGGAAGACAGGATTCGAACCTGCGCCCTCCCGACTCAAGTCGGGATGCGCTATCAATGATGCAATAAAAAACCCACCGATGCATCTTGCTTCGATGGGTGATGTCGGGAAGACAGGATTCGAACCTGCGCCCTCCCGACTCAAGTCGGGATGCGCTATCAATGATGCAATAAAAAACCCACCGATGCATCTTGCTTCGATGGGTGATGTCGGGAAGACAGGATTCGAACCTGCGCCCTCCCGACTCAAGTCGGGATGCGCTATCAATGATGCAATAAAAAACCCACCGATGCATCTTGCTTCGATGGGTAATGTCGGGGCAATAAGACAAATTTCGAACAATTTTTTTACAGATTTGAACAAATTAAATTATAGTTTACAACATAAAATAAAGACATAATTATTTAACGATACAGAAATTAATAAAGTCATTATAATCTTACAAATATTGATAAACTTTAAACATTGGACATTTTTTTAATATCACATTGAAGATATGTTATTTACAAAACATATTTAAATTTTTATATTAACAACAATCCGATTACTCCCCCAATATAAATAAGCACAGCAATCCAGGAATCAATTCCCATTCCCCATTTTCGTTTTGGGGATTGAATTATCATACCCAGCAGATAAACTGCCGTAAGCACTATGGACAGAGAGGTTAGATAAATATCTGAATTATGAGCATCTGTTAAGATGGACCTCCCGGCCAAAATATTAGCCACAAAAAACAATGTAGGCAAAAAAGAATTACCCCCAAAAATATCACTGATAAGTGGCGGATATCTTTTATGTTTTACAAAAGCCAGGCCACCTGATATTTCAGGTGTTGCCGTAATTAATGAGAGTATGGTGGCCCCAAATACAACTCCGGATATATTATAATGAGCAGCAATTTTTTCACCTGTATTAGCAAGTAGTACACCAAAAAACAGAATAATTAGAGCAACAATTATAAGTTGTATTAAAGCACTTTTCTTTGTCAGCTTTGTTCTATGAATCATTTCACATTCGATTTTGGGCAGCATCTTTTGTGCTTCACACTGTTTAATAACGAAAAGGCTTAATATCCAGGAGCCTAATATCATTGCTTCAATAGGGGAGACATTCTGCATAACAAATTTTTCATCAAACCGTGACCCCATAATAACCAATGCTAAAATAGCACATAAGAAAAGACCCTGAGCAATAGAGTTTCTGTTTGATGTAAGTGTTGACAGCGGCTTATCTTCATTCTTTCTTGAAGCAAAATCAAACAAAACAAGCAACACAGTCTGTATCGCAATGCCACCCAAAATATTCCCTAAGGCTAATGATGTATCACCTTTTTGAACACCTATAACTACAATAACAATTTCGGGAAGGTTTGTGACAATGGCAAGCATTATAGTACCACCAAAAGCATCGCCCAGGTTGAACTCATCTGCAATAAATTCTACAATAGCCGAAAGCTTGTTACTAAAATACCAAATTACTGCCCCGGAAAAGAGGAACAACAGTACACTTTGCGTAATGGAAAGCTGAAGGTTCATTTTTATTGCTTTGTGTATATTAGAAAATTGATTTGCTCTTCAGCCATATCATAAAAAGAAAGAGACTTAAACAATGAGAATAGCACAGATAGCTCAGTACATGCTATTACTAACTTTTTTTTACTCCCAAAGCAGGCCGTCATATACTTTTCTGTTTCTATTGTATCAATTGCCTCACCTGCATACACTTTAGTTCTCAACTTATCAATCATCAGTTTTATTTCAGAATTAATTGACAAGCAGCTAATACCTGCTTTGTTAAAATAATCAGCAATATACATTGATTCCATTGTATACATTGTACCTAAAAGATATATTTCTTTTACCGAATGACGAAGCAACTGAGCAGCCATTAGCTGTAGCGGATGTACAATAGAAAAACTGAAGACTGAATGTTCCAATATTTTATCCAATGTCTCATGTATGGTGATATTGGGCATCAACAAATTTAGTACGCCTGCCTCTTCAAAATAATTGAGGTATGGCATCAGTGCATCTTCAAGTTTTTTAAACTGATTGGGCAGATATGGGTTGATTTTATTAAAATCAGCATTTACTAAAATAGAAGGGAAAGTACTGTATCCACCTTTCTTTTTACTATACTCTTCATTAAGCCTTTTTAAGTAGTGCAGCGTTGAAACAGCACCCAATCCTAAAATACCTGTCTTAATTTCTTCCATTACTAATGTCTGAGAAGTATATAATCAGCAAACAAATTGTTGCTGTCTGTAACTTTTTCTACCCAGGTAATATCTGTTTTGGATAATATCTTTTTAATAATACTATCGTTATATTTCCTGGATACTTCTGTATGTATCAGCTCTCCTTCTGTAAAGAAAAAAGTATGGCCGCTTACGTTTACTTCTTGAGACCTTTTACTTCGTAAATAGCTTTTTGCTATCCCCTCATTTTCATCATAAACAGGGTAATGTTCAAACTCCTTTACATCAAAATTTCCATCTAACTCCCTGTTTATCCTATGCAGCAGGTTAAGGTTAAATGCTGCTGTTATACCCTGAGCATCATTATACGCAGGTAATATTAATTCTTTGGGTTTTGTTAAATCAACACCTAAAATAAGTTTATCTCCGGGATACATATTTGCGCCCAACTGGTAAATAAACTCTGTAGCTTCATCATCGGGCATATTCCCGATGTTTGAACCAAGGAATAAAATAATCTTTTTATTACCATCCTGTTTAAGCCTGCTCAATGACTGAAAATATTCCATGTGCATGGGCTTAACCTTTAGTTCAGGCAGCTCTTTTAAAAGCATGTTTTCTAAACCCTCTAACGCATTTAAAGAAATATCAACGGGATAATACTCAAAGCTAAATTTGCGTAACTGTAACTCCCTTAACAAGTGAATTGTCTTTGTTCCATCTCCTGCTCCCAATTCTATAATATCATATTTTTCCTCCTTTTCTAACTGCATTGCAGCAATGAGTTCACTGGTTTTGTCTTGAAAAATATCCATCTCGGCCCTGGTGAGATAATACTCCGGCAGCGCCATTATTTTTACAAAGAGTTCATCGCCTGTGGCATCATAAAAATATTTTGATGATAGTTTTTTTTGAGGCTTGTTGCTTAACCCTTCAAGCACATCTTTTCTGAAATTTTCCTGCATTATTATTTCTTTAATCAATTTTCTATTAACACTACAGCACCCAGGCCCCCATCGGCACATACGCTTATTACTGCTTTTTTTCCTTTGCCCAATAAATGAAGCGACTTTACCGTCTGGCTAAGTATTCTTGCACCTGTGGCACCAAATGGGTGCCCAATGGCAATGCTGCTTCCGTTAGGGTTTAATTTTTCCATAGGAAATTTTCCAAAACTAAAATCTGTTCCTGCTTTTTTTAGATGGGTTGCATCTTCTAAGTTTTGAATGGTGGCCAACACCTGTGAAGCAAATGCCTCGTGTATTTCCCAAATATCTATATCATCATATTTTAACCCATGCCTATGTAACAGCCGGGGTATAGCAAATGTGGGAGCCATTAATATTCCTTCTTCCTCAATATTTACACCAGCCATTTCCCAATCAATTAATCTTGCCTTATAGGGTGTGCTTAATTTACCCACAGCATTTTTTCCAGCCACCCATACTCCGGCAGCGCCATCTGTATATAATGATGAATTGCCTGCTGTTATTGTTCCTTTATCTGCAATGTCAAATGCCGGTTTTAAATGGGCAATGGATTGCACCGATGTGTTTTTTCTGGGTATCTTATCTTCTTTAATATTGTTAACTGGAAATACCAAATCATCATAAAACCCTTTTTCTTTTGCAGCAAAATATTTCCTATGGCTATCTACAGCCAATTCATCCTGCTTTTGTTTTGAAATATGCAGCCGGTAATCGGTAATTTGGGCATGTTGCCCCATACTTTTTCCGGTACTGCGGTTTACCCTCGGAACATAGTCAATGCCAAAAGAAAATATACCGCCAAGTAATTTAAGTTTTGCAAAAAAAGATTTTGCAGTACTCCATTTTTTTAACCATGCAGAAAATTTTGCATTAACTGCAACCTGTAAATTACTGGGGCTTTCTACACCTCCGGCAATTGCAATTTCATGGTTTGTAATCATAGATGCCGCCTGTATAGCAGCAACTAAAGAACTGCTACAGGCCAGGATGGTAGTGAATGATATAGTTTTTTCATCCAGCATAGAATCCATTACTGCTTCTCTTGCGATATTGCTGTACTTTACATTTTGTATAACCGTACCCCATATTACATAATCAGGGTTGATGCTTTCCTTTTTGTGCATTTCATTCAATACTTCTCTGGATAAATAGAGGCTATCGTATTGGGCTAATTGCTGTCCTGCTTTTGCAAAAGGCGTTCTTAACCCTGTAGCTATCCATATCTCTCTTTCTAATTGCATTTTAACTTATCTCCTTTAAATTTTCTAATGTTGTGGGTATTAATTCAGATATGGTTGGGTGCAGCACCATCGTATCCCTGATTAATGTATAATCTACACCGGCACTCATTATGTTGAGAAGGCTGGTTATTATCTCATCGCCACCGGTACCCAGCACACATGCCCCAATAATTTTATTGGTATCAGCGTTTACCAAAACTTGTATAAAGCCATAGGTTTCTCCTTTTTCCTTTGCCCTTGCAATTCTACTCATCTCTCTTTTACCTTCTAACAGTTTAATACCTTTGGCTAATGCATCTTTTTTCGTCATTCCGGCCCTGCCGAGTGGCGGGTCAACAAATAGTCCATATGTCATAATGCGGTCAGATATTTTTCTGCTGCCATCACCAAATAAAAAATTTTCCACTACCTGGTAATCGTTATAGGCAGTATGTGTAAATGCACCCTTGCCATTGCAATCGCCCAAAGCAAAAATCCCTTCTACACTTGTTTGGCAAAAATCGTTTACAGTAATAAATCCTCTTTGGTCTGTTTGCAGGGATGTATTTTGCAACTGTAATAAATCAGTATTGGGCAACCTGCCAATAGCGAGGAGCAAATGTGTGCCTTTAATTTTCTGCGAATTGTTTATGGTTACTGTATAAGTATTGCTGTCATAAGCCGGGGCTATTGATGTTGCATTTAAAATAAACTCTACACCATCAGCTTCCATAAATGTTTGAATGGTTTTGCTTACCTCCTCATCTTCCCGGCTAATAATATTTTCTCCTCTTTCAATAATGGTAATCTTGCTGCCAAAACGCCTGAACATTTGCCCAAACTCCAAACCGATATAACTGCCGCCTATTATTATTAAATGTTCAGGCAATTCAGTAAGGTCCAAAATGTTTTCATTGGTAAGCACATTCATACCCTGGTATTCTTCAGGTATAATGGCCCTGCCGCCCACATTAATAAATATTTGCTGAGCCGTTAATTGTTCACCATTTACTTCAACCTGGTAATTGGAAATAAACTTAGCTTCCCCTTCAATGAAGGTAATGTTTTCATTATCTGATAAGCCTGAACGTATGCCAGTAACTGATTTTGCTATCAGGTCATCTTTACGTTTTTTTATGGCATTTATATTTGCAGTAAAGCTGCCTTCAAAATTTACCCCCATATCACCTGCATGTTGTAAATCCCACATTCTTCTTGCAGATGCTACGTAGGTTTTTGTAGGTGTGCAACCTACATTGAGGCAGGTGCCGCCTACTTGCTTTTTTTCGATAAATGCTACTTTTTTCCCTTTTGCTGCTAAAGAAAAAACTAATGGAGTGCCTGCCTGCCCGGAGCCAATAATTATTGAATCAAATAATTTCATACTGAGTATCTATTTTAAAATTTTATTTTCAAGAATATTATGACCTGAATTTTAATTTGGCAATGATAGCGGGGGATAATGCTGCAGCATAGCCTGCACTGTCTGTAAGCACCCCTTTTATGCCACAGGTAGTTTCTATTGCAAAAGCTTCCGCCAAATCTTCGTAGTTAGAATCCCCGTCAAAACGGTGGTACTCCACTACATTAAAGTTTTCTGCATCAAATGCCTTTTGTAATGCCGGGCAGTAAATACTGTTTTCCTGCAAATTGAAATCATATTCAAAGCCCCGTTTGTTCAAATCAGTAATGGCTTGTGTAAGTGTTGCGTATGTAACCATGTTATATAATTTTTTATGCTACTGTTTTTGTTGTAAAGATTCATTAAGCTTACCCCAGGTGGTAATAATGTCCTTTGTGTAATTATCAGGCGCAGCCGATTCTTTCAGCTTATCATTTTTAAACCAGCCTAACTGTGTAGGGCTTAAATATTGTTCTACATTTTCACCATATGGTATTGCCTGGTTTATTTTAGTACGCTGTGCTGGCGAAAGCGGCAGGTAACGAAATGCTGTTTGCTTCAGGTAATATTGGGGGTCTTTATCAGTTCTGAATCCTGTTGAAGATTCAATAGTATAAAACCCTTGCTGATTCGCATATTCGTCAAGTTCCTTTTCTGTACTTATGGTTGGGTCATATACAATTTTTACCACTTCTTTTGAATCAACAAAGCCAGCTTCTGTACTGATAACCGATTTTTGCTGTGCTAATGAAGTTTCGCCTGACCAAAAGCAAGGCGTTTCATAAATTTTTGTTTTTGTATAGCCAAACAAAAGGTTAATGTCCTTTTCAAGCAGGTTAATATATTTCGGTTCTTTGATATTTTTATTAGCCAACGTCTCCTTTATTTTAAAAAGCATTGATACCGGCTCATAGTTATCCTCCAGTTTGGGAATAATGTCTTTCCCCGTTTCATCTACAAAACGTGCCACCGGATTATTCCAGGAAGGTTCATTATACAGTTTTAAAATTTCCGCATCACTACCTGGCCGGTTGTTATATATGGCTAGCGGTATAAATTCATTCTCAATTAAATCAACCATCAAAGGATGGCTGAGAACATTTCTGCCATAATTAACGCAAGTAGCACAGCCGGGTATTTCCTGAAAAAATAATAAAACAGGCTTACCGGTTTCTTTACTTTTTTGCAAAGCATCCTTGTAATTCCTGTGCCAACTTACTTTTCCCAGTTCTATATTCTGTTTTTGCGGATTTGTTTTTTCCATATTTTCTGCTGTAATTACCCTGTTATTTTGAAAGCTGCAAGCAGTAAGACCTATTAGAATAAGAAGCCCTGCTAGCTTGTGTACATTCTTGTTTAGTAAATCCATTTTTATACAAAAACGCTAATTAAATAAAACTTCCAAACCGTTCAAAGTGGCAGGTATAGCCATTAGGCCTTCTCTTCAAATAATCCTGATGCTCTGGTTCTGCCGGCCAAAAAGTAGAGTAGGGCTCCAATGTGGTTACTACTTCGCCTTCCCAACGCTTTGAGTCATCTACAATTTTTATTATTTCTGCCGCTGTTTGTTTTTCTTCATCGTTCTGAAAAAAGACAGCAGAACGATAGCTTGAGCCAATATCATTGCCCTGCCTGTTAACCGTTGTGGGATTATGAATACGAAAGAAGTAATCTAATATTTCCCTGAAATTTGTTACCGATGCATCGTAAGTAAGTTCAATACCCTCTGCATGCCCCGGATGATTTCGGTAGGTAGGGTTTTCGTTTTGCCCGCCAATATAACCTACTTCGGTATCCTTAATACCCGGCCTTACCCTGAAGAGTTCTTCCATACCCCAGAAACAGCCACCTGCGATGTACGCTTTTTTAAGATTTTCCATTTTTATTTATTTGATTGATTGTTTAAAAAGATTGTAAGCGCATGCCAATATTCTGTATAGTTGGGTGTAGCCTCCCAAAGTGATTTACTACCATGCCGTCCTTCATTTTTGGGAATAAATAGCTGACCCAGCCCATGTGGTATAGCGTTAAATATTTTTTCCCAACTATGCACTTCCCCTTTTGATGAGGTACATAATACAGGAATTGTTATTTGTGCAGCCCATTCGGATACAATTTTTTTATCGTACACAAAATATTCTCCCGGTGAAAAAGATATTGCACCTGAAAATATATCGCCATATTTAGCAGCCATTACTAATGCAACCGATGCTGAATAAGAACTGCCTAAAATGATTTTTTTAGAAGCAGGGAATTGCTGTGTTAAGTAATGGATACCTGCTTCAATATCTGGCACCGCATCAACATACTTTAATGGGAAATTTTTGCTATGTGCAAAACGAGCAGTTTGATTTTGAACTCCATTTACTTCGTTGCCACTTCGCTGGTCAAGTGCTAAACAAGAAAATCCTAATGATAACAATTTTGGCGCTGTTTCAATATACTCACCCCTGCTATATCCTGCCTGGTGGCAAAGTAATAGTACAGGAGCAGATTTATTCTCATGCTGATATAAATCCGCTGTTACCTCCACATTGTCTGCACTGTTAAATTTAATTGTTTTCATTTTCCATTATTAAATGTGTTGTAAAATATACCGGGCCACTTACTGTTTTATGCACCGGGCATTTTGAAGCAATTTCTTTTAACTTCAATTGTTGCTCTTCAGTAAGATTACCTACCAGTTTTATTTTTTTAGTGATGTGGTCAATCTTACCCATCTCTTCAATATCCAGCCCAATCTCTTCTGCATGTTTTTTGGCATAGGTGAGATAGACGAATACTTCCTGTAAATCCCATTTGCTTCTTTGTGCATATAGTTTTAAGGTAAGGGCAGTACAAGAGCCGATAGAAGCAACTAATAGTTCGTAAGGTGATACACCTAAATTATTGCCGCCAAAATCTATGGGCTCATCCCCAATAATATGATGCGATGATGTATAGATATGATTGGTGTAAGGCACCATCGTTTCATGATAAACAAGTACCTGCTCGCCATTTGTATCTTTCTGGTTTAATGAGGCGCTTTCTTCAATAGCAACATAACGTTTTACCCAGGTGCCAATCACATCTGCCACATAAAATGCATCATCCTTATTGGTAAGTAAATGGTCTGCACCATCAAGGCTAATAAAGCTTTTTGGATGTTTGGCTTTGTGATAGAGGGATGCTGCATTTTCAATTTCTACAATTTTGTCTTGTGGCGAATGTAATATGAGCAATGGTTTTCTTAACCTCGCCACTTCATCTTCCACATGATGGGTTTCTAAATCGTCTATGAATTGCTTTCTAATTGTAAATGGCCTGCCACCAATAGCAAGCATTGCATAACCTCTTTTATCAATTGTTTCCTCCAGGTTTCCAAAATGTTTTGTTACATGCCTTGCATAAGATGGGGCCGCAATACTTATTACAGCTTGTATATTGGGTAAGCGGTTGGCAGCTATTATTGCAGCAGCCCCACCCAATGAATGTCCTATTAAAATAGTGGGGGCTACATAGTTTTCTGTAAGAAAAGAGTTGATGTCTTCAATATCAGAAATATTGTTGGAAAAATTTGTCTCGCTAAAATCACCTTCGCTATGGCCAAGCCCTGTAAAATCAAAATTAAGAACACTGATGTCTTTACTTGTAAGTGCATTAGATATATTTTTTACAATAGCCAGGCTTGATGAGCAGGTAAAGCAGTGTGCAAAGATGGCGATGTTCTTTACAGCTCCTTGTAAAGGCTTTACCATGTGAGCCGACAACGTCTCACCATTTCTATTTTTGATATTGATATTAATTGTATTCATCTAAAAGCAACCCGATTTTATTTTACTAATCTAATTCCACCATACATCCATCTCATATCAGGATGAAAAAAATTACGGTATGTATTTCTGCTGTGATTAAGCGGTGTAACAACAGAAGCTCCTCTCATCACCATTGTATTCACCATAAACTTCCCGTTGTACTCACCCAACGCACCGGGAGCCTTATTAAAACCAGGGTATGGCAGATAAGCACTATTTGTCCATTCCCACAATTGCCCCCATTGAAAATGGGCCGAGGCTACTTCCCATTCAAACTCTGTAGGAAGGCGCATGCCTTTCCATTCTGCAAAGGCAAAGGCTTCATAAAAACTAATATGCTTTACCGGTTCATTAAGGTTTAGTTCCTGCAGACCATGTAAATCATACTCATGCCATTTTCCCTCTATCAAATGCCAATATAGCGGGGCGGTTATTTTATTGTTGTTAACCCAGTGCCACCCATCATCATGCCAGTAATTGAAGTTGGAGTAACCGCCAGCGTTTATAAATTCAAGGTATTCGCCATTGGAAACAGGATTAGCTGCTATTTCAAATTCATTGATATATACTTTGTGTTTGCCCAGTTCATTATCAAAACAAAAACTTTTTCCATCGCTCCCTATCTCATAAATACCTTCACTTACAGGGATAAATTTTTGCGGAGCAGTAATGGGCTTTAATGTGAATCTATCGGCGTATACAGGAAAAGTTGGCTGATGCCCTAAAATAAATTTAATATCATAAGCCAATAACTCCTGGTGCTGCTCTTCATGGTTAATACCAATCTCAATAATTTGCAATGCCTCATGAGATACAGGCTGGCTCAGTAATTCATTCATTTGTTCATCTACATAGGCACGGTACGCAAACACTTCTGCTACCGATGGCCTTGTCATTAACCCACGATTGGGCCGGAATACCCTTTTCCCGATATTATTATAATAGCTGTTAAACAGGTAAGAAAAATCATCATTATATACTTTGTAACCATTTTTGTAAACAAGCAAAACAAACTGCTCCCAAAACCATGTAATATGTGCAAGGTGCCACTTGGGTGGCGATACAAATGCAACGGGCTGCACCGAAAAATCTTCGGTGATGATTGGCTTTACCAAAGCCTCACTGTACTTTCTAATCCGTATAAATCTGTCTTTAATACTCTCCATCTACTTGTAATTTGTTTTTTTAGTAAGCAATTTGGTAATCAATTCAAATAAAAGCTCTATTACAACAGCAAGTACAGCAGCAGGTATGGCGCCTTTCAATATCAATTCAGTATTGTTTAATGCCAGCCCGGTTACAATATACTCTCCAAGGCCGCCTGCGCCTATAAATGCAGCCAGCGTAGCTGTACCTACATTGATAACTGAAGCTATCCTAATACCTGAAAGAATAGTAGGCAACGCAAGTGGTAACTCTACCAGCCTCAGTTTTTGTTTTTGATTTAATCCAATAGCAGTAGCTACATTTTTTAGTTGTGGGTCCACAGTTTCAAGCCCGGTAATTGTGCTGCGAAGTATTGGTAGCAATGCATAAATACACAAGGCTAAAATTGCAGGCTTTGAACCAATACCTAACAGGGGAATAAGCAAAGCCAGCAGCGCAATTGAAGGGATGGTTTGTAAAATTCCGGTAAGGTATAGTACCGGCTTTAATAACAACTTGCGCCTATACAAAAACAATCCTAATGGCAAGGCAATAATAACAGCTATAAACACCGACAGAAATGTGAGAAACAAATGTTGCGAAAGATGTTTCAATAAATCGCCCCAATAACCTGAAGTTTGTTTTTTTGCAACTTTAGTTAGCCCTTTCTTGTTAAGAAAATCATTGGCTATTATTGAAAAATCTTTTTGGGCATATAAGGCCAGGGCATTCATTTCCTGCATTTCATTTTCAGTAATAAGGTTACCCAGTTTATCTATTGCCAGTTTTGCTTTATCCGGTAATGATGATGAATAAAAACCCAGGGCAGCATAGTCAGGAAAAAAATGTTTATCATCCTGTAATACCCTCAGGTTATACTTTTTTATTTCCCCGTCAGTAGAATATGCATCGGTAAAATCAATTTTGTTACTGTTCAAAGCTGTGTAAGCCAGCCCATGCTCAATACCCTTTACCGAATTTGTAATACCATAAGCAGCAGCAAGGTTTTTCCATCCATCCTGCCTTTCCAAAAACTCATAACTGATTGCCCCGGATAAATTTTTTTGCAAAGCCAAATCAGAAATTTTTGAAAGGCTGTATTTTTCGGCTGTTACTGCATTTACAACAACAGCATAGGTATTATTAAAGCCGAATGGCCTTGATGCAGCAAGTGAATATTTTTTTTCTAGTTCTGATTTTATGCTATCTAAAGAAATCCTTTCTGTGTGCTTTAATATTTCAGATGAGATAGTGCCGCTATACTCCGGGTACACATCTATTTGTTTTGTTCGCAATGCTTCAAAGGCTACAGATGTGCCTCCCAGGTTAAATTTTCTTTCAACCGTAAAGCCTTCCTGTTCTAAAAGCTGCGAAATTATTTCGCTGAGTATATAGCCTTCATTAAAATGCTTTGCCCCCACCACAATTTTTTGTTGAGCTACGCTATTAAATGCCAATAGCAAAAAAGTGATATTTAAAATCAGCCTTTTCAAATGTGCTGTTCTTTAAACTCGTTTTGAATGGTAGTTAATAACGACTTTGCCCCCTGCTTGTAAATTTTACCTTCATTTAGCCATACAAACTCATCGCATAATATTTGTGCTTCTTCAAACTGGTGTGTAACTATTATTATGGAGGTAGGTTCTTCTTGCTGAATATGCAGCAGGTGGTGATAAATGCCGGATTTGGTGCGATAGTCAAGGCTTGCAAAAGGCTCATCCATCAGAACTAAAGGAGGTTCTAAAAAAAATGCACGGCAAAGGCCCACCCGTTGTTGCTCTCCGCCTGACAATTGATGTGGCTTTTTGGAAAAATAACTCTGAGGCAACTGTACCATTTCCAACAATCTTTTCAGTCTTGCATCAATTTTACTTTTGTCCTGCTGTGTAATATTTGCCAGCAAAGTAATATTCTCTTTCACGGTCATGTGCGGAAATATACCTACATGCTGCACTGCATACCCAATTTGTAAACGCAGTTTATTTCCCATCGCATAATCAAAGGACTTACCAAAAACCTGCACACTGCCTGCATCCGGCATCACCATCCCGTTTATTATTTTAAGGATGGTTGATTTTCCGCTACCGCTATACCCAAGCAGCCCGGTAATTTTTTTTTCATTAAAATCAATAGAAAAGTTATCCAGTATTTTTTTACCGGAAAAACTCAGGTTGATATTTTTTAGTGATGCAATCAATGTTGCTATTTGATTAATATTTTTTTTACTTTTTTTTGAAGAACGGGTATCACCTCACTTTCAAACCATGGGTTTTTTGCCTGCCACCTGAAGTTGAGTGGCGATGGATGTACCAATGGAAAATAGGCGGGCAGATATTTCTTATAGTTCTTTACGGTATCGGTTAAATTATCTCTATTGCCCTGCAAGTAATAATTCTGTGCATAAGTGCCGATAAGAAGCGTAAGCTGCAAATGTTTAAATTGCTTTAAAATTTTTTCATGCCATTGCGGGGCACATTCCGGCCGTGGTGGCAGGTCTCCGGTTTTTCCCTTTCCTGGAAAACAAAAGCCCATAGGTACAATGGCAAATAATGATGGGGTGTAAAACTGCTCTTCAGTTACTCCCAGCCATCTCCTTAACGTTTCACCGCTTTTGTCAAGAAAAGGAATACCGGCATCATGCACTTTTTGCCCGGGTGCCTGTCCAATAATCAGTATCCTGCTGTTTTCATTAAACTGAAATATTGGCTTTGGTTTATTGGGTAAAAACTGAATACAGGTTTCGCAAGCCAGAATTTTTTTTGCAAGTTGATTTTTCAAAATGTAAATAAATTTCTTGTTTAATAAGGAACAACCCCCTGTGCCAGTTTTATTCTTGTCCACAAATTCATATTAATAACAATGGCAGCAACCTCGGCAATTTCATCAACAGTAAAAAAACGAAGCATTTGCTGATGTGCATCATCAAATGTTTTTCCCTTTCCAATATTCAAGGCATCTGCATATAGTAAAGCAGCTTTCTCTTTTTCTGAATACAGTTCGCTTTCCCAATAACTACCAAGGCAATCTGTTTTTTCCTGGTTAATACCCAGCTCCCTGCAAACATTATGATGGAGAATACTGCAATAGCTGCATTGGTTAAGAGTGGCTATCCGCAGGCGGATGAGCTGGGCCAGTTCTTTATCAGTTTTTAAGTTGGCTGTATATCCATACGCTTTTGCCATCTCTTCTGCAATATGCAACAGCGGTGCACCTTCTGCACTATATCTTGTATTTTTAAATTTTGCTTTTATCATTGCTAATTATACGTTAATGCAGTTCGTTCATTCCAATAAAATTCAGGCATTATATTCATTGTCCTAATGTCTTCTAACTCTTCTGGTTCTAATTTAAAGTTTAACGCCTCCAGGTTCTGCATTAAGGTTTCTTCATTATATGCCCCGCTTAAAACAACATTGGGTTGAATACTATCCATGCAATACCGTATTGCTACCGCATCAACCCCGGTATTATATTTTTCTGCAAGCTCGTAGAGCAGGGTATAGTGTGGTAGATAATGCGGA
Source organism: uncultured Chitinophagaceae bacterium (assembly GCA_964605065.1). Taxonomy (GTDB): domain Bacteria; phylum Bacteroidota; class Bacteroidia; order Chitinophagales; family Chitinophagaceae; genus Endoryza. The sequence continues at coordinate 82,998 of CAZSAQ010000007.1, forward strand.
TATTTTTTATTGGCAAAAACACGGCCATTCGCCAGCGCTTCTTTTACTATAACTTTGATGTTTGCTTTTTTTATTTTAGCGACAATGTCGTAAATACTTTGCTCATACACATTATAAGTAAGCTGGCAGGCATCAAAAAGCGGTTTGCCATCCACCTCAATATCCAGGGCTTTAAGCAGCGCTTCTTTTTGCCTGCTTCCACTTGTGGTTAAACCAATTTTTATTTGGTACTCATTTTTAAGTTCTGCCAGCCTGCTCAAAACTTCCATGTTATCCAGCACCCCGCTTTCCAGTGTGGCAGAGTGTATTTGATAAACCGACAGATAGGGCAATAGTTTTTTTGAATGTTCCCACTGTGCATTAAGTTTTTTAAGGCTGTGCTCCTTTATTTCATGAACTTTTGCATTCGGGTCAAACCCCGCTACATAGGTATAGCCCCATTTTGTTGCTACAGTAATATCGGAAATCTGTTTGCCAGACAACCAGTCTGTCAACATTTCCTCTGCAATACCATAACCGGCAGCTGTATCAAAATAACGAATGCCGGATTGGTAAGCAGTTTCAAGCAATGCAATGCCTTGCTGCTTGAATTGGCTTAACTGAAATGGCTCATCTTCTGCACCGGTTTTTTGTTTAATATTAATGTATTGCGGACGGCCTATTGCTGCTGTACCTAATCCTATTGTTGTCATCTATAAAGTGATATTATATTCTTTTAGTTTATCTCTGTTAATATTAGAACTGAACTTTTTTGCCAGTAGCTGTAATTTTGGATAGATGCTTGTTTGGCAAAAAGGTTTCCGGGGGTCGCTATAATAATAATCCTGGTAATCGTCAGTATTTGGTTTGTACGCTGCAAACCTTAAAACTGTTGTTATAAGCGATTCGTCAAAACTATATTGGAGTGTTTTAATAAGGGGCGAACATTGATGAAACTGCTCTTCCGTAAATGTATATACTGCCGACCTGTATTTCTTCCGCATGGAGTGGTTGGAAGTGCTGGAATGTGTGTGCAGGTGAATTTCAATCAGGTTTTGAAGCGACACAAGAGATTCATCAAAATGAACGATTACTGCTTCGGAGAAATAAGCATTCTCGTTTTCAGAGGCTATCCATCCCTGCTCCACTTTTTGTACGCCAATTACTGAAGCAAAAATGCCTTCGGTACACCAGTGACAGCTGCCACCAAATCCTATTTTTGAGAAAGCTGTCATTCATTAATCTCCTGTTTTTATTAAAAAAATGTTTTAAGACATTATTAGATTTTTCTGTATTGCAAAAAATACGAATCTTATAACTGTAAACTATTGGGAAACCCTTACACCTCTCCAAAATGCCACATGGTCTTTAATTTCTTTGGCGGCATCTGTAGGGTTTTTATAAAACCAGCCTGCGTTGTCGCATATCTCCCCCTTTACTTCAATGGTATAGTAAGAAGCAACCCCTTTCCACGGGCAGGTGGTGTGATGATTGGTTTCTTTAAAATACTCCTTTTTCAGGCTGTCAGGAGGGAAGTAGGTATTCCCTTCCAGGCTTATGGTATTATCGCTTTCTGCGATTACTGTTTTATTGAATATCGCTTTCATGATTAATAAATATTTTTTATAACAAAATTATTGTTGTTGATAGTACAGGTATCGCCGGTTTTTTTCCCTTTCATACATTGATATAATGGCGCTTCAGGAGAAATGGATAATATATCCTTACCATCAAACTGAAAAGCTGATTCTGCTACGGCTACCACTATATACCTGTCATTTACCTGCACCAGGGCGCCGGGTTCTACTACTGCACTTGGTGAAAAATCAATGGCTTCAATTGCTTCAATATGGTCTTCATGAACATGCAAATGTTTATGCCCGATATTACTATCTGTTGTAGCCTGGTGATGATGTGAGTGGTCGTCATTATCACGGGTTTCATGATAGTCAATATGTGTATTATTGATAAAATCAGTTAGATTAACCTTGAACGATTTTACTTTGTTTCGTTCATTCTCAAGTAGTTTATTTTTCAATAAAAGTTTATCCATATCAAAAGTGTTTATTTGGAGGCATTAAGCTATTATGCCTCTATATTTCGCTTTTTAGTATTTTAATCCCGATATTACAAATATATCTCCTTATGATAATAGCTAATTAACAAAAGAACACTCCAATTTGTAAATTCTTCCCAGCCCTACTTATTCTTTAATTTTTTTTAGTGAAACGGCATTTATACAATATCTGAGGCCGGAGGGGGCAGGTCCATCCTGAAATACATGACCCAAATGTGCATCACAGGTATTGCAAAGCGCTTCTATGCGGATCATTCCATAGCTGCCGTCTTTATGATATGCCACTGCGTTTTCCTTTAATGGTTGTGTAAACGAAGGCCAGCCCGTTCCGCTTTGAAATTTCTCCCCACTGTCAAAAAGTTCTGTGTCACAGCAAATACAAGCATACTTGCCGGGCTCAAACAGGTTGCACATTTCTGAACTGTGCGGCCGCTCTGTTCCCTTATTCCTTGTTACAAAAAATTGTTCTTCTGTTAAGAGTTCTTTCCATTCTTCTTCTGTTTTTTCTACCCTTTTATCGGGAGCAGGGTTGCCGTTGTTGGCAATCTTTAATACATCATTCCATTTAAGCATAATATTTATTTATTTAGATTATATAAAATCCCGAAAGGTCGTACTCGGTTGATACTACAGTTCTGAGTTTTTTTGTTTGCCCGTTTTCATCAAAATCGTATTCCATAACTACATCAAAATTTTGCAAAAAATAGCTCTCCTCTGTGGCAGAGCAATACAGGCAATCATCCTGAAGTGTAAGGTCTACAGCGTATCCTTCTGATGAAACTTTTTTAATGAGTTCTTCTTTTGTCATAATTTGTTATTGTAATAGTTCTTTAATTTTTAATTCAAGTCTAAGTAAAGCATTATTAGGGTCAGAGCCAAATATAGAATAAACGGGGTTTAACTCTTTGTCTGTAAGTATCCAGTGCGGAGTTCCTCCTGCTTCATAATTGATAAAGGTTGTATTGAAATTAAAATCTCTGTAATAAGGAAACCTGATATAATAAGTTTCCTTTGCCTTTATTAATTCCTCATCGGAGTAGTCAAGCCCCTCAAAATTTGTGTGTATGCCGCAAACATTTACCAAATTACCATAATCAACTACTATACTATTGGCAAAAGGCAGGGCCCTTCCTTTACATCCAGGGCACCCCAGGTTAAAAAATAAAATCAGCAGCGGCTTTCCGGCAAATGCGGTTATATCAGGTATATCAGTACCGGTAATCGTTTTCAGCTTCCAACCCTTAATAAGCTCTGCTTTTGTTAATCCTGTCATAGATATATTTCCTGTAATAAAACCCGGTTATTTTTCTAACACTGTTTGAATTGGCTGAATATCCCATTCTCCATTTAGCAGGCGGTGTATATAGCAGTTATCAGCCTGCTTTAAAAGTTCGGCTCTTTGTTCTTCGGTAATATCACCCTCAATTTTTAAATTTACCTTCACCACGGTACGTGTTCCACTGCTGTCTCTTTTTACTTCCTGCTCCAGTGTGGCTTCCACATTGCCTATTTCCCAGTTGTTTTTTCTTGCAATGTACCTAACCGTTCCAACCTTGCACATGGCCAGGCCACTTAATACTAATTCACTTGGACTGAGGCCCAAATCTGTGCCTTTGCTGTTTACGGGTTCATCGCCAACGATGCTGTGCCTGCCATTGGTAATAATGGATTGATAACCCTCGGGTATGTTTTTAATATTTACTGTTGTTGCCATATTCTATATAAAAAAAGGAGGAATAAAAGGTTCTTGCTCTGGTTTAGTATGCCTTTCAAAGACTTTGCCCACCATTACATCATAAAAATCAAATACTTCAAGCTTGCCTCTTTCTTTTGCTTTTTTATGCGCCGGATGTTTGTCCCAGGCTTCAAAGGATACATCATCTTCAAACTCCACTACTACTACAGCTTCACCATCATCTGCTTTATACATTTTGTGGCCTTTATAACCATCTATTCTGGCAATGTGGTTGCTCATTTCAGCATACAGTCTCTTAAACTCATCAGCAAAATCAGGGTTTACCCTGCTTTTAAATACTCCTACAATCATTGTTTTGTGTTTTTAATCTGTTCTACTTGTATTTTCTGAATTTTTATTAAGTCGTGCCCATAAAAGATTAAATAACCCAAGGCAGCAAAGAGGCAGGCCGTTGCAGCAATTAACACAACTTCAGAAACACCCCTGCTGCTCATAAAAGCGCCTGACAAGCCGGAAAAAACATATAAAGCGCTGGAGATATAAAATAATACCGTAGCTCTTGCCAGCTTTTTTAACTGGTTATTTTTTTTATCAAAAATCCGCATTTGCTCCATACAACTCTTATTGGATATCATCTGTGCAATATCTATATTCAAAGCAATAATCTGGTTGGTTGTTGAAACAATCAGTACACCAACTCCTGGAATTATTGTTATAGGAAGATACCAGTCCATTATTTGTTAAATCCTACTTTGCTAAGCCTTTTATCTTTAATGATGCTTGTAACTAACCATACATATTGATTGGTGTCTTTATCAAATCCCAGCATGCTAAAGGAATTTCCAAAGGGGCATGGTGGAAAATCAGGATAACCCAAACGTAATTCATAGCGGTGAGGATTTTCATCAAATTTCGTTTTATATACTTTGGGCAGACCATATTTCTGTTCGGCTTTATTATCGTCAAACACATAGGTTTCAAATTGCACATTAAGTTTTTGAGTAATGTCAGCATCCTCTAATTCCTGATAAATATCAAGTGCATCAATCAGCAAACCTTTGGTTTTTCCATCGGTTGATGAAATTGCAAATAAATATTGTGTATCCAGCTCTGATTCTGCACCCTCAAACTTATAGGCTGCATCAATGGAAAAATCTTTTGGTTGTAACTCAATACCCGATTGGGTAGCTGCCAGTTTATTTTCTTTAATCCTGAAATCATCAGAATAGCCCTTTCCAATTAATTCTTTTACTGCTCCAACCAAGTTGTTTTCTGTTAATTTCATTTTGTGTTATTGTTGTTTTATTGATGATAAAAATATTTCAGTTGTTTCATTTAAAAAGGCGGGGGCGGCCGCTAAAAATTCTTCCATAGTTTCAAACCTGTCCATTGGTAAAATGGCGCCACCCCAATTTTCGGTTTCCCAAATAGTGTTTTTAGCCTGTTTGAAATTAATGGGAATAATTTTTTTTCCGTTTACAAAAAAACTATTGTAAAAATAAGGTTTATCGTATGCTTCCTTATCTGCCTGGGCATAACCTGCATATTGGTCTGTTCCATTTGCGAATTGACAATAAATACCTGTATCAAAATTATTTTCCCATACCCGTATCTCACTTTGTAATCCACTCTGCAAAAGATACTCCTGCAAAATACGGTTTGCTTCGCTGCGTATTGTTTCAAACTGGTGCAGGCTGGGTTTATCAGGTAAAAATAATTTTCCATTATCATCCAGCAATTCAAGATGCCTGAACCTGAGGTTCGGCAAAAATTTATTTGCGTCCAAAGCAAGGTCATTGAGGATTTTTACAAATTTCTGTTTTACAAATTCAATAGAATTATTCTTAACCAGCACCATCTTATTGTTATCTTTTTCATCATTCACATATACATGAAAATGTAAATGAGCAGGATGATAACTTACCCAAACCGTATCACCTCCGGGTAAAGTAAAACTTCTTGTTTCTAAGTGGTGATTTATTTCGCACCAGCGGAGATTTGTATGGCTATAGTCTGAAACGGGATTAATATACGCCTTGCCAATAGCTCCAAGAATCCGTGCCATATTATGAACACTATGTTCAGATTTAATGAATTTTTCTATTTCCATTACTCAGAAGCAAGAGTTGTAAATAATTATTACCGTAAGATATAAAAAATTAGCTATTGAACATCATAACCTGCTAACCCACACAAATCGTATACACCAGGTTTGCCTAAGGCTGATTTTGTTATATCTAATACTTTTTCATCATGAAATTTGAGGCTGCCATCGGCTGCAATCATAAAATGCTTGATGGAGTAACTGTTTAAAGCCCCAATGCAATACAGCATTTTATTATCTGGTGCAACGTACACATCTTTTAAGTCATTCACAGGGTTATCCTTTTTCACCCCTTCATACGGCAATGTTTTCACCACCTTGTTGTTTTCAATTTTAAAAGGTGTAATTACGTTTGAATAAAAACTCACTACGTACAGCATGCTTTTATCAGCATTCATAGCTGTCCAGCAGGCTTCATCTACATCGCCTGTGGCACCGGTAGTATGATTGCTTTGTTTGATGAGTTTTTTATTATCATCCCGCAATACGACCAACCCGTGGTCTGTTTTTGTATCTATCAGATTAAAGTAAGACACAAATAATGTGCTGTTATCATTTCCCCAATTAAAACCAACTGCGCCTATTACACCGTCTTCTTCAAAATAACGGGGATTAATAGCCTTGCCATCTACAAAATCATACACATATACACGGCTGGGTTGTGTTTCTTTCAAAATAGGGTGCTCGGTTAAGAAATGAGGAATGCCCCAAAGTGTAACAGCTATTTTTTTTCCATCGGGGCTAAATGCCACCTGCACCGGGCCACCCCATTTTCTTGTGTATTTATCTACCAGGCCACTGTAAGTGACAGTGCCGGTTTTTGTATCAAACTTATACAGCTGAACGTTACGCACTTCATCGGAAGCATCCGGCTTAGCCAGGTCTTGTTTGAAAAACGCATCATTTGGCAACCTTACAAATTTTTCACCTTCATATAAAGCCGTAGGAATGCCCCACTGGTTGGCAACAGTAACCCAGTATTCCGTTTCGCTACCGGCTACTTTTGTATAGCCAATACTTACCGGCCGCTGGCCCTTACTGTCAAAATTTGATTTCCATTTTAAGCTGCCATCTTTTTTATTCAAATCAAAAACCGATACTGTATTACCGCCTGTATTTACTGTAAGCAGGTAGTTATCTATTATTTGTATTGACCCCTGGTAATCGTAATCGCAAATACAGGGTCGGTACTTTTTGAACCGCCATTGCTTTGTGTGCCATACACTTTTTCATTACCTAAATTGCCATCAGCATATCGTTCAAAACCTACCACCTGGTTTTCGCCTTCACCATTTGTAGTAGTATAAATATACCCAACAGGTGCTTGGCTGCTGCTGTCTGGTTGATGTGCTGAATGGTTAGTGGCCTTTTCATTACTACCAGAGTTATTACAGGCAGTGAACATTAAGAAAGTTACTGCCAAAAGAGGTAGGGATGATTTAAAACTTAACTGTATCATTTTTAATTTATTTAAGCGTTTGATGTAATTATTGACTATTCAGGTTTCATAAAAGGATACTTGTAATCTATAGGTGGTATAAAGTTTTCTTTAATTGTTCTGGCAGAAACCCAGCGCATCAGATTTATCTTAGAGCCTGCTTTATCATTTGTTCCGCTACCCCTGGCGCCACCAAATGGCTGCTGGCCCACCACTGCTCCTGTAGGCTTATCATTGATATAAAAATTACCGGCCGATTGATTTAGTTTTTTAGTTGCATAATTAATAATATCACGGTCATCTGCAAAAAAAGAACCTGTGAGTGCATAGATGGAAGTGGAATCCACTAAATCCAAAATAGCTTCAAATTCATTATCCCCGTAAACATATAATGTAAGAACAGGGCCAAACAGTTCTTCACACATGGTTATGTATTTTGGATTGTTTGTTTTGATTATAGTGGGTTTAATAAAATAGCCAACATCCTTGCTGTTGTCGCCCCCGGTTAGTAATTCCACATCAGGGTCTGCTTTGGCTGCATTAATATATCCATTTAGTTTATCAAAACTTTTTTCATCAATAACAGCTCCCATAAAATTACCCAAATCTTCCGGCGAGCCTATTTTAATATCGTTTACCTGCTGGGTTAGTTTTTCTTTTACCTGTGGCCACAAACTGGCTGGTACATATGCTCTTGATGCTGCTGAACATTTCTGGCCCTGGTACTCAAAAGCCCCCCTGATTATTGCTGTAACCAATGCATCCACATTGGCGCTGCTGTGTGCCATAATAAAGTCTTTACCACCTGTTTCGCCAACAATTCGGGGGTATGCCTTGTACTTGTGAATATTGTTACCGATTTTTTGCCAAATATTTTGAAATACACCTGTACTGCCGGTAAAGTGGATGCCTGCAAAATCAGGATGCTCAAAAACAACTTCTGCAGCATCAGGCCCGGAGGGATATATTAAGTTGATAACCCCTTCAGGTAATCCTGCTTCCATATAAATTTCCATAAGAACTATGGCGCTGTAAATCTGGTTATTGCTGGGCTTCCACACTACCACATTACCCATCATGGCACAGCTTGTAGGCAGGTTACAGGCTATTGAGGTAAAATTGAATGGGGTAAGAGCAAAAATAAAACCTTCCAAAGGACGGTATTCCATCCTGTTCCAAACCCCATCCGGGGATTCGGGTTGGTCTTTATAGATTTCGGACATGTAATCTACATTAAACCTTAAAAAATCGGCCGATTCACAAATGCTGTCAATTTCTGATTGGTGAATGGTTTTGCCTTGCCCCAATATGGATGCAGCATTAAGCTTTGCCCGGTACTTGCCGGTCATGAGGTCGGCCGCTTTTAAAAAAACAGAGGCTCTTTGTTCCCAAGGCATATCAGCCCACTTTTTACGGGCTGCCAAAGCAGCATCAATAGCCATTGTAACATGCTTCTTTTCGCCCATGTAATAATGGCCAAGCAATTGGCTATGATTGTGTGGAGAATAGATATTGACTTTTTCGCTGCTTTTTACTTCCTGGTTATTGATGTACATGGGAATTTCAACAACCGATGCTTTTAGTTTTTGCAGCGCTGCTTTTAGGTCTTCTCTTTCTTTACTGCCCGGCAGGTAATCTTTTACCGGCTCGTTAACAGGCTTTTTGGGGTTAAATATTGCGTTTGGCATTTAGATTATTTTTGCATACAAAAAACATAAACTTTAAAGGTTTTATATTATAAAACGGAAGTTAAATAATAATTCGCAAGTTGCAGATAATATAGTAAACGTTTTGTTCAAAATGCACCTTGTTATTTGTAAATATTGCCTGTTAATATTTTTGCTGATTACAAAATCATGTTTATTGTGTATCATTTTAGAACAACCAAATGAGAGTAACTTCAAGCACTGTTAAGAACAAACTACCTGACAAACCAAATGAAGACAATATTTGGGTTGATATTGGAGAAAATGTTTTCCTTGTAGTTGATGGCGTTTCAAGAGACAGAGAAGATGGTGTTTATCCTAATCCAAGCCCTTCTGTTGCATTGACAGAAGCCTTTGTTAATTTTTGTAAGCTGCGCTACGACAGCAAAAGCAATCTCAAAACTTTATTTCAAAAAGCTAACAAGGAAATAGAACAAATAAACAAAGGCTATACCGGTTATTTTAAGCCTGGCTTAGTTGCCCTAATAATCCGTATTCAGAAAAGCAGGGCAGAGTGGGTTTCAGTAGGCGACTGCTTTGGCTTATTGTTTAGAAAAACCCATGTGAAAATTTTCAATAACAAGCAGACAGAGCGGCTACGAAAATCCAACCAAAAATTTGACAGTAAAACAATCAGAACAGAGATATGTAACAACCCCAATCATCCGTTAGCATATGGAGTATTAAATGGCAATGCAAACGCTGACTTTTTTATGGAAAGTGGTGAATTTGATATTGAAAGTAACGACACTATTTGCATTTTTTCAGATGGATTAGAAATGTTTGTAAACCCTAAATTATCAAATTACATTTTAGAAAATACAGTTGAAAATATAATACTGTTAGCCGAACAACTTGAAATTGAACAAGGCATTAGAACCGACGATAAGACCATAATTAAAATTCAAATTTGACAAATGAAACGAACGTCCATCACGGCGTTTGCGTAAAATAAGTGTGACGGAATGTTGCTAAAAAATCAGGGAAGGATACATCGGCAGCGGTAGTTTCTAAATTATATCGGGTGTACAATTTGACAATGCACCGTTTCTCTACGTCTTCATTACATTATAGATTCATATCAGGGTTTTCCATATCGCCGGTAAATGAATCTTTTTTGTGCGGCAACGGTGCGGTAATTTTTTTGTAATCCATCTTTTTAATATTCATTAATAATTCCACGGTGTTATCCAGCATTTCCCGGCTGCTTCGTTTTACATATTCGTTCTTTTTAAACTGTAATACGTTTTTGTCCATATCCTCAGCCGTCCACCCACGGCTCCATCCTACAAAACTAAAAGGCGGAATAACAAAACCGAGACTTGTAAAGAAGCTCATCATTTGACCCGACACCTGTTGAATATTATCCTGCCCGCCAGTAATAATAAATGAGGCCACTTTGTTTTTAATAAGGATTTTATCTTTAATGGTTATTTGATTTTGTACTGTATTTAACCGTTCACACATTTTATAATATAGGGAGGAGGCCTGCCCCCACCGGATAGGTGTAGCCAGCAATACAATATCGGCCCACAATACCATGTCGGTATAAATTTGTGTCATTCCATCGGCAGGTTCTGCCTCGGTAATACTGCACGGCCAGTTACATGCCTGGGCATGTTGTGAATAGTAGCCCTCGCAATGCCTGAAATTCAAATTTCTCAATTTCAAAGTCTTTGTAGCGGCATTATGTTTCTCTTTTGCATATTCCAATACATCTTCTAAAGCAGCTTCTGATGTGGAATAACGGGGCAATCCATTATTCATATTGGTAGCAGAAATGCCCAATATGTTCAATGAATCCGGTGTGGTTTGATACTTAAGCTTTACCAAATCTTCCAGTAAGGGAGAATCATGATTGGCTTTTTTAGCAGCAACAAGTTCTTTATCGTTTAGTAAAATATCATTGCCTTCTACTTTTACTTCAAAAACAGATTGTTGGTCGTGGTAGCCCGGCGGAGCAGCCCCAGATTCAATATTATATTCCCAGCCATGCCAGGGGCATGTTACATAGTAGCCATCGTTTTTTTTTTCTACACAACCCAGCCCCAATGGGCCGCCACGATGAAGGCAGGCGTTACCAAGTGCTGTAATTTTACCATTGTAATTAAACAGGGCAACTTTTTTATTACCCAACTTTACCACTTTTGATGTGCCGGCCGGCAGCTCACTTAATTCTAATACCTTTTGAAAAGCCATAATAGTTGTTTGCCATTGAATGATTATACGGATGCTATAAATAGCTGCTTAATCTCCGGTGAAAGACAACACCCCATGCCCAAAATAGGCCTGGTATTGTTTACAATAAACTACTACAATATTATTTTTTGCAAGGTCAAGAGTAAGAGGCACAGTAAACTCGTTTACAGCTTTAGAATACTCATATCTTCCAATATCAGTATTCTTAATATCAATCTTCCCTAATGGGTTTGGGCTAAGGGCAACCGTTACATCGGGTGCGCCGGTTTCCACCCAGAAGCCTTTTGCAAACCTTAACAGTAAGCTATTATTATTGCGAATTAATTCTGCGGTGCCTTTAGCTTCAGGCCCATCAATTTTGGCAGTTGCGATAATTTTCAATTTAGCAAGTATTTAGGTTTAGAATGAAGTGGATAACCTGCAATATTCAATACCAACTACACCATTTAAAATAACAGCAAAATAATAAAACCAAGTGCAATAAGAACTCCTGCGAATTTTGGAGTACCATGTGTTGCTTCAGGAATAAGCGTTTCTGCAACCATTGCAATTAAAGCTCCTGCACCAAATAATTCTAAAACTGCAATAAATTCGTGCGATAATTGCTCGGCCAGTAAAAATCCTAAAACAGTTAATACAATAGTACCTACTGACACTAAACCCCAAACTGTATAAATCCATTTTTCACTACGGCCGGCTTCCTTCATGCCAGAAGAGCTTGAAATGGCTTCGGGCAAATTGCCCAATGCAATAGCAAGCAGTAAGGCATAATCAACTCCCTGAGACCATAAGGAAAGGCCAAGCACCAGCGCTTCGGGAATAGCATCCATAGCAGTGCCTACCATTATTGCAAGACCACTGCCCGGCTGCGCCTGTTCTGTTGGTTGTTCCACACATACACCACATCGTTTCCTGTTTTTAGCGCCAAGGTTAGCAATAATTGAATTTACATAACTAAATGCAAATGCACCGGTAAATAAAGCAACTAACCCATAGTACAGGTTAATATTTTTGATTGCATTATGAAATAACTCAACTGTTGCTGTAGCCACCAGTAAACCTGAAGCTACGGCAACAATTTTTGAAATAACAGAGTGCTGAAGGTTTAGTTTTATACCGATTACTGACCCTATTATTATTCCGGTAACAGAGATGAACCCCCAAAAGGCAACTTCAGATAATGACATGATATTAATGTTTATTCCAAGGCAAATGTTAACTGCCCAATAAAAAATATAAAAAGATATTCCCGGGAAGTTACAATTTCTCTGCAATTTTATCCGCATCAATTGAATGATGAGAGCTGTGGTAAACCACTTCTTTATTTTTTAATACAATTACCTGGGGCGATTGGTGTGTTACTTTTAGTGCAGAAGCAATTAAATTAGAAATGCTCCTGTACCGTAACAGGTTCAGATAATTAAAATCTGCTTTGGCCACTATCTGGTGGCTGCCATCTTCCAGTTTTTCTTTTGCAAAAGCACTGATGCCGCAACTAACACTATGCTTAAAAATTACCTGCGGCCTGGTTTCCGAGGCGGCAATAATCTCCTGTACATCTTTTTCAGATGTTATTTCTTTCCATTCTTTCATACTACAATTATTTATTTAAATAGGAATTGAACATCCAAACACTTTTTTCATGTTCGGTAATGTATCCGCTCATTAAAGCATTGGTGCCTTCGTCATTAATTTCTCCGCTTAGCTGCAGCAGTTCTCTTTCTATTTTCAAAATAATAATAAAGCCATCCAGTATATATTGTAAGCCTGCGGCCCCGTTAGCTTCGTTGCTCACCTCCTTGATAGAAGCAATTTTCAGATAATCTGAAAAACTGTTCTTTGGGGCATTGCCAAGCGTCAAAATACGTTCCGCAACTTCATCTATTTTAACCTGCAGGTCGTTATATATTTCTTCAAACTTTAAATGAAGTTCAAAAAAATCTTTTCCCTTTACATTCCAGTGAAAGCCTCTTGTATTTGTGTACAGTAACTGGTAGTTTGCTAAAAGAATATTTAGCCTGCCTGCTATTTCGTCTGCTTTTTTTGTGTCTAATCCAATTTTATTCATAGCGATATTTAAAATTATTGTGGGTTATAGAAAAAAGTTTCCCTTGTAATCTTTCCATCTTTCCATTCCTGTACGGCTATTTCGGTAAGCTTTATTACTTCCCAACCGGGCAGGTTATTTTTAAAATCTAATTCCCACTCTATGGCCGACACATTTTCGCCAACAGACACAAGTTTACCTTTGTAGGTGTTTACCTCGGTCATGTTATCCAGAAAAATTTTATAGTTTTCCAGTAACTTTTTTTTGCCACCTTCACTTGGCTTTCCGGTTACCCCTTCCTGAGTTACAATGTTGTCATCGGAATATTTGTCAATAGCTTCCAGTATTTTTCCATTGTGGGCCATACTGATAAGCCCGTTTGCAGCAGTCTTGATTTCTTCGTGTGTCATGATTTTTTGTTTTTATTGTTTAAAGATATATGAATCAGCCTAATAATACTTGTACCAGTAAAAGAAAATTACGAGCTGCAACTTAACTGAGAGCAACCAACTTTATGTTTCGCCCAATCTGGTCTTTTAGCAAACCATTTTTCATTTTCGGGCTGCTCATCATAAGGCTTTTTCAGTAATTGAAATAATTCATCCACCACACTGTAGTCTCCGTTGTCAGCCGCATCAATTGCTAACTGTGCCATATAGTTTCTCAATACATACTTCGGATTTACACTGTTCATCATCTCTTTTCTGTTACTGTTATCTTCTTTGGAAATATATAAGGAGTACATGGTAAACCATTTTTTCCAATCCTTTTCAAACCTGGAAAAATCATCTGCGTAGCTCATTACTGCCAGGGATTTGATATATGCATCTGAAACTATTCCATCGTAAGAGGAAAGGTTTCTGAAAAACAACGTCATATCCATTTCACTCTTATGTAACAGCCTTTCCAATTCCTGAATAAAGCTTTCTGCCTTTTCAATACCAGCGCTTAACCCAAGTTTTGCCAGCTTCATACTCAATCTCATTTCTTCATATCGCACCTCGGCTGCTAACAGTAATTGTTCCATTGCATCTACATCATTTATCAGGGGCACCAAAGCATTTGCAAACTGGTATAAATTCCATAAAGCTATTTGCCCCTGGTTACCAAACCGGTAACGGCCACGGCCAGCATCAGTTGTATTTGGTGTCCAGTTGGGGTCATAATCTTCCAACCAACCGTACGGACCATAGTCAATTGTAAGACCAAGCACGGACATATTATCTGTATTCATCACACCATGTACAAAGCCTACTCTCTCCCAATCTAAAACCATATCCATTGTTCTTTCTGCTACTTCCTTTAGAAATTTCAGGTACGTCTTTTTACCTGGTGAGCCCAAGTGAGGTAAGAACTGCGTTATGGTATAATCCGTTAATTTTTTCAGGTTTTCTAACTCTTTATGTGCGGCTAATATTTGAAAATTTCCAAAACGGATGAAGCTGGGAGCCACCCTGCATACTATTGCCCCTTTTTCGTAAGCCGCATTTCCGTTATACAAAACATCTCTTAACACTTCATCGCCTGAGAGTATTATTGAGAGAGCCCTTGTAGTAGGTACCCCTAAATGGTGCATGGCTTCGCTACATAAGTACTCCCTGATAGAAGACCTTAATACTGCTAATCCATCAGCTGAACGGGAATAGGGAGTTTTGCCTGCGCCCTTTATTTGAAATGCCCATTGCTGGTTGTTATTGTTAACTTCAAAAAGATTAATTGCACGGCCATCGCCCAACTGTCCTGCCCATGAACCAAACTGGTGCCCGCCATAACGCATAGCATAAGGCTGTGTATTTGGGTAGATGGAATTGCCTGAAAAAACTTTTACAAATTCTTCAGAAGCCGCATTCTCCCTGGTGATGCCAGCTTCTTCCAGCATTTCGTCAGACACATGAATTAATGAAGGGCTGGATGAGGCTGTAGGCTTTACGTAAGAAAAGCATGCATCATTTACCTGCCGTACTTTATTATCTGTATTTGTGTCGGCAGGTAATTGCTTGCTGAAAGTGTCGTTTATATTAAGCTTCATTTTTTTCTTCCTCCTGAATAAATATTGACCTGTACTCAGGGTTTCTCATTGCAACCATATTAATATAGCTGCACGAAATTCCTGCTTTCAGGTTATTATCCTGCAGGTATTTAAATGTGTTTGTAACTAAGTTCCTGCCGATTCCCTTCCCTCTTTCACTCATCGGCACCTCACTATGCCAGAGTACATATTTGTTGTTTTTAATGTAATAACTTACAAAGGATGTTACACCATCCTGTGTCCATTCAAACTTTTTTTCTTTTTCATTAATGCGGAACATTTTATTTCTCCTTTTCTAAAATTCATTATACAATATTTTAAACAGCAATTTGCATTTATTTTAACCTGCTTCTCTATTAACATTACTTGAAATAGTTACAATGATTCTGCAATCCTCAACAGGTTTTTTGCCCTGTTTTCTTTTCCTTCCTGGTGAATTGCGTAGATGACATTATTTAATACCCGTTTTATTATGGTGATGTTTGAAGCAGGCAATGCTTTCTTATAAATGTCATAGAACTCCACAGATTTCAGCATTTTTATAAAATCAGCTTCACTATAGGTGGTACCCTGGTGAAAGGGGTCAACAAAAAAGCCAATTTTATCCATTTCGTTGCCGGTAATATCAGCAACATCTTCCTTATCATTAATAAACGCCAGCACAAAATGCCTTGGCGAGTTAATGCCTATTAAAGGAATATTGAGGCGCCTTGCCACTAATAAATATAAAACACACAACATAATAGGGTTGCCCATTTTATTTTCAATCACCTTATTGATATAAGAGTTTTGCACCCCGGAATAGTCTTCTGTATTTCCCGAAAAGCCATACTTATGCAAAATCACTTCATTCATAGCTTCCACTGCTTCGGCGCCGGATTTGTTTTTTATCATTTCTGCCACCTCTTTTTCCATCTTGCTGATAAAATGTTTTACAGCATCAACATCCAGGCCTGGGTAAGCATACCTGGCTATTATTAAAATACCCTCAAGCAGGTCATCTGATTTCAAGTTTTTCCAGCCATCTATTTCCTTTTTGAGTTTTCTTAACCTTACGCTATTGATAAGAGCCTTAAGGCGATGTTTCTGCAGGTCATTGTTACTTTCATCGTATGCTGTTTGCAGCAGGGGCATAATTTCGGCACCTGCTTTTTTCAAATTATCTTTCACTTGTTCATATATAGCTTCACTTGGGTCATCAAGCAAACTAATCATTGCTTTTGCTTCAGCTTCATTTATCTTTTTCATTTATTTATTCCTTTCTTTTTTAAGTTTTTTATTAAAGCCCTTACTGGTGTTTTTTCAGTTTATCTTTAAACACTTTTTCAAATTTTTCCAGCTTGGGTTGTATCACCATCTGGCAATAAGCCTGGTTTTTGTTATTTGCATAATAGTCCTGGTGATAGTCTTCGGCCTTATAGAAAGCAACAAATGGTTCTACGACTGTAACTATTTTGCCATCATACACTTCTTTGTTCAGGGCAGATACTATATCATCAGCCGCCTTTTTTTGTTCTGGTGTACGGTAAAAAATAACACTTCTGTATTGCGTACCTGCATCAGCTCCCTGCCTGTTTAAAGTAGTAGGGTTATGCGTTGCAAAAAAAACTTTCAGTATTTCTTCTAATGATACTTTTGTATTGTCATAAACAATTTGAGCCACTTCAGCATGGCCAGTTTCTCCACTGCTTACATCATGATAGGATGGGTTAGAAACCTTGCCACCGCTATACCCGCTTTCAACGGAAATAACACCTTTCAATTCTTCATAAACAGCTTCTGTACACCAAAAACAACCGCCTCCTAAGGTGACAGTATCAATGTTTGACACTTTTTCTGCTGCTGTTCCGGCAGCTTTATTTACCGGTGCAAATTCAAGAGAGAGGGAATTAACACAGTATCGCTGACCCGTGGCAGTAGGGCCATCATCAAACAAATGCCCCAAATGACCGCCGCATTTTGCACACATTATCTCTGTACGATGCATACCCAGGCTGTTGTCATCTTTCTTTATTATTTTACCTCCGGCAATTTCTTTGTCAAAACTGGGCCAGCCACACTCGCTATTAAACTTCATATCGTCTGTAAAAAGTTCATTACCACAAGCGGCACATTTATACACTCCCTTTTCTTTATTTAAAAGGAGCTTACCCGTAAATGGCCTCTCGGTGCCTTTTTGCCTCAATACATAATATTGCTCTGGCGAAAGTTGCTTCTTCCATTCTGAATCTGTTTTAGCAAAGCTGAAAATATTTTTTACTTCTTCTGCCTTACTTTGTTGCTGTGCATTGTTTTGACCACAGGAGGCCAATGTGCTGGCAAGCAGCACAACGGCAACTACCTGGTTTTTCAATATTATTCTTTTCACAATTAATTTATTTAATAGTTTGTAAATACTCAATTGCCTTTTCAGTGTTTAAATGAAAATCATTAAACACCACATTGTTTTCCTCATCAATAAAAATGAACCATGGCGTACCGCCTGTACGGTAGTTATACATGATGTTGGAAATGTTACGGGTACTTGCATCGCCATTATCCTGGCCGAACGGGATATGCAGATTGTATTTCTTCTGCACTTCCAGCATTTTTTCAAAAGTGTTAGCCTCCTTGCCTTCAAACACAGTTTGCACAGCAAGGAATACAATTTTGTCATTTCCTTCAAGCGCTTTTACCATTTGTTGCAGCGATGGCAGACCAACGCTATGGCAGCCGGGGCACCAGCTTTGAAAGCAATACACCACTTTAAACTTTCCGTCATAATCTGAAAGTTTTATGGGGTTAATTTTTTCACCTTCTCCATTTACCCATAATGGTACATTCCATTCAGGCGCTTTGGCGCCACCAATTCCGTAAGTATTTTTTGTAGATGTCATTGTATCTCCTTTTATTTTTTTTTGTTTTTGTGTACATGCTTCAGTAACAAAAAAGCTAAGAGCAAGCAACACAGCAAAGATTTTTTTATGCTTAATGTGCATGTTCTTTTAATTTTTCCGGAAACATCTTTTTTAATTTGGCTACTTTAGGGTTAATAACCGCATAACAATACCCGGTATAAGGGTTTCGGTTATAATAATCCTGGTGATACATTTCCGCCGCATAAAAAGTATCTAACGGGCTAAGTTCCGTTACTACTTTCTTATTAAGATGAGTTTGAAACCCGTCTATTACAGCTTCCGCAATTTGCTTTTGCTCATCGTTGTGGTAATAAATAACCGAACGGTATTGTGTACCTGCATCAGCACCTTGTTTGTTTAAGGATGTGGGGTCGTGGCTGCTCATAAAAACTATAACCAGGTCTTCGTAACTGATTACGTCCTTATCAAAACTTACCTGTACTACTTCTGCATGGCCAGTATTGCCATTGCATACTGAGCGATAATCGGGATTAGGCATACTGCCGCCGGAATAGCCAGAAACTACTTTCTCTACGCCTTCCAAACGCTGTAAAACAGCTTCAACGCACCAAAAACACCCGCCGCCAAATGTAGCCATTTCAATATTTTTCATTGTTTTAAATTTTTATTCTTGTACTCTGCAGTTACCGTAATAATCCTGATGGTATTCTTCTGCTTTATAAAATGTTTCTAAAGGTTCAACCTCAGTTGTAATTGTTTTGTTTTTTTGTTCTTTTATTTTGCTGTAAACATCTTTCACTGCATCATACTGTTCATCGTTTCTATATAAAATAATTGAGCGGTACTGGGATTTGGGATAGATTTTATTGTCATTTCCAGTTGTCCCATATTTTTTTAAGAAAAGCTCTACCAGTTCTCTATATGAAATTTTCTCTGCATTAAACTCTACATTCACCACTTCTGCATGCCCGGTTTTTCCTCCGCATACATCATGGTAAGTAGGATTTACAGATGTGCCGCCTGCATAACCAGACACAGCATCTATCACCCCGGGGATAGCTTGAAAATAATTTTCAACTCCCCAGAAACATCCTCCACCAAATGTTGCTAATTGTGTATTCATTTCTTTTTTTGTTTTTTAATTAACGGGCCACTGTCAATAGCACTAATGATAATCTTCTGCTTTGTAAAAGGTATCTAATGCAGTGACCTCTGTAGTAATATCAATACCTGCCTGTTCCATTTTTTCTTTAACCTTATTT
The DNA here is from genome assembly GCA_964605065.1 of uncultured Chitinophagaceae bacterium. GTDB lineage: Bacteria > Bacteroidota > Bacteroidia > Chitinophagales > Chitinophagaceae > Endoryza. Next base: position 102,393 of record CAZSAQ010000007.1, read on the forward strand.
CTTACCACCAGTTCTTGTTGTTCGTTTCTGAATAAAATAATTGACCGGGTTGGTGATTTTGGATTCCAGTTATTGCTGCTATCTGTAGTACCATACTCTCTTAAAAACATATCTACCAACGTTGCAAAAGATATAACCTCCGGGTCAAACTCTACGTTTACCACCTCTGCATGCCCGGACCTTCCACTGCAGACATCATCATAATCCGGATTAATCCAAATGCCCCCGGCAAAACCAGTTATTACTTTAATAACACCTGGAATTTGAATAAAGTATTCTTTAACCTCACTGTAACACCCTTTGCCAAAAGTTGCAAACTCCGTTTTCAATTATTCAATTTTTTTTATTGTGTAAAGTTCGTTTACCGTAGTGCTCAACGGGTAATTCATAGCACACTACTATTTGTAAATTATTCCTTACCGGTAACTTCCTTATCTAAAGAGAGTGAGTTAATACAATACCGCAGGCCACTTGGCGCAGGGCCATCAGGAAACACATGCCCAAGATGTGAATCACATACATTACACTGCACTTCAATCCGTGTCATGCCCCATGATTTATCTTTGATGTATTTAATAGCATTTTCTTTTGCAGGCTGTGTAAAGCTGGGCCAGCCGGTACCCGAATCAAACTTTTCACCACTATCAAACAGCAGGGTATCGCAACATACACAGTGATACTTTCCGGGGGAGTGACTTTCGCAATACTCTCCTGAAAAGCTGGGTTCTGTGCCGTGTTTACGGGTAATACGGAATTGCCCTGGGGTTAGAAGTGCCTTCCATTCTTCTTCTGTTTTTTCCACCCTTTTATCTGGTACAGGGTTAGCTTTAGAGCTAAAGTTGAGTACATCATTCCAGTTAAGCATAATATCTCCTTTTTTGTTTGCAAAGATATTTTACAGCAGCTACGGAATGATAGCACATAGGTCACGGTTATTTGTAAATTATTCCTGACGCCGGGTAAACACTACTTAATTGAAGGCTCACTTAATTTTACAAGGCAGCAGAAACTCATTTGCGTTTGGAGCGGAATTTGAGTGGGCTTTGTTTTGTGCTTTTCTTAAAGAAATTACTAAACGCCTGTATATCGGTAAACCCAAGGTCGTCTGCAATAGTGCTTACAGGCTCATCTGTATAAAGCAATTGCCTTTTTGCTTCAATAAGCCTTCTGTCATTAATTATCTGAAGTGGCGTTTTATCAATATATTTTGCAAAAATGTTTGAGATGGTTTTAGGGGATTTAAACAACAGCCTGGCGTAATCAGAAACCTTTGTGTACTTTTTATAATGTTGCTCAACAAGATAGCTATATTCCCTGATTATAGCTATACCTGCATCATCTTGTCTTATATTGAAATTTTTTTGCCGGTAAATCCGTGCACACAGAATAAGAAACCTTTTTAAAAGGGCGCCAAGCATTTCCATTTTGTAACTGTCATTTTCTTCCATTTCCATCATCAGTATTTGCCATAGCATAGAAAAATGTTCAATTTTCTTTTGCGGTATGATGATTTTGGGTATAGAGGATGCTCCAAAAAACAGAAGACCTTTACAACCTAAGTCGTTATCGTTTTGTTCAATACAATAAAAATCCCGGTTAAATTGTATAATGTTTAGTTCATCAAAGTTGTATTCTTTTACCTTATGAAATTCGGTAAGGAATAAGATACAATTTTTGCCCAGGCTTATCTTTTGATTATCTATAACAAAATCTGCATTTTTCTTTGTATTCCAGATTACGCTGAGGCTGGTCTTTAATTCTTCCCTAAACATATAAGCCCTTTCGGGTACAATGGACCCAATAAACAGTATTTGATTTTGATTCCCTATATATCGCATTTACACACGAAAATATGGCTTAATTTAATACAACACCTCCGTAAGCAGTCTTAATCCATCCCTAAATAATCCTCAATCGCTCCTTAATTATTTCTCAATCGTAAGACTACTATTTTTAGCTAAACTTATTCACATTTTGAGATTTATTTTAAAAAAATGCAGAATTTATTTTTATGTTTGTCGCCCAACAAAAGAAAGGAACTATGATACAGACGATTAATCCAAACATGATTTTATTAGCCAGGGAAGCCAGAGGCTTCAGCCAATCGGTGCTGGCTGAGAAGCTGAACAGTTACAAGGCCAATATCTCCAGGCTGGAGCATGGCGATACTGCTGTTGATGAGGAAGTATTGGCAGCACTTTCAGAAGCCACCAACTATCCCCCGCATTTCTTTTTGCAAAAAGGCGAGATTATGCCGGTGAACCTGAGCTACCGCAAGCGGAAAAATGTACCCGCCAAACTTATAACACCCATTGAAGCACAAATGAACATCATCCGCCGCCATGTGCAAACGGTAACCCGTGCTATGGAGCAATTAGTTCCTGAACTGCCTTTGTATAAAGTGGATGAAACCAATACCCCGGAGAAAATAGCGGCTCTGGTAAGAAAGAAATGGAATATACCTGCCGGTGCCGTTGAGAACCTTAGTAAAATATTGGAAGAAAAAGGAATCATCATCAGCAGTTTTGATTTTGGAACAGACAGGGTGGACAGCCGCAGTATGCTTACAGATGATAATTACCCTATCATCTTCCTCAACAAAAACCTGCTGGGTGACAGGCAGCGGTTTTCACTGGCTTTTGAATTGGGGCATTTAATCATGCACACCTTTTGTACCGTGCCGCATGACCGGGATATAAGCCATGAAGCCAACCTGTTTGCTGCTGAGTTCTTAATGCCTGCAAAGGATATTCTGAAAGACTTTAAAGACGGTGTTACCCTTTCGCTCTTAGGCGAACTGAAACGCAAATGGAAAGTGAGCATGATTGCATTATTATACCGGGCTGATGATTTAGGGTTGCTTACCACGAATCAAAAAAGATACCTGGTGCAACAGTTTAACGACCAGAAAATAAGAAGAAGGGAACCGCAACAATTAGACGTACCCAAAGAAAATCCGCAACTGATGCAAAGGCTACTGGCTGATTTTATGAGTAAAACAAAGTTGGGCGTAATACAATTGTGTACGGTACTTGCTATTGAACATGAAGATTATTTAGCTTACTACGGCTAAGAAAGGAAATAAACTACTGACCCGGATTTATTAACAGACAAAACGAACCACGATGAGTATTACAGAAAACACAATTGAAGTAAAGCCCTACAGCCTGACAGAACTGGCAAACATTTATGGCATAACCAATCGTACTATGAAAAGCTGGATTGTCAGGCATAATGAGGCAATAGGTGAAAAGGTAGGCAGGTTGTATAATGCCAAACAAGTAGCAATTATCTTTGACAGGTTGGGACTGCCAGGGAAAGCAGTGGAATATTAAAATAATTTTGAGTTATGACAAAAAAAGAAATTGACTTAAAAGGCGGTGTACTTATTATTGGTTCATTGCTGTGGCAAGACTATTTGGATAAACCAGGTGATGATATACGCAAAAATTGGAGAGCAAATTCGTTGTCAATTACTAATAAAATTCAGGTCAGAATACCAATCAGGTATGGCAGGTTTTCAGAAAAGAGCCAGATTTATACAATGGTATTTTCAAATGCTTGCAAACGAAAGTCGGGTACAGCTTTCGTAGTACCTTTTTTATCCCAAATACAAAGTAATAAACAACTAATTAACGAAGCGGAAAAATTATCAGAAGCCGAAGGAATGAAAAAGAAATTCGTAGCAGGCGATGATGTGTGGAGTGTTTTAGGCATCTTGATAAACCCAAAACATAATGGGGCAAAAGTTAAAAGAAATCTTGTTGCACTTTGGAATAATTCATTGAATAAAGCATTTGATGAGAAACTTTTTAGGATTGGTAAAGAAAAGCCTTGTTTAAAGAGTAATGGTGTTTTAGATATTCCCTGGCCTTCTACTATTGACCCTCGCAAAAGTGAAGAATTAAGTAGTTATGATTTTATTATTGCTACTGCTACCAAGCCTACAAAGTATCCATTAATAAAAGAATTATCTGGCTGCGTAAAAAATGATACCGGCAGATACTATTTCGTTGAAAATTATAAATCAGGTATTGTTACATTTCAGGATTTACAGGTAATGAGTTCGTAAAGCAACATAGTTTAATCTTTGAAGTAATTAATCACCGCTTTTACAAAGCGGCTTTTTTTTATACCCGTTCCACGCAAAACTTTCATTAGACAGAATCGGACAAAATCATCCGAAACTTACAAATACTTACAACTTCTTTCAACAACTTGCTGAAACTTGCTCAAAGTGGAAAGTGACCCCTTTGCCCCATAGTATGTTTGTGTTGTCAATCGGAATTAACAAACTAAAAAATAAAAAAGATGAGACAACAGGCACTACGAAAAGAAAGAACAACAAGACCCACGATGAGGGTTGTAAAAGGGCTGAAAGACACACAAACCGAATTAGCTCCACTCGTAAACACAGCATGGAATTTTGCTTACAGCAGCCTCTGGAACTGTACCCAATTCTCTCAAAAGGAAATTGATACTGCCAAAGAAAAAATTGAAGAATACCTGCGGCTGGCAAAGCATCCTGAAAAAGCATTTTCCATTTTCTGCCAGCGGGTACTGCTTACCCGGTATTATATCAGTAAGAACAGCAGCCGCTATGTTCCCCTGCCATCCGTATGGCTTGACCGCACAAACGAAAACGGTTTTGCCGGTACAAAAGCCTGGTATGATGAAATCAAATCTGTAAGGGAATCATTGCCCAATTACAAAAACGAATTGAAAGCAATGGCTGAAGCCGTGCTGGAGTTCAGCGAAGAACCAACGATTCAGAATTATCAATACTGGAGAAAATATTTTATAGACAAGCAAACGCCGGGACTTTTGAACCTGTTCCAGGTAGTAGCTATTCAGCAACTGTGCAACAACTAAGCAATGACCCGTACCCCAAAACCATATTACGATGAGCAGGGCCATTTGATAATCCGTCCCTACCGCATGAAGGATTTAGCAGCTATTTACTGTGTAAGTACCAAAACCATGAAGCGGTGGATTGATAGCAAAGCCCCTGCTTACAGTAACAAAACAAAAATGTTCTTTACCATAGAACAGGTAACGGGCATATTCACAGCACTTGGCGTACCACAAAAAATTGCACTTGTAGTACCACTAAAAGAATTAAAACAAGCAGTTTAAAATATTTCCTATGGAAACTAAAACAACAAGCGAAACCACATCCAGCAGCATACTGCTCACGGGGATAGTGTTCTTAGCCAACCTTGACTTTGTAGGGCTATTGGACTATGCCTTAAAAGCTGGAATTGGCGGAGCCATCTGGCTGGGATTTAAACTTACCGCTGATTATTTAGAAAGAAAAAGAAAGAGCAAGTAATGAGTGCTGCTGCAAAAATATTAACCGGCACACTCGTAGGCGCAGGTGTAGTAGCTGTGTATGGCTATGTAAAGAAGCTAAAGAAAACACAGGCTGAACTGGAAATCATTCCTACTGCTAACCTGTACCAGCTAACCTGGAACGCCATCGTTGTCCGTGTTGATGTCCTGTTGAAAAACCCGACAAAGGGGACTTTCTCTATAAAGTTCCCCTTTGTTAAACTTATCAGCAATGGTACAACGGTAGGCAGCAGCCAGGCAGTGAACAAGGATATAAAAATTCCCCCTTATGGTGAAGTGGTTATCAGTAAACTACTGGTAACAATACCGGTCAGCAGTTTCTTTTCCGTGGCAAGTGATGTATTGAAAAACCTGCAGAACAAAAAGCCGGTGAAGCTGACCATCAAAGTGATGACAACGGTAAACCTGGGATGGACAGAACTTCCTTATGAGAGCAATAATGAAGTAACTATTAAAAAGTAAAGTGTGGAAGCAACTAAAAAAAGACATATCAAAAGCGGAAAGGAATATGACCACCTGTTTCCCATAGCAGAGGGCAGCAATTCCACCATCCGCAAAAATGCGAATGTCTATCATACGGTTGATTTTATACCGAGAGTGGTGAACGAAACACTTTATCAAACCAAATCATTAGCTGAACAACTAAAAACAAACAATACCTATGAAACCTGTAAAAATATCTGGCACTTCGTATATGAACACATTAACTACAAAAAAGATGCACCGGGTTATGAGCAAATAAGAAACCCGGCAAGAGCCTGGCACGACCGTTTTAGTGGGGTAGATTGTGACTGTTACTCGGTTTTCATATCCAGTATCCTTTCCAATCTCGGCATAGCCCATACGTTGCGTATTACCAAATATCACCGTGACTACTTTCAGCACATCTACCCCATCGTGCCTTTTCAAAATGGTTATATCACCATTGATTGTGTGACTGACCGCTTTAATTATGAAGTACCATTTAGTGAAAAAAAAGATTATCCTATGGATTTACAATATCTCAGTGGCTTTGATGATGGTTTTGAAATAAATGGTGCCGGTGATGGCATGGCCGAGCTGGGCAAACTTATCCAGCGTAAAATGGGTGGTGGTAAAAAGCCCTCACCATTGAAAGCCAAATCACCAGTACCGGTTAAAAAGTCAATGCCGTTTATGAAAAAGAAAGCGGCGCTGCTTACCAAAGGGAGCAACCTCAATCCTGTGGAAACTCCAACTCCCGTAACTGCCGGAAATCCAAAACCCAAGAAGAAAAAGTTCCTGGGCAAGATGCTGAATGTGGTGAATAAGGCTAACCCTGCTACGGTGCTGCTGCGTAATGGCATTCTTGCCAGCATGAAACTGAATATCCGCAATGCAGCAGGCCGTCTTCGCTGGAGTTACCTTTCACCACAGCAGGCATCGGCAAAAAGTATTGACCCGGTAAAATTTCAAAAGCTGATTGCAGCAAGACAGAAATTAGAAAAGATATTTTTCGGTGCAGGCGGCAATCCGAAAAATCTAAAGAAAGCCATCCTCGGTGGAAAGGGCAACAAAGACAAAGCAGTGAATGGGCTGGATGGATTTGGCATGATTGAACTGGAAGGTGTGGAATACATGAATGCTTACACACCCATAAGCGAACTGTTAGGTACTGAGATTTACTATAATGAAAATGTAAATGGCATGGAAGGATTTGGTGAACTCGGTGAACCCATTACCATGAGCACCATAGCGGCGGCAGCGGGTGTGATAGCAGGTATTGTTGCCATGCTGAAAGATGTGGGCAATATTTTTCAGAAGAAAACAAAAGGATCTGAAGATTTTGACGAAACAAAAAATGAACAGGCAGATAAAGAAAATCCAGTGCCAGTTCCAACCACTGCCACACCGGGAATAGTACCAACGGTTACAGTAAAAGAAAATTCAGAAACTCCGGGAGTAATTGTGAAAACAGCAACACCAGGGTCCGAATCCGGTAATACTGAAGTTGTAAAGTTTAACACTGAGCAACAAATGGTGGAGACTAAATCAGAAACAGTCCCTGTCAATACATCTGAGGCTAATGTAACAACAAACCAAAACACGGATAATCCTGGCAACAACAATGACAATCCTGGTTTTTGGGAAAAGAATAAGAAATGGCTGAAGCCGGTTGCTATTGGTGTGGGAGGCTTAACCATTATCGGGATTGGCTATGCCATGATGAAAGGCGGTAAAACACAAAACAAATCCTCACCACAAGGTGGTGGTTTATCAGGCGCACCCAATTACAAAAAACGAAAGAACCACAAACGAAATAAATCCAAACAACAAAAGAAAAAATCAGTAGCCCTGCTCTGATTCAATCCGTACACTTTTAAAACAAAATTCAATATGGCTAAAGCGAAAAACTCATACAAGAAAAATGCCCGGAAGAAAAATTTCCTGAAAGGCATGAATGAAGAATTGCCTACCAAAGGCAATGTAAAAAACACGGTACTGGAAACCGGCAAGGATTTACTGGTAGCCGTACTCGGCGGCGGGCTGATAGGCTCTGCTATCGGAAGGCCATCACTGGCCATTGGTTTGGTAACAACCGGAACCGGTCACTACACGCAAAACCGTTTGCTCACCTTGCTGGGCATAGGAATGATGGCAGCCAATGGTTTTCAGAAAAGCAAAGCCGTTAATGGCCTGGAAGGTTTGGATGGCGTAAAAGAAAGGCTGATGGCTTACAAAGAAAACTTTTCTGAAAAGCTCTACTTAGACAAAATCATCAAACAAAAATCAGCCGCAGCAGCAACCAACGGTATAGGTGAACTGCAATACTTCAATTACAACAATGACCTGAGTGGTGGATTGAATGCTTTGGAGAGCATAGAGAACCAGCTTATAGAAAGCGGTATGCAGTTTCAGCAAATGACAGGCGCAGCACTTCCTGAAATGGAGGAAGATGACCAGTGGGAAGAAAGGTTGTATTAACCCCGCCCCTAAAGAGGGGTAAAACAAAAACACTTAAACAAACAATTATTTAATAATCACGCCTAACTCCCCTTCAGGGGTTAGGGGGTAAACTCAAATTTTATGTTAGGACTCTTAGAAGGTATTGAAGAATACAATAACCAGGGCGCATTACTCGGACTGGAAGGTGTAGATGACGGCGAACTGCTCGGCGCATTGCGTAAGATGAACCCTGTGCAGCGTTTGCGTATGGTTTCCAAATTATCCAACACCGGCTCGCCCAGCAAAGGCTCAAGGGCGGAAATGGAAAAATTCTTCGGCGAACTGCCGGTGCATATCAAAGAAGCATTGGTAAAAGGCGACCTGCGTTTAGCGGATAGTATAATCTATTCCATCAAGCCGGTTACTTCCAAAACAATCAAGCTGTTTGAAACGCAGGATGATAAAGAAATCGGTTTGCGTAATATCAGCAATTCCAAATTGCCCAAGAACCAGGCATTCCTGGCAAGCGGCATTATCCTGCTGGCCGGTACATCTGCCGATGCAAGCAAAGACAAAGTGATTGCCACTAATTACAAAGGGCTGGAAGAATTTCCTGCCATTGCAAATGGTGAGTTCAACCTGAAAAGCAACAAGAAACAAATTGTACCGGAAACCAGCAATGCTGTTTTTAAAACAGGCAGCAACCGCAATGTACCGCTGGGTTATTACAAACTGGCCAATCCACGCCTCATCCACGATGATGTGCTGATTGAAATGACAGTGGAACTCGGCACAATGGAGGGCATACCGCAGAACACCTATATCTATGCGGCCATGCACGGAACGATTACCACTCCGTAAAAGTAATTAAGAGTTTCAGTTACTACTAACTTGAGGCGAAAGCTGAAAGTTAAAACGGCGGAGAGGGATGGGTAATAACTCTCCGCCGGTAGTAGCTGATTTTTTAAAAAGGAATCTGAATAATCCGTACTAATCCGTACCCTATGCAAACTGTAAAGAAACGATTTGACATTGCTGTAACCGAAGCTGGTAAAACATTCAGCAAAACATTTGAACTGGATAAAAACATTACAGCCGTAAAAGGCATATTGTTTACATCTGATAAAGATGATTTGCTGTACTACAGGGGTTCACAAAAGGTAGAAATCAACAAAGAGGAGATTTTCCCTGAGAACTATGAGAGCAAGTTGCTTTTGTCCGGTATCAATGTTTCACCCAACAACCGCTACTATGATTTAGGCAATCAGCCAGCAGGCAACGGTGCTATCAAAGTAGAATACAAAGACAGCAATGATAGCCGTGCCCTGTTTACTCCTTACCGTGTTTCACTGTATGTAGAATGTGTGTTGCAATGATGAAGGAGCAGGTTATCATACAACCAATAAGTATCAGCAAGAGAGGTCAGCAAAACTTCTTCCAGGTAAAACTGCCCAGGGATACGCATAGAATCATTGGTATTGAAACAGGCTTGTACCTGCTGAATGTACCGGGTTATGTTATACCGGCATCCGAGCAATCAATGCTGATGCGAAGAAATAACCTGATGGGTGTGGTTAAACTTCGGGCAAACGGAAAACCAGATGTATTTTATTCAAAGGAGGTGTTTGAAAGGGACATTAATATCAGTGCTGGTGAAATGAAAATTGTTCCTCCACCGGTAGTTTCAGAAGAAAGAACCCCCTTAAGAAAACTGGATGAGCAACCAGATGGCAACAGCTTTGATTATTTCACTCACTGGACACACGGAGCAAAACGGGAAGAAGACCCTTTGAACATTTGTGGCTGTGCTTTTATCAACGGGCAATATAAAGATGCCATTGGTGAATATTTTTATATGGATGTCAGCTATAAAATAATGCTCTATATCTGGATTGAAAGAAAGACAAATCAGCAGCAATGACAATTAACCTGGCACTGGAATATATAGCAAGGCGGATGAGGGAGCTTGGTTACGGGGATGATTACAGCATCCAGTTCAGGCATTTTGTATTGTCTTCAAAAGCAAAGCTGAAAATACATGCCGGAAGCCAGTTGTTTATCCTGATTGAACCATCAGAGAGCATTGCTGTAAGAAGTGATAGCGGCGTATTTGATGTTACAACCGAAAATGTAAATGAACTGCATTATGAACACCGGGGAGAGATACGGATAAGAAACTATACCGTCATTACCCAACATGCAAGATTTATTCAGGTAATACCAAACGAAAACAAACCATGCCCATAACACACGATAATTACGACCAACTGAAAATTGATAAGCTGCGGCATTACCTGGAAGACATGACAGCAAAAGGACATGCCAAACCTTACGAAGTTTTTGTGGACAGCCTGAAAGTTGTTCCCAAAACGGAAGACCCGAAAGATTTTGAAAACTATGAGTATTACATGAATGATGATACGGAAAAAATCCGAATTGTTATTTATAACTCTAACCTATCACCACGCAATGACCAGTATTGTTTTTATGTAAAACAGCATAAACAGGACAAAGGATTGAACGGCCTCGGTGATATAGAAAACATCATCCAGGAAAAACTGACTGCAAGGGATAAAGAACATGAAGTGAAACGGATGCAGGAGGAACTGACGGAGACCAAACAAAAGCTGGAAGAAGCGGAAGAATATATTGATGAACTGGAAGAAAAATTGGAGTTGTCTGCTAACGATAAGCACAAATTAAAAAATATTGACCTGGTAGAACTCGGTTCTGCCGTGCTGGGCAGGTTGGCTGAAAAGAATGCTGATGTGTTAAGCGGTTTAGGTTTATCAGGTATCGGTAATAAGGAACAAAAACAATTAGATACTCCGCAACCACAAGGTGAAGTCAGTTTTCAAAAGAAAACTGATACCGCAGCAGTAACAGAAGAAGAACAGCAATACATTGCCACCTTAAAGCAACTACAGAACTGCTTTGATGAACCACAAATGGTTGCGGTGATTGGCATACTCAATCAACTGATGGTCGACCCGTCACAGGTGGAGCCTGTGGCGGATTTACTTAACGCAAAAACTTAATAACTATGAAAAAATATCAGTACGACATTTCCATTGAAGCCAAAACAGAAGCAGAGGCCGATGCAAAGATGACAGCACTCATAACATTGGCTTCAAAACTCAGTCAGAAAGAATTGACTAAGCTGGCACATACCATTATGAATGACCCGATAAAAACAGCTTTGGCAAAAAAGTATCTCGGCGTTTAAGCCCCCTAACCCCCTAAAGGGGGAATAAGAAATCCAATATCCTATGAACCAGGAAACTCCCATCCACCAACAGGACGAATTTACCCTTGAGGAAAAAATCAAGTATGGCATACTCGGCGTGATTGTGCTGGGTGGGAGTTTCTTTATTGGCAGAAAGCTGGTACGCCGGGCTAAGTCCTATTCGGAAGAAAAGAAAACTTATGAGGAAGGTAATGAAGCGACTTATGCCAAACAACTGAAAATGGCTTTTGACAATGATATGTGGTTTGGCTGGGGAACTGACGAAGAAGCTATTCGCAAAGTGTTAAGGGCAATACCAAGCAAGGAGTATTTCAGAAAAGTTATTAATTCCTATCAAAAACTGTATGCAAGAAGTCTGATGAAGGACATGCAGGATGAACTGACATCCGCTGAGTACAATGAGATGCTGGCTATCCTTTCGGTAAAACCGGAAAGAGGAAAAACATTGCAGCAGCCCAAACTGACCAGTGAACAGATACTATCCTGGGCAAAAAGGTTAAGGTCGGCGTTTAATGAGAACACCTGGGGATTTTTGCCGTATGGAACGGATGAAGATGCAATAAAAGCAGTGTTCCAGGAAATACCTACACAGTCGGCATTTGCACAAGTGGCGGCAGCATACAAAAAGGAGTATAATGATGACCTGATGGCCGACTTAAAAGATGAACTCACTGTGTTTGAGTATGCTGATATGATGGGCATCCTTACCAAAAAACCGAAGATGTAAACTATGAAAACGAATCAACACAATAAAAAGCAGAAAAGGAAGCGGATTGTGATTACGACCCTGGCGGTGGGAGCAGCAGGTATCCTGGGTTATTTTGGCTGGCAGTATTACAAAAAGAAAAAAGGGAAGAACAGCGATGAGCCCGATGTATCATTCAAAAAGAAAGAACCGGAGGATATTAAACCGGTTTATGTTGATACACCTGCTTATACCCCGGCGATAAAACCCAAAATTAAACCAAGACCAAAGCCGCAAGTAATTTATGATAACCCTTTCCTGGAAGTACCACCGGTGAGCAAGGACGGTTTTCCACTCAAGCGGGGAAGCAAGGGTGAAAAGGTAAGGGCATTACAGGAAGTATTGATTGCAAAACATGGTAAACAAATATTGCCCCGCTATGGCGCTGACGGTGATTTTGGACCAGAAATGTCCGCTGCACTAAAGAAACTGAAACTTCCTGCAACGATTGAACAGAGCACCTACAATGTACTGATGCAGGGACAGAAAATAAGCAGTGGAAATGGAAGCGGCAGTCTCGCTCAACAATTTATTGCAGCAGCAACCAAAAAAGATTTTAACCAGACCATTCAGTTACTCAAGCGGCTTAAATCAAAAGATGATTATAAAGAAGTAAGCGGTGAATTTAAAAACTACCGTATTGGCGGCGGAGTTCGGCAGACACTTGTTAATGCACTGCTCAATACATTCAGCAAAGAAGACCAGAAGCAGACTATCCGTTTTGAGTTCCTGCGGATGGGGCTGCAGTTTGATGGCAAGAAATGGAGTTTAGACGGATTTGACGGGGTGAGTATCGTAACCATTGAACCCGCAACTGTTTGGGTGAATGCTAACCAGGCAATAAAAGTTCCCGCTAAAATGGTACTCGGCAATGAAGTAACCAAACGGCTTGACTACACTCTCTTTGAAAACAACGGCAAGCATTTTTTAGTGCAAACAAAATCAGTAACACAACTATAAAACTCAATTTATGAAAAGACATATCCGCTACATCGTTGTACACAGTACCGCAACATTTGACCCAAAGGTTTCCCAGTTCTATGGCCACTATCATTATGTGGTGGAAAGAACCGGCGAAATAAAAAAAGTACATGGCGATACCGCTATCATAAAGAATGTGGAGAAGGTGGATAATGAAGCCATCCATATCGCCTATGCAGGCGGCAGAAATAAAACCGGTACACTTGGCGACACCAAAACACCCAACCAGGAAGAAGCCCTCTTTAATAAAATTGTGGCACTCTCCATTAAATATCCAGGTGCTGCTATTGTGGGGCATGATGAACTGGAACCGGGTTCCATCTCACCTGGCTTCAGTGTGAAGGAATGGATAAAAAATTATGAGCCAGACCTTAACCTTTCCAAAGCCAGTTAACCAATTAATCCATTTTAAATCCAACCCTATGTTACAATCTATATTAAAAACCATGACTGAAAGAGGCTATAAAATTTACAGCCGCCCTTTTGAACTCAATATTGTGGGCATTCGTGCCAACAGCACCGTGCCTAATAGTTTTGACGACACCCTCAATATCTTTTATAAAAACTCATCCGGTGACTGGCAGCACCACCGCTGCCCGGCAACAACTGACCCTGGCACGTTCTGGCTGCGTAACCTGATGAACCCCCAGGGTACGGCTATATTGAAGCAGGGACAGTATATCGGCTCACACGGTATCGGTATGCACCGGGGCAAATACTTAGCCCTTACGCAGAAAAGGCCTTTGACTGTAATCCGGGATTATGACCGTGATGCTATACTTGACTTTAATAATGGCAAAGAACAGACCGGCATATTCGGTATCAATATTCACCGGGCATCCATTAACGGTACAACAAAGTTTGTGGAGAAGCATTCCGCCGGTTGCCAGGTGTTTGCCAATATCAATGACTTCAACCTGATGATGCAGTTGGCGCAGCGCCATAAACAGCTTTATGGTAATGATTTTACCTACACACTGATTGATGAGAGGGCTTTAGTCCGTGAAGCAAAAAAAAATTAATGTTTGACCTGGTGGGGCTGGGTATTGCCACAGCCCTGGGCTTCGCTACTTATCAGCTTGTAAAAGACCCGTAATGAGAAAGTTTATAGCAGAATTATTTAAAGATAAAAACGGCTGCTACAGTTTAAGGGAACTGGCAATCGCATTGCTTCTCCTGGCACTGATAGCAAGCTGGATAGCACAGCAGTTTTTCAATAAAGCTGTTCCTGAATTTATGTTTTACTCTTTTGCAAGCCTGATTGGTGCCGGTTGCTTTGGTTACTCTATTGAACGCAAATCAAATATTGACAATAACAATCCTACAATCTGATATGAAAAACTTAAAAACAATACTTACCCTTTTAATTGGTGCCGTTATCGGCTTTTCCTTTTGCCAGTTCTTTCACCGAAACTGCCCCGATGTTTATCCTCCGGTTAAGATTGCTGACAGCAAGGCTTCAGAACTGGAAAAGAAAGCACAGGATACAGAAGCAAAGTACCTGCAAAAGATAGATTCTGTCCAGCAGCGTACACAAGCCCTGAACGAATCCCTTAAAAAAACAAAAAACGCATTGGATAAAACCAAAAGAAAAAACATTGAGTTGCAAACACAGGTATATGATTTAATTGACAGGCAGAGAGTTTATAAAGAGGTGCTTGATACAGCCAGCTTTATTACCGGGTGTGATTCGCTGCAAAACAGGGTTGAAGAACTAATTACCGAAACAAATCTACAGGACAGCATACAAACCGCAATCACAGACAATCTGCATGAGCAGCTTCTGCAAAAAGATTCTGTTATCCTGCTGAAAGATTCGCTGTACCAGCAACTGAACAAATCATTTGAGCAGAGCATCGAACAGCAGAAACTGCTGGAGCAACAGGCAAAATTCTACAAGAAAAAATATAAACGACAACGGCTCGGCAGCAAATTAAAAAACCTGGGGCTGCTTATTATATCCGGGTTTGCTGCCTCCCAACTTATTCACTAATCCAAAATGTTTACATGGCTGCGAAAGAAAAGACAATTGTAGCTACTGCCACATTTGTTACATCCCTTTTATCCTACCTCTATGCAAAGGAAGCGGATAAAGACTCAGTGGCCTATGTGATGGTGGGCGGTTTTATCGGTTCCCTTCTTGGAGAAGGTATAGCAGAGGCTATAAAAAAGAACAGTTCGGACAATAAAAATAATTCAGATGCCAATAGAAATATATAACAACGGGCCTTCACTGAAAATTGTAAACGGAGGCAGTGTAATCCTGGTAAGCAAAATTCAAATTAAGACTATTGAAACCATCCGTAATGATGTGATACGGCTGGACATTGGTGAAGGGGCATTGAAAAACATTTATGTCAGGTTCGCTGATGTAACAACTCCGGCAGGTCTGGCTGATGCAGGCCAGTTAAGAGATGCTATTAACGCCATGCTGTTAAGCAATGTGGCAGGTGGGGCAACTGAAATAAAACAGGACACCGAAATAGGTATTTTGAACGGTATCCTTGGTGCGCTGAACGACCTGAAAGGAATTATGAATACCGGCGGAGGTGGGGGTATTAAGCAGCCTGTCCGCATAGATGAATCCACACCTAATGTGGTTTATTACGGATATGCTGCCATCGGCTCTGCCATTGATGCGCCAGTTTGGGCAATCCAGCGTGTTACAAGAGCCAATGATATTATTGTGTATGAGTGGGCTGACGGAAATGAAAACTATGATAATGTTTGGGAAAATCGCTACATGCTGGACTACTCCGGTATCGGTATTATCAGGGAATAACCATCCATTAAGAAACCATGAAATACCAAACCATACCTGAAATTGTGCTTGGCGAAACTCCGGAAGTTAATGTTCCGGAGTTAGCTGTTTCTTATACAAGGAGCAGGCAGAAAGATTTTGGTAAAATCACTTCATCAAAAGATGCGGCTGATTTTATCAGAAATACTTTCAATGAAGGTGAAGTAGAATTGCAGGAACAGTTCATCGTTCTTTATCTCAACCAGGCAAATGAAATCATCGGTTATTATAAACACTCTAAAGGGGCTATTAATGCAACAGTAGCCGACATTCGCATTATTCTTGCCACTGCTTTAAAAAGTTTAGCAGTGTCAATGGTAATTGCACATAATCATCCGTCCGGCAACCTAAAACCTTCAAGAGCAGATGAACAATTAACAGCAAAGATTAAAGAAAGTGCTGCCATGATGGAAGTGCGGTTGCTTGACCATGTGATTGTAACAAGGGACAGTTATTATTCTTTTGCCGATGATGGTTTATTAGGATTGGATGGCTTAAATAATAAAGAGGAACAGTTTGTTGCTGCGATTGAATTTGATTTAGCTACTAAGAAGTCACACAATAAAATATCCGTAGAAAAGCTGGCTGCTTCATTTGGTATCATTGATAAAAATGACGTAAAAGAACTGACAGAGCTTGCCATTGTAAACCGGGCAAGATTGCTGGGGCATAGCGGGGGGACAGTGAAGCAAAGATTTGACCAGATAGTTGAACTCTATCAAAGCCAGGTAAATCTATCACACCGCACTTCACAAAGTATTTTACTGCAGCAATATTCTACACCTGCGCCCATTGGTTATTTAGCAGGTGTGTTTTGTGAGATTGATAAACTTCAGTTCAATGGAGGCTTTGCTTTTGAACCATCAGCAGGCAATGGCTTATTGACTATTGCTGCCAAACCTGAAAGAGTATATGTAAATGAACTGGATAGTTTTCGTAACCGCAACCTGAAAACGCAAGGTTTTGCAAACGTCTGGCAAAGAGATGCCACAAAACCTTTCTTTGATGTGCAACGCACATTTATGGCAGTAATGACAAACCCACCATTTGGCAAAATGGAAACGGAAGTTATGTTTGATACTTTTCCGATTAAACCCTTAGAGCATGTGATGGCTTTAAGGGCCTTAGACTGCATGGTTGATACTGGTAAGGCAGCCATCATCATTGGTGGCCATACTACCTGGGATGACAAAGGCAGAATCACAGCAGGTAAAAACAGGATTTTCTTTAACTACCTATACAGTCGCTATCATGTGGCTGATGTAATCAATATTGATGGCGCAAAACTTTATTCAAGACAGGGAACATCTTTTGATGTCCGCCTGATTTTGATTAATGGCAGAAAACAAACAGCATCTGGTGCAGCACCTGTTTACAATCCCGATAAAGACCATGAAGTAAAAGCCTTTGATGAGCTTTTTCAAAGAGTGATGGAAAGCCTCTCCCTTACCCTCTCCAAAGGAGAAGGAATAAAAACAGAACCTATGAAAAAAAATATTTCTTCATTAGAACAGGAAGCACAGAATTTAATGAAGCTGTTTAAAGCCCCTCCTTCGGAGGGGTTGGGGGAGGCTCTCGGAGCGCCTTACGAACCAGCATCCGAAAGTTGTGTCGTATTAAATACACAAGTGCCCGACAGTATGGCTTTTGAAACAAGACAGGCTGTACTAAGTATAAAAGAAGAAGTTGGCGGAGATATTGACAACTTTGTTCGCCACCGCTTAAAATATCCTAATAAAGCTGCGCTGTGTAAAGTTTTATCTGCTGAACAGATTGATGCGGTGGCAATGACTATTTATAATATTGAAGCAAGAAGCCAGGGCATGATTATCGGCGACCAGACGGGTATTGGGAAAGGACGGGTTGCTGCTGCTATGATACGCTATGCAGTGAACCAGGGTGTCAAGCCGGTATTTCTTACAGAAAAAGCAAACCTGTTCTCTGACATTTACCGTGATTTATCAGCCATTGGTTCAGGACATTTAAAGCCACTGATTGTAAACAGCAAGGAATCCAAGACAGATATAAAAGATGAGGATGGTGAAGTTATATACCAGGCACCGTCTCCCACCGAGCAGCAAAGTATTATCAGTTCGAGAACCGTATCTGCGCAATATGATTTTGTACTGGCTACCTATTCGCAGTTTAATTCTCCAGAAAAGAAACCCGAAAAACCAAACTTTCTCCGGGCTATTGCTGATGATAATATTTTTATCATGGATGAAGCACATAATTCCAGTGGCTCATCCAATACGGGTGAATTTCTGCAAGGTGTTGTTTCAAAAACCAAAGGTGTTGTATTCCTGTCAGCCACATTTGCGAAGCGACCCGACAACATGCCCATCTATGCTATGAAAACTTCCATTGCCGATTGCAATATGAGCAGGGATGATTTGGTGGAAGCTATTACAAGAGGCGGCGTGGCATTGCAGGAAGTGTTATCCTCACAATTGGTTGCTGAGGGACAAATGGTGCGCAGGGAAAGAAGTTTTGAAGGAGTGGAAGTAAATTATTTGTCTTTAGATACTAAGTCAGAAGAACACCGTGCCATTGCAGATAACATTACTGATATACTCCGTGATATTATTGCCTTCCAAACAAACTTCGTGGATGCACAGGTAGAGGAACTGGATAAAATTGCAGTAGCTGAAGGCAAAGAAGTTGCACTGCGTGAAGGTACTTCACAAGCTGGCGTTGATAATCAACCTTATTTTTCCAAAGTGTTCCAGGTAATTAACCAGATGCTTTTTTCTTTAAAGGCGGAAGCAGTCGCTGACCAGGCAATTAAAAGATTAAAGGAGGGAAAAAAGCCGGTGATTGCCTTCGCTTCTACAATGGGCAGCTTTATTGAATCAATGGAAAATGAACAGGGCGTTCCGGTTGGTGATGGCGATACTATCAATGCTGATTTTAGTGAAGTTCTTAAAAGAGGGTTAGATGGTATTTTACGTTATTCCGAAAAAGATGTGGACGGCAATGCTATTCACAAAAAATTTGAATTAAGTGAACTGCCGCCGGAAGCTCAAACCGAATACCACCGAATACTGGGAAAGATAAATAACGTCTCAACGGGTATTACTATTTCCCCGATTGATATTATCATCAAGAAAATAAAAGACGCCGGCTACAGTGTCGCCGAAGTAACAGGCCGTAAGTATGAACTGCAACTCAACTGGAAGGGCAGTAAGGCTTTGATACTGGCAAGAAAACGTATCAATACCAATGATGCTTTCCGGCAGTTCAATAATAATGAAGTGGATGTGCTGATGATTAACCAGTCCGGCAGTACCGGCGCATCTGCACATGCCATACCTACGGCTAAAGTTTCCAAAGAGCAGGTAAAGCAAAGGGTAATGATTGTGCTGCAGGCAGAGCTGGACATTAATACGGAAGTGCAAAAAAGAGGCCGCGTCAACCGAACCGGGCAAATCTTAAAACCGATTTATGACTATGTAACGTCCGCCATCCCGGCTGAAAAAAGGTTGATGATGATGTTACAGAAAAAACTGAAGTCATTAGATGCAAACACTACCTCCAATCAAAAGCAATCCACGAAGATTTTAGATGTGCCAGATTTCTTAAATAAATACGGCGACAAGATTGTGAAGGACTACCTAATGGAGAATAAGGATGTAAATGAATTACTGGACGACCCATTGCATTTGAAAGATTCCAAGGCTGATAGCGGCAGTAGTGAATCGCAAACATTGGAAGATGCGGCACATAAAGTTTCTGGCCGGGTAGCTGTTTTATCTACTAAAATGCAGCAGGATTTTTATAATGAGATTGCGGAACGCTATAATGATTATGTAGAGTACCTGAAACAAACCGGTGATTATGATTTGGAAGTGGAAGCCATGAACCTGGAAGCTGAAACGGTTTCTTCTAAGGTAATAAAAATGGGCAAAGGCAGTGACAGCGCCTTTGGCGATGACAGTACGCTGGAGACCGTCCGTGCCAATGTGTTGAAAAAGCCTTTTTCCAAAACAGAACTGGAAAATCTTATCAATGAATCATTAAAAGGTAATGACCCTCATAAACTACAGGATAAACTGGTGGAAGATTATGAAGCATCTGTGGCGGAAAGATTGAAAGAGGAAGAAGCTGAAACCGAAGCCAAGTATGATGAGCTGATAAAAAATGTCCCCGGTGAAAAGAAGATTCAGAAGATATTGGAAAAGCAGGGCGAGGGAGCATGGCGGCAGGCTGTCGCAGAAAGAGAAAAAGAATTGACTGGCGCAAAAGAACTGCAATTACAAAATCTCAAAAAGACCTTTGATAACCGAAAGCAGTATATAGAAAAAGCCTTCCGGTTTTTCTATATCAGCCGTAATATCCGTTATCCCATTGAAACTTACAATGGCGGTAATGAGTTGGTGCCAGCCGTGTTTTTAGGATTTGTAATTGATAAGAAAAAGAAGAACCCTTATGCTCCTTCAGCAATCAAACTGCGTATTGCTATTGCCAACAGTTCTAAATACCTGGCCATCCCGGCATCTTACTCAGAAGATATAATGACAATCATTGGTGCAAGTGCAGATATATCTCAGCCCAGCATGAATGTTTTACTGCATGAGTGGGAGAAATACACTAAGGAAAACAACACTGACCGACGTATCCGCCACATCATCACCGGTAACCTGCTGCAAGCCTTTTCTGATTTTAAGGGCAAGTTGGTAAGTTATACAACAATTAAGCAAGAAACCAAAAAGGGAATCCTGATGCCGGAGAACTGGAACTCTGGTGAACAGGTGCAGGATAAAGTAGTAGTGCCAATACTGAAAGCTGCACCGATTGTAAAATCATTGGTGCAGAACTCTCAAATCATTACCAATAATGGCTTATCATTTTTCAGGACAGGTAATCACTTCAAACTGATAATATCAGCGTCCAGGGCAAGGGGCGGCGATATTTATTTAGATAAGAATATCCTTGAGCTGGTGGAGAAAACCAATTTTGAAAAAGTATCTGACAAAATGGTGGCCATGTTGCCAGAGAAGAATATTGATAAACTGCTGGAGATTTTACAGACTACTCATGGATGTTCTATAACTATTCATTCATCTGACCTAAAAAATATCAAGTCTGATACAGGAAGATACAGCAACCGGAAAAAAATAAAACTACCGCCCGATGATGAGGAAGAAGAACTTCCGGACAATGTAGCCATCCTTGAACTGGAAGCAGAAGCCCTGGCACTTGAACTTGAATTATTAGCAGCATAAAAACAATCCATCCTATGATAACAATAGATAACTACTTTAATAAGGTCAATTCATTAGATTTAAAATCATTACCGGAAGCATTAAGAAAAGGCCATGAATTTATTTTAAAGGCAACCAGTAATGGGTCAAGCTGGGTGTCGTATCATTCCAGTGAGCCGATTAAGAAAACGGTGGATATGTACCTGGCAAAACTGAACGAGTTTGTCAGCAATACTTCAAAAGCCCAAAAGAAACAGGCGAAGAAAGAGGGCGAAAGAAAACAGCATGATGAAGTCATCAAAGAAACTATGCGGAGGCAAGGTATTACAAAGCCTACCAAGTCTAAAAAAAGTGATGAAGATATGCCTGCTGAAGATGGTCCGCAGTTGGTGGAAAGGATTCCAGAAGAGCTTCGGTTTATCCGCCGCTTTGTAAACCTGAATGGCAAGACAAAAACAAAGGATGATTTACTCCGCTTTATCAACGGCCTTCAAAAAGCAATTTTGGAAAAACGCATCCGTAAAACTTCTCCGTATGCCGTGCAGGTAAAATATATCCAGGATAGTCTTGTTAAGACTTTCAATACCATGAAGGCTAAAATAAAGCTGGAAGTAAATGCGAAAACATTAAAAGAGTTTACTGATTTATTAGGTGGAGAAAAAATATATCCTTCTATACAGTTATTGAAGAAGTACATCAACCTGAATGGTAAAGCCGGGATGAAAGAAAAAGCCATTAAACTGGTAAAACAAATGGAAACAGCGGCTAAAAAGCGAAAAGTGAGGAAGGGTGATATGTATGAAGCCCCTTTGCAGCAGGCATATAAAAACCTGCGGGAATTTATTAGTGATAAAAAGCAAAAGACATTACTCATAGAGCAAAGAGAGCTTAATGGTATTGAAGGAGTTTTGGGCTGTGCCTGCAATCCGTTAAACGGTTTTGAAGAAATGCCGGCCATTATGAACAGCATGGATTTTGCCAATATGCAATTTGAAACCATCGGTCTTAAAGGGAAATGGTTTGACCTCATCGGCGACCCATCCTCCAACTTTACCGCAATGGTATTTGGCAAACCCAAAATGGGTAAGTCATATCTCTGCATTGACTTCGCCGGTTACCTGGCAAGGAATCATGGAAAAGTGCTGTATGTGGCAAAAGAAGAAGGGTTGGATATGACATTGCAAAAGAAACTGAATGATAAAGATGTGGCACACCCGAATTTATTTGTTGCGGCTGTATTGCCGGAAGGCTTATCCCCTTATGATTTTATTTTCCTGGATAGCGTAAACCGGCTTGGCTTATTACCTGAAGACCTGAACCGGCTGAAAGCCTTTAACCCAACCAAATCTTTCATTTACATTTTTCAATCTACAAAATTTGGGAATTTTAAAGGCTCTCAAAGTTTCCAGCATGATGTGGATGTGGTGATTGAAGTGCCGGAGAAAGGAAAGGCTGTGCAAATGGGAAGGTTTAATCAGGGAGGGGAAATAGATATTTTTAACGACTAACAATCATAAAAATCCGGTTCCTCTCAACCGGATTTTTCAATTAATAAATCCATATCCAATGAAAACTAAGCAAAACAAGCTGGGCGTTTGTGCGGTTGATATAAACCCCTGTATCATTCCATTAAACCCCGAAATCCTTCACTCCTTCCCCGGTTGTGAACATTACTCAGAAACCGAGGCTAATAATATTATCAAAACCCTAGAAAAACTGAGTACTGTCTGCCACCAGATCATTAAGGCGAAAGAAATAGATATAATTGATAATCAACAAGTTGTATATTTGAATCCAACAAAACGAACTAAATCAAAAGCCGCATGAATACAAGTATTGATTTATTTTCAAAATGGGCTAAAAAGCCTTCGCTTGCTATTGTAAAATCAGGTGAACGTAAAGCCATTGTTTATACCAGGGTTTCCAGCAAAGAACAATTTGATACTAACCTCTCTTTAGAGTGGCAGCGTAAAACCATTGAAGAATACGCAACCCGTCAAAATTTTGAATTGTTGGAATATTTTGGTGGTGTATATGAAAGTGCAAAAACGGATGGGCGTAAAGAGTTCCAGCGTATGCTGGATTATGCCCGCAAGAATAAAAAGGTAACACACATTTTCGTGTACCTGCTCGACCGCTTTTCCCGTACCGGTGGTGGTGCGATTAAACTGGCTAAAGACTTGCGGGAAAAATATGGCATCACCATCATTGCGGTTACCCAGCCCATTGATACCAGCAACCCAGGTGGCGTATTCCAACAGAATATCCAGTTCCTTTTTAGCGAATACGATAACCAGTTAAGAAGACAAAGGGCAATGGCGGGTATCAGAGAAAAATTACAGCGGGGTATCTGGTGCGTGAAACCGCCAATGGGTTATGATATTGTTTATGATAAAACAGGTTTCAGTGACGAAAGAAGCAAAGGGGAAAGAAAGATTATAGTGAATGATACCGGAAAGAAACTTCGCAGAGCTTTTGAATGGAAAGCACAAGGCATGAAAAACGAAGAAATCCTCAGCCGTCTTAAAGCATTAGGGCTAAAAATTTATAAGCAAAAAATAAGTGCCATCTTCTCCAATCCCTTTTACTGTGGTATAATCTCCAATAAAATGCTGGAAGGTAAATTGATTGTGGGTAAACATGAGAAACTTGTTTCGCAGGAACTATTTTTAAAAGTAAATAATGTCCGTGCTGAAGCCAAAGGTAAATATGGCATCCTTCATCAAAAGCATCATGAAAACGTTCCTCTAAAGGTTTTCATGAAATGTTCCGATTGTAGTAGCCCCTATACCGGCTATATCGTAAAGAGCCGGAACCGCTGGTATTATAAATGCCGTTCTAAAGGTTGCTGCAATAACAAGAGCGCTGAAAAAGCCAATACCCATTTCATTAATTATCTTACAAAGTACGCCATTGTCCCACACTTGGTGCAGCCTTTTTTATTTGCCATGAAACACGAAGTTGCCAAACTGGAAACAGCAAAAGTGGACGAAGAAAAACTCTTAAAAAATAACCTGAATGAAGTGCAGAAAAAGATAGATACAATAGAGGAACAATACTTCATTCTGAAGTCCATGCCTGACGAAACTTATCAAAAGTTTCAGGCTAAGCTCACCGAAGAAAAGGCGCAAATCCTCCGAAATATTGACCAGGCTGGTTCAAGTATTTCGAACACAACTGAAGCACTGGAAAAAGCATTGCAATTTTCCCTGAAACTCCCGTCCCTGTGGGGTTCTGCAGATGTCAATCAAAAAGAAATTATCCAAAATCTAATCTTTCCTGATGGCGTAATCTACGACAGGAAAAAAGAAGCATTTCGAACAGAAAAAGTTAATGAAGTATTTCGCTGTATTGCAGTACTAAACAGCAGTTCAGGTGAAAATGAAACAGGACAAACCAGTAATGAAACCAATTTGTCCTGTTCTGTCGGGAAGACAGGATTCGAACCTGCGCCCTCCCGACTCAAGTCGGGATGCGCTATCAATGATGCAATAAAAAACCCACCGATGCATCTTGCTTCGATGGGTGATGTCGGGAAGACAGGATTCGAACCTGCGATCCTCCCGACTCAAGTCGGGATGCGCTATCAATGCACCCACAAAAAAAGGCTGATGAATTTCATCAACCTTTTTAAAACAAAAATCCGCCAATGCTTTCGCTTCGGCGGACTTTGTCGGGAAGACAGGATTCGAACCTGCGACCCCCTGGTCCCAAACCAGGTGCGCTACCGGCCTGCGCTACTTCCCGATCCCTGGAATTAAATCCGGGTCGCAAATGTACGGCTTCATGGCTTACCAAGCAAACAAATTTGTTTTACAGGGGCCATTCATCCAATACCCGCAGACAACCTAATCAGCTCTTTGTAAGGATAGTATATTAGCAGAAGAAAGCACAACCATGAAAAATTTTATTATGCTATGGAGTCTGTCATTGCTGGTAGCCTGCTCGGAGCCTGTCAATGACGAACGCTCCACCCTGCTGACTCCCGGTCAGATGCCTGCGATAGCTAAAACCGATAAAGGAAATATATACCTCACGTTCGGCCTTGGCGACTCGCTTTGTTTTGCAGAATCATCCGATGGCGGAGCCAGCTTCTCCGACCCGGCGCTGGTGGCGGTGGTACCTCATCTGGCTTCATCAAACATGTGTGGTCCGCAAATAGGGGCTACTTCCCATGGAGCGCTGATAGCGGCCTGCACGCGCGAAGGAAATCTGCTGGCGTTTGTACGGTCGGCCGATGGGAAATGGAAACAAACGGTCCGCATCAATGACCAGGATACCGTTGCCAGAGAAAATTTCGTATCGCTGGCCACAGATGGGAACAACGCCCTGGCGGTATGGCTGGATCTGCGCGATGGTCATAACAAAATATATGGTGCCCGCTCCGGTGATGGCGGACAAAGCTGGTCGAAGAATTTCCTGGTATATGCTTCTCCCGATACAACGGTTTGCGAATGCTGTAAACCTTCGGTACTGATCAAAGGGAATAAAGCGTATGTTATGTTCCGCAACTGGATCGGGGGCAACCGTGACCTCTACCTCTGCGAATCGAAAGACGGAGGAAACAATTTTGGCCCTGCCCAAAAACTCGGAACAGCCAGCTGGGCACTGGAAGGCTGCCCGATGGACGGCGGTGCGATGGCCCTCGATGCAAACAACCGGGCACAGACAATCTGGAACAGGAAGGGACTCATTTATCTCTGCGAACCTGGGCAGCCGGAAACCAAAGTGGGCGAAGGCAGAAATTGCAATATGGCAAGCTACGGCAAACACTTCCTTTTCACCTGGGTACAGAATGACCATATCATTCTGAAATCAATGAAGGGGAAAAAACAAGTGCTGGGCACCGGACAGCTCCCGCAACTGCTGCTTCTCGACGATCATCAAGGATTGGCCGTTTGGGAAAATGAAAAACAAATCAGAACCAAGATCATACACTACTAATACATTTTTTATACACCTGATAAAAACAATCAAATGGCAAGCGTAAGCACCTACCTGAATTTTCCGGGGAATACCGAAGAGGCCTTCCTGTTTTACAAATCCGTCTTTAATACTGAATTTACGGCTCCTGGTTTCCGAAGGCTCGGCGATGGGCCCGCCCCCGAAGGCGCTCCCGCCCTGCCCGATCATGTGAAAAACATGGTTATGCACGTGCAATTACCCATCCTCGGAGGGCACTACCTGATGGGAACAGACTCTCCCAAAGAAATGGGATTTACTGTTAACTTTGGAAACAACTCCTTTATCTGCCTGAACCCCGATTCAAAAGAACAGACAAAAAAACTGTTCGATGCTCTGAAAGAAGGGGGCACTGTCCAGATGGAACTGGCCGACATGTTCTGGGGAGCCTATTTTGGTACACTGACCGACCGTTTTGGTGTACAATGGATGTTCAACTGTATGCCTATTTAACAAACCAACTTCTAAAACCAACCACTATATGAAAAAGCTGAACACCTGGTACTGGATCACGACCGTCATTATTGCACTCTATATGCTCTTTACCGCTTATGGCGGCGTGATCAATGATGCGCAATCTGTATCATTCATAAACGGTATACTGGGCTTCCCGGTCTATTTCATTCCATTTATCGGAGTTGCCAAGGTATTGGGATGCATTGGTATACTCGTCCCCGGTTTTAAACTGATCAAACACTGGGCCTATGCAGGTCTGTTTTTTGACCTGGTAGCAGCCATCTATTCCGTATTGCATATTGGTCCTCTCAACTGGCAAACTGTACTGTTTATGTTCGTTCCCACATTGCTCCTGCTGTTGTCATATTACTTGTGGCTGAAAAAAACGAATCAGGCATGAGATGGCAATAAACCAATGGTTATTGTTTACAGTTTGCTGTTTACGGTTTACAGACTGTTTATCGTTTCAGGTTTATCGTTTCACGTTATAGTTTGAAGTAGGTTTGAAGTTTACTGTTCAGTGCATTCTGCAATTTTCAGTGTCTTCTGCGTTTTTCTGCGCCCTTAGCGGTTCTTTGCGATCTTTGCGTTCCTAAAAAATTACGCGCACAAAGAATTTGTAAGGAGAATATAGGTATTTAAAAGGTTTTACTTTTTACTTTTTTCACTTCCCTCAAACACATACTCGCCTCCGCCGCACTCTACCACCCAGTAATCTCCTTGTCTTCCAAGATATTTCACCGACGACACTTTCTCCATCGGTTGAGATGATTCAGTTAAAACCTGTCCATCTTTTGCCGGAACATAAATTCTCGCATTTGTATTACCTGGAATGATCACTTTCATCGTAAACTGATCCTGCTCCTTTTTCCAATCCACCATTATCCAGCCTTTCACCGAGTGATACCCACCTTTTGCCCAATGAATACGACTGACGGGCTGTGGCTTAATGATAATTTGGCTGAAACCCGGCGCCCCCTGGTTGATCCCCAGCAATGATTTGTAAAACCATTCATCCACGGAGCCAAACATCGGGTGGTTTTGAGAAGGCGCATTGTCGGGATATTGCCAGGTTTCCCATAAGGTAGTCGCACCGCTCCTGATCATATAACCCCAGCCGGGGTAGTCAGTCTGACCGATGATCCGGGCCGCCATTTCGGGTAAATTGTTTTCCCGAAGGACGTCGAACATCATCTTCGTACTGAAGATTCCGGTTGAAACATGATCGCCATGACGGGCAAATTCATCGAGCAACACGCGCATCGATTTATCTTTCTCAGTTGCTATCCCATAATACAATCCGAATAGCTGGGCCGACTGGGTGGCATTGTCTATCCGGCCACTGCCCGTTACCACATAGCGGTCGATAATGGCCTGACGGATATGCGCTGATAACCGGCTGTATTGAAGAGAATCATCTTTCAGCCCCATAATGCCCGCAAACTCTTCGGCCAGTTTTGCGTGATGATAATAAAAACAGGCGGCGGTCAATGCCTCGGGTTTGGTATCGAGTGCCTCATGATCGCTGATGTCCCAGAAAAACAAGCCGGCCTGCGATTTGGATTGCAGGAACTGCATCTGTTTCTTAAAAGCAGGGTAATGTTGCTCGATGATTCTTTTGTCTCCATAATAGTCGTACAGCTTTTTTTGCAGGTAAGAAAAAGCCAGTTGCCATCCCAGCGGGCCAGACATACCCCCATAGCCTCTGTCCGCGATCCCGGTGGAAGGAGCAATTTCAGTAATGCCTCCGTCGGGCTGCTGATCATTCTCAAAGTCCTGAATGGTCTTGGAATAGAAACCATGCATGTTGTAGTTCTGAATAAAGGCCTCGCCGGTAGCAACAAGATCACCGCCATAACCCATCTTTTCCCGCGCCGGACAGTCGGACTGTACACTGAAAATATTACTCAGGAATGTCCATTGAATCACTTCATGGATTTTATTAAAGAGCGGGTCTGAACAGGCAAATTCACCCGCTGGCTCCACATCGCTGTTCATCCGTAATCCTTCGATATCCGATAGCGCCGGCCTGCCGGGCCACCCGGTTATTTCAAGATACCTGAATCCATGAAAAGTAAAGCGTGGCGACCAGGTTTCTGTACCCTCTCCCTTTAGAACATACTGATCCCTTTGCCAGGCTGTCTTGGGCGAACCGGGTCCGCCATTCGAGTGCCAGATTTCCTTTATCTGTCCCGCCACACTGGTCAGGTAGTTGAGCCGTCCATCTTTAAACAAATCCTCTCCATAACGTATACCAACAACCGTACCGGACGAGCCCTTCACCCTGATCCGCGCCACACCGGCGAAATTCTGACCCATATCAACGATGAAAGTGTCTTTACCGGTTTCCCTGATCGATACGGGTTTGAGGATCCGGGTAACCCTGACGGGAGGTTGCAAAGCCGAAGTCAGCTGTCCCGAAGGCGCGGCTACGGTTACCGCATTCTTCCATTGCAGGACCTGTTCGAAAGGCTTCTCCATACGCGCATCATAGTGTTCGCCGAGATAAACATTATTGCGTATAACCGGGCCGGGAGCGGTCTTCCAGCTGTTATCGCTCACGATGGTTTGTCGGCTACCATCCTGGTAAATTATTTCCAGTTGCGCTTTCATTTTGGGTCGATCGGTTTCCTGGTGATCGCGGAGATTGAACCGCCCGAATAAACGCAGCGGAAGCGGATTGTACCATCCGTTGCCCAACATCACCCCGAAAACATTTCTTCCCTTTTTAAGCCAAGCCGTAAGATCGTATGTTACATACTGCACTTGCTTGCGGTAGGCAGTAAAACCCGGATCAAGCACATGGTCTCCTACTTTATTTTTATTCAGGTAGGCTTCATAGTACCCCAGCCCGGAAATATAAAGTCGCGCGGTCCGGATTTTCTTGCTTATCGTAAACTCTTTCTGAAATAAGGGCATGGGGTCGTCCCGGTAAAATTCTTCTTCCCGGGTAAACTGTGGTTTGCCATCTCCGATCCATTGGGCCTGCCAGTCGCCGGGCGACAAGAAGGCGGTTTCAAACCAGGCTGGCTCGCTCCAGTCTGATGGCTCACCCGCCTCATCATACACCCGCACCATCCAGAAATACCGGGTGGCAGATTGCAGGGTAAGGCCGGTGAGTATAACAGCGCTGCTGGCGCCTGAGTGGATCCTGCCGGAATTCCAGCTTTGCCCGCCACTAAATCGGAGCAGGGAAGGCTGGGTCGATACCCTTACTTCGTAGGCCGTCTGGGTGATATAGCGGGGGGAGCTAGGGATTTCCCAACTGAAGACCGGCTCCCTGGTATCGATTCCTAATGGATTCTCCCGGTATTCGCAGCGTAATCCCAGCGGTTTCCATTGCGACCAGGCGGTCGCCGCGCAGAGAATAATACAGGCAATAAGGATCGCTTTTTTCATATGGCTGAAAAGTAAAATCATTAATGGAGCAAACGGGAAGGTAGAACAGCCCCCATTTTCCGGCATCCTGTACCATACCGGCTGGTTAACCGGGTTTTGCTATATTTGGCTGTCATGACTCCGCCAGGGTTCTCTATTGATAAAGATAACAAAACGCCCAAGTACCTGCAGGTAGTGGATGCCATCAACGATGCCATCAGGCGTGGACAATTGAAGCAGGGACAACGACTGTTCTCGATTAATGAACTCAGCGATGAGTTCCTGCTTTCTCGAGACACCGTGGAAAAGGCTTATACGCTGCTCAGAAAACAGGGAGTGATTACTTCCGTAAAGGGAAAGGGTTATTATATCAAACATTCCGGCTGGCAGGGACAAATCAGGGTGTTGTTACTTTTCAACAAGATCAGCAACTACAAAAAGCAAATCTACCAGTCATTCCTGAATACCCTGGGCAAAAAAGCCATTGTTGACCTTAAAATTCACCATTTTAATACGCAGGTTTTTAAAACACTGGTTGAACAGCACCTGCAGGACTATCACTATTTCGTGCTGATGCCTCATTTTTATGACGATCCTGAAGAAATGATGAGACTGATCCGGATCATCCCTCCCGAGAAACTGATTCTGCTCGATAAAAAAATCAATCATCACGCCCTGAATTGTGCTGCTGTATACCAGGATTTTGAAAATGATATTGCCGAAGCACTCGAACAGGGACTTGATCTGCTGAAAAAATACAGGAAACTGCATCTGGTGCATCCCCGGATGATTCCCTATCCACCCGAGATCGTGAAAGGCTTTCGTAATTTCTGTATGCAATACGATTACCCGTATTCTGTGCTGCATGAAATCGATGACAATAGTAACATCCAGCGAGGGGATGTATATATTGTTATTGAAGAAACCGACCTGGTAAACCTGATCAAGCAATGCCAGGTGAAAAATTTCAAGGTGGGAAAAGATATTGGCATTATTTCCTACAACGAAACTCCGCTGAAGGAAATCCTGCTTGACGGCATTACTGTTATCTCTACCGATCATTACCAGATGGGCGAAACAGCAGCGAGGCTTATCCTTGAAAACAAACAGGAAAAAGTCAAAAACCCATTTGTGCTGATCAGAAGAAAGTCTTTGTAAAGTAGCCGCTCCAGACCTCCTCAATCCAGGTGAAATAAGCAGCGAACCTAGGTTGCACTCCGGGCCACTCGCCTGATGCGCTATAAAAAATCCCGCAGCAAATGCGGGATCAATGCGGTGAGGGAGGGATTCGAACAGAAATTTGTTAAGAAATCCGCCTTTTATTCAACCAAGTCCTTTAAGGTAAAGGGAACAATCACTGCATTTATGAAAAATCCTGGAAAAATATCAAAGATAAAGTGCAAGTTTATAGTGAGGTGAATGTTGAATCTCCTCTGGAAATTCAGAAAATTGATTATTTTTAAATATGAACTTATCAGTGGCCGATAAACTGTTAATTCAGCAATATTTTGCGAAAATCCCAGTGATAAGAGCCTATTTATTTGGTTCTATGGCTCGAAATCAGGGAAGTCGGGAAAGCGACATAGATATTTTGGTGGAATTGGATCATTCCAAACCTATTGGAATGAAATTTTTTCTCTTTCAATCGGACCTCGAAGAGTTGTTGCACAAAAAAGTTGATCTTATAGCTAGCGAAGGCTTATCCCGCCATGTAAAATCATTTATAGACAAGGATAAGGTTCTAATTTATGAAAGGAATATTATCTGACAAAACAAGAGTCCTTCATGTTCTCGATGCCATAACAGAGATTGAGAATTATCTCGAAGGCATTTCATATCAAGTTTTTTTTACAGAATTCAGAAAAAAGATTTGCGACAATAAAGCAAATTGAAATTATTGGGGAAGCTTGTAATGCATTAACTGCTGAATTCAAAACAGCACATCCGGAGATTGATTGGAAACCTATTCGGGGATTTAGAAATATTTCAATTCATGAGTACTTTTCTGTAAACTTCCATATAGTTTGGGAAATAGCAAAGAATGATCTCCCGATCCTTAAGGAACAATTTAACAACGTTCTATCTGACTTTCCTGAGAAATAGATAATCTTTTTTCTGCCAGCATACCCGGTTAATCGGCGAGTCTCCCAACGTCACCGAACTCGCCTGATGCGTAATAAAAAAATCCCGCGGCAAATGCGGGATCAATGCGGTGAGGGAGGGATTCGATCCGCCGCGGCGGAACGGCTTTATGGCCTTACTAAAATCTTCTTGAGAACTCCGAGTAGATCGGCGAGTCTCCCGACCTTGTCGGGGATGCACATTAAAAAAAATCCCGCAGCAAATGCGGGATCTATGCGGTGAGGGAGGGATTCGATCCGCCGCGGCGGAACGGCTTTAAGGCATTACAATATCTCCATAAAAAAATCCCGCAGCAAATGCGGGATCTATGCGGTGAGGGAGGGATTCGATCCG
>CAZSAQ010000007.1:134996-221401 GCA_964605065.1 uncultured Chitinophagaceae bacterium
CCATAAAAAAATCCCGCAGCAAATGCGGGATCTATGCGGTGAGGGAGGGATTCGAACCCTCGGTACGGCTTTAAGGCCGTACGACGGTTTAGCAAACCGTTGATTTCAGCCACTCATCCACCTCACCGGTTGGGCTGAATTGATTTTAAGGGTGGCAAAAATAGGTCAATCCAAACAAAATCCCAACTAATTATCTGGATATTAATGCCAGTGACCAGAATGAGAAAAGGACCCGGTTAGGGTCCTTTTCCAATAATATTACAGATGGTTGGGGTTTCATTTGCCTACATGGCTGCCAGTTGAACTTTTTGCTGCAGTTCCATCACGCTTTCGCGGAAAGTGCTGTCGGTATCCATCAGGTCTTTTACAGTCTGACAGGAATGGATAACGGTAGTATGATCACGACCGCCGAAATGCTCACCGATGGTTTTGAGAGAATTTTTTGTGAAGGCCTTAGCGAGATACATCGTGATCTGACGTGCCTGTACGATTTCCCTCTTGCGTGTTTTTTGCAATAGCTTATCGTATGGTACGTCGAAATATTCGCATACCATTTTCTGTATGGTTTCGATGGTAATTTCTTTACTACTGGTTTTCACAAAATTCCG
The DNA here is from genome assembly GCA_964605065.1 of uncultured Chitinophagaceae bacterium. Classification (GTDB taxonomy): domain Bacteria; phylum Bacteroidota; class Bacteroidia; order Chitinophagales; family Chitinophagaceae; genus Endoryza. Next base: position 135,605 of record CAZSAQ010000007.1, read on the forward strand.
GAGGACACGTTTTGCCAAATCAAGATCAATTTCACGCTTATTAAGCGAAGATTGTGCCAATAATGATATCAATGCACCTTCCAGCTCACGCACGTTGCTGCTGATATTATAGGCCAGGTATTTAACAACTTCCTTCGGCATTTCCAGCCCGTCGTTCTTCATCTTTCTTTCCAGGATATCTATACGGGTTTCATAGTCCGGCAATTGCAGATCGGCACTCAATCCCCAACGGAAACGGCTCAACAGACGCTCCTGTACTCCCTCCAGGTCTTTGGGAGATTTATCGGAAGTGAGGATCAGCTGCTTGCCACTCTGGTGCAGGTGATTGAATATCGCAAAAAGGGCATCCTGCGACTTTTCCGCCCTGTTGAAGAATTGCACATCATCGATGATCAATACATCCACCAGCTGGTAGAAATGTATGAAGTCGTTAATAGCATTGTTGCGGCTATGATCCTGAAACTGATTGATGAATTTTTCGGAGCTGACGTATAACACCACTTTATTGGCATGTACACGCTTGGTTTCATTACCAATGGCCTGGGCGAGGTGAGTTTTACCCAATCCTACCCCACCATAAATAACCAGGGGGTTAAATGAACTGGCTCCTGGCTTCTCGGCCACAGTTTTCCCAGCCCGGCGGGCTACCCTGTTGCAATCTCCTTCAATAAAATTATCAAAGGTGTAAATCGGGTTGAGCTGCGGATCTATCTGCATCTTCTTCAGACCCGGAATAACAAACGGATTCTTGACTGGATTATTTATTATTAATGGAAAGTCCATTTCGTTGTTTGAAAATGTTTTGTAACCATAGGCCGGAACATCCATGGTAAGGGGCTTGTTCTGATGATTGCCACTGTCTACCATGATCCGATATTCCAACTGAGCATCTTTACCTAAAACCCTGCGCAAAGTCTTTGCCAATAAATTCACATAATGCTCTTCCAGGTACTCATAAAAGAACTGACTGGGAACCTGTATAACAAGAATATTATTTTTAAGCTCTACCGGCTTGATGGGCTCAAACCATGTTTTGAAATGCTGCCATTCTACAATGTCCTTGATCACATCCAAACAATTACTCCAAACTTTATCAATAGTCTTCGCCATTATTCAATAAGCAGTTTATATGCTGAGTTAAGATTATTCCTTCTACTTCTGCCTCACAAACACTGGCCTTTTCAATCATCTAAAAAAGTATCGCAGGGGAGCGAATATCAAATTTTTTAATTGAAAAAAAAATTTTTTATTCACCTGTTTTTTACTGTTTGAATAACGCTATTTTTTCTCTGAAATCTTTCAATTATCCAAGGGTATTTTCACGCGATTTTTAAAAAAAATTTATTGTTTTTTCGAACATTGAAAAACCTCGGAATTCAGTACAGCACTCACTCTTACCAATAAACCCTGAACAGAATGATACAGCCGGTTAAATATTTTTTTGTGCCAGGCACCAGTGTTATTCAAAAGATGGTTGGAGTTCAATTTTCCGAAGGGAAATAACCTGTTGTTGTCGCAAATGTGGAAATCTAAATTTCGCCTGTTGAATTAAACCGATCTCTTTGAAGGTACAACTATTTTGTATCGACCGCCCTGACCAGTCACTTTTTTTTGCCTGCGATCAAAAAATAAAAATTCCGGGATCAACATCCCTCTTTGACTCAAAAAAAAAATATATTTTTTTGACAGACTGACACCTGCTGCCAAACCGGTAAATTTCTGACAACCCGGGTTCCGTTTTCAACCCCTGCGGGGTGCGGTTTGTACGCCATCCGAGCCGAAAATATTTTTGCTACTTTAGATACCAAGAATTTTCTTTGTATAGACTAAACTAAACTGTTTATGAGAAAAGTACTCACAGCGTTGCTTGTTGTGTTCATCTGCCATTATGCCGCCGGCCAGGGGCGTTTGGGGATCAAGGTCGGTTCAAACTTCTACACCCTCCATGCCAGCAATGATAAACTTCAGGATTTTTCAAACGGTAAATATGGTTTCACCATCGGTGCAACCTATGAATGGGTGCTGAGCAATTCATTTGCCATCCAGCCTGAATTCAACTATTCTTACCAGGTTGCGGAAGAAAATTATTACGACAAACAGATCAAGATCGGTTATTTCCAGATACCGATCCTGCTGCATTTCTATCCTAAAAATGCACCTGTCAACATCTTTGCCGGACCTCAGCTGAATTCGCTGGGAAAAGCAGAGCTGGATCCGGGCCAGGGCAGTACGCAGAATATCCGTAACAGCGTCAACCGCACCGATTTCGGAGGTACTTTCGGCGTAGCCTACTCTCCTTCCAACTGGAAAAAAGGCCTCACCGTGGATCTCCGCGTATATAAAGGAGTCATGAACGTGATGAAAGCCGAATACGACAATGGACTGAAAACACGTAACTCCCTTGTTACCCTCACCGTAGGATACCTGTTCAAGCCTTAACAAGATCATTCATACATTTGCAGAGGCTGTTTCCGGAATATGAAACAGCCTCTTTTTATTGAAACAAACGGTTTTCGGGTCAACTGCCTGACATCATGCAAAAAGAACTAAGTATCAAACTGCTGCCTTCCGAGGCCGCGAACAACAGCATCATCCTCAAGCTTGCTGCAGCCCACCTGGCGATTCCGGCGAGCCGGATAACCGGTTTCCACCTGCTGAAAAGATCCATCGATGCCAGAAGCCGGCAGGTATACCTTCTCCTCACGATCCTTGTTTTTGCAGACGAGCCTTTCCGCGAAGCCACCTTCAAAAAAGTGGAATTTCCGTCTGTTCACAAATCCGACAAACAGGTCCTTATTATCGGCGCAGGGCCGGCAGGTCTTTTCGCGGCGCTCCGGTTGATTGAATCGGGCATCCGGCCCATCATCCTGGAACGGGGGAAAGATGTTCGTTCGCGGCGAAGGGATCTCGCGCGTATCAACAAGGAAGGGGTAGTAAACCCGGAAAGCAATTATTGCTTCGGAGAAGGGGGTGCCGGAACCTACAGTGATGGTAAACTCTATACCCGCAGCCATAAAAGAGGAGATGTTCAACGGGTGCTGAACCTGTTTTGTCAGTTCGGAGCAGACCTTCGTATCCTGGCCGATGCACACCCGCATATCGGCACCAACAAGCTGCCGCAAATCATTACAGCGATTCGCGAACAGATCATTGACTGCGGAGGCGAAATCCATTTTGAACAAAAGATGGTGGATTTTGAAGTTGCAGGCGATCGCCTTCAAAATGTAACTACCGCGTCGGGTGATCGCTTCGAAGGCAAAGCGGTGATCCTGGCCACGGGACATTCAGCCAGGGATATTTTCGAACTGCTGCATCGCAAAAACATCTTGATCGAGGCTAAGTCATTCGCTCTGGGTATTCGTGTTGAACATCCGCAGTCACTCATCGACAGTATTCAATATCATACCGCTTTCAGAGGTGATTTTCTGCCGCCGGCCTCTTATAGCCTGGTTCAACAGGTGGAAGGCAGAGGGGTTTTCAGTTTCTGCATGTGCCCGGGTGGCATTATTGCTCCGGCAGCCACGGCACCGGGAGAAATTGTAGTCAATGGCTGGTCGCCGTCAAAAAGGGATAACCCGTACTCCAACTCGGGTATGGTGGTTGCCGTGGAACCGGCCGATTTCGCCCCGTTTCAATCTCACGGCCCTCTGGCGGCAATGGCCTTTCAGCAGTCTGTAGAGCAAAAAGCCTTTGAAGCCGGTGGCGGGCTATTAAAAGCCCCTGCCTGCCGGATGACCGATTTTGTAAAGGGCAAAGCCTCCGGCAGCCTTCCGGATTGCAGTTACCTGCCGGGTTTGCAAAGCAGCAGCCTGGTGAGCGTGCTGCCACGCTTTATCCATGCCAGACTGGCGCAGGGTTTTATCGGGTTCGGTAAAAAAATGAAGGGATATTTCACCGAAGAAGCGGTGATCGTTGCGACTGAATCCCGAACCTCTTCGCCGGTAAGGATACCGAGAGATACAGTCAACCTTCATCACCCGCAGCTGAGCAATCTTTATCCCTGTGCCGAAGGGGCAGGTTATGCAGGAGGGATCGTCAGCGCGGCCATGGACGGAGAAAGAATAGCGATGAAAATTGCTGAGGAGTTGTAGGGTATTGTTGCCTGTTTCGGGAACATTGCTCTTTCCCTTTCCCTTTCCCTTTCTCTTTCTCCTTCCTCCGTTCCCGCTCTCACTCACACTCCCAAAATTGAGTTCCGATTTTCTAATTGTTTTCCTGCCCGTTTCCTTTCCTGGCGATCAGCCAGTTTTTTTCGATGAGTTTATTATGCCGGAAGGCCTTTTTTTCCGCTTTGCATTGCCTGATTTCTTCTTCGGTCAGTGGGTTATTGACAAGGCTATCCAGTTCCGGCTTTCCGGCATCTACCCAGGCAGTATACCAGAAATCGGCAACCAGGTCGGCAGAACGGATCAATTGAGTGTTGATGCTGTTTCCCAGGAGCTGGCTGTAAGCTTTGGCGAAGGAAGAAGTATAGTATTTTACCTCCCGGCCATTCCTGATCTGAATACGGTATTTGGTAGAATCTGTAAAGTTCCGGCTGGCTTCGGTTTCTTTTTCAAATACATCTTTCAACAACACAAATCCGCTTCTGACGGCATTCCATGCCGCCTCTTCGGGCGACGACAGGTAACGGGCTTTGTGGCGGCTGCTCAACCGGTAACCACTCAGTTCCAGTTCTGGAACCACTGATTCCCAGAGCGCATGCAACCCCCGCTGGTTGGTTAGCTGACCGTCATAGTTGATTGAAGTATGAAGAGGAACATGGGCGTCGCCAATGTAATGGGCCAGGTCGGTGGCATAAAACACGATACTGTCACGCTGGCGGTTGCGGAAAGCCCTCACCAGGTTATCCTTCATGGTAACAATATAGTAGGGAACATAGCCGTACTTCAGCAGGGTATCCCTGGAATAACGATCCTGGGCGGCCTGCCATTGCAGGGGCATTTTCCAGGCAGCCGAATCCCCGAAAATCTCCGAATCGATAAAATGCTTGGTAGCCTCCGTTGCATCTTCATTCCTGCGCTGATCGGGCCGTACCGAATACCGGACGATATAGTCCATATTTCTGTAAAAGAACTTCTGCATGCCCGAGGGAAGCTCATATACTGCCAGCTGGTTTACGGTGCGGTGAACCAGGAACCCCCAGCTGCACAAAATCACTATTACCACCAACAACAAAATACTGCGAGGAATTACTTTCATGTTTCTATGAAATTTCGTGCGAAATTGCAGTAATTTCTCTCCCTGAAAAAATTATCCGCATTGTAACAAATTCCTGCTTCCGGCTACTGATAGGCAGGATTTGAACTAGTAACAGGCCGTCCAGCTAAATACATGACTAATAAATCAGCAATATGAATATTCTAGAGGTCAAGAACCTTAAAAAGTATTATGCTACCCAAAAGGCAGTGGATGACATCAGCTTCAACCTCGCGCAGGGCAGTATATTCGGACTGCTCGGTCCAAACGGGGCAGGAAAAACAACCCTGATCAGGATGATCACCGGCATCTTTTATCCCGATGAGGGAGAAATCCTGTTCAATGGCAAGCCATTCGACCCGCTTCGCGATATCGTGCAGATCGGCTACATGCCAGAAGAACGGGGACTCTACAAGAAAATGAAGATCGGCGAGCAGGCCGTGTATCTCGCGCAGCTGAAGGGATTGTCGAAACCGGAAGCCACTGCCAAAGTAAAGGAATGGTTTGTGCGGTTTGAAATGCAGAGCTGGTGGAATAAGAAAGTGGAAGACCTCAGCAAGGGAATGAGCCAGAAATTACAATTTGTAACCACTGTACTGCACGAACCCAAACTGATCATCCTCGATGAACCCTTCAGCGGGCTCGATCCGGTCAATGCCGGCTTGATCAAGGATGAAATCTACAACCTCGCCAAAAGAGGAGCCAGCATCATCTTCAGTACCCACCGGATGGAACAGGTAGAAGAAATCTGCGACCATATAATCCTGGTCAACAAAGGACAAAAAATCCTGGACGGCACCGTCAAACAGGTGAAGCAGCAATTCAAGGAAAACCTGTTCAGTATCGGTTTGGAAAAGCTGGACGGAATTCCCGCAAACCCGATTTTCGAAGTGGTAAACCGCAAAGACGATCACCTGGTTGTCAAAATTCAACAGGGGCAAAAACCCAATGATGTACTGAAATATTTTATCGACAAGGGAGAGGCCGTTCATTCTTTCAACGAACTGCTCCCCTCTCTCAATGAAATTTTTATCCGGCTGGTAGAAAATACTCCACTATCGCGTCAATTTGAAAAAATTACTGCTTAAACTAATTATATGAACAAGACCTGGATCATCGCTCAAAGAGAATTTCTTACGCGTGTAAAGAAGAAAACCTTCCTGCTGAGCACTATCCTGCTTCCATTGCTGATCTTCGGCTTTTACGGGCTGATGATCTATTTCTCCGTTGCCGGAGACAGCTATAAGATCGCGATCGTCGACAACGCGCATGTTTTCGGCGATTCGATTGAAAAGAAAGAAGGAGATATTCAATTCAAACTGCTGCGGGAAGACAGTAGTTCCGTACGGAAAAGAGTAGAGAACAAGGAATACGACGGGTATCTTTTTGTTCCCGAAAATTTCAACGCGCTGGGCAACGACTCGCTTCAATTGCGGACAGCCAATACAGTGGGACTGGTAAACCGTTCCAACATTGAAAAAAAGATCAACAGCGCCTTGAAAGAAGCACGGTTCGTAAAACTGGACATTCCCAAATCACGCCTCGACAGTCTTCAGCGGTCAACCGAAATTTCATTTGTTCCCCTTTCCGGCAAATCGGAGGGTAGTGAATCGAAAACCGAGTTGAGTTCAGTGGTGGGCTATATTACCGGCTTTCTCATTTACATTGTGTTATTCGTATACGGAACCATGGTAATGCGCGGAGTGATGGAAGAAAAGGTAAGCCGTATTGCGGAAGTGATCGTGAGCAGCGCCCGTCCCTATCAGCTGATGATGGGAAAGATCATTGGTATCGGAGCGGTAGGCCTGGTACAGTTCCTGATTTGGGCGATCCTGATCATCGGTCTGCAGTTCGCAATGGCCCTGATCAGCCCAGACCTGGCCAGCCATGCCTCTTCTACCCCAATGCCCGGTGCCGGAGCCGCCCAGGCTGTACAGGCTGCACAAAGCAGCGGAGCCGCAGCCGGTATTACCAAGGCCCTGGCCTCCGTGAATCTGCCCCTGATCATTGGATGTTTCATATTCTATTTCCTTGGCGGATACCTGCTGTATTCCTCACTTTTTGCTTCGGTAGGAAGTGCGGTCAACGAAGACCCCCAGGATGCGCAAAGCCTCATGCTCCCGATCACCATGCCGATCATCTTCGCTATCGTGATCATGACCAAGGCGGTCAACAACCCCAATAGCGGCATCGCAGTATTTGGCAGCCTGTTCCCTCTCACCTCACCGGTAGTTATGATGGCGCGGATAGCACACGGGGTGCCCGATGGAGTACCATTGTGGCAATTGCTGTTAAGCGGTCTCCTGCTGATCGCCGGATTCCTCGGTACCACCTGGATGGCCGCAAAGATCTATCGTACCGGAATTCTGCTGTATGGCAAGAAAGTTACCTGGAAAGAAATGTGGAAATGGGCATTCAGAAAATCATAGCCGCGTTTCTCCCTTTGTGAATTCATGCTTATTGATTCTAAGAAAAATAAAATCAGGAGGCCGTTTCGAAAAGTCGAAGCAGCCTCCTGATTTATATCCTGCTGGTAAATGGGTAATATATAAAGCAGATCAGTCATCTTTTTGTCAGGCAACTTTCCCTGTTTAGAGATACTCTACAATTTGATCTGCCATGAAAAACCTCGTTCATTGGACCACAACGGTTGTTTAATCTATTAACCAGGTAGTCCATTTTCTTTTGTCCAAAGCTGTTAAATTTTTCAAAAGATGATGAACGGTGCAACATATATCACGATTGATCGTATTTTTATACGAAGAACATCGTAATTAACCATTACACACCAAAAGCCATGAAAGCATCCTCCAAAATCATCAGATGGGGCCTCCCCATCGTAGGCGCTGCCGCCATCATTACACTGGCAGCCTGGGACAATCAGGTTCCTCGTTCCGCCCAATCTCAAAAAAATTTGATTGCCGACACGATTCCGCAAAAAAGCAAACGTGAAAAAAGACTGGCCGGAGATCGTGATCTGGATCTGGAACTGCGTGAACTGGACCGCGCAGCCCGTGAACTGGATAAAGTCCGGGATGTTGATTTCGAGAACATAAAAAAAGAATTGGAACGTTCGCTCGAGAAACTCGATCTCGACAAAGCAAAACTGGAAACCGAAAAAGCTTTGCGCGAGGTAGACATGGAAAAAATAAAGTCGGAAATCGAACAGTCGCTCAGGAAAGTCGATTTCGACAAGATTCAGCAGGAGTTTGAAAATGCACTGAAAAATATCGAGTCGGACAAAGCAGATGGCGACATTAAAAAAAGTCTCGAAAAAGCCCGGAAGGAATTGCAGAAAGCCAGGGTAGAAATGGAGAAGAGTAATTTTGAAATGAAAAAGGAACTTGAAAGCGAACTGGGCAAGATCAATTTTGAGGAGATCGCCAAAGAACTGGAAAAAGCAAAAGAAGAGATCAAGCGAAGCAAGAGCGATCTCGACCTCGAAAAGATAAATTTCAAGGAGGAAATGTCGAAAGCCCGCCAGGAAATTGAAAAAGCGAAAGAAGAATTCAAAGGCTACCAGCAAATGATCTATTCCATGGAATCGGATGGATTGTTAAAGACCAGCGAAGATTATAAAATTGAATACGAAAACGGCCAGATATCTGTTAATGGTAAAAAAATTCCGGATGAAATGAACCGGAAGTATGAAAAGTACTTCAAAAAGAAGACTACCATTAAAAAAGAAGAAGGTCAATTCAACATAGATCTAGATTAGAGTTTTCTCATGTCTGTTAGTAACACGGGGCTGTTCTCAGCCCTGTTTTTTTTCCAGGCGAATCTTCTCCGCACAACGGAAGATTCGCCTGGTTTGTTTTCGGAGCCACAGCTTGCCAGTCGGCCCACTCTCCATCCCGTTCATGGTCTTGCAGGGGCTTTATGGATCGGTCATGAAAATCGTTGAGGGCTACCTTCCCCCCGGTTCTTTTTCGGGGGATGATACAAATAAGGCGATAAGGATGTGCTGAGAGAAGAGAAAGATTGGCCGCCCGGGCCAAAAAAAATCCCGGGTAAGCCTTTGGGGGACTTACCCGGGAAATATAGTATAGCAAAGCAATAGTATCAGTCTCCGTCGATCATTCGCAACAGGGGATGGAACACTCCTCCGTCGTCGTCATCGTCTTCTTCAATATCCATGGTCAGTTTGAGGGTAGATCCTTCCTTGATCATGACGCCTTCCTTGCGGTAGGTTCGGTATCCCTTTTTCTCGAGTATGATGGTTACTTCACCCGGAACCAGAGAATTGGCCCGGAAGTTTCCGGAAGCATCGGTGGTCAGGGTTTCTTTTTTATCGAGACCTTTTCCGGTGATAGACACCGTAACACCCGGCACCGGCTTCTTACTGTCGGCATCGGACACTGAACCATTGATGGAGGGTTCACCCTTTTTTTCTTCTTTGGAATTGTCATTGTTGGCTTTGGCGCATACAAATGCGACCGTGAAGAGGGAAAGCAACAAGAATTGTTTAGGGACTCTCATAACATTTGGTTTTCCTTGATTCTAAAAAATTTCTATCAATCCGGTTCAATCCTGGAAGATAAAGACATTAGAACTTTATCAACTGTTGCATCAGGACCGAAAGGTACGAATTAACTCAATTCCTCAAAACAAGGCGGATAAATTCGTGGATAACCACGAGGCAACTACGCGACAGGGTCTTAGACGCTGTTTTTCAGGATTTCCATAGCCCCGCCAAAAGATTTTTTTCAGGATTCGCCCAGGTCGATCTCGGTATTGTCACCGATGTTCAGACTTCGGCTTTCTCCCTTTACTTCGGTATCGCTCCCGATGAGGGAATGGGTCAGCACGATATCATACAGGTCTGCAAAAGAGCCTATAATTGAATCCTTTACAATGGAATAACTGATCGTGGTCTTTTCCCCAATGGTAACATTCGGTCCGATTATGGAATTGCGGATCTCACAGCCAGCGGCGATGCTGACAGGCTGGACAATGATACAATTCTCAAAGACGTGCTCTTCAGCGATCATGCCCCCGAACTTTTTCATCAGGGTGGCATTCGATTCGAGCAGGGTCTCTTTCCTGCCGCAATCGAACCAGTTCTGGACCTTAAACGACTGGAATTTAGCCCCATGAGCGATCATACATTCCAATGCATCGGTGATGCTGAATTCGCCATGGCTCTTTACTTCGTTGCGAATGTTGTTTTCAATGCAACTGAACAGGAAGGAGGTCTCCCGTATCTTGTAAATACCCACCAGGGCCATATTGCTCTTGGGAATCTGGGGCTTCTCCACCACTTTGGTGATAAAACCATCCTCACCGATCTCGGCAACTCCGAAACTGCGCGGATCATCGACCTTTTTAACCCCCAGTACCGAATGCGGCATTTCCAGGACAGCCTTTACATCATATTCGCAGATTGTATCGCCCAGTACGATAAATATTTCGTCTTCGCCAACGATTTCGCGGGTAAGCTGAATGGCATGACCAATTCCATGCCTGTCGGACTGCTGCACGAAGTGCACTTTCAGATCCGGATATTTTTCCTCGACATAATCCTTGATCTTTTCTCCAAGGTATCCAACGATAAAGATGAACTCCTGGATGCCGGCTTCACGCAACTGATCCACAATAATGCTCAGGATGGTCTTTCCCGCTAATGGTATTAAAGCTTTGGGTTGAGTATAGGTATGCGGTCGCAGTTTGGTACCTGCTCCGGCTACTGGTATAATTGCCTTCATGCCCCGATCCCGGGAAGGGAGTTTAGTTAGAATTAAAAAGCGAACGAAAATAGCACATTTCAGTCAAACAAAATCTTGGGGTCGAATCACCTGCCTGGCTTATTTTTGCGCCTTGAATTCTATATTCCCCCATACACCGCACAAATTCTCTTACAAAGTATGCAAAAAGATCAATTGATTTTCGACCTCATCAACAAGGAACTGGAACGTCAGCGCCATGGTATAGAACTGATCGCTTCGGAAAATTTTACATCTCTGCAAGTGATGCAGGCAATGGGTACCGTTCCTACCAACAAATACGCGGAAGGCTATCCGGGCAAGCGTTATTATGGCGGATGTGAAGTAGTGGATGAGATTGAGAACATCGCCATCGACCGTCTCAAAAAAGTATTCAACGCCAGTTGGGCCAATGTGCAGCCTCACAGTGGTGCCCAGGCCAACGGGGCGGTGTTCCTGGCTGTTCTCAAACCGGGTGAAAAAGTATTGGGTCTTGATCTGAGTATGGGTGGCCACCTTACTCACGGCAGCCCGGCCAACTTCAGCGGAAAAACTTACCAGGCCATTCACTATGGCGTAACCAAAGAGGGTTGGGTAGATTATGATCAGTTGGAGAAGAAAGCGCTGGAGGAAAAACCGAAAATGATCATCTGTGGCGCCTCGGCATATAGCCGCGAATGGGACTATGCAAGAATAAGAGCCGTAGCCGACAAGATCGGCGCGATCGTACTGGCCGATATCGCGCACCCGGCCGGTCTGATTGCAGCCGGATTGTTGAATGATCCTTTCGACCATTGCCATATTGTAACCTCCACTACACATAAAACTTTGCGTGGCCCCCGCGGAGGAATCATCATGCTGCGTCATGATTTTGAAAACCCCTGGGGTCTCAAAGATCCCAAAGGCAATCTTCGCACCATGAGCCAACTGCTCGACCTGGCAGTATTTCCGGGTACACAGGGCGGTCCGCTCGAACACGTCATTGCGGCAAAAGCGATCGCATTTGGAGAAATTCTCACAGACGATTTCAAAGTGTATGGTCAGCAGATCATCCGCAATGCCCAGGCAATGGCCGCATCACTGGTGAAAAGAGGTTATAACCTGATCAGCGGTGGAACAGACAATCACCTCATGTTAATAGACCTTCGCAATAAGAATATTACTGGTAAGAAAGCACAGGAAACCCTGGACAAGGCGCATATTACCCTGAATAAAAATGCCGTTCCTTTCGACGATAAATCTCCTTTTGTTACCAGCGGTATCCGGGTGGGTGTTCCGGCCATCACTACCCGCGGAATGCGCGAAGAACATATGGAAACCGTCGTATCCCTGATCGATTCGGTGCTTTCAAACGCCGACGATGATGCATCCATCCTGCGGGTAAAAGGAGAGGTCAAAGAGTTCATGAAACAATTCCCCCTCTACCCCGAATTAGGTTAGTATTGATATGATTTTCTACCCGGCTGTGCCGGTCCTGATTCTCCGGGTAACAAATATCATCCCTGTTATCAAGATGATGGTAACGGGGATGATATATATCCATGCTTTCGACCAGGGTTTTTCCCGCCCGAAGCTCTCAGATTTTCCAACCAGTACGGGTGCGGCCCAATAATAAGGAAGGCTGTATTCATTGCTCGCCAGCAGAGATAATTTTGCCAGTCTCAACGCCTCATCGGATGCCTTCCCCTGACCGAGGAACTCATAAAACTTCTCAGTGAGCAGGTAGGTAGATTTGCTGTCGGCCTCCCATAAATTGGCAATGGCTGAAGGGACTCCCAAAGCGGCAAACCCCCGGTTGAAACTATACACTCCTTCGCCGATATAGGTCTGACCACGGCCGGTCTGACAGGCAGACAAAACGATCAGCCTGCAAGCCGGGCGATCTTCACTGCCCAGTTCCGACAGGTAGATGCTCGAATCCGACAACCAGATAACCGGTTCTCCTCTCCCGCTGCTGTCTGCGGCATGTGTGTATAATTGAACTATAGAATAACGGCCAAATTGCTTAAAGAAATTTTTCCTGCTGGCCTCGGGCTCGAGCATCATCTTTGAATGGCTCCACAGTGCGCCGATGTGTTGCAATGAGCGGTCGCTGCCAACCAATGCCGGCAGTCCGCTTTGAGCAGGAAAACGAACAGGCGCCAAACCGAGCAACGGGCCGGCCGGCTTTCCTGGATTGGAAAAATCGTTGTACCAGTAAGCTGCCGAATAGGTATAGCTTACCGGGTGGTCTTCGATCAGGTATCTGTAACCGCCCGATGCGGGGGCGATCGTTAATACTTCAAATGGAAGGTAGCTGCCATCTGCCGAGATCACCATAGATCCTGCCGGCATGTTGGTTTTTCCGAATAACAGCTCATACATACCGGCACAGGTTTGCCTGAACTCGGTAAAATGCGCATTTTGAAATTCGGGTGAGCTAACCTGCTGTATAGCCCTGGCAAGAAGGGAACGGTAGGAATCAACCGGCACTCTTTTTATTTGCAGATCATTTCCTGTAAGGATCATAATATACACCGCACTGTCGCCTGTCAGCAATTCAACAAAGGATCCGTTGGCAGGAAAAAAGGCCTTCCGAAAACGCTCGAGGGTAATAAAACCCGAATCAAGCTGGTTTTGAAAAAAAAGCGGATTCTGCTTTCTCAACTTTTCCCGCAAGACTTCCTCGTTCTGTCGCATCGTAAACAATTCCCTTTTTACAATATCCATCCGCGGATTCTCCTGGCGCAGGGTATCCTGTTCCAACTCCAGCCTGCGGATGTCTTTTCTCAGTTGATTGATGCTGGAAAACTCTCTCGGGTTCAGCACAGACATATCTCTCAATTGGTCGTAGAGGATCACCGCCCTGCTCTTCTCAAAAAAATAAAAAGCCTGCTCTTTGTCATCCAACTGCAGGCATAATTCTATCGCAGGCTCGTATAGCCGCTTGCCGAGGCCTCGCAAATACAATTTCGACAGCATCACACCTATTCTATGCTGCAGTTTTTGCAGGAACTGATCGGTCATGCGGTAGTTATCCAGGGCCATCCGGAGTTCCTGGCGGTTTCCGCTCAAGTTGTATCTCTGCCGGTATGCTTCCGCTTCGGAAAGCAACAGGTCTATCAGGTATTCGCTGTAACCGGAGTTAAGCAGTGCTGATGAGGATGCGGAGAGAATGTCCTTTTTGGGCAGGTCTCCCAGAATGGACCGGTATGCATCGCGGAAATACAGAGCGGACGAATCGGGCTGCTTCATGGCCATATAAACATTCCCGATATTCTGCAGAATGTTCGGCCGTTCCGCTTCATTGGCATACAACAATGCATTGCGGTAATAGGTCAATGCGCCGGGATAGTCTTTCAGTTTTTGATAAAAGATATTATACCCGGCATTGTTCATGGTTTGCGCACAGCCCTCGCTGTTGCCGGTTTGTCTGTAATACTGAAAAGACAGCTGATAATAAGACAGCGCCCGCTTCCAATCTCTGCCTTCCAGGGTTCTTGCATAAAGTTGCGTGAAAGATGCCAGGAAGTCTTTGTCTTTGGACGGATCCAGCGATTGTATTTTTGATTCGAGCAGCTCCTCCGCTTCTGAGAATTTCTTCAGAAATACCAGCGAGTTGATCGTCAGGGCGGGAAATCCTTTCAGATAATAGGCGGCATATAAATTCTCGCCGGCATGTTCATTGGTGATTCGATAGCCCAGGTCGGCCGTCTCAATGGTCCGGTAATAGTCGCCCAATTTGAAATATTCGTCGGCCTGCAAAAAAAGCAGGAAGCTGAGCAGGGTATAATTTCCTCCATCGCGAAGGCCTGCACGTATACTGCTGTCGCGGGCGACCCGGGAAGCATTGATGTCACCCAGTGAATCACAGCAAAGACGGAGATTGTTGTAACCCCTCATCAGGAGCGCCTTGTCTCCTTTCATAGAGATATTACTTTTCCGATAGGCGGCGATAGAAGCCTCGGTCAGTTGTCTTCCTTCCTGAAAATTTCCCGTCAGCACATTCAGCCAGCCCATGCGTTGATAAAGCAATACGAATGCAGAGTCGGGCGCTTCCTTACATTTCCGGTATTGCTGCAGATAGGGTGTCAGCTGAGCCAGTTGTTCTTTGGGAGAAAGTTTTGCAGAATCCCTGAGAAAAATGATCTTTTTCCAGACAGTGGCTGACTCGGGGCATTGCGCCTGAATAGCCCGGACCGGCATCCAGCTGAATGCCAGCCAGGCTACTATCCATTTTTTACTGACGTACATATTCATATATCGGATTGATATATTGTTTTCTAACGGTATAATTGGTAGAAGCCCGCTTCACGTAATGGGCATACCAGTCATCGTTGGCGGCGCTCATCACCAGATTGTTCCTGATCAGGCAGCTCATCATGGCTCCCGAAGCCACCGGCGTCGAAAAAGAAGATCCTTCATAGAAGTTGTTAAGAAACGGTACAAAGAAGGCGCAGCAATACCTTCGCCCCACCACTCCCAGCGTTACAAACCTGGAAGAATAATTCTGGTAGTAACAGGGCTGATACAGATCGTTCAATCCGGTAACGGTTATCACATGATCCATTTCAGCGCTGGCAACAGCAGGATAAAACGGATGAGAAAGGGAAATCAAATTTCCGGGCACTACTGAATGGTCGCAGTACTTGGACGAAAGGCGGGGACCTGGGTCGTTGCCGGCAGCTACAAACACCAGGCAGCTTTTCCTGTCGCCTGCTTTGAGCAGGTAGTGGCGCAGTATGGAATCCGTGTTGCCATAGTAGCCCAGGCTGGCGTTGATGACCTGTGCCTGATTGCGGATAGCATAGCTGAGGGCGCAACTGAATGTATAGGTACTGCCTTGTTTGGCGCTGTCAAGTGCTTTCAGCACCATAATTTTCGCATACGCCACATTCCTTTCAATATTACTGATGGCAAGTGCCGTTACCGCACTGCCGTGCTTTCCCTTATGATCATCATACATATCCTTTACGTTTGCATTCGGCAGCACGTTATAGATCGGATTTCCGGAGGCCGGTTGCCACAACAGCTGACGTATTCCCGGGTGGAACAGCGCAGTATCGATACCGGTATCGATGACTGCCAGGAGGGCGCCGTTATTAACCGGCTTTGATTCCAGCGGAAATCTTCCTGCGAGCGTGGAAGGCAATGTATCCTGGGAGGGTTCCAGTTCTTTTATCTTGATATTGGTCGCTACATACAATACGTTGGCCATACTGCCACTGCCTCCTCCTCCGGGGGGCTGAGGGGGTATGGAGGAAGCAGACTGTCCGGATCCGTCGAGCGATTTAAAATTCAGGTTAAACAGCGTGGAGTCGCAGGGGCATACCACGGGATTGTCAAAATGAAGGGTGATATCGGGCCGGTGTACCTGGTAATATTCAACCAGGTAATTCCTGACGGCGATTAAAGCCTTCTCGCGGTCACGCGGCGTGGTGTTTTCCCTGAAAAGGATATTCCATGAAAACAGGCTGTCGCCTTCCTGGCCGGAATGGCCCGGCTTACTGGCTTCCGGTAATTTCTTCTCTCCCGGATTTCTCAGAACCACCACCAGGAGTATCACGGCGATTGCGGCTACCAGTGCAACAGGCCACCAGCGTCGCCAGAAACTGTTGCTGATCTTTTTTGTCATAACGGTTGGTTTGAATAGTGAGGCTCCCGGCCGGGCTGGCGGCCGGATAGTGAATGGATGATCGTTCGTTTGCAATACTTCTATTTCAATTCCTTCAACCAACCGGCCGCAACATTTGCATATGCCAGTTGGTTATCCGCCACTGTTTTCAGGAGGGATATCGCGGCCTCTTTATCGCCCTTCTCATTTCGTTTCATCAGGGTGAGGGCATGGTAGAATGCGCCAGGATTGCTCTGCAATTCGCTTTTTTCTATCTTCAGAAAGCAGGCAATGGCTTTGTCGTAGTTTGATTGCCGGAGGTAAACAAATCCGGAAAATTTTAATGGGTCGGCGGGCAGACTGTCGCGGGAAAGGGCCTGGAAAATCACCAGAGATTCGCTTAGCTTATCCTGGTTATACAATTCTTTGGCATGAGTGAGGCTGTCGGTTCTGCCCATGGTCACGGAAATTTCCCCGAGGTTTTTGTCAATATATTCGTCGGCTAACCGTACCGCAGATGCAGTCCTGAACAAAAGCGCCCCGAACATAATAACGAGCGCGGCCGCTGCAGACGATACATACATCCAGATCCTGCGAACCTTTCCTTTTAGCGGCTGGTATAAACGGCGGAATCTATCCTTTCGCTCCTGGATATACGATTCCCTGATGGCATGAATGGTGGTGAGATAGAACCCTACCTGCCTGGCCAGTTCCGGATCATCCAGCAGCCGCTGCTCAAAAACAGCCCTTTCCGCCTCATCGAGCGTATGGTTAAAATAACTTTCGATATATGACAGGTCATTGCTCATGACAGGTAATTAGATTGACTGATAAAGCGCTCTTAATTTTTCCAGGCACCGCAGCCGGCTGGTCTTCACCACATCGGCCGACTTGTATTCCATCATGGCGGTTATTTCCTTATCTGCATATCCCTCCGCCCACAGGGTGAGTAAGCGCTGACAGGATTCTCCGATCTGTGTCAGCTTTTGCCGCAGAGACCGATGATCCGCCTGGCGAATCAACTGTTCAATGACGGTCCTGGCATTATCCGACATCGCCATCATTCTCTCTTCAATGGAAAAAGTCAAATAGATACTGCTTTTCTTAGTCGTCTTTTTACGGATAAGGTCAACGCACTTGTGGTGAAAAATCTGGAAAATCCATGTTTTAAGGGAGGACCTGTGTTCAAAGGAGTGGCGGCTGATCTGTTCGATGGCTGATAAAATGGTATCTGAGTAGGCGTCAAATGATTCTTCCTGGGAGAGGCCTTGTTTCTTCATTCCCTCTCTTATTAAATAGTCGAACTGCCGGAACAGTTGTTCTTCCGCACGATGCCGTTGCCAACCGTCTAGCAACAGGCCATCCAGGATTTCCTGCTCTGTGAGAAGCGGACCAGATGCCATAACCTGAGTATGTGATACTGAATATACCTAATATATAAAGGATAAAAAAAAATTTTATTCCTGTTTCCCTTTGCCAATCGCTGTGCGACTAAACTTGCGTGCTCCGTTTCGAAATGGTAAGATCAATACATTAACTATTAAACCTTATCTCATGCAAAAGAAATTATTCATCATCGCATTGCCGGTGTTCCTTTTTATCAGCCAGGGTTATACGCAAGCAACCGCTTCTGCCGAAGTAGCACGTGTAAACATTCCCGAGATCGGGTTGCCCGGCTCTGTTAAAGCTTCGGCTTCTTCCGTCAGCAATCGCGCCCTGAAAGATTTCAGGAAAAACTATAAGATCGATGCGGACGAGCGCTGGTTCACTACCCGCGACGGTGGTTTCATTGTCAAGTACGAAAAATCAGGCGTGGAATGCCGAACCGATTACGATCGGAAGGGAAACTGGTTATCAACCACCCGCTATTATACTGAAAAATTGCTGCCCAAAGATATCCGCTCCATGGTCAAATCGACCTACTATGATTTTCGCATTACTGCTGTTCAGGAAATCACGCTCAACAATTATCTCGTGTATATCGTGCACATGGAAGGAGAAGATACCTGGATGAACCTGAACATCTGCAATGGTGAAATGAGCGTGATGGAAGAATTCCGCAAACAATAATTTTTTTTACCGCCGCTAACCTCCACCACGAAGGCTGCCCCGTAAGGCAGCCTTTTTTCAACTACTGGCATCCACACAAATTCAAGACCGAATGAAACTATTTGAATATCTTGCGACCGAAACCTGTAATCATGATCCAGCGAATTCAGACACTCTGGTTGACTTTAACCGCACTAATTGCCCTCGCCACTTTGCGTTTCCCTTTTTATACAGGCAATAAAACAGATGCCAACCTTACCAAGACCTTTGTGGAGTTGACCGCCGTCAATAATTTTTTCATTCTCATCCTTACCGTTGCAGTGGCTGTGATCAGCCTGGTTGTGATTTTTTTGTACAAAGACCGTAAAATGCAAATGCGCCTGACGCTTCTTTCGCTGGTAATCAGCCTTCTTGGTCTCTATTTATACTTCAACGAAATCAATAAGTTCACCGAAGGAAAGCTCGCCCTGACTTCTGTTCTCTCCTTCTTTATACCCATTTTCCTCATCCTTGCCATCCGCGGCATTTATAAAGACGACAAGCTCATAAAAAGCGCTGATCGTTTGAGATAATTGTTATCCACAAATTGACCTCCATACAACTATTTTAATACTTTTGCCGTCTCCCCTGATCCAGACTCCTTACCCGTAATCATACCCCAAGAAAATCTAAAAGCTGCGCATTAAAATGCGCTGAACAGCTTCGTTTCCCGGAAGACTTTATTCATTTTCTTACTTAATTAATTGTGTATGAAGAAAATTTACTTTTCATCATTTGTGCTGCTATTGTGCCTGTTCGTTAAACCTCTGCAGGCCCAATTTATCTGCTCTACTACCAATCCGCCGGTTGTTCGCAACTACACTTATTTCGTGAATGGCCAACAGGTGTGCGCCGTTTATGTCGAAAACATGCTGCCCAGTTCTCCGGTAACGCTTTTCGGCCCGAACCTCACTCCCATACCCAGCGCCAGCGGGGCCGCGGTAAAAACTGACGTGACCGGCTTTGCCTGTTTTATTTATCCCTGCAACCAGACACCGGTTCGCGTAACTACCTGTAACGCCCAGGGCTGCTGCTATGCGCTCGTTCCGGCCGCTTCCTCGTTGCCTGTACGCCTTACCGGCTTCACTGGCAGGATCATCAACGAAAACAGCGTACGTCTCGACTGGACTACAGCAGCAGAATTGAACAGCAACAAGTACATCATTGAAAAAAGTACCGACGGCAAAAATTTCTTTGCGATTGGAGAGATCGGAGCAGCCGGCAATTCTGCCCGCCACCTGAGTTACCAGTTCACCGACAAAGTAGCGGGATCTCAGAATGTATTCTACCGTCTGAAGCAGGTGGATATCGACGAGAAATTCGAATACTCGAAAGTAGTTTATGTAAGCGTAGGCAGGGGCAATACTACCGTTACCAGTGTATTCCCGAATCCGTTCAAAAACGAAATCCAGCTGGTAGGTATCAGCTCAGCTGAATTGAACCAGAAAAATGTTCGTCTGTTCAATACCACCGGTCAGCAGGTCTCATTCAGAATTTCCGGCGCCAATGCGATCACCATCAATGATCAGGCAACTGCCGGAATTTACATCCTGAAAGTGAACGACCAGACCTTCAAATTGATTAAGCAATAATCTAAGGGAAGATATTACCCCTATGAACTGATTACCGCGGCGATTTTTCGTCGCGGTTTTTTTATTTAGACAATTCCACTTCGTACGACATCACCGGCACACCGCTGGGAAGTTTCTGCCGGGTTTGCTTGACCAGCAATTTTCTTTTCCCGTCTGAAAAAGTAGCATGTTGCGAATCACCGTAATTGACCCGGCCCACAGTCTGAAAGCCGTTGTTCAACAACCAGGCAGCGATATCGGCATATTCCTTTTTCCGGTAGGTGCGGTAAAGGACGATTCGCCCCTGCAGGTGATCGGTTTCAATGCTGGTGATGGAAACGGAGCGCACCCAGTTGCCTGTGGGAGTTCTTTCAAGATTGGTATAATACTGCAGCCTGGAATTCGTATCATTCTCTTTTTCCAGGATCCGGTATCCCTTCGACCTCATCAAAGTATCGATGCCGTATTGTTTGGCTTCCAGCAGGCTAAACAGGTCGTACATCGTCAGGGCCTGGGCCCGCGATATCGAAACAAAACCGGTGATCAACACCATCAGTAGTAACATGCGTTTCATGAAAGGCAAAGAAACAGAACCGCCTCCGCAATTGGTGTTAAAATACACCGAAACTGCTCAAAGCTCAATGAATCGGGCGGTATGGCTGGCTTTTACTTTTTTCAGATCTGCCGGAGCGCCCTCGAATACCAGGTTTCCTCCCCCGTCGCCGGCCTCGGGTCCAAGATCAATGACCCAGTCGGCCGATTTGATGACGTCGGTATTGTGTTCTATGACGATGATGGAATGACCCTGGTCGATCAATGCATTGAAGGAAACCAGCAGTTTCTTGATATCATGATAGTGCAGGCCGGTGGTGGGTTCATCGAAAATGAACAGGATATGCCCCTGTGCCTTTCCTTTACCCAGGAAAGAAGCCAGCTTCACCCGTTGCGCCTCTCCTCCCGACAGTGTGTCGGACGACTGGCCGAGTTTAACATAACCCAGTCCCACATCGCTCAATGGTTTGATGCGGGTAATGATGTCTTTTTCATTCCTGAAAAATTCAATGGCTTCCTCCACGCTCATCTCGAGAACATCATAGATACTCTTCTCGCGATAGGTGACTTCCAGCACTTCTTCCTTGAACCTTTTACCGCCACATACCTCACAGGTGAGGTGAACATCGGCCAGGAATTGCATTTCAACAATCTGTTCCCCTTCGCCTTTGCAGGTGTCGCATCTTCCCCCATCCACATTAAAGGAAAAGTGTTTGGGTTGAAATCCTCTCATTTTGCTCAGGGGCTGTGAGGCGTATAACTCTCTTATTTCGTCATAAGCCTTTATGTAGGTAACCGGGTTGCTCCTGGAAGATTTACCGATAGGATTTTGATCAACCATTTCAACCTGGGTGATCAGGTCAATATCACCGGTAATGGCTTTGTGCAAACCCACTTTCTCAGAAAATTCACCTTTTATTTTCTGCAGTCCGGGATAGAGTATCTGTTTAACGAGTGTGGTTTTGCCACTGCCGCTAACCCCACTGACCACACAAAGCAGGTTCAAAGGAAACTCCACATTAATGTTCTGCAAATTGTTTTGACGGGCACCTTCCACGGTAATGGAACGCTTCCATTTTCTCGGATTCTTCGGCGCATCGATCGTAAGTTCTCCTTTCAGATATTTACCTGTCAGACTTCGTGGATTATCTATGATATCTTTATAGGGACCGGCTGCTACTACTTCACCCCCCAGATGAGATGCCAGCGGGCCCATGTCGATGATATAATCTGCCTCCCGCATCATCATTTCATCATGCTCTACAACCACTACGGTATTTCCCAGGTCGCGCAGCTCTTTCAGCACTCCGATCAGTTTTTCCGTATCCCGCGCGTGTAAGCCAATGGAGGGTTCGTCCAGTATATAGAGGGAGTTGGTGAGGTTACTGCCGAGCGACCGGGTAAGCTGGATACGCTGGCTTTCCCCGCCACTCAGTGAGTTGGCCAGCCGGTTCAGGGTAAGGTAGCCCAGGCCCACGTCCAGCAGTGTTTTCAACCGGTGTCTGATCTCTATCAATATTCTTTTGGCGACCTGCTGATCGAAAGCGGACAGTTGCAAGGATTCGAACCATTGAAACAGATCCTTTACCGGCATCTCACAGAGTTCACCAATATGTTTTGTATGGATCTTCACATACAGCGCTTCTTTTCGGAGCCGGTATCCCCGGCAATCCGGGCATAGTGTTCTTCCCCGGTACCTCGATAACAATACGCGGTATTGAACCTTGTACAGATTCTGTTCTACTTCCCTGAAGAACTCATCGATACCTTGAGCAAATTCGTTTCCTTCCCAGAGTGTTTTATACTGGGCCTTTGTCAGGTCCATGATCGGCTTGTGGATCGGGAAGTCGAATTTTTTAGCTGCTTTAATGAACTGCTCTTTCCACCAGCCCAGCTTTTCGCCTTTCCAGGGGGCAACGGCTCCCTCATATACCGAAAGCCGGCGATCGGGAATGACCAGGTCCGCATCAATACCCAGCACCTGGCTGAATCCTTCGCAGGTAGGGCAGGCTCCAAACGGGTTGTTGAAAGAAAACAGATTAGGTACCGGCTCTTCAAACTGGATCCCGTCCAGTTCAAATTTATTGGAGAAGGGAATTTTCTTCTTTTCGTTCACTTCTACCTGCATTTCGCCTTCGCCTTCATAAAAGGCCGTTCCGATCGAGTCGGCCAGCCGGTGACGGTCGTCTTCATCAAAGGTTTTAACCACGATCCGGTCGATCAGTACGTAGGCATTCTTACCCGGTTTCCAGTTCTTTTCTTCCAGTAAATCCTCGATGCGCAGGATCTCGCCATCATATATGCGGGTAAATCCTTTTTGCAGCAGGATATTCAGTTCTTCGTCCGGCTTCCTGTTCTTATGCTGAAGAAAAGGAACCAGTATCAGAACTTTGTCTCCCTCGTTCAGTGCCTCGATGGCCTGGATCACGTCCTGCACATCGTCCTTTTTCACTTCCCGACCCGAGACCGGCGAGATGGTTTTGCCGATGCGGGCGAACAGCAGCCTCAGGTAGTCGTAGATCTCGGTCATACTGCCCACCGTAGAGCGGGGCGTGCGGGTGATCACTTTCTGTTCGATGGCGATGGCCGGACAGAGACCTTTAATATAGTCAAGGTCCGGCTTTACCATCCTGGCCATGAACTGGCGCACGTAGGCACTCAGACTTTCGGCATACCTGCGCTGGCCTTCCGCAAACAGGGTATCGATCGTCAGTGATGATTTACCCGATCCCGATACCCCGGTTACGACAACCAGCTGGTTTCTGGGGATGGTAACATCGACATTCTTCAAATTGTGAACCCGGGCTCCCTTAATAAAAATTCCTTCGGATTTTGCAAGTGCCGGGCTGGTATTTTTTTTGGATTGTGTTGACGCGATTGTAGACATGTGACGACAAAATTATTATAATGAGCGCGGATACGGCCTATAAATCCGTAGGGGTTATTGAGTAAAATTTTTAAAAGTTTTATTAAAGTTTGGTTTTTTCAGAAAAGTGTATATCTTTAGTTGGTAATTTGTACAATAAACAGAAAACTAAACCAACTCTGCCTATCGACATTTTACACTTCTACACAGAAAAACCAAAATTTAATTAAAATCCTTTTATATAATATCCTATCACCTTCAAAAACCCGTAGAAGTTTATGAATTCCTCACTACGTCAGAAAACCGACCATGAACTCATCCAAAAGTTCCAGGATGGAGATTTAAATGCTTTAGAGATCCTTGTACTGCGTCACAAAGACAAAATGTACACTTCCATTCTTTTCCTGGTTAAAGACAAGTACCTGGCAGAAGACATTTTCCAGGACGTTCTGATCAAGATTATTGACACCATCCGTGGCGGACGCTACACAGAGGAAGGAAAATTCCTGCCCTGGGCTATGCGTATTGCTCACAACCTTTGCGTGGATCATTTCCGCAAAGTGAAGAGAACCCCTGCCATCAAGACCAGCGACGACCGCGACATCTTCGAAGTACTCAATTTCACCGAAGATGGAGCCGATGTAAAAATGATGAAGCGCCAGAGCCACGACCGCGTACGTCAGATGCTCGATCTGCTTCCCGATGATCAGCGTGAAGTAATCATTTTGCGTCACTATGCAGACCTCAGCTTTAAAGAAATCGCTTCTTTGACCAACTGCAGCATCAATACAGCCCTGGGCCGTATGCGTTATGGTTTAATCAACCTCCGCAAGATGATGGTGCAAAAGAAAATCGCTCTTTAAAACCTAGTCTACTTAGTTTTTACGTCTTGACAAAACATTAACAGGCAAAAGAACAGGAACAGAAATCACTGCTTAAATTTGAAAGAGAAATAGATTGGAACAAGATATTGTCATTCTGGCCCTCCATCCGACCCTTTGTTAACTGAATTGCTTGCTGTCGGAAGGCTGGAACAGAATGACGCCTAACTAAAAAACCCACCAGAGTACGACCGGTGGGTTTTTTGTTTTTTATACCTGAATATATTCTGGCTGTCTGCCTATTTTTTTGCCGCACTCTGCTCCAGTATTTTCTTGGCCTCCAGTCCTTTTCGGAGCCAGTTCGCATATTCGGTGATGCTGCTGGTATATCCGACCGGCAAGGTCAGCAATTTTTCATCCGGACTGATCAGCGCATACAGCGGCTGGGAGGCGTTATTAAAATTTTCCACCTGCATAGAGCTGTAAAAATCCCCGACTTCGCGGATGGATTTTTTCGATCCATCGGAAAGAGTATATAAGAACTGCTTATCGTCTTCCAGTTTCTTCCGGTCATCCACATACAGCGATACCAGGATGTAATTCTCCTTGATAATCGATTTCACGCGTTCATCGGGCCAAACCTGCTCTTCCATTTTGCGGCAGTTCACACAGGCCCAGCCGGTAAAGTCGATCAGGATGGGCTTATTTTCCTTTTTGGCGAGCTCGAGTGCCTTGAAATAATCGTTGACCACATTGGCTTCGAGACCCTTTTCCCTGCCATTTTCATGTTTGTAGAGACTGTAGTTTAGCGGCGGGGGAAATCCGCTGATCAACGAAAGATTGGCATATTTTGTATTGGTGAGGCCCGGCAGCAGGTACAGACCGATGGCACCGAAAAGGATGCCCCAGGTAAGCCTGCCCTTGCCGATGCCGCCGCTGGTATCGTCGCTTTTGAATTTGATCACCCCAAACAGAAACAGGGCCGTTGCAAAGGCGATGGCTACCCAAATGCCAATAAATACTTCCCTCTTCAACAAACCCCAATGCTTGACCAGGTCGGCATTCGAAAAATACTTGATAAATAGAGCCAGCTCAACGAAAGCCAGCACGATCTTGACGGTGTTCATCCAACTGCCCGACCTGGGTAGTTTCGCCAGCCATTGCGGGAACATGGCGAATAACCCGAAAGGCAACCCGAGTGCGATGCCGAAGCCGGCGAGCGCAACCGTTAGTTGAAAAGCGCCGCCGCTTTGACCAAACGCGCCTACTATCAAACTACCCAATATCGGCCCGGTACAGGAGAACGATACGATGGCCAGTGTCATGGCCATGAAAAAGATCCCGCTAATGCTGCCAATACCGGCTTTTGAATCGACCTTGTTTGCCAGTGAGCTCGGGATTCCGATTTCGAACAGGCCAAAAAAGGAGAGCGCAAAAACCAGGAACACCAGTGAGAAGAAAATATTGACCCAGGCATTGGTTGAAATAGTATTGAGGATCGATGCCTGCCCTTTACCTTCCAGGAAGTAAAAAGGAGCACTCACCAATACGTAGATCAGGAAGATGAAGAAACCGTAAATGAAAGCGTTTCGGATACCCTGTGAAGGAGAAACCGACTTCTTGGTAAAAAAGAAAACCGTCATCGGGATCATCGGAAAAGTACAGGGCATTATCAATGCGATGAGGCCGCCGAGCAATCCCAACAGGAAAATTCTCCAGAGACTGTGTTCGCCTTCGGCACCCGTTCCGCCGACTTTCAATACCGGGTTATTGATATCGATCGCCGTTCTCCGGATCAGGTTTCCGGTTTCCGCTGATTCGCCCAGTTGTGAAGACTTATACACGAAGTTTCCATTGCCATCGGGCTTGAACCGGAAAGGCACTTCCACCGGGTTGTCGAAATTGTCTCCGCTAAAAACCATGAAATTTACCTTCCCCTTGAGGTCGGCAGCCGGGTCACTTATTTTCAGATCCACTTTTATCTGCACCTGGCCGGCAAAATACTTGACATTGGTTCCCAGCACTTCACTTTTTTCTGAAACGGGCGCGGGTGTTTCCTGAACAGACATAATTTCTGCTTTCGTACCACTATCGATCACAACCCTGGTATTGGGCAGATCATCGGGCATGGCAACTGAGAAAAGATTCCACCCCTTCGCTATTTTTCCGGAAATAACGAGTTGATAGGTACCCGAGGCAGATTTATTCAGATCAAAGTTCCAGACTACTTTATTGGTACTGTCCTGCGCAATGGAAAAAAAGGGGAGCCCGGCCAACAGAAGATATAACAATCTTTTCATGAGTATCAGTTGAAAACGGAAACGAGTTTCTCTATGCAAAGAAACTCGTTTCCATCAAATTCATTATGTCGTTTAAAAGACTATCCACCGATATTAACATTAAAGTCAACGCTGGAAGGAGGAAGGCATTGCTGATCATTGCAAACGATGAATTCTACTTTGCCAACCACATTTGTTTTTACATTACCCTTCAGTTTGATTACCTGTACAAATTCAACTGACTTTTCGTAGTATTTCACTTCTCCACCCCAAACCTCTTCCACTTTCTTGATCAGCTTGCCATTCTCTTTGGGTTTGCCGGAAAACTCCACCAGGGGGTTTTTGGTAAAAGTAATCGTGGTCGGCAGAGGGCCTTCCACACCTGCGTTTTGTGAATACATATGGTAACTGCTGCCAATGGCGGCTACCATGTGAACCTCGTAAGTTCTGTCGGCAATTTTTTTGGCGGAATAAGTCCATTTAACCTGGCGTTCCGACTGCGAAAATGCGACCGAAGAAAGAAGAAGTACGGATAGAATAGTAAAGAGGTGTTTCATGCTTGATAATTTCTTGTATAAAGAACGAAATGTATCTGCAAAGGTCCAGTAATAACTCTTAATATTTCTTTAAATGTTTGCCAGAGCGCCGGCGGATTTGGGGGCGAATGCCTGTTTACTCATCAGGAGGGTTTCGATGATGAGACGGCCGTCGGTGTTTCCCAAAGCAGTACTGCAGGCTCTTTCGGGGTGAGGCATCATTCCGAAAACATTTCCCTGGGCATTGCAGATTCCGGCAATATTCCGGGTGGCACCGTTGGGGTTTGCCTCTGCGTTTATGCGTCCGTTTTCGTCGCAATAGCGGTAAATAACCTGGTTATTCGCCTCCAGTTCGTTAAGGGTCTCTTCGTCGGCATAGTATCGCCCTTCTCCATGGGCAATTGGTATTTTCAGGGCTTTGTCGGAGCCTACCCCCCGCAGATATACATTTTTACAAATGAACTGCTGGTTAGCATTCCTGAGCAATACACCCGGCAGCAGATGCGATTCGCAGAGGATCTGAAAACCGTTGCAGACACCCAGTACTTTTCCTCCATTATTGGCAAATTCTATCACACTTTGCATCATCGGGCTGAAGCGGGCGATCGCGCCGCAACGCAGGTAATCACCATAAGAAAATCCACCCGGAAGAATAATACAGTCATTGGTTGAAAATTGGCTCAGGTCCTTGTTTTTGTGCCAGAGCATGATTACTTCCTGCTTAAGATCGTTTTGCAGGGCGTCCTGCATGTCTCTGTCGCAGTTGGAACCTGGGAAAACTACCACACCGAATTTCATTACCTGGATTTGTAAGTTGGTGAATACTGATTTGTGTTGATTATCCTACCGGATTGTTCCGGTAAAAATACCCTGCAAAGATAATTGATTCGGAGAAAAACCCGGAACCAACTACCGATTACAGCCAATAATTGACATAAATGGCGTACGCGAATATGTTCCAGTGAATAACAAGTGGAAAAGTGCGGCTGTTGGGATAAAAGTATAGCGCCGCGTGAAAAACAGCCATTGGAACGGTACAAAGCAGCCAGTTAGCGTAGTTGTTGCCTCCATTCACCAGGATGATAAACGTGGCCACTATCAGGAAAAGCAATAGCAGGCTCCAGTTTTTTCTGACCTGGATGAGCATTTTATTTAGATTATTCTGCACATATACTCCACTAATGATAAACGGAAGGATCATCAGCGCGATGCTGATCGTTATAAAGATCGAGGAGGGCAGTGCGGGTAATGAGAAATCGATTGCCGGTATTACTTTTTTCCAGTTCCATTGATTGGTGAGGTATAACAGTATACCGAGGAAATAATAGGGAGTGGTCAGTCCGAGCAATCCTATCAGCCATTCCCTGATCACGAAAGGTCGCATGATGAAAAGTGCGAACCAGATCAGCAGGGCAAATACGACGGCAGGTTGATAAAAAAGGCTCACGATTCCCATCATCACCCCAATATTGAAGATCGATCCTGCCGCCTTGTTCGAATTATAGAGCAACATCATCCGGTAATAGATCCAGATCAGCAGGGAATTGATGATCAGCTGGGCGGAGAAATAATTCCAGTCTTTCATCAGCGAGGTGATCAGGATATATGACATGGCAGGCAGGTAATTGGGCCTGGGAAGCATTTTCTGGTTGTTGCAGATGCGGTTGAGCAGGCTGGCCTGGGTATACAACAGCAGAAAAGCGATCACAGAATAAAATATGGGAGGCAGGTGCAGTGAATCCAGGAACTGAAGCAATCCGTTATACAGATAGTTATCCTCCGGCTGGCGCAAAGGGCCAGCAGGGTGAAGGAAGATATTGAATTTCAGTACCAGCGCGTATAGACCAAGTATAATCGCGTTGGATGAGTTTTTCTGTCGGAAGACTCCTGTCACGCTTGGTTAGTTTTAGAACTCTATTTTGGCAAAGAGTAAACTGTTTCTGTACATGGCTGGCATCACCAGGGCGCGTGCACTAACCTGTTTGCCATACCTGGGCATGAAATCAATTTCCCTGTCCAGGTTCTTTAACGTAGGATGGCGTGTAATCTTGCCATCCGGTGCAATACTTTGGTTGTTGAGCAGCAGGGTTCTGCGTTCATACTGGTTAAAAAACACCTGCAATTCGCCACCGGCAATCAGCACCATGTGCGAAATCAGCCCATCGCTCTCATCGTCGTATTGCGTTTTGGGGATGGCGCTGTCCCACTCCATGTTTCCGTCTTTATCGAATGACATTACCATGATGTTTTCGGCATGATAACGCGTTGACTGCGAACCGCCCCAACGGTTCCAGGGTGAATAGAAGGGGCTATAATAAGAGGAATAGGGTGACCAGTAATAGGAATCATAGTAGGGCGATGACCAGGGACTGTTCCAATAACGGTAATCCCAGCGATTGTAGGGATTGCCCCGCGAACTGGTGTACATCGCTTCGGAGATCAGGATATAACCGCCGTCTTTTTTGGTGATGATACTGGTAATATAGTAGTCATCAAAGGCCATTCTCATACTGGCATCCTGCCCCCTGGCGAGTTTTCGCATTTCCTCATTGAAAGGCATTTCGGATTTACGAACCAGGGTGTCGGAGGCTTTGTCCCAAACGGCGGTATACAAACCCTCCACATTTCCGCGACGCTGTTTGTAATAAAGGGCCGTGAAAAGATATCTCCTGTTGTTATTATCTACTTTGAGTTTTATTTCGTCGAGTACCAGGTCGTCTCCCTTGATTTTTTTGACCTTGAATGCCTCTTCATTGCTTTTTTTGGTGATCATGTACAGATCGGTGATCACTTCGCCCCCGTTTCTGCGTATAAATTTGCCGAAGACCAGGTCGCCTTCATTGTCCAGAAAAAAGTCGGTGAAGAAATCATTTCTTTCCTGCATCGACAGGTTCATCTGGTGTTTTTTCTGCAGTTCGAGTTTCGAATTGAGCAGCAGTGTAGTGAATATAAAATTATTGCTGTTCTTGCTGTTGATCTTGAACACCATCACCTGTTGCTTATCGTCGCTGTAAACTGTGGTGTATATTTTGTTGTTGGCCGACCAGCCGATACGGGTGGTATCGAGTTCCTGCGGTTCCGATATCCTTTTACCGTTTCCGTCTATTTTCACCGCCATGCAGTAAACCACACTCTTGCGCTGGTACTGGTAGATCATCCAGGCAAAATCGTTATAAGGGATAAAATCAACATTGATCCATCGGTCGTCCAGGTCGGTCTGCTTTACCCGGTTGAGCAATTTCATGTTATTATCGTAAACACTAATATCATTGTCGTTCCGGTTATTCTTGAACACAAGGATGTTTCCCCCTATTCTGCCGATGATTTCAAAGTTGGTCCGACGGGTATCTTCTCTTTCCGGTTCAGAATAAGTGATTTTTTGCGCATACCCGAAACTGGAAAACAGGGTCATCCAGAAAAGGGTCAAAAGGGAGTATCGGGGGATTCTTTTGTTGAATTTCATGTTGTTTAAAGCAAGCATCTTATATGCCAAATTAAGGATTGCGTGACGCTTACCCAAACTTTCCCGTCAATTTTAGCTTAACAGAAAGCCGGCCAGCGCCTGAAAGATGAACAAAGAAGGCCTATTACACAGGCCTGAGCAATAAATCGACCCTGTTTTTGTTTTTTACCTATAACTTTGTCACGCATTGGTCATTGCCAATGCATTTTTCGTTATCAAACACCCCTTTGATAACTATTCAAGCAAACTGATCGTGGGCAAACATACAAAACGAGTAACGGCGGCGGGTCTTTTGATTGCCTTGGGCATCATTTACGGTGATATCGGAACATCTCCCCTCTACGTATTCAATGCCATTGTGAAAGGCCGGGTGATCAACGAATTTCTGGTCATTGGCAGCCTGTCGTGTATCATCTGGACCATCACTCTTCAAACAACGATCAAATACGTGTGGCTGGTGTTGCGGGCCGACAACCGGGGTGAGGGAGGAACATTTGCCTTGTATGCGCTCGTGCGCCGGCAGAAAAAATGGCTGATCATACCTGCTATTGTTGGCGGAGGCGCCCTGCTGGCCGATGGAATTATCACGCCCCCTATGACGATCATGTCGGCCATTGAAGGTTTGCGGGAATTGCAGAGCCTGCACAAGCTCGAACAAAATCTCATTGTCTACATAGTACTGGCGATCCTCGCCGCTTTCTTCTTTCTGCAACAGTTCGGCACCCATTCCATAGGCAGAATGTTTGGCCCAATTATGTTTGTCTGGTTCACTATGCTGGCCGTGCTGGGCCTTATTCACCTCTTCGATGATCTGAGTATTTTCAAAGCCCTGAGCCCACACTATGCCATCCAGTTTCTCGTCAAATACCCCGGAGGATTCTGGCTGCTGGGAGCCGTATTTCTGTGTACCACCGGAGCCGAAGCACTTTACAGCGACCTGGGACATTGCGGCCGCGGCAATATCCGCAACTCCTGGATCTATGTAAAAACCTGCCTGCTGCTGAACTATTTCGGCCAGGCGGCCTATATGCTCACACGCCTGAATGGTGTGGAAATTACCAGCAAGGTAAAAGAGGATATGGGCATCAACGCTTTTTATGACCTGATGCCCCAGTGGTTCGTTATTCCCGGGGTGATGATCGCCACCGCCGCAGCCGTTATTGCCAGCCAGGCCATGGTGTCCGGCTCCTTTACCCTGATCAGTGAGGCGATGCGTCTGAACCTCTGGCCACGGCTGAAGATCAACTATCCTTCCGAGGAACGCGGACAATTATATATCGGCGGGTTGAATATCCTGATGTTTACCGGCTGTGTATCGATCGTGTTGATTTTTCGCGAATCTGGCCGGATGGAAAGCGCCTATGGCCTGGCCATTATCGTAACCATGCTCATGACCACCATTCTCTTCGCCAATTATATGATATCAAGGCGGATCAGGTCGTTCTGGATCTACCTGTTCCTGGTTACCTACCTGATCATTGAAAGCGCCTACCTGGTGGCCAATATGGAAAAATTCCCGCATGGCGGTTATGCCACCTTCATCCTGGGTGGAATCATGTTCACCGTAATGTATTTCTGGTACAGGGCCCGGAAGATCAAAAACAGGTATGTCGAATTTGTAAGACTCGAACACTATATACCACAGATACAGGAACTGAGCAACGACCGTACGGTACCCAAGTACGCCACGCACCTGGTATACCTCACCAGCGCCAATAACCCCAAGGAAATCGAACATAAGATCATCTACTCCATTCTCAATAAAAAACCCAAGCGGGCAGATATTTACTGGCTGGTGCACGTTGATACCATGGACGACCCCTATACCAGCGAATATACCGTTGAGCACATTATTCCGAATGATATCATCCGGGTCGAATTCAGGCTCGGTTTCCGGATGGAACCCAAGATCAACCTGATGTTCCGAAAAGTAGTAGCAGACCTGGTGAACAACAAGGAAGTGAATATTACCAGCCGTTACGAAAGCCTGGAGCGGAATAATATTGTGGGCGATTTCCAGTTTATCGTCATGGAAAAATACCTCAGCCAGGACAATGATCTTCCCTTCTTCGAGCGGGTCATCATGAAATTTCATTTCTGGCTCAAGGAGCTCAGCTTGTCGGAAGAACGCGGCTTTGGCCTTGACCCTTCCAATGTAACCATCGAGAAATTCCCGCTGATCGTTTCGCCCGTGCCCGAGGTCAAACTCAGTCGCATCTACCCCGAAGGGGAAACTGGCAATTTGATCGAATAGTAGAATTATTCAGTTATATTAGACTTGTTATCCATTCTTTTCAGCATTACATTTTTATTCCATGCCATTGATCGGGTATATCCTGGCCGGCATCGTATTGCTTAGCGTTGCTGCCTATTTCATCCAGGAGAAACTCATATTTAAGCCTGAGAAGTTGCACCCCGACTTCGAATTTCGCTACGACGCGCCATTTGAAGAGTTGTTCTTCGATATAGAGCCGGGCGTAAGGATCAATGGCCTCCATTTTTATCGTGAACAACCCAAGGGCCTCATTCTTTATTTCCATGGAAATACAAGAAGCATCAAAGGCTGGGCAAAATATGCCCGCGATTTTTACCGGTACGACTATGATGTGGTGCTGATAGACTATCGCGGTTTTGGGAAAAGCACCGGAAAAAGATCCGAGAAGAAAATGCTCGACGATGTTCAGTTCATTTACCAGGCACTGGTAAAAAAATACCCCGAAAACCACCTGATCGTATACGGGCGCAGCATCGGCAGCGGCTTTGCCACCAAACTGGCATCCGACAATCAACCCCGCTACCTGATACTGGACGCCCCCTATTACAGTTTCCGAAAAGTAGTGGAACGCTTTCTTCCCTTTCTTCCGGTACGAATTGTATTGCGATACCACCTGCGTACCGATCGCTGGATAAAACAGGTGCGTTGCCATACCTACATCCTGCATGGCACCAGGGATCGCCTCATTCCTATCCGGCACAGCGAAAAACTGCGTCGGCTCAATCCCGATAAAATAACCCTGATCAGGATAGAAGGCGGCGGCCATAATAATTTACCTTCATTCCCCGAATACCACAATTTTGTCAGAGATATATTGAAGTACTGATATGACTATCACCAGAAAGATCCTTTTTCGTTGGGTAAAAATTGTATTGCTGATTTATGGAGTGGTGGGCATCCTTGTTTACTACCTGCAAAACAAAATCTTCTTTCACCCCAAAGCCTTGCCCGCCCATTACCAGTATTCCTTTCCGGGACAGAAATTCGAAGAGCTGAATCTTGCTTATTCCGCCAGGTCCACCATCAATATCATCCTTTTCAAACCCGATACCGGTCATGCGAAAGGCGTCGTGTTGTTCTTTCACGGCAACAAAAAAAACATCGAACATTATGCCGCCTATGCACCCGTCTTTACGCGCCACCAATATGAAGTATGGATGATCGACTACCCCGGGTTTGGTAAAAGCACCGGAACCTTCAGCGAACCGGTGTTGTACGAATGGGCCCTTCAATTTTACAAACTCGCCCGCGCCCGCTATGCCCCCGATTCCATTATCATTTATGGCAAATCGCTGGGTACCGGCATCGCCGCCCAGCTCGCTTCGATACGGGATTCAAAAAGACTGATCCTCGAAACGCCTTATTATGATTTTAAATCGATCATCCGTCCTTACCTTTTTATGTACCCGCTCGGGCGGATGGTTCCTTTTGAATTTCCTACCTGGAAATACCTTCAAACAACCGGCACCCCCGTCACCATTTTCCACGGAACTTCCGACGGAATAATTCCTTTCAGCAACTGCGAAAAGCTGAAAAAACTGCTCAAACCCGGATCTGAATTCATCAGCATCCGCGGCGGCTCTCACAACGACCTGCTGAAGTTTCCTGAAATGAAGAATAGGCTGGAAGCGCTGCTGGAATAGATTGGGGTTTGATGTTTGAGGTTTACGGTTTGTTTGAGGTTTATGGTTTTGTTTGAGGTTTGATGTTTGAGGTTTACGGTTTACGGTTTGGCAATTTCAAAAAAGCTTAGGTATATAACCCTCCATAAACAGCAAACCTCAAACCCCAAACAGCAATCAACGGACTCCCCAATATCTCCTTTTTAACATTTCAAATTGTAAACTTATTTGGACTTTATGTAAATTATACTTTACATTTGGTAAAAAATACAAGTCATGAAAAGGCGAATACTTCTCCCCAGCCGCTACAAAACCATCGGCGTGCTTCTATTAATCCCTTCCCTGGTTTTGGGCATTCTATACCGGTTCTTCGATTTCAGTTTTTCTTTCCTGACCTTCCGGATTTCAGGTTCCAAAGACGCGAAGGCCAGCGGCATCAATTTCGATGACACCATCAATCTGACAGACGAACTGGCGCTCACCGGCCTGATCGTTGGTTTGCTCTTTATTGCATTTGCCCGCGAAAAACAGGAGGATGAATTTATCCACCACACTAGGCTGGAATCCTGGCAGTGGTCGGTACTCATCAACTACGGGCTGTTGCTGCTGGCTACCTGGTTTGTGCATGGCTTTGCCTATATTGATGTGATGATGTACAACATGCTGACCGTTCTGATCATATTCATAGGAAGATTTCATTTTGTATTAATGAAAGCCCGCAAGGCTGTAAACTAAAAGTATAGCCATGAAAAATTCAATCAAAGTAGAGCGGGCAATCATGAACCTGACCCAACAGGAGCTGGCCGAAAAAATCGGGGTAAGTCGCCAAACCATCAACGCCATAGAGAGCAATAAATATGTCCCCTCCACAATGCTGGCCCTCAAAATGGCGCGCCTCTTCCGGAAGAAAGTGGAAGATTTTTTTCAGCTGGAAGACGGGGACTAGGTTTGAAGTTTCTGTTTGAGGTTTGGTGTTTGAGGTTTACGGTTCTTGTTTGCGGTTTACGATTCCTGTTTGCGGTTTGCTGTTTGAGGTTTACGGTTTACGTACATCTAAACTAGATCCTGCTGAAGTTTTTGTACCTTACGAGGTTTCAATATTTTTTGATTTAACCGTAAACCTCAAACACCAAACCTCAAACTAACATGACTTTCATCCAGCTTGAATACATCGTGGCAGTGGACACCTGGAGGCATTTTGGAACGGCAGCCTCCAAATGTTTTGTTACGCAACCCACCCTGAGCATGCAAATTCAAAAACTCGAGGAAGAACTGGGTGTAAAAATATTTGACCGCAGCAAACAACCGGTCATTGCTACGGAAGCCGGTGCAGAGATCATTGACCAGGCCCGAAAGATATTGGGCGAAAAAAACCTGATCCATGAGATCATCCAGCAAAAAAAAGGAGTGCTTACGGGAGAAATACGCATCGGCATCATCCCCACGCTGGCGCCATACCTGCTTCCATTGTTTATCCAGAGCTTTAATAAAAAGTATCCGAATGTAAAACTGGTGGTCAACGAGCTGATGACCGAATTCATTATTGCAAGGCTGCGACAGGGCACCATTGATGTGGGCATACTGGTAACACCTTTACAGGAACCAGGTATCAAGGAACATGTACTTTTTTACGAAGAGTTGCTGGTGTATGTGTCAAAGAAAAACGCGGCTTACAAAAAACAATATGTGCTGGCCCAGGATATCGACCCCAATAAACTATGGCTGATGGAAGAGGGACACTGCTTCCGCTCCCAGATCGTCAACCTGTGCGAATTGAGAAAAGCCAGCGAGAGCAGCAATCATTTCGAATATGAAGCGGGAAGTATCGAAACGCTGATCAAAATGGTGGAGATCAACGATGGCATCACCATTCTTCCGGAACTAACCACGCTCGACCTCAGCGGGCGGCAAATGAAACTCGTCCGCCAGTTCAAAAAACCCGCGCCGATGCGTGAGGTTAGCATCGTTGTTCACCGCGATTTCGTGAAGAAAAGACTGATAGAAGCCCTTAAAGAAGAAATCATAGCCGCCGTTCCGGATAAAGTGAGAAAGAACAAGAATGAGCATGTGGTGAAGATATGAGATGTTTATCGTTTCAGGTTTATCGTTTCACGTTATAGTTTGGGGCAGGTTTGAAGTTTACAGTTTACGGTTTACTGTTTATCGTTTCACGTTATAGTTTGAGGCAGGTTTTAAGTTTACAGTTTACGGTTTACGGTTTACTGTTTATCGTTTACGGTTCTGCGTAATCTGCGTTTTTCAGTGTCTTCCGCGTATATCAGTGTCCCTTTGCGCCCTTAGCGGTTCTTAGCGATCTTTGCGTTCCAAAAGAAATCCGGCATCGGCAGTATGCCATTATTAAATGCAGGTTTTTAAAAAATATTACTTTTTACTTAACCGTAAACCACAAACAGTAACCCACTCCCCTCTCACTCTTCCAGACTTACTTTCTTCGCACTTACCTTCAATTTATATCCCACTCCTACTTTGAGGGCGTAGTTGCGATCGGTGTGGCTGACAGGAAAATCGAAACATACCGGGTAATCATACTCTTTTACACAATCGGCAATGATTTCATACGCATCTTTGCCGAAGGGCCGTTCGGTATCTTTTGATTCGGTGAATCCCCCCACTACCAGACCAGCCAGGCGATCCAGTTTTCCGCACCGTTTCCATGCCAGCATCATCCGATCGATATTATACAGGTATTCGCCAATATCCTCTATAAACAGGATACGCCCCTTGGTTTTGACATCGGAGACTGTTCCGTTCAAATGAGCGAGCAGGGACAGGTTTCCACCTACCAGTTCACCCACCGCAGATCCTTTGCGGTTGAAGGGATGCGGTTCTGCGGAATATTTTGTTTTGCGACCTTCCAGCGCGGCTTTCAACGACAATACGAATTCATTTTTATGTCCATCGTTGTTAAACGCTCCGGCCATGGGCGCATGCAGGGATGAAATTTTGAAGTTGGAATAGATATGAGAATGAAAGACGGTGATGTCACTGTAACCAATGATCCATTTGGGCTTTTTTCTGAATTTTTTAAAATTGATGCGGTCGATGATACGGGAGCTTCCATATCCGCCTCTGGCGCAGAGAATAGCCTTCACTTCATCGTCGTACAGGAAACGCTGGAATTCGGCGAGCCGCTCGTCGTCAGTTCCGGAGAAATAATCTGTGGAATCGCTGCCGAGCAATTTACCCACTTTCACTTTGTAACCCCAGTGCTGGAGCGTGGCAATGCAGGCCGCGGCCTTTTCGTAACTCATATACCCGGCGGGGCAGGTTAAACCGATGGTATCGCCGGGTTGAAGGTATGGAGGGATGGTAACCATGCTCGAAGATATTTTAAATTGAATGGGATGAAGAATTGACCATACTACACCTCCGATAGCGTCACTTTTCCTTCCTGCACGGAGAGATGATGAACCACATTGCATTTAAGGGCAAAATTGTTTTTCTGGTGCCCGACCGGAAAATCAAAACAAACAGGGTATTTGTATTCGTGTAATTTTTCCATGACTATATCACAAAGACTTCGGCCAAATTCTTCACCGGGGTCGTCGGGTTTGATCTTGAATCCGCCAACGATCAGACCGACGAGGTTGTCGAGTTTCTGTGTTCTTTTCAGGTTCCAGAACATCCTGTCGATACTATAAAGATATTCACCGGTGTCCTCCACGAACAGTATCTTACCATCGGTTTTGATGTCCGAGCGACTGCCAGACAGCGATTCGATGGTTTTCAGGTTGCCTCCGATCAGTCGTCCCGTGGCATTTCCCTTCCTGTTGTTTTCGCCGGCGGGAATTTCATATTTCATTTTTTTTCCCATCAGGGCATCGCGGATGGAAAGAATGGTATCTACCTGTATGGGCTCCGCTTTGGACCAGTCATCAGGGAAGCTGTTGCACATTTTTGAATGTATCGAGGCCAGTCCCACCACCCGGCTCAGGTGGGCGTGAATGACGGTGATGTCGCTGAATCCGATGATCCATTTGGGGGTCGACTTCAATTTATTCCACCGGACCTGATCGATCAGGCGAACGCTTCCGTATCCGCCGCGCGCGCATAGAATGGCTTTTACTTCGGGGTCATTGATCATTTCCTGCAAATCTTCCGCCCTTTCTTCGTCGGTACCACCAAAGGTGTAGTTTCTCTTACCGATGGTTGTTCCCATTCTGACACGCAACCCCCATGATTCGATCAGCTGAACAGCGGGCTGAATGGATTCGGAAGTAATATACCCGGCCGGGGCGGTGATGCCTACGAGGTCATTGGGTTTAAGGTAAGGAGGTACGATACCGCTGCCCTCTTCCCAATCGTTGACGGGCCGCCAGCCAATCAAAGCAGCCGCCATCGCCCCCGCCCCGTTGCCTATGAAATCTTTCCGGTTCATGAATCTAAATTAGCTGAAATCCACCTGTAATCATTTTAAAAAAATGCAAAGGCTACCCAACCCTTTATTCCTTTTCACCGGTTATTACTGATACATGACTCATGGTAACATACATACGCCAGTCCAGACAATCGAACAGCTTATTGAAGGTTGCCGCGTCAATGACCTTGTCAGCCAGGAGCGGCTATACCGGTACTGCTACCCCATGCTGATCAATACCTGTCTGCGGTATGCAGGCGATATGGATGGTGCGGGCATCATATTCAACAACGCGATGCTCCGGGTGTTTCGCTACCTCGCAAAATACAGGCATGAAAACAAATGGCTTCCCTGGATAAGGACCATTGTGATCCATTGCAGCATAGACTATGTAAAACAAAAGCACCGCTTTACCGAGACCGGCCTTTCTGCCATCGCCGAAAACGAAATGCCGATTGGCGGGCTGATAACCGACCGGATCACAGCCAAAGAGATTCATGAAATCATCTGGCAAATGCCGCCTGCTACGGCCACGGTATTCAATCTCTTTGTGTATGAAGGGTACACCCACCGCGAAATTGGCGAAATCCTGCAGATTGCGGAGGGAACCTCCAAATGGCACATGAATGAAGCGCGAAAAATACTCAAAACAAAAATGGAAACTTTTCTAAAAGACTGAATCATGCAACAACAACCCGATAACAGCATCCGGCAACTCCGTTCGCTCGAAAATGAGTCGTTGCCAGACCTGTCGCAACTGGATGAACACTGGAAGAACATGCAGGCATCCCTTGCCACCGCTCCGCAACCGGTAGCGGTTTCGCACCCGTATCGCTGGTTTTTCCTGTCGGGAATCATCGGAGCCGCCGGCATTATTGGCTCGCTTTTCTTTTGGAATATCCTGCCTCCTAAAACGAATGCTCCCCAATCTCAGCTCCCGGTTAAGGATACGGTGCCGGCGAAAGTCGCCCTTACGAAACCAATCACCCCATCTGCACCGGCAGATTCTGTTACGGTTAAAAGGGTTACCGCAAAAAACAGGGCTGTCCGTTCATTGCCCCCACAAACAGAAACCGAAGCGGTGGAACCAACGTTGGCCGTTAAGGACACCCTGCACCTCTCCCAACATCCCCAAAAAGCCCGAAAAGCAACGACTGTTTTGCTGAAGGCAAGAACATCCAACGGAAGGGATACCGTATTACAGGCAACGGTTGTTGGCGAACCCGCACCAATCCTTTTGGAT
The DNA here is from genome assembly GCA_964605065.1 of uncultured Chitinophagaceae bacterium. Taxonomy (GTDB): domain Bacteria; phylum Bacteroidota; class Bacteroidia; order Chitinophagales; family Chitinophagaceae; genus Endoryza. The sequence goes on from CAZSAQ010000007.1 coordinate 175,793, forward strand.
CCGGTTTCGAAGCCCGGGCCTGCCCGAAAAATTCATATCCAGGCGGTAAAACAGCCTCCTGTCCGGCCGGATACGTTTCATTTAAGGGCGCCTGCCAAAGCTGTTCGGAAAAATGTCGATTCACTTGTTTTATATAACAAGGTTCCTGCGCCCGCGTCTAAAAATTAGGGGTACTGCCAGCCGCAACAGTTGGGCTCACATCAGGGCGGGTAGGTTTCTACTGTAAGGAGTGAGCAGGCAGCAACTAACGTTACAAGTTGTACCTTTGCCATTCATTTTTAGAGTAGTATGACGAAACCGAAGAGATATCTTGTTACCTCAGCCCTTCCTTATGCCAACGGACTCAAACATGTAGGGCACCTGGCAGGCGCGTACATTCCTGCCGACATCTACGTTCGTTACCTGCGGTCGCAGAAGCGGGATGTGGTTTTTGTGTGTGGCTCCGACGAACATGGCACTGCCATCCCGATCCAGGCGATGAAAGAGGGCACTACGCCTCAGGCCATCATCGATAAATACCATGAGGCCATGAAAGAAGATTTCGCGGACCTGCAGATTTCCTTTGATATCTACCACCGAACCAGTGCGCCCATTCATCATGAAACCTCTCAGGAGTTTTTTACTTACCTGCATGACCGCGGTGAACTGGAAACAAAAGAAAGTGAACAATACTATGATGAAACGGCCAAGACTTTCCTGGCCGATCGATTCATCAAAGGAACCTGCCCCAATTGCGGCAGCGACCGGGCCTATGGTGACCAGTGCGAGAATTGCGGACGAACCCTGAGCCCCGACGAACTGATCAACCCTGTCAGCACCCTGAGTGGTCAGCCCCCGGTAAAAAAGAAAACCACCCATTGGTATCTTCCGCTGGGTAAACATGAACCATTTCTCAGGGATTGGATTCTTTCGGAGCACAAAGACGACTGGCGGCCGACCGTGGTTGGACAATGCAAAAGCTGGATCGAAGGCGGGCTGCAGTCGAGAGCTGTGACGCGTGATCTGGACTGGGGAATCAAGGTTCCGCTCCCCGAAGCCGCCGGGAAAGTGCTGTATGTGTGGTTCGATGCTCCAATAGGGTATATCAGCGCCACCCGTCAGTGGGCCCTCGACCAGGGTAAAGACTGGAAGCCTTACTGGTACGACAAGGATACCCAGCTCGTGCACTTTATAGGGAAAGACAATATCGTGTTTCATTGCATCATCTTCCCGGTCATGCTGAAGCTTCACGGTAACATTCTCCCCCAAAACGTACCTGCTAACGAGTTTCTTAACCTCGAAGGCGATAAGATGAGTACCAGCAGAAACTGGAAACTGGAGATGAGAGATTATATCAATGATTTCGTGAAGAAAGAAAACGGCGGCGATCAATGCGTGGATATGCTCAGGTACTACCTGACACAAATAGCTCCGGAAACCAAAGACAGCGAATTTACCTGGAAAGGTTTCCAGGATGCCGTAAACAGCGAACTCGTCGCGATCTTCGGAAATTTTGTCAACAGAACCTTTGTGCTGATGCATAAGCTCTGCAATGGCAAAGTGCCCGTTTTTCATAACGAGTTGATCGATGATATCGACAAGCAGCTGATAGCGGACATCGCCGCCACCAAAAACAAAGTGGAGTCGTTGCTCGAAGAATACAAATTCCGCGAAGCGTTGTTCGAGGTGATTGACCTGGCCCGCAAGGGAAACCAGTACATGCAGAAAAAAGAGCCCTGGATACTGGCCAAAAAACTGGAACAGGACCCATCGCTGCAAAATCAGATCGATAACAGTTTGCATATTTGCCTGCAGCTGACGGCCAACCTGGCGATCCTGATCAATCCGTTTTTGCCCTCTACCGCGAGAAAAATGATGTATATGATGAAAGTGGTGGAGAAGATGCTGGATTGGGAAAACGCCGGCAAAATGAAATTGCTGAGCGTGGGATACAGCCTGAGAGAACCACAATTGCTTTTCAGGAAAATTGAAGAAGAAGAAATTAATATTCAAATCGAAAAATTAAAAGCAGGACTCGTGAAACCGGAATCAAAGTCTGAAGCCCCTAGCCAGGAACCCATAACCGAAAAACCGGTGAAGGCGGAAATACAATTCGATGATTTTGCTAAAATAGACCTGAAAGTGGGCACCATCCTGAGCGCGGTGAAAGTGGAAAAAGCAGACAAGCTGCTGAAACTGGAAGTAGATCTCGGGTTCGAAAAACGAACCATCGTATCGGGCATTGCGCTTCATTTCCAGCCGGAAGAAGTTGTTGGCAAGCAGGTGGTGGTAGTAGTGAACCTGGCTCCCCGCAAGATGCGCGGCATCGAAAGCAATGGTATGATTTTGATGGCTGAAGATGATAAGGGCAAACTGCATTTCATCAGACCCGAAACCCTCCTCAACAGCGGGGCGGGGGTAAGCTGATCGCTGGATATACATTCAAACTACTGGCATAGAAAAGGGGCTGACTCGTAAGAGAAAGCCCCTTTTTATTGAATTGGCTTGCGGTTAAACTGTTTTTATTCCCAGGTAACGGCTGATCTTCGCGTGCAGGTCTTCCGGACGGAAAGGCTTTTGCACATAGTCGGTAAATCCTTTATTGATCAGGTGTGCCTGCATGTTTTCAAACAAGGCTGCCGTGAAAGCAATGGCCGGGATATGCGTATTTCTCGCGCGGATCAGATCGAGCAACTCAAATCCATCCATTTCCGGCATTTCCAGGTCGAGCAGCAGCAGGTCATAGTCTTCGTCGTTGAATTTCTCCCAGGCATCCTTTCCATTTACGGCTTCCGTCAGCACAATGCCCCATTTCTCCAGAACAGATTTTGCGATCATCATATTGATGGGGTTGTCCTCTGCGAGCAGTATGCGTACTCCTTTCAGGCTGGGGAGTTCCTTGACGGTACTTTCATTCAGGAATTTCTTGGGCTGATTCTGGATCCCGAGCTGTATGGTGAAATAGAAGGTACTTCCTTTTCCCGGCGTGCTGTCTACTTCCAGCTTTCCACCATAGAGTTCCACTATTTTGGAACTGATGGTGAGACCCAGGCCGGTTCCGCCAAATTTCCGGGTGGTGGCCGATTCCACCTGCGTGAAGCTGTCGAATATATGTCGTTGCTTTTCTTCCGGAATTCCGATGCCGGAATCCTGAACAAAGAAACGAACTGTGCAGGCACTGCTGTTTTGCGCCACCTGCATCACCGATATGATTACTTTTCCCTGCGCGGTGAATTTATGCGCATTGGATACCAGGTTGGTGAGCACCTGTACCAGGCGCGTGGGATCGCCAAGATAAACCCGGTCGGCCAGTTGCGGATCGAAAGTCAGCTGCAGATCCACATTCTTTTCCTCAAACTGGTTCCTGAAAAGTTTATATACGTTCTCGATGAGGCTCTTGAGGTCGAAAGAAGTTTCTTCCAGGTCCATTTTACCCGCTTCGATCTTGCTGAAATCAAGTACCTGGTTGATGAGATTCAGCATGTGCTCGGAAGAATACTTCAGTACATCGAAATAAGCTTTCTGTTCCGGCAGGCAACTATTCTGCATGAGCAGGTTGGCCGCGCCAATGATCCCGTTGAGTGGTGTTCTCAATTCATGGCTCATGTTGGATACAAAGCGTGTGCGGGCAAATACTGCCTGCTCCGCCTTTTCCTTAGCGGTGATGAGTGCCGACTGTGCCTGCTTGATATCGGAAATGTCCAGAATGTTGATCTTTCTCAGCACCTTTCCGTCGTACACCAGCGGTACGATGCTGACGTAACCTGCAAAGCTGGTTCTTTCCTGGGTGAGACAGGTCAACTCCCCTTTCCAGGAACTGGTTGGGTTGAGCAATACCTCCTTCAGTATCTGTGCCTGCTCTTCTTCCAGATCACTGAAAAAACTATAGATATGCTTGCCACGGATTTCCTTCTTGGTTTCAGCATGAAATATTTCACGGCTCTGATCATTGCAGTCGATCACCTGTCCGTTGTTCACATCTACAATGAAAACCGCATCGAGCGATGTATTGTATACCGAATCGAGGTAGCGCTGATTGCTCACCAGCGATTTTTCCTTGAAGAAGTTATCCTTCATCATGTGATAACTCAACATACCCGCGATCACGAATGAAACCACCCCGTTGAGAAACAGATTTACCTGCCCGTCCTCCGCATCGATCTTCTGCAGGAAGCTTTCCTGCGGACAAAAGAAGAAAGTGAACGCGAGCATCAGGAAGGTGAGCACGTACAACATTCTCAATTCGCCATAATCTTCCTTGGCGATGATATAGTTGGCGATGATGACGATCAGAAAGTAAAAGAAATACGCTCCCGAGGTAAGTCCCTCTGCGTAGCAAAGAAAGAATGCGGTCAGATTGAGCAATACCGCAAACAGGATCCTTGCCGACTTTTCATATCCCGAATCGTACAGGAATTGAAGCGCTATGCAATAAACAGTGCCCGTAATGGTAATAGCGAAACTGTAGGGAAGGCCGGAAAAATAATTGTAGGGTGCAATGACCAGGAACACGAGGAAGACCGTTAGCTGCGACAGCCGGAAGCGGTTTATCTGCCGCAAACCATCTTTATGCTCCATGATGGAAAACCATCCCGCAATTTTTTTCCAACGATTGATCTGTAATGTGTTTTCCATAGTCCTTTTTTGCGATAGCTGGATTCCTGGATCCGTGCATTTCCCAGAGGCCCTTTTAACTTAAACGCAGCGTATACCCCCCTATTGCATGTTTTTTATGATTAAACCCTTAAAGGTCAATGCAAAAATCGGAGTTCGCCCATTAATAGCAGCCAGATCCTTCATCAAACCTATAGTATTTCTTTATATCGGCTAAGAGTTATCTTTTATTTAATCAAAATTCCTCCCCCTAGCGGTAATAAAAAAACCGGGAGGAGCCGGTAAAAAATTTGTCCTGCCTGCCCCGAAAATGTCATGAACGACAGGACTTCCGGCAAAAATTTTATACTATCTTCGATTTTAAATTAGTTGCATAACTAACTATTTTTATCTGACCAAAACGGTCGTTGCCATACAAAAAAATTACTATGAAAAGAGTGATCAAAAAAGTTGCCGTACTGGGTTCGGGGGTAATGGGGTCCCGGATCGCCTGCCATTTCGCCGGAGTGGGTGTACAGGTGCTGCTGCTGGATATCGTTCCCAAGGAAGCAGTGGATAGTAAAAAACCAGCCGAAAGGAACAAGATTGTCAATGATTCTCTGACTGCCGCCGTAAAGAGCAATCCATCGCCGGTATACACCAAAGACGTAGTGAAGAGAATCAGTACCGGAAACTTCACCGATAACATGAAAGATGTGGCAGGGTGCGACTGGATCATTGAAGTGGTAGTGGAGCGGCTTGATATCAAGCAGCAGGTATTTGCCGAAGTAGAGAAATACCGTAAACCAGGCACGCTGATCACCTCCAATACATCGGGCATTCCTATTCATCTCATGACCGAAGGCCGCAGTGAAGATTTTCAGCAACATTTTTGCGGAACCCACTTTTTTAATCCTCCCCGCTACCTGCGCTTGCTGGAGATCATTCCCACTCCTCATACAAAGCCGGAGATCATCGATTTCCTGATGTGGTATGGCGATCAGATACTCGGTAAAACGACGGTGCTGTGTAAAGATACTCCTGCGTTTATCGCCAACAGGATCGGCGTATATGGAATCATGGCTTTGTTCGGACTGGTGGAAAAACTGGGTCTTTCCATTGATGAAGTGGACGCTCTTACCGGCCCCATTATCGGGCGACCGAAATCAGCCACGTTTCGCACAGCGGATGTAGTGGGCATCGACACCCTGGTAAAGGTTGCCAAAGGGGTGTATGACAATTGTCCGTCCGACGAGGCCAGGCAAACTTTTCAGATCCCTGCCTGGTTACAGAAAATGGTAGACAATAACTGGCTGGGTGACAAAACCGGCCAGGGGTTTTTCAAGAAAACAAAAGGAAAAGGCGGAGAGAAGGAAATCCTAACACTGGATCTCGGCACCTTCGAATACAAACCCCGTCAGAAAGCGAAATTCGCTACGGTGGAAGCAGCCAAGCCGATAGATGACCTCAAGACGCGCCTGAAAGCGCTTTGCACGGGAATGGACAAAGCCGGAGACTTTTACCGCCAGTTTCATTATGGACTATTTTCCTATATCTCGCATCGCATCCCCGAAATTTCGGATGAGGTATACCGTGTGGATGATGCCATGATGGCGGGATTTGGCTGGGAAATAGGCGCTTTCGAAAGCTGGGATGTATTGGGTGTGGAAGGAACGGTGAGGAAAATGAAAGATGCCGGCTTTGCGGTGGCTCCCTGGATAGATGACATGATCGCCTCCGGAGCGAAGACTTTTTACAAAGTTGAAAACGGCAAAAGACTTTACTACGATATCGCCTCAAAGAACTATAAAGCCCTGCCTGGCGCTGATGTATTTATTGTAATGAAGAATTTCGAGAACCAGACCGTTTGGAAAAACAGTGCCTGCCGTACCTACCATTTGGGTGAGGAGGTGCTGGGGCTGGAATGGTCTACCAAGATGGGAAGCATCGGCGGAGAAGTGCTGGAAGGGATACAGAAATCCATTTCACTGGCCGATGACAAATACAAAGGGCTCGTGATTGCCAACGATGCGCCGAACTTTTCCGCAGGAGCCAACGTGGGGATGATCTTTATGCTTGCGATTGAACAGGAATACGACGAACTGGATATGGCGATCCGTCTTTTTCAGAATACCATGATGCGCGCCAGGTACTCGTCGATTCCGGTGGTAGTAGCGCCTCACGCACTGACGCTGGGAGGCGCCTGCGAGCTGAGCCTTCATAGTGATAAAGTCTGCCCCGCGGCAGAAACCTATATCGGCCTTGTGGAACTGGGTGTTGGATTGATACCGGGTGGTGGCGGCACCAAGGAATTCGTATTGAGAGCCGCCGATGAAATGCATGAGGACGAGCCCGAAACCATTACGTTGAAGAACCGTTTCCTGACCATTGCCACGGCCAAAGTAGCCACTTCGGCGCAGGAGGCATTCGGACTGGGTATCCTGCGCAAAGGGCTTGATGAGGTGGTGATGAACCAGGGTCGCCGTATTGCCGAAGCGAAAAGAAGTGTGATTGAAATCTTCGACAGCGGATATGTGATGCCGGCTCCCCGTAATGACATCCGGGTACTCGGACGTTCCGCACTCGGTGCCTTGCTGGCAGGTATCAACGGGATGAAGGTGGCAGGCTATGCCACTGATCATGATTCGGTGGTAGCCAAAAAACTGGCGTATGTGATGTGCGGAGGCGATTTAACCGAACCCACGCTGGTATCCGAACAATACCTGCTCGACCTGGAAAGAGAGGCTTTTCTGAGCCTGACCGGCGAAAAGAAAACACTGGAAAGGATTCAAAGTGTACTCAAAGGCGGTAAACCCGTCCGCAATTAAAACATATTATGGGCGAGGCTGAGTTTCTTCACGAAACGCGTCAACTCCTTATCCGGTCGCACTTCATTATTTATGGAGAGGCTGCCGGCCAGGAACTGGCTGACCAGATTGCGCGTGACATCGCCTTTCACTGGAATGAACCCTCAGCCCGCCAGCTCATTCGCGGGGAGGATTGCCGGGTACTCTTTGAGATCAGCGCCGAATACGCTGCCGATCTGAATCCTGAATGGGTATGGTATAATGACAACCCCCGGCTTAATTTTTTTCGGGTGGAAGAGTACGTAATGGGAAATATTTCCTTTGTGGACGGGCTTTCCTGTAATACCGGTTATTTCAAACTCGACAATCTTCGTCAGACCTCCACCACGGCCGCTCATGAATATGGTCATACCCTCGGTCTGGATCATCCCGACGATCTTGATATCAGGGGAGCCGTTACCCCGGGCATCATGTATCCAAGGGGAACAATCTGTGATCCGCATTTTCAGTATAATCCCGCTGCCGCACCGGGTCAGACAGGAGGCACTCTCGATCCTGCTCACAGAAGAGTACTGGAAGAAGACATCCGGGCGCTGCGGTTGCCCCGCCTGCGTTTCGACGAAAACAACCGGGCCGTAGTGGGCGGCTTTTCCAGCTTTTACCACGCCAAACACGAGCCTCCTCCTGCTTCCTGACCGCTTCTATAAAATCTTTGAGTGCTTGTAATAATTCCGCATCTTTAAGCAACAAACAGCTTAAAAAGGCAGGCATGTCAATTCTTTCGGTTCAGAATCTATCCAAAAACTACGGCTCCATCCAGGCACTGAAGCAGGTGAGTTTCGAAGTTCCGCGCGGAACAGTGTTCGGCATACTGGGGCCTAACGGCAGCGGCAAAACGACATTACTGGGCATCGTAATGGATGTACTGAAAGCCAGCGGGGGCAGCTATCAGTGGTTCGATCAGGCTCCCTCACCTAGTGACCGCCAGCAAATCGGCACACTGCTGGAAACACCCAATTTTTACCATTATCTCAGCGCCACCAATAACCTGAAAATCGCAGCCGCCATCAAGGAAAGAGGTGAAGGAGATATAGACGATGTGCTGAGAAGGGTAAACCTTTACGAAAGAAGGAACTCGCGTTTCAATACCTATTCACTGGGCATGAAACAAAGACTGGCAATCGCCTCTACCCTGTTGGGCAATCCCGATGTGCTGGTGTTTGATGAACCCACCAACGGACTGGACCCTGTCGGGATCGCCGAAATCAGAGAACTCATCAAGAAACTGAATGCGGAGGGTAAAACGATCATCATGGCCAGTCACCTCCTCGATGAGGTGGAGAAAGTATGTACTCATGTAGCCATCCTGCAAAAAGGAACGCTCATCACCTCAGGCCATGTCGATGAAATACTGGTGAACGAAGACATCGCCGAACTGGCCGCTTCGGACAATGATCGGCTTTTCCAGGTATTGCAACAGTATCCCGGCAGTCAGTCCGTAAAAAAACTGGACCGCCATGTAGATGTGCTGTTCGCCAATGGAGAGGCCAATCTCGAGCAACTCAATCGCTATTGCTTCGAAAAAGGCGTGGTGCTTCACCATTTAAGATTGAGAAAGAAAAGCCTCGAAGCCAAATTTTTTGAACTTACCCATCAACAGTCATAATATGATCAGGCTTTTGAAAATCGAATGGATGAAACTCAGGAATTACCGGACCTTCTGGGTAATGATCATCCTTTATTTTATCAGCGTGGCCGCTGCCGGCACCATCGGATATTACATCGAAAAGCGCACCCTGGAGAGCGCCCAGGAAATAAAGGCCTTCGTGAGCAGTTCTTTTGGTTTCCCCGATGTATGGCAAACGATCAGTTTCATTTCTTCTTTCCTGTTATTCATGCCCGCTGTTCTGATCACTACCTATGTGTGCAATGAATTCGTGTTCAAAACCCATCGTCAGAACATCATCGACGGAATGAGCCGGATTCAATTCATCACCGTGAAGATCGTGATGGTTGTTATCCTGTCCTTTCTTTCGTCTGTCATGGTATTTCTTACCAGTACGTACATCGGTTTTTTGGGCGAAAACAGTTTCAGCTTCAGCGGAGTGGAATATGTTTTTTATTATTTCCTGCAGGCGCTCTCCTACAACTGCCTCGCGCTGCTGCTATCGGTGCTGCTTAAGCGAACCGGGCTAGCGCTCGTGGTGTTCCTGGCCTACGCCTATATCCTCGAAAATGTGGTTGGCGGCTTTTTGAACTGGAAGATCAAATCGCATCCCGGCAATTATTTACCGCTCAATTCTAACGACAACCTGATCCCGTTTCCTTTCGTGAAAAATATCGCCAACCGCATCATCGAGCCGCCCAATTTTACGCTATTGCTGGTGTTTGCCGCCTTGTACCTGACGGTATACCTTTTCATCACCATCCGGAAATTCAGAGCCGAAGATCTTTAGTCCCGGGAAAGTAAATCGCGGAGTGCTTCGCTTAAGGAGGGAAACTGGAAAACAAAGCCGGTTGTCCGGATCTTTTTTGAACTGACCGTTGCACTTTTCAGCACTTCGATGCTCATTTCGCCCAGCATGATCTTCAGCACAAATGCAGGTACCGGTATCACCAGCTGCCGGCCGGGTTTTACATCCGCCAGCGTTTGAACCAGCTCACGATTGCTGACCGGGTTCGGGCTCACGGCATTGAATACTCCGTTCATGTTGTCATTTTCCAGGGCATGGATGATCATGGCGCAGGCATCCTGAATATGTATCCAGCTGACCACCTGCCGGCCGTTTCCCATAACCGGTGCCACACCGAAACGCATGGGCTTTATAAACTCGGCCAGGGCTCCGCCCTTTCTGCTCAATACAATTCCGAAACGAAAAATTACCAGCCGTTGGGCATAAGCCGAAACGGGTAGGATGCTTTCTTCCCATAACCGCACGGTTTCTCCCAGGAAAGCGGAATCGGGTGGCGCCGATTCTTCGAAGGGATGGACCATTGATTCAGCTGTATCGGGCCCGTACCATCCGATGGCTGATGCATTCACCACCACGCGGACCTTATGTGCCTGGCCTTTGATCGCCTGTATGATGGTTTCAGCGCTATTGACCCGGCTTTCGACAATCTCCTTTTTGCGAGTGGCGGTCCATCTTTTCTCCGCCACCCCTGCACCCGCCAGGTTGATAATATAGTCAGCCTGCGCGACGGCCTCCGGTTCGATAAAACGGCGGGACGGATCCCATTGCGCATAACTTATACCCGGAGCATCCCGTTTTCCCGGATCCTTTTTTCTTGAAAGGATGATGACACGGTATCCTCTGCTATTCAATTCGGATGTAAGTGCGGTGCCCACCAGTCCCGTCCCTCCGGCAATCAGCACGCATTTAGTAAACTCCACTGGCAACTTGTTTGATTTTTATTCCGTAATTTCTGGTTGTTCTGAACTATTGAAATAACATATTCAGCTAACCACATGTTCAGATTCCGCCAAATTAACACCTTCCTGACGATTGCCATCCTGTTATTCTTTTTTTCAGGGCAGGTCATTAGTCAGCAGATTCACTTCTCCGAAACCTCAAACTGGCGCATGGATTCCGGGGCAAGGATACAGATGCTTGGCTATTCCGGTGATCACCCAGTAGCCATGCAGTTCATTCCTCATCAGCCGCCTCAACTGATCGTTTTTGATCAGAAAGGCCGGCTGAACACGCAGGTGAGCTGCACTTTTATTGACCCCACCTGGATCTCGCAGGTACAGGTTTCCTTACAGGAAGGCGGCATCCTTTATCTTCTGCAGGGTCAGAAAAACGGAAAGCACTATGTGGCAACAGCCTGTACCAACGAAAAAGGAGAACTCACCGGATCATTCCAATATATAGACTCGACCGATTATTTTTCCTGGGGGCCAATGGCCTATTACCGGGTAACCTGGTCGCCGGACAAACGATCTGCGGCCCTAAGCCGCTTTGCCAGCGGGTTTTCCGACTCGCAGTTACTTTTTAATGCATTGCTGGTGGATGGGTCCGGGCAGTTGAAAGGCAAAGTATATAGTTACCTGCCGGTTAATTTTGACATGGAAATGATCGGCAATGTATTTCTCAATGACCGGCAGGAATTGTTCTTTACCCTACTCGACAAGCCACAAAATTTCAGGTTGGGCTCGGCGGTCAGAATTTATCGCTCCGGATTTGACAGCAGTCCGCCCCGTCTGATGAGCGTTTACCTGAAAGAAAACAAGCCTGCCGAACTGCTGATGACCTGGTCGGATGCCTCCAACCAGCTCGTACTGGGTGGTCTTTATTATAATTTTTATTCCAGACACCTCGAAGGCGCCCTGTATATTTTTATGAATTCGGTTACGGAGCGCTGTGATACCATCGTGTACCATACGATGGACCGTATCTTCAAGAAAAAGCTCAAGGACAGGATTTATGGCATGTCTGTAAGTGAAGCCGTAGATAATATGACCAGTCAATGGCTGGGTTATACCCGGTCCGGGGCGCTTATTCTTGCCACCGAGATGTTCAACAATTCTGCCATTGCCGGCCGGACTTCCGATCCTGCATCACCGGTCTCGTCGCGCCGTTCAATCTACAATAATGCTTCCAACGCCAACAATGATATCCAGTTGACTTCACCCCTTAACAACAACAATGCAGCGGGCAGCCGCACTACCGGTTCTTCCAGCCGTTCCTTGTACCAGGACCGGACCGGAGCCAGTAATTCCAACAGCACAACTACTCCTTCTTTCCGCAACACGGGCAGGGTAGTTGATGATCCCAATAGCTATTTCACCCGCAACCAGCAAACTTACCTGAAGGAGGAAGGCCAGCCGAACAATTCTGTACGCGGTTATGGCGAAGATCTGATAAGCGCCAACAAGCACCTGGACTACAAGATTGTGCTGTTCGGGCTCGATGATTCTTTGAAATGTTTATCCAAAAGCTGGCTGAGGAGTTTATATATTCCACAAACGCCTTATTCGGTAGCTACCCTGCTCCCCGCCGACAGTACTATCGGGCTCATCAGTTATGAGATCAATGATAAGAACAGGTCTTTTCTGCTGCATCAGTCGGTACAACCCGAAGGTCAGCCTGTACAGCGAGTGATCCTCGATGAAAGCAATCGGAAGATTTTTTTTCACACTGCCCTCCTGGTTCAAAAGCGCAAATGCCTGGTGATGCTGTATGAAGACAAGGCAACGGGAAATCTGGGACTTGCAGAGATCAGTTGGTAAGGGTTATTGATATTTAACCGGATTTCTGCGAAAGGAGAGGATATACCGTTTTATGTTCATCCAGAAGGCCAGGATAAAATAAATGATGAGGGGGGAACCCATTGTCAGGAAAGAAATATATACAAACCAGGTGCGGATACGCGAAGTAGCGATCCCCAGTCGTTCACCGATGGCTGTACACACGCCGAACACCTGCCATTCGATATAATAGCGGAAACGGTTCATACTGCTAAATTAAAAAATTTACGCAAAAGAGAAAGACCCTGCATTGGCTGCTTCCATCATTTTTTGGTAATTTCGCCCCACATTTTTTTCAGCTCACTCTTTAAACGTTTCGTTATGGTTTTTGACATAGAGATGATCAGAAAGGTCTACGCCAGTTTCCCCGAAAGAATCGAAGCAGCAAGAAAAGTGGTTGGCCGGCCTCTCACCCTTTCCGAGAAGATATTGTACGCCCACCTCTGGATGGGAAACGCCACCCAGCCCTTCGAGCGTGGTAAAAGTTATGTTGATTTTGCACCCGACCGGGTAGCCATGCAGGACGCCACCGCCCAGATGGCCCTGCTGCAGTTCATGCAGGCAGGCCGCAACAAGGTGGCCGTTCCCTCTACGGTACATTGCGATCACCTCATCATGGCCAAAACCGGAAGCAAGGAAGATCTGGGCAAGGCCCTCAGTGAAAGCCGCGAGGTTTTTGACTTTCTCGCCTCTGTGTCAAATAAATACGGGATCGGATTCTGGAAGCCCGGTGCAGGCATCATTCACCAGGTTGTACTGGAAAACTACGCTTTCCCCGGAGGTATGATGATTGGTACAGACAGTCATACCGTAAACGCGGGTGGACTCGGTATGATCGCCATTGGTGTAGGCGGCGCGGATGCCTGCGATGTGATGGCAGGCCTGCCCTGGGAACTGAAGTTTCCCAAACTGATCGGTGTAAAACTTACCGGTAAGCTGAACGGATGGACCGCCCCTAAAGATGTAATCCTGAAAGTAGCGGGTATCCTCACCGTAAAAGGCGGAACCGGCGCCATTGTGGAATATTTTGGAGAAGGCGCCACCAGCATGAGCTGCACGGGCAAAGGAACCATCTGTAATATGGGTGCTGAAATAGGCGCCACTACCTCCACCTTCGGTTATGATGAGAGCATGAGCCGCTACCTGAAAGCAACCGGCCGTGAAGAAGTAGCCAACCTGGCTGATTCCATAAAAGAACACCTGACCGCCGATAAGGAGGTTTATGAAAACCCGCAGGCATATTTTGATCAGCTGATCGAAATCGATCTCAGCACACTCGAACCCCACCTCAACGGACCTTTTACTCCCGACCTGGCTACTCCGATCTCTCAAATGAAGACCGAAGCCGCCAAACACAACTGGCCCACCAAAGTGGAAGTTGGCCTGATCGGCAGTTGTACCAACTCTTCTTACGAAGACATCAGCCGTGCGGTGAGCCTCGCCAAACAGGTAGCAGAAAAAGGACTGAAGACCAAGGCCAATTTTACCATTACACCCGGAAGCGAGCAGGTGAGGTATACCATCGAACGCGACGGCTTCCTGGATACTTTCGATAAGATCGGAGCTACTGTTTTTGCCAATGCCTGCGGACCCTGTATCGGCATGTGGGATCGTATCGGCGCGGAAAAACAGGAACGCAATACGATCGTTCACTCTTTCAACAGGAACTTTGCCAAACGTGCGGATGGCAACCCCAATACACTGGCTTTTGTAGCCTCTCCCGAACTGGTTACAGCGATTGCCATTGCGGGCGATCTTACCTTCAACCCGATCACAGACACCCTCACCAATGAAAAAGGAGAGCAGGTGAAACTGGACCCGCCCACCGGTTACGAACTGCCTCCGAAAGGCTTTGCCGTGGATGATCCGGGATATCAGGCTCCTGCCGCCGATGGAAGCAAAGTGGAAGTGATCGTGGATCCGAAGTCCAATCGCCTTCAGTTGCTCGATCCATTCGCAGCCTGGGAAGGAACAGACCTGTCAGGTCTTCGCCTGCTGATCAAAGCAAAAGGAAAATGTACAACCGACCATATCTCCATGGCAGGCCCCTGGCTGAAATTCAGAGGTCACCTCGACAATATCAGCAACAACCTGCTCATCGGAGCCGTCAACTTCTTCAACGACAAAACCGACAACGTCAAGAACGTACTGACGGGTGAATACGGAGCCGTTCCCAAAACACAAAGGGCCTATAAAGCTGCCGGAGTCGGTACGATCGTAGTGGGCGACGAAAACTATGGGGAAGGTTCTTCCCGTGAACATGCGGCGATGGAACCCCGTCACCTGGGTGTACGCGCTGTGCTGGTAAAAAGTTTTGCCAGGATCCACGAAACCAACCTGAAGAAACAGGGTATGCTGGCGTTGACTTTTGCCAACAAAGAAGATTATGACAAAATACAGGAAGACGATACAATCGATATTCTCGGTTTGACCCAGTTCACTCCGGGTGTGTCGCTCCAACTCGTATTGCATCATTCCAACGGTACCAGCGAAACCATCGAAGCCAATCATTCCTATAATGAACAGCAGATCGAATGGTTCAAGGCCGGAGGCGCTCTCAACATTATCCGCCGCGAATTTGCTTGATCCTGAAACTGGACAATTCATATCAACTCCCCATCCAAAAGGCTGGGGAGTTTTTTTTATCGGGTATGCCTTCACAGCATTACTGGCCCGTTGTTTGAAAACAAAACAGTAAAAGCTACCGGGTATGCCAAGAATAATTTTCATGATGGCTGTCGTCTGTATAGTTGCCTGTCAGCAACCCGCCGAACAGCCTTCGATGCCAGCTGATCTAACCCCGATCCCATCGGTCGGTGATCAAAAATGTTATTCCCTGACAAGCGAAGACACGGTGTTTCTGAAATTATCGGGCCCCGACAGCGCTATTACCGGTACCCTCACCTATCGGTTAAAGGAAAAGGATGCCAATAAGGGCACTATCACCGGATCCTGGAGAGGAGATACGCTTGTGGCGGTGTACACTTTTAATTCCGAAGGCTCTTCATCGCGCCGGCCGGTAATTTTTCTTCGGGATGGCAAACAACTCACCGAAGGATATGGCCCTGTCAGCGCACGTGAATTCAGCCTGATCACACCCGAGCTCACCTTCCGGTCGGGCATCCGCCTCACCGAAACCGAATGCAGCCAGGTGAAGGATTGATTGATTGAAACGCCGTCCTTCTATATTTGCAGTATGATAAGTTACAACCCCAAAGACTGGATCAAATTTATCTTTCGTTTTCACAAGGCAGACACCTTAAGACAACTGCTGATCTTCATGATCCTGATTGGCGCTTATTCGGGAGTTATAGCCTTTCTGGAACTTGAATACTGGAAGCTGTCGAAAGACAATTATCTCCGGAATGTATCGGTCATTCATAACCTGCTGGGTTTTGTACTCTCTCTTCTTCTGGTATTTCGTACCAATACCGCTTATGATCGCTGGTGGGAAGGAAGGAAATTATGGGGCGCCCTCGTGAACAACAGCAGAAACCTCGCCATGAAGCTCAACGCCCTCCTGAGACATGATTCGGACGATGATCGTAAATTCTTCAACCGGATGATCCCGTTATTTGCCAGTGTGCTCAAGGATCACCTGGCACTGGAAACAACCAGGCTCGCGCTCGCCGCCGAAGCACATCCCGAACTCGACAAAAACAAACACGTTCCTAACCAGGTAGCCGCGCTGATGATTCAGCGAGCTTACAAAATGCATCATGAAGGAAAAATCAGTGGTGATGAACTTATTACTATCAACAGTGAAATTGCTTCCTTTACTGATATATGTGGCGCCTGCGAGCGCATCAAGAACACACCCATCCCCTTTTCCTACAGCACTTTCGTAAAAAAATTCATCTTCACCTACGTGCTCACTTTGCCATTCGGGTTTGTATTCATACTCGGCTACTGGGTGGTGCCTGTTGTGATATTTATTTTTTATGTGCTGGCCAGCCTGGAGGTGATCGCGGAAGAAATTGAAGATCCGTTCGGAGGGGATGAAAATGACTTGCCGACAGAAAAGATCGCCTCTAACATCAAAAAGAATGTGGAAGAAATCCTTTACTGAAAAATGAAAGCCGACCAAACGGTTGGGTCGTTTTAGTGCGTATAAAATTATAGTTTAGCAGACTTGCAGCAGTTGGCAGGAAATAAAGGTCAATACTACATGAATTTCAAAGCGTTATTGGTTTCGACTCTTTTATTACCCATTGGTTATCAGGCTCTTTCGCAAACCTGTACCACCCTGGGGCAAAATCCAAATACAGCCTTCCCGGTTTGTGGAGTGGATACGTTCAGCCAAACCATCGTTCCGCCTTGCGGTGGCCGGCTTATTCCGGTACCCTGTTCCGACAATGCCAGCTATTCTGATGTCCGTCCGTTCTGGTACAAATTTACCTGCTATACAGGCGGAACACTGGGCCTGCAGGTAACTCCCATTGATTTCAACGACGATTACGACTGGCAGATATTTGACATCACCGGCAAAAACCCGATGGATGTATATACCGATCCATCGATGTTTGTAGCTTGTAACTGGTCCAGCAATCCGGGAACAACCGGAACCAACGCCACCTCTAATTCTCTGGTAAATTGCGCAGGTCCTACCTATTCCAACATGAGCAAGATGCCCACATTGATCCAGGGACATGAATACCTGTTGCTGCTCAGCAATTTCAGCCCGTCGCAAAAAGGATATTCCCTTACTTTCAAAGGAGGTACTGCCAGCATAACCGATCCCAAACTTCCGGCCCTCTTTTCAGCGGAGTCAGGATGTGGGGGTACAAAGGCCGGGATCAAGCTCAACAAGAAAATGAAATGTGCCAGTCTCGCCGCCGATGGAAGTGATTTTACTTTATCGCCTGCTGTTGCAAATATTGTTTCCATATCAGGTTTCGGTTGCAATTCAGGTTTCGATACTGATTCACTGGAAGTGATCTTCTCCTCTGCCCTGCCACCGGGTAATTACACCCTCACCGCAAAAAATGGAGCAGATGGCAATACCATCCTCGATAACTGCGACAGAGACATACCGGTTGGATCAACCATCGGGTTCACCGTCTTCCCCATTGCACCCACGCCGCTAGACAGCCTCACAAAACTTTCCTGCGCACCGGACATGCTGCAACTGGTATTCAAGAAAGGCATTAACTGCAGCAGTGTTACTGCCAGCGGCAGTGAATTTGTTGTTACCGGCCCATCAGCCGTAACCGTTGCCGGTGCTACCATCACCTGCGGTACCAATGGAACTTCCCGGATCATCCAGGTTAAACTGGCCGGAAAAATTCAGCTGGGCGGCCAGTATCAATTGATCCTTCAAAGAGGAACCGACGGAAATACCCTGCTCGATGAATGCGGACAGGAAACCCCGGTTGGTTCCAGCATTGGTTTCACCGTGGCAGATACCGTAAATGCCGATTTCAGTTATATGGCGATCCTGGGATGCAGGATTGACACCGTGAATCTGTCGCACCCCGGCGGAAATGGTGTCAACAGCTGGACCTGGTGGGCCGACGGGCAAGTAGTAAGCAACCAGCCTTCACACACGATCTATTATACACAGTTCGGTCAGAAAAATTTTAAGTTGAAAGTCTCCAACGGGGTTTGTTCCGATTCCGCTACTGCTGTGATCGACCTCAACAATACATTGAAGGCCGCCTTTTCTTTTCCCGATGTGGTGTGCCCGGAAGACATGGCTGTATTTACCGATCAAAGTGTTGGCGCAACTACCTGGAACTGGAACTTTGGCAATGGATTTACCAGCACCGATAAAAACCCGGCACCTTTCCGGTACAATGCTCCTACCAACACCCGGGAAATTTTTTACACTGCCCGGCTGATTGTGGGAAATAATGCCAATTGCGCCGATACCATCTCCCATATCGTAAAAGCCGTAAACACCTGCCGCATCGCGGTTCCCAATGCGTTTACTCCCAATAACGACGGACGCAATGATTATCTCTATCCGCTGAACGCCTATAAAGCCGATAACCTGGTATTCCGCGTGTACAACCGCTTTGGCCAGGTAGTTTTTGAAACCAAGGACTGGACAAAGAAATGGGATGGAACCGTTAACGGACAGCCTCAGCCAACGGGCACGTTCGTTTGGACACTTCAGTACATCGATCGCGATACCAGGCAGGCCGTATTCAAAAAAGGGACTACTGTAATTATCCGTTAGCAAACCAATATTGACCGGGCTCTGTAACCAAGGCGATTTCCATTTATCTTCATTGCCTAATCAAGCAACGACTGTTTATGAAAATCATATCCCGGCTATTCCCTGGAATTTTATGTCTCACTTTATCATACCAGGCCATCGGGCAGGGCTCCGATCACCTGTTACAAACCAGTGAAGTCGATCATCTCCTGGTAAATTACGAAGCCGACAAAGGAAGCCTGACCCGGTTTTATACCGTGGCCAACTCCCCGGAGCGTCGCCAGCGGTTAAAGCAATTTTACCAGGATTACCAGGCGAAACTTGCCTCGCTCAAATTTGAAAATCTTTCGCAGGAAGGCAGGGTTGACTACCTGCTTTTCAAACGCGACCTGGCGGATGAAATCAAATCGCTGGAAGAGGAAGCCGTCGAATACGAACAGGTGAAACAATTATTTCCCTTTGCTCATACTATTTACGATCTGGAAAAATCCAGGCGAAGAGGAGCGATAGTCAATGGTGAGCAGGCTGCCCGCCAACTCGCCTCCCTGCAACAGGAAGTGTTGCAATCCATCAAAAACCTGTCTTCCGCAGAGGCATTACCAGCTCCCCTGGCCAAAAGAGCTACTGAGTCGGTGAATGGTCTTCAATCCGCTCTCGGTTCTTATTATCGGTTTTATTACGGATACGATCCCTCCTTTACCTGGTGGGCCGAAAAGCCATACCAGAAAACCGACAGTCTGCTGAAAGCCTATTCAGCTTTACTGAAAAATAAAACAGCGGCGTCCACTCAAAAAGATGATGGCAGCGGTATCATCGGCAATCCCATCGGAGCGGCTGAGTTGAAACGGCAACTGGAACTGGAAATGATTCCATACACTGCCGAAGAACTGGTAGAAATCGCCAATAAGGAATTTGCCTGGTGCGATGCAGAAATGCTGAAAGCCACCAAAGACCTCGGGTTTGGAAATGATTGGAAAGCGGCACTCGAAAAAGTAAAAAACAGTTATGTACCGGCAGGAGAACAGCCCGCCATGATCCTTCGCCTTTACAACGAATCGGTCAATTTTATCAAGAAATACGACCTGGTAACCATACCTCCGATTGCCGAAGAAACCTGGCGAATGGGAATGATGAGCCCGCAGCGCCAGCTGACGAGCCCTTTTTTCCTGGGAGGTGAAGAGATCCTGATCTCTTATCCGACCAATACCATGAACCAGGAAGACAAACTGATGAGCATGCGGGGCAACAACCCGCATTTTTCAAGAGCCACCGTGCATCACGAACTTATTGCAGGCCACCATTTGCAGGGATTCATGAACGACCGCTACCGGATATACCGTCATTTCTGGACACCCTTCTGGACCGAAGGCTGGGCGCTTTACTGGGAGATGATTCTGTGGGATATGAAGTTTCCGCAATCACCCGAAGATCGCATTGGAATGCTATTCTGGAGAATGCACCGCTGCGCCAGAATCATCTTTTCGCTGAACTATCATCTCGGTAAGTGGACCCCTCAGCAATGCATTGATTTCCTGGTAGACCGGGTGGGCCATGAGCGCGCCAATGCGGAAGGAGAAGTGAGAAGAAGCTTTACCGGCGGTTATGGCCCCCTTTACCAGATCGCCTATATGATCGGGGCCCTTCAGTTCTATTCGCTCAAGAAAGAACTGGTGGATACCCGGAAGATGAGCTTCAAACAATTTCACGATGCCATTTTGCAGGAAAACAACCTTCCCGTTGAAATGGTAAGAGCCCTGCTAACCAGGCAATCGCTTACGAAAGACTTCAAGACTTCCTGGCGTTTTTATCAATCACCGCGATAGCCATTGAGGCAGGGCAGTGTATTTCGGATACTCTGCCCTGTTATATCATTGTCATTATTTTTTATCCAGGGCGAATGCCACAACGTAGTCTCCCATTTTGGTGGCCAGTTTGCCATGTCCGCCTGCGGCAATGACCACGTATTGTTTTCCCTTTACAGAATAGCTCATGGGAGTCGATTGCGCGGAGGCCGGCAGTTCAAACTCCCAGAGCAACTCCCCGGTGTTTGTTTGAAATGCCCTGAAATGATTATCGAGTGTTGCCGCCACAAATACGAGATTGCCCGCAGTGGTGATGGCTCCTCCCAGGTTCACCGATCCCCATGACTTGGATTGAGGGTATTGGGAAGGGCTGAACATATACCCTAACGGCTTCTCCCATTTCTTTTGACCATCCCGCATATTGATAGCCAGCAAGGTTCCCCAGGGCGGTGTTGTCTGAAGCTGTAAGCCATCGGCCATTATTTTAAAAAGATAGTCGCGCTTCATGATATAGGGCGTTCCCATTTGTCGGCCCGTTTCCACCCTGAGCAAATCCTTGTCCTGGCTTTCCAGCTTTTGAATTTCTTCTCGCGGAATCATTCGGATGATGGCTGCCAGGCGATTGATATTGGTAACGAGGTAGCCTTTTACCGGATCGTAACACATGCCACCCCAATGAATGCCACCCACATTACCCGGCGCCATGATGGTGCCCTGGTAACTGGGAGGTGTAAATATTCCCTTGCTGACGTACTGACCGATTCTTTTCCTGGCGATCTCTTTTTCCGTTTCATTAAGCCCCCAGGCATCTTCTTCCGTCACTTTCTGAATGCCAACCGGTGCCGGTAACACCGGGAAAGGCTGGGTAGTAGCGGCCGTTTCTCCCGGTACATCGGAAGCCGGAACGGGTCGTTCCTCTACAGGAAACAGTGGCTTACCGGTTTCGCGGTGCAAAATGAAAATGTGACCCATCTTGGTTCCAACCGCAACGGCCGGTATAGCTTTTCCTTTCTGCCGGATGGTGATGAGCATCGGCTGTGCCGCAATATCATAATCCCACAAGTCGTGATGCACCACCTGGTAATACCAGACCATCTTACCGGTGGATGCCCTGAGTGCCACCAGGCAGTTTCCGTACAGGTTAGCGCCCAGTCTTTCTCCGCCGTAGTAATCGGGGCTGGGCGAGGTAGTAGGGATAAACACCAAATCACGGTCAGCATCAGCCGAAATAATGGACCAGGCGTTGGCAGCTCCCGTTTTATGGGCATTGGGTCCGTTCCAGGTGTTCCATGCCGCATCTGCAGCATCCACCGGAATGGGGCTCCAGCTCCATTGCAACTGACCGGTAAGCGCATCGTAGGCCCGGACAGTTCCCCGCGGATAATCGAATCGCTGGTTATCACCCAAAGAGGAGCCTACGATGATCAGATTTCCGATGACAGCCGGAGGGGAGGTTACACTGAGATCTCTTCCGATTCCGGCTTTCAGATCCACTACGCCGGCATTGCCGAAGTTTACATCCGGCTGACCACTTGCTGCCAGCAGGCAAATCAAACGGCCGTCGATCGTAGCGGCATATATTCTCCTGTCGGCCTTTGCATTATTTTTATCATTTTCAGCAGGCCAGGTAGACACTCCCCGTGAGGTAACTTCTGAATAATCGCCTTTCAGGTTGATCTTCGGATCATACATCCATTTCTGCTGACCGGTTTCTGCATCCAGTGCAAAGACCCGAGAAGTAGGCGTGGCGAAATAAAGTGTGCCCCCCACCATGATAGGGGTGGCTTCGAAGGCCGACTTGCCGGCGAGTGAGGTTCCGGTGTAGGTTTTCAATTCACCGGTTTGAAACTGCCAGGCCGGTTTTAATTGTTTTACGTTTTTATCATTAACCTGGTTCAGATCGGCATAGCGTGATCCGCCTGCATCTTTACCATAACAAAACCATTCCCGCAGGGGGGCAGCCGGTTGCTGCGCGCTGACTTCCCTGGTTGCCGATACACAGATGAGAAGAGCCAGGTAATAATAACTGAATCGCATAGTGATTGATTTAGGGCTAAAACTAAGTCCTGCCACAGTACCGCAGGCAGTTGCTTTGACGAAAGGCCTGCCGCAGAGGGTGAATAGATACCCGGGGCGGGAGGTCAGCGGCTGTTGCTCACAAAGGCCAGGTGTCGGCTGTCGGGGCTCCAGCTGGGTGTATTGATAGTTCCCTGGCCTCCGAACAGGTAAGCAATCACTTTCGGTGCCCCTCCGTTAACCGGCATCAGTCTTAGCATTACTCTTTTGTAAAACGGATGATCGCCGGCATTTACACTGGGTGGAAAGGAAAGGATCACCATCCATTTTCCATCCGGAGAAATATGGGGAAACCAGTTATTCCATTCATCAAAGGTGAGTTGTTCCTGTCCGGTGCCGTCTGGTTTCATTCGCCAGATTTGCATCGTACCGGTCCGGTTATCGTTATAATATATCCATTTGCCATCGGGAGAATATTCCGGTCCGTCGGCAAGTCCCTGTTCATTAAAGGTGAGTTGAACTTCGGGGCCTCCGCTCAAAGGTTTTTTATAGATGTTATAGGCTGGGGAGCGACTGATGCGCTGGGCGGTATATACCACCTCTTTCCCGTTTGGGTTCCAGCCATGGAGATAAGAAGGCGTACTGTCAGTGATGAGTTTCGGATCACCCCCGGCCAGGGGTAATACATACACTGTGCTTCCTCCACCGGGCATTCCGTCGCGATGACTGCTGATGGCCAGCATCTTTCCATCAAACGAAATGACGTGATCATTATTATTTCGGTTAGCCGTTCCTGTATTTAATTTCTGCAGGCCGGTTCCATCCAGCGAAACCGTATAGATGGCGCCTCCCTGGTTGAAAAGAATGCTTTTCCCGTCGGGCATCCAGTTGGGCGCTTCCAACCGGCCCGGATCCTGGTAGATGATTTTCCTTTTGCCGGTAACGATGTCTACTGTTTCCAGCCGGCTCGACAATATCCCATCGCGGTAACCGTCATACCTGTCGGGCACCGGCAATTCAATACGTACATTCCAGGCGATGCCCTCTTCCACTACATCGGGGTTATGACTGCACATGAATAAACCGGCGAGTGCTTCCTGCGGCATATCGATGGCATTGGTTCGCCCTACCTCTGTAAGAGGTTCGCCTGCATTGGCTACCCGCATGATGAACGTATCTGCCCTTCTCTCCAGTTGAATGATCTCAGTATTCTTCTTGACAGAAAAGATTTCATCCTGCGGGTCGCGCATGTGTGCGCCGCGCAGTCTTCTCCATTGCAGCGCTGTAAGCCCGTCGCCGTGTACGGTAGCGCTCATATGAGCAGCATCTTCCTGTTCGCCCGCTCTTACCATCCAGCCAATTTTGCGGTGAGGATCGACACCCTTGCCAGTCATCTTCAGGTGCGCGGTCAATATAAAATCACCTTTCAATTTCGTATACCCATAATGAAACTCATCTCTTCCAAACCATATATTGTATCCACCCGCCCTGATATGATAAGACTGATCGGCGAGGTCGAACTGCATATCACCCGCCAGCTTGGGTTTTCCGATATCTGCATGATGGGAGAATATTCCGGTGGGATTCTGACCATAGAGGGTGGATGTCATCAGCAAGCTGATGTAAAGCAGGGAGAGTTTCATAAGCGTGCAATTGGTTAGTGAAGACAGGGAAATACAATTTACTGATTTTTTGGGAGAGAGGGTTTATTGTTGTTGTTCCGTTTGAGGTTTGATGTTTGAGGTTTACTGTTTGAGGTTTACTGTTTGAGGTTTACTGTTTACTGTTCTGCGTTCTCTGCGCTTTTCTGCGTTCTCTGCGTTTATCAGTATCCCTTTGCGTACTTAGCGGTTCTTCGCGAACTTTGCGTTCCAAATGAAATGTTGCCGCAATCAGGAATCTAATAAGAAGAGAGGTTGTTAAAAAAATTACTTTTTACTCAACAGCAAACCTCAAACTTCAAACCTCAAACTTCAAACCATCCCCTCACCAATTCGCCTGCAACTTTTCGAAAGACTTTTTCAACTCCGGTGATGTTGAAAAATTTCCTTTATAGTTCGCGATCTGCTTTCTGATATTTTCGATCCGGTCTTTGAATACCGGGTGTGTGCTCAGGAAAGAAACCGGCTCCCCCGATTGTGTAGATGTTTCCTGCTGGAGCAACTCCATCAGGTCGGCCATTCCGGAAGGATCAACCTGGCGCCCTGCCATCAGAGTCATTCCTTCATTATCCGCCTCTGTTTCCAGCGACCGGGAATACTCAAGACCCTTCAACGCGTCTGCATTATTGGCCAGAGAGCTGATCAGCCCCGAATCGTTCCCAAAGATCAGCGTAACGAACATCTGTCGGGCCATTCCCCTGAACAAGGAACGAAGCGAGTGGCGATGGGCGATATGTGATGCTTCATGACCCAGCAGTGCTGCCAGTTCTTCGGGACGGTTCATATTTTTCAGGATCGCATCATAGACAACGATATGACCGCCGGGGATGGCGAATGCATTCATCACTTTCGACTTCACCACTGTTATCTGTACCGGGTAACCGGTCTGAAAATCCAGTTGCTGATAAAACCGGTTGATCTCATTCGTTTTTCCATTGTCCACTTCATATTCGGCCACCACAGACTGGTACATACTTTCTCCCAGTTCAATTTCCGTTTCTTTGGAAAAGCGCATGGCGATTCTTTCCCCGATCCAGGGAAGCAGCCAGATATAGGCCGAAAAAAGAACCGCCAGTACAATGCCTGTAATCAGAAAAAACCTGGTTTTTCCGCTGGCGAAAAATTGATGGAAGGAAGAAGCTCCCGAGAACTTGTATGAACGGAATTGCTGTTTCAATGCTTTTTCCAGTCCGGCATCGGTGACTTTCAATTGTTCTGTTCCATTCTGTATCGGGTAATGCAACCTGGTTTCGTAGGTTACCGATTCATCCCGCTTCACCCTTGCCGCCAGCCAATAAAAATCTTTAACGTTTCCCTGGTCGTCCCGGATCCGGATGGTGATGGTGACCGAAGAAAGAAAAATTTCCGCCGGATACTGGCGGCCTGACACATCGGTAAATCCTGCCCTGTAGGTTTGCATGGCAACAAAGTAACCGAATTCCGGAAATTTCTTTCCTGTTAAATCATTAAAAATGGACCTGTAAGGGTTGAGGTTTTCACCTGAAATGAAGATATTTGATCGATT
The DNA here is from genome assembly GCA_964605065.1 of uncultured Chitinophagaceae bacterium. Classification (GTDB taxonomy): domain Bacteria; phylum Bacteroidota; class Bacteroidia; order Chitinophagales; family Chitinophagaceae; genus Endoryza. The sequence goes on from CAZSAQ010000007.1 coordinate 201,587, forward strand.
AGAAATCATCACCCTTTCATGAGATATCTGCTTTCCTGTTTATTCATTCTTTCGGTCGTATTTACCGGTTGCAGCGGATCGAAAAAGACCCAGGTAACCGGCCCGGCAGCGGCCAGGGTATTGCCCCCTCTTCCCTTTTCACAGATCAATCTGCCGATCCGGATCTATACAAAAGACCTGCTGGCTGTCATGGATTCTGCCAGCTCCAAAGAATTCAACAGCGATCATTGGCCGGAGTATACACAGAGTTCCTGCGATTTTCGCTATAAATACCGGTTTCTCCGGTCGGGGTTTGTATTTACCTGCGTCAACAACAAGATACAGATCGGCTTCCAGGGCAGTTACCAGATCGCAGGCAGCAAGAGAATCTGCGCAATGGGCCAGCAGGTGTCGCCCTGGGTTGGAGGAAGCTGCGGATTCGGTAATGAACCCTTGCGCCGGGTAGATCTGGTGATTGGCTCCAAACTTGAGTTGCTTCCCAATCATGCCGTACGCACTACTACAAGACTGGAAAGTTCCAGGCCTATTGACAAATGCCAGGTGACGATCATGCAAACGGATATCACCCAACAGGTGATGGACAGTATCAAATCATCTATCGACAGCTATTGCCTCACCTTCGACAATTTTGTCCAGGCGATCAATAACAATAGCCTGTTGCAGCAATGGAGAAACGGGGGCAGCAAAGTGATGCCTGTGTCGCGATACGGATATCTCAACCTGAACCCGGCTCAACTCCGGGTTGGCCGTTTCAATATCGCCCGTGATACCCTGTTCTTTTCCGTCGGATTTACAGGAAGGCCGTTATTTTCTTCCGACAGCAATGCGCTCGTTACCAAATCTGCGTTGCCGCCTCTAACCAATAACGATTATAATTCCGGCATCAGCACCTATGTCGATGCTACCTATGAATACAGCTTCCTCAATAAATTACTGAACGATAGTTTACGCAACAAACCCTTCGAACTCGAAGGCCGGACGTTTGTGATCAGGGACGTTCAGATCGGCGGCACCAATGAAGGCAAGATCCGGGTGGATGTTTCTTTTACCGGGAACCGCAAAGGAGTTTTACACCTGAGCGGCACGCCGCAAGTAGATACGGCCCTGCAGGTCATTTCCATGCCCGATATCAGTTTTTCCATTGATACCAGGGATATGCTCGTCAATATCGCCAAGAATCTGTTTCGCAAAAAGATCCTCAAGGAACTCCGAAATCAGTCGGTGATGGATATCGCCGCGCTGATACAGCGAAACAGGCAACTGATCGAAGCCCGACTCAACCAGCCGATCACACCCTGGCTCAGCACCTCCGGCCGCTTGTATGAAATCAAGGTTCTCGGCTTCCTGCCCCAGGAAAAACACGTACAGGTTCAGGCTTTTGTGAAACTGGACCTGACGATTACCGGCAAGCCCGATTCCAGCCTGCTGAAAGGCTTTTAAGACTACTTTCCCATTATCGGCGGGCAACCCCCGGTCTATTTGCTGCGTATTGTTCCGGATTGTTGTAATTTCTTACCGTCAGCTAGCGAAAACTGGGAACCCTTGCTAACAGATAACTCCAAAATCAGTGCACTGATTGCCGGATGCCGACAAAATGACCGCGGCAGCCAGAAGGAGCTTTATTACCTGCTCAGAGGGTTTGCCATGAAGATCTGTTACCGATATACCGACCGGATGGATGAATCGGAAGAAACCATGAACGAAGCATTCATAAAGCTTTTCAAGAACATTCACCAGTTTGATGAACACCGCCAGGAAGATATCCTTCTTTCCCTCAAAGGCTGGTTCAAAAGAATACTGGTAAACACCTGTATCGATCAGTACAGAAAAAAACAATCTTCCGTACAGGGCCATACCCTGACAAATGATTCTGAAAAAATCGCCGACTTCAGTGAGAATGGATTGGATGTGTTATCGTACAAGGAAATCATAGAAGCGATCCGGTTGCTGTCGCCCTCTTACCGAACGGTTTTCAATCTTTTTGTAATTGAAGGACTCAGCCATGAAGAAATATCCAGGAAACTGGGCATTTCAGTCGGCGCCTCCAAATCCAACCTGTCGAAAGCCAGAGATAACCTAAGAAAACTATTACTCAACAAATCGAAGTTCAACATTTATGTATCCCCTTTCTGATAAAGACCTTGACCGTATAAGCCGGGAAGCTGCGGAGCAGACTGATATGGACCAGAGTCCATCAGGCTGGGAGAAACTGGAACACCGGTTAAATAAGGAATTGCCGCAGGAAAAGGAAAAAGACCGCCGCCGTTTCCTCTGGATATTCCTCCTTTTGTTGCTGCTGAGCGGAAGCGGATCGGCCTGGTTCTTTATGGCCCATCAGAAATCCTCCGGTATTCCCGGCTCACAAGCGCAACAACCGGTTTCCGCAAATCATACAAAGGGAACTACACCTGCCCCTTCCGATGATCAACCATCAGGAAAGAAAACTGCCGGAAATTCCGACACCGATCTGCAAACAGATTCCCCTTCATCCGTAGCCCGATCCGAAGAACCGGTTCAAAAAGATAATGGAGAAAAGCATATCGGCCAGGCAAGCGATGTTACTTCCCCAACCAACCCGGACGCTAAAAAAAGCGGGCCCAAAAATAGAGTTGCTTCCAATTCTGTTCCGCCAGCTACTCGTAAGCGTCAACTGTTGCGTGACAACCGCAAGGGGACAATTCCCGCCAAAGACATGGCCTCTTCCCGCAACAGGAAACAGCAGAGTTCCATCGATTCACGTTATGACCAAATCGCCACCGAAACCACTTCGCCTGTTAAGAAGGAGGCGCCGCCCGTAAACAACCCGCCGGCAACTTCTCAAGAAGCAGCGATCTCTTCCGATAAACCAACAGAGAAGGCGATGGATTCTGTGGTCGCCCACCCAACACCTACCGTCATTGATTCTGCAAAGAGTGTCGCAACTACCCGTCAAACCACTTCCGGAAAATCCAGGACTGCAGGTTCCTTTAAAAATAGCCGCTGGGCATTTTCTGCCGTAGCGGGACTCGACTATACCAACATTCACGGCCGGGGCACGAGTAAACTCGGTTATAACCTGGGCCTGCTGGCTTCCTTCAACGTAACGAAGCGATTGTCTGTCAGCAGCGGCATCCTGCTGACAAAAAAATTCTATAAAGCAGACAGCAGCAGCTTTCATCCTCCCAAACATTATTTCACCTACTATGTAGATCAGCTCAATTGGGTGGATGGCCACTGTTACATGTGGGATATTCCCCTCAACATCCGCTACGATGTGATTGTCAGGCCAACCAGCCGCTGGTTTATCAATGCAGGTATGACAAGTTATATCATGCGAAAACAGCAGTACACTTACGAATATGTCTACAACTCGGCACCGTCTACCAAACAATGGCAAACCAACTCACAGCAAAATGAATGGTTTAAAATTGCCAACCTGAGCATCGGATGGGAAAAACAATTTTCAAGCAATTGGTCTTTACAGGCCGAACCATTTATGAAACTACCACTTACAGGGGTAGGCTTCGGTAAGATGGACATGAGTACGAGCGGAGTTCTGCTTTCCGTTCGATATCGCCCCAAATTTAAAACGAAGTAAACAACCCGGCTAATGCAATCTTCGTACTGTGATGTAAACAAACTGTATGAAGACACTCCTAAAGAGTCTGTCGTTTATCGCCTGCCTGGCATTGGTCGTTTTTTCCTGCAGCAAGGGTGATGGCGGCGGTGGCTCCTCCAGCAATAATTGTTCGGGAATTAGTATTAGTGTAACCGCCACCGTTACAGATGCCGACGCCGGATCCGCAAATGGCGCATTGTCGGCTACGGCTACTGGCGGCATTGGCACGATTACCTATAGTATAAACGGAGGAGCCTTTCAATCATCCGGAAATTTCAACGGACTCGCCAAGGGATCCTATACAGTAACTGCCAAAGACGGAAAGGGATGTACCGGCAGCGCCAGCTTTACCGTCAATGAAAACAATGCGTGCGCGGGAAGTACGATCACTGTTTCGGCTACCAGTACTTCTTCGGATCCCTGCAGTGCAAGCGGCTCTATCACAGCTACAGCAGGAGGAGGCACCACTTTTACTTATTCATTGAATGGCGGCGCGTTTCAATCGTCCAATATCTTTTCCAATGTTGCTGCCGGTGTGTACACCGTTACAGCCAAAGATGGCGTTGGCTGCAGCAAGAACACCAATGTTACAGTAGCGGCCACCACGGCAGGGCCTTTGTTTACAGCTGTTAAGGGCGTGGTGTCGGCCAATTGTGCACTATCCGGATGTCATTCCGGCTCCTCTCCTACAGGCGGGATCAATTTTACCGTTGATTGCAATATTGTCAATAACAAGGAAAGAATAAAAGCCCGTGCCATTGATGGCAACCCCAGCATTATGCCACCCACCGGATCACTACCGCAAAGCGACAAAGACAAAATCACCGCCTGGATAACAGCTGGCGGCAAGTTTTCAGATTAGATTTTTCATTAACCATAACCAAACCTGTCCACCGCCCGGTCGTTCGAAGCCGGGCGGATTTTTTTTGACTTTATTGGTCGAACCAAACCGGCTTCTTGTCGTTCCAGGTGCCGTTGTAGTTAATGAATAATTCTTCGCCCGCCCTGATGGGTCTGACTGTTTTTATGGTTATTGTACGTTCATCAAAATTCATATCATACTCGCAGTTGGACTGGTAGGAATGATTGTATACCGGTACATAGCCGAGTGCCATGCAGCATTCGCGATTGCGGGGTCCCCATTCAAAGATATAATCGTGCAGCAGCGTCTGGTCCAGCAATATCCGGTCTTCGGCTGACATCACGATGACCGGGGCCACTTCAATGACCGAATCTTTTTCGAGATCCTCGGTGGTGTAGACACCGCGCCCCATAGAGGCCGTCGGTCCGATTACCAGGCAGGGAAGTATCATCATTCAATTGATTTTTGGGTGACAGCGATCCCTTAAACAGGGATCTGCGCCACGGCTTAATGGCGAATTTAGTATTTTGCGTTATGAGCATGGAACAAGAAATCAGCTCCGTCAAGGATCAGTTCCTGGAAATCGTTCAGAAGGAAGATGTTTTGGAAATCCGTGAATTCCTGAACGATCAAAACATCAGCGATGTGGCTGAGCTGATCAATGATCTGCCGGAATATGAACACCAGATCGTGGGTAACATGAGTGTACACCGCGCGGCCAGTGTGTTCAAGATACTTGACACCCCTACTCAGAAAAACATCATTCTCGAGCTGCCTCCCTTTAAAACCGCCGAGCTCCTGAACGAACTGCCCTCCGATGACCGCACTGCCTTTCTCGAAGAGCTGCCCAGTGAAGTGGTGAAAGAACTCATCAAGTTGCTCGACCCGGAAGAAAGAAAAATCACCCTTTCTCTGCTGGGGTATCCTGAGGGCAGCGTGGGCCGGCTGATGACCACCGATTACATTGCCGTACAGGTCGACTGGACCGTTCTGGAAGTACTGGACCAGATCAGGGAAGTAGGCAAGGACAGTGAAACCATTGATGTGATCTATGTGGTTAACGACAAAGGCGAATTTGTGGACGATATCCGGATCCGGGAAATCATCCTGGCCAAGCCTGAACGAATTATCGGCGATATTATCGACAATCGCTTCATTACACTCAACGTTAACGACGACCAGGAAATAGCCAACCAGACCTTTAAAATGAACAACCGGGTGGCCCTGCCGGTTGTAGACGACAAGAATATTCTGCTGGGCATAGTAACCATCGATGATGTGTTGTGGGTTGCCAACGAAGAGTTCAGCGAAGACATGCAGAAGATCGGAGGTACCGAAGCATTGGATGAACCCTACCTGGAAATACCGTTGGTAAAACTGTTCAAAAAACGAATTGTGTGGCTGGTGGTCCTTTTTCTGGGAGAGATGCTGACCGCCACTGCCATGGGTTATTTTGAAGACGAGATCGCAAAAGCCGTGGTGCTCGCCCTCTTCGTGCCTCTGATCATTTCAAGCGGCGGCAACAGCGGGTCACAGGCCTCTACCCTGATCATCCAGGCGATGGCAGTTGGTGAAATACATGTTCATGACTGGTGGCGTGTGATGAGACGGGAAATCATACAGGGACTGATGCTCGGGTTCGTACTCGGCCTGATTGGTTTTATCAGGATCATTGTCTGGTCATCCGTATTTCCGCATATCTATGGCGAACATTACCTGCGCATCGGTGTGGCCGTCGCTTTTTCGCTGTTAGGTGTAGTATTATGGGGTACGCTCATTGGTTCGATGTTTCCCATGCTGCTTAAGAAGCTCGGCGCCGATCCGGCAGTCAGTTCGGCTCCTTTTGTAGCAACGATGGTAGATGTAACCGGATTGATCATCTATTTTTCCCTTGCCTTCCTCCTGCTGCAAGGTTTATTGCTTTGATCCCCTCCAACGATCACTTGCCATTTTTTTAATAATATTGCTGACAGTTCAGCTTAACGAACATTCATTAAATCTGGAAAACCATGTGTGGAATTGTTGGATATACGGGAAGCAGGGAAGCCTATCCTGTGATCATAAAAGGATTGAAACGACTGGAATACCGCGGATACGACAGCACCGGTGTAGCCTTGCTGAACAGCGGTTTGAAAGTATACAAGAAAAAAGGCAGAGTGGCCGACCTGGAAGAAACGCTGGTTGGCAAGAATCTTCACGCTCATACTGGCATCGGGCATACCCGTTGGGCAACGCACGGTGAACCCAGCGACCGCAATGCACACCCGCATTCCAGCGCTTCCGGTCAGCTGGCCATGATCCACAACGGGATCATTGAAAATTATGCCCAGCTGAAAAAGGAACTGACCGGGAAGGGATACCAGTTCACCAGCGATACCGACACGGAAGTGCTGCTCAATTTCATTGAAGAGATCAAGAACAACAACCAGTGCAACCTGGAAGAGGCGGTACGCATCGCGCTCAAGCGGGTGGTAGGCGCCTATGTCATTCTCATTCTTGACCAGTCTGATCCCGACACCATAATCGCGGCCCGGAAGGGAAGTCCGCTGGTGATCGGCATCGGAAAAGGCGAACACTTTCTCGGATCGGATGCCAGCCCCATGTTGGAATACACCAATAAAGTAGTGTATGTAAACGATTACGAACTCGCCATCGTCAAGCCCGAAGAGCTGGTACTGAAAAACCTCGGCAACGAAAAGATCACCCCCTACGTGCAGAAGCTGGATATCGAACTCGCCGCCATCGAAAAAGGCGGATACGATCATTTCATGCTCAAGGAAATCTTTGAGCAACCCCAGACCATCTTCGATTGCCTGCGGGGAAGGCTCGATGTGGCAAAGGGCACGATCACCATGGCCGGTGTGCAGAATCATATCGACAAGCTTGTTGCAGCGCCCCGCATCATTATTGTTGCCTGCGGAACCAGCTGGCATGCCGGGCTCATTGCCGAATATATTATTGAAGAACTTTGCCGGATCCCCGTAGAAGTGGAATATGCCTCAGAGTTCCGGTACCGCAACCCCGTTATTCATCCCGGCGATGTGATCATTGCCGTTTCGCAAAGCGGAGAAACAGCCGATACACTGGTTGCCATCGAAAGGGCAAAAGAGCAGGGAGCCATCATTTTCGGTGTTGTGAATGTGGTGGGCTCTTCCATCGCGCGCATTTCCGATACCGGCGCCTATACGCATGCCGGACCCGAGATCGGGGTAGCTAGTACCAAGGCATTCACCGCACAGCTGGCCGTACTGACGATGATCGCCATCAGGATCGCACACAATAAAGGCAGCATCGACCGCCAACGATTTGATTACCTGCTCGCCGAACTGAATGACATCCCCGCCAAAGTGGAACTGGTTTTACAGCAGCAGGAAAAAATAAAATTGCTGGCTGAAAAATACAAAGACGCGCGGGACTTCCTCTACCTGGGACGCGGTTATAACTTCCCGGTAGCCCTGGAAGGCGCGTTGAAGCTGAAAGAGATCTCCTACATACACGCCGAGGGATATCCGGCTGCAGAAATGAAACACGGACCCATTGCCCTGGTCGACGATCAGCTTCCCGTAGTATTTGTGGCTACCCGTGATTCCTACCACGAAAAGATCGTGAGCAATATCCAGGAGATCAAGGCCCGTAAAGGAAAAGTGCTCGCCGTTATTTCCGAAGGAGATGAAACCATTAAGGGCCTCGCCGACGACTACATAGAAGTGCCTCCGGCCGACGAAATTGTAGCGCCCATGCTCAGTTCCATCCCCATGCAGTTGCTCGCGTATTACACCGGTGTAGCAAAAGGACTGGATGTAGACAAACCCCGCAACCTGGCAAAAAGTGTGACCGTAGAATAGTTTGGCGGTGAATTCAATTCATAAATCGATCCAATGAACCAGATTCTCAAAAGCCCGGTACAAACGTTAGGGTATCATTTTATACCGGCGGCCCATCTTCCCAAAGGGAAAAATGAATATTACCTTCGAAATCGGCAAAATACCAGCGGCATCCAATACCGGGGTCTTACCGCCTACGAGATCGAGGTGCTCGTGCGCAACCGGAACACTTCAGACGACTGGAATAAAATACTGGTGGGTGATGCTTTCAACCCGGAACTGGTTCAGGATTGTAAGTTTTACGGGCTGGTCAGGATCGGAAAACTGGAACCTTACTATCTCGAATTTCACAACCTTCGCAGACCCGTTGGCCTCTACAACAGCACCATTATCAGTTGCGATTTTGGTGATAATGTGGTAGTGGATAATGTAAATTATATTTCGCACTATATCGTTGGCAGCGATGTAATGCTGGTAAATGTAAACGAGATCGCCACAACCGAACATGCCAAGTTCGGAAACGGAATATTAAAAGAAGGAGAACCGGAAAGCCGGCGGATATGGCTGGAGGTGTGTAATGAAAACGGCGGGCGAAGCATCATACCCTTCGATGGAATGCTTCCCGGAGATGCTTACCTGTGGTCCCGGTTCCGTGACCAGAAACAACTGCAGGATCGTTTTAAGGAATTTACCGACAAGCTGTTTGATCATCACCACGGGTATTATGGTACCATCGGCGATCGTACAGTCATCAAGAATTGCCGCATACTCAAAGACGTCAATATCGGAACCGATGCCTACCTGAAGGGTGCCAACAAAGTAAAAAACGTAACCATCAATTCTTCGGCTGATGCGAAATCACAGATCGGGGAAGGATGTGAACTGGTGAACGGGATTGTAGATTACGGTTGCCGCATATTTTATGGAGTAAAAGCGGTCAGGTTTTTCCTGGCTTCACATTCGCAGCTCAAATACGGTGCCCGACTGATCAACTCCTACCTGGGAAACAATTCTACGATCTCCTGTTGTGAAGTGCTGAACTCACTCATTTTCCCGGCACATGAACAACACCACAATAATTCATTTCTCTGCGCGGCCATGATCAATGGCCAGAGCAATATGGCTGCCGGCGCCACGGTAGGGTCGAATCACAACAGCCGCAGCCCGGATGGTGAGATCATTGCCGGCCGCGGTTTCTGGCCCGGCCTCTGCGTCAGCCTCAAACACAATTCGAGATTTGCTTCTTTCAATATTCTCGCCAAAGGAGATTATCCGGCCGAACTGAACATTCCCCTCCCCTTCTCCCTGATCAGCAATGAGGTGAGCCGCGACGAACTCCAGGTAATGCCAGCTTATTGGTTCCTGTACAACATGTATGCACTGGCCCGCAATGCCTGGAAATATGGCGACCGGGATAGAAGGATCGAGAAGACTCAATTACTGGATTTTCATTTTCTCGCACCAGATACGATCAATGAAATCAGGGATGCTATCTACTACCTGGAAGAACAAACCGGGAAAGCCTTTCTGAAAAAAGAAACGACGGGTAAAAATATTTCCGCCCATGACTGTATGGCTATCGGCAAAAAATTGTTGTCGCAACATCCCGATTCATTGGATCAGCTGGAAATCCTGGCAGATGGATTTGAAAACTCAACCCGCAAAGTTATTTTGCTGAAAGTGGTACAGGCGCATTCCATATTCAGGGAATTGATCCTGCTTCATGCGGTGGAATCGCTGATCAAATACCACGCTTCCCTGAAATCGAAGTCCATCCTGGATACCATCGGTGGTGTACCAGCCATTAAAAAACCGGAGAGCTGGCTCAATGTGGGAGGTCAGCTGATCCCCGAAAAAGCCGTCAGCAAGATGCTGGGGCAGATAGTTTCAGGGCGTTACAAATCCTGGAAAGATGTTCACCAGTTTTACCGGCAAATGGGCGATCAATATGAATATGAAAAGATGATGCACGCCCTGGCAGTGTTGAAGGAGGTACATGGTATCGATATTCGAAAATCCAGCGCTGCGGCACTGCGCAACCTGCTTACACAAAGTATCGGCACCCGGGAATGGATGACAAAGGGCATTTACGATTCAAGAGCCAAGGATTACTCCAACGAGTTCAGGCAAATGGTTTATGCCGGCGAAGCGGAAATGAACCAGGTTATCGGGAAACTGAAAGACAACAGTTTTATCCGGATGGAGATGGACAATCTTAAAAACTACAAAACACAAATCAATAAGCTGTTGCGTCAATTGCCATCAGCATAAGCCTTCTATTGTTTTACCATTCTAAGAATATTTGAGCGACCTTCTTTGGAGAGTGCGTACAGGTAATACACACCGGCATTAAGATCCCGGATGCTCACCGGTATGCTGTTGGTTCCCTGAACGACCGACTGGTTGAACTGCTTAACCATTCGGCCCTGCTGGTCGGCAATGGTAAACTGCAAGGAGCCCGCTTCTGCAGCTACTACAGAAATAATTGCCCTGTCCTGGATGATGGAAGGTGCTACCGTGATCAGTTCAAGACCTTTTGATTCATACATGACCGCGGCAATCCGGCTGAGCAGGCTGTTGCCACTCTTCTCTACTACCCGTATGCGATAATAATGGGTGCCTGGTTGTAGATCGGCATCCTGGTACTGGTAAGTGAACTTGCCACCCGTTGCTTCGATTCGGCCGATGACACTGAAATGCTGATTGTCTTTGGAAGACAACACTTCAATGAAATCTGCATCGGTATCGGTGCTCAGTTCCCAGCTCAACCAGGCCTGGTTGTTCACGCGGCGGGCCGTGAATGATTTGATATGAATGGGCAGTGAGGCCACCATGGAATTGGTGGACAGGTTGGTACTTCCAAAAGTAAAGGGGCCATAATTCACGGCTGCCACTTCCAGCGCGCCGTTGGAAGTAGTTCCCGAAGGAGTGCCATTTCCGAGATTGATCCATCCGATGCCATCGAAATAGGAAATCACCAGTGTAGGGAAGTGATTGATCCCGCTATAGGGAGTGATCGGGAATTTGATATAACGCAACCGGTTTCCGGTACCGGTGATCACCCAATATTCAACTTCGCTGATGTGCTCGATCAGTTGTGACAGGGTGTTATTGTAATTGGAAGTCGGGTTGCCCGGGTAATATTCAACCGTATACACATCGTTGATATTACCACCTCCGTTTGCCCGGAGTGTAACAGGGGAATACCTGCCTTCCTTTCCGATATGATATGTAAAATCTGTTTCGCCGAATTTTTTCAGCGGACCATTTATATACGAAGTGGAAGAACCACCCAGGAAAATACTGCCCCTGAGCATTAAAAGATTGGCACTGCCCGTTGCTACCAGGATACCTTTCTGCATATGCAAGGTTGCTCCCGCATTGATGGTACAAGCATTGTTGAGTGTTACCCCCAGCGTACTGGTATTGTTGATCCTGAATGTTCCGCTGATCGTGGAAGGGAAGCCGTTACCCGTAAATTGCGGCAATGTGCTTCTGAACTCATAGTTATTAACTCCGGAGAAATTAAAATTCCGTGCGCCATCTACCTGTATATTTCCCACCGGCCCTGCTGTTGATAAGCCAGCTGCCGCGCCAATCACCAGCAAACCACCCGCCCCATTGTAAAATGCATTTCCGGCGATCTTGCTGTATTCATCCATGCTCAGCGTTCCGTTACCGGTCAGTTCTACGGTACCTCTGTTGGGAGAAGGCCCTGTATTGGGACCCGTAAAATAAATGGAGGATTCGTTGGACATGAAGATCTTGCCTTTTGAATTAAGGGCGCCCACTCTTACGGCTGAAGCAACCGACCTGTTGAACTGGACGGTAGCGTTATTGAAATTGATCACGCCGGTATCGCCCGTGGTGGCGCACCATTGCGTGGAGAAAGAATAGCTTCCGTTGCCCTGGCAAACCTGGCAAACACCATCTTTCATATCGATGCTGCTGCGACTATTGAAATTACCACCCGGAACCACCAGCGCTCCTCCGTTCATCGTGATGTTGTTGGTACCGGAAAGAAGTGTTCCCGCAATAATGAGCACTCTGAGCGATCCCAGCGAGATGGCCGTACTCAATTTCACTTGTGCCCCCGGCGATACCTTCACGCTGGCATTGATCAGGTTTGCTGCATATAAAGATTGTATGTTGGAACCATTTGCTACCAGCATTGGCTCTTCATTGAAAGAGCTGATGTTCGCGTTTTCAAATGCGTTCAGGCTGCCTTTGAATCGCAGCTCATTGTTTGGCTTGAAATCTGCCATCCCCAGGTTCAGCAGTGCCGTCCCCGACAGATTGATATCTCCATTAACCTGTACCACACTGCTGGCGCCGGCATTGTTGCCATCCTTGATATACAATATTGCGTTTTCAATTATAAGATTTCCACCAATCGTGAGAACAAGGTTCGTATTCGTGGTAAGCCGGAAATCCTGACCTGCCGTGCCGGTTCTTTTCAGGATGAAGTCACCCTGGATAGTATTCAGGTTTCCCTGCTGGTTCCAGTTACCGCCGAGACTGCTCTCATAATTGATGACCAGGTTCCCCCAGATCACTGACGCGGGCAAAGGAGTGGTATTGTTAATCCATTTCCTGATTTCTACGGTAGAATTGGCCGCAAAATTTTCGGTTCCTCCGAATATGCTGGCTCCGGCAGAAGCACTGATTGAGGAAGTATTATCATGAAAATACCTGGCTGAGTTGAACAACTGAAAAGTTCCTGTCAGTAATACAGCGTGTGCCCCATAGAGAGATCCTCCGGATTCAATCCGAAGAGCAGATCCACTCGCGCCGATTGTCCAGCTTTGAGTAGTTACCATTGAATGACCATCCTGGATGATGAACTCATCGCCCGGGTTCACGAAGGAGGAAGGTGCGGAACCCCCACCTGTGCGACCGGTATTCCAGCTCGATAAACTGGAAGGCGACAGCGAACCCTGTGAATAGTATACGGTTGCCGAAACTGAACAGAATACACCCATTAGGGCAAAAAACAGTATCAAATGCTTCATGCCATTCATTTTTTACACTTATCCTTCAGATAAGTGACCATCATGGGTATTGGAAAGCTTAAGGTTTGAAGAAATTAATCGGGTTCGTTCGGAGGCTTGAAGATACTCCAAATACACGATAAATCCCTGCCGGTAAATGGCCAATCTGTAAAGAAATTGACTGATTCCCGCCATGCGCAACCAGCACTTTTTTCATCACTCTGTTTCCCAGGGCATCGGCCACTACCAGGTCCATTTTTCCGGGTTTTTCGGCAGAAAGACTGATGTTGACTATTCCAGGGCTCACGCCGATCAGATCTATCTTCGCCTTATCGAATCCCGGGTCAATAAATCTCCCTTTCACCGCTATCACTGCCGATACCCAAACCGGTCCATTTTCGGGGATCAGCCTCATCCGATAAAACCTGTCCTGAGCGGGTCTTTCCAGTCTGACGCGATAGCCCATTGAAACAGGTATCAGTCGAATTTCTTCCATTTTATGGAAATCGCCATTTCCCGCCGATGATTCAAGGATCAAGACCTGCTTTTCCTTATCTATCTCCCGGTTTGTTCCCATTTCAAGCAGGAGTTCAATTTCCTTTTCAGATAAATGGCTGGTCAGCCTGTACTCTCTATGCGGCAGGGGGTTCTGTGCATGCAACTCACTGCCCAGGGTTAAATATTGCCAGGCACTGGCCGGACAGATCATCGTATCGCCCACTACGGAACCGGCGGCACCGGCCGTTCCGGTGGTGGCGAGGTTTCCGGCGTTTACCCAAAAATCGCCGGAAAAGCAGGCCACCCGCAACGATTGACAATCGGTTACCCCTCCACTATATAAATCATCAAAGGAAAGCTCTGCAGTGGCGGCAGCATTAGTCGATGATTTTATCCGCCAATACTCAAGCGAGGAAATATGGGCCAGGCTACTATCCAACTGAGACGACAAAGTTGTTGGGTTCGTTCTTACGTACTCCGCAATAACATCCCCAGTTGCTCCGCGCAGCGAGAGCCATCGCTGTTTGCCTGATTTACCTATCGGGAAATGAAAATAACTTCCGTTCATTTTTTTTGCCAGCACCGGGCCGTCGATAAAACTTACCGAGCTGCTGCTGTCGACTGCCACCGTGCATCCGGTATCGAGTTCCAGCATACAAGCTTCGGAACTGATCACCGGGCCGGCTATCAGTTCAAGTCGCCAGGGTATACCGAGTGTGTGTAGCAGTTTGCAGCCGGCAGGATTGTTTTGCCGCAGCGTGATGGAGTTCAGGATGCCACCTCTGATATCCAATTGCTGAAGATTGTTGCCGCAACATTCTATTACGGGATTACCCGAAGAAGACTCAGTTAATGAACCGGTACATTCAATATCCCCTCTTACTTTTATGATGTTCTTATTGCCGGAGCTGGCCAGGTTCATGATGCCCTGTACCTGCCAGTTTCGCCGGATATCCAATGTGCCGGTAAAATCAAGAGAATAATTAACCTGCTCACCGATCACCAGGTCGCCCCGAATCAATGCCGTGTTCGCTCCGGTAGAAATATAAGTTCTGCCAACTACGGAGGCAGCAGATAACAGATGCAGGGAACCATATACGCGGCCGGAAAGCGATACCGTATAACTGGCCGTTCCGGGCACATCAAAAACGAATATCCCTTTTTCCGTTCCGGGTGATTGGGAAAGTCTGCTGATATAGGCAGCATGAGCATTCCTGGTATTATGAATCATTTTAGCGCCCTCTTCGATATAAATAGAATCGGCCACCGAAACAGCGGTTCCTCCCGGTGCACCCGAAGCGTTGACCAGGCAGGCCCTCGCAGCAAGTCGAATACCGCCCTCGGCCACCTGGAGTGCGGGAATGGCCAAGCTCGAATTCGGAATGATAAGTTTAATACTGTCCATGCCCGATGTCGGATGAATAAAAATCCGATGTGCACTCACTCCTGAACTACCCGCCGGAAGCCAAACGGAATAGTGGCCCTGTATAAAAGAATGATCCAATTCCACATCATCAGAAATCTGCGGGACCTGGTTATCCGACCAGTTTAATGCATTCGCCCATTGACCATCTAACCCTTCCCCGTCCCATTTTTTTTGGGCATCAGCCGTTATACAACAGATCAGCAGGAAGGCTGTCAGCACATAACTTGGAAAGATTCGCCAACTGATCGCCCGAACAAACACGTACATCATAGTTTTTAATTATGATGTAAAACAAAAAAACCTCTCGCTTTGCAACGAGAGGTTTTTCTTATTAGTTAAAGTGTTTTACTGTCGTACGAAACGAATTGTACCAATCTTGCTTTCGTTCATTACCGCGGTTACCTGGTAGGCACCCGCAGGCAAAGCTGCGAGGTTAAGAATGATCTGCTGATTACCGGTGCCGATGGAGGCAAGTTGCTGCTTCACGATCCTGCCATACATATCGGTTACCATCAACTGCATGGTGCCTCTTTCTGAGGAACTGACAGTGAGTGTTGCCGTTGAGCTGACAACAGTCGGGATCAGCGAAGTAAGCAGTATACCCTTACCACCATTGATTACGGCTACTACCTGGCTGTAAGTGACGATTCCGTCTTTATCGGTCAGCTTGAGCTTATAGTAGGAAGTGCCGGCTGGCAGGGTCTGGTCGTTGAAACTGTATACAAACTGGCGGTCGTTGGCATTGAGAGAACCAATGCTGCTGAAGTTTCTGCCATCAGCTGATCTGAGAATTTCGAAGCTTTGTGCATTGCTGCTGGTAGCGATGGTCCAGCTGACCTGTGCGGCACTGGCAGATACCTTCTTGGCATCGAATGTCAGCAGTCTGATCGGCAATGCGCCGGCCAGGCCAAATCCGAAAGTATAAAAACCATTCTGCTGGGTAAACAAGCTTCTGGCCGATCCGCTGGTAGCCGTACCGGGAGTAATGATGGTGCCTCCCTGAACACTATAATCGGTCCAGTCTGCTCCATTGAAATGGGAAACGGCGATTCCATCAGATGCGATCGCTCCCGGAACTGCGCCGGAGAGGGTGAGAGTAACGGCTGCATCGGCTCCGCTGACGGTGCTGATCGCCCAATATTCCTGGTTGGAAACCCCTCTGAGCGGGCTGATGGCAGTAAGATCGCTATATGGTGCGTTGAAATATTCTGACTGGTATACAGATACTGCGGCAGACTGAGGCCTGATCTGCAAGGGATCGTAGGTACTTCCTTTTCCGGTTGGGAACAGGTAGTCTGTAGTAACTGAAGTGCGCCTTCTTACCGGTCCGTTTACGAATCCACTGGAAGAAGGAGAATTAACGACGAGGCTGTGCGTACCAGTATTATTAATGGTCAGTACATTGGTTGAAGTAGTATTCAACTTACCCTTATTGGCGGAGTTGAAACTGATTTTTCCGATGGCCAATGGTGTAGACAAGGTTACTCCGTTTGCGTTGTTCAACAACAGGGATACTTCATTGGCTACGTTATCGATGGTGCCGATAGAAGAAATCGTTTGGGGAGTGGTTCCATTCATTTCAATCAGGAACAGATCATTGGTGAGGCTGGTTGAATTGCTGGATGCTCCGAACGTACCGGCAGTATGGAACAGGTTTCCTTTGATCTTGAGTGTAGTGGGGTTATTTACCACCTGGCTGCTGATCTGGATGTCGAAGGTATTGCCGCCGATGTTCACATCACCCAGTACCTGGAAGTCGACCACTTTGCTTGAATTCGAAGCGTTGGCGATCGCCACTCTCGAATTGCCGGCTACGGTAAAATCGCCATTTACAGTATAACTGAAGTTATTGGTGGAGGCACTACCGTTACTGGCCAGTACAACCAGTTTATTATTGGTACCCAGCACCTGGAAATCACCTTTAACCACCAGGTTGTTGGTAATACTCCAGCCGAGCGTGGCAATGGTAAGATTCGGGCAGTTGAAAACCAGGTTTCCAACCTCGGGTATGGAACCCACGTTGATGGAGGGCGCCACCGTAGTAGTACCCGTTACCAGGATGGTGGAGGAAGAATTCCAGGTAGCCCTGGGGCTGTTACCCTGGTTACGGTCAATCCAGAATGTTGAGCCCGCATTGAAGAAAATATAATCCTGACCCGTCAGGGGGTTGGGACTAAGCGTATTGTTCCTGAACTGAACTGTTCCGTTAACATCGAGTCGGTTACTCAATCCCGTAAGTCCCGGCAGCGAAAAAGTGGCGCCATTTCCCCCGTTTACGGTTGATTTCCCGGCGAAATACCAGGTACCGTCTACAACGGCCTTGGCATCCGCCCCAAAGGAAACCGTGAAGGGGAGGTTTACATCGCAACTGTCTTCCAGCCGCGAGCCCGTGTTGATTTTTAAAGAAGGGTTAGCCGGGCTTGTGCTCAACAGGTTGATCGCAACCGGGTTGGCTACCGAGGCCGTTACCACCAGTTTGGCGGTAGCAGAGTTGTTAACTGACAGGGAAAGCAGGTCGATGTTTTCGACGTTTACATTGACCACCGCATTTCCATCGAAAATTACGTTGTGAGTAGCTCCGTTTGGAAATACGCCCGTTCCTACCGCAGCTCCATGGCTGCTGAGAGACCAGTTATTGTTGTCGTTCCAGTTTCCCGGTGCTCCTGAGGTGGGTCCTATCCAATAATACGTTTGTGCAGACGAGGTAGCTGTCAGAAAAAAGCATACTACGAACAGCGCGTAGATTTTTTTCATACACTAAGAATTTAAAAAAAAGACTGAGAATCAGAAATACACAGGAGATAGGATTCCAGAGGTCTTTGGGTAGGAGTGACTTTTCGGGATAGAGCAGCCAAATTACAATAAAAAATTTTCCAATGCAAGCATTTGAAAAAATTTGGTCTTACTCCCCATTTTCCAGGATGCCGGAACCGGGGTTTTCGGCGACAAATTCAGATCTGTGTATCTAAAATACGGTATTCTGAATCAAAGCGTTTGATCCAGTCCGTATTTATTTTTTCCTGAAAAACAACCGTATCGGAACGCCTTTGAAATCGAACTGCTCTCTCAGCTTATTTTCGAGGTAATTCTTGTAAGGCTGCTTTACATCGTCCGGGAAATTGCAGAAAAAGGCAAAAGAGGGAACTACAGTCGGCAGTTGCGACACATATTTGATCTTTATAGGATGGCCTCTGACTACCGGGGGATGGTAGGATTCGATGGCCTTGAGCATCGTTTCATTGAGCTCTGAAGTGGGTATTTTGCGCTGTTTGTTATCATATACCTGCAGGCAGATTTCGATCGCTTTATGGATCCTGGTTTTCTCTTTGGCCGATATAAATACAACAGGCACATCGGTAAAAGGGGCGATTCTGTCTTTCAGTTCTTTTTCGTAATCCCTGGCCGAGTTGGTATTCTTTTCCACCAGGTCCCATTTGTTCACCAGCAGCACTATACCCTTTCCCTTGCGGACAGCCAGGCTGAAAATATTCAAATCCTGTGCAGTGATGCCTTTTTCCGCATCGATCAGCAACAGGCACACATCGGCTTCATCCATGGCCTTGATGGCGCGGATCACGGAGTAAAATTCCAGGTCTTCGTGCACCTTGGTTTTCCTGCGGATACCTGCCGTATCGATCAGGATGAATTCCTTATTAAATAAGTTATAATGGGTATGAATGGTGTCGCGGGTGGTGCCTGCAATATCGCTTACAATGGTACGCTCCTGTCCGATCAGCGCATTGAGCAGGGATGATTTTCCCACATTGGGTTGCCCGATGATGGCAAATTTGGGGAGGGCTTCCTTCTCCAGGGTATCGGCAGATTGTTCATCGGTGATAAGGGCTGCAACGGCATCCAGCAATTCGCCCGTACCCGAGCCGCTCATAGAAGAGATAAAGAAAATACTGTCGAAGCCCAGCGCATAGAATTCGGTAGCTTCCAGCAGCCGGTCGTGATTATCTACTTTATTCACCACCAGTAAAACCGGTTTGGTGGAACGCCTTAATACGTCTGCCATTGCTTCATCGAGATCCGTGATGCCCGTGGCGGCATCTACAACAAACAACAGGGCGTTGGCTTCTTCAACGGCAATCATGACCTGTTTGCGGATCTCTCGTTCAAAAATATCCTCGCTGCGCGGTACAAAACCGCCTGTATCGATGACATTGAAATTTTTACCCGACCATTCCGCTACGCCGTACTGGCGATCCCTGGTTACACCGCTGATGTCATCCACGATCGCTTTTCTTTGTTCCAACAAGCGGTTGAACAAAGTGCTTTTTCCAACATTTGGCCTTCCAACAATGGCAACAGTAAAACTCATCAGTACGTCGGCTTTAAATCAATTATTAAGGGGCGAAATTAAACTTTTCAAAGGTTTTGAATCTATGGGCTTCCGGGTGATTCTTCAGATGCTGGCTGCCGGACAATACCGGCCGTCCTATCTTAAATAAAAAAAGAGCCATCGCTGACTCTATTTTGTTGCGAAGGGGAGGATCGAACTCCGTCCGCCTTTGGCGGATATGAGCCCAAACTTTTGTTCAACCTTCAAAGAGCTTTCAAATAAAAAAAGAGCCATCGCTGACTCTATTTTGTTGCGAAGGGGAGGATCGAAC
>CAZSAQ010000007.1:221501-271640 GCA_964605065.1 uncultured Chitinophagaceae bacterium
TCCCGACCTTCGGGTTATGAGCCCGACGAGCTACCGCTGCTCTACTTCGCGATCTGGGCTGCAAATATACGGCCGTTCGGGTTTACTGCCAAACATTATTTAATTGATCTATTTTTGTGCCTTATATATGAAAACGGGTTTTGTAAACATATTCGGTCTGCCCAACGCGGGCAAGAGCACGCTGCTGAACGCATTGATGGGCGAAAAACTGGCAATTGTATCGCCAAAAGTGCAAACTACCCGCCACCGGATCAAGGGTATCCTGACAACTGGCGACTACCAGATCATCATCTCTGATACGCCGGGCATTATAGAACCGCAATACAAGCTGCATGAAAAGATGATGCTGGCAGTGAAAAGCGCGCTTGAAGACGCCGACCTGGGCCTGCTGCTGGTGGATGTAAAAGAAGACCCCGAATTGTCCGATAAGGTATTTTCAAGCCTGTCGCTCAAGGTTCCCGCCATTGTTGTGATCAACAAGACCGATACGGTTTCCAAAGAGGTAACCGAACAAAGGAAACGCTTTTTCGAGTCGAGGCCCTATTGCAAGACCTGTATCACGATCTCTGCCCTGCAACAGTCCAATCTGAAAACATTGCTCGAATCCATTCTCGGTTTTCTGCCCGAAGGTGAACCTTTCTTTGGCGAAGAGGAACTGACCGATCTTCCCACCCGCTTCTTTGTGGCTGAAATGATCCGCGAAAAAATCTTCGAACTATACAAGGAAGAGATCCCTTATCATACCACGGTACTGGTTTCCGAATTCAAGGAAAAATCGACGCTGGTAAAAATAGTGGCCAATATCATCGTACAAAGAGAAACGCAAAAAGGCATCTTATTGGGCGAAGGAGGGAAAATGATCAAGCAGCTGGGTACCATCGCCCGAAAAGAAATAGAAGCCTTCATCGGACAAAAAGTATTTCTGGAACTGTTTGTAAAAGTAAAACCGAAATGGCGCGACAACGAACTGATGCTGCGGGAATATGGGTACAATTAATGCCGGTTTACGGTTTGGGGTTTATCGTTTGGGGTTTACGGTTAAACAAATGTAAAATGGTTTATGCTACATGGCTTTTTTAAATTTCCCGATTGTTCATCCCGAGTCAATACAACAATGACCAAAGAACTTCATACCGGCAATCAGTCGGCGATCGCAAACAGCAAACGGCAAACTTCAAACTTGATACTGCCTGCCTATCTCTTCCTGTTCCTGGTTTTAATCGGATGCCAATCATCCAAAACAGAACAACGGACTGATGAACTGTACAGTCGCCACCTCCAAAGAAAAATAACCATAACAGTGATCCATACCCCGATACCCAAAGACAAATCCGGGTTAAACCTCCTGATCCTGAACGACGGTCAGGATATCGCAGCAATGGGAATAAAACAAATGGTTGACAGTTTGTTCAAAGCCGGATCGATCAAACCGCTGGTGGTAGTAGCGGTACCCGCGGGAGACAGAATGCAGGAATATGGCGTGGCAGGCAAACCCGATTTTCAGAAAAGAGGAAACAAGGCAGATCACTACAACAGTTTTATCGACGACGAGCTCTACCCTTTTATAAAAAAACAAGCCGGCGTACAGAAATTCCGCACGGTTGCGATGGCGGGATGGTCGCTGGGGGGATTATCGGCCTTTGATATTGCCTGGAACAATACGGGTAAAATAGATAAGGCGGGAATTTTTTCGGGTTCGTTCTGGTGGAGAGACAAAGACGGCAACGACAGCACCTATTCGGACGACAAGAACCGGATTGTTCTTTCCAAAATAAGAATGGCCCGCAGAAAGGGCAGCCAGGAATTCTGGTTCTATGCAGGTGGCGCAGAAGAAACCAGCGACCGGGATGGCGACGGTACCATTGATGTAATAGACGATACCAAAGATACCCGCGATCTGTTGCTGCAACGTTCCCTGATCACCGAGTCGGGCTCTCCCCTTGTTATCGATCCTGTTGGCAAACATGATATCGAATCCTGGAAAAAACACTTTCCCGACTTCCTGGTCTGGGCATTTGGAAAATAACCCGGCACTTCACTACTCACCATAAAAAAGCCGGCAGGGTTACCCCTTCCGGCTATTTCAATCCTGTTCGTATCTATTAACTCTTGCGGCTAACGCTGCTGGCTCCACTGGTCTTGAGGTTACGAATTTTTCCATCCCCTTTATAGTTTACATCGCTCGCCCCACTCACACTTGCGTTCAGCTCATTGGAAATATTCACCTGTACCGTTGATGCACCACTTGCCTCCACATTGCAATTGTCGGCGATGAAATCATACCCTTTGAATCCGCTGGCTCCGCTGGCATCGATCGTCAGCTTGGTAACCTTACCACCGGATACGCGGATATAGGAAGCACCACTTACGTCAGCATCTACCTGGTTGGCCTCGATGGTGCCGACAAAATCACTGGCGCCGGAAAAATCCATTTTCAGCTCATTTACTTTCATGGTTCCCGTTACTTTTACTACGGCTGCGCCGGAAGCCCGCAGTTGGTCAAGGGTTTTAAAAGAAACATAGGCTTTGAGTTTCCTGTTGGTATTCCACCATTTGCCTTCGTTCTCATACCAGATCTTGAGTATTCCGCCTTCTACAGATGTCTTGATCTTTTTGCGGAATTCATCGCGGGAGGCGCTTACCGCCACTCCTTCTTCGGAACCCTGAGTCAGTACGAGCTCTATGGCATTGGATACGTGTATTCCGTGAAAGCTTTCTTTCAAGGGCCTCAATTCGGCGTTGGGGTCTGTTACGATCTGGTTCTGCGCTTTACTCCCCACCGCCGCCGTAAACAACGCAAGCACAAACATTAATTTCTTCATGTTCAATTTGTTTTTCAATTCAGGTTATGTTGTTGTTCTTTATTTTTTCCTGCTGACGCTGCCGCCACTACCGGTGTGAACGTTGCTGATGCTTCCGTTTCCCGTGTACCGGATAGATCCTCCACTGGTTGCTGACACGGAAAGATCTTTATTGACGCTGACCCGAACTTCCGCTCCGCTGCTGGCGCCTGCCTCACAGTTTTCGCTGCTAAGGTCGTACCCTCTGAATATACTTCCACTGCTTCCCTTCACTGTTAACTTATTTGCAACAGTTCCGGACAGCTCCATTACAGACCCGGAACCCTGTGAAATTTTAGTATTGGATGCCTGCAGTTTTCCATTAACCGTTGCGCCACTCGTAGCGCTGATGGAAAGGTCATTTGACCTCAACAGCCCTTCGATATTGATACTGGAACCGGAAGACACCTGAATCTGGTCAATGGTTTTTGCCGATACATACGCGCGCAACTTGCGGTCGTTTCTCCCGTTCCAATCTATATTATTGCGGAAATCGTAATAGATCTTCAACACACCATCCACCACCTCAGTTTTGATACGGTCTCTGTCTTCGATACGGCTGGCGCTGACGGCCACGGCTTCCTCTTCTCCCTGCGTCAGTATCACAGCAATTCCTGTTGAACTTTTGATGCCATGGAAGTTGCTGACTTTCCTGATTTCTGCATTAGGATCGTTGATTGATTTCTGGGACCGGGCCTGTACGAGCAGCATCGACAGCGCCATCAGTAAAACTAACTTTCGCATACGTTTTTCTTTTTATTGACTATACTGGTTAAAATTCGTATTGCCGGCAATCATCCCCGTTTGTTGATCCCGCTTCCACCGCTGGATGAACTTTTACGTATATCGGGGTTTCCTTTGTAATACACATCGCTGCCGCCGCTTGCTTCGGCCCACAATTCTTTTGTTACATTGATCTGTGCATCGCTTCCGCCACTCACATCTACGATCACATAATCGGCTTCGAGTCCGTACCCGATATAGTCGCTTCCCCCGCTTGCATTGAGCTTAAGATTTTTCGCCGTGCCTTTAATGGTTACATCTGATCCGCCGCTGGCATGAATTTCCAACTGGTCGCTGACAGCCACCTCACCCACAAAATCACTTCCGCCCGACAGACGCAGATCGAGTTTGCCTGTATTCAGCCGGGAATCAATAATGACATCAGCCCCGCCGCTGGCATGAAGAAAATCAAGATTCTTTACCGACACATAGGCCCGGAGCTTACGGTCGCGCCAACCAATCACCAATCCATTTTCTCTTTTATAGAAAATCTTCAAAATGCCGTTTTCAATCACGGTAACGATCTTGTCGCGGTACTCGATTTTATTGGCGCTTACCGCCACCGCTTCTTCGCTGCCCTGGGAAATATAAAGGTCGATACCATCCTGGGCTTCAATTCCATGAAAGCCACTCACTTTCCGGACACTCGCATTGGCATCTTTGATCAGCCGGGAGTCTCCCTGGCCGGCAACAGCCAGAACAAGAAACAGGGGAAGTACCGCAAAAAGAATCTTCTTCATATCGGGGTTTTTGTAAAAGACGAACGGGCTATTGCGAATGTTACAGAATTTAAAAAGTATTTGTTCCTATCTTTACAGCGCAATGACCAATCGGCCATTGCATCAGATTCCCGGGGTGCTTTTTGAGCGATCAAAAGGCTGAGATAATACCCGTTGAACCTGAACAGGGTAATGCCTGCGCAGGGAAGGTAGAATGCTTCTATTGGCTACACTTCTTGTTCGCAGCATTTCCATCAAATCAATTTTTCAACCTAAAATCTTGTAAAAGATGAAAAAATTGTTTTTGGGGATTTGCTACAGTTTGATTTCGCAAATCGCTATTTGTCAAACCGTTTCGGGCCGAATCGTCGATGCGTCCTCCGGTCTGCCCATCCCCTCCGCCTCGGTACAGGTAGATGCCACCTTTACGGCCATCAGCAGCCCTGAGGGGCGCTTTATTTTCAGAAACCTGCGTAGCGGCAGGCATCGCATTCAAATCAGTTCAGTGGGATATCAGTCCAAAGATACCACGGTGGAGGGCGCTGAGGCCGTCATCGTGTTTCAGCTGGTTCCCTGGCGGCTGATGATGCAACCGGTAGAAGTAAAGGCCATCCGCGCCTCCGACAACTCGCCTTTCACCAAGACCAACCTGTCGAAAAAGGACATTGAATCGCTTAACCTCGGCCAGGATCTTCCTTTTCTCGTTAACCAGACGCCTTCGGTCGTGATCAATTCCGACGCCGGCAATGGAGTGGGTTATACCGGCATCCGCATCCGGGGAACAGATGCTACGAGGATCAACATGACCATTAACGGCCTGCCTTATAATGACGCCGAGTCGCAGGGCCTGTTTTTCGTGAACCTCCCTGATTTTGCCTCCTCGGTAAGCAGTATCCAGATCCAACGAGGGGTGGGCACCTCTTCCAACGGAGCAGGCGCATTTGGATCCACCATCAATTTCAGCACCAATGAAGTGATCACCCAGCCTTATGCAGAACTGAATAACAGTGTTGGTTCCTTTCAAACCTGGAAAAACACAGTAAAAGCCGGAACAGGTTTGCTCGACGGGCATTTTACCCTGGATGCCAGGCTATCCAGCATTCGCAGCGAAGGATATGTGGATCGTGCTTCCACCCATTTGCAGTCTTATTATGTCTCCGGCGCATGGATCGGTGCTGCCACCTCGCTTCGTCTTAATGTGCTGTCGGGAAAAGAAAAAACCTACCAGGCATGGTATGGAATACCGGAATCCTATCTCGATAACAACCGAACCTATAATGCAGCCGGTACAGAAAGACCGGGTTCCCCTTATGACAATGAAACCGACAATTACAAACAGGACCACTACCAGCTCTTCTTTAATCATGCCTTCACTCCCCGATTGCTATTCAATACCGCGTTCTTTATAACAAAAGGCAAAGGATATTACGAACAATACAAGGCAGATGAGCTTTTTTCGAAATACGGACTGCCGGATTTCAACGACTCGGTTACTTCTACCGACCTGATCCGGCAACTGTGGCTCGACAATACCTACTACGGACAGATTGCCTCCCTCCAATACAAGAACGCGGCAACCCAACTAACGCTGGGCGGCGGATGGAACCGGTATAACGGTCATCATTATGGTGAAATTACCTGGGCAGGCGCGGGTGTTCCTGATCATTACCGCTGGTATGATCATCACGCTCACAAAAACGATATCAACCTGTATGGTAAATGGCAGCAACGCCTTGCCACCGGACTGGAAACCTTCCTGGATATTCAATACCGCAACGTGACATATGCGATCGATGGATTTCGTGATAATCCGGGTGTAAAGATTGATGAAGACTACCATTTCATCAATCCCAAATTCGGCTTCAGTTATCAGTTCAACGATCATCAGGTATATCTTTCCTACTCAAGAGGTCAAAAGGAGCCCAACCGCGATGATTTTGAAGCAGGAGCCAACCAGGTTCCGAAACCGGAAAAACTCAATGACTTCGAACTCGGGGTTGAAAAAAGAAACGGCGACTGGAAATGGGGCGCCACCGCCTATTATATGTTATATAAAGACCAGTTGGTATTAACCGGGCAAATCAATGATGTGGGTGCCTACACAAGGGTAAATATTCCTGACAGTTACAGAATGGGGATTGAACTGCAGGGAAGCGGCCGCTGGCAATCCTGGTTGGCCTTGTCGGCCAATCTCACGCTCAGCAAAAACAAAGTGAAGAACTTTACCGAATACTACGACGATTACGACAATGGTGGTCAGAAATCAATTGATCATGGCACAACCGATATCGCCTTGTCGCCCTCCTGCGTGGCCAATGCAGTGATCAGCTTTTACCCGGTTAAGCACGCAGAGATCGCCCTTGTAGGAAAATATGTAAGCCGGCAGTACCTCGACAATACCAGCAATGACTCCCGCAGCCTGGATCCTTACTATGTGCAGGATCTCCGCATCAGCTACACCCTGGAAAAATTTCTGGTGAAGAGCACGAGTCTGCTGCTGCAGATAAACAATCTCTTCAATAAAAAATATGAACCCAATGGTTATACGTTCAGCTACCAGTATGGCGGACAACTGACCACGGAAAACTATTATTTCCCGATGGCTGGAACCAACCTGTTATTTGGGGTCAACATAAAACTGTAATCTCAATGAAAAAGGCAGGTGACCGCCTGAAGAACGATCACCTGCCTTTCCTATCGGTTTTTATCTGGTTACCTGAATCCTTTTTCCTGCCAGCCCAGCATTCCTCCCACGAGATTCTTGGTGTTTTTAAATCCAAGCATATCGAGGATCATGGCAGCCTGACCCGAGCGATTACCGCTGCGGCAATAAACAATCACCTCCTCGTTCTTGAGGTCGTCCAGTTCGTCGACCTGCATGGTTTGAATTTTCCCCAGCGGAACCAGCGTGCCGCCGATATTGAAATCGGCATGTTCGTGTGGTTCTCTTACATCTACGAGGTTTAATTTTTCACCGGCGTCCAGCCTGGCTTTCAGTTCTTCAGCCGTAATGTTTTGCATATAAAAATTTATTGAGGTATAGAATCGGTTTTAACGGGTCGAACCGGCTTTTGGGCGCTGATGAACACATCCACCATTTCCCCCTGCCTGATCCGGTTTTGTCTTCCGTCCATGGTAAATGGTTCGGGGTTTTGCCTGGTAACATAGGCTGCATTGGTATCCACGATATCGCCCTCCGGCACCGGTGAAACGATCAGTCCTATTGATTCGAGATAAATTTTTGCTTCGTAATAGGTCTTGCCAAACAGGTCGGGCACGGCAAACTCTTCCGAACCTACTCCATTGGCCAGCACCAGATCGATCTTGCTCCCCATCCGGATCTTGGCACCGGGCTTTAATCGTTCATTGTTAAAATAAGCTTCCAGTACGTTGTTTTTGGCGAAATCTGCTTTGTAGGTTACATCCCCCAGTCTAAGGCCATACTGTTTCATAACCAGTTCGGCATTGCGGAAAGTGAGCCCTTCCAGCAGCGGCGCGTCGATCGTGGGCGGAACAATTCGGTTAATGGTCAGGTAAACGGTACGGTTAGATTTAACCACTTCATCCGCTTCGGGAAACTGCCTCAACACCGCAGTGGGTGCGGCCGTATCGTTGTATACGGAATCCTGGATCAGCACTTCAAAGCCCTGGCTTTCCAGCAATTTTTTGGCATCCGCGTAGGTTTTGCCGGTAACAGCAGGAATGTTCACCTTACTGCCATGCCTGGTAATGAGGTTGAGTGATACCAGGAACAGCACGATCAGTACAGCCACCAGCACAAGACTGAAGAGAATGTTGACCCAAAGAGGTTTTCCGGTAATGAATTTCAGCACTGCTAATTCTTTTGTTTTATGGTAAAAGAAAAAGATTTGTTCTTCGACTGGAAGTTACCTGACTTTTCTTGTCAGCGCTTCTTCTATAAGGGAGGAATAAAAATCCTTCAGCGACCGCCCGGTGATCTGGACCTGTTGCGGAACAATACTCATTTCACTCTGCCCCGGCACCGTATTGATCTCAAGGATATACGGATGTTTCTTTTGTTCATTGAAGATAAAATCTATTCTTACCACACCCCGGCAGTTGAACACCTCATACACTTTCCTGGCTGTTTCATTAACAGCCGTACGCATCGCATCATCCATATCGGCCGGTGTCTGTTCGTGACTTTTTCCCTGGTATTTGGCTTCGAAGTCAAAAAAATCTTTCTCGGTAAATATTTCAGTAATAGGCAATACCACGATGCCTGACTGATCGCGATACACTCCTACGGTAAATTCTCTTCCCGAAATGAATTCTTCGATGAGTATCTGATCATCTTCCCGGAAAGCTTTCTGCAGGGCTGGCTCCAGTTCTTCTGCCTTGCTCACTTTGCTCATGCCGATGCTGCTGCCCCCGTTATTGGGTTTTACGAACACCGGCAACTGAAGCTGCTGCAGGATCTCGGAAGAGGTCAGGGGAGAATGTTTAAAGAGGTGCAGCGACCTGGCCGTATTGATGCCTGCAAACGCCGCCACGGCTACCGTGTATCTTTTATTAAAAGTAAGTGCCGAAGTGGCCGCATCGCAACTGGTATAGGGAAGGCCAACCAGATCGAAATAACCCTGCAGTTTGCCATCTTCACCAGGAGTGCCGTGAATGCCGATCAGCACCGCATCGAACTTTATTTTTTTGCCGTGAAGGGTGATGGAAAAATCATTCTTGTCGACTTCGGTTTTCTGACCATCCTTTTCGCAGGTCCATCCGTCCGGACGGATATCGATCTTGTACACCTCATAGCGGGTCGTATCGATATTCTTTTCAATGGTAATGGCGCTTTTGTAGGAAATCACCGCTTCACTGGAATAACCCCCGGTGACGAACGCAATAACTGGTTTCATGGAAGGATGGTCAATTTTCAGCAAATAAACGAAAAGGAATTGGTATTCAGAAGGTGAGAGCGATTTTAACGTTTCGGGGCAGGCCGGTCCGAATCCTTATCAATAGTTTAACGGAGGGGAAATAATAAAGGTGAAGGATGTTTCTCCCTTCACCTTAATACGACGGGAAATATCACCCGCCTGCAATTAGTAGTACGAAGACTACATTTACTATGTTCTGAGGATAAAGGTACTGGCCCGGGCGAGCCCTTACCAAATTAAGTTATGCACCCTTAGATATGCAGTTTTGCCTTTTTGGCCATCAGCTGATCCACTGTTTCCTGGTACATTTCGTCGGGAACACAGCAATCAACCGGGCATACCGCTGCGCACTGGGGTTCTTCATGAAAACCCTGGCACTCTGTACATTTATTTGGCGTGATATAGTAAGTATCTACACTGACCGGTGCGTTTTTCTGATCTGCATCCACTACGGTTCCATCCAGCAGGGTAAAAGGGCCTTTTACCGTTGTGCCATCCGATATCGCCCATTCTACACCCCCTTCATAAATCGCGTTATTAGGGCATTCCGGTTCGCAGGCTCCGCAGTTGATACATTCTTCCGTAATCTTGATAGCCATAAGTTAGTTTAGATTTAAAATGGGTTGAATACAATTAATTTTGCCCCACAAATTTAGGCGAAATGAATTTACAACATAGGGTCGAATTATTGGAAAAACTCGGAAATTATATTTTAACCGACAAAGAAGAATGGCCATCCGTTTGTCAGCGGGCTTCATTGGAAAACGCCTGGTTTACTCCTGAATTTATTTCACTGGCTACCGACACTATTGCCCATACATTTTTAACCCGACCGGCTCTTCAAACACTGATCAATGCGTATCAGTTGCCGGAAGAAAATTCTTCGCCGAAAACTGTCGGAATCATCATGGCGGGCAACCTGCCGCTGGTAGGGTTTCATGATTTCCTGGTCACGTTGATGTCGGGCCACCGGCAAACGATCAAGCCGTCTGCAAAGGACCAGGTACTGATCCGTCACCTGGTGAAAAAACTGGCCGAATGGGATCCGCAGATCCCGTCGCTGGTTGAATTTTCCGAGCTGCTCAAAGGAAAAGAGGCTTACATCGCCACCGGCAGCAATAACTCCTCCCGCTATTTCGAACAATATTTTGGCCGTTACCCGCATATCATCCGGCGCAACCGGACTTCCGTAGCCATCCTGAACGGAAAAGAAACCAGGCAGCAGCTCGATCAGCTCGCCGATGACGTTCATCTTTATTTCGGGCTGGGCTGCCGGAACGTGACGAAACTGTATGTACCGCGCGAATACGATTTTGTTCCCCTGCTGGAAGCTTTTCGTAAATACAGCCATCTTTCGGAACACCACAAATACAAAAATAATTATGATTACCAGTTGGCGGTTCTGATCATCAACAAGCTGTACTATATGACCAATGAAACCGTACTGCTTCGGGAAGACAAGTCCGTGTTCTCCCCGATCAGCCAGCTTAATTATGAATTTTATGACCAGACTGACAGCCTGCTCAGCCAACTCGGCGGCGACCAGGATATCCAATGTATTGTGGGCGAAGGCCAGGTTCCTTTCGGCCGCTCCCAGTTTCCGGGTGTACTCGATTATGCCGACGGCGTTGATACCATGCAATTTTTGCGGAATCTCTGAAATCCGGTCAGTTCCCCGACTGTAAAAATTTCCGTTTGGGGGAAAGACGGAGAAAAAATAGCAGGATATTCTTCATAATTTTGTCATGATCTACGAAGACTTTAGTAAATTTATTGTTAAACCGAACCATTGGTATTCAATCGATAATTTTTGATTCGTTAATTTGTTTGCTGTGGTATGTAATTTGAAAACAGTAAAGAACGAAAAAAAAGTAGCAAGATGAAAATGAAACAGATTTTAACCGTTGTACTCGTAAGCGCCGCCACTTCCGCGGCCACTTTGTGGGGATACAACAGCTTTATAAAAAATGAGGCGTATGTATACCCGACGGCTGCGAACGGACAGCAAGACAAGACCCCTGCCAACTATACCGGATTTAATGGCGTTGCCGGTGCAGAGAATGCAGTAGATTTTACTCAGGCCGCCGGAACAGCCATCCCGGCCACTGTTCACATCAAAACAAAGGTGACCCGAACCGCCACCAATAATCTTCCGCGCAACAATCCCTTCGGCGATCTGTTTGGAGGTGACCTGGATCTCGACGATTTCTTCGGCAACCGCTCCCGTTCCTTTCCGCAGAGCGCATCCGGTTCCGGAGCCATCATCAGTGAAGACGGATACATCGTTACCAACAACCACGTAGTGGATGGTGCCGATGAGATCAATGTAACCCTGAACAACAAGAAGACTTTCAAAGCCCGCGTGGTGGGAGCCGATCCTTCCAGCGACCTGGCCGTGATCAAGATCGACGCCAAAGGATTACCCTTTCTGCTTTATGGCAATTCAGACGACGTGAAGATAGGTCAATGGGTATTGGCAGTCGGCTATCCGCTGACACTGGAAACAACCGTTACTGCCGGTATCATCAGCGCCAAGGGAAGAACGCTGGAGATCAACAGCCGTCAGAGTTCAAGGCCAGTTGAATCTTTCATCCAAACCGATGCAGCCGTTAACCCCGGTAACAGCGGAGGTCCGCTGATCAGCACCGAAGGCAAACTGATAGGCATCAATTCCGCCATCGCTTCCCCCACGGGCGCTTTCGCAGGATATTCCTTTACCATCCCCGTTAATATCGTAAAGAAAGTAATTGCCGACCTGATGAAGTTCGGTACCGTGCAACGCGCTTACCTGGGTATTTCTTATCCCAAGGAAAACCTGAGCGACGAAGTAAAGGCGCGCGAAGGCATCAAGGAAGGAGAAGGAGTTTATGTGCTCGATGTAACCAAAGATGGCGCGGCCGAAGCAGCCGGTTTACAGAAAGGAGACATCATTACCAAAGTAAACGGCGTGGCAGTAACCAATGGACCTGAAATGGTTGGGCAGATTGCTACCTATCGCCCCGGCGACAAGATCAACCTCAGCTATGTTCGGGAAGGAAAAGAACGCAATGTGAACATCACGCTGCGCAATGAATCAGGCACTACGGAAGTGGTAAAATCTTCAGCCCTCGATAAACTGGGAGCAGATTTCCAGGCCATCAATAAAGACCAGGCAAAAGAATTAGGGGTGAACGGAGGCGTTGAAATCCGATCCATCAACCGCAACGGCCTGCTTAGCAGAGTGCGTATCCAGGAAGGATATGTCATCATTCGCGCCAATGGCAAGGATGTAAAATCAGTAGATGACCTGAAAAAAGTGGTAGATGGTACGGAAGGCAGCCTCAAACTGGAAGGCATGTACCCGGGCTTTGAAGGAATCTATCCGATCGTAGTGAACCTGGGCAACTCCAACTAATAATTTCCCTTAGATAAAAAAAGCAGCGTCTGATCAACGCTGCTTTTTTATTGATGTGATAAACACAAGCGAGATTTATTTTTCCAACACGAGATAGTCCCAGGCATTCAGTTCAAAAGACATATTGGGAATCACCTCAGTTTCTGCTCCGGTAAACACATTTTTGAAACGGCCATACACGTACCCGTCGGGCAATTGAATAAATACACTGTTGGGAGAAAGGTTCAGCAATACCAGCACCTCACTGGCTCCTACCCTTCTTAAAAATACCAGTACATACTGATCTGCATGGGTAGGTATGATAATCGGCTTGGACATCTTTCCTGTTCGGAGCGCCGGATTTCTGTCACGGAGAGACAGCAGCTTCTGGTAAAAATCATGAAGCTCCGTTTTGACTTTCCATTCAATAAGATCCTTGTCGAAGAACTTCAATCTTTTTGTATTGGGCAATTCCTGACCGCTGTATACCAGAGGTATGCCGTTCCAGGTCATGGTAAACACAGCCAGGTTGCGGGCCGCCGGGCCGTATTTTTCATACTCGGTACCATTCCAGCTGTTTTCGTCGTGGTTGGCTGTAAAAAACAAATGAAGGGATTCGGCCGGAAACTGCCTGTCGTATTTATCGAGCAGCCTTCTGAAATCGTCCAGATTGGCCTCTCCTTTTATGAGGCTGGTGGTTTTATGCATCCATTCCCAGGCATAACAGCAATCAAACACGTCGAGGTAATGAATGTCTTCCGTTTCTGCCAGCCAGAACAGTTCTTTTACCTGGTCGAGATAGAGCCGGGCCTGCCGCCAGAAATCGAGTGGCACCAGGTGAGCCATGTCGCACCTGAATCCATCGATATCACATTCGCGGATCCAGAATTCCATTGCCTCGATCATGGCCCTTCTCATGGCCGCATCATAATAGTTGAGATCAATGACATCATGCCAGCCATTGCCGTCGTAGAACTGACCTTCTGCATTTCTTTTGTAATAGCCCGGATTGGTTTTTGTCCAGATATGGTCCCACCCGGTATGATTGGCCACCCAGTCAATAATGACACGGAAGCCCATCGAATGCGCCTGCGATACGAGATCCCGGAAATCATCTACAGTTCCGAACTCCGGATTGATGGCCGTATAATCGGAACAGGCATAATAGCTGCCCAGGGTGCCTTGTCGCTTATCGATACTGATGGGGGTGATGGGCATAAACCAGAGGGTATTGATGCCCATGTCTTTTAATCGCGGCAAATGCCTGGCAAACGATGCAAAAGTACCTTCCGGGGTATACTGCCTGACATTCACTTCGTACACATTGGTGTACTGACACCATGCCACAGGTTTAAACATTCGGCTCATTGAGTTGTTTATAGATTTTTATATCCGAAGGCAGGCAATCTGATTAGTCCGGAGCGAAGATAACCTAAATTCATTTCGCTCAAAACCAGCCCGCCGGAGGGTTAAAAGCCAAATGGGAGCAAGTTTGTACCTTTGCGGCAGTTACAAAACATGAAAACATTCAACGTTCCCGTAGCGTACAGAAGTCCGCTGATCACCTCCCTCAAAAACCGGAGGAAACTGGAAGATAAACTCAAGAAAGATTTCAGCCCAACATTATTAAACCTGGGCAGGTTGCAGATTTACCTCGCCCGTCATTTTGGTTTCTGCTATGGCGTGGAAAATGCGATTGAAATCGCTTTCCGTACCATCGAGGAAAACCCGGGCCGCCGCATCTTCCTGCTGAGCGAAATGATCCATAACCCGCAGGTAAATGCAGGCCTGCAGGAACGAGGCGTGAAATTTTTGCAGGATACCCTCGGAAACCAACTCATTGCCTTCAGCGAGCTCAATGCCGACGATATCGTGATCATTCCGGCATTTGGCACCACGCTGGAAATGGAGGCGAAACTGAAAACTCTCGGCGTTCAAACAGAAAAATACAATACCACCTGCCCCTTCGTGGAAAAGGTATGGAACCGAAGTGAGCAGATTGCCATGAAGGGATATACGATCGTGATCCATGGCAAGCCGAAACACGAAGAAACCCGGGCCACCTTTTCCCATGCTGCTTCCCATGCTCCTTCGGTCATTCTTAATGATATGAACGATGCCATACGGCTGGCTGATTTCATTACCGGCAAGAGAAACAGGGAAGAATTTTACGACACCTTCAAGGGACTTCATTCACCCGGGTTTGATCCGGTAAAAGACCTGGAAAGGATCGGTGTCGTCAATCAAACCACCCAGCTGGCCTCCGACACACAAGCCATTGCCGATTATCTCAAAAAAGTGATTGCCGTTCATTTCGGTCTCCACGAAAGTAATATCGGAGAAAAATTTGCAGACACGCGCGATACCCTCTGCTATGCTACCAATGATAACCAGACCGCCGTTACCGGCATGTTGCAGACACCTGCCGACCTGGCGATCGTTATCGGGGGGTATAACTCCTCCAATACCACGCACCTCGTAGAATTGTGTGAAGAGAAATTGCCAACGTACTTTATCAACAGCGCCGGTAAAATCCTTTCTCCCCAATCGATCCTTCATTACAATTTCCACGACAAGAAAGAATACGCCAGCGATCATTTCCTGCCCGATCTTCCGGTAGTAAAAATTCTGATTACCAGCGGAGCTTCCTGCCCCGACGCCCTGGTAGAAGAAGTGATCCGCAAACTCGCGGGTTTTTATGGCGAAGAAAAGAGAATCGAAGAGGGATTGTTTGTGTAAGTGACGCGAAGGCGGTTAATGCGTTATAGTTTGAGGTTTACGGTTTGGGGTTCACTGTTTACGGTTTACTGTTGGTTTTATTCAACTGCAAACTGTAAACAATAAACTGTAAACATTAACCCAACTATACCATCTTGAACGATTCCAGGAACTTGGTATTGAAATTCCCGCTGATGAATTGTTCGTTGCGCATGAGTTGCTGATGAAACGGAATCGTTGTCTTTACTCCTTCGATCACGTATTCACTCAGGGCCCTGCTCATGGTATTGATGGCTTCGTGGCGGGTGCGCGCCACCGAAATGATCTTCGCGATCATGGAATCATAATAAGGTGGAATCGTATAGCCGGCATAAACGTGTGAGTCGATGCGGATGCCATGGCCTCCCGGCTGGTGCAGCACCGTAATTTTGCCTGGGGAGGGTCTGAAATCATTATAGGGATCTTCCGCGTTGATGCGGCATTCGATGGCGTGCATGGTGGGCTCGTAGTCTGCGCCACTGATGGGCTCACCCATCGCGATCTTGATCTGTTCTTTAATGAGGTCGAAGTTGGTCACTTCTTCGGTAACGCAATGTTCTACCTGGATACGCGTGTTCATTTCCATGAAGTAGAAGTTGCGGTGTTTGTCTACCAGGAACTCGATGGTGCCTACGCTTTCATACCCGATGGCGCCGGCCGCTTTCTTGGCAGCCTCTCCCATCTGGTGGCGCAGTTCGGCCGTCATAAAGGGTGAAGGAGATTCTTCAACCAGCTTCTGGTGACGGCGCTGGATGGAGCAATCTCTTTCGCTGAGATGGCACACTTTTCCATAGCGGTCACCGGCCACTTGTATTTCGATGTGTCTTGGCTCTTCTACAAATTTTTCGAGATACACGCCATCATTCTTGAAGGCAGCTCCGGCCTCAGCGCGGGCGGTATTGTAAGCCCGTTCCATTTCATCTTCACTCCAAACTACACGCATCCCTTTTCCACCGCCACCGGCAGTTGCCTTGAGGATAACAGGATAGCCAAACTCTTTGGCGAGTCCTTTGGCCTGATCCAGGCTTTCCAGCAAACCTTCGCCACCGGGTACCACCGGTACACCCGCCCGGATCATGGTTTCCTTGGCAGTGATCTTGTCGCCCATCGACCGGATCTGATCGGGTGTGGGTCCGATAAATTTGATATTGTGTTCGCCGCAGATCTCGGAGAACTTGGCATTTTCTGCCAGGAATCCGTATCCGGGGTGAATGGCGTCGGCATTCGTGATTTCGGCCGCGGCCATGATATGCGGAATATTCAGATAAGAATCAGCGCTTGCCGGCTTACCGATACAAACAGCTTCATCCGCAAAGCGTACATGAAGGCTGTCTTTATCGGCCGTGGAATACACAGCTACGGTCTTTATTCCCATTTCGCGGCAGGTGCGTATTACACGAAGCGCGATTTCACCACGGTTAGCTATCAGAATTTTTTTGAACATGCTGTTGATTTGATGGAGGAATGTTAGGGATGTTTGGAAAGGAAGCTATACTTCCCGGATTACCGCGTCATCTGCCCGCAGCAACCATCCACACACCGGATCATCTTTCCATTAACTGGGTTCTACGAGGAACAGTGGCTGATCGTATTCAACCGGGCTGGCGTCTTCCGCCAGTATCTTCACGATACGGCCTTTGACTTCGCTCTCGATTTCGTTGAACAGTTTCATGGCCTCGATGATACATACCACTTTGCCCGGAGCAATTTCGTCGCCTACCTCAACAAAGGAGGGCTTGCCGGGTGAGGAGCTTCTGTAAAATGTACCGATCATGGGGCTCTTGATGGTAACGGTATTTCCGGCCGGTTCGGCTTTGGACTTGTCGGCCGCAGCCGGTGCCGGAGCGGCAGCCTGGGGAGCCGCAGCGGGAACAGCCTGGGGATAAGCAACCGGAGACGCAACGGGAGCTGCGATCAGTTGCTGAACAGGTTCTTCTTTTTGCTTGATGGTTAACTTAAATCCTTTCTCTTCAATCGTAACTTCTCCGATGTTGGACTTATTGATCATCTTGATCAACTCCTGAATTTGTTTAAAATCCATCAGAATTTGTTTTAGGTTATGGCCTGATTTGACAAACAGTTGGCTAAGATAAGGTAAAATAGAACACAGGGCGGGGCTCCTCAAATTACGGCGAATCGGCGAAAAGTACCTGATTCTGCGGCAAATGACTACTCTTTCACCCTTTCAACGTATTCACCGGTCTTGGTGTTGATACGGATCATTTCTCCTTCGTTTACAAACAGAGGAACGTTTACAGTAGCTCCTGTTTCAACAGTGGCAGGCTTCAGGGTGCGGGTTGCGGTATCACCCTTTACACCGGGCTCGCTGTAAGTCACCAGCAAAACGATTTTATCAGGCAATTCCACACTCATGGGCAATTCGGTTTCGGTATTGATGAGTACCGATACCGATCCTCCGTCTTTGAGAAACTGCGGAGCATCTACAAGGTGCTCCTGAACGGCGATCTGCTCAAAGGTTTCAGTGTCCATGAAATTGTAGCCGGTATCGTCTTTATAGAGGAACTGGTAATCTTTTCTTTCAACCCGTACCGGGAAGATGGAGTCGCCACTGTTCCATGTTTTCTCGATGGTGCGGTTGTTGTCCACTCCCTTCAGTTTCGCCCATACTTTGGCCGCAGCCCGGGCAGTTTTGTTTTCGCCAAACTCCACTACTGAATAAAGACTTCCGTCCAGTTTAATGATCATACCGCGGCTGATATCTGAAGTAGTTGCCATGGATTTTTTGCTTTTCGCTGATAGCCAGGGGGCTAAAAGCCGGTTAAAAAATTTACTGATTTTCCGAAAAAACAAGAATATTATGCCCTTGCTTTCGGCAAGGCGGCAAAACTAAGGCAAAAAACCCTCCTTGCAAAAGAGAAAACAAACAAAAAACCCCGCCCAAAACGGACGGGGAAATATGAATCGAAAAAAGCTCCTACATGAATTTACCGGGCAGGGGATAATTCTGTGACCCGCTTATGGGTTTGAATTTCGAGCACTCCTTCCCCGGCACGCTGTCCGAATTTTTCAATAGCCTCCCGTCCTTCCCATACAGTGATCGACTCTATCTGCTCCGGTTTGAGATCCATTGCCAGCAAATCGCTCTTTGAAATTTCCTTACCACCCAGATAAATCAAGCCTTTGTAGCTATCGAGATTGTTCAGGACCACTCCCCTGTCTGCCTGCAGGGAAACCGGGTTTCCCGATCTGAGCCTTCCGTTTTTGGTGATAATCTGAATCACCCCGTTTCTACCTTCTTCGCCCCAGGTGGCCACGGCCGATTCATTTTTCAATACATTGATCTGTAGAATGTCTTCGGGATTCAGGTTATTGAGCTGAACATCTTTCTGCTTCACGCCATCTACAACAACCAGTACATCGCCGGATATTTGACCCCGAAGAGCCACTTTCGCCTGTGTGGCCGGCCTGATCTTAACAGGTGTGCCGGGGCTAACGAGGTAATGCTCCTGATTGGGCGCTATGATGATCCCTTCATCACCGCGGGGCGTCGGAAGCTGATCTTCACTGGCATCACCCCGGAAAGGCGGAGGGGGTGGCGGAGGCGGAGGAATTTCACCATACTTGGATACGTTCTCCTTTTCATTTTCCTCCCACTCATTAAGCGTGAGCGCTTTTACTATTTTATTTTTCTTGTCTCTCACCAGCACTACACATTCACCCCTGTTGTCTGCAATGGTAATGATATACCCCTTGCTATTCACTTTAGGTGGCTGAGGCGGAGAAGGGGGCATAGGCGGACGCCTGTCGGCCGACACACCCGGAGGAGGAGGCGGCGCCGGTACATCCGCACCGATCGTGGCGGGAGGAGGTAATGGAGCGGTCGCATCTGCCGGAACGCCGGGAGGAGCCGGCGGAGTAGGTGGCTTCGGTAACTCACCATACTTCCTGATAAATGCCTTTTTTTCTTCAGGCTTGTCGAGGTCATACTTTTCTTCCTTGCCATCTTCTGTTACCACCGTTGCCTTATTATCACTGATGGTAAGACGGAGATTTTTCCAGCTCTTCCTGGAGGGAACCGTATCCGTACGGTTATCCGTACCTGTTACCTGCTCCTGGGGTACCTGCTGAAAATGTCGGTTGTTCTTACGGAAAGCAACCAGTAATACAGCCATCAGCGGCAGTATGAAAAGAAATTTGATCAAATGCACTTTGGCACTCCTGATTTTGTTCATCATGGCTATACGTTTTTTTAACGATTTGAAATTGAAATTGGCGGCTATACTGAACTGGGCTACGCCCACTACTTTCAATAAGAGATACTGATATTGCTTGCGGTCGATGCCATTTTCCAGCACCTGGTGGTCGGCTATGAACTCCAGATTCTGACGGATGCTCCTCCTTATCAGCCAGGCAAAAGGATTGTACCAGTTGATCATGCACAGCAGCTCACTCCATAATATGTCATAGGTATGACGCTGTTTTACATGGATGAATTCGTGGCGGATGATCTCTTTCAACTCTTCCTCGCCATGCAAATGCTGGTTTACAAAAATGGAGTTGCCGTAAGAAAATGGAATGATGTCCTTATCTACCTGGTACACTTTTACCTTCTCGTCAATCAGCAAACGGGCCGAATGCCGGATCCTGACAAACGACCATTGCTGGATCAGCAAACGAAGCAGCATCAAGATCGCCCCCAGGCTCATCAGCAGTAATATCCAGTTTTCAGCCGGCCAGCGGTGGGAAGGCTGAAGCGATGCCAGCAATTCCGGCGAAACCTGGTACGACACAGAGGGGATCATCTTCACCACCGAATTGCCATTCCAGTTGTTTCGTTCCAGCATGGGATAGATGTCTACAAACGGCATCAGGAAAGCCAGCGCCGAATAAAGAACCAGGTACACCCGGTTCCAGTTGTAAAAGGTGAGCCTCCGAAGCAGCAAATAGTAAAACAGGTACACCAGCGAAAGGCTGATCGACAGTTTGATTATATAGGCCATCAGAATGTTCATGTGAAATTTTTTATGGGAATGTCACCAACACGTCGTTTACCGCCCTTCTCACTTTTCCTTTTCGATCAGATCTATGATCTCTTTCAGCTCACGCGGGCTTAACTTTTTCTGCTCCACAAAAAAATTGACCAGGCTCTTATAAGAGTTATCGAAATAATTTTTCACCACTCCGTTCATGAATTGCTTCTTGTATTCATCTTCACTTAAAGTCGGCTTATACAGGTAAGCATTGCCCACCACCCTGCTTTGCAGGTATCCTTTCTTCTCCAGATTCTTAACTGTAGACGCGAGCGTGGTATAGGGCACCGCGTCAGACAGGTTTTCCAGGAACATCTTCACGTTTCCTTCCCCGGTAATGTATACAGCCATCAGCGCCTGCTCTTCCTGGGGAGTTAATTTTTCCAGCATATCTACGAAATTTTCGTAAACCTACGGAATATTCGTAATTATCCAAAAAAGAAATGTCCGATTTTTGTTAAAAGAATTCGAAAAGCCAACCAAGCGGTTAGTTTTGCATTCTTACGCTAAAAATCAACCACATGCCAGTTAGCCAGGGAGTAACCCGTATCGGAATTGTCAGCCTCTTTGCCTTGTTGTTTTATGTACAGGGATGGGCCCAAACGGCCAATGGTCAGAAGGAGCCTCCTTACAAACTGAATCCGGTATTGCCGTCCCTGGACCTGATGTTACCTGATAGTTCAAAGCTGACCAATGGCGCGTTGAAAAAACAGAATACGCTCATCATGTACTTCAGCCCGGACTGTGATCATTGCATTCACCAGACCGAAGACATGATCAGGCAAATGGATAAACTGAAGGGTCTTCAGATTGTGATGGCCACCCACCAGCCCATGGATAACCTGGTTTGGTATATCAAGAAATATAACCTGGCGAGCTATGCCAATATCCGGGCCGGGCAGGATTACAAGTTCAATCTTCCGGGATTTTTCGCCATGAAGCAGCTGCCGTATTTTGCCCTGTACGACAAAGACTGGAATCTGATCCGTACGTACGAAAGCAATACCCCGGTGGATACCCTGGTTTCTGCTTTCAAAAAACCGGGTAAGAAATAGGCTGATTCGGGTTACCATTCCCATTCATTTCTTCATTTTCTTCTATCTTCGCACCCGCTAATACATACTTACACTATAAATTTTTTCTGATGAAAGTTACTGTAGTAGGTGCCGGTGCCGTAGGTGCAACCTGTGCCGATAATATTGCCCGCAAGGAACTTTGCGAGGAACTGGTATTACTCGATATCAAAGAAGGCGTAGCCGAAGGAAAGGCGCAGGATATGATGCAGACTGCCACCCTGCTGGGTTTCGATACCAAAATAACCGGCAGCACCAACGATTACAGCAAAACAGCCGGAAGCGATGTAGTGGTGATAACCTCCGGTTTGCCCCGTAAACCGGGAATGACCCGTGAAGAACTGATTGGTGTGAACGCCGGCATCGTAAAGAGTGTTTGCGAAAATATTCTGAAGCACTCTCCCAACGCCATTATTATTGTCATCAGTAATCCGATGGATACGATGACTTACCTGGCACTGACCTCTTCGGGCCTTCCCAAGAACAGGATTATCGGTATGGGCGGAACGCTGGACAGTGCCCGATTCAAATATCAGTTGAGCCAGCATCTCGGTTGCAGCCCGGCCGATCTGAACGCCGTAGTGGTGGGTGGCCATGGCGATACCACCATGATCCCCCTCATACGTTTCGCTACCTGGAACAGTGTACCGGTTACCAATTTCCTTTCTGCCGACCAGCAAAAGCAGATCGTGGCGGATACGATGGTAGGTGGCGCTACGCTCACCAAACTGATCGGTACTTCAGCCTGGTATGCTCCCGGCGCTGCCGGAGCGGCCCTGGTAGAAAGCATCGTAAGAGATGAAAAGAAACTCTTCACCTGCTGCGTGAAGCTGGATGGTGAATACGGCCAGCAGGATATCTGCCTGGGTGTACCGGTGGTTATCGGAAAAAATGGCTGGGAAAAGATCATCGATTTCAAACTCAATGAAGCCGAACAGGCGGAATTCAATAAAAGCGCTGCAGCGGTTCGCTCCATGAATGATGTGTTGAAGACGCTGTAAGCATTTTCGGTTTGCTGTTTGCAGTTTACGGTTTACAGTTTGTGGTTCTATAACTGTAAACCGTAAATTGTAAACCGCAAACTTTTCACGCTCTCCTTGTCTCCAGCAGGAGGTGTTAACGTGAAACGATAAACGAAAAACGATAAACAATAAATCATTCTCTTCGAATTTTCAACCTCTTCCAATACGTCAGCTGCCGCCAAATCCATTCGAAGGGTCCGTACTGGAAATATTTAAGCCACCAATGGCTCCAGATGATCTGTATGATCCAGATGGCCAGTACATACAAATAAGCCTCATACCGCTGCCATTTACCGAAATATCCGAAGCCTATTCCATAAAATACTACCAGGGCGAATATCGATTGCGTCAGGTAATTGGTGAAGGCCATCTGACCAACAGGCCTGAATAACCGAAAGAACCAGCCGAACCATCCCGACTTATACATCAGCATCAATACCCCGAAGTATCCGAAGGTTCGCGCCACTCTGCCGGCTTCATAATAACTGATCCAGGCGTTGCGGAGGTACTGGTATTTGTTATAGCGGGCATCAATCCCCTCCTTCACATTCAGATAGCTGAGCAGCAAACCGATGCCCAAACCCAGGACGGCCATCACCACGTACGCAGAGGTCTTCCCTTTGCCCAACAGCAAGCCGTTCTTGTAGAATGCCATTCCAACGAGCATGAACACCAATACATCCCAGATAGCGAAATAGGTATAGTTCAGAATATTGGACAGGTATTGATCGGTCCGGAATTCATATAGTTCGGGATAGGTACCCCGCATACGGCTGTTTCCCTTCTCGATCCTTTTCAGTTTGCTTTCCGTTCTCGAATATTCTTTCAACTCGTCCAAAGCCGAAAGATATTCTTTCTGGCGGGCGGTCAGTTTTGTTACAGAAGTATCGATCTTTTCCACTTGCTCGCCTCTTGCAATCACGCGTTTATCAAGATAGAGATCCCGGTTCTCGCGGGCCAGCATCAACAGAAAACAAACAAAAGCCCCCACGAGTAATTTTTTGGGCGACCACCAGCGAAAGGCAAAAAGAAGGAGTCCATAACATCCGTAGTCGAAAAGGATATCGCCCTCCCATAGAAATATATAAATATTGATCAGCCCGAAAACAATCAGCCATACCTGCCTTCTGACATAATAATCGAAGGGAGTGAGTTCATTGCCTTGCTTTGACTTGTTGTCGAGGAACAACAACATCCCCGCCCCGAAAAGCATGCTGAACAAGGCCCTTTGAGTGCCCGTTGCAAGCCAGCTTACACCGAACCAGACGGTATAGTTGATCGTTCCCGGCTCATTACGAATAAAAGGATCGCTTCCGGCAATAAAGGCCATTTCCACAATGTTCATCAGCAATATGCCCAGGATGGCAATTCCACGCAACGAATCAAGGATGTCGATACGGTCTTTTGCAAGCACCGGCGTAGCAGTTGAGGTCATGGCAGAAAGTTTTGACTATAGAAAGGGGCTGTCAACTAAATGTATGAACCTTAATCAGAAAATGACGCGACGAATGAGCAGGTGGCCGATAATTCCTGCTCACAGGAAGCCGGCCCTGAGCGATCTGCATACCCCATGGCACTTAATTTGCGGAAGAACCGGATGGTAACCTCCCCTGGCCGTAGCTATCATCCATCCATCAAACCAACACTATGAACCAATTTTACCATCGCCCTGCAGCCAGGTTCGCCATTCTTATCTTCGCCACTCTGATCTTTTTGGCAGTTTCGTCTTATAGTCAGCCGGCCGGCACGCCGGTCCTCCATTTCCAGCCGGTGGTAACGGGTCTTTCTTCACCACTGGATGTTGTGAATGCGGGCGATGGATCCAACCGCCTGTTCATTGTTCAAAGAGGCGGAATCGTAAGGATCTTCAACGGTAACAGCCTGCTGGCGACTCCGTTCATCAACCTGGCAGACACGGTACTGGACAATGGCGAACAGGGGCTGCTCAGCCTTGCTTTCCATCCCGATTATGAAAACAACCGCTATTTTTTTGTGTGGTATACCGACAAGGAAGGAGACCTTACGCTCGCCCGCTATCAGACGAGTGTGAATAATCCTGACGTGGCCGATCAGCAATCGGAAGTGGTGCTTTTGGAAATACCCAAACCGGGCACGCCCTATTTTACCAATCACAATGGAGGCAAACTCAATTTCGGACCGGACGGATACCTGTATGTGTCCATCGGTGACGGAGGCAATGGCGGAGATCCATTCAATAATTCTCAAAATGGCAATTCCCTCTTCGGAAAATTATTGAGGCTCGACGTAAACAATTTTAATGCGGCGCCTTATTATACCATTCCACCAGACAATCCCTTTGTCTCCAATCCGTCTGTCCGGGATGAGATATGGGCACTGGGACTAAGAAATCCGTGGAGATGGAGCTTCGACCGGCTCACCAACGATATGTGGATCGCCGATGTGGGCCAGGGCG
The DNA here is from genome assembly GCA_964605065.1 of uncultured Chitinophagaceae bacterium. Classification (GTDB taxonomy): domain Bacteria; phylum Bacteroidota; class Bacteroidia; order Chitinophagales; family Chitinophagaceae; genus Endoryza. Next base: position 246,392 of record CAZSAQ010000007.1, read on the forward strand.
CCCGGGAAGAGATCAATTTCCGCGCGGCCGGTAATACCGGTGGTATCAATTATGGCTGGCGATGCTACGAAGGCAATAATACGTACAACAGCAGCGGTTGCGGCCCCTCCTCCTCATTCGTGTTCCCCATCTTTGATTACCCGCATAACAATTCAACCGGTGGTTATTCTGTTACTGGTGGCCTTGTATACCGGGGCAATGCATTTCCCCTGCTGACAGGTTGGTATGTGTGCGCCGACTATGTATCCGGCAATGTCTGGAAAATTTATCCGAACGGCAGTAACTGGATCATATCCCAGCAAACGGGTTTGCCCGGAGGCCTTGCCGGGTTTGGGGAAGCGGAAAATGGTGCCTTGTATGCGGTGTCGCTCAACGCAGGCGCATTGTACGAAATTCAGGCCACTACCTCGTTGCCGGCACGACTGGTATCGTTTACGGCTACCCGCGCGCAGAGTTCCATCAGGCTGGAATGGGCCACCTCCTATGAATCCGCTCTCGACCGGTTCGATATCGAATACAGCAATGATGGATCGGGCTTTACCCCGGCAGGCTCGGTAAATGCCAGCAACCTGCCGCAGGGCAACAAATACCAATACGATTATCCCGCCCCGGAGGAAAAAGATCTTTTTTTCCGGATCAGGATCATTGACCAGAACGGACAGTCGGCCTATTCGAGAATACTGGCAGTACCCGCTTCAGGCGCCCATCGCCCGATTCTAACGCCTACGGTTATCAGCAATCAGTCATTTACCCTGAATACGTCTTTTCCGGTTGATCAGCTGCTGATTTATGCGTACGATGGAAGACTGGCCTGGAGCAAACAGATGGATCATCGGCAGGGTACTTCCTTAATAGAACTGCCCGGCCTGAGAGCTGGCCTCTATGTGGTACACCTCATCGGCAATAATTATAAAATTGTGGAAAGGATTACCATTCAGTGATGGAGAAAGGAAGACGGATTCCGGATAGCGAATGACGGATGAAAAAGAAAAGGGCCAATGTAACAATTGGGCATTCAGCTGGAGCGGACAAGAGGAAGAGAAAGCTGTCCTAAACTGTAAAACGCAACCCTTTCAGAGCGATCCCTTTTTTGATATTTGCCTTTTCACTTTGCATTGCCTTTGCCCTCTTCATTAACTGATTGTCTTACCCGCTACTTCCTCCATGCTGATCTGGCGCATGCACTTAAAGTGTCCTTTCGGGCATGTATCATATCCTATTTTGGAACAGGGCCGGCATCGCAGTCCTTTTATTTCGAAACGGGTATCAGTTGCCTGTGTATTGGAGTAATAAGCCGTCATTCCAAATTCGGGTACAGTATTGCCCCAGATCGAGATCATGGGTTTATTGAAGGCCGCCGCAATGTGCATGAGGCCGGTATCGTGAGTGAGGATCAATTTGGCCCGCCGAACGAGGTCGGCAGACTCGTGGAGGTTGAATTTGCCGCAGGCGTTATAGATCTTCACGGGGTCGCCCGAAGCGATGATATCCCCCTGGGCGCTGTCTTCTTTACCGCCCAACAGTATGATCGGATGTTGAATCAGCTCACACAACTGTTTCAGTTTTTCAACAGGCAGTTTTTTTGTGTTAAGTGCCGCTCCGATCACCAATCCAAAGTAGCCGGCATGATGAGACGCAGGGATGTCGTGGTCTTTGACCTTCTGATCTTCCGGAATAAAATAATCAAGCCCCCTGCCATCGTTCTTAACTCCAAATTCCTTTACGGTTTCCAGGTACCTGTCTACGATATGAATGTGGGGAAGGCGATTGATCTTAAGGGCCGTCAGCAACCATTTTTCAATATTTAGCTTGGGGAAGGAAAAAGATTTTTTCTTCAGCGCCCGTTTAACTTTTAAGGTTCTTACGTTGTGATGAAGATCGATGATATAGTCAAAATCTTCCTCCTGCAGCTTCGCGATAGTGCTCTCCAGGTTCTCTTCCAGAAAATGCAATTTGTCGATGTAGGGATTGGGCTCGAGAATGGACCGGAACGCAGTTTTGGTGAGATAGTGAATTTCGGCCGTGGCCACCTGTTGCTTCAGGCAACGGACCATAGGGGTGGTCAGAACAATATCGCCAATGGAAGAGAAACGGATGACCAGGAACTTCATGCTGCAAAAATAATATTTGCCTTTGTACGTCTTTTCAAATTATTTCTCTACGTAGTTGAGGTCTTTGTGAAAGGTTTCTTTGGTAAAGGCTGCTGCCACAAAAGTAATGATCATGATGATGATGGCTGTATAGATGCCTCCTTTAACATAACCCACTCCTTCCAGGGCACGCAGCCATTGAAACAGGGGTAGTATCAGGATCGCCAGCATGCCCCGTACCATATTCGGGATGGTGGTGGCGGCTGTTGCACGAAGGTTGGTGCCAAATTGTTCGGCGCCCATCGTTACAAAAATGGCCCAGAAACCGGTGCCGAAACCAAGTCCTGCACAGATCCAGTACATCCTGGCGGCCGAACCGTTCCATTGAATGGTGAAGAACAGCACGATAAATAAAACGGTAATCCCATAAAAAAGGTACAAGGCTTTCTTGCGGCTCCTGAACCATTGGCTCACGAAACCAATTACGATATCTCCAATAGAAATAGCCGCATAGGCGAACATGATGGCTTTTCCCGGGTCCACCTTTTCGGTGACTCCGAAATATTTGGCAAATTCGCTGGAGAAGGTGACCAGCACTCCGATTACAAACCAGGTAGGCAGCCCGATCAGAATACCGCACAGATACCTTCTCAGCCGGTCGGGATTGGTAAACAGCATGAAGAAATTTCCGCGCTGGACGTCCATCTTCTTCACTTCATGAAACATGCCCGATTCGAATACCGAAATACGGAGGATCAGCAACAACAATCCCAGTCCGCCACCAATGAAATAACAGATTCTCCAATCGAAATTTTCTTTCATGATAAAGGCCACCACCGCACCGGTCAGGCCGATACCCGCTACCAGGGAAGTGGCAACGCCTCTTTTTTCTTTGGGGGTGAGTTCAGATACCAGCGTAATGCCGGCTCCCAGTTCACCGGCCAGTCCCAGGCCTGCAATAAAGCGGACCCATTTATATTGATCTACTGTTTGAATAAATCCATTGGCAATATTGGCCAGCGAATAAAGGATGATGGATCCAAAAAGAACACTGAGCCTTCCTTTTTTGTCTCCGATTACTCCTGCTATAATGCCCCCGATAAGCAAACCCCACATCTGCCACTTGAGAATCATCTCTCCGCTGGTCAGTACCTGGTCTTCCGATAGTCCCAGGGATTTCAAACTTCCCACGCGAATGATGCCGAAGAGCAGGAGGTCGTATATATCCACGAAATAACCGAGGGCCGCCACCACCACGGCGATGTTAAACAGGGAAGCAGTCGTTTTGGGTTGGTTCATGCGCGCAAACTTTTAGGAGGTTCTATTGAGAGTCGGCAGGATGCTTTTCCTTTTTTCTGCTGAAGAATAATTTCCAGAGCACCGGTAAAGTAGTTACCAGTATGATCGCGATCGCGATCCCTTCAATATGATCTTTGAGACTGTAACCGAATTTCCTTTCTACCCAGGATTGTAAAAAATATCCTCCCATCATCATGGAGGCAACCCAGCACACGCTTCCGATAACATTGTAGAAAGCAAAAGCGGCTCTTTCCATCCGTACGATGCCGGCCACTATCGGCGCAAAGGTTCTGATGATCGGGAGAAACTTGGCAACGAAAATGGTTCCTTTGCCATACTTATCGTAAAATTCTTTAGCCCGAAGCAGGTGTTTCTTTTTAAACAGCCAGGTATCTTTTCGTTCATACAACAGAGGACCCGTTTTGCGCCCAAACCAGTACCCGGCCATATTGCCCAGTATGGAAGCGATCATTACCATGATCATGATGATGGACCAGTGAACATGGAAGAATTCTGCAGACAGGTCGTTGAGGTAAATACCGGCAGCAAACAGCAGCGAATCACCCGGAAAAAAGAACCCGATCAGCAGACCGGTTTCTGCAAAAACAACCAGGAGCAATACATACAATCCGCCATTGTTGATGATCCATTCTATGAACTGCTGTACGAATCCCTTTTCCATAATATCTTTTTGAGGGCCTTCATCGGCCCTGTTGTTGATTGTTGTAATACTATACGGACCATTCCGGTTCGGCCAGTTCTCCTTCCCATTTGCTTACCGCGGAAGTGGCCAGCGCATTACCGAGTACATTGGTCATGCTGCGGAACATATCGCAAAAATGATCAATCGGAAGGATTAATGCAACCCCTTCCTTGGGAATGTTGAACATAGCGCAGGTTGCCAGCACCACCACCAATGACGCGCGTGGAACCCCCGCAATCCCTTTACTGGTGAGCATCAGTACCAGCAACATGGTTAACTGGGTGCCGAGGTCGAGATGGATGTTGAAAGCCTGCGCAATGGCAATGCTCGCGAAGGTCATGTACATCATGCTGCCGTCGAGATTGAAGGAATAGCCGAGTGGCAATACGAAAGATACGATCTTGTCCTTGCAGCCAAATTTCTCCAGCTCTTCGGTGAGCTTGGGAAATACGGCCTCGCTGCTGGTGGTGCTGAAAGCGATCACCAGGGGCGACGCGATCCGCTTCAGCAGGGCATTCATTCGGCTGCCCAGGATCAGATAGCCCGCAGAGATCAGCACGATCCAGAGACAGGCGATGCCGGCCAGGAAGTACAGAAAATACCTTCCGAAAAAGACGAATATTTCGAGTCCTCTTTCTGCGATCGTACCGGCAATGGCGCCAAAAACACCGATGGGCGCAAACATCATCACGTATCCTACCATCTTCAGGATAATATGTGAAGCGATATCCAGTGCTTTGATCAGCGGCTTTGAATAATCGCCCATGGCTGCCGTGGCTATCCCGAAAAATATCGAGAACACCACAATCTGCAGGATCTCATTATTGGCCATCGCCTCGATCAGGCTCCTGGGAAATACATGATCCACAAAATTCTGAAGTGTGAATACGGTTGTTTTGCCCGAAATGTCTTTTACATTATCCAGGGTAGCTGCTTTAAGGTCCATACCTACGCCGGGCTTCAGCAAATTGACCAGGAGCATACCCAGCAGCAGGCTGATGAGCGAGGCGCTTACAAACCAAAGCAGGGCCTTGCCTCCCACCCGTCCCACGGTCTTGATATCACCGAGTTTGGCGATGCCCACCACCAGTGTGCAAAACACCAGGGGGGCGATGATCATCTGCACCAGTTTGAGGAAAATACTGGTGAGTAGTTTGATGTTTTTGCCAAATGACACCTGGAATTCGGTGCCTGTATTTTCATGAATCACAAAACCCAGTATCGCTCCGATCAGCATGGCAACCAGGATATAAATAGTCAGTTTGTTCTTTTTCATCCTTTGTCAGATAGAATACGCAATATAGGATTTAACGGGTTATCCGTATCATAAATTAACCCTTTGGCGCACATGTTATGAACGGCTGGCATTGTCGTCCGATTTTGGTTTGTCGGTATCAATAAATCCTTATCTTTCCGGCTTATAATTGCTATTTAATTACTTAACCACAACGAACTATTATGAGTTTGTTTCGCAAAAAATCACTCAACGTTCTACTGTCTCAGGCTGCTGATTCGGAAAAAGGTTTGAAACGGACCCTGGGTGCCGGAGCGCTGGTAGCGCTGGGTATCGGGGCGATCATTGGTGCGGGCCTTTTTGTTCGTACTGCCGCTGCGGCCGGTGGTCACGCGGGTTCCGCTGTTACGATTTCCTTCATCGTGGCGGCCGTCGGTTGTGCCTTTGCCGGTCTTTGCTACGCCGAATTCGCTTCCATGATCCCCATCGCGGGAAGCGCTTATACTTATGCCTATACTACAATGGGCGAGCTGGTTGCCTGGATCATCGGATGGGCCCTGATTCTTGAATATGCCCTGGGCGCGGCTACCGTGTCGATCGCCTGGAGCGAATTCCTGAACAAACTGCTGGGAGGGCGAATACCGTATGAATGGACGCACTCGCCATTCCAGTCGGCACTCGACGCGAATGGTGTTCTGCATCATGGCATCCTCAACGCACCGGCCCTGATCATCCTGTTGCTCCTGTCGCTGCTGCTGATCAAGGGTACACAGGAATCGGCCCTGGTAAATGCGCTGATCGTTATCATCAAAGTGGCCATCGTTCTGGCCTTCATCATCATCGGCTGGCAATTCATCAAACCGGAAAACCACAGTCCGTACATGATCCCTGCCGATGCGCCTGATGCCATCCTGCCCGATGGCAAGCCATACAGCTATGCCCCCTTCTTCAACCACGGTTGGGGAGGTGTACTTCGGGGCGCGGCCATCGTATTTTTCGCCTTCATCGGATTCGATGCGGTATCTACTGCTGCACAGGAAGCCAAGAACCCGAAGAGAGATATGCCTATCGGTATCCTCGGTTCGCTGGTAGTTTGTACGCTGCTCTATGTACTGTTCTCCTGGGTACTTACCGGCGTAGCCCCCTTTACCGATTTTGTAAGAGAAGGTCGCGAAGCATCTGTTGCCTATGCGATTGAAACCTATATGAAAGATTACCATTGGCTCGCTACCCTGATCACAGTAGGTATCCTGGCAGGTTTCTCCTCGGTTATCCTGGTGATGCTGATGGGGCAGAGCCGCGTATTCTATTCCATGGCAAACGACGGTCTCCTTCCCAAGATCTTCTCCGATCTGCATCCCAAATTCAGGACACCCTACAAATCAAATATTATCTTATTCCTCTTCGTGGGAACCTTTGCAACGCTGATCCCCGGCGACATTACCGGCGATCTTACCTCTATCGGAACCCTGCTGGCTTTCGTTCTGGTTTGTATCGGCATCATCATCATGCGCAAATCTGACCCGACCACGCCCCGTCCGTTCAAAACTCCGCTGGTACCCCTGGTACCCATTCTCGGAGCAATTGTATGTACGGCGATGATCGTTTCACTCGACAAGATAACCCTGTTGAGTGCGTTCGCGTGGATGGTGGTTGGATTGATCATTTATTTCACTTACAGCCGTTTTAACAGCAAGCTGAAATAACAGCTTAAAAGATATCAGTGTCTTTTCAAAAACCGATCCGCCAGGCGGATCGGTTTTTTCTTTTTATCGAAATCAAGTACCTTCAGATAAATCACAAAGGTGCTAAAAGAAATTTTTGAAAAGATCGTCTCCGAAACAGAGAGCTACCTGTTGTTAAAGGGTCTTTCTGTAAAAGTTAACCTGGGCGAACCTTCTCCCGCGCAAGCCGGCAACCGGGTGTACATCGCTATGGAAGATTATGGAATCGACCCCTTGCTGAAAAATCACTCTCCCGCACCGGATGATGAATCACAACGATCACCCAATTATTGCCATCTGCTCTCTTTTTATATATTACCAGTGAGCCCCGACTATTCCATTCGGCTGCAATTAACAGAACTGCTGGTGGAACTGTTCGAGGTCAGACCCTTTTTCCAACTGGTGGTGGGCCATGAAGAATATGAACTGTCTATCTCCATGAAATCCATCACTACGGCCGAATACCAGCAATTCTGGATTTCCCGGCAGCAGCCTTCACAACCGGTTGTCTTTTACCAGGCCAGGGTTTCCGCTTTATAAGGTGCAGACAGTCTTGGCTGCATACCCGTCAAACCTTAATTTTGCAGGCCCCTGGACAGGCCCGGACGCAAAAGGCCGGCAGGGTAAATACAAACCGCATAACAAATGGGTCGCATATTTGAAGTCAGAAAGGCCACCATGTTTGCCCGCTGGGATCGGATGGCCAAGCAGTTTACCCGTATCGGAAAAGAGATCGCCATTGCCGTGAAAACCGGCGGATCAGATCCACATACCAATCCCGCCCTTCGCCGGTGCATGCAGAACGCCAAGAGCGTGAACATGCCCAAGGACCGTGTGGAAGCCGCTATCAAACGCGCGCTGGGAAAGGAAATGGAAAACTTTGAGGAGATCCTTTACGAAGGATACGGCCCTCACGGGGTAGCCATCCTGGTAGAAACCGCCACCGATAATCACGTTCGTACCGTTGCCAACGTAAAAAGTCATTTCAATAAAGGCGGTGGCGCACTCGGCAATAGCGGCAGCGTTTCTTTCCAGTTCAAAAAAATGGGAGTATTCAAACTCAAACCCGAAGGATTGACTATCGACGACCTGGAACTGGAATTAATTGATTTCGGCCTCGAAGAATTGGGGGAAGGAACAGGTGAAAACGGGGAAGCCGTATTGGTACTGCGTTGCGGCTATACAGATTTCGGCAACCTGCAGAAAGCACTGGAAGAAAGAGGTCTTACTCCCATCAGCGCGGAACTGGAATGGATACCTACCACAACGGTGCCGCTTTCAGATGCACAGGCGGAGGATGTCAGCAAACTGATCGAACGACTCGAACAGGATGACGATGTGCAGAAAGTATTTCACAACATGGGCTAATCAGTTTTTTCGGTTAACCGGAAACTACATAACAGAGCGGATCACCTTCTCTAAAAGATCGGGTGATCCGTTCTCTGTTTCTCGCCCATGATACACCTAACGATTAACTAAAATTGACCCTCCTTCCGGAGCCGGGCGAAAAGCTCCATCAGTTCATTTTCGCTGCCCGCTTCGATTAACCACCTGCCGCCTTCAAGCTGTTGTACAGACATCCCGGCGAATGTAGGCTTGGGAGTGGTAGCCGGCTTCCTGATAATTCCGCCAAAAAAATCCGCCTGCACGCCGCCATCAGCAGTTGTCTGAACCACCAGGTAATACCTGCCCGCTCTTTCATACTTTACCACGGACAGCACCGATGCGAAACTAAATTGGCTGCAAAAGCATGACAGCATCGCGAACACCAACATCTTACTTGCCTTTTTCATGATCTGTATTTGAGTTAGTAAAAAAAATATACTGTTTGGGGTTTGCTGTTTGAGGTTTGAGGTTTGTTGGTTGTCCTCCATCGCTCCCACTCCCACTCCCGTTCTCTATCGCTCCTTCTCTTTCCCTTTCCATTTCTCTTTCTCTTTCTCTTTCTCTTTCTTTATTCGTGTCATTTCCTTTTTCAATCCTTCCAGCTCCTTTTTCAATTCATGAATGGCCTCCAGGAGCACGGCTGTAAACCCGGAATAGTTCACACTCATATATCCGTCGTTTCCTTCGCTTACCAGTTCGGGAAATCCGGCCTTTATTTCCTGCGCCAGCAACCCTATCTGCCTGTCATTTCCTCTGGACGCTTCTTTCCAGTGATAACGGTAGCCATGGACATGGGCCAGTTTATCGAGACTGCTTTCGATCCTCGAAAAACCTTTCTTCAGTCTCATATCACTGTTTTGGGTAAGCGCTCCCCTGAGTGTGGCATTACCAAACTGGTTGATGGAAAAAACCTGCGTGTTGGCAGAATAGAAAATATGGGAACTGCCGGAGGCGACGTTGTAGCGCATGGCAAAATCATTGATCCCAAGGCCAAAATATTCCAGGTCGCTTCCGGGAACCGTTTGCCATAACACCAACCGCCTGTTGCCGGTTACATTGTTCAGATGAAGGCTGGCCTCCGGTTGCACCGTTCCTATTCCGATGTTACCATTCCTGAGAATTGTTATCGCGTTCGATCTGCCGTTGTTACCTCCAATTAATCCGTTACCGACCTGGAATATTCTGTCTGTGAGCCTGGGAATGGGCGATGGCGCATCGCTGCTGTCATTGCCATAGCCCAACACTACGCCGCCTACCGACCTTGAAATCAATTGTCCGCCGAGGGCCAGCGAAGAACCGGCATACGATTTCGAGTCAAATCCCAATACATAGGATCCCGCTGCGAGGGCCTGGCTATTGGAACCGAATGCATAGGAGTCTTCCGAAAAAGCCATAGAACGAACACCAATTGCGCAGCTTCCATTGCCGATCGCCTGACTTTCCATACCCAGCGATAGGCTGTTTGCACCGCTGGCACGGGTATTCGTTCCGATCGCTATCGACTGCAACCCGCTGGGTACCGGATTAAACCCAACTCCAAATGACCCACTATTGAAAAACATGGCATTGCCGGAATTACCGACCGGTGGCAATGGTTTTTTATTCGTGCTGTATATCCGGCTGATGATAACATCAAATCCTTTTTCCTGCTGGCTGGCGTCTGACCGGAATACCAGGTACAGCTTCTGACCCGCGCTCATGATAAAGTCTGCAGGAGCGGCATCTCCCTGCACCAGCAACCGGACATGATCGTCGATACAGGCCGGATAAGGCTGGCTGGATATGATAAGACTATCACCGGAAGCCAATGCAAAATCATTGCTGTTGAACTTTAACAGCCACCCGGTTTGGCTGCCCTTTTCCGACAGGAGCGTGGCATTGCCCTGAGAACGGGCATTGGCCGGATAGAAGCCGTTACCACCAGGGTCCTGCACCCTCAATACGCTATCGTTCGGCAATAGAATTTCTGCAGTAGCCGGCAATAAAAAAGTCTGAGAGGCGGTGGGTTGCGCAGACGATGCCACAGTCTTTTCCTGAACCAGGAAGTTTCCAGTTACCTGCAGATTGGGCAAGTCTCGCTGTACGATAGAATTTTCTATGTTAATCCCCACATTTTTCCGGCGGGTAAACACCATTGAATCACCCATGGGCAACCACCACTCGTCTCCGCCACTGCCCTCCCACTTCGCACCGTTAAAGATCCACAAACGGTTACTGGCCAGGCTGAACACCACCAATCCTTTTACCGGATTCGCTACCGAAGAGGTATCGGCCACACGGGGAAATAATAACCCCTTGTTTCCGCTGTTCAGTTCCAGTATGGAAGAGCCATGGGGGTTATTGGTTCCGATGCCGACCGATTGGGCATCGGTTTGCAGAGTAATAAACGCTACAAGTACAAGGACAATACTTTGTTTCATTGAGTCAACATTAAGATCAGGGAAATAATTACAGGATTTCATCGGCCAGGTTGAACTCCATCAATCCTTCTTTCGCCGGAATTTCCAGCTTGCGCTGTATATGCGAAATATGGGAAAACAACCGGTCATAGCTAAGGCCGGTCTGGTGAACGATCTCTTCGAGCGAACATTTTCCGATGATGTATTGGAGGATCTCCTTTTCGAGATCACTCAGCCGGTCGATTTTATAAGACTGCCTGCACACAATCCGGTAGTATTCAGAGATAATTCTCTTTCGCAGGTGCTCATGTCTCATATACCATTTACTGGTTTGTAAAAACCGGAAACAGAAAACGGCCAGCACCAATCCAAGGATCTGTAAAAATATCCAGGAAAAAGTGAAACTGTTTCTGGTGTACACTTCATAACATCCCGTAACCAGGAATAGCAAAAGAATGGTTGATAGTTGGAAGGCCGTCTGTCTCCTCAGCATCCAGATTTTCATCGTCAACATTGATAAGGTTTAACAATCGATTTTTCTAAAAAGGTGGGCGATTGTTTAGCGAAAATACCAGCCCAAAAAATATTTGCTTTCCCCCTTTGATATAACGGCTGCCCTGATTGTACCATCGGCACACTTATTTGAAGTAATGGCTATAAAATTTGACCATCGACTAAAAGGCGTGTAAAACAAGGGGATAGTTGCTAATTTCGACCACAGCATTTCCCGGCTACGTTGGCCACTATGAGAAAAACAACCATCAACGCAGTACTAAACCGGCTTTGCCTGTGGCTACTCCTGCTTACAGGAGGAACCCTGCATGCGCAGCTGAAAGAAGAAGACTACACATTGATGACCCGCAAGGAAGGGTTGCCTCACAACTATGTTACCGGCATTGTTCAGGACGAAAAGGGCTATATCTGGCTGAGTACTCTCCAGGGATTAAGCCGCTACGACGGAACTGAATTCTTTTCGGTGCCAATCAAACAATTTGGATGTACCGATGAATACGGCGATGTGTGGCGAATGAAATACTTCGGTTCGAATGAAATCGGCCTTGCAACCCGCAATGGCGGCTATATCATCCATACTCAAACACTCCGTTACCAGGCGCTCCGGGCTCCTGCTCTATTTGGAAATACGGAAAAATTCAACAGGTGTCGCGACATAGAAAAAATCAGTGACAACCTGTATGCAACTTCTACCGGCACCGGTTTGTATGTTTTCAATGGCGAAGGAGTGCTGCTTCATCGAAAAGATGGAGTGGAAGAGGCCCAGAAAGGAAACCGCTGGTTTCAGTTTGGCGGACCCATGGAAAAACTTTCCAGCGGCATCCTGTTGCAGGAAAATGCAGCCCATAACCTGGTTTTTGATCCGCTGGACCGCTCTTATCATTCCTTCCTGGAACTGGCCGATAGTGGCCGGCTGGAAAGAATGCTGGTGACGCCCGAAGAAATTCCCCGACCCCGATTTTTTGCCGACCCGCGTTCTCCAAAAGGCATTTTTATTCTCAACAAGGAGAAAAACACCCTCGATCAGGTGGCAGATTTCCAACACCCACAAGCCATTCAATCCGTAGCGCTCCCTTTTCGCGTTGCCGACGAAATCAACTGGCAAAGCAGGTTCTGCTGGCTGAACGATTCCACTTTCGCCCTTACCATGGCTCAATCGGGATTCTTTCTTTTCCGCTATAGTATTGCCGGAAACAGAATATCTGTGATCAGCAACCGATTTTTTAAACAACACCAGGTCACCGACGTTTATGCCGATCGTCAGCAATCCATTTGGGTGGCCACCAATCGTGGACTGCTGGTGCCTCCCAACAATCGCGTCCAGGCAATACAGATCGACATCGGAAAATTAACCGGCACCCAGGGTCCTCTGCAATTAAGAGCGCTGCTCAAAAAAGACAACCATATTTTTACAGGTGGCAGCCCTTACACCGGTTTGATCATTTTGGACGAAAGTGGCACCAGGCTGATCAAACGGGTGTCTTTTGAGAGCATACAGGCGAACAGCAACCAGGTTAATTCGATTATACAATCACCTGTTCACCCCGGTCATCTTTGGATCTGCACGGCTTACGGCCTGATCGACTATGACGTTCGCTCGGGAAGATTCCAACCCCTGCCATCAGCCTCCTCGCCCACCGTCTCGCATTCTTCCATCAGTTACGCCACAACAGACAGCAAAGGCTGGCTTTGGTTTCGTACCCAGGAATTCAATCATGTGGTTTACTTCGACCCGGCAACCAGGCAATTCAACGACGTGAACAAATGGACTGCCGGTGAAAACATGAAAATATCTTACTGTTTCGGAATCGGGGAAGACAAAGAAGGAAATATCTGGTTTGGTGGCGACGGACTGGCCCGGTGGAATCGCCGATCCCGAACCTGTGATCAGTTTATCGAAAGCCTCAGCTTCCTGCCGACTCAATACAACAATTACGATATTTTTCATTCCGATCAGGAAGGTTATCTCTGGATGGCAACGGCTGCAGGTATTCTGCGGTACAATCCGGTTACGACTCAAAAGACAGTGTACACCACCAGGGACGGCTTGCCCTCCAACATATCGCTGGCATATGCCGCACCCGGAGGGGAGCAGATATTTGTACATACATACCGTGGCATGGGCTGGCTGGATCTGCGCACTCATAAGATACAGGCCTTTACTGAACGCGATGGCATACCTCAACCGGTGCTGCTGAAACAAATGGGTCATTGCTATGATCCGTCCCGTCGCGAATACCTGTTTGTTCATGATAACAAACTGGTGATAGTGCCCGGTTTCCTGAACAAAGCCACCCAGGCTCCCCGGTCTCTAAACATCAGCATGCTCCATATCTACCATGATACCGTTTTGTATCATCCTGGTGAAAAAACCATCCTGCCATACTACCAGAACGACCTGGGGATCTGTTTCAATGCTGTCAATTTCAGTGACCCGGAAAACCATGTGTTTGCCTATCGTCTTTTCCAGGACAGGGAAACACAATGGATCTCCACCGGCCGGCAAAGCACCATCTATCTCAACGATCTTCCTCCGGGAGATTATCGCCTGCAGGTCAGGCTCACTGCGGCCAATAAACGCTGGCCTGAAATGATCCAGGAAATCCGGATCATCATCAATCCACCCTATTGGAAAAAAGCGTGGTTTATTTTTTTACTGTTGCTGCTGGCCATCTCGCTGGTGGTGTTGCTTTATCTGAAGCGTATCCGCCAGATCAGGCAGAAAGCCAATCTTGACAAATTGCTTGCCCAAACGGAAATGAAAGCTCTGCACGCGCAGATGAACCCCCATTTTGTATTCAATTGCCTGAACAGCATCAACGAAATGATCCTGCTCAATGAAAACCAGCAGGCCTCGCACTATCTCAGCAAGTTTGCTCACCTGATACGCACCACCCTCGATCAGTCGACCCGTGAGTGGGTCAGTCTTCAACAAACCATCGACTACCTGCAGCGGTATATTGAGCTCGAAAAAATAAGGCGAAATGATTTCCGATTCCTCATCGAAACAGACCCGGCCCTTCAACCCGAAGAAATATTTCTGCCTCCCATGTTAATCCAGCCTTTGCTGGAAAATGCCATCTGGCATGGAAAGAACAAAGACCTCGAAATAAAGATGCGGTTCTATATTAAACAGCAGCAGCTGATTTGCGAGGTGATCGATAACGGCATCGGGATCGAACAATCGGTACTCAACAAAAACAAGGATAAAAATTATCATTCCATCGGCATCAGCAATATTCAACAAAGGATCCGATTACTGAGTGAAAAATACAATCTCAGGAGTGATCTGACTTTGCTGGACCGGCGTTACAACCAGGAAACCGGCACGATCGCAACGCTCCGGCTTCCTTTTAAAACCAGCGATACATGACAAACGAATTGATCGGGGCGATGATCATCGACGACGAACAAAGGGGCATCAACGCGCTTCAGCGATTGCTGGAGGTGCATTGCCCGGAAGTGTCCGTAATCGCCGTCAGTACCGATACCGATGAGGCGGTCCGTCTGATCCATCAGCATAATCCATCACTCGTATTTCTCGACATCGCAATGCCGGAAAAGACCGGCTTCCAGTTCCTGAACGAACTCGGCCATGTCGATTTCGAAATCATCTTTGTTACCGCGCACAATCATTTTGCGTTGCAGGCTTTTCATTTCTCTGCCATAGATTACCTGTTAAAACCGGTGGAAATCGATCTGCTGAAAAATGCGATCAAAAGGGTTCAGGCAAGATTGCAGAATAAGTCCAGCAACCGGAACCTCGAAACTCTTTTGTTCAATACCCAGCAAAACAGGGTATTGCCGGATATGAAGCTTTGCATCCCCTCCCTGAAAGGCTTTCAGGTAGTAAACATCAGAGAGATCATTTATTGTGAGGCATCCAGTAATTACACCAATTTTCACCTGACCGACGGCACCATGCTCTGTGCGTCGAAATCGATACAGGAATACGAAGAACTGCTGGCCGATGCGGGACTGATAAGGGTGCATAAGTCGTTCCTGGTAAACCTGATCCATATTCGTGAATACATCAGGGGCGAAGGCGGTTCGGTGCTGCTGACCAACCAGATTGAAGTGGAGGTCAGCCGCCGGCGGAAGGAACAGTTCATCACCGTGATGAAAGAGTTCTTCAAATACTGACCCGAAAACCCCGCAATCTTTCACCTGTTTTGGTTGTACCTTTGCATATGCAACAAAAAGTGGTGTTGTTCGACGGTGTCTGTAATCTCTGCAGCAGTTCCGTTCAGTTTATTCTGAAGAGAGATAAAAAAAACCAGTTTCTGTTTGGTTCTTTACAGGGCGAGTACGGACAGGCCGCCTTGCGTAAATATAATCTTCCCCCTGACGAGTTCAATTCGTTTATGCTGATTGAAAACGACCGGCTCTATACCCGATCAACCGGCGCTTTGAGAATGCTCAAACACCTGGGTGGCGGCTGGAGCCTGTTGTACGCTTTCACGATAGTGCCGAAATTTATCCGCGATGCGGTGTATAATTGGATTGCCCGTAACCGTTACAAATGGTTCGGGAAAAAAAACGAGTGCTGGCTGCCCCGGCCTGAATGGAAATCCAGGTTCCTCGACTGAATTTTTACGTTACCCGATTTATTGCTTTGAAGTATTTGCCGCCGACGGCTCCCTGTTCCTGTTTTCCAATTGTTCCAGCCGCTTCAATATCGCATCCATTTCCACTCTCTGCTTATCCAGCTTTTCCTGCAATATCCTGTTCTGAATGATCAACTGCTTGATGGCGGCCAGCGCAATACCCGGCGGATCGATGGTGCTGATGGTCTTGTCATCATCGGGTGTGCCCAGTCCGAATACCTGCTTGAATTCCTGTGCCATCGGTCCGATATGCGTTTCATCGGTTCCCTTGTATTTCCAGGAATATATTCCCAGACCGGCGATTTTTGCCAGTAATTCGGTGGGATCCACTTCCTCGATCTCCTCCTTCAGGTGAATATCGGATGCATTGGTCCAGGTGCCACCGGTAGAAAGATAGGCGCCGTTGCCGTTTCCAAAAAACGGCTGTCCAACCTGCAAGGCCGCGGACGCCGAGAGGGTTGACCGGGCAAAACCCCAGCCGGATGTATTGCTGTTACCAAAACTCATCATATTGCTTTGCCCGGCTATCGCACCACTTCCAAAAGCGGCTGCATTGAAGATACCGGCATTGGCCACGTCGGCAAAAGCGCCAACTGCGGTGTTGTCTCCCTGACCGGCTGCGTTGTAAAGCGTCGAATGACCGATCGCCGTATTGCTGCTGCCAGTGCTGAGGTAGAGTGCGAATGAACCCAGGGCCACATTGAAGTTGCCGTTTATATTGGTAAACAGGCTCTGGTAACCCAGCGTAGAATTCCATCGCCCATCGCCATTGGTATACATTGCCTGGTATCCGATAGCGCTGTTGTTAAAGCCTGTGGTATTGGAATACAAAGACTGGTACCCCATGGCCGTACTTTTTTCACCGGTAGTATTACTGTACAAACTCCAGGCGCCATAGGCAGTAAGATATCCAGCCGTACTGCTGGTATAAATGCTCCTGAAACCCGTGGCGGTGTTGTAAATACCCGTGGTATTGGCCAGCATCGCATCTGAACCGATGGCAATATTGTTGTACCCAAGGGTATTTGATTTCATCGAATTATACCCCAGCGCCGTATTGCCTGCTCCGATGCTGTTTGAAAACATGGATTTAATACCAATCGCTGTATTATTGATGCCGTCGGTAGGGTTGCCGGTGCCGATGTTGTTATAGAGTGCCGAATCGCCGATCGCCAGCAGGTTGGAGGCGGTGCTGTTGGAATAAAGAGCGGCCGTGCCCAGCCCCAGGTTAAACTTTCCGGTGGTATTGGAATATCCGGCTGCGGTGCCGGCAAATACATTGTTCTGACCATTGGTATTGCCGTTACCCGCCCTGGCACCGAGAAAAGTATTGTTGCTTCCCAGTGTCCACTGACCGGCAAAACTTCCCAGCAGGGTATTCCTGTTCCCTGTCCTGTTCTCACGACCCGTATTGTCTCCGACAAACGTATTTTCCGTTCCGGTAATATTGTAATAACCGGCAGCGGAGCCCACGAAAACAGCGCCCTGCATCAGGTTATTCCGGCCGGCATCTGTTCCAATGATGGTTGTCCAGGAGCCCTTGTTTCCTCTGCCCGCATTGTATCCGATTACCGTATTGTAGTTGATGACAAGCCCGGTGGCATCTAACTGTGCCGAATACCCCATAACGGTATTGCCGGTAATCGCATCCGCAGAAGTAAAAAACGCACTGTCGCCCAATATCAGGTTTTCGGCGGCACTGGCAGAGAGATTGCTGGCGGCATTGGTTCCCCAGATTACATTCTTCTTCAGGTGATCCAGCAAGCCCGCCTTTAAATTGTTCACTTTAAACCGCAACACATTGTTATCTGATGTGCCGAGGAACTGTCCCGATCCGGTATTCTTATTACCGGTTAATGCCCATCCGCTCTTGAACACTACCGACTGCCAGTCGGGAACCGAAGAAGTTCCCATATTGATCATCAGCTGACTGGTGAGGGTATCGAGGATCATCAGTCCCCTGGCGGGCAAAACGATATTGTTCATGTCAGTGGTAGTCATTCTTGGAATCAGCAAACCGCTGCTGGAGCTGCTGACATCCAGACGGGCCGAAGGATGCGGCACTGCGTTGCCGATCGCTACGTTCTGCGCCAGGGCGCCCGACATACAAAGAAATACGAGTAGAGTGGATAAGGCCTGCTTCATGGTATCCGTTTTTGAGGAGGTTTCTTCTGCGCAGTATCGGTCGCGAAGAAATAAGAAGCTACGGCTATTGTAAAGGAAGAATATACCTGAATGAGCGGTTGCCAGCCTGTGGTGAGCCATTAACGGGCAGGGATGGGCGTATCAGTCACTTCTTTTTATTCGTCGGAAGGCTTGTCTAACCGGTCGGCCTTTTTCCCTTCCTCGATCTCCCTTTTTAACAGGAATCGAAACCGCCTCTCGTTTCTGACCCAGCTTACACTGGTCAACAAAAGAGCCAGTATCAGCGCGGCAATGGGAACTACTATAAAGAGGAAGATCGAAGGACCGATATTGAGTCCGAAAAGAAGTGCCACAAAAATAAAGAGGCTTAACATGATGGTTCCTGCTATCAGGTAGGCGATAAAATATTTTGCTTTGCCGCCTTCTCTTTGCTCCTGCCAGTACCTGATAAATCTTTTTTCCTCTTTGGAAAGCATGATATTTCTTTATTTTTCTTTGGGAGAGATGGTTGATTGCCTTTTATATCCTGATCCTGGCTTCTTTATAAAACACACATTGACCGGAAATGATCACCCGGTCATCGTTGAGTTGCATACATTCCAGTTCTCCTCCTCTTTTACTGAGCTGCCTGGCTTTCAGTAATGATTTCTTCAGCCTTTCCGCCCAGAAGGGTATCAGCTGCGAATGGGCGGAACCCGTTACGGGGTCTTCATTGATTCCAACTGTCGGCGCAAAAAATCTCGACACAAAATCCACCTCGCGCCCGGGTGCGGTGATGATTACTTTGTGACCCATCGACCGGATCTTGTCGAAATCGGGGTTGCATTGTTGTACGGCTTCCTCGTCTTTTAATTCCACCAGTATATCCCGATGCTGGTATACGTTCAGGATATCGGCATCGCCCAGGGCTGCAGACAATGCCGAAGGGGCTTCCGCCATCAGTGTCGGCTTCCAGCTGGGAAAATCGAGGTCGATAAAATTTTTTCTCCTGGAAACTTTCAGCAACCCACTCTTGCAGGAAAAACGGATCTTCTTTTTCTTTGCTTCGAGTTTTTCAAAAATGATATAAGAAGAAGCCAGCGTGGCATGTCCGCAAAGATTGATTTCCGCCAGTGGAGTAAACCAGCGGATTTCATAGTCGATCCCTTTTTCCGGAGAGGGAGCAAAGAAAGCAGTTTCGCTCAGGTTATTCTCCATGGCGATCTGCTGCATCAGTTCCTCTTCGAGCCATTTTTCAAGCGGAACAACAGCCGCCGGATTGCCGGAAAACAATTTGCTGGTAAAGGCATCAACCTGGAATAGGTCAAGTTTCATAAATGTGGGGCATTCTTCGCTAACGTTATTCACTCATCATCTCCCTGATCACGTCAACGATTTCTTCTACATTGGGTTTGCTAAAATAGTCTCCGTCGCTGCCATAACTCGGGCGATGGGCTTTGCCTGAAATGGTGCGGGGCGAAACATCGAGATAACGGTAACCGCCCTGTTTCTCCATGACTTCCGTAAACATGAAAGCGGTAGCGCCTCCCGGAACGTCTTCGTCTACGAATACAATCCGGCTGGTTTTTTTGAGCGATTCCAGGATCTTATGATGAATATCGAAAGGCAACAGGGTTTGAATGTCTACAATTTCGCAATGGATATTTTGTCGCTCCAGTATCCTGGCAGCTTCCTGCACCACTCTAAGAGTCGACCCGTAAGAAACCACGGTAATGTCGTTTCCTTCGCGGATCACTTCCGGAACACCCAGTGCAACCTGATATTCCAGCAAATTGGAAGGCAGCTTTTCTTTCAGGCGATACCCGTTCAGGCATTCTACCATGATCGCAGGGTCATTGCCTGCCAGCAGCGTATTATACAACCCAACGGCCTGCACCATATTTCTCGGCACGCAAAGATGCATGCCTCTCAGGGTACTCAGCATCATGCTCATGGGCGAGCCGCTGTGCCAGATGCCTTCGAGGCGATGCCCCCGGGTTCTTACAAGAATCGGCGCACTCTGTCTTCCCTTGGATCGCCAGTGAAGCGAAGCTGCGTCGTCCGTCAGCGGCTGCAGGCCATATACCAGGTAATCGATGTATTGTATTTCGGCAATGGGCCTCAGGCCGCGCATGGCCAGGCCAATTCCCTGACCCATGATCGTTAGTTCCCTGATTCCGCAATCAAAAATCCTGTTCTCCCCGTGCCTGGCCTGCAAGCCGGCGAATCCCTGGTTCACATCCCCGATTTTGCCCACATCTTCTCCGAACGCCAGCACCTTATCGTTGTGTGAGAAAAGCTGGTCAAAATAACGGTTGAGCACTTCGTAACCATTTACCACCGGAGCATCTGCGGCGTACTCTGCTTCATTACCCTGAACCCGCAAGGGGCTCTTCTCACTTTCGCTGTACAGATGTGATCCGTAGGTGGCAATTCCTTTATCTCTGATCTCCCTGAAATAGCGGCGCGCTGCCGGTTCGGCAGGGTTGCTTTTTCCTGCCGCATCACAGGCCGAATGTAAAGTAGTGAGTATATCCTTCCGCATCGGTTCGCGGTTGGTAGCGAGTGAATTTTTGATTTGCACCAGCGCTTCGGTATCCTCCCCGGCCTGCTCTATCAGCCGATCCAGTAAACGAATGGTTTCATCTACCATCAGGCGAACAGGCAGGGAAAATTTTTCCCAGGCATTCTGTTTGCCGGTTCGAACCATTTCCTTGGCAGATACTTCCAGTTCGTTCAGTTCGTCTTCAGAGGCGAGCTCATTTTCCAGTATCCATTCGCGCATTTTTTTATTGCCATCCCATTCTCTTTCCCAGGTCAGCCTTTCCGGGCTCTTATACCGTTCATGACTACCCGAAGTAGAGTGGCCCTGCGGCTGCGTAACTTCTTCTACATGAAAGAGTGCCGGCACATGGGTGTCCCTGATTTTCTGAATGGCCGTATCGAATATTTCGCACATGCCTGCATAATCCCAGGCCTTCAGTTTATAGATTTCGATGCCGTTGGTTCCGTCTTTCTTTTGCATTCCCTTCAGCGCTTCAGAAATTGAACCTTTGGTTGTCTGGAATTTCTTGGGAACAGAAATTCCATACCCATCGTCCCAAACAAAAAAAGCAACAGGTACCTGTAATACACCCGCGGCGTTTACTGTTTCCCAAAAATGTCCTTCGGAAGTGGAGGCATCGCCGATGGTGCAGAAACAAACCTCATTGCCCTGGTTGCTCAGTTCGGTGAACTGCCGGAAAGCAGGCTCCTGCCTGAAGAGTTTCGAGGCCAGGGCAAGCCCCAGCGAACGGGGCATCTGCGCAGCGGTAGGCGCCATGCCCGATGTGATGTTCTTGCGGTTTACCAGGTCCAGCCAGTTTCCGTTTTCATCAACAAACGGAGAGGCGAAATGCGAATTCATCTGTCGGCCTGCGCTGTGCGGATCATTGGCCGGATCCGGATCGGCATACAGTTGCGAAAAGAATTCTTCCACGGTAGCCACTCCCGTGGCAAAAGCGAAGGTTTGGTCGCGATAGTATCCGGACAGAAAGTCTCCCGGCTTGAAGAATTTGGCAGCCGCCACCTGCGCAACCTCCTTGCCGTCACCGAAAATGCCGAATTTGGCTTTTCCCGTCAACACTTCCTTTCGGCCTAATAGGCTGGCTTCCCGGCTCTCGCAAACCAGGCGGTAATCATTCAGCACTTCGTTTCTGAAGCGGTCGAACGAAAGCTTTTCGCCCGACAGAAGGTCGTTGGTTGAAGACATTTCCATGCGGCAAAAATAGGGATACTAACACCCATTTGTTCCCCCTGTTAAAAAAATGTCATTAGCCTGAAATTTTGTTGGCTTTTACCCCGTTTAAAATGTAATTTTGAACAGGTTAAATACAGGCCAACTATGAAAAAGCTATTGTTCGTACTTTTCGTTTTTTCTGCCCTTGTATCCAGAGCGCAGAATACAGCAACCCCCTCTTCCAAAGCAGATCCGCTGGTGATGAAGGAACTCGGTCATGATTTTGGCAAGATCCAGCAGGGCCGCCCTGTAACCTATATTTTTGAAATCACCAACGGTGGCACTGAACCTCTTCGTATTGAGAATGTTCAGGCAAGTTGCGGATGCACCACTCCCGAATGGAGTTATGACCCGGTGAAACCCGGAGGAACCACCAGGATCAAGGTCGGTTATAATTCAGCTTCAGAGGGAGCCTTTCAAAAAACCGTCACCATTTCCTATAATGGGAATATGACCAGGACCCTGACGATTTCGGGTAATGTTTTTAAGGCTCCTGCCACCTCTGCCCCGTCAAACCCGTCTATTGCCCTGTTGAAGACCGCCAATCAGTAAACACAAATAACAAAATAAACTAACATAACAATTTGATACGTATGAAAAAAGCGCTTCTTTTCGTAACACTCGCTTTCGCATCGCTGTCTATTTTTGCACAGGATGCCACACCCGCGCCCAAGCCGCAGGATCTTGTTAAATTCAAAGAGCTCAGCTACAATTTTGGAAAGATCAAGCAGAGCGTACCGGTTACCCACGAGTTCGTATTTTCCAATGCCAGCGACAAGCCTGTAGTGATCGAGACAGCCCAGCCTTCCTGCGGATGTACCACACCGATCTGGCCCAATGCACCGATTGCAAAAGGCAAAAGTGATAAGATCACAGCCGGGTTCAACGCCGGTTCACTCGGACCCTTCAATAAAACGATCAGTGTAAAAATTGCCGGAGTGGATGGCTATGTTGTGCTGACTATCACCGGTGAAGTGCTGACTCCGGAAGAGTACGCCAAATTTGAAAAAACAAAAGGTGGATCCAAGGGTAAATAACCATTGGTTCCGGAAGCAAATAGTCAGGCCCGCCTTATGGCGGGTCTTTTTTTGCCCCCGCCAGTCATTTTTGTAAATGGCGTATACCCCGAACCTCCTCCTTCACTATAAAGCTTTTCTTATCTTCGCCGCATGTTAACGATCAGTCATCGTGGCGAGCAGATGCCGCCCTCTCCCATCCGCAAATTGGTTCCCTTCGCAGAAGCAGCCAAGAAAAAAGGTGTAAAAGTGTACCATCTCAATATCGGTCAGCCGGATATTGAAACACCTCCGGCGATCCTGGATGCCGTTCGCCATGCGGATATCAAAGTACTTGAATACAGCCACAGCGCCGGTAATGAAAGTTATCGCCGCAAGCTAGTGAAATATTATGAAAAGGTGGGCATCAGGGTCAATCACGACCAGATCATTATTACTACCGGCGGATCCGAAGCGATCCTGTTCGGATTTTTCTGTTGCTTCAATCCGGGCGATGAGGTCATTGTTCCGGAGCCATTCTATGCCAATTACAATGGGTTTGCCTGTGCTGCAGGCGTAAATGTGGTCCCCATCACCTCCCATATCGAAGACGGTTTCGCCCTGCCTCCTATTTCCGAATTTGAAAAAGTTATTACACCCCGCACCAAAGGAATCATTATTTGCAGCCCTAATAACCCAACCGGTTATTTATACAGCCGCAAAGAAATGGAAGCGTTGAAAGAAATTTGTTTGAAGCACAACCTCTATCTCTTCAGCGATGAAGCCTATCGGGAATTCTGCTACGATGGCGAATATGTAAGCGCCATGCATCTCGATGGCCTGGATGAAAACGTGGTATTGATGGACACCATCAGCAAAAGATACAGTGCCTGCGGCGCAAGGCTTGGAGCCTTCGTAACCCGAAATAAAAAAGTGTACGACACAGCAATGAAATTTGCGCAGGCACGCCTGAGCCCTCCCGGACTGGCACAGATCATGGGTGAAGCGGCCATCGATCTTCCCGATGATTATTTTGAAAAGCCCAAGCATGAATACCTGAAAAGAAGAAACGCACTGGTAAGCAGGCTCAATGCGATGGAGGAGGTGTATTGCCCTAATCCCGGTGGTGCATTTTACGCGATCGCCCGGTTACCGATAGACGATTGCGACAAATTCTGCCAATGGCTGCTGGAATCTTACTCCTACAAAAACCAGACGGTAATGCTGGCGCCTGCTTCCGGATTTTATGGCACTGCAGGTTTGGGAAAGAATGAAGTGAGGCTGGCTTATGTATTGAATGTAGACGCTATTCATGCTGCAATGGACTGCCTGGAAAATGCCCTGAAAGCCTATCCGGGACGCACTGTAGCGAGAGAACTACAGGAGACCGGAAAATAAACTGGCATAACAAAGAGATAACAGACGATAAGACAATAATGGGTGAGATTGTAGGTTTGAATGAGAATCAACCCTGCACGAATGAAACAGTTCTTCCTTTTGCTCCTCCTCTCCCTGTCCCTTGCCGGATACTGTCAATCTGATTCCCTTCTATTAATGAGGCGCGCGTCTTTTAATGCCTCCCTCAAAACAACCGGCTGGCAACAAGCCGCCATCCATCAAAATTATTTCAAGCCCAATCATATCCTGGTACCCATGGCAGCGCTGTTGTATGGGTTTACCAGCCTGCATAACGAAGAACTGCAGGAATTGAACATCAGTACCAAAAATGAAATAAGAGAAGAAAATCCGCATTTTCATACCTCCCTCGACAACTATCTTCAATTTGCTCCCGCTGCCAGCGTATTTGTGCTGGGTGCCTCCGGAGTAAGAACAACCCATAATTTCAAAGACCGCGCTATTTTGCTGGGAATGTCTACGGCTGTCATGGCCGGCACCGTTTTCGGATTAAAAAAACTGACCCATCAGTGGCGCCCGGATGGTTCTGCCAATAATTCCTTTCCCTCCGGACATACCGCTACCGCTTTCAGCGGCGCCGCCTTCATGTACCAGGAATTAAAAGGCCAGTCGCCCCTGCTGAGCTATTCGGGGTACGCCATGGCCACCGGAGTAGGCGTGATGAGGATGTACAATAACAAGCATTGGCTGTCAGATGTAATTACGGGTGCCGGATTGGGTATGCTCAGTACACGGGTCAGCTACTGGCTGTTCGATAAGATGAAGAAACCCAAATCAACCCATTCGTTTTAAAAGGGTTAAATTCCACAATTATCATTTCGGATTCTAAGTCGTTTTTTCTATTTTTGCCGCCCATCCGGTAAAAACGGGTGTGGTATGCCGGGGTAGCTCAGCTGGTTAGAGCATCGGATTCATAACCCGAAGGTCGGCAGTTCAAGTCTGCTCTCCGGTACCATTAAACCTCAACATTATTTTAAATGT
>CAZSAQ010000008.1:0-262603 GCA_964605065.1 uncultured Chitinophagaceae bacterium
AAATCTAACAATTGTTTTCTATTTTCAATCGCTACGGTTTAAAGGGAAGCTTTCAATGGAATGAAGTATTAAACCTCAGTTCAAATTTCATGTGTCTCTTTTCTTGTAAACTAAATAAATGCAACTTTACAAAATAGAATACTCACAGCGGTTAGAAAACCGCACAGGCACCACAACTTAACTTTTTCTAAATATACCTGTACAACCAATGGAGGTTTTAACTGCTGTACTACTATTTAAATCGCAAAAGATTACTGTATGAACAAATCTCCATTCCATCCATATTCCAGTCCTCTAAACAATGTAACTTTTAAAACCAAATAGACCGTAACAATAATCATAACCGCAGTAATCACTAGCTGAATAATTCCTTCAGATTTTCTCCTTTTTATAAGAACTATGATACTAATTGCAATCCATATACTAATTGCAGCTACTACATACAACCAATCACCCAATCCGTAGCCAAAAGTTACGGAACCAAACAAATCACCACTAATAATAAGAATAGAAACTAAAGTGTATATAATATATGTCACCGAAAAGATTGTCTTCATGAATTGGTCATAATCGTAATACCTACTTTTTCACTTGCTTCACCTTTTATATTGTTGAAATATCTATTGCTCCCTTTTTATGATTAGCCCAAACCAAGGCAGGGAACACACTTGCAAGCTCTACAACTCTAAAAGTACAATTAAACAAGAAAATGATGTTCATTTATCTGTACCATCATAGTTCGTGTCTTCCAGAGTCCAATCTATTAATACCTCGTTTGCCCAATCAAGAAAGGAATGATTTGTTACTTTAGGTTGACGTAACTCATCGTAAGGATAGTCGTGCTGCCAAAATAAAATATTATACGAGCTCCCATTCGCAACTCGAGAATCAAAACAATATTGATTACCTCCGCCATCAGTTGCAAAGGGAACTAGGTAAGAATACAAAGGGTTCCCACTTTTGTAATGTTCAAATTCGTAAGCCTCATACAAATCCAACGGGCTATTCTTTACACCATAAACTATTGTAGGAACAAGTTCAAGCCCATTTGTGTTAACCAGAAATTCCTTAAAATCCCTTGGCAAACGACATTTTACAAATTCTTCAAAATGTTCAATCAGAGAAACAGATGCGGGGGGCCAAAAGGTAATTATTGAATTGGAAAATAATCTTAGCTCGTTCATTAATTCAACAATATTTTTATTCATATCATATCTGTTTAAAGCAACTAGTTGCTGCTTTTGCTTCATGCTAAGCTGAAAATCAGCCTGGCTTTACAAATATTGTATTTGAATAAAATATTGTCTCGGTCCTATCTAGTTTATTTCGACAATAAATTTTAAGCCTTACTTCAATTCGGTCTTTAACTAATGTCTTGTCAATCTCATTGAGGTTAAAAGAAAAATTTCTGCAATTGTGCTGATTTAGTTTGTAGATAGCTGCTGATTTGACTGCATTTCTGGTTACATCAATAGTTATTTCTTGCCATTTATTGTCCAGGCGGGCTTCTAATGCAATATTTATAAGCAGCGACTTTTTATCTGAGTTGCATACAGAATATTTAATACTTTCACTTTGTCTATATTCTTTTTTTATGCCTTTGATTTGTAATGGCTCAGTTTCATTTAGAAACAAACACAATAAAATAAATGCTGATAGTTTCATAAGACTAATTAGTTGTGAGCTGTGCCGCCATTAGTAACAGTATTTGGACTAGGGTATTTAATCATAACCTCAATTTTTGTATTACATTTTGCTTTCTATTCTTTTATTTACTCAATTACGCCCGGCTCGCACTCCTTATCTCCGCTGCTTTCGAACTTATCCCCGCCATGGTAAGCCCAAACGGATAATAATGCGTTTCTTCCAGTAAGGCTCCCCGCGTATGCACCACCTGCAGGTTATCAAAGAACATCCCGTACAGCTTCGCTGTCGGGACTTGCTCTCGTTACTGCAATATACGTACAGATAGCCGTTTTTGGTAATGGCGCCGGTGGAGCGGGTATGCGCCTTGCGGCCTCCATTGTCACCCACCGCATCAAAACCACTATTGGTGTTGCCACTACCGATCACCGGCCGGAAGTTCTCATCGAACAAAATCCAGTTCACATAGGCCTTGGGCCGGTTGGTCTGCTGGGACTGATCGCCCAAAAAGCTGGTGAGCTTGCTGGTAATATCGGCTATACTGTTAAGGTCACTGGCCATCATCCCTTTTCTTCCTCCGGGCAGGCCCGAACCTAAGATATTTTCAAGTAGCTATGTGTGGGATAAATCAGCATCAAACTTCTATATCGAGCTACCAAAATCAAAATTCATTCATTTACGAATGAGAGTCCCAGAATAGCAAAAAACAACTTCTCTGGAATAGTTTCTTTGTTTTGCCCCGACTGAAATCCGGAATACTCGCGCCAACTATTCAATTTTTATGTCAGTTTAGGCGAAGTGGCTGAAAGAGTTAATTTAAATCAGTAGATATTTTGTCTTTCAAAGGTAGAAATCTTTTACCATCCAGATATAGATTCTGAATAATTGAAAAGAAAATTAATTTAGACTTATCTATCAAACGCCAATCAAACTTAACCACAACTTCTACAAATTTCCTATTACCACTTCTACCAAAAAAACCAAACATTCCAAATTCTTTTCGCGTTTCCGTATATTTTCCTTTCAACTGCTTGTACATAAATCTTTGCCCATTCGATGTGGAAATGATGCTTCGTGTTGAGTCGGTAATCGAAATCTTTTTGCTTGAAAATGTTGATTGAAGTTCGCTTTCAATTTCTTCAAAGCCAATAGAATCCAACAACTCAAATGTTCCGAACATTATCGAGTACTCAGCAGCGGAATCTGCCGATTTGAATATGGCTGTTTGGCTGTCAACATCCACCAAATTCAATAAACTGGGTAAATTTGTTCTAATTGCGATTTTTTCAATATTTGTTTCATTCCAGATAATAGTATCACCTGTTAAACTATATATCCAGGGCCCTGTTCGTACACCATTACTCATTTCACCTTTCTCAACAGTAATACCATTCTCATTCCTGATCTCCCATAATCCTGTCTCAAGCGAGTCGCTATTATAATCGCCAACTGATTGAAATGCGTTGCTTTTGGGAACGACATCTGCACAAGAATAGACTCCAAAAAAGAAGCAAAATAATATTGAATTACAATAACTTACCAAACTTGAATGCATTGCATTGGCTTCCTGCTTTTGTTTCGCTTTTAAATTAAAACATTGCTCCAACTGATCCTGATTTCCGTCCATTATTTTCTTAACCTTATTCGGTCACAAATATACTGATCGTGACAATTAAACTCTTTTGTATTTTATTTGGCGCACCCGCCGCAAGGCAAGAGAATACTATAAGCTACGACGTTGTGAAAAGCATAGTATTCGAAAACCGTAAAGCGGCGAGGGAAAAATGTGGAGCCGCGGGAGACTGCAAAGCAGGATCGAGAGCGGCGGATGAAGGCGACAGACTGTAACCTAAAACCATGACGCCACCTATAGGTGGTGGCGTGTGTTTTAGATGGCAAAGGATGGAGACCGAAACCTTATTGCCTATCTATATGTAACCAACTGTCTAAATAAACTCTGAAAAATCGAATCATTGGCTACTAAAAATTGTTCATGAATAAATGTGTTACGTTCCGAAATGTATTCTCTTTCGATCAAACCTCGAGTATAGTCAATTTTAATATCGAATAGGTTAAGGGACAAGCTATCAAACTTTGAAAACTGGTCGCTAAAAAAAGACTTGGAATACTCTTGCTTGGGTACATCAAGACCGATAGTCTTATTAGCACACTCAAAAAAGTATATCCAAATCTTCCCTTTCGATTTTACAAATGAAAGTTTCGATACTAACTTATTAGAAATATTCATGCCGCCTGCGGCAAAAATCGAACTATTTATGGATTTAAAGACAAATTGGTCATCTTTTAATCGGTTGTAACTAAGAAAACCAGGCGAAATATTGTCCGAATTTGTAATGTAAATAGTGTCGTTTACGATAGAGTCAATTTTATGGGACGTAATTTTAGTTACTGATTTTAGTTTTAAATTTTTATCATATAAAAATATGTATGGCTTAAATCTTCCAGTCCTAATTGAGAAGTCTCGAACAATGAAAAGATTTTCATTGTTTGGGATGACTTGTTTGGCGTTATAAAGTACAGAGTCATTTAAAAACGATCCGACTTTCGGAAATTCCTTCGATTCTTTATGAATACAACTTTCTCCAATAGTCATAAACAAGAATATAAATATGTATTTGAGCTTACTATAAGTCACCGATTGTAATTATGTCTTTCGAAATTTCTATGCCTCCCAAATAACTATTTCCAGGTTGCCTGCTTCTAATAGTCTTGTCATAAATCTGAGAACCTATTCGATGTCCAAGTTTTTGCCCATACTGGTTGTTTGAAGATTCGCGGTTGAAACCATTTGTTTGAATCGACTCCAGCCCATCTAGACCTAACCGAGCGTTAAACCAACTAAGACCTTCTCTTCCTGGTGTTAATCCTGCAGCAATGTTGCCAACATCTCGCGCTGATGCAAAGATTGGCTTGCCGTTTTTACCATCTAAAATCGGCATTCCACGGTAGTGCTCTTCAGCAGTTTCGTATTTTTTCTGGTCTGTGCCGTCGGTATTCTTGAAATCATACTTTTTGTTTTCAGTTGCATTTAACATATAGCTTGGTAGACTTGGATTTATTGCTAAAATGTTATTTAAGAAATTCTTTCCTAACATATTTGATGGGTCTATAGTACCTAGCCATCGACCTGTTCCATCTCCCTTCTTTTTCTCGGTTTCAGAGTAATAGAATGAATGGGGCGTCGCTGAGTAACCAACCAACTCACCTTTTGCACCATTGTTGTTAAGGTAAATACCATTGTCTCCATCATAAGGGTTACCTCCAACAACTTTTAACTTCCCATCCGTTTGCTTCTCCACAATTGTACTTGTCGAACCTCTACCATCCGGATCAATAAATCTAATAGGGTTATTGACAGCATAATTATAGGGTGACCATCTCCGGTACCGTTCGCTTAACGGATCCACCACATGCCACCTCCCGACCTGCGCATCATACATCCTCGCCCCGTAATCATACCACTCCAATCCGCTTCCATCACTAA
Source organism: uncultured Chitinophagaceae bacterium (assembly GCA_964605065.1). Taxonomy (GTDB): domain Bacteria; phylum Bacteroidota; class Bacteroidia; order Chitinophagales; family Chitinophagaceae; genus Endoryza. The sequence goes on from CAZSAQ010000008.1 coordinate 5,150, forward strand.
ACTGCTTATCTTGCTTTTCTTTTCCGTTGTATTCATACTTATTGTCCAGAGAGCTGGCCGCTTTCGAACTAATCCCCGCTATCGTCAGCCCAAACGGATAATAATGCGTTTCTTCCAGTAAGGCTCCCCGGGTATGCACCACCTGCAGGTTATCAAAGAACATCCCGGATAGCTTAACTTCCGCGTATTTTACTATTGTGTTGCAATGTACGTAGAGATATTCATTGGTAATCGTGCCAGTGGACGGACTGTAAGCCCTGTTCTTTATCGCGCATTACCGAAGCTTTGATTGCATTAGCACAAAGCAGTTTATAAACTCCACCTGAGCAGCGGGTACGAGAGATCTATTCTCGTCTGTTAAGCAGCATGTAAAACATCGACGCTCTTTTACTTCTTGACACTCCTTGCGTGAGTTAAGGGGATAAAAATATCTAATACATAACCGTCCTTGCTAATGTAAACATAAGCCCGTCAGGTTATTTGTAATAAATATATTCCTTCCGGAATAACTATCCAACGAAATTGATACCCCATGAAAATCAATACTATTCAAATGACTCATATTACGGGTGTCACTGTCAACAATTGAAAAAAGGCTAAAAGCAATAACATCGTCAACCTTTATTCTCTTGCAGTTAGCTGAAGAATCTCGAATTGAAACTATTTTGAAAATTGTCGACTGTCTTTGTGCTAAAACTACATATACATTCTTTATGGAATCAATTTTCAAAACTTTATACGTATCCCTCAATTGCAGAGGTGGAGGTGCTTGGGGTATATTCTTAGAACGTTTAATACCTTGACAACTATTTAATATAACTATAGTAAATACCACAAATAAATTAAACTTCATACTTGATATTATTAAGGGTATTTCATTATTCTAACCTTACCAGATTTGGGAGTTTGCACATACCATTCAGCGCTCCTTGTGACAGAAGGAATTAACCCACTCGTCGGAGTTCCATACTTATCAAGTCTAACTTGCGTTATCGGGCCCGCTTGTGGCGCCGCTAGCTTATGTGCTATCGCATATTCTAAAGTCCCGTCACCAATCGCCATTGGTATGGAAACACCACTTCTTTGAGCAATCTTAGCACCTTGATAAGCTTCTGTAACTTCATGTAGAGTACTTTGACCTGGTTTCTGATAAACATCGTCTATTGATTCCAAAATTGCAGGATTTATTTCCTGTTTGGCATCAACAATATTTACTGTTTTTCCGGATGGGTCTTTTGCCATTTTATTAGTTACTGTATTTCCCATAAATGCTCCCCCCACCATAAGATTGCCTTTCGATGTATGTTTAGCAAATAGAGATGCTCCAACTTCAATGTTGATTGTATGATTATCTATGGCGTTCATCAATTGTTGTGCATCGGAAGAAAGAAGCACTTCCTTTCCACTCTTATCTCTGTTAATTTTATACGATACCGCCCCACTACCATCCATTTCTAAGGTTAACTGCTCCTTTACTGAATTTTGTAATTGATTAAAGGCTGCATGAACGCTTTCTTTCACTCCAGTAATTGTTATGTCGAATGCTTAATTTCCATCTGGGTCTATAAATCTAATTGGATTGTTAAATGCATAACTATACGGCGAATGCCGCCGCATCTTCTCACTTAACAGATCAATTGCATGCCATCTTCCAATCTGCGCATCATACATCCTTGCCCCATAATCATACCACTCCAATCCGCTTCCATCACTGAACTCCTTCTCCTGCTTTTCTTTTCCGTTGTATTCATACTTATTATCCAAAGACCCGGCTGCTTTCGAACTAATCCCCGCTATCGTCAGCCCAAACGGATAATACTGCGTTTCTTCCAGTAAGGCTCCCCGCGTATGCACCACCTGCAGGTTATCAAAGAACATCCCGTACAGCTTCGTTGTCGGGACTTGCTCTCGTTGCTGCAATATACGTACAGATAGCCATTTTTGGTAATGGCGCCGGTGGAGCGCGTATGGGCCTTGCGGCCACCATTGTCACTCACCGCATCAAAACCATTATTGCTACTGCTGTAAGTTGTCGAAGGCTGAATTCAGATCAGAATCCGGAGATAGTTTAAAGTCGATTAGTCGATTCAAATTTTTGGATAATAAATTTGGGCTAGTACAAAGTTATGATATTCGAGGGTTCTACTACGATACACTTAATAGGGGACTTAAATTAAAGATTTGTGGTCAAACAACGCGAAAAAAAGCTTCAATCCCATTGACGTTAAGTTTTGAAGTTTACCCACCTGATCAAATCATTAGAGCCTACTCTTTCGATTATTGACTGATTCAACAATTCTATTCATTTTTGGTTGCAGAAAATAAAGACCAATTGGAAAAAAAATAAGAAGTATAAAATTTGTAACAAAACTTGATTCCTTTTTACTAAATGATACTTCCAAAATTGAGATACTACGCGCTACAATTACCACTAATATCAAATTTGATACCGCTGCAAGCATTGTCCCATACGTTAGCACCACAAACCAAATTGATTCTTCTTTCTCACTAGTGAAGTATAAGATGGGTACTAGAGAACAAAACCACGTAAAACAAAAAATCCAACAAACCCAAAATATAAATTGACTTGAAACATTTTCTAGATTTTTTTGACGACTGAGAGCCTGCAGTCATTTAACTCCTGAAATCCAAAGAAAATAGATGCACCCTAAAATAAAAAAAGGTATACCCGTCATTACTATGCCACTTTGATCACCTCCCGATATAGTGTTATCTTGCACAATAACCGCATATATCACACAAAAACCAATAATCAAAAAAAGTGTTACCCTCTTGAAACTCAATATTCTAATCATAATTTGAACAGATTTAATTAAACCCTGACAATAGCGACGCCCAGTTTATCTCAACTTCGATTTTGATGAGGAAAGCAACACTCACTTTTGTGCCCTCTGGAGTACTCCTAGTCCTATTTACCTTACCGCCCAATTCAGGCGTAATACTTGCTGGCCCCAGATAGGGATCACTATCGCTGTCTCCGGTTTGTTGACGATCCTGCAATGGAAATTGCTCAAAAGTCCTGGTTCTTTGAACTCCAGCTTCCAACGGCGTAAAAGGAATTCCTATTGAACTCGATGAAGTTTCTGTAATCTGCTTTGTTTCAACGGGCAGTCCTAGAAAGCCTTGTTTTACCTTTGTTTCTTCTGTTTGAGTAAAACTGGCAGAGAAGACCCCAATACCTACGGTCCCACCTTTTGTTTCAGCTTTTTTGTTTGCTGTATTCTTAATATTATCGCTGTTACCTCTATAATACTCATGGGAACCAAAATTTGCTTCTACGGCCACTTTTCCAACTTTCACGCCAAAAACAACTCCAGCAGACACAGAAATTCCAAAAGCTGGTGGTTGTTTAACTGTTGGCCCGACCGGTTTATGAACTACGCGAACATTATCAACCGCCTTCTTTTGAGAAATAATACAAGTGCTGCAATTAATTGAAACTCCTTCTAAGCCATCCAAATCAATATTCAAGATTGGATCATTGCTTGCGTATTGAAAAGGAGTTAAATAAAAAAATCTATCGGCTAGAGGATCTATTCGAAAAAATCGGCCAATTTGTGAGTCAAATTCCCGCATTCCATAATCATACCACTCCAATCCGCTTCCATCACTAAACTCCTTCTCCTGCTTTTCTTTTCCGTTGTATTCATACTTATTATCCAGGGAGTTGGCTGCTTTCGAACTAATCCCCGCCATCGTCAATCCAAACGGATAATAATGCGTTTCTTCCAATAAGGCTCCCCGGGTATGCACCACCTGCTGGTTATCTAAGAACATCCCGTACAGCTTCGCTGTCGGGTTTGCTCTCGTTACTGTAATATACATACAGATAGCCGCTTTTGGTAATGGCGCCGGTGGAGCGGGTATGGGCCTTGCGGCCTCCATTGTCACCCACCGCATCAAAACCACTATTGGTGTTCCCGCTACCGATCACCGGCCGGAAGTTCTCATCGAAGAGGATCCAGTTCACATAGACCTTGGGCCGGTTGGTCTGCTGGGACTGATCGCCCAAAAAGCTCGTGAGTTTGCTGGTAATATCGGCTATATTGTTAAGATCGCTGGCTATTACCCCTTTTCTTCCTCCGGGCAGGCCCGAACCCACCATCTCTTCCAGCAGGTTGAGCAGTTCGGTATTCCCGGCGGGCTGACCGAGCGAACCTTCATTATTCACCCAATAGGACTGCGCCAGGATATCCACCACATCGCCCGCCATCACCTTCAGCGTAATTCCCATACCGGTCCTGGTTCCGTTACCGTTCAGCCGGTACATCCGCTCGCTACCAGCCGCAGCAGTAATCCTTGTCTGAATTATGCAATGGGAAGACAGTTTAGCCCTCGCCAGTCTTATAAGATTTATCCGCCGCTAATCTTCCGAATAATGATACGATTTTAATTGCTGGATCTTCTGACTGGCAATCAAACAAGATTTTCTGAATAATGATATTGTCATCACAACCACATTCTTGCTCCAGTTTGGGGGTTAGTCTCCTACAATCTTTATGGTTCGTTTATTTAAAATTGCGTATTCAATATTAGCCAACAAATCGTTAATAAATTTTCTTGCGTTCTCAGATGAAGAGTTTTGCAATTGATATTTTAATTTCACTACTTCAGCTTTAAAACTTTCCAGTTCATTTAAATAAACCTCGTTATCTCCATAATAATTAGATAAAACTCGCTTGAGAATATCAAAACCCGTCACATTGTCAATTAATTCAAAAATAATATCATACTCATCTATATAGAGTGGCAGTAACTTACTTACTTTCCCTTGGGGGTTTAAAATTAATATGTCTAAAGGCATTTTATTGTTTTTATCGCCCCGGTAATCCAGGGAATGAGGTTATTAAATCTCCCGCTTTATTTGTTATAATCGTAAATTTTGAAGTGGCTTGACCTGTAATAGCGTCAATGCCAACAATTCGTCCCGCATCGACTATTCTTTGAAAATTACCATTTCGTTGTAAAACTTTAGGGACTTGAGCAGAGTTCTTAATTAAATCTACTATTTCCCGCACACTTACACTAAATTTACTCTTATTAAGAAACATCCCTGACCTTGGATAGTGTCTTTGCATTACATGAACAAATCCATCCTCGGTTATATTTATTCCCTCATTTAATAAAAATCTCGTAGTAGTTTTAGTTACTAATTCTTCAGCTACCTCCTCTGCACCCTCTTTTATTCCAACTTTGACTATAGTCTTTACACCGCCTTTAATTATTGCACTTGCTCCACCAAGTGTAACTACATCCGCAACTGCCATTATCGAATTAAAAATACCCCATCCCCATCGACCGTTTTGAAAATCGTCAACAGCGGCTCTACTCGCGCCCCAAACAGGAATTAGACTCTCCGCAAATCCTGGCTGCCCAACAGAACTCTTCTTTTTAACTGTAGCAGTAACTACTACTTTCGGTAATTCATTTGGATCGTCTTTCTTAAATCCTCTTTTTCTTGGCTTTGAAGGTACAAGGGAAACTTCATCAGGAGCTAACCCAAACGGGTCATTTAATGATATAGGGTTATTGTTAGCGTAGGCATAAACGGAATAGTCGTAATTAAGATTTGATAGTTCATCAATTTGCCAAAACCTCCCAAGTTGCGGATCATAATCTCTAAAGTCAGTCTCATACCAGCTAATATCAAAATCAGTATTTAATTCTGTTCCATCATTAAACTTGTATCTGTTTTTGGGGGGGCCAAATGAAGCTGCCTTCGAACTTATCCCCGCCATGGTGAGTCCAAACGGATAATAATGCGTTTCTTCCAGTAACGCTCCCCGGGTATGTACCACCTGCAGGTTATCAAAGAACATCCCGTACAGCTTCGCTGTCGGGACTTGCTCTCGTTACTGCAATATACGTACAGATAGCCGTTTTTGGTAATGGCGCCGGTGGAGCGGGTATGCGCCTTGCGGCCTCCATTGTCACCCACCGCATCAAAACCACTATTGGTGTTGCCACTACCGATCACCGGCCGGAAGTTCTCATCGAACAAAATCCAGTTCACATATGCCTTGGGCCGGTTGGTCTGCTGGGACTGGTCGCCCAAAAAGCTGGTGAGTTTGCTGGTGATATCTTCGGTGCTATCGAGCGTTATTAAACGTCTTGACACTTCGGCTGAACAGTGAACACATGAGAGGCATTCTCTCATGTGTTATGTAGCATATAAAAGATCACTGCTCTTTCACTTTCTGACACACCTTGCGCCAGGTTAGGAATTACTATCCAATTACGAAATAGTGACCATTTCCTATTGAATAATCGCTAAAGTTTTCCATGGGGGCAACTTGCACAATTATATCCGAAGCTATAATTATGTCATACTCTTCGTTTGCATAATTACAGCCGCACGTAGAGCACTGAACACTTTCTGCTATTCCATATACTTTCACGTTTTTCAAATGCTCAATACCGATATCATTTCCACCCCACTTAATTTTCTCACCTAGATGATATTCTATCTGCCATGTATCTCCAAACTTAAACTGAATTCGCAGATTGTTCTTTGTTCCGCAATTGAAACAGTTCACATTTAGATGCAAGATGTTGAAGGCGCTCATATTAAAACCCTTTTACTGAAAAACCCAAACTTGAAATCAGGGTGGAAAATTGTTTATCTCTTGTAAGTATGGTTGCATTATTATTGATAGCTCCGGCTAAAATCATCGCGTCTTTTTTTCCAAGTGATCGACCGAGGTTAGTTGCTGACTGTTGCAGCCCAGCGGCTTGACTGGCAGAGCCACCCTTTTTGCTTATAGTTGCACCAATTTCTGTCATAAAGTTTTTCAAATCTTGTTTATTGCCTTTCTGTAGAAATTCCTTTGCAGCAGTAATAGACACAATGGGCTTGTCTGAACCAATCGCGGCTTTAACAATTTTCTTTTCACCTTTTTCAACAGCCGCTATTAGTGCATTGTTATCCAAACTAATTGTCTTTTGTGCCTGCTTTACCTCTTGGTTAAACAACGATTTTTCAGCACTCTTTAACAATGTGCTTTCGGTTTTACCGCCTGGGATAAGAGCCATTCCTAATTCAGCCGCAGATTGGAGCCTCGGCTTTTCTTGTGTATAATCACTCTCATTACTTTTCCCCGTAATAACCTCTGCCGCAGAAGTCAACGGATTAAGATTCTCATTTATCCAGCGAACAGGCTTGCTATTGCCAATTGCGTCAGTTTTACTTAAGACCCATTTTCCCGCATCTACAAGCCATTTACAGCAATCTTTCCCTTCATCGCCCAACGGATCACTATACCTTATTGGATTATCATAATTGGAAGCATAGGTACTCCACATTTCCATGCTTTCAATTTTGGGATCAATCTCCCACCATCTTCCAACTTGTGGATCCAACTCTCTTAACTGAGCGTCATACACATTCAATTCAAAATCACCTTCTAATTCGATTCCATTATACTTTTTCTTGTTCTCCACACCCCCGCTAACTTTCGAACTTATCCCCGCCATGGTAAGCCCAAACGGATAATAATGCGTTTCTTCCAGTAAGGCTCCCCGGGTATGCACCACCTGCAGATTATCAAAGAACACATCGAGTTTGCTCTCGTTGCTGCAATATACGTACAGATAGCCGTTTTTGGTAATGGCGCCGGTGGAGCGGGTATGGGCCTTGCGGCCTCCATTGTCACCCACCGCATCAAAACCACTATTGGTGTTTCCACTACCGATCACGGGCCGGAAGTTCTCATCGAACAAAATCCAGTTCACATAGGCCTTGGGCCGGTTGGTCTGCTGAGACTGGTCGCCCAAAAAGCTCGTGAGCTTGCTGGTAATATCGGCTATACTGTTAAGCTGGCTGGCGCTCACCCCTTTTCTTCCTCCGGGCAGGCCCGAACCCACCATCTCTTCCAGCAGGTTGAGCAGTTCGGTATTCCCGGCGGGCTGACCGAGCGAACCTTCATTATTCACCCAATAGGACTGCGCCAGGATATCCACCACATCGCCCGCCATCACCTTCAGCGTAATTCCCATACCGGTCCTGGTTCCGTTACCGTTCAGCCGGTACATCCGCTCGCTACCAGCCGCAGGAGTGATATAGCCGTTGTTGGTCGGGATGCCATTGGCATCATTGCTATAGCTGGGTGGCGAGGACAGCAGGGTCGTATTGACTATATTGATCGGCTGGATATTGTAGTACATTTTCTCCAGGCTGACCGATTGAGCATTCTCCAGGGAAGCCACAGGATAAACATCCTTTTGCACTTCTTCGGTAAGCAGCATTCTCACGTTACCCAGGTGATCCTTCACGTAGTAATCATACACATATTCAGTCGCGGGTTGTCCGTTCACTACCGTTTCCTTAGGCCGGATTCGACCCTCTTCGTGGCTGATGAACTGCAGCTTGTCCAGTTCGTATACGAACGGTCCCATATAGGTGGTGTACTTATCGGAGCCCGTAGCCAGGGTATTATCATGTACCCTTTTCTCCAGTTTGTTACCCACCGCATCATAGATATAGGTGATCGTTCCTTTGTCGCCACTGGGGCTCTTGACGGTAATCTTATAGGGAAGATTCAAATGATTGTACTCGATGCCATCCACATTATTGTCCCCGATATCCTTATTGAGGTCTTTTTTCAGGTTCCCATTGCCATCATAGGTATAGTCGACCGTAGTAGCCTGTTTACCGGCTACCCCGAGGGCATCCACATACTTCTGCGAGCTTCTGAAGTCACCCAGTACCGTGGTTGGGTCGTTTTGCAGGTCGCGGACGTTCTTTAGCTTGTTGCTATTGCTGTAATAATTGTACTCCAGCTCGTCTATCACGGCGCTGCTGCTCAGTCTCAGCCCCATCTGCTTCATCGACCGGATATTGCCATTGGCATCATAGGCGGTAAGGGGATCCACGCCATTGCCCATCAAAACACTAAAATCGATCGTATAGCCGCTACTGATGCTCTTGGTCCAGTTACTGCCTGCCCTCTGGTTAAAATCGGCATAGAGCAGCCTGTTGGCTTTGTCGTAGTCGTAGCCAAAGGCTCGCTGCTCCCCATCGCCTTTGCTGCGCCATTTGCTGCCCGAGATATTTCCGTTAAACTGGTTTTTATCAAAACCCCAGTCATAACTGAGTTCCATGCCAAACCAGCGGTTACTGGCATTGGGGCCGCTGTTGAGGGCATAATCCTTATTGACCGATTTGAGCCATCCCCGAACATTGTACTCATAATCCAATGTTTCCAGCGGCGTAGCGCTGACCGGGTAGGTATTGTCGCTGTTCTTTTTTCTGCCCAATGATTTGCGGACTAATTGTCCAAGGTCATCATACTCATTTTTTGCGATCAGTATCTTCTCCGTGGCATCATTGAGTGTCTTCCATACCGCTACGAGCCTTCCCATATGATCGTACTCGTTGTTGGTTTTTACCTGCGTGGCTATATTGCCCGCCGCCGGGTTCTTGTGCTCCATCACACTCACCAGCAGCTTTCCCACATAATCATATCTATTCGACAGGATATCTCTTCCCCCTTTCAGGTTGGTTGCATTGGACTGGATCATCCTGCCCCGGTTATCATAATAAACCGTACTCTCCAGCCAGGGATTGGCATCGATATCGCTCAGATTCTCCAGAACCCGCACCTGGGTTTGCGTCACCACTCCCCGGGTATGAACACTCGAGGTACTGTTCAGCGGCTCGGGATAATTATTGGATGACAAGACAGTCAACCGGCTGTTCTGGCCTGACTGGTAGGCGGGGGCGCTTGCCGGATAGTCATCATAATGGGTTATGGTCAATGCCTTGATCGTACCCGGCAAACTTCCATTTACTTCTACCGGGAAGGCACTGGTATTTGATCCGGATAAGATGGTCGCTTCGAACTCCAGCGATACGTCCGTGGATACATACTCTCCATTAATGGTAATACTGTTTCGCGCGGCATATACAACATTGGAGAGCTGACCTGCACTACCTGAATAGGTATAAGGCATCTGGTCAGTTGGTAAATAAAGATCAAGAGAAACAGTATTATTGGCCGAACCAGGAGACTGATTAAGTGTCAGTGCATCGGTAGCATACTGAGCAGTCAAATAGGTAAATTCCGATTGTCCGCTCCCGGGTGTATTGCTCTGAAGCAACCCTGTCATCACCGGTCTGTTCAACTGATCATAACGTGTGGCCATCCACAGCCCCTGCTGACGAAGGTTGGCATCCTGGGTAGCCACCAGTCTATCGCGCCGGTCGTAGACCATATATACCCAACCAGCACCCGGCACCTTTTTGGCGATCATACGACCTTGCTGGTCATATTCATACCTAAAACATAGTTCCTCTATCACCTCAGCGCTCAATTGCCAGTTGTTGGTCAATACTGCCGCTGTCGCCTTCGGAGGTATCACAAAACGAAGACGATTAAAATCATCATATATATAGTAAGTACACAGGTAATTATCATATGCCGCATTGCCCCCCGTTCCCGAAGCTATCCGCACCTTCTTAAACACCACCTGCCCTTCCCGGTCTTTATACTCCACCACATCATTGCCCGCCTCATCAATGGTCACCATCTTATTCAGTTCTCCCGCGCCATACAAGGCTGAACCGCTACTGGTGGGTATATTGATACCATTGTCGCTGGCAGGATTTCCGGTGATCGGGCTAAAACCAATGCTCCAGATATGTACCTGATCATCGCTGGTATTTAGTAAATACTGGGTAGCTATCATATGTTCTGTTCCCGAGGGGTTGCTGCTGCTCACCTCACTGCCTACCCAACTGTTTCCAGGAGCGAAGGTTTTGGTCACCCGGTTTAATGAACTGGCTTCCACAACAGATTTTGAATAAAAAAAACTCTCCCCGGGATACTTACCCTGCAAATAAGTTTTCTGTTCCGCAAAGGGATTTAACTTAAACGAACCATTGCTCGTCGTAGCCACATAAGGCATGTATTGATAGAGCTGCCTGCCCATCTCATCATATACCATCGGCGTCACGATATCACTGGCCGTACTACCCGTTGTCGCCTGCCGGGACACGGTTTGCAGGGGACGGCCCAGACCGTCAAAATACTGTACGCTCTCTTTAACCAGGTTAATATCACTGACCTGATTAAAGGCATTGTAGTCTGATACACCCGACGTATTGCCCACGGCATCACGCGTCTTTATCCAGTTTACTTTCATTGTCCCGCTATAAGCCCCCGGAGTAACCGCCGTATTGCTGGCCGATGGAACTACCGATACAGAAGTGGGCTTGTTGGCGGCAGTCTGGCCGCTCAGCTGAAGTCCCGACGATAAAAAAACCAGTCCAAAAACGGTATATCTTACTTTACTAAACATGGTAGTCAATGGTTTTTGAAAATACATACCTGCTCCTTACTCGTTCTATTGCACGGGTACCTGGTACTGATATTGAAAAGATTTAATGATGTTTCGCTGATCGTCTCTTATCAGTAACAATCGCCCCAGTTTATCATACTCATAATAACTGATCATATTATTGACGTCGCACTTAGTCTGCACACCCACTTGCGGGATATAAGTATAGGTCGTCATCATCGCCGCTGCAGGATATAGCCGAAGCTCATCTATCACGCCAGTACCGGTTATCGTAACCGATGTCACACCACTTGCCACCGCCACCTGGTAGTAAGTCCACTCCACTCCTGCTATCGTCAGCTTTCTGCCCGCCGTTCGGCTCGTACTTCCGTTGACAGCCACAGTTCCACCCCGGCTCCAATAAGAAACCATATATCCACGATCCTTGCTGGGAAGACCTGACACGCTCAGGCCATTCTGATCGAGCTGATAACTCTTCGAGCCCGTAACAGCCCCCTGATCAGTCTTGATACTCCCTCCCACTAATCCCTGCCAACGACCCGTTGACTCCCCCTCAAATGAACTATACCCAATCTCCGTGAATAACCCATTACTAACCTCCGCCACCGGATACTGATTCTTGTAATCCCATAAATAACTCATCGAAATATCGTCGATCTTTCTTTGCTGACTGATATTTCCGGTGGCATCATATGATTCAAATACAATCTTGGGAGCATATAGCGAGCTTTTAACAATATCTCCTGCGGATACTGAACTTTGTACAAACGACGAGGAAGGAGCATTTGATTCCATGACAGAGACGATATCTGCAAGCGGCTTGTCTGTCTTGTACTGGCTAAAAACCGCTTCTTTGACGCGGGCATTACTTCCATCCGCGTTCTTGATCTCCTTTATACTCTCAATGACCGGGCTTACATTGTTTAACTCAATCAACTTTTTGATTCCTAACGCCACGTTTGAAGAACTCGTTAAACCCGGGTAATCGAGTGGGTATTTCATTTTACTGGTCATTATCTCCCCTTTACTATTCTTTGTAACATCGGAAATGGGGAAATAATGGTTTGTTCCATATCCAATATCATGAGTGGCTAAAGTATATAGCGATGGATTATTCTGATCATAAACCTTCTCTGTTGTTTTCACCAGGGGATTCCAACCTGATTGCGTGTTATACTGTGATACAACAAATTCCCTGTCAACAAAAAACTCCTCATCATGAATTATGTTCTCTCCAACTTTTATCCCTTGGTAGAAATTCATAAAACCATTACCGGGTAGATATTCATTGATTTTCTCACTAGTAGGCGTGTAGCTTTGAGAAAGACTGTTATACCTATAGTTAACTTGGTTCAGTAACTGCCCTCTTTCAAATTCCAAAGTAGTAGCCGGGGGGAAAGGGAATAAGTGGCTAATCAAATCAGAAGAAATTGCAAACTCATAGGTGTTTTTTCCGAACTCTCCATTCTCTCCCAAATATTCCTGCACATATTTGTATTGAACATAAGACCCCTGGGCCATTGAAAGCGGATAGGTAGAACTGGAACTAATAGAATAATAGGTGCAATTTTGGTTGGTATAAGTGATGTCCCCGATATATTTAGGAAAATTCAGGAGGTTACCGCTGGCATAGTTTGTCTGTCCGGGCCATTGGTATTCATACTTTTTTACTGCTGCCTTTGTTCCATCCGCATTATAATCTGTGATCTTTTTGACGCGAAGGCCGCCTACAGTCACCTGATTTTTGATTGCATCATTATCGAGCGAACCAATTACCCAGGTTAGCAGCATGCCGAAATTATCCCTGATGCTTTGATCCACTCCGGTTAAATCAATTATTACTGTATGATTTCCCTTGGCTAAAAACCTCGTCACATTACCTATAACCGGAACATTATCAATTGTAACAATAGGGCAACCCAATCCTTGATTCTGACCACAATCAACGCTGCCCATATTAACTGAAATACTGACAGCTGTTCCACCCATTCCTGCATAGTCACCCACGGTAAAAGAGGTTGATGTGTAGGTATTGGAGCCATTGAACGTCAGAGAGCCGTACCCGGATACAATATCGTCTGTTGGGTCCATATTGTAAACTTTGTTATTCTCGAACTGAAACTCGGTTTTACCCCCTGTTGGGTAGGTAATTGATTTGATAATCCCGGTTTGAGTAAACACCGTATTGGGGTTACGGTCAGCTCCACTAAGTATTACAATATCTGTGGGTGCGCCGCGAATAATATTAGTTGTAGGAACAAGAGTTGAATTGGAGGCACCATTGAAATACCCCCAATGATCCTGATTAAATGAATTTGTCGAGGGAAGGTTATGAGACTTGTCATATTCAAATGCGTAGTTGCCAATAGAATTGGCATCATCCATTATAGTAATACCATCCAGAAACAGCCGTGAATTTCGCCAGTTTGTTTTGTCACAGGCCTGGGTATTGGTGGTCATATAACTTTGATTCAAAACAAATTTCTTGTAAAGACTATTGTCCGTGTTTCGGATTTCAATGGAACTCAAAGCATAGTCAGTAGGAAAATCACAACGAGTCTCCGTATTACGTATAAAATGAACACTTCCGTTTCTATACTGTATTTGGCTCAGTCTCGCTCCAATCGTAGAATTGAGAGAATAGCTATAACTAGAGGGTTTAAATCCACAATACCCACCGGAAGAACCATTTAGTAAATATTTTGTCTCGCTCTGAATTGTTTCATATTGGCTAAAAGTTCCCTCATATACAAATACAATTGAATCAGTATTCAGGGCATTGACAATTTTTGATATATACCAACTGGTTGGGGCTACCGGGGGGCCGGTATTCGATATTTGCCCGTTATTGACTGGTGTGGCTTCAGTGGTTTCCTTTACAGTGAAATAGTATTTGGTACCTGATTGATCGGTCACTTTCCAGGTGTTGGCATAACCTTCAAATGTTCCCAGTTCAAATTTATTTTTGGAAACAGGTATGGTATTGACCTGCCCATCATTACCAAAAAAGAACTTTCCCGACTCACCTCCAAAATTATAAACAAAAATATCCTGCTGGCCATCCCTTATGTTATCATTTAGATCTGTAATAAAGCCTTTCTTCTCAACAGAAGACATTTGATTGTTCACGTAGCGTTCTACATCCGTTTTTGTGTTCAGGTAACCGACACCTGTTTCATCGGGCAATCCCCTGATCTGTCTTGAAATAACCCCTCCAGCATTCAGGCTCCATCCGATACCAACCCAGGAAGCGACTTCCTCTACTTTAACTCCGCCGGCATGATAGCTCAAATTGATCGGCAGAGATAAGAACCCGGTATTGATGTCGTAAACAGGCACACTGATGCTTGGGATACCTGTATAGTAGCCTACGGGAATTTCTCCATACTTACCCAACGACGCCGCATTGGGAGAAACAGGAGTGACGGTTGCCAGCCTCGGCATTTGAGTAAAAGCAAAATGACAAAGTCCGATAAAAAATATTACGCAGGATGCATATCTGACTCGACTTACCATGGATTTACAATTGTTTATTTGAGCGCCTGTGTATTTTAGTTACTGATGGCTGATGTTATGGTTGTATTCATCGGCCGGGTGGAAGATGAAAAGACTCTCTCCAGTATTCCACTGGTATTAAATAGATATTTAACAAATGGAACGACCGGTTGTCCTGTTCCACCAACCAGGGGAATCTGCACTTTCAACCAGTTGAATAATGGATTTGGATTTGAACCAATAATTGAGGCTTTCATGCTTACTTTTGCTGAAAACGACATTGACTGAAAAACAGATTGAATCATTTCGTTTGTTCCTGGTTCTGAATTAAAATCATTGGTAGGAACCAGCACTAACACTACATTCCCGGAGTACTGCTGCTGGAGTTTTTTAAGTTCTAATAACTGTGAGGCATTGCTATCCAAAGAAGCCGTCACAACCAATAAAAACTTCTTATTGCCTCCGGAAGGAAAAGTAATCGTGTCTCCATTAATGGATGGCAATGAAAAATTAAGTAGTGTAGTATCCTGCCCGATGGAGGTCAGATACCAACAACACAAGATCATCGTACAAACAAGTTTTAATTTCCCTTTCATGATGTCCAATTAAATCCTCTGTATTTTTTTATGGATTTCAGAAGTAATGTTCTGATTATTGTTTTCTGATTTCCTTTTTCAATTGATCGATTTGCTCTTGTTGCTGAAGGATATAAAGCGTCAACTCCTCAATCTTCCTAAGGAGGATTGCCTGATTTTCTGCAACACTCAATCCCTCACGTTCAATCTCCCTTGCACTCGGTACACCGGGAAGATGTTTGTTCTTTTTGATAAACTCAGCCAGTGTAGGCAGGGGCATCAGGTCATATCCCCTCTCAAATACAAAATCCGGCCAGTTCTGACTGAGTTGTGTGACCTTCAGTCCCTTTGCCATGATGTATCCGTTTACAGTCAATAAGGTATTGGCCGGAGCACCCGAGGCCAGTTGCGTAGATCCGATCAGCAACTTTCCATCACTGGTCAGCCGGTAGCGTTCAAGGTTATTGGTCTTCACAATTAAAGGTTGGGCGTTGGTGGTTCCTAAAAACCCATCCGAGATATTATTGGTGGTGGTAACCGCATTACCCAACATTCCCCAACCGGTACTGGCAGCCGTAACCGTGACTGTATACACCAGCGATTCTCCAATTCCCCCCACATTGTCTACCGCTTTGGCCTTGATGTTATAGGTACCTGTTGAAGTGGGTATCCAGGTAAATGTATAGGGTGAGCTGGTCTGCGCAGCTATGCCTAAAACGGTACTTCCATTCAGGAACGATACTTCGCTGATGGTTCCATCCACATCGGTGGCATTGGCGCTAAGCAGAAGCGGGGTATTAACTGCAATAGTAACCGGTGCATTGGGATTGTTCAGGCTAACGGAAGGAACCGAGTTGGTACCGGCAGACTCATACACCTCCATTTCACTTACCCACCAGTTGGCTCCGGGAATTGTATCGGTCTTAAGCCGGATGTATCTGCCAGTGCGGCTGCTACCCGTAATATTCAGATCATTGTATACATACTGGGTGTAATAATCCCCTGTCTGGTTTCCGACGGTCGGGTTGTTATTGGTTACGGTAGCAATATCGGTCCAGGTGGCGTTGTTGCCCGAAGAACTGGCCATCTGTATTTTAAAACTTGATGCAGCGTTATACCGGCCCCATTTGATGAGTACCCGGCACACAGTTTTTGAAGTACCCAGATCAATCTCGGCCCAGTTGTTACCGGAATAACTAGGTAGCCAGATGGTGCTGGCACTTGTTACCAGGCCGTCGGTAACCCCCGCCCCACTGGTACCCGATCCGTTACTGGAGGTCAATACCGTTTTATTCAAGGCCACATTGGTAGAACCGCAGGTCTGAGCATTGGTTATTTGCGTGCCCAGCATCAATAACACTCCTATAAACAAAGAATATTTCATGAACAACAACTTTTATTTGTTTAAGCGTTTACTATTTCTCTTTTTAAAATGAATATCCAAACCGGAACAGCACGGGCTGCGTTTGCGGGGCATGACTGCGATACAAAAAGTCAAACAACACCTGCACATTTCCCTTGTATTTTTTGCCGATACTGTATTTCTTTTTCAATCCGAGCAGCCCGCTCGACAACCAATTGGAAGGACTCTCGCGCAATTGCTGCAAATTCTCAAAGCGGCTGCGGTAATTTTGTTCATAGCCGCCGCTGATAAAAAAGCTACCTTTCAGCTTGATATCCACATAGCTCCTGAGTCCCACCCCCTGGTGCGTAATCGTTACCCGGCGGATATCCTGTCCCCATCCCATTTTATAGCTGGCGCCTACACCAATCATGTTCTTATCGTTGAGCTTATACCCAACCGAAAAAGCCAGGTCGGTAGTAATAGGCAGGAACTGGCTGCCGCGCGTATTCTGCAGGTCGGAGCCCAGTTCGAGGCGTTGCCAGAACGATTTTGTCTTTTGGTGATTGGGTTTAAAATCCGGGATCTCCACATCACTGCTGCCAACTCCCAGCTCGCTGATCTTTTGTTTGAGAGAAGTGATCTGCGCCTGCGCGTTGGCGATATTCTGCTGTACGATCTGCTGGGCATCGGGGCCACCCATCTGCATACGCCCCTGCATCAGCGACTGAACACCCGAACGGGTCTGAAGTCCGGCCAGCCCCTGCGGAGTTCCATACATGCCATTATCCGGAAACAGCAAGGCCAACTCTGAATATTGCTGCATGAACTTTTTAAAGAATGATGTTTTGCTGAGCAGGTCGAGCGCCTTGCGCTCTATCTTTTGGGGGTCTTTTAATACTTCCTTGTATTCGCGGAGCTGCTGGCTATAATAATATACTTCCTTGTTGAGGGACTTCAACTCTTTGACCATGCCAAAACGGCCCAGTTGTTCTTTGAGCTCTGTGCGCCGCTGGCGCAGGTAGTCGCGGATCGCATTGGCCTGGCTGAACTTGTCATCCAACCCTTTCACCTTGTCCATGGCCGATTGTAGCTGTTTGGCCTGCCCTGCCCCCAGTTTCACCAGGTCCGCCCCTTTTTGATCCAGGAACTGCAGCGAGGTCTTCAGGGTGTCGAGGTAGGGTATATAATTATTGAGATTGGCCTTGCTGGCTGGGTCGGCTCCACTTTTAAATTTCTGACGCAACTGGTCATATCGTCCTTTCACATCTCCGAAAGTCTGCTCCGCCGAGAGTGAATCGGTTTTAGCCAGCTTTTTTTTCAATTTGGCCTCCTGGCGTTCCAGCCGGCGAAGCATTTTTTCAGTGTGTTTATCGAGCCCGTCTTCCAAACGCTCAGCCTTACGGGTGATCTTCGACAAGAATTTCTGGGGGAATGAGAGCACAGAATCTATTGAGGCGCCGGCTTGTGAACGAGCCGTCCAGGGAAGACATAAAACAGCCAGCAGAGCCAGCAAAGCCACTCTCATGCAGTCAGGGTTAAAGGGTATTTGTTTCCGTTACCAATATTCGATTTCCGTAACGGGATGCCAAACATAGTGTTTTTACTAATCTAACATGCGGCAATACCTGTTTTTTCTTTATTATTTTCTACAAACGTGCAGTTTTTGCCAACGAACGTGCAAATATTTGTATGATGGTCGCAACAAATAAGCGTTTACACCTACGAGTGCGGGATCGGGAGCGGGAGCGGGAGCGTATCCAAGAAGATATTAAACTAGGTCGTTGGCTGATGACCAATTTCTTCGGTGGTGAATAGCTGTGGAATAAAGCCGGACAACAATCATTCGCCGGTCGCATCATTTGAAGCGTGCTGATTGGCTCCGGAAGTCAGAATAAATTTCAAATCTATCGTCTGAAAATACAGAGAGCAAGATACAGGTTGCGCCACTGCTATAACAGGCAGGGATACACGTATAAACACGCAGCAACAAAAAACCCATCGGCTGGGCGATGGGTCTTATTGAATTGATTTAAGCTCTTTGCTTGGCGGCTGGTTTCTTCTTCACTTTTTTCAGCGCCTGATCGATGGCTGCACTCAGGTTCTCAAACGTGGGTTTGCCCGTGAACATTTCACCATTGATAAAAAAGGCAGGAACGTCTTTTACTCCGCGATCGAGTCCCTCCTTCAGGTCGGCCTGTACATGCCAGCCATAGATGGAATTTACCAGATCGTCCAGAAACTTCTTGTTCTTTACTCCTGCTTCTTTCGAATGCAATTTCAAACTGGTGGTACCCAGGTTGCGGCGATTGGCAAATATCACATTGTGCATTTCCCAAAACTTGCCTTCCTGTGCGGCCGCTACAGAGGCTTCCGCTGCTTTCAAACTTCTTTGATGTATACGCGTGAGAGGAAAGTGGCGATAGTTAAACCTGATTTTTCCTTCATATTCATCCAGCAGTTTCTTGACTACTTCATTGGCCTTTGAACAGGCCTCGCTTTCGTAATCTCCAAATTCTACCAGTGTTACTGGGGCAGCTTTGTCCCCAACAAAGATCTCTTTGGGTTCGATCACTGCAACTTCTTCTTTCTTGAATGCCATAAAATCTCCTTTTTATTTCAGCCGGTCGTTCAGCCCGGAACGGTTATTAATTAACAAATAACCTGCCATATGGTTGTATAAGAGCCTTTTCGTCAGTAGTCTTATACCTACAGACGGCTGAAGGTAGGGAATTTTTAACCCCTTGCCGAACCCGGCGCAACTATTTCCGGAATAAGGTAAAATTTAACCTGACAATCAGACGATTAAGCAAAACTTCGGGCTACACAGAAACCACTACTTCCAGGTCTCCAATCAACTTCACCGGGTTGCCCATACTTAACGTTCCATTATCATTTGTAGACATTTGTAGACAATCTGGCACTGACAAACCATGGCCCGGGATATTAATTTATTGATCATGGGCAACGAAAGACAACCGCAGTTTGTCAAAGGCAAAAAGTACATTATGATACGCCTTATTCTTCCGGTCTTGCTGGTATTCACCATCGTTTTTGGCGGTTGCCGAAAATCGATGCCCGACTGCTATAACAACAACCCTCTGGAAGAACTGGAATGGCTGCGTCAGAAAAAAGAGCAATTGTCGAGCTGCGTTTGCCTGACCCAGATCATAGAAAGCCGCTACGAGGGAAATACGGTTTTTGAAGTAAAACTGGTCGATCCCAAATGCGATGGCATCAACATCGTGTATCGCTGCGACGGATCGGTCCTGACCGATTCCGGCAGCCAGGCAGCTTATCAATCCTACCTCTCCGGTAAAAGATCATCAAAAATAATATGGGCCTGTCCCAATACGAAATAGAGGCACGAAAAACAAAAAAGCCCCCGAACAAATCGGGGGCATCCTCATCCTTCACACACATCACACACTTTTATATTACTTAACTTTCTCCGCTACATCATTTCTAAACACAACAGTTCCATCAAATACATCCACCAGCACCGGATGGTCGCGGTTCACTTCACCAGCCAGTATTTTCTTGCTGAGCTGATTGATGATCTCTTTCTGGATCAGTCTTTTCAGGGGCCGTGCTCCAAACTGGGGATCAAAACCCTGATCTGATAAATACTCAAGAGCATAGTCGCTGAACTGGAGTTGAATTCCTCCCTGTGCAACCAGCCGCTTCAGATTTTCGAGCTGGATCTTCACAATTCCCGCAATTTCTTTTCTAAGGAGCGGCTGGAACATGATCACTTCATCTACCCTGTTGAGAAACTCCGGGCGAATGGTTTGCCGCAACAGGTTCATCACTTCCACTTTGGCCTTTTCTGCGGCCGCTTCAATATCTTTTTCCTTGACATTCTCGAAAGCTTCCATGATCAGGTGGCTTCCGATGTTGCTGGTCATGATCACGATGGTATTCTTGAAATTCACGACCCTTCCTTTGTTATCGGTGAGGCGGCCATCATCGAGCACCTGCAGCAGCACATTCCATACGTCGGGGTGCGCTTTCTCGATCTCATCGAGCAACACTACGCTATAAGGCTTGCGTCTTACAGCCTCCGTCAGTTGCCCCCCTTCATCATATCCTACATATCCGGGAGGCGCACCCACCAGCCTGCTGACGGTATGCTTCTCCTGGTATTCACTCATGTCTATCCGGGTCATCATGCTCTCGTCATCGAACAGGTACTCTGCGAGCGCTTTGGCCAGTTCGGTTTTACCAACCCCGGTAGTTCCGAGAAATATAAATGATCCGATGGGTCTCCTGGGGTCTTGCAATCCGGCCCTGCTGCGACGTATCGCATCAGCCACTGCGGTAATCGCCTCTTCCTGTCCCACCACTCTTTCATGCAGATGGTCTTCGAGGCGCAATAGTTTTTCGCGATCGCTTTGCAGCATTTTGGTTACCGGTATACCGGTAGCCTTTGCTACGCTTTCGGCAATATCTTCCGCGTCCACTTCCTCCTTCATGATTCGTGAATTTTCACTGATAGAAGCGAGCTTGAGCGAATAATCCGATACCATCTTTTCCTGTTCTTTGATCTTTCCATATCGGATCTCGGCTACTTTTCCATAGTCTCCTTCCCTTTCCGCTTTCTCTGCTTCGAGCTTGAGCTGTTCTATGACCGATTTGGCATTCTGTAGTTTTTCAACGATCTCTTTCTCTTCCTTCCATTTGGCTTTAAAAGTATCCCGCTGTACCGAGAGGTTGGCGATCTCTGTATTGAGCTGCTTGAGTTTCTGTTCGTCGTTCTCCCTTTTGATCGCTTCTCTTTCGATTTCGAGCTGACGGATCTGTCGTTCCAGCGTATCGAGTTCTTCGGGCATGGAGTTCATTTCCAGGCGAAGTTTGGCGGCGCTTTCATCGATCAGGTCGATGGCTTTATCGGGAAGAAAGCGATCGGTAATATACCGGCTGGACAATTCCACTGCTGCGATGATGGCTTCATCCTTGATGCGCACATGGTGGTGTGTTTCATACCGATCTTTCAGTCCGCGAAGAATAGAGATCGCGTCTTCCACACTGGGCTCATCTATCAGCACTTTCTGGAATCTTCTTTCCAGGGCTTTGTCTTTCTCAAAAAATTTCTGGTATTCGTTCAGGGTGGTAGCGCCCACTGCCCGCAGTTCTCCGCGTGCCAGCGCGGGTTTGAGGATGTTGGCGGCATCCATGGCACCTTCGCCTCCACCTGCACCCACGAGGGTGTGTATTTCATCTATAAACAGAACGATCTCTCCGTCACTGGCCCCTACTTCCTTCACCACCGATTTCAATCGCTCTTCAAACTCGCCTTTGTATTTGGCGCCTGCGATCAGCAGTCCCATGTCGAGCGCGAAAATCACTTTCGATTTAAGGTTATCCGGAACGTCGCCGTTCACGATGCGGTGCGCAATGCCTTCTGCGATGGCGGTTTTACCTACACCGGGTTCGCCCACGAGGATCGGGTTGTTTTTTGTCCGGCGGGAAAGGATATGCAGGGTTCTGCGAATTTCTTCATCGCGGCCGATCACCGGATCGAGTTTTCCCTGGCGGGCCAGCTCGTTCAGGTTCTTGGCATACTTATTCAGTGCATTGTATTCCTGGCTCTGGGTCTGGGAGGTCACTTTCTCGCCTTTCCGCAGTTCCTTGATGGCGGTAACAAGCCCTTTTTCGGTAAGGCCGGCGTCTTTTAACAATTTGGCTGCAGCATCATTGCCCTGCACAATGGCGAGCAAGAGGTGTTCAGGAGTAACAAACTCATCGTCGAATGATTTTAAAACGGCCCCTGCCCTCAGTACCACATTATTAGCCTCCCTGCTGATCTGCTGGGCAGCCTCTCCGGAAGTCCTGGGCAAGCGGGCAATCAATTCATCGAGCTTGTTCTCCACCAGGTTTACGGTAACATTGTTCTTCTTCAGAAGATAATCTACGGGAGAATCTTCCTGCTCCAGCAACGCCTTGAGAATATGCTCCGTCTCAATATTGGGGTTCTGGGCATTAAATGCCAGCTGTTGAGCCTGCTGGAAGGCTTCCGCTGCCTTTATGGTAAAGTTTCCTAAGTTCATAGTTAAAATTTATGTGTGTGATAGTGAAGTTGCTTTCACCGGAAAGCCTGGTAAATCTTTCTGCACGATTCTTTTCGGGGTTACCAAACATTTCCGGATTTTGCAACGTACTTTTCATATCAAAAGCTTTTCCAAGACCAAATTTTGCGAAATGATGTCATATTTCCGCCGTTTAACCTGCATGAAAGTCATAACTCTGGCCGGTTTCCTGTTAATCTTACAGTCTGCCCTGGCCCAATACGATTTTACGGGGGTCGATCAATTCCTGGATAGAAACAAGAAAGCCCTGGGCAACCAGTATGCTGCGGTGGTTTTCAAGGACGGAAAAGCCATCTATTCAAAGCAAGTGGGCGATGAGGTCACCGTAAAAGCCCAGGTTCCGATCGGCGCCGCCAGCCAGTGGCTGACAACCGCATTGGTGATGACGTTCGTTGAACAGGGTAAGATCAGCCTCGACGATCCTGTATCAAAATACATACCCCTCTTCGACAAATACATGAAGAGTTATGTAACTATTCGCCATTGTCTATCCAATACATCTGGCATTGACAGAGACAATAATCTCCGAAAAATAGTTGACAGCAAAAAATTCGAGTCCCTGGAAGCAGAGGTGAATGGAATTGCGGCGAAGGAAATATCAAACAACCCGGGACAGGAATTTTTCTATGGCCCCTCCGGCTTTACCATCGCAGCCAGGGTTTGTGAGATTGTAGGCAAGAAAGCTTTTGAAAGGCTGATCCAGGAAAGGATTACCCGTCCGTTGAAGATGAGAGGCACCAACTTTACCAATGATGCGGGCTACGCTCCCAACCCGGCAGGTGGTGCGGTCTCTACAGCAAACGACTACGCAAATTTTCTGTCAATGATCCTGAACAAAGGGAAATTCGAAGACAAGCAAATACTCAGCGAAGAATCGGTTGCTGCCATGGAGAAAATTCAATTCCCTGATCTTTCTGTCAAGTTCAGTCCGGCGAGTATGTCGGGCCTCGACTATGGAATGGGATGCTGGATTGCGGAAAGAGACGATAAAGGCCAGCCTACGGTACTCGCCTGTCCCGGCATGTTTGGAGTTTTTCCCTACCTGGACAAAACGCGTAAATATGTGGCGGTCCTGGTTGTAAAAAGTTTTCTCGCCGATACCAAAAAAGATCTCGGATTCCAGTTTAAAGGAGAAGTGGAGGAAGCGGTGGGAAGCAAATGAGCAATTCGCCAATTCGTTAATGTGATAATGTGCCAATACATGGGCGAAGTACGAATGACAATTACGAATGACGAATGGCGAATGACGAATTTAGAATGGTGAATACGTATTGAAGTTTAGCACTTTTTCTTCAATCAAAGAATAGAAAAATATTAGGATGTACTTCGCTCATGGTCACGCTCTCACTCACGCGCCCTCAAAACCTGGACGCAAAGCCCGCGAAGAGCCGCGAAGTGCGCAAAGAAAATCCCATCACCGCTCCCATAGTCTTTCGCTTTCTCTTTCTCATTCTCTTTCACTCTTCCGCTCCCCTGAATTCCTTGTATTTGGAATGTAAAACATGGACGGTATCGTTCGGTATTTTCGGTCATCCAAGACCAATACATGGGCGAAGTACGAATGACAATTACGAATGACGGATGACGAATGACGAATTTAGAATGGTGAATGCGTATTGAAGTTTAGTACTTTTTCTTCAATCAAAGAATAGAAAAATTTTAGGATGTACTTCGCTCATGGTCACGCTCTCACTCACGCGCCCTCAAAACCTGGACGCAAAGCCCGCGAAGAGCCGCGAAGTGCGCAAAGAAAATCCCATCACCGCTCCCATAGTCTTTCGCTTTCTCTTTCTCATTCTCTTTCACTCTTCCGCTCCCCTGAATTCCTTGTATTTGGAATGTAAAACATGGACGGTATCGTTCGGTATTTTCGGTCATCTAAGGCACGGGTAGGCTGTAAATTCCTGATGTTGCATAAGTCTGTTAGCCATACCCGCGCCAGCGGGAATCCATCATTCGTCATCCGTCATTCGAAATTCGCCATTCGCCATTCGTAATTCGTAATTGTATTTCATTGGCTAATTTCTTCTGTATATCAGGTAATCAGTTGTTCTCCACCGGTGATCTTCTGATGGATTCATCAATTTTAACTCGAGCCGGTGTTTTCCCGGTTTTAACTGGTAATTCCAATAAACATCCAGCCGCCGCGTAATATAATCGGTGGGCATTGTCACCACAATTGGTTTTTCCTGGTCAAGCTGTATAGAGATTTCGAGGGTGGTACCCTGTTTGTTTTTCGCAAAAGCTTCGCCACGGACCACAATGCCTTCTCCTTCAAATTCAATCACGGCGCTCCTGGCATCATTGTTCCAGACAGACTGTTGATCGACCGGCTTTAGACCGGTAAATGATTGTTCGAAGGCAACCGGACGGATGGCCTGAGGCGGAATAGACGCCTTTTCATTTGTGATCTGGCCACCCTGCAGCCTGATATTTTCCAGCGCGTGCTTGTAGCTGATGTCATAGGTCTGGCTGATGGAAAGATGAGTGTATTTGAAAACAATATCCTGCGCGGCTTCGAGTCCTTTTTTCCATTTGGCGGGAATCTTTTCATAGCCGATGAGGCAACCTAATACGCCTGCGGCTGAAGAGGGATTACAATCGGCATCCTGCCCGGCGCGCGTAGCAATGTCCATGGTTTTGCTGAAATCGCCATTACCATACAACAAACCCATCACCACATAGGCCGCATTGATCTTGGCGTCAATATTAAAAGCAGCAAACACGCCATCGGGACAACCGGTTTCAGAAGACCATTTCTTCTGCAATTCGAACCAGGTTTGCTTCCAGTCGTTGGGATATTTTTCATGCCAGCGTATTACATCACTGATGCACTGGTAAAAAGCAGATTGAACGGGAATCGCTTTCAACGCTTCGCCGACCACGGTTTTGATGTTGTTATATTTAAATGCCAGTGAATACAGGGTAGAAATATATACACCACCATACCATCCATCGCCATAATTCATGATATGACCGATCTTGTCACTGATCGCAGCCGCTGTTTGCGGCATGGCCGGTGACATGAGACCGGCGAAATCAGACTCGATCTGGTAATCTATATCATCGGCATGCGGGTTATTGAGCCAATGGCCCGAAGCCGGCGGACGCATTCCCTGCAGAATATTGTACCGTCCTGCCTGGTTGGCATGCCACAACATATAACCGGCATGGGCATACGCCAATGCAAAAGAATCGACAGGCGCCTGCAAGCCGAGCTTTTCGAATGTTTCTACGAAAGTCAGGTCCATGTATACATCGTCGTACAAACCGGGATTGTTGAGCATGGCATCACGGATCATCCCATCATTCCAGCCGAGCGGTTGGTAATCCTGAATAAAGGTGCCATTGAAGCGGAACTCATGGGGCCCGCCAAAAGTGACTCCAATGGTCTGACCGGCCCATCCGCCTTTGATCTTGTCTTTGATC
The DNA here is from genome assembly GCA_964605065.1 of uncultured Chitinophagaceae bacterium. GTDB lineage: Bacteria > Bacteroidota > Bacteroidia > Chitinophagales > Chitinophagaceae > Endoryza. The sequence goes on from CAZSAQ010000008.1 coordinate 31,399, forward strand.
ACCGCCAGGGGGATTTCCAGTTTTTTTGCAGAGGTTTGGGCAAACGCGACTGACATTGCTGAAAAGAGAAGAATGCAGAATAAGGCGGATCGCTTTTTCATATCGTAAAGTTGATAGAACAATCAGGATTCGAGAAACAGGGCTCCGTCACTGCTGCCGGTGAAAAAGAAACTGCGCAGCCGGTGATGGCGCCTGTATTCGTCATATATCTTTCGGGCGGCGCTCACCCCTTCCCTGCCTTCACAAAGTATACACACGGTTCCACCACTTCCGCCGCCGGTGATGCGCGCTCCATACACCTGGCTGCTGCTGCCCGCCTTCCTAACCCGATCCAAGATATCATCGGTATGCTCGTTGCCCAGTCCCACCGATGAATAACTGGCGTGACTCTGGCACATCAATTCACCTAATATCGTCAGCGACTTTTTCTTGTCTTTCTGTCTTGACAAGGAACCAAGCAGGTTCATGAAAGTGTTGATCCTGAAATTTTCCATCACCGGGTGAGTGGCGCAGGCCTTTACCCGGTAACTGGTTTCCGGAACGATTCGGGTGACCGTGTCGATAGAGGTCTTGTAATTTTCCAGAAATTCCTTTCCGCTGATGGTGTCGGGGAGAAGACCAGCATAATGCTGTCCGAACAAAGAAGGGGTAATATTGGCCAGGTAACCGCCAAACGGAAGATTTTCCCAACGACCGGTCTGCCTGGCTTGCAACAGATCGGTATCGGTAGCACCCGCCTGTTTCGCGATGATGGTATAGGCCATGAAAGCAGCCGCTCTTACCTCGCTGTAGGAGGCGCCACTCACCGCATGGCGAATGCCGCTGTCAATAGCGCAGAAAGTAACGCCCGATGGAATCGGGATGGTTTCAAAAACCGTGTGTGGCTGACATTGCAACGGTATCAACCGGTTCTTCTTTCCAAGATAGCTGCTCAGCTGATCCATCAGGCCGCAGGGAGCGCCTACTACCAGGTTCTCTGCCTTCTGTGCCAGCAACGGCAATTCGGTATTTCCGGTCTCAATATTATACAAACCGGTTAAGGCTTTCATGCAGGCGATCTCCAGCGCGGCCGAAGAAGAAACTCCCTTGCCCACCGGAACGGTGGAACTGACCTCGATCGACAATCCCTCAACCGGTAGTTTCTTTTCCAGGTTCAGGACGGCGATACAGCCAATAATATAGGCTGCCCAGTCGCCACCAGGCAAGGTTTTCATCAGTGCCGACAACTCCTCGTAAGATCGGCCGGATATCTCTGCCGATTCTATCGCAAACGAATCGGCTTTGTTTTTACCATGAAGCGATTGCAGGGCGATCAGCTTGTCTTTTCTCTTCTGGAGGCGAACCCGGGTAGTTTGACGGATCGGCATTTGCAACAGCATGGAGCCGCTGTAATCGGCAATACCGCCCATGACATCCATCCGCCCGGGCGCTTCTGCCGAAAATATCTCTGAATCGTTGTTAAAAAAGGTGCTCATACTTTAATCTTGCGCAGTTCGGCTGCTTTTTCTTCCGGCATGGTATCCGCCATAAAAGTATCCGCTCCTGTTTCAGGTCCGGCAAGAAATTTCTGTAAGCCGGGCTGCCGCAAAGGAGGACAAATGATCAGGTGCATATGATATTCGTTGTATTCGTTGCCGTCTACAGGCGCTTGTGCAAATGCCAGTATATAAGGAAAAGAGGTTTTGAAATTCGCATCGAATTTGCGCGTGACTGTTTGAAACACTTCCGCCAGATCAAACAGCTCCTGGTCAGACATGGTAACCAGCGATGCGTGTCTTTTCCTGGGAAATACATAGGTTTCATAAGCAAACCGGGCAAAAAATGGAATGAAGGCAATAGCGTTTTCGTTTTCGGCCAGTACTCTTGATTCGTCCTGTTGCTCTGCGGTAATGATATCCTGGAAGATATTTCTTCCTTTTTCATTCCTGTATTCTTCTGCGGCCTTGAGTTCTTTTCTCACCACGTTGAAAACAAAATCAGTGGCATAAATCTGGCAATGAGGATGCGGGTTGGAAACACCCACGATCTCCCCTTTGTTTTCAAAGATGAGAACGGATTTGATAGCGGGATGATTCTGGAAAAAAATCATTTCTTCTCTCAGGGCCCTGAATACTTTGGCTACCTGTTCCACACTCACGTCGTTGAGCGTAACATTATGCCTGGGATCGTAACAAACCACTTTGGCGATGCCGATGGCCTTGTCTCTCTGATACAATCCATCATGCAGGCTCTGCGCATAATCCGGTATATCCGGTGCGGAGAGCCCTACAACGGGGTGATCGTTTTCAAAAATGAAAACATCGTAGGGATCGGGATTGATCTTGCCGCTGATACGCGGATTACCGGGGCAGAGATAACAGCCGGGATCGTAAACCGGCGATGTTTTCACTGTTTCCTTTATGTCAAAGTTCCAGGGACGGTTATTGCGATGCGCCGCATATACCACCCATTCCTGTCTTAAGGGATGCCATCTTTTCTCCCATTGCCCGTACGGAACATTATTCATGCGCTGTGCTTTTGAAATGATTGCCGGTTATTGTTTTTTGTCCTGTTCGTATTCAACTTTACCTCCTACCATCGTCCATCTCACTTTCGTCTGCCGGATCTCTTCTTCGGGGCAGGTAAGCAGGTTGTGATCGAGCAATACCAGATCCGCAAATTTGCCCGCTTCGATCGAACCTTTTTCCTTTTCCTGGAATGAGGAAATGGCGTTGGCCATCGTATAGGAATAGATCGCCTGCTGGCGGGTCATTCGCTGTCCGGGATAGAATGCCTGACCGTTGTTCATCTTGCGGGTTACCGCGGCATAATAACAGGCGATGGGGTCCACATCTTCCACCGGCACATCGGTGCCATTGGTTACCAGCACACCGGCATCCAGGAAAGATTTCCATACATAGGCGCCTTCTGCTGCCCGTTTGTCGCCGAGTCGTTTGGGCACAAACGGGCCGTCGCTGGTGCAATGGATCGCCTGCATGGACGCGATCACATTCCACTCCTGAAATCGTGGAATTTCAGCCGGGTTTACATGCTGCGCATGTTCTACCCTCCAGCGGTGATCTTTATTTTTTTCTTTGGCGATCTGTTCTGAAAAAATATTGATGACTTCGCGATTGGCGCGGTCTCCGATGGCGTGCACACAGAGTTGCAGGTTATGGCTCCAGCAGAATTCCGCAATTGCACGCAGTGAGTCCAGTGGTATGTTATTCTGGCCCACCCATCCCGGCCGGTCAGAGTAAGGCTCGAGCAGCCAGGCCCCGTAAGAACCCAATGCACCATCGAGAGATACTTTAACCGCCTTTACCGTCAAGAAACCATTTCCCTCATTGAGCAGCGGCAGTTCGGCCTGGTGTTCCCGCAAACGGCTATTCGATTCGCGCACCATCACCCAGTGCCTTATGCGAAATTTCTGTTGGTCGGCTCTTTCTTTCATCCAGTTCACCAGTTCGAAGGTGGAGCCGGCATCCTGGAAACTGGTTACCCCTTTACGAAGGCATTCCTGCTCTGCCAGGTCGATACTGGCCGACCATTGCGCCTTTTGTTCCGCTTCCGGGCGAACACTCATCCAGTTACTGTATGCATTGTAAACGGGACCCATGGCCATTTCCTCCAACACACCCACCAGCTTACCCTGCTGATCTTTCACGATTACCCCGCCCGGGGGCGACACCGTCCTGGCATCCATTCCGGCCAATGCCATGGCTTTTGAATTTACATAGGCGCTATGTCCGCTGGCATGCGATAACAACACCGGGTTGTCGGGAGATATTTTGTCGAGCATTTCCTGGTAGGGATAGCCCAGGTAATTCGGCTGCGGAGCATGATCCCATTTTTCCTGGTGCCAGCCGCGGCCGACGATCCAGTCGCCCGGCTTTGCTTTTTTGGCGGCCTCTGCTACCATCTGCACAACTTCCTCCCAGTTCTTTACGTGCATGAGATTGAGATTGATCAGCGATTCGCCAAGACCATGAATATGCCCATGTCCTTCGATGAAACCCGGCATCAGAAACTGTCCCTGGCAATCAATTACGCGGGTACTGTCTCCCCTGTATTTCATGGCCTCCTTTTCCGTACCAACAAAAAGTATTTTTCCATCCCTGATAGCCACGGCCTCCGCATCGGGATGATCTTTATCCACTGTATAAACAACTGCTTTTACCAGCAGGGTATCTGCCGCCGTGCTGGAATGGTGTTGGCAGGAATAAAGAGAACCGGCCAGAAAGGTGACTGCCAGCGAATGCAGAACTGTTCTCATAATCAGACTTTGTGTTTGCTAATGTAGACAAAACCGATCGCTTCAAAACACAGAAAGCGGATGATTCCGCTTTCTGATTGAATTATTATGTCCCGTGGGTGAATTAAATATACTGGTTGATGATATTTTCCAGCCATTCCTGTTTGCCGCTGATCTGTTTGGGTTCGCCATTGGCCATGGCAAAATCACGCAGATCTTCGAGCGACAGCTTTCCGTTTTCAAATTCCTTTCCTTTTCCGCTATCGAACGACGCATACCGCTGCTGGCGGAATTTTTTGTAAGGAGACTGCTGCAACACATTATCGGCAATCACCAGTGCCCTTGCAAAGGCATCCATGCCACCGATATGGGCCAGGAAGATATCTTCCAGGTCAGTGGAGTTGCGCCTTGTTTTGGCGTCGAAGTTCACACCGCCACCGCCGAAACCACCTGCTTCCAGGATGATGAGCAGGCTTTCGGTCAGCTCATTCAGGTTCATGGGGAACTGATCGGTATCCCATCCATTTTGCGCGTCGCCGCGATTGGCATCAATGCTTCCGAGCATACCGGCATCGGCAGCCACCTGCAGTTCGTGCTGGAAGGTATGCCCAGCCAGCGTTGCATGGTTTACTTCGATATTGATCTTAAAATCCTTATCGAGGCCGTACTGGCGCAGGAAACCGATAACGGTGGCGCAATCGTAATCATACTGATGCTTGGTGGGTTCGCAGGGTTTGGGTTCAATGAAAAACACTCCTTTGAATCCCTGCTTCCTGGCATAATCCCTGGCCATGTTCAAAAAGCGGCCAAGGTGATCGATCTCGCGTTTCATATCCGTATTGAGCAGGCTCATGTATCCTTCTCTTCCCCCCCAGAAAACATAATTTTCGCCACCCAGCGCAATGGTGGCATCCAGGGCGTTCTTTACCTGGGTACCCGCATAGCTCAGCACGGAAAAATCAGGATTGGTGGAAGCGCCGTTCATGTAGCGCGGATTGGAGAACACATTGGCGGTACCCCACAACAGTTTTACGCCGCTGGCGGCCTGCTTCTGCTTTGCATAGTCTACCACTGACTGCAACCTGCTTTCATATTCCTTAATGGACGATCCCTCATCCACCAGGTCTACATCATGAAAACAGTAATAGGGAACACCGAGTTTGGTAAAAAATTCGAAGGCGGCATCCATCTTGTCCTTTGCGCGTCCCAACGCATCAGCTTGCATGTCCCAGGGAAACAGTTTGGTTCCCGGTCCGAAGGGATCTGCACCGGTATTGCAGAAGGTATGCCAGTAGCAAACCGCATAACGCAAATGATCTTTCATTGTTTTTCCGGCCACCATTCTTGTCTCATCATACCATTTATAGGCAAGCGGATTATCGCTTTTCGGACCTTCATATTTGATGGCGCCTATACCGGGAAAATATTCTTTATTGCCCAATGTGATGCTCATATAATTTGTTTTATGGTAAAAAATATTTGTTGATCCTTTTAAACGGCTTTCAATAGTCCAGATTTTTTTTCCACTGCTGATAGTATTCCTGGTATTCGGAAACCAGTTCTTTGTCGGGTTCGATCGTCCGGAGTACTTTCATTCCCGAAAAACTCTCTTCGAACGACCCGTACACTTTCGCGCCGACACCGGCCGCCCTTGCTGCCCCAATTGATCCATCGGTATTGTACAATTCTACCACGCATCCCGTAGTGTTCGAAAATGCCTGGGAGAAAACATCGCTGAGAAACATATTGGCCTGTCCCGCCCTGACCTGTTGTAAGGTCATGCCCATTTCTTTCATGATCTCCATTCCGTACTGCAAGGCGAAAACAATCCCTTCCTGCGCGGCCCTGGCTACATGCCCGCGGTGATGACGGTTGAAATCAAGGTTACGGATCATCGCCCCCGGGTGGCGGTTTTCCAGGATACGTTCGGCGCCGTTGCCAAATGGATAGATCAGTACTCCGCCGGACCCCGGCGAAATGCGGGACGCTTCGGCATTGATTTCCTGGTAACCCAGTCCGGAAAAGAAGTTGTTCTTGAGCCAGCTGTTGAGGATGCCGGTACCATTTACGCAAAGCAAAACACCGATCCTTTCCAGGTCATCACGGTAATTGACATGCGCAAATCCATTTACCCTCGACAGTTTATCATGCGTAACCTTGTCGGTGACCCCATATACCACTCCGGAAGTACCGGCAGTAGCGGCTACCTCTCCCGGATTGAGCACATTTAAAGAGAAGGCGTTGTTGGGCTGATCGCCTGCCTTATAAGTTACCGGGGTGCCTTCAGGGAGAGACAGATCGGCCGCTACCGAAGCGCTCACCGTTCCGTGCGGGCTGAACACTTCCCGTACAGGAGGGATGATGGCTGAACTGAATCCAAAAGCATTCAGTACGTCGTCCGATAATTTCTTGTTTTTGAAATCCCAGAAAATGCCTTCACTGAGGGCCGAAATGCTGGTGGTGATCTCGCCTGTCAGTTTCATCGCCAGGAAATCTCCTGGCAGCATGATTTTATCGATGCGGGAGAACAATTCGGGTTCATTTTCCTTTACCCAGGCCAGTTTAGCCGCAGTAAAGTTGGCCGGTGAATTGAGTAACTGCGATAAAGCAGTTTCTTCACCGATCTGCCGGAAGGCCTTTTCTCCGTAGGGAACTGCCCGGCTGTCGCACCAGATGATACTGTTTCGAAGAACCTGCTGGTTCTTGTCAACGCAAACCAACCCATGCATCTGGTAAGCTATACCGATGGCGGCGATATCCTGCGGGCGATAGGCTCCCGAAGCGTGTGCTTTCAGGATGGCTTTCTGCGTGTGCTCCCACCAGGTTTCGGGCGATTGTTCGGCCCATCCCGGCTGACTGGATAGAATTTCTGCTTCCGAATCGGGATACTGTGCCGAGGCCAGGCATTTCTGTGATTGAGCATCGATGACGGAAACCTTAATGGAAGAAGTACCGAGGTCTATTCCCAGCAGCAGCATATGGCAATCGTTTTAAATAACGGTATGCCGAAATTAACTGAAGACCGGAACACCTGCTTCTACTTTATTTGCGAAAACATAAACTATTTTAATAAAATTTTTACCTTCACCATCCAAATACCATTAAGATAGTTTTGAAATGAAGCCACTGATCGAAAAACTGCCTTTATCGGAAAATACTTCCTTTGTGGCCCGCACTTACCGGACACCACAGTTTGAAGTTCCCTGGCATCAGCACATTGAATACGAGCTGATCCTTTTTACCGAAGGCGAAGGAGTGGCTTTCGCGGGTAACTATATCGGAGAGTTCAAGCCCGGAGATGTGTACTTCCTCGGTTCCAATCTGCCGCACTGTTTTCAGAAAGCGGGGAAGGAAATGATCACCAGCGCGGTGGTGGTTCAGTTCAGGGAAGATTTCTGGGGAACGGATTTTTTGCAGCTGCCCGAATGCAAAGAATTAAGAGAGCTGTTTGAGATTTCGTCCCGCGGGTTAAAGATTTCTACACGCACGGCGGGCCAGCTCGGCCCGGTGATACGACAACTGGAAAAGACAGAGGGCCTGTTGCGCATTACTTTACTGTGTGAATGCCTGCAGTTGATTGCCGCAGATCGTTATGAAATGGTTTCCACACAGGAAGTGCGTGAATACAACGGACGACACAAAGAAAGAATAGACGCTATCTTTCAATTTACGCTCGGTAATTTCCAGGAAGACATCTCCCTGGAACGGGTAGCCGAACATGTGGGTATGAGTGTTCCCGCCTTCTGCAATTATTTTAAGAAAAGCACCAAAAAGACCTATGTCGAATTTCTGAATGAAGTCAGGATCGGCCATGCCTGCAAATTGCTGATAGATACCCAGCAGCCTATCCTGGATGTGTGCTATGAAAGCGGGTACAATACGCTGGCTAACTTCAACAAGCAATTTCTGCGGATCAAGCAGGTGACTCCCTCCCAATACCGGAAACAATTTACGGCCAGGTTGCAGAAACCGTTAAGCGATTCGGGACGGATACTCATGAACTGAACAGTAAACAAAAAAGGTATGTACGAAAACAAGCGATTGCCTCTTGCCAGTAAACCCGTGTTCTACAAACGAATTGTCAGAAACCTGCTCATCGCTTTTATTGTTATCCTGGTCATGATCCTGATTGGCATTGCGGGATATCACTGGATGGCGGGATTATCCCTGCTCAGTTCATTTCACAACGCATCGATGATCCTGAGCGGAATGGGCCCCATATTACCGGAAGGATACAGCATGCCGGTTGCGGGTGTGTGGTTTTCTTCGATCTACGCCATATTCAGTGGCGTTGTATTTATCTCTACCATCGGCTTCATACTGGCGCCGGTCATTCACCGATTCTTTCACAAATTGCACCTGGAGGAACATTAATTGAGCGATCAGTCCTATTATACACAACAGGTAAAAGCATTTGCCCGCGGCCTTGGCTTTTCGCATTGCGGTATTGCCAAAGCGCAGAAACTTGATGACGACGCCAGGCGCCTGGAGAAATGGCTGTCGAAAGGCATGCACGGCCAGATGCAATACATGCAGAATCATTTTGACCTCCGGACCGACCCGTCAAAACTGGTTCCCGGGGCTCAATCGGTGATTACACTGCTCATTAGTTACTACACAGAAGAAAGCCAGCCTGCCGATGCTCCTAAAGTTTCCAAATACGCGTATGGGAAGGACTATCACGATATCATTCGCAACAAACTGAACGCCTTCCTGCAACTGATCAGGGAACATATTGGCGACATCCATGGTCGCGGATTTGTAGACTCTGCTCCGGTACTGGAACGGGCATGGGCGCAGCAGTCGGGACTGGGCTGGATCGGAAAAAACGGCAACCTCATCAATAAGCAAAAGGGATCTTTCTTTTTTATTGCCACGCTGATCACCGATCTGCGGCTCGACTATGATGATCCCTTCGCCAAAGATTATTGCGGATCCTGTACGCGATGCATTGATGCCTGCCCAACCGAGGCCATATTACCCGACAAAGTGGTGGATGGAAGCCGTTGTATCTCCTATTATACCATCGAATTGAAAGAGGCCCTGATCCCATCGGAACAGAAAGGACGATTCGACAACTGGATGTTTGGATGTGATACCTGCCAGGATGTTTGTCCCTGGAATCGCTTCAGCGAACCGCATTCCGAACCGGCCTTTCGTCCGCTGCCGGCCATCCTGGAATTTGGAAAAAAAGAATGGCAGGAACTCACCGAAGAATCATTCAAACAAATTTTCCGTCAGTCGGCCATCAAAAGGTCGAAGTATGCAGGAATAAAAAGGAATTTGATTTTTTTGATGAATGGGTAGCCTTTGTCGTTTCACGTTTTTCGTTTACTGTTTCAAGTTTATCGCTGGTATCTCTGGTTTTCAATGCCGACCTCCATGTACGCCCAAAAAAGTTGAATGATTCAAACGTGAAACATTAAACCAAAAACTATAAACGGAGCTATCTCAAATGCCATCTCAAATTAACGGCGCCACTAAGCAGGTGCGAGGTGTTTCCTGAATTATCGTTGGCCATGTTTTTCAACTTGTAGTTGAACACCGGCCCGATTTCCAAGGCCTGCCGGCCATGACGTGTTACCTGGAAGCGAACACCGGCCTGCACGCCGATCTGGGTTTTGTTGAAGCTTTTATCATCCCGGTAGTATACACCATAGAAGTGATCATACTGGAGGGCATTGGTGGAGAACATGTATCCGAGAGTCGCTCCTCCGAAAACAGAGAAGGGAACCGGCATATTCTTGTTGAAAAGGTATTCAACTGTCAGAGGTATCTCGATAAAATGGTACTTGTTGGTGTAACGACCAGACATCTCATTCTTATAAAAGCGATCCACATTCAACGTACTGTTGCTGGTATTGACAATTCTGCTGGAATCCACTTTTTCACCCACATGGATCCGGGTTGTATAATAATTGTACTCAATTCCGGTGCTGATCGACAGGCGCGAATTCAGGTCGCGTTTTACAAATAGCCCGAGCCCGACGTGGAGTGCAGGTTTTACCGAAGACGGGTTCGGCGCCAGTGAGGGCAATCCCACCGGACCAGGTCTGCCGAGGCTGGTATCAATCAGGTAACTTCCAGTTACGGGAGCGAGTGATTTATCAAATGCGCCTTTCAAGGTTCCGTCTACCAGTTTGGAAGTTCCTGCATTGGCAGTTACACCCCAATGCCATTTCGATGGTATTGGTATCCTGATTGTCTTCTTGGCCGCAGGCTGACTCAGATTTGCAGATACCAACGGCTGGCGGGCCGACACTGCCGGTTTATCCAGCGGGGAGCGTTCCAATCCGATCCTGTTGGAAAAAACCCAATCTTGTTCAAAAGACTCCTGTGTATTGTTCAGCGGCTTCGCTTCCGCAGAGGGCAATTGACTATTTTTCACAGACAAGCCAGATGGCAGAGGACGGTCTTCCTTATTCAAAGGCTGCTGTTGCTGCGCAGAGGTATGGTTCGAGGACCTATTTTTCCGGGAACCTGCGCTTTTCTTTTGCAAGCTATTCAATGGCCTCCGATTGCTGAGGGTATTGTCAGCCGTTGCGTCGCCGGTGAATTTATCGGACACTTTAGAAAGTGCGGGCTGGTCGGCCTGGTGTTCGGGGCCGACTTCAACAGAAGAAGGTATTTGCTGAGGTTGTCCGGCCGGGGTTAAATGACCGGGCTGACCGTGATCCTGTTCTGCAGGGCCGGCCTGAGGCAGACCAGTAGCAGCAGTACCAGGAGTGGAGTGTTCTTTATCATTTGATGCATTTTTTTCAGTTTGTACAACGGATGAAGGCTGGAATTGTTGCCATCCCCAAAAGGATCCGATACCTGTCAGCAGGAGCAAAGGCAATGCCAATAACAGTCTTCTGCGTCTGCGGGTTCTCCGGATTTCTACCTCCACCGTATTCCATACAGCATCTGAAGGAGACACTTTGAGGCTCTCCATCTTTTGTTGTACAATCTTTTCAAATTCATGGGCGGGCATAGACCTCATTTTTTTTTCTTTCTTGATAATGCACCTGGATCCAGTTGATCAATAATCCGCGCGCACGGGCATATTGGCTCCTGGAAGTACCTTCATTAATACCCAGCATTTTTCCAATTTCCACATGGCTGAACCCTTCCACGGCGTGCAGGTTAAAGATGGTCTGGTATCCGGTTGGAAGCTGGCGGATAAGCTCGGCCAGTTCCTTGGCATTCATATGAAATTCAGGATTATCGTCTGTTACGGGATGAAGACCGGCATCGGTAAAGGCCAGCTCAGACTGGTACCTGCTGTTCTTTTTCAGGTAATTGATCGCGGTATTGACCATGATCCTCCTGATCCATCCTCCCAGCTCCCCTTCGAATTTAAACTGGTGAAGGTTCTTGAAAACCTTTATAAACCCTTCCTGCAGAACATCTTCCGCGTCTGTAAGTGACTTGGTATACCGATAGCAGATTCCCAGCATGTTCTCGGCAAATTGATGATACAATTCCCGTTGAGCAGCCGGCTTCCCCTTCAAGCACTCCCTTACCAGTTGATATTGATCCATTCCAAAAATTCGATTGTAATGACAAGGTTAGTTAGCCTTTCGTTGCACCGCAAGCCCAGCCTGTATGAATTGCTGTTTTCAGGGCTGAATCGGCCTGTTTCGGTTTGTAAACCTGCCTGTCTTTCTGATGCTTTCGCGGAGTTATTTTTGCCGCATGAATTTATCCGAAAGAGACCGCCGGGTAATCTGGCATCCCTTCACTCCCCAGAAAAATATGGACAACCCTTTGGGAATCGTTCGGGGTGAGGGATCGTTGCTCATCGACGAATCCGGTTGCACCTACCTTGATTCCATCAGCAGTTGGTGGGTAACCCTCCACGGTCATGCTCATCCATATGTGGCAAAAAAAATATATGAACAGGCCCTTTTACTGGAACAAGTGATCTTTGCGGGATTTACACACGAACCGGCCGTGCGCCTGGCCGAACGGTTACTACCACTTCTCCCCGGCCCCTTCAGCCGTATATTCTATAGCGACAATGGCTCTACTTCAACGGAAGTGGCGATCAAAATGGCCCTTCAATACTGGTGGAACAGGGGCGATCAGCCGGCGAGAAACAAAATACTGGCTTTAAACAACAGCTACCATGGCGATACCTTCGGCGCGATGAGTGTCAGCGACCGCAGTGTGTTTACGCTGGCCTTTCACGACAAACTTTTCGAAGTGGTATTCGTGGATGTTCCGGAAGATGAAAATTCATTGCCGGAACTAAATTGGGAAGAGTTTGCCTGTTTTATTTATGAACCATTGGTACAGGGAGCCGGGGGCATGAAAATGTATTCGCCCCAGGTACTGGAAGCATTGATACGCAGGTGTCGTGCCAGCCAGGTGATCTGTATCGCCGATGAGGTAATGACGGGTTTCGGAAGAACCGGGAAATTATTTGCCTCTTCCCATGTCGGACTGCCACCCGATATCATTTGCCTGAGCAAAGGATTAACCGGCGGAACCATGCCCCTGGGCATTACCGCCTGCAGCGGCCAGATTTATGAAGCATTTGTTACGGATGATAAACTGAAAACATTTTTTCACGGCCATTCCTTTACCGCCAACCCGCTCGCATGCACGGCGGCGCTTGCCAGCCTCGATCTCCTCGAGGAGGAATCCTGCCAGCAAGCCATCCGGATGATTGCGGAAGAAAATAGCTTGTTCAAAACCCGTTTGGAACAGTCCGGTTTGCCCGTACGACAGATCCGGCAACTGGGAACCATCATTGCGTTTGAGGTAAACCAGGGCCCCGATGAGTATCTTAACAATATCAGCCAGGTTATTACGAGGAGAGCCCTCGACCGGGGAGTGTTTCTGCGTCCGCTGGGCAACACTGTTTATATGATGCCTCCATATTGCTTTACCAGGGAGGAACTGCAAAGAGTATACGAAGTCATCCCTGATATTATCGGTAACCTTTTGCTGAAGAAAATATGAACGGGCGATCGCCTTTGTCAGCGACCGCCCGTTCATCAGTTTATTCTGTTCCGTTCTTACATTTTGATCGGCACCGTGATCTGTGATTTATCCCATTCGATGATGAGCGAGTTCTGCGAATCGAAGCGATAAGTAAGTTTTTCAATTTCGCTGGACAGCGTCTTCACCGGCACGGCTACCTGAAGTACGTCTTTGGCTTTGTTCTTCTCATATTCGAAGGCGCCGAACTGACCGGTTACGCTATTGAGAATCACGGTCCATTCTTTTTCGTTCAGCAGGATAAACAAGGTATAGGTGCCTGCCTTCACCGGCTTGCCACCAAAGGAAGCATCTTTCTTGAAGGTGATCTCTGTGGCTTCATTGGCACCAGCCCTCCATACTTTACCCCAGGGCTCGAGACCTCCGAAGATGACACGCCCTCTTTTCGACGGTTGTCCGTAAGACACTTTCACGTCTTTTCCTTCCGCGCTTACACGGGGACTCTTCTGAGCCTGGCAGGAAAAGCCAAGCGCGCCTGCCACGAGCACTGTTAACAAGAGAAATTTTTTCATATTGATTTGTTTTTAATGATGAAATGTAACGGTTGTTTAATGTTTTTCGCAGATGTTTTTGAGATTGCCCAGAGATTTCTCCAGGGGCGGTCCCATTTCCTTATCAAAAACTATGCTACCAAATTTTTCCCAGGGATACCATTTTACTTTGAAGTCAAAGTAGGCATTGACGATGGTAGCGTTTCCTGCCGCGGTAATACCCAGGTTACTGCCCACTGCATCCTGCCCGGTTCGTTTCCAGGACGTCACGATCATAGCCGAATCGATCGATAATATTTCCACATCCATCTGCTCGGAATGAAACAGTTTCTCTGTAACAGTCGGGTTCTTCCATTGTTCATTCTGAAGTAAGGAATTCCATTGCGGCCAGTTCCGCATGTTGCTGAGAAAAACCCTAACCGAATCGGCCGGCGCTTCTATGGTAACTGCTCTTGATACCCGCGCGGTGGAGGGAATCAGCAGTGAAATCAACAGAATGACTATAAATAATCCAATCACACTGATCAATCCCAGTTTTATCAGGCGCATATTCAGTAAAATTTTTAATGATAGTTGTCGGCTTGCAGACCTTTACATTATTCCCATTTAAAAAACCGGACGGCCAAAGCATAAACGATCAGCACCCATACGGCGAGTATCGCCAATTGCCTGCCACAATCGGTCAGATGCGCTCCTTCGAATGATACATTCCGCATCGCATCATTGAGGGCCGTAAGCGGAAGGTATTTGATGATCGCCTGCAAACCTTCGGGCAACAGGCTTTTGGGAAAGAAAGTTCCGGAAAGAAAATACTGCGGGAACATGAACAGGTTGGCGTAAATGGGTATCACGTTCTGGTTCCTGGCGATGCTGCTGATGAAGAACCCAAACCCCATAAATACCAGCAAGCCGATCAGGGACAACACCAGGAGCTCAAAAAAAGTTACCCAGCCGTGGGATAGATGAAACCCATATGCATATTTCCCGAATAAGATGATCACGACTGCCGTGGCCAGCTGAAACAATACCCGGCCGATGCTCTCTCCCACTATGATATATCCTCTTTTGATGGGCGTGGTGTACATTCTCTTCAGGATGAGCGTTTCTCTCAGGGAGAACAGCACAAAAGCCACTCCAAAAACGGCCGCGCCGATCAGAGAAAAGCCCAGCATTCCCGGCAGGTAAAAATCGATCATCTGGTATCGTCTTCCCGGCACTTCTTCCACGGAAATATTTGCATATTGAGTGTAACTCGAATCATGAGCCGCCATATAACTGATCTGCCCGTTCATGACAGATTGAAGAAGCGGAAAATCTCTTTTGTTGGCAGAGGAGGTGACCAGGTGAATATCATACCCTGACTTGGATTTTGTTCCCTTCGAAGGCTGGATATCGATCAGGGCCGTTACCCTCCCTTTTTTCAACCGGTCCATCAGCTCCGCGGTATCCGCTTTCTCCACATTGAAAACAGTATTGGCCCGGATGGCATGGTATAAAATGTTGTTGGTGTCGGATTTCCAGTGAAAGGCCACATCCACTGAGGCCCCGCCATTGCCGCCAATTGCGCCGAAGATCATGATCAGGACGATCGGAAAGAACAGGCTGAAAAAAACGGACTGGGGGCTTTTGAATATCGTTGTTAAGCTGGCTTTGGTGATCGCCAGCATCGCACGGAGCTGACTGTATGGTTTTGTCATATCACTAATTAACTCAAATTACCGCGAATTTACGCGAAAGGAATTTGTATTGAGATGTTAACTGACTTGTACGATCACTGAATGACCAGTTCAAAGGGCATTCTGGCCTGCGGTATGGCAGTCATGGCTTTTACCCGGCTGATGGTTTCGTAGGTTCGGAATGCTTCTTCCCCCAGTTCTTGCCGGATGGCGGCCCTGGCATTCACCGATGATTTCTTCGTTCCCAGTATCCGGTCAAAAATATTTTCGGGTTCGGGATATTCGCGTAACCGGTAGTCTGTAATTTTTGCCATTCGGGCCGCGCATTGAATGGCTTCCTGCAATCCACCGATCCGATCGACCAATCCCAGTTCAACAGCCTTCGCCCCACTCCAGATACGGCCCTGACCGATGCTGTCGATATAGGCCGTTGTTTTACCCCGGCCTTCTGCCACACGCGCCAGGAAACTGGAGTAAATGCTGTCTACACCTTGCTGCAGCCATTTTCGCTGGCTTTCGGTAAGCGGTTTGCTGACAGAGAGCGCATCGGCATCCGGAGAAGTTTTAACACCGTCGAATGTTATGCCCAGTTTATTGTTGAAGAATTTTTGCATGTTGGGAAGGATGGTGAATACTCCTATCGAACCCGTAATCGTATTGGGTTCGGCGAAAATACTGTCGGCATTGCAGGAAATATAATACCCTCCCGAAGCCGCCACATCTCCAAAACTTACTACCACCGGCTTCAGCTGGCGGGCCAGGGTGAGCTCTTTCCAGATATTTTCGCTGGCCAGGGCGCTACCACCACCTGAATTGACCCGGAATACGATTGCCTTGATGGAGGCGTCCATTCTGCCTTTCCGGATCAGGTTCATATAGCTTTCGCTGCCGATCCGGTCGCGTTCACCTTTTCCATCAATAATATCGCCCTGCGCATAAATGACCATGATCCGCTCTTTCCCGAATTTTTTGAAGGCCACGGCCTGCGCATATTTCGATAAAGAAACCAGGTTCAGCTTCTGCGAAGGGCTCAGCTTCATTTTGGATTTAAGTTCCTCTCTAAGGTCGTCCTCGTATTTCAATCCGTCTACCAGGCCGGCATTGACCGCATTGGCGGGTGTTTGAATGCTGTTCAGGTTCGCATACCCGTGAAGGGTAGCCGTATCGATCCCGCGTGATTGGGAGGTTTGCACCAAAAAATGTCCGTAGAGATCCCGGAGTATCTCGGAGCTTTGCAGCCTGTTGGCTTCGGTCATACTGGTTTCGCGAAACGGCTCTGTAGCACTTTTGAATTTTCCGGCATAAAAGATCTGGGGCTCGATCTCCAGTTTCTGGAGGGTTCCTTTCAGGAAAAAATAATTCATCGAATAGCCCCGCCAGTCGAGGCCGCCCTTTGGATTGCAGTAAATTTTATCCGCCACATTGGCAACATAGTACCCACCCTGGCTAATCACATCGGCATAGGCATACACGAACTTGCGGGAAGTCTTGAATCTTTCCAAAGCCGATCGGATCTCCTCGCTGCTGCCGAATCCGTTGTTATTGGTTCCGCAACGGATCAGAATGCCTTTCACCGCGCTGTCGGAAGCGGCTTTTTCGATCAGTCGTACCACATCATACACACCTGGCAGGTCATAGTCTTCGTCACCGGTGATTGCCCCCAACGGATTCTCCACCATCACTTCCGGGAACGGCACAGACAGATCAAGCACCAACACCGCATTCTGACCCGTAGTTACCTTTGGGGTTGAACTGCTGATGATCCCGAGCAGAAGGAAAAAACAAAGTATGGAAAACACCACCAGCGCCAGCAGAGAAGCAAAAAAGATCCTGAAAAAGCTTGACATCCCTTCAATAGTTTATTGCAAAAATCAATGATATTTGACCGACGGAAGGTAGGGAAATTATGAACAAAGCGTATCTACTGACAGGCGGCAACAAAGGCGACAGGAAATCAAACCTGGAAAAAGCAGCGGCATTGATCGAATCTTCCTGCGGAAAGATCCCGCTTCGTTCTTCCTTGTATGAAACGGCCGCCTGGGGCAAAACCGATCAACCGACTTTTTTAAACCAGGCCCTCCTGCTGGAAACCGATATGGAACCAGAACCACTGATGAAAGAACTCCTGCAGATCGAACATCGGATGGGCAGAGTAAGGAAGGAAAAATACGGGCCGCGCCTCATCGACATCGACCTGTTGCTTTACGGCAACCGAATCCAGCACAGCAGCCTTCTTATATTGCCTCATCCAGAACTCACCCGGCGGCGATTCGCGCTGGAACCCCTGGCCGAAATAGCGCCCTTGCTCCATCATCCGATCGCAGAAAAAACCATACTCGAATTATTGGAAGTCTGTGACGACAAGCTACCCGTTCACAAATGGCTTTGATTTTTTCCACAAATCTTCACCAGTCCCTGATGAGTTTTTCAATTCAGTTAATTTGCGCTCTCTTCCTGGCAGAATGAATTATCACTTTATAACAATAGAAGGAAATATTGGCGCCGGCAAAACGACCCTGGCGCACCTGCTGGCCCGTCATTACAATGCCAGGCTGGTGCTGGAACAGTTTGCCGACAACCCTTTCCTGGCCAAGTTTTATGAAAACCCCGGCCAGTATGCCTTTCCGCTGGAACTGTTTTTTATGGCCGAGCGGTACAAGCAATTAAAAGAGCTCGTTCATACCAAAGACCTGTTTCAGCAGGTGACCCTCTCGGACTACCTGTTCACCAAGTGCCTGCTGTTTGCCAAAGTGAACCTGCCCGAAGAAGAGTTCAGGTTGTACCAGAAACTCTTCGAGATCATACACCAGCAGATCATTCAGCCCGACCTGCTCATCTACCTGCATGCCCCGGTAAACAAGTTGCAGCAAAACATCCGCAAGCGGCAAAGACCATACGAACAGGCGATTCCCGACGAATACCTGTTTAACCTGCAACAGACCTATACCAACTATATCAAACAGCACAATATCAAAACCCTGTTTATTGATGCGTCGAATGCGGACTTTCTGAGCAATCAAAAGCAATTAGACGTAATTTTGGAAGCCCTCGAAAAAGAATACGACGAAGGACAGCATTATCTGACCTTACCCTGAGAACGATTAATTCAACAACAGCATGACCGCTTTAACGAGTGATAAATTCGCCCCGTTCCGGGAACGGAACTTTCGTTTCTATATAGTATCCCGTTTTTTTTATATCATGGCCCTGCGGATGCTCACCACCGTAGCCGGTTTCAAATTATTTGAACTCACCCAGGATACTTTCGCCATCGGAATGGCGGGGCTGGCAGAATTCGTACCTGTTTTTTCATTGGCGCTGTATGCGGGTCATGTGATCGACCGCTCCGATAAAAGGACCCTGTTGCTCAAAGGCATCCTCTCGTACAGCCTTTGTATGGCAGGAATGATCCTGATCACTTCCGCCTGGTTCGAAAACCTGGTTCACCGGGATCATCTCAAATATTTTTTCTACGCGATCATATTTTTCACGGGGGTTATCCGGGCATTCGCCGGTCCTACCTCCAATGCCATCCTGGCGCAGCTGGTGCCCAAGAACATTCTTCCTTTTGCCGCCAATATCAGCTCTTCCACCTGGCTGATCGCTTCCATACTAGGCCATGCCATCGCCGGTTTTCTGATCGCCGGTATCGGCGTAAACCATACCTATTATGTGATCCTGGCCATTTGCCTGGTGGCCTCCTTCGCATTGTATAATATCCCGAAGCTGCCGGCGCTCCTGGCAAAAAAAGAAGAGGATGCCTGGAAGAGTGTAAAAGAAGGCCTTCATTATGTATTCAATCACAAAATTCTGCTGGGAGCCATTTCGCTGGACCTCTTTGCCGTTCTTTTCGGAGGAGTCGTGGCCTTCATTCCCGAAGTGGCGCTGAAAATTTTACAGGCAGGCCCCAAAGCATACGGCTGGCTCAATGCCGCCATGGACATCGGATCGGCCTGCAGCATACTATTACTAACCCTGTTCCCGATGCGCAGTCGGCAGGGGAAAAAATTATTGTTTGCCGTGGCGGGTTTTGGCATCTGTATCATCGTTTTTGGCGTATCTAACTGGTACTGGATATCCTTCCTGGCGCTGCTGTTTGGAGGCGCCTGCGATGGCATCAGTGTTATTGTGCGAGGCACCGTGCTGCAACTCACCACTCCCGATGAAATGCGGGGACGGGTATCGGCTGTGAATTCCATGTTCATCAATTCCAGCAACGAACTGGGTTCTTTTGAAAGCGGCGTGTCGAAACGATTGCTGGGCAATTCCGTACCGCTGGCTATTCTGTTTGGCGGCTGCATGACGCTGCTGGTGGTAATCATCACCGCCATCAAATCCCCCAGCCTGAAAAAATTTGAATACTAGCCGACGCTTTCCTATAAAGAATTCCATCTTTTTAAACCCTTACCCGGAAAGAGTGTTACATTGAATCAAATCATTTTTATTCATTCCATTCAATCTACCCACTATGCAACGTCGTCACTTCCTGCGTCAAAGCGCCCTCACGGCAGGTTTGCTCTCCCTGGCTCCCGGAGACCTCCTGGCAGCCCTTTTTCAGCAGCCCGCCTGGAAAATAAAAATGCTGACCAAAGAAACCGGCCTCTTCACGGAAAAAGGAGGAACGATCCTGTTTTCGCTGACCAGTGAGGGCATCGTGGTGGTGGATTCCCAATTCCCGGAACAATCACAACACCTGATCGACGAACTGAAAAAACAATCCGCCAGCCCATTCCGCCTGCTGATCAATACGCACCATCACGGTGATCACAGCAGCGGAAATATTTCGTTTAAAGGAATCGTTCCCCATGTATTGGCTCATGAAAATTCACTGAAAAACCAGAAGGCTTCCGCTGCGGCTCAAAAAAGCGAAGACAAACAATTATATCCTGATCAGACATACGGAACCACCTGGTGCGAAAAAATTGGCCGCCAAAACTGCTGCCTGTATTATTTCGGACCGGGCCATACCGATGGCGACAGCGTAGTGCATTTCGAAAAAGAAAATATCGCGCATATGGGCGATTTGCTGTTCAACCGAAGGCACCCGTATGTAGACAGGTCTGCAGGAGCCAATATTAAAAGCTGGATACAGGTATTGGAAAAAACCAGGAAACAACTCAACAAAAAGACCTTGTATGTGTACGGACATTCGGCCGAAGGGTACGACATTACCGGCACTCACGAAGACCTCGAGAAATTTGCGGAATACCTGGACAATATTCTTGAGTTTACCCGCAAAGAAATCAACAGCGGCAAAACAAAGGATGACATCCTGAAAACAACCACTCTTCCCTTTGCAACGGAATGGAAAGGGGATGGTTTGCAGAGGCCGCTGGGAGCCGCATACGATGAGTTGATGGCCAAATAAACCTGGTGGGAAATTTATTTGCCAACCGTTTCCATCAATCGCTCCAGTACATAATAAGTGATGGGACAGAATTCCGAATTTTTCAAAGTAAGTGGCTGGCGTTTTAAAATGACGTCTTCGTCCGTATAGGGAAAACGTTCGCAGTCGGAAGGGCGTTCTTCATAGATAGAACATCGATTGTCGCCCTGCAAAAACGGGCAGGGGCTTGATTTTACAACATAATCTCCCTCCTGATCCAACCGGAGATAGGTTTCAATAAAGTCACTTTCTTTCATCCGGAGGTGGCGGCTGATCCTTTTGATATCAGGCGTTTTAAACCGGGGAGAATAATGTTTGCAGCAATTGGCACACTGCAGGCAATCCACTTTCGAAAAAGCCTCTTCATGGAGATCGGGCAGCACTTTCAACACCGCGTTCTTCGGAGCTCTCTGAAGAAAATTCCGGTAAAGTTTTCTTCTTTCCTTTGACTTCTTCTCCCAGTTGTGCAGGATATCCTTCGCCATTTGATAAATATTAACGATCGAAGATACGCTGTAACCCTAATAGATTGTACTTTTGCCCATCTGCTCTGCGCTATGGACAGTCTCAAAGAACAATGGCTCATTTTCATCAGCACCCCGATCTACATCATCATCATCGGCGTGGAGTTATTGCTGAGCAATTATCAACACCGCAAACTGTACACGTGGAAAGATACCGCCACCAATATCTTCCTGATGCTCGGCAACAGCCTGCTTGACCTCGTTGTAAGGGGTGTTTATGTAGCCATATTGCTGTTTTTTTTCAATCACCAGGTTTTCCGCTTTCACAATCCGGTATTGTACTGGATCATGCTGGTAGTTCTGGAAGATTTTCTTTATTACTGGCTCCACCGTTTCGACCACGAAATCCGTTTCTTCTGGGCCGTGCATGTTACTCACCACTCTTCTGAAAAAATGAATTTTACGGTGGGTTTCAGATCTTCCCTTTTCCAGCCATTGTACCGTTTCCTGTATTTTATACCGCTGGCGTTGGTGGGGTTCCATCCATTGGATATTGTGTTTATTTACTCCGCCACCCAGATCTGGGGCATCTTTGTACATACCGAATTGATTCGCCGGATGGGCTGGCTGGAATATTTCCTGGTGACCCCTTCCCATCACCGGGTGCATCATGCCTCCAATGCGAAATACCTGGATAAAAACATGGGAATGTTCCTGATCATCTGGGATAAATTATTCGGCACTTTTCAGCCGGAAGAAAAACCGCAGCAATACGAACCTATCCGGTATGGCCTTACCAAGCCGCTGGAAAAAGACACGCCTGTCCATATTGTTTTTCATGAATGGGCTGCCATCCGCGATGACCTGAAACGAACCGATATCGGCTGGAAAGAAAAATGGTGGTACCTGTTTGGCCCTCCCGGATGGAGTCATGATGGAAGCCGCCTTACCAGCGACCAGCTCCGCAGGCAGGAGTCGGGGGAACTGGACCTCGATGCCGCTGCCAATACGGGTTTGATTCCCGTAAAACCCCATACGCCCAAGAAAGAAAATAATTGACCCGGTCAGTCATTCCTGCCTTTTCCCCAGCCTTTTCACTTCTTCAACAAATGGCTGTTAGTATCGATTGCTTCGATTAACTTTGCGCTTCCTTTCAGAAGACCATCAAAAAACAAATATTACTACCGGCATGAATCTCTTTGAACAACAATCCAACGAATTCCTTTCCCGCCACATCGGCACTACCGGAGCAGAACCTACCATGTTGAAAACCATCGGTGCAGCAAGCCTGGAAGAGTTGATCGGCCAGACCGTTCCCGCTTCTATCCGCAGCCAGCAGGCACTGAAACTTCCGGAAGCGCTCAGCGAAGCGGAACTCCTGAAACTGTTAAAAGAAATTTCACTTCAGAACAAAGTATTCAAGAACTATATCGGGCAGGGGTATTACGATACCCTGACACCATCCGTTATTCTCAGGAACATTTTTGAGAACCCGGGATGGTATACCCAATACACGCCTTACCAGGCTGAGATCTCGCAGGGAAGGCTGGAAAGCCTCCTGAATTTCCAGACGATGGTCAGCGAACTGACCGCATTGCCGATCGCCAATGCATCCCTGCTGGACGAAGCCACGGCCGCTGCGGAGGCGATGAACATGTTCTTTCATCACGTAAACAAAACGGATGAAATCGTGTCACCCAAGTTTTTTGTGGACAATGAGGTATTTCCGCAAACCGTAGATGTGGTAATTACCCGTGCGGTTCCTTTAGGAATCGAAGTAGTAAGAGGCGATTACAGAAAAACAACCATCGATCAATCCTACTTTGGCGCACTGATCCAGTATCCCAACAATATCGGATCTGTAGAAGATTATCGTTCCTTCATTGAGAACGTGCATTCCGCAGGAGCCTGCGTGGCCATGGCCACAGACCTGCTCGCACTGACCTTGCTTACTCCTCCCGGTGAACTAGGAGCAGACGTGGCCTTCGGATCAGCTCAACGCTTCGGAGTGCCGCTCGGATTCGGAGGACCACATGCCGCATTCTTCAGTACCCGCGACGACTTCAAAAGAGCCATTCCCGGCAGGATCATAGGCATCAGTATCGACGCGCAGGGACATCGGGCACTCAGGATGGCGCTGCAAACACGCGAACAGCACATCAAAAGAGAAAAAGCCACCTCCAATATTTGTACAGCCCAGGCCTTGCTGGCTAATATGGCAGCCATGTATGCCGTATATCATGGTCCCGAAGGACTGAAAAATATTGCCAAGCGCGTAGCTCTTCTAACACAAACGGTCGCCGAAGCACTTACTTACCGTGGATTCGAACTGGCCTCCGAACAGTTCTTCGATACAATCGCCGTTAAGGTCAGTGACAGCCAAACGATCCGGGAAAAAGCCATTCGCCAGGAGATCAACCTGCGTTACCTCGATAACAACCTGATCGGGATTTCGCTCGATGAAACGGTGACCACACAGGATCTGTTCGATCTGATCAATTGTTTTGAGAATGATGTTGATCCCGTGGCATTCGATATTGCCGAAAACGCTTCCCTCCATCATATCCCTACCGCACTTACCAGGACATCAGAATTTCTGACCAATGCGGTATTTAACAGCCATCATAGCGAAAGCCAGATGATGCGTTATATCAAGCAGCTCGAAAACAAGGATCTTTCCCTGAATACTTCCATGATTTCCCTGGGAAGCTGCACCATGAAACTCAATGCCGCCACCGAGATGATGCCCCTGAGCTGGGCTCATTTCAGCCGCATGCATCCATTTGTACCCGCCGACCAGGCAGCTGGCTATTACCAGATCGTACGCGAGCTGGAAGCCTACCTCTGTGAAATAACCGGGTTCGATGCCTGCTCACTGCAACCCAACAGTGGCGCGCAGGGTGAATATGCCGGTCTGCTGGCGATCAGAAATTACCACCTGGCCAATAACGACCATCACCGCAACGTCATCCTGATCCCAATCTCCGCACATGGCACCAACCCTGCCAGCGCGGTAATGGCAGGAATGAAAGTAGTAGTAGTGAAAGCGCTGGAAAACGGCTACATCGACGTAGCGGATTTCAGAGCCAAAGCCGAACAACACAGTGCCCATCTTGCGGGAACGATGATCACCTATCCCAGCACTTATGGCATTTTCGAAGAAAGCGTAAAAGAAATTTGCGGGATCGTACGTCAACACGGCGGGCAGGTTTATATGGATGGCGCCAATATGAATGCACAGGTGGGACTCACCTCACCGGGTCTCATCGGCGCGGATGTCTGTCATCTTAACCTCCATAAAACATTTGCCATACCGCACGGCGGCGGTGGCCCTGGCATGGGGCCCATCTGTGTAAAAAAACACCTGGCTCCGCACCTGTCTTCACATGTTATCAGCAATAACCAGACGCCCCAGGGTGCCGTCAGCGCCGCTCCTTTCGGCAGCGCGTCCATCCTGCTGATCAGCTACGCATACATAAGACTGTTAGGAGCCAGCGGCGTACGGAAAGCAACTGAATACGCGATCCTGAATGCCAACTACATGAAAGCAAGGTTGCAGAATGATTTTGACATCCTGTATACCGGTACCAATGGAACCTGTGCTCACGAATTCATAGTAGACCTTCGCCCTTTTAAGAACTCCGCAGGTATTGAAGCGGAAGATGTGGCCAAGAGACTGATGGACTATGGCTTTCACGCTCCTACCATGAGCTTCCCTGTGGCCGGTACCATCATGATCGAACCAACCGAAAGCGAAGACCAGGCCGAGCTGGACAGATTCTGTGATGCTTTGTTAAGTATCCGTAAAGAGATCAGGGATATTGAAGAAGGCAAAGCCGACAAGAAAGACAATGCGCTGAAAAATGCGCCCCACACCCAGTTTGTAGTAATGGCCGACGAATGGAATCACGCTTATTCAAGAACGGCGGCCGCCTTTCCGCTGCCTTATATCCGGAACAACAAATTCTGGCCTTCCGTAGCAAGAGTCAACAACACACACGGCGACAGAAACCTGATTTGTGTGTGTGAACCAACGGAGAGTTATTTGGAGGCATAGGAGCGTTTGTCGTTACACGTTTTGCGTTTCAGGTTTTTGGCCCACTGCTAAAAGAATAGCAGGCGAAAGCAGCTACCAACTTTCATAACAAGGAAGGTGCTGTAAATAGCGTACCCGCTAAACCTTAAACACAAAACGTGAAACGCTCACTTGAAGGCGCCTCTCATCCGGCCAATCGTGGCGGGGCCCGACATGGTGCCGGTGATGATGACCCTCCTGATGGTAAACAGCGGATCGTTTTCATCCCTTTTATCAATGAGCTGAAAGGCTGCTTTAAATCCCCGTTTCTTGAGTTCAGGAATGGCTTCCTTGTTCCAAAGTCCGAAAGGATAGGCGAAGAATTCAATCTTTTTACCGGTTATTTGTTCCAGCTGCTTTGAAGGCTTTTCAATCTGGGTAATCCAGTCTTCTCCCTGGTATTTTTTTACGTTGTGATGATCCCAGGTATGAGAACCTATGTAGTGACCTTCCTCAGACAATTGTTTCACCTGCTGCCTGCTCATGTAATGCGGCCTGCCCAGTGAAACGGTCATGATAAAAAACACTCCTTTAAAATGTAGTTCGTCGAGAACCGGACGGGCAATCGTGAACTGATCAAGGTCGGTATCATCGAAGGTGATCATGACTGCCTTTTCGGGAACCGGAACACCGGCAGCCAGGTAGGCATACAATTCATCGGGCAGAATGGTCTTGTACCCGCTATCGGCCAGGGCCTTCATCTGCGCCCGGAATGCATCGGGAGGAACAATATAATCACGGGCGATCCTGGAATCCGTTGGCCGGTAATCCCGGATCTGATGGTAGCAAAGAATGGGAACCTGTTTGCGGGCTAAAATGGTGGCGGCCGCGTCGATTCGGGTTACAGGCCTTTGGGTTATCGAATCGGCGGGAGTGGTTGCCTCTTTGGAAGCCAGCGAAACAACGGAGGCCGGAACCGACTGATCCTTGCAGGATACACTTAACAAACCGGCCAGTGCAACCGGCCATACAAACCTGATACTGGAAAACATAAAAATCAACATCTAACGGTAAAGAATTCTGATCGTTCATTAACGACCCCGGCAGGGATTTTCTTGCCATTTCAATTCACAAAATTAATCCACAACAGTGGCAATATTACTACAATCCTTTCCGGGAAAGATAAAACCGTGGTCAGATTAACCACTAATTAAGATCATGCCTTAATTTTACAGGCTTGTATCCGAACCACTCCAATACTTAACTCATGCGTACTGTTCTACTGACTAGTTTGTTTCAATTACTTGGCCTGGCTGCATTTTCTCAACAGTTACAGGGGAAACTGGTCGACCGCAAAGGCAGTCCGGTTGCCGGCGCCACGATCCATGTTTTCAATAGCCCGATCGGCACA
Source organism: uncultured Chitinophagaceae bacterium (assembly GCA_964605065.1). Taxonomy (GTDB): domain Bacteria; phylum Bacteroidota; class Bacteroidia; order Chitinophagales; family Chitinophagaceae; genus Endoryza. The sequence continues at coordinate 58,064 of CAZSAQ010000008.1, forward strand.
GTTTCCGGAACCGACGGAGCGTTCCTGATCAAGGGATTGCCCGCCGGTCATTATCAATTGTCCATCAGTTCCATCGGCTTTGCCTCAAAAACAGCGGAAGTTGACCTTCCCCGCAATGGAATTCTGGAAGTGGTTTTGGAAAGCGAATCGGTATCGCTGGACGAAGTTGTAGTGAGTGCTCAGAAAAAAGAAGAAGCCATGCAGAAGACAGCGGTAACGGTATCTGCTCTGTCTGCCCGCAAAATAAGGGAGTATCGCATCTGGCAGGCCAATGAAATTTCCGCCATTGTTCCCAACTTATATTCTGGAAATTCGGGCGACGACCGAAATGTTACTTCCATCCGTGGCATCACCACTACCTCTTACGATCCGGCAGTAGCTACCTATATCGACGGTGTTAACCAGTTTGGGCTGGATACCTATATCGCCAACCTGTTCGACGTGGAGCGCATTGAAGTGCTTCGCGGCCCCCAGGGTACCTTGTATGGACGCAATGCCATGGGTGGAGTGATCAACATCATCACGCGTCAACCCGGTAACAATACAAGCGGTTTTGCAGAGATCAATATCGGCAATTACAACCAGCAACGATACGTGGCCGGTGTGCGCACGCCCCTGGTGACCGATAAGTTATACCTGGGAGTGGCCGGTGTGTATCAATCGCGCGATGGTTATTACACCAACGATCTTACCAGCAGCAGCTACGACAAGCAGAACAGTTTCACCGGCAACTATTACCTGAAATATTTACCGGCCCCCAACTGGATGATCAGTCTCAATGTGAAACATCATAACAATCGCAACAACGGGGCCTTCCCGCTGGTAGCCGATCTGCAGGGCGCCTTTGCCGATCCTTTTCACCTGGCCCAGAATGCCACCGCAAAAATGATCGATAATACGTTGAACAGTTCACTGTCTGTTCAGCATAGTGGCGCAAAAGTGCTTTTCAGTTCTCAAACGGCCTACCAGCACAATCATCGTTATTACAATGCCCCGCTGGATGGAGACTTCTCTCCCATCGACGGTATTACCATCATCAACGATTATGGCAGTGACTGGAACAAAGTGAAAGTGTTTACCCAGGAATTCAAATTCAGCTCTGCTCCCGCCAGCCGGTCTCCTTTGAAATGGACGACGGGGCTGTACCTCTTTCACCAGAATAACCCTGTAAAACAGGCCACTCATTTTGGAGAAGATGCAGAACTGGTGGGTGCGCCGGATAAAAATTTCACGGTGATCAATACCAACAAAGGAAAATCGGTGGGTGGCGCGGTATTTGGCCAGGCGGATTATGAATTTCAACCTAAATGGAAACTGATCGCCGGGTTAAGAGTAGACTACGAAAGGAAAAAATACACCGTCAGCGGCGATTACCAGCAGGATCCCAATCCTCCTTTTAACATTGTACCGGATACCAATGCCTCCGTTCACTATACAGCAGTTTCCCCGAAACTGGGCCTGTCATACCAGCTTGAAAAGAACAGCCTTGCCTATCTTACCTATAGCCGCGGCTTCAGAGCGGGTGGATTAACACAGTTAGGGCTCGATCCCGGTCAGCCACCCCTGTTCTCCTACAAACCCGAATACAGCAATAACCTGGAAGCCGGTTTGAAAAATACATTCTGGCAAAACAGGCTGCAATTGAATATTGCGGTCTTCTATACCCGGGTCAATAACGTACAGGTACCCACGCTGGTGCTTCCTGAAGCCATCACCATTACCAAGAATGCGGGAAAGCTGAACAGCGCCGGCGCTGAACTTGAAATCAGCTCCACGCCTGTCAGAAACCTGCAGGTAGATTACAATTTCGGATATACGCATGCTACCTATCATGAGTTGAAAATATCCTCCAACGGATCGGTGGCCGATCTTTCCGGAAACAGGCAGATCTTCACGCCCGTGACCACGTCTTCCCTGGCTGTTCAATATGCTATTCCATTTGGAAAGGACGGGCAGAATCGCATTTTGGTCAGGGGCGAATGGATGAACATCGGAAAGCAATATTTTGATCTCGGCAACCAGATATCCCAGAACGATTATCACCTGGTTAATACCCGTGCCGGTGTAAGCTTTCGCCACCTCGATATCCTTTTCTGGGGACGAAACCTGCTGGATAAGAAATACATCGCCTATGCGTACGACTTTGGAGCCGTGCATCTTGGCAATCCCTTAACCTGGGGTTTTACTGTTTCCACACGCTGGTAAGCCCTGGCTGACAGCCCTGTTGTAACTGGTCGCTGAAAAAACCGCTTTCGTCGCAGTATTTGCCGCTCATCCCGGGAAGTGTTGGGTTTATGGTTACTTTTACCCGTATGAAGCTGCTTTTTCCCAAGAAATGGTTTATCGCGATTGTTCACATTGCCATCTGGGTATTGTTGTTTTCATTGCCTTTCATTCTCCGGCCGAGCTATAACAATCAACCGGAGAAACACAGTGACGGCGCAGCCGGGATATGGTATTATGTTGTCAATAATCTGTTCTGGATCGCTCTGTTCTATTTTAATGCCTGGGTTCTCATTCCAAGATTATTGAACAGAAAGAAACCGGCGGCCTATGCTTCTGCCCTCGTAATACTGTTTCCGGTATACCTTCTGATCGGTTGGGTAAACCGCATCCTCATCACCGGCGATCCTCATTTCAACTGGAGGATGCATATCTTATTCACCACATTTATTTACCTGTTCTTTGTGGCGGCCAGCATTGCCTATCAAACTACCCGCGACCGCATGAAAGCCGATAAGCTGGTACAGGAAAAAGAAAACGAAAACCTGAAGACAGAACTGTCGCTCCTTCGCTCGCAGGTTAGCCCGCATTTTATGTTCAACGTATTGAACAACATGGTGGCGCTGGCACGCAAACAATCCGATCTCCTCGAACCATCACTGATCAAGTTGTCCTCCCTGATGAGGTATATGCTGTATGATTCGGACGGTGAAAAAGTGTCGCTCGAAAAGGAAATCGAATACCTGCAGAGTTATATCGACCTGCAGAAACAGCGATTCGGAAAGAATGTACAGGTTAATACGTCTTTCCAGGATATCGACAACAGTATTGAAATTGAGCCGATGCTGCTGATCCCTTTTGTGGAAAACGCCTTCAAGCACGGAACCGGCATGATCCAGCACGCACAGATAGATATCGAATTACAGGCAAAAAATGGCGCCCTTGACTTCACCGTCAGAAACCGATACTCCGCACAGACCGAGGAGGTCAAAGACAACACCTCGGGCATCGGGCTGACCAATGTTCGCAGGCGGCTGAACCTGTTGTATGGACAGCGGCACCGGTTGCAGATCGATACAAAGGATGATTGGTTCCTCATTCATCTTCACTTAAATTTACCTGCATGAAATTGCGCTGCCTGGCCATAGACGACGAGCCGCTTGCCCTCGAACTACTCGAGGACAACATTCGTAAAGTGCCCTTCCTCGAACTTATTGCCAGTTGCAGCAACCCCCTGGAGGCAATGGACGTATTGAAAACGGCGCAGGCAGACCTGATTTTTCTTGACATCCAGATGCCCGGATTGACCGGGCTGCAATTCATTCAAAGCCTGACGGTCAAACCCATGTTCATCCTGATCACTGCATACGAAAAATACGCACTGGAAAGTTATAACCTGGATGTCGTAGACTACCTCGTAAAACCGGTTTCCCTCGATCGCTTTATCAAAGCATGTGGCAAAGCCTGGGAACTGTTCCAGCTGAAAAATCAAAAAACACCGTCGGTCAAAGCCGGCTACTTCTTTGTAAATATTGACTACAGCCTGTTAAAAATCGTTTTCTCGGATATTCTGTGGGTGGAAGGATTGAAAGACTACGTGAAGATCCATCTCAAGAGCGCACCTAACAAACCCATCGTACCGCGGATGACCATGAAGATGGTGGAAGAAGAGTTGCCAGCCGAGGATTTTATACGGGTTCATAAATCATTTATCGTTTCAAAGGAACAGATCACAGCCATCCGGAAGAACAGCGTCTTCATTGGCTCCACCGAAATACCGGTGAGTGATCATTACCGGGAGGCAGTTATGCAGATGGCAGGAAAATCACAAAGCTAGCAGTCATGGAATACCGTTCGTAAAATCAAAGGCTGTTCGCGTAAGGCAAATCGTTAACTTGATAAATAGAAAACTACATTTCCTACAATAAAAAAACAACAAAAATGAAAAAACTGTTTTACCCTGTCGCCGCCCTGGTTATTTTATCAGCCTCTGCCTTTACTGTCTTCAAAGCGCAGGACTGGAAAATCGGCGAAAATTATTCCGTCAAATTTTCCAGCAGCGATCCTTCCGGGGCTTTCACCGGGCTGAAAGGAAGCATTGCTTTCGATGAAAAGAACCTGGGTTCTTCCAAGTTTGATGTAACCGTGGATGCCGCCAGCATCAATACCGGCAATGGTATGCAGAACACCCATGCCAAAAGTGCACAGTGGTTTGATGTCGAAAAATATCCAACCATACATTTTACTTCTTCTGCCCTCACCAAAACGGCTGCCGGATACGAAGCCAAAGGAACCCTCGACATGCATGGCGTACAAAAAGAAGTAACGATTCCATTTACTTTTCAAAACAATACGTTTGCCGGTACCTTTGAAGTGAACAGGGACGATTTCAATCTGAATCCATCCAATGGCCGCGCAGGAAGAGTGATCAAAGTAGAAATATCAGTACCTGTAACCAAATAATATATGTTCAGGAAACTTTTTTTCTGGGGACTAACGGCTGGTATTTTATCAGCCGTTGCTTCCCTCATCTACCATCGCATCTTCGGATTTGCCTTTACTTATGAGGGGCTGCCGGACTATTCCAAAGTGGCCAATATTCCGGTGCTGATCGGGCTGAACCTGGCAGCCGGCATGGTAGCGGCCGCTGGATGTTGTATATGCCTGCTCCTGTTCAAGCAAAAGGCCGAACTTGTTTTCAACCTTCTTTTCTCCCTTCTCTCCTTTGCCAGCATCATGTACCCGATATCGGTTCGGTTACCGCTCGATATTCAGAACCCCGAGTTGTTTCCGTTGCTGACGGTACCCATGCATTTCTTTCCGGTGATAGCCTGGATGACCGTCAGGCCGGTTTTTGGTCCGAAGGTTTTTTCCTGACCCCGATGTAGCCTTTCGGTTTCGTCGCAAAAATTCACCGGCAGGTCGCTTTTCTTTCCCGGAACCTGCATTCTTTGGTAAATTCATACCAGCCAAACCGATTGCTTCCTGTGATCGCCGGAAGAACGTCTGTTCTTTTCCGCTACAGGTGCATTCCGTTTAAACTATCATCTTTTCAACACACAACTGAAACGGTATGCTAAACAGAAGAAAATTCCTGAAAGCCGGGTCTGCACTGACTGCAGCCGGGGTATTACTGGGGCCAAAGGCCTTTGCTTTCGAACGTTCCTCAATGCCTCCTGCGGGCCTGCAATTGTTCACGCTATTTGGCATCATCGAAAAAGATGTTCCGGGCGCGCTGAAAAAAGTGGCAGAAACAGGATACAAGGAGATCGAATCGGCTTTTAGTCCAAAAGGTGGCTTCTATGGTTATTCCGCAAAAGATTTCCAGGCGCTTTTAAAAGATAACGGCCTCAGCTGGAAATCGCATCACGTCAGCGGCGCCCCTTTCAAACTGCCTCCGGGCGCCAAACTTCCCAATGGCCCCGACGGAAAACCCATCACCATTCCTCCCATGAAAAATCTTCGTGAAAATTTTCAGGAAATAATCGATACCGCAGCCGAAGCGAAATTGCCCTACCTGGTTTGTGCCGGCACCCCTTACGATTCGGCGGAGGAACTAAAGCTGTCTGTAGAAACCCTCAATAAAACCACCGCAGCCTGCAAAAAAGCAGGAATCCTGTTTGCCTATCATAACCATGATGGAGAGTTCAAAACATTCGACGGGAAAATTCCCTATGAGGTGATGCTGAGCGATTGCGACCCGGACATGAAATTCGAACTCGACCTTTGCTGGGCCACCAAGGCAGGCAAAGACCCGGTTGAATTATTCAGGAAACATCCTGGCCGCTTTCACCTGTGGCATGTGAAAGACATCGACAAAGACATGACCGGACCCCAACCTGTTGGTACCGGTATCATCGACTGGAAAAGAATTTTTGAACACGCAAAGACTTCCGGCATGACGCATTACTTCGTGGAACATGATATGCCCAAAGATGCGTATGCGAGTATCAAGACCAGCTTTGATAATCTGAAAAAAATGCTGGGCTGATCACTAAAAAAAACAAAGCAATCCCTCCCGGTCATCCGGGAGGGATTGCTTTTTACAAGGTGATCAGGAAATCTCTTCCTTCGCCAGTTTACTGTATTCGTCCTGCAACTGCTTCTGTATCTCAAACGGTACTACCGTATAGTCCTGGAAACTCATCCTGAATTTGGCTCTTCCCTGGGTGATGGAGCGAAGGGAAGACGAGTAATCGTGCATCTCCGCCAGGGGTACCCGCGCCACTATCTTGGTAAAGTGACCTTCACTATCCATTCCCTCTACAATGGCACGTCTTGTCTGCAGATCGCCAATTACCGAACCGGTAATATCTTCCGGACACAATACTTCCACATGGTAAATCGGTTCGAGAATCTGGGGATCGGCCTGCTGGAACGCCTGACGAAATGCCTGCAAACCTGCAATCTTGAAGGAGATATCGTTGCTGTCAACCGGGTGCATCTTACCATCGTATACACATACCCGAACGTCCCTTACATAGGAACCCGTGAGCGGGCCATTGTGCATTTTCTCCATCACCCCCTTGAATATCGAAGGCAGGAACCTGGTGTCGATCGCTCCTCCCACAATGCAGTTGTAGTATACCAGCTTGCCTCCCCAGTCGAGGTCCACTATTTCCTTTCCGCGCACCGGAAGACCCTCGGGCTCCTTCATACCCTCGTGCCAGGGTTCAATTCGCATGAATACTTCCGCAAACTGACCGGCCCCGCCTGATTGCTTCTTGTGCCGGTAGCTGGACTCCGCCATTTTCCGGATCGTTTCGCGATAGGGAATCCTCGGCTTGCCAAATTTAACCTCCACTTTATGGAGGTTCTCGATCTTCCATTTGATCACAGCCAGGTGCATATCACCCTGGCAGCGGATGAGTGTCTGTTTGAGCTCCGGTGAGTATTCGATGATCACCGTGGCATCTTCTTCCTTCAACTGGTGCAAGGCCTGTGACAGTTTTTCCTCCTCGCCCTTTCGGGTAGTTTCTACCGATACAGTCATATTCGGTGAAGGGAACTCGATCGGCATCAGTTCGATACTCTTGCCTTTATCGTGCAGCGTATTATTCACATGCGTATTCTTCAATTTCAGGGTGGCCCCGATGTCACCTGCCACCAGCTCGTTGATATTCGTGCGCTTGTTGCCCTCTACCACGAACAGCTGGTTCAGCTTTTCGGACACTCCCGTAGTTTCATTGACCAGCTCCATTCCGCTCTTTACCGTTCCCGAATACACTTTGAAAAAAGAAAGTTCCCCCACATGCGGTTCCGAAACAGTTTTATAAATGAATATACAGGCCGGACCCGTTTCCCTGCATTCCAGCGTTCCTCCGGACCGGGTGGGCTGTGCCGGCATTTCATTGGCGCTGGGGCAAACATTGTCAATGAAACCCATCAACCGGCCACTTCCCATGTTTCTTTCTGCCGATAAACAGAACAAGGGAAAGAGATCGTGCCGGATCATCGCCTTCTTCATGCCCTCTTTCATTTCGTCTTCATCCAGCTCTCCTTTCTCAAAATATTTTTCCATCAGCGTTTCATCATTGCTGGCGATGGCTTCAATCAATTCTTTGTGCAGGGTATCGGCCTTTTCCCTTTCTTCCGGCGGAATCGGCAACTTCTCCGGTTTGCCCCCTGCATCTCTGAACTTGTAGAGCGTCATCCGGAGAACGTCGATAATTTCATGAAAACCCGCTCCCTGCTGCCGTGGATACTGCACCACCACTACATTTCCTCCGAAATGTGATTTGGCTTCACGGACCGTTCTGTCGAAATCAGCCTCCTCTTCATCCAGTTTATTTACCGCAAAGATCATCGGCGTTTTGAATTGTTCGGTATAATCCCAGATCAGGTCTGTACCGACTTCCACTCCCGCCGACGCATTCAGGATCATTATACCGGTATCGGCTACTCGAAGTGAAGAAACAACTTCGCCCACAAAATCATCATAGCCGGGCGTATCGATGATATTGATCTTGTATCCGCGCCACTTGCTGTGCAGCAGTGTAGAAAAAATTGAATTTCCTCTTTCCTTTTCGAGATCGTGGTAATCGCTGATGGTATTCCTTTCGGCAATACTTCCGCGGCGGCTTACCAGACCCGCTTCAAACAACATGCATTCCGCTAAGGTTGTCTTGCCACAGCCGGCATGGCCCAGCAAGACTATGTTTTTTACGTGTGAGGTATCAAATTCTGCCATAACAAATAGTTTTATGTTGAACAATGGTAGTGTTTCGAACAATGTTCAGGAGACGGTGATACGCCCCGGCTAATACCGGAAACGACCGGTTTACTCCCGATTCAATTTTATAGCAGCCTTGTAAGAGGTAGGAATTAGGTTGTCAGGTGGTGCGCCCCGTGAAAAGACTGAACTCTTCCCGGATGTCTTTCAGTGTATGTTCCAAAGATTGAAATTCGTCGTAGATGTTTTCGTGATCGGCCAGTGATTCGTCACTGATGCGTCCGTTGTTCTGCTGCAGTTCGGTCTGGATCTTTCTTTCGTGTACCTTGATCGCCTGTTTGAGATCGTGGATGTTGATGAGCTGGATGTGAAGCTGGTTGTCGAGATGTTCCAGTTGAAGGAGATCTTCCCGGAGAGATTGCCTTCCGGCAACTTGCTGCAATTGATGCTTGCATTGGGCGAACTGGTCCCGGTATGAACGCAATGTCTCCCTCCAGGCATTGCATTCTTGTGAAAGCTGTGCGACTTCTGTAGTAACCATGGGAGAAAAATTTAGATGGTGAAGAAATAAAGAGCTGGATAGTTCCCACGGGTATGAAATGAATCTATTCTAATTTAAGAAAGAAATATGGAAAATGCCAGTAATCGGGTGTATTAAATATTCACGCGTTCGGCACAGGCCCCAAACTGGGGAAACCACTTAGCAAGAGGGGATAAAAAAAGAACCATCCCGGAATCCGGAATGGTTCTCGTCTGATACACAGAGGTCTGTTATTGAATAAGTATCGGAATAGCTTTACGTTCCTTGCCCGAAAGCAGCTCTATGGTATAATATCCTTTGGCTAAGCGGTTCAGATTGAACAGCGTGTTGAGGCTGGTTACATTCACCGTATATAACCTCTGGCCGTATCTGTCGATCACGGTCGCCTTCAAGGGAGCCTCCGGTAACCTGGAAAGCATCAGGTACATCGTTCCATTGTTCGGGTTAGGACTGCACTTGATCTTCACATCCTTCAGCCAGCTGACAGCGCCGATCACGGGGCTGGTTTTAAGAGGCTGTACTTCGCAGGTTTCCGATTGGGCAACCACCACTTTGCGGGACCTTGAAACCGTAATACCCGTATTGGTAGTAACCGTCAGCCGGACCGCAAAGGTATCGGGCGCCTGGTAAACGTGCAGCGGGTTTTGTTCCTGGGAGCTGCTGCCATCGCCAAAGTCCCACCTCCACTGTACGATCTGCTGTCCGCATCCCGGCGTACTCTTATCAAAGAAATTGACTTTTATCGGAACACAATTTCCTGTACTGATGAAATCGAATCCTGCCGTAACCGGCACAGCGGTCGTTACCCGAATGGTGTCGGTACCCGAACAACCATTCTGGCTGACGGTTACGTAGTAGCTTCCATCATCCATGACAAATATTTGCTGAGAAGTTTCTCCGGTATTCCATTGATAAACCGCTCCGGGGTTTCCGGCATCAAGGATAAGGAAATCACCAAAACAGATCGTCGTGTCTTTTCCAAGATTGACCGGCACGGAAATTCCATTGATGACTACCCTTTTGCTTCGGGTGATGGAATTGCCGATGTTATCAAAAATGGTCAGTTGTGCGATGTATTCTCCGTTCTGTGTATAAGCATGAACAGGATGCTGTTCTGTGGAGGTGGTTCCATCTCCAAAGTCCCAACGCCATTGTACTATTTCAACTCCGCAGGTGGTGGAACTATCGCGAAAGCTGACGTTTACCGGCAAACATTGTCCCCCTATACTGAATCCGAATTTCGGAACCAGTGATGGCCTGATCGTTACCTGGATGGTATCGGAGGCGCTGCATCCGTCCTGGCTTTCCACCCGAACCCATACCTGGCCGGTATTGGTGATGACTGCAGTCTGGTAGAAATCGCCTGTGCTCCAGGTAAAGCTGGATCCCGGATTGCCGGCATCGAGCACCAAACCATCCACCTCACACACCGTGGTATCGTTACCCAGGTTTACCACCGGTCCCGAACCCGCCACCGGATCGATGACGACCCTTTTGCTCCTGGTAATGGAAAACCCGCTGGCATCCCATATGGTGAGGCGAACAATAAATGTATCTGCCCTGGTAAAGAAATGATTGGGGTTTTGGTCGCTACTTGAGCTTCCATCACCGAAATCCCATTCCCATTTGGTAATCGTATTGTTTCCGCACCAGGATGAGCTGTCGCTGAACTGCACATTCATCGGCAGACAGGTCGACAATTTCTGGTAAGCGAATTGCGCAGTTACGGGAGGTTTCTCCTGGATCAGTATTTTTCCGACACTTTCACAACCATCTTTGCGGATGTATACCCAGTATTCGTTGGGTTGGGTGAAGGTCACTTTTTGCGTGTGTGCACCATTGGTCCAGTCGTAGGTAGCGCCTGGGTTGCCGGCATCTATCTCCACCGATTCGCCCGGGCAAATGCTCACAGCGGGGCCCAGGTTAGCCCATACCACCCCTTCCAGGAAGATCATATTTTCTTTCGTTACCGTATCTGTTCGTCCGAAATGAGTATAGGTAATCAACCGAACGGTGTACCTGCCCGGCTTTTCATAATCATGGGAAGGTCTTGAATCATTGGAAGTTCCGCCATCGCCAAAATCCCATTGATAATGGGCGATAAAATCCCCTGGTTCGAAATTGGTCACTTCATTAAAAAATACACGGAGATTTCCATTGCACGAATAAGTTTTATCGGCAGAAAAATCAACATAGGGCAGACTCGAAGTGGCGAAAATATTCACACTATCGCGAGACTGACAATTTCCCTTGCTTACGCTCACCTTGTACTTACCAGCTGCTACTACGCGAATTTTCTGACTATTGGCTCCAGTGTTCCATGAATATTTGGAACCTGGATTCTGTGCATCGAGGTCTACAAATTTTTCTCTGCCTATCGGGCGATCCTGTCCAAGGTCTACATACACCTCCCCTTTCACTCTGATGTAATTTTGCTGGCTGGAAGAATATTCCAAACCATTCCTTGTTTTGATACGAAGAGAAACGGTGTAGTTACCCGGCTTTTCATACAAATGAACCGGTTTCTTTTCAGCAGATGTTTTTCCATCGCCAAAACTCCAAAGCCATGCTACAATGGCATCGTCACTCATCACCACGCTTTGATCGGAAAATCTGACTTCGAGAAAGGAACTGCAGGTAGTGGTTTTACTGGCCTTGAAGCCGGCATGACAATTCAGTACCGGTTCCTGGGCTGAAACGGATCGTGGAATTACGATACTCAAAAACAGCCATAGCCTGATAAATGTCTTCATAGGGATTTCGTTTAGGATCATGGATTCGGATGAATATTCTTTCCGAAAAAATTATGCCATAGTTTATCTTTACCAACCGGTTTCCGGGGCTCAATATAGCTTTTTACACTCATTATCAAGGTGATAACCCAGCACACCATACAACAGATTCAAAGCCGTATCGATATCATCGAAATCGTCGGAGGCTTTGTTAAGCTGAAAAAACGCGGGGCAAATTACCTGGGACTTTGCCCATTCCACAACGAAAAAACCCCATCCTTTACTGTATCCCCGGCCAAAGAAATTTATAAATGTTTCGGGTGCGGACGGAGCGGCAATACGATCAGCTTCCTGATGGAGCACGAGAAATACTCTTATGTGGAGGCTTTGAGATGGCTGGCCAATAAATACAATGTCGAGATTGAAGAAACCGCAGTAAGCCCCGAGGTAAAGCAGCAGCAACAAATTGCCGACAGCCTATATATCATCAACGCCTTTGCCCAGCAGCATTTCACCCATAACCTGTTCGATACCGAAGAAGGAACCGACATTGGAATGAGTTATCTCAAGGAACGGGAGTTCAGGGAAGAAATCATCCGGAAGTTTCAAATAGGCTATTGCCTCAACCAGCGCGATCATTTCAGCAAGGCTGCCATAGCCGCACAATACAACCCCGAGTTACTGGTAAAAACAGGCCTGGTAGTGCAAAGGGATGAAGCGATCGTGGACAATTACCGGGGGAGGATCATCTTTCCCGTTCACAACAATTCAGGAAAAATTATTGGCTTCGGCGCCAGGGTGATCGGTAAAACTGACCGCGGACCTAAATACATCAATACGCCGGAAAACGAACTCTACGTAAAAAGCAAGATCCTGTATGGCTCTTACTTTGCGCGACAGGCTATTGACAAAAATGATGAGTGCCTGCTGGTGGAAGGATACACGGATGTTATCTCGCTGCACCAGGCCGGTATCGAAAATGTTGTTGCCTCCGGTGGTACTTCTCTCACTGTTGATCAGTTGCGGCTGGTAAAAAAATATACCAACAACCTCACCATCATTTATGATGGCGACAACGCTGGCGTCAAGGCTGCTCTGCGCGGGCTGGATATGGCCCTCGAAGAAAGCCTGAACGTACGCCTGGTGCTGATTCCGGATAACGAAGACCCGGACAGTTATGTCAACAAGATTGGCGCTGCCCGCTTTCGTGAATTTGTTCAAAACAACCGCAAAGATTTTATCCTCTTCCAACTCGAGGTGTTACTGAAAGAAGCCGGTACCGACACAACCCGGAAATCGGAAGTAGTGAACCAGGTAGCTGAAACTATTTCCCGGATTAACAAAGTGGAAGATTTTACCAAGCAGCAGGATTATATCAAGCGCTGCTCGGAAATGCTCAGGATCGAAGAAGGCGGACTTACCGCTCTGGTGAACAAGTTTATTCGCGACAGGCTGGCAAAGGATCAGAAACCCGCCTCCCAACCCGAGCCCGAAACCATTGCCGATACCACCGGAATGGATCCCGATGCCTCCAGCCTGTTCAATAAGGACGAAATGCAGGAACGGGGTCTCATACGCTGCCTGCTTGAATTTGGATTGAAATCATGGGATGATGATAAAAAAGTGGCCGACTATATATTTGAAGAATTCGATGATCCTTCCCTGCTCGACAATAAATCGCTGGTACAGGTCTTTGAGAAATACCGCGACTGGTACCGGCAGGGGCTTGAACCGGTTCCCCGCAGCTTTCTGTACGACGAAGATCAGCACCTCAGTTCACTGGTAGTGGGCATCATGGATTTCAGGTACGAACTCAGCCCAAACTGGAATGAACATTTCGACGGTAAGATCCTGACCCGGGAAGACCTTTATAAGGAAGAAACAGGTTCTACAGTCATTTATCTGAAATTGAAAAAAATCAGGAAACTGATTGAAGAAAACCAGCGCGATCTTGAAAAGCCACACAACCCGGAAGAGCAAATGATCCTGCTGCAAACCCACAAACACCTCAAAGAAATGGAAACCGCTCTTACACAACAGGCAGGAACAGTGATATTGAAGTGAGGAGAGGGTTTGCGTTTTGGGGTTTGAAGTTTACTGTTTGAGGTTTACTGTTTGAAGTTTACGGTTTGAGGTTCACATTTCATTCGAAATTCTTCATTCGTCATTCGTCATTGCAATGGCACATTTACTAATTGACTAATTGGCCCTAGCCTTCTGATTCGTCATTCGTCATTCGTAATTGCATTGGCTCATTGACCAATTATCACATTGGCAAATTCGTATTCCTCATTCGTAATTGCATTGGCTCATTGAGCCAAAAAAATAAAGTATAGGCTGATTTTTCCTGATCCCCGACCGGGGAACGCAAAGATCGCTAAGTACCGCAAAGCGCGCAAAGAGCATTCGTAGTTGCAATGGCACATTTACTAATTGGCTCATTGGCAAATTGTGTTTTCATTCGTCATTCGTCATTCGTAATTGCATTGGCTCATTTACTAATTGATTAATTGGTCCATTGCCTTCTGATTCGTCATTCGTCATTCGTCATTGCATTGGCTCATTGGCAAATTATTCAATCATATCGCTATACGAATTCTCCAACAGATCCGATGCTGATATTTCAAAGGCCTGCATATAGTTTTCGCATTGCTGTCGAAGTGTTTCCACCGGTAAGTTCATGAGTTTATTGCCGGCTTCAATTTCAACGAAGCTGCCCAGGCCTTCCACCGTATCCAGGTGAAATTTCACGTTGTGCAGGTAGTATATCTCGCGCTGTTTGCGGACAGTAGTTTTCACTCCCAGGGCATCCGATAACAGTTTTCGCATGGCTTCCGAATCGCTTACCGGCACCAGGCTGAAGGTTGATTGCTTCGGACCGGATTGGTTATCGCGGCGGTAGAAGATCAGGTTGTTTTCGATGTTTCCTTCCCGCAGCTTCAGCCGCCCCTCCGGAACCTGGAAATAGGTATCCGTCTGCGAGTCGGTCCCCTTGAATTCAGCACCCTGTTGTTGCAGGTAGGCACGGATAAAGCCTGGCCTGGTGGTTCTGGCTTTTATTTCGATATTGATAAAAGACATAAAAAAAGGTTTGCTGCAAAATAGCAACAAACCTCGTGTACTTAGTTAACCAATCTTTTAAACCAGAGCGGCTTCCCTTTTACGGGAAACGGAACGACCCGACTTGACCTCTTCTTTCCTGCAGAAGCGGGTGGCAGTCCACACATGGTCAAGTGCAACCTCTTCTTTTCCTTCGAAACCTTCATTACAAACGCAGTTCCAGCTGCAATTTTTGTTCAGGTCGGTAACGATTTTGGAAGAAGATTTCGGATAAGCTATCCAGAACTTTGCATTTTGGTGCATCGCCGGAAGAACTTCCCGCATAATACTACTTAACTGGCTTTCGCTTACGGCGAACACCAGAGCGAAATCGATCTTCCTCATCTTCAGCAAGGGAGTGACGTTTTTGGAAAACGACAGCTTCACAAACTGCTTTTCGATGGAAGACGGGAGCCCCTGTATAAGAATGTTCTTCTCATCACGGAGCTCAAGTTTTTCTAAAATGTTTTGAGACATGCGAGAGGTTTTGTTTATAGCCTAGGGTTAATTGGAACGGGGAAGCAAATTTACGAAATCTCAGGCACCCATCGAAACTTTACATGAAAAAACCCCCGGAATCAACCTGAAAAGTTGCGTCCGGGGGCTTTGTATTAAATATCAAACGATTGCGTAAATCAGCGCTGATTCATTGGTTTATAATATTTTTTGGCTTCCGGCATCAGTTCCTTCAGCTTTTCGATTCTGGTACCTTCGGAAGGGTGGGTACTGAGAAATTCGGGGGGCTTATTTCCCCCGCCGGCAGTCTCCATTCGTTCCCACAAAGGGATGGCTTCCTCGGGGTTGTAACCGGCTAAAGCGGCATAGATCAGTCCGAACTTATCGGCCTCCAGCTCCTGTTTTCTGGAAAAAGGCAACATGGCCCCCACGGTTGTTCCCACCCCATAGGCGGTCATAAAAAGATTCTGGGCTTCGGGCGTTTTATTAGCGACGGCAACCTGCAAAGCCACCCCACCCAGCTGCTGGGCAGTAGCCTGGCTCATTCTTTCGTTGCCATGTTTGGCGAGCGCATGCGCAATTTCGTGGCCCATTACCACAGCCAGGGCGGCTTCGTTTTGAGTAATGGGAAGCAAACCGGTATACACTACTATTTTTCCACCCGGCATGCACCAGGCATTCACATCTTTGGAATCAACCAGGTTATATTCCCACTGGTATCCCTCCAGTTCCGCTCCCAGGCCTTTATCCGTATAAAATTTGGTGATTGCCGTCGAAATCCTGGACCCTACCCTGCGAACCATCTCCGCATCCTTGCTCCCGGTCGAACTCACTACCTTGTTTTCGGTCAGAAACTGTTTGTATTGCTGTGCAGCCATCGACTGAATATCCGATTCCTTATACAGCGAAAACTGCTTCCGGTTGGTTATGGGGTTGCGCGAGCAATCAGTCAGTGATACCACCAGGCTTAATGCTATCAATATCTTTTTCATCGTTCTTTTTTTCAAAGCTAAGACAATACTCATACCAATCCGTCTTCACCCAGGGGTTTGCGGAACAGGATTGAAAAAATAAATGAAGGTTTAACTTGTCATTACTAACTACTGCGGCGCCGGTGTTTGCGGCGGTCGCGATACTTCAGGATCGGCACTTTGCTTTCACTGCCACGCAACAGCCGGCTGATATTTTTCTGGTGAGTGAGGATCACCAGGAGGGCTACCGCAATGGCAAATACGCGGTACGCGTGATTATCCCATTTGAAGATGACGAGTATGAATACAGGAAAAGCCACACTGGCCAGTATCGAGCTGAGCGAAACAAATCGGGTTAAATAAAGCACAAGCAGAAATACTCCCACACAACAAACAGCGGTAACCGGAGATATCCCCAGCACCAGGCCGAACAGTGTTGCCACTCCTTTACCACCACGAAAATCTGCCCATAACGGGAAAATATGCCCCACCACGGCAGCAAGCCCGAGCGCTACCTGGAAGCCGGTACGGGCAACATCATTGTCTGCATAATAAGGGAAAAGAAAAGCCAGCTTTACGGCGGCCAGCCCTTTGAGCATGTCAACCACCATTACAAAGGTTCCCAGCTTCGGACCCATCACCCGGAAAGAATTGGTAGCACCGGCATTGCCGCTGCCATATTCCCGGATATCGATACCAAAAAAAGCCTTGCTAACCCACACTGCCGTGGGTATAGAGCCGATCATGTAAGCAACTACTACAAGTAGAACTTCTTTCACGAATTATTGGTTGAATTGGAAGGACAAATGTAAGGAAAAACAGGTTTTCATACGCTCGTCCTGATTAATTGTCAGTGAGTACTGAACTGTAGAGAGACCCACCCATCCTGGCTGTCCTTGCCCTTAAAGGCAAGTCCGCTGACGCCTGCTTTTTCTATGATCAACTCCGCGTCTCCTTCCAGCAGTCCACTCATGATTACAACGCCCCCGGGTGCCAAATGTTGTTGAAGGGAGTTCATATGGGCCAGCAACACGTTGCGGTTGATGTTGGCCAGGATGATGTTAAAATTCCCGGGGAATGACAAATGATCCGCTTTTTGTACAACTATTTTACTGCAATCGTTCAACAAAATATTTTCCCTGGCATTCTCAATACTCCAGTCATCATTATCAATGGCCTCCACTCCCGAAGCGCCCAGTTTTTCTGCCAGCACGGCCAATACTCCTGTCCCGGTCCCAAAATCCAGCACCCTGGCCTGGTCAAACTCCAGGGATTCCATCCACCGGATCATCATATAGGTGGTGGCATGGTGCCCGGTGCCGAAACTCATTTTCGGAGTGATGATAATATCAAACCGGCAACCGTTAACAGGTGGATGAAAACCGGCCCTAACGCAACAAAAATCCCCGACCCGGACCGGATGAAAATTCTCTTCCCAAAGCTGGTTCCAGTTCTGTGATTCGAGCAATTCTTTCTTCCAGGGCAGGGAACCAGACAGTTCGTTCAATGCGGATTCCTGGAAATCCGGCTCGGCTAAATAGGCCATCAGTTTTCCCGGTTCTTCTTCAAACCCCTCATAGCCGATCTCGCTCAGGCGGGCAAGAAGAATATCCTTTTGCTCGGCTTCCAGGTTCTCAAAACTGATCCTGACATAACGATCCATGTGATTTGGTATTGAGTAGAAAGATAAAGGTCTGCCATCAATGCAGACCTTTGATATGAATCAGATCAAAAAAAATCGAATTATTCCTGACCGTCCTGACGGGGACCTCTTGGGGGCGCTCCGCCTTCTGGTTTAGGCATGAGGACCTTGCGGCTGAGTTTGAATTTGCCGGTTTTGTGGTCGATACCAATCAATTTCACTTTAACCACATCTCCTTCTTTCAGTACTCCTTCCATGCTTTCCAGGCGCTTCCAGCTGATCTCGCTGATATGGAGCAGCCCTTGCTTGCCGGGGAGGAACTCCACGAAAGCGCCAAATTCCTTGATGCCTTTAACGGTAGCTTCGTATACACCGCCAACTTCGGGAACGGCTGTAATGCCTTTGATCCAGGCAACGGCCTTGTCCAAACCTTCTTTGGCGGGAGAGAAAATGCTGACCTCGCCATATTTGCCCACTTCTTCGATATTGATGGTAGCACCGGTTTCGCGCTGGATCTCCTGGATGATCTTACCCTGGGGTCCGATAACCGCACCGATGAATTCCTTATCGATAAAGAGTTTTTCCATTCGAGGAGCATGAGGCTTCACTTCTTCTCTCGGAGCCTGTACGGTTTCATACATCGCATCCAGGATATGAAGTCTGCCCTTGCGTGCCTGTTCGAGGGCCTCGCGCATGGTTTCCATGCTCAGACCGTCCACTTTAATATCCATCTGCACCCCGCAAATACCTTCGCGGGTACCGGTAACTTTAAAGTCCATATCTCCGAGATGATCTTCATCACCCAGGATATCGGTCAGGATCGCGTATTTATGGTCGCTGGCACGGGTAATAAGACCCATGGCAACACCGCTTACGTGTTTGTTGATGGGCACACCGGCATCCATCAGGGCCAGTGAACCGGCACAAACGGTAGCCATTGATGAGGAACCATTTGATTCGAGGATATCACTCACCACCCTCACCGTGTACGGGTAATCGTTACCCGGCATCATTTGCTTGAGCGAACGCATGGCGAGGTTGCCATGACCTACCTCACGGCGGCCGGGGCCTCTCATCATTTTCACTTCTCCGGTTGAAAACGGCGGGAAGTTATAGTGCAGGATGAATTTGGAGTAATCAGATTTGGCAGCGCTTTCGATCAGCAGCTCATCCAGCGGAGTACCCAGCGTTACGGTAGTGAGGGACTGTGTCTCTCCACGGGTAAACAGGGCCGAGCCGTGAGGAGTAGGCAACGGATCAATCTCCATTGCCAGCGGGCGTACCTGCTCGAGGGAGCGTCCGTCCAGGCGCACTCTTTCATCGACGATCATATTGCGAACCACTTCCCATTTAAGATCCTCGTAATATTTTTTCGCCAGCTTCTTATCTGCGTCAGACACTTCTTCGCCCAGGCTGGCTATCAGCTCTTCCTTCACTTTATCGAAGGCTTCACTGCGGTCAGATTTTGCACTCGCGCCGCGTGATATCTGGTAAACGCGGTCTTTGGCAAAGGCATTCACTTTCTGCATCAGCTCTTCATTGTGTTCCGGTTTCTTGTAGTCACGTTTTCCGGTAACACCTGCTTTGCTTCTCAGTTCTTGCTGTGCCTTGATATGAATACGGATGGCATCGTGTGCCAGTTCGAGTGCCTTTACCAGGTCTTCCTCGCTGCACTCTTTTGCCTCCCCTTCCACCATCATCAGGTTTTTATCGGTGGCGGCAATGATAAACTCCATATCAGACTTAGTCAGTTCTGTACGGGTGGGGTTTACCACAAACTGGCCTTCGACGCGGGCAATCCGCACTTCACTGATGATTTCCTTGATAGGAATATCAGAAACGGCCAGGGCGGCAGAAGCGGCTAAGCATGCCAGAGAGTCCGGCATGATCTCGCTATCGCTCGACACGAGGCTCACCAGCACCTGAACGTCACAGAAATAATCTTCCGGGAACAGGGGGCGGAGCGCACGGTCAATGAGGCGGCTGGTCAATATTTCATAGTCGTTCAGTCTCGCTTCTCTCTTGAAGAATGATCCCGGAATACGACCGGCGGCAGAAAATTTCTCCTGGTAGTCTACAGACAGCGGGAAAAAATCCTGGCCTTCTTTGGGTTCTTTATTGGCAACAACGGTAGCCAGCAGGATACAGTTGCCCTGGCGAACGGTTACTGCGCCATCGGCCTGGCGGGCCAGTTTGCCGGTTTCGATGGTGACCAAGCGGCCTCCACCTATATCGAATGTTACGCTTATGGGTTGTGAGAGCATATAGTTGATTTTAATCGTTCACTGCATCAGCAGGTGGGAAAAAAGTACGCAGGAACGGGTTTATGAAAACAGAATTTTATTGAAAACCGGCCAGTCTTCTTAAACGACAATTCCCAACTGTAGTCAGGACAGTTGGGAAATTCGTCTAAGTTTTATACTTATCATTATTTTCTTAAGCCGAGTTTTTCAATCAGTGCGCGGTATCCCTGGAGATTGTGTTTGCTCATATAGGTGAGCAGGCGCTTGCGCTGACCAACCATTTTCATCAAACCACGGTGGGTCGAGAAATCCTTTTTGTTGGCTTGCAGGTGTTCGGAAATACCATTGATTCTTTCAGTCAGCAAGGCAATCTGGCCTTCGATAGAACCGGTATTGCCGGCTTTCCCGCCAAATTCAGTGAAAATACCAGATACTTTTTCTTTAGTTAAATAAGACATCTCAATTTTTTTTTAGAACATCCAAAATTATCTTCTACAAATAGGCGGCGAAGGTAGGCAATTTATTTTTGATTTAGTCTTGTCGTTTGAGGAATTTTTTCGATTTTTCCGGCTAATTTGATTGAATGTCATACCGTTTTGCCCTTATTGGTTGTGGAAATATTGCGGGCCGTCATGCGGCACAGATGTCGCGTACGGGGCGGCTGGCAGCAGTATGTGATACCGCCATCAGCAAGGCTAAACTAATTGGCAATCAGTATAATGCGGAAGTATACGACTCTCTCGACCAGCTCCTTGCCCATTCCCGGCCGGATGTGGCCGTGATTTGCACGCCCAACGGGCTGCACGCCAAACACTCCATCCGGGCATTGGAAGCGGGTTGTCATGTACTGTGCGAAAAACCAATGGCAACCAGGTATACGGATGCCCTGGCCATGATCGAAGCTGCCCGCGGCCACAACAGGAAACTCTGGGTGGTGAAGCAGAACCGGTTCAATCCGCCGGTATTGCTGGTGAAAGAACTGCTGGATAAAAAGAAACTGGGGCGCATCTTTCAGTTCCAGCTGAACTGTTTCTGGAACCGGCCGGCCTCTTATTACGACAGCGACTGGAAAGGCACGCTCTCGCTCGACGGAGGAACACTTTTTACCCAGTTCAGTCATTTTATCGACCTGCTTTACTGGTTTCTGGGCGACCTGGACCAGGCAACGGGTATCCGGCGAAACAGTCACCACCAGGGTGTAATAGAATTCGAAGATGAAGGAAGCGCCCTGCTGACACTCCGCAATGGGGTTATGGGAACGATCCAGTATTCGATTAATGCATTCGCCCGTAATATGGAAGGATCCATTACCCTGCTGGGCGAAAAAGGCACGGTAAAAATCGGGGGGCAATACCTGAATACGATCGAGTACTTCGAAGTGGAAAACGAAAGCAAACCCATACTTGACAAGGCCGGTAGCGCCAACCAATATGGTTTTTACCAGGGAAGCATGAGCAATCATCACCTGGTTTATGACGAACTGATCAGCGCTCTGAAAAAAAATCCGAACAGCCTCGTGGAAGCGGAAGAAGCTATTCAATCAGTGAAAATGATCGAAAAAATTTACGCAGGTTCTCCCCTGGTTTGACGGGGAAGCCATCGGCAATATGAAAAAAATTGTACTGACAGTTACCAACGACCTGGACTATGATCAACGCATGATCAGGATCTGTCAGTCCCTGTCAGCAGCGGGATATGATATAACCCTGATCGGCGCTTTCTTTCGGGGAAGCAGTCCGCTCCAATCAAAACCATTCCGTCAAAAACGTTTCCGGGTTTGGTTTCAGAAAGGCAAATTCTTTTACCTCGAATTCAACCTGCGCCTGTTCTTCTATCTGCTGTTCGTCAGAACTGACATCATTTGCGCGATTGACCTGGATACCATTTTACCCTGTTACTGGATTTCAAAATTGCGCGGCATTAAACGGGTATATGATGCTCATGAGCTTTTCTGTGAGATGCAGGAGATCGTTACCCGCCCTTTCATCTACCGGATATGGAAGCGGATTGAACGGCATACTGTCCCGGGATTTCATAAGGGCTATACCGTCAACCAGCCGATCGCGGCAGAATTTCAACGGATGTATGCAGTGAATTATGAAGTGATCCGGAATATGCCGGTATTGCAACCCATTCTTTCCGTTTCTTCTGCCAACCGTTATTTTCTATATCAGGGCGCCGTTAATGAAGGGCGGAGTTTTGAAACCCTGATACCTGCCATGAAATGGGTAAACGCCCCGTTGTGGATCTGTGGCGATGGTAATTTTATGCAGCAGGCACGCAAGCTGGTGGCCGAATATGGCCTCGAATCCAGGGTTTTATTTAAGGGAAAGCTGTTGCCCGCTGAATTGCGAAAAGTAACCGAAGAAGCCTGGGCAGGCATCACCCTCTTCGAAAAAACAGGGCCGAGTAACTTTCTTTCCCTGGCCAATCGTTATTTTGATTATCTGCATGCAGGCATTCCTCAAATTTGCGTTGATTACCCGGTATACCACGAATTGAACAGCCAGTACGAAGTAGCGCTGCTCACCGGTGATCTGAGCGCAGAAAACCTGGCCTCTGAAATGAACCGTTTGCTCGGGGATGAGTTATTATATAACAGGATCAGGCAGCAATGCCTGAAAGCAAGGGAAGTGTGGAACTGGCAGCAGGAAGAAAAAAAACTGATCGCATTCTATCAACAAGTTGGAGAAAGCTGAGTGGACAAGCATCTACATATAGTATGTTTCGATGTTCCTTTCCCGGTCAATCATGGGGGATTGTTTGATCTTTTTTATAAACTGGTCGCCCTGCACCGCGAAGGTGTACAGATTCACCTGCACTGCTTCGAATACGGAAAAGGCCCGCAGGAAGAACTCGGCAAATACTGTGCAGAAGTTCATTATTACCAGAGGAAACAAGGTGTAGCCGGAATGAACAGCCGACTTCCATACATTGTTTCTTCACGGATCGACGAATCGCTGTTCCAGCGATTGCTGCAGGATGATCACCCGATATTGCTGGAAGGCGTTCATTGCGCCTACCTTCTTCACGACAGCCGTTTTTCAGGAAGAAAAATTTTCCTTCGTCTCCACAATGTAGAAAACCTCTATTACCGTCACCTCTTTCAGACCTCCAGGCACCTGTTCAAGAAAATTTATTTCTGGAATGAAAGCCGGTTGCTGAAGCGCTTTGAAAAATCAATTGCCGGCAAGGCCATCGTTTTGCCGGTATCAGAAACCGACGGGAACTATTACCGAACGGAAATGGGTGCCACCCAGGTAATGCCCCTGCCTGTTTTTCTGCCGTTCGATAAAGTAACTGCCGAAGAAGGGTTGGGTTGTTATTGTTTGTACCATGGGAACCTTTCTGTTCCGGAGAATGAAAAAGCGGCAGCCTGGTTGCTCAGGGAAGTATTCGATGATTTGAATATACCATTGGTAATTGCGGGCAGAAAACCCTCAGAAAGACTTCATCAGTTGAGTCACCGGCAAACAAATACCTGTCTTGTGGCAGACCCTTCGTGGCAGGACATGCAGGACATGATCCGAAAGGCGCAGATACACCTTGTTCCCTCTTTTAATGCCACCGGGGTAAAGCTGAAATTGCTGAATGTATTGTTCAATGGACGCCATTGCATTGCCAATCCGGCGGCGCTCGAAGGGTCGGGCCTGGGGCCGGCCTGTCACTCAGTGTCCTCTGCACAATCTTTCAAGAGTGTGATCCTGCAATTATATCACCAGCCGTTTGGAGAAGAAGAGATCCGGTTGCGAAAACAACTACTGGAGGCCCAGTTTAACAATCAGACCAATGCCCGGCGACTGATCAAATGGATATGGTAGCATTGTCCATTACTCTTCCTCTTTCGGTCTTCACCATTCTTGCCGGGAACTTATTGATCACTATATAATCGTGAGTGGCCATGACGATGGCTGTTCCGTAGTCTTTGCTGATGTGGAAAAGCAGATTCATGATCTCGTCCGATGTTTCAGGATCGAGGTTACCGGTAGGTTCGTCGGCAAGAATCAATTTGGGAGAATTGAGAAGCGCCCTGGCGATATCGATTCGCTGCTGTTCTCCGCCGCTCAGTTCGAAAGGCATCTTGAAGCCCTTTGATTTCAATCCGACCTTATCGAGCACATCCAGGATTTTTTCGTTCATCAGTTTTTCATCTTTCCAACCCGTTGCCCTCAAAACAAACTTGAGGTTATCGTTCACGTTCCTGTCGGTCAATAACTGGAAATCCTGGAATACCACGCCGAGGTTCCTGCGTAAAAAAGGGACTTTCTTCCAATCGCCCATGTCGCGCAGATTGAATCCGACTACGGTTCCTTCGCCTTCCTTCAGCGGAATATCGCCATACAATGTTTTCAGCAGGCTCGACTTACCGGTGCCGGTTTTACCCACCAGGTACACAAACTCCCCTTTCAATACCTGGAAATTTACATCCTGAAGGATGAGGTTATTTCCCTGGTAAATATTGGCGTGTTTTATATCTATGATTACATCTTGCATGTGGTCGAATTGTAAAGCAAAAATACGCAAATCAACCAGTTGAAGAACAAATAGCGGTCAACCCGCGAAATAACATTCGTTTACTGGGGAAATTATTGCTGGAAACTGACCTGGACGGCGAATTCTAACGATAGTCCAATTTTTAAAACGATGGCTGGTATAATGCTTGCTGTATCCAGGCGGAACGAACTTCACAGGCGATGATCCTTTCTCCCAAAAAAACACTGACGGACGCGGATGTCAAGACCGGCATGCGGCTGATCATTGGCGACGGACTGACCACTGAAACGATGAATGTGCTGACAGGAGGCGCGTTCCTGGTAGCTATGGCACTCCTGTTAAAGGCCAGCAATCTCGAGATCGGGCTCATAGCCGCGATTCCGACGATGATGAATGTTTTTCAGCTGATCTCCATCTGGCTCGTTCGCACCTACAATAACCGCCGGGCCATCAGCGTAATTTGTTCTGTATTTGCACGTCTGCCGCTGGTAGTAATCGGCGCACTTCCATTTTTCTGGCCCAACCTGACGATCAAACCTATTATTGTCTTTTTATTCTTCTATTATTTTTTCGCTTCTATTGCCGGTCCCAGCTGGAATGCCTGGATGAAAGACCTGATTCCCGAAAAAGTACTGGGCTCCTATTTTTCCCGGAGAAGCAGTTATATGCAGGCATTGAATGCCTTGCTGAGCCTCGGTCTCGCACTGCTGGTGAGTAGCATCAAGAAATACGACCCCGACCTGGAGTTAAAAGTGTACGGCGTAATGTTTATGGCCGCCGGGTCAGTTGGCCTTCTGGGCGCCTTTATTCTTTCGAGGGTACCGGAGCCTCAATCGTTCTTGTCGCGCGAAAATCTCTTTCGTTTGCTGAGAAAGCCATTAAGAGACGGCAACTTCCGTCGTTTGCTCATCTTTAATTCTGCCTGGGTATTTGCGTTGAGTCTGGCCACCCCGTTCTTCAATGTTTTCATGATGAAAACCCTGGGGCTTTCCCTGCCCTACATCATTGGCCTGTCGATCCTCACCCAGTTGTTCAGTATCGTTACGGTCAGGATCTGGGGCAATTTTGCCGATCGTTACAGCAACAAAACCATCATTGCCATTTGCGCCCCTTTGTATATTCTTTGCCTGCTGGGATGGTGCTTTGCCGGCATTTATTCCCAGTTCATTCATAACCTAATTCTGCTGGCAGTGATTCACATCGTGTCCGGCATCGCCACAGCGGGCATCAATTTATCGCTCATCAATATTGGTTTGAAACTCGCTCCCGTTAATGAATCGATCGTCTATCTCTCTGCCAAAAATATAATTACCGCCTTCGCTTCGGCCACTGCTCCCCTGCTGGGTGGATGGCTCGCCGATTTTTTTACCGAGCGAACGCTCAATATCACCATTCAGTGGTCGGGCCCGCATGCCAACCGGTTGTTCCGGCTATTGGCCCTGCACGAATGGAACTTTCTATTTCTGACGGGTGCCGCCCTGGCCTTTATCGCGCTCGAACTCCTGGTAGCAGTTAAAGAAACCGGGGAAGTTGAAAAAGACGAAGTAGTGAAGATCATGCGCAGCAGTGTCCGCAATAATCTGAAAGAATACTTCCTGATCGGTCACCTCCTTACCTGGCAGGAACAAATCTGGAGCCTGATCAAGAAGAAAATAACGAAGTGAGATGTTTGTTTGAGGTTTGAGGTTTACCGTTTACCGTTTACCGTTTACAGTTTACGGTTTGCGGACTCACCCCCAACCCCTCTCCTGAGGGAGAGGGGAGCTTAATCCGCATCCTTCGCGCGCTTTGCGGTTCTTAGCGATCTTTGCGTTCCTGAAAAATTTTGCCGCAAGTAGCATTTTAGTAAGAAGAGAAGTTTTTAAAAAAAATTACTTTTTACTTTTTACTTTTTACTTTTTCTCCTTTCACCCTCAAAACCATTACCGACCTTCCGGGTATACGGACAAGTCCCCCGTTCTTTTTCCAATCGATCCTGCCTGTAACCGGTTCCACGAAATGAGGAGCTGCAAAGCTGTTTATGGCAGTTGAGGAATCGGCTCTGAGCAATTCGTACCGGCCAGTTTGCCAACCACCCGTTCCGGAAGTACTGGTGATCCTTCTCTGGCGTTCCGAAGAAGAGGCGTTTACCATCTTCAGAATGGTCTCTCCGTTCGATTCATCCCATACTGCCGATACATACAGGCTGTCCTGCCCGGTGAGCGGCTGTCCGTTTTCTGTTGCTTTTATCAGGTGGGTTCCTTTATTGGCCGAAAACAATTTCTGTACATAGTAGTTGGGCGTACCATAACTCTGCAGGCTGTTGAACCAGATCAGGTCGGGCGCCCACTGCCACGCATCGGCATGAGCAAACAGGGGTGCATATGAACACATGTGAACCACATCCGCATTGCGTTCGAGACCCGTCATAAAGGCTGCCTCCGACAAGGCCGACATCCAGTTGTTCCTTTCCGGGCCTTCCGTATTTCTCACATGCGCAGCATACTCACCCGCAAAAATTTTGGGGCCATTCCGATCGTACCGATCGTATCGTGTTGCATTTTTCAGGAAGAATTCGGGAGGCATATAGTAATGCTCATCGAGGAAATCGGCTTTCAGTTCCCGCATTTTGGGATTGAGAAAATTAAAGAGATCGCCGCCCGCAAAGGGCCCCACGCTGCTTACCAGTTTGATATCCGGGTAACGGTCATGAAGAGCTTTTGCGAATATCCGGTACCGTTCGACGTACTGTGGCCCCCATTGTTCATTGCCCACTCCCATCATGCTCAAATGGAAAGCTTCCGGGTGCCCCATCGCCGCCCGCAGGCGGCCCCACCTGGTATCGGTTGAGCCATTGGCAAATTCGACCAGGTCCAGGGCATCCTGGATGTAGAGATCCAGTTGATCGGCAGGTACCAATTCACCCGTATTGAACTGACAGGCCATGCCGCAATTCAGGATCGGCAGCGGAGCGGCTCCAAGGTCTTCTGCCAGTAAAAAATATTCGTAAAATCCGAGACCATACGATTGAAAGTAATCCGGTGTCAGTTTGTGCTGGAATTCAGTATTCCACCGGTTGATGATCAACTGACGATCGGCTGGATCTCCAACTGTTGTTTTCCACTGGTATCTGTTGGCCAGGTCGCGCCCCTCTACAATGCAACCTCCCGGAAAACGGATGAAGCCCGGCTTCATATCGGCGAGCCATTGCACCAGGTCGGCCCTCAAGCCCCCCGGCCGGTTTTTCCAGGTCTTTTCCGGAAACAGGGATATCATATCTATTTGTACAACGGCCGTTCCGCTAAAGGTGACCCTTAGTTGACCCCGGCCTGAAGTTGAACCGGAACGGATCTTCGCACTGTATTTGTTCCATGCCGGGTTGCTTCCCTGCAGGCTGGCCGACCCGACCACCAGGTTGCTGTCAAGCAATTCGATCTTTACCTTGATCGTCCCTTCCTTTACCAGCATCATCATGGAAAAATCGAAAGGCTCCTCCTGGTGAAACCCCATGCCCCGAAAGCCTTCATTGGTGAGCGAGATAGAAGAGGTATCATTTTGCAGGCGAAGTTGCATATAACGGTGATTGCCCCCGGCCATGCTTCCGCGGTTGATCAACTCCAGTGAACTGGTTTGGTAAGAATGCAAATTGATATCCCATCCCATATAGGGGTCGGCAAATTCAAAAGAGCGGTTCTTCACCATTTCCGCATACAGTCCACCATCTGCCGCAAAATTGATGTCTTCAAAAAACACTCCCCACATCGTTGGCTGGATAGGGGCGATTTTATCTTTTACGTTTACCGTAACAACGGGCACGGATTGAGCAAGCAGGCAAAGCGGAAAGAGCAAAATAATTCCGAAAGAAAAAAAAGTTCTCATGAAGCTGTTTGGTTTAAAATGAATCATCATCAACGATGATGGTTGTCAGATTTTGATTTCAATCCAGACTGGCGCGTGATCGGATGTTTTTTCCCAGCCTCTCACTTCCACATCCACTCCTGCCTTTTTCAGTTTTGGTACCAGCGCCGGGCTCAGCAAGAAATGATCGATGCGCAACCCTGCATTCCTTCCGAATGCGTTTCTGAAATAATCCCAGAACGTATATATCTTTTCGTCAGGATGCAACTTCCGGATGGCATCGGTCCATCCCATCTCCAGCAATTCACTGAACGCCTTTCGCACCTCCGGTTTAAAGAGAGCATCATCCACCCATTTCTCCGGTTTGTATACGTCAAGTTCAGTGGGCATTACATTGAAATCACCCGCCAGGATTACCGGGCCTTCCTGCTTCAGCAGCTTTTTGGCCTGCCTGGCCAGGCGGGCAAACCATTGTAGCTTGTAGTCAAATTTTGGTCCGGGTACCGGGTTTCCGTTCGGCAGATAAATACAGGCGATGGTGAGTTTGTCAATCACCGCTTCGATATAGCGGCTATTCGTATCTTCTTCATCGCCGGGAAGCGTTTTCGTGATTTCTTCGGGAGCGCCGATCCTGGAAAGGATCGCTACCCCGTTCCAGCTTTTTTGTCCGTGCCAGATCGCTTCATACCCTGCCTGCCGGATGGCTTCGAGGGGGAATTTTTCCTGTGGCGCTTTCAGTTCCTGCAGACATACAATGTGTGGACTGGTTTGTTCCAGCCACCGGAGCAGCACCGGTAGCCGGCCATTTACTCCGTTTACGTTATAAGTGGCGATCCTGAGGTTGGCAGACATACTACTAAAGTTATAACATTTCAGAAACCATTCGACTTCCATACAAAATACTTAGACATTTTTCTAAGACTGAAATTGCCATGAGGATTTTCTTAAAAAACAGTGTGCAAATCGGTAGTTTAATAACACAGACAGGTAGATCTTTATCCTATTGTTCAACATAAAATCTTATCATATGCTTACCAGATGGAACAACAGCAAATGGCTTTTCAAAACAGTATTGACCATTCAATCTAAGCGGGTTTATTACAGTGTTTACCTGAAGCCGGACAACAAGTATTTTATTGAGATCATTGAAAATCCAAACCAGGTACCCACCGAAGATTTCGAGTTTGACCTGGAGAACAGGACGAGTTCGATCCCTATCGACGAAAGGGAAAAGGAGGAGTTGGCTGAAAACATCCTGACTTATTACAGGACGCTGAATGCAGTTTAAGCGTTACGCCATCCTGGAATTTTCTTGTTCGCTTCCGGCATTCTTAAAACACAGAGGCAGGAGCCATTTCAATTGTGTCCTCATGATGTAATGGCTTCTGGTCTCCTTTATTCAACATGAGAATCAGGCTAACAGACGGAACATGCGTGGAGTTCTCCGACATCGATAAGTTTGGGAGCGACCCGGTTATGATTCCCGGTTCCCGGGTACTCAGTTCCCGGAATGAATGGGGAAATATCGTCCTGCAGGAGTTTGAGACGGCGCATTTCTCGATCAGGTACCTGATCATTGAATGGTTTCGTTCAATGACCCTCCAGCTCAGCTATAGCAGAAGCCGGGCACAGGTAGTTTACAACTTCCACCAGCCATTTTCCTTTCAACTGACTACAGGAAGCCAGTATCAGCTTTCCGGGGGGCAGTTCTGTTTTCTTTATGACCATGATCCCTTGATGATCGTTGGCGAAGCCGGCAGTTTGTTTAGACTACTCGAAGCCAATTACCCAGAATCGGCGCTGCAGGAGTTAAAATCTGCCTTTCTCAACGAACCCGATATCATTCAGAACATCGAACAGGATTCTTTACAGCCGGCTCTTTTCTTTACCGGGTACGCTTCTTCCAGGATCACCGACATTTTCAAACAGATCCGGGAAAGCATTCATCATCCGCGCCTTCGTCCGTATTTTTTTGATTTTAAGATCAGGGAGCTGCTTTTCCAGATACTGCTGGACCAGGAAAAAAACGGTCAGATGGAGAGAGAGCCCGACGAACGCGAACGGCTGGCGTTGAATACCGCCAGGGAGATGATACTTTCTGATATCAGTCGCCACTACACTATCTCAGAAATCGCCCGGGCAGTACAATTGAATGAATTTGATTTGAAGACCGGCTTTAAAAAGCAATGGGGAATGGGAATCTATGAAACATTGCTGCGCGCGAGAATGGAAAAGGCACATGATCTTCTGCTTACCACGAACATGCCGGTAAAGGAAGTTGCTTACCATACGGGCTATCCGAGAATCACCAGTTTTATCCGCTCGTTCCGCCATTTCTTCCTCTACACTCCGGGGTCTTTACGTCGCGGCAAATAGACCCCCGCTACTATTCGGCCAATCATTTCTACTACCATGCTCACTGTTTAATTTGGACATGGCCTCGGCGTTCCCTCACCTTTATGCCCGCATGCAGACGACCATTGAGCTCAATCGGGCAGGAATGCCGAAACCTGTCAAAATAACTGAGGCATCACTTTAATCTATTTGAAATGAAAAAGCTTCTTTTGGCAGTTCTTGTTCTGTCACTCTTTGCCGGCACAACGGCTTTCGCTCTACAAAGTCAATCTGATTCTCCCCTGGGAACGTACTGGTACAAGCTGAGGGATGGAGGCGATCCTGGCAATTATCTCGACTACAACCGGGTCGCTGATCAACCTTGCTATGGATTTACGACGGAAATCTGTGGCGTATATGCGGAGCAGTACTCGGGGCCCGATATGAACCACCCGAATCTCTCCACGATCCAGGTGACGGTATTTAAACCCTGACGGCAATTTGCAAACACATTCAACCTGCGGGATGAATGTGTTTGCTTTCTCTTATTAACGATCTTCTATGACCAGGACTTCCACGGGTTGCCATTCGAGTGAAAGTCGTATTCCGCATCTCAACAGTTCCTGTTTCAGCTGGTCGCCGTAGATAAAATTCGAGGGCGTTTCGATATTGCATTCGGCGGTTTCTGCAACCTTGTTTAAAAACGGGTACTGGTTCATGTTTGCCCGCCCGATCTTTCGCAACACAGAGGTCAGATCCACAGAAGATTCTTTACCGGGCTGACAGGAGGATGCTGAAATATCCTGCACTCTTTCTGCCACGAGGCAGAGAAGGCTGTCTGTTTTCAAGTAGGCGCGGTAAGGAAAAACCTGCGACAATTTCTGCTGTAGCTTTTTCATGAGGAGAGCTGAATCGGTTAGGTCCAAAGTCAGGTCATAACAATACAGGTTGGAATTCATCCAGTCCTCCCACTTGTCGTGTTCAGCCGGTAGCTGAAACGGTTCCGGTTGTTTGGCACGGATCCGAATCCGCGCCAGGCCCATGCTTTCATATCCCCAGGCAATT
The DNA here is from genome assembly GCA_964605065.1 of uncultured Chitinophagaceae bacterium. GTDB lineage: Bacteria > Bacteroidota > Bacteroidia > Chitinophagales > Chitinophagaceae > Endoryza. The sequence continues at coordinate 89,873 of CAZSAQ010000008.1, forward strand.
TGATATAAGTGCAGGAGAGGCCGGTTGACAACCTGGAAATGAAGAAGCCCGTTTACAGTATCGATGATACGGCTCACCCGGCCACCGCCTCTGGCAACGGACCTGGCTGATAAAACCGACCGAATGCCCGGAGCCTTAACCAGGGTTACACCGGATGAAGCCGAATCATCGCTTTCAATTTTCTGTACAAAATCATTACCTGTTCCATCGAGTTCTCTTTGAATATTCCGGAAACCCGCATTGTATCCAAAAGTGTGGTATTTCAAAGTAGCTTCCCGATCCAGCCAAACCTGGTGTGGAACCGACTGGTGCGGAAAATATTTTTTCAGCAGACTGTCGGAGACGATCATCGGCAGGGAGGGCTTTTTTCGTTTCGATACCCGAAAACAATTTTCAACCTGTTCGCGGGTATTACTGGTTACCAGGATAATCTGTATGCGGTTGCCGAATTCCTGCTGCAGAGAATCCAGTTCAGACATGGCCTCAATGCAGGGCCCGCACCATATATTCCAGAAGTCCAGGATGTACAATTCTGTACCCGGGTTTTGCATCAGCCGCACCGGATGCTGAATAAACTCGGCCTTTACTTCGCCCGAAAACCGTTCCCCAATCTGAATGGGCCGGATTTGCGGTTGAGCCCCGGCCGGAGATATACACAGGACTGACAACAAAACGATCAGGCATGATCTCATATCAATATCCCGGGTTTTGAGTAAGGAAAGGGTTTAGATTTATTTCCGCCTGCGGAATGGGCCATAACACATCGGTAGATTGCCAGGTGCTACCCTTGATGGTTGCCAGTACCTGCGTAGCTTTTCCGGTTCTTTTAAGATCGACCCAACGATGCCCCCATTCGAACATCAATTCCTTTCTCCTTTCGTTGGCGATTGCCTCAAGGAGACTGCCCTGATCCAACATACCAACCGGCATAAGAGATGATCGTTGCCGGATTTTATTGAGATCACTGCTGGCGCCGGCGATATTATTAAGTCGCGCTCTCGCTTCTGCTCTCAGCAGGTAGATTTCCGCCAGTCGCAACACCACATAATTTTCTGTTTGCGGAGTTCCGTACAGAGCCTTGTACTTGGCGGGATAGCGATACCAGCTACCGGCAATTTGAGTGGAATCTATCCAGGCGGTTCGCCGGGCGTCTCCCGGTTCAAATGATTGCAGCAACTCGGTCCTTACATAATATCCGATCGATGCGCCGGGTGACGCAGGGAGAAATTGATTGGCTTCCCAGGAGCTCAGCAGGCTTTCAACTGGAAGCAATTGCCAGATGGTTTCCTGGCTTTGTTTCAGAAATACATCCTGCGGTTTCGCCCCAAGAGAGTAAAGTGAAGAAGAGATGATACCGTTTGATTCCGCTTCTACGGAGGCCCATTCGCCTCTCAGTGCAAGTACACGAGTCAGCAATGCCGAGGCGGCGAATAGGTTTGGTCTGACCCGTCCCGCAGAAACATAAGCACTGTTCAGCAGTTTTTTTGCTTCGAGCAGATCGGCGACCAGTTGATCGAGAATCTGCTGAGTGGCTGCTCTTTTCTGCAGTTGATTCTCCTGGAATCTTGTGTGCAGGATCAATGGAATTTCTCCAAATAGACTGTAGAGCTGGTAGATGCAAAAGGCTCTTACAAAGTACGCTTCACCCAGCAAACTGTTTTTGACCGCCTGGTTTATGGAAGTGGAGCCCGGGAGGTTTTCTATAATGGCATTGCAGGAATAAATGTGCCGGTAGGCAGGTTGCCAGAATCCATAGAGCAACACCTCGTTGGTAGCGGCAATCTGGTTAGCAGCAAATTCATCCCTGGTACCCGGAAGAAAAGGCAATAGCTCATCGGAACACAGGCCCCCATAATAGGTAAGATACCCGGAACTATAGGCTTCCGGTGAACTCATCATTTCGGTATAAATACCCAGCATGGCGGATGTGGCGGTGGCATCGGACTTAAACACAGCTTCACTGGTAATCTGGTTGACCGGCAATTTCACTTCGATCAGCTTCCTGCAGGAAGCCAGCAGTAACAGCGAAATACTGAAAGCAACTATTGGGCGATGATAATATTTCATACTCAGATTTTACATTTTATAGAGTTAACTGGGCACCCGCCGACAGCATCCGCAACGGTGGCAATACCTGTCTCAGCTGGGTTTCCGGATCTGCTCCCGAGAAACGTGTAAGCACAAAGAGATTTTGGGCAAGGAAAAAAACCTTTACTTGCCGGAAGACCTGCTGATTCAGCCAACGCGAAGGGAACGTATAGTGTACAGACAAATTTTTTAGTCGAATAAACGAAGCGTCGGTTAGTCCCAACTCCGAATTAGCGGTTTTAGCAGCGGCAGTATTGGCTGCCGAGCCGAACTGCTGACTATAGCGCTGGTAGTCTGACTGATCACCACTTTGTCTCCAATTGTTTTCTATTATTTGCGGTTCGTTTCTTCGCTGACCCGTAAAACTGAAATTATTATATACCGGGTGTGCCCCCTGCTGCCTGATAAACTGAAACAAAAAACTGATGGCAACCCCGCGGTATTCAATCGTATTTTCCAGTCCGCCGTAAAAATCAGGCTGCGTACTTCCTGTAACCCTGTAGTCGGCTGTATTCAGCAATCCGTCATTGTTGACATCCTCAAACAAATACACTCCTTTTTGAGAATCCAGTCCTTTGTAATGAAAACCGATCCGGCTGTTAATGGGATATCCGACAGCATAGGTGGTGGAGTAGACAGAGTTCTCCAGGTCCGGAAATTCTTTCAATAGGTTTCGGGCAACCGTCAGGTTAAAACTCGCAGACCAGTTCAGGTTTTTGCGATGGATGGCTGTAGCGGAGAGTTGAAATTCCCATCCTGAGTTTTGCACCTTGCCCGGAAAATTATTGAGAATACCCGTGAAGCCCGTTTGCGAAGGAAGGTTTACATAAATGAGCTGGTTGGAAGAAGCCGATCGAAACCAGTTGATCGTTAGTAAAACCCTGTCTTTGAAAAATCCCCATTCTGCAGCCAGTTCCCTCTTCCTGATCAGTTCCCAACTATAGGAAGAATTGCTGAGCCTTGCCGGGGCGAGTCCGGGCTGGTTCTGAAAAGGATAGGAAGTACCTGCCCAGGTATCCAGGTAATTGTAATCGCCAATCTGGTCATTTCCCGTTGTGCCGGTACTAATTCTGAGTTTGCCGAAACTGATGAATGGGAAATACTCCTTGATGAATGGTTCGTTCGAAAATATCCATGCTGCTCCTACCGATCCGAAATTGGCAAAGCGGCGATCGGGACCAAAACGGGAAGAGCCGTCTCTTCTTCCTGTAAAATTCAGCAGATATCGCTGACGATAGTTGATGTTTATTCTCGCAAAGGCAGCCATGTATTTGTATTGCGAATAGTTATCCGCCGCGCTGACAGAACCTGCACCCGCGATCGTTCCGATCATGGCGTCGTTGGTATAGCCAGTTCCTCTCGTAAGGGAAGCGCTGGTTTCAGAAGATTGTAAAGTGCCTCCTATCAATGATAGAAATTTCCAGCTGCCTCTCGAATAACTATGCTCCAGCTGAGGTTCTGCAATCCAGCTTCTGATATTGTTTCTTCCGAAATTGGCTGATCCTTTGGGGTTAGAAGCCGGATCGAGTGAACCAATCGGGGTTATTCCCGTTTCGGTGAAATACAATTGATGGAATCCGCCGTTAAGCCGGGCCGTAAATCCCGCACCCAGTCTGGCCGAGATGGCGCTCGACCAGGAGAGGCGATCAGTTTTTCCGATATAGGTCTGCAGAAGTACCGCAAAAGGATTTCCATATCTCGCTCCTTTTTCCTGCCAGTTAAGCCGGCCAGCAGAATCATAGGGAGATGGCGCATTGGGTGGCGTAGATATATATCCTGTCAGGTCCTGGCTCAACAATTCGCTTCTGTTATGGGCGTAGGTAACGGTGCTTTGCAGGTCAATAGTTCTGTTTGCCGGACTGTGGTGAATACTGAATGAGAGGCTGTTTCTTTTCTCGCCCATATTTCCAGGAAACACAGCGGACTCATTGTAGTGACTGGCCTGCCATTTGAATTGTGTGAACTCTGAACCTCCTGAATAACTGAGATTGGCATTCTCCATCCGACCGGTACCTCCCAATAATTTGCGCGACCAGTCGATGTTTCGGGTTGTGTCCCATAGAAGAAGATCCGGAGCATTGGCCGTATTGGGATTTACATTGTCATTCTTAAAGGCTCCCCTTCGCATTGCCAGGTATTGGCTCGTGTTCATCATCGGCAACAGGCGGCTTACCCGGCCCCATCCCGACTGGTAGGAGAACATGACTTCTCCCATGCCTTTCTGTGCTTTTTTGGTAGTAATGAGTATGACTCCATTCGCTCCCCGCGAACCATAAATCGAAGTGGCATCTGCATCCTTCAGAATTTCTATGCTCTCAATATCCGCCGGGTTCAGGCTGTTAAAAGGGTGATTGGCATTCAAGCTGCTTCTTTGGGTTAATTTATCCGCATCGTTCAGAAAGGGTACTCCGTCTACTATATACAGAGGACTGTTCCCATTCTGCAGCGAGTTCTTTCCCCTGATCAACACCGTGAAAGACGAGCCCGGCAACCCGTTTGACTGGGTAATCAGCAAGCCCGGGATCCGCCCCTGCAGGCTTGCCAAGGGATTGGACACCGGTTGCCTTTCCATTTCGGCCGAAGATACTTTTCCAACTGAACCTGTATTGAGCCGACGGGTTGTTCTGCCATAGCCGATCACTACCGACTCTTCCAGGTTATTGCGAAGCATTGATAACTGAATCATGAGCGGCTTTCCCGAGCGGATGAACACCCGCTTGTCCTGGTAACCCACCGAACTGAACCCGATCACCTCCCCTTCTTTCACATGATCGAGTACAAACCTTCCATTGGAGTCCGACATTCCCAGCACAACCTGTTGCGCATTGAAAATGGTGACCGACGGAACCGGCTGCGATCGCTCGTCTATCACCTGGCCAGAGATCCGGATACCGTTCAGGCTGTCTCTTACCGGCGGCTTTTCAATGAGCGCCCTGATAACAATCATATTCGACTCTTGCTGCCATTGCAATGGCTGATCCCTGAAACAGGCAAGAAGAGCCGTTTCCAAAGACACGCTGGTCAGTTTTATGGTAATGTTCCTGGCAGTTTTCATATCTGCCCTCGCATACACAAATCGAATACTGGTTTGTTCCTGGATTTTTTTCAGCGCCACTTCCAGGGGCTGATTAACCAGGTCGAGGCTTACTCGTTGAGTGCGGGCAGTGGTGCAAATCAGCAAAGAGGCTACCAGCAGAAACAGGCAAAGCGGTTTCATAACAGCAATGTTTAAATGAACAGCAATGATTCTACCAGCGCCATGTTTGCCATCTAGTGACAAAAGCATAGCTTTGAACAGTTTTGGGTTAAAGAATTACAATTGGATAATTGTAGTAATGACTCGGATAATACCGGAGGGAGTCGCGAGCTCTTTCCGGTAATTTTTTTGGGGAGAATTAATTATTTCAATACTGTTATCGTATCCGCATCCACTTTGAAGTGGACACGGTTGGTCAGTTGCAAGGCACGCAGTGTAGAGATCAATGTCTTTGATCGTTCGATGCTGGCCGTTAGCTCATGTTCATTGTTTTCCTGGAAAACAACCTTCACCCCATACCATCTTTCTATCTGTTTCATTATTTCAGGTATGGGTGTATCATGAAATTCGAAATATCCATTTTTCCAACCTATGGCGGCCAGTGTATCCGCCTGGCTGATTTTGTTCACTGACCTGCCATCGATTCGCAATTCTTCGCCATGCGCCAGGGGATGACTGGTATTATTTTCTACGGCTTCTACCCGGCCCTCCAGCAGGGTTATGACAGCCTGGTTATCGTCCTTATAATTCTTTACATTAAACCTCGTACCCAGCACCTCCACTTCAGCGCCGGAACTGATAACCCGGAATGGTTTTGCCGGGTTTCTGTTTACTTCGAAATATGCTTCTCCTTCCAGCGATACTGTTCTTTCTTTTTCAAATCTGGAAGGAAACCGGAGGGAAGAGCCGGCATTAAGCCAGACCCTGGTTCCGTCTGAAAGGGTTATCTGATAACACCCCCTGACCGGCACCGAAAGTAAATGATTGACCGCTGGCAATGTTGCCGAAGTATCCTGGTAAACAATTCCATTACCCTGTTCAACAATGCGGACACCTGCCTCCGAGATTTCTTTTTGCCGTCCGGCTATTCCCAGCTGTACTACTTCACCCGAGCCCAATGTTAAGGTCGCTTGCGAAGTTCCGGGGGCGATGTCCTGAACCGGAGTGGTTATGCTGCCTGTATTTTCTTCTGCTGGTTTGTTAGCAATGAAAAAATACCAGCAGACAAAAACAACAAGACAGGCAGCAATACCCGAAACCCACCAAATTGCCGAATGAGAGCGAGCCGTGCTGAATTCCATGGAGCTTTTCAGCTGATCCAGCCTTCTTTGTTCTTCCGAATGACTGAGCAATTGCTCCAATTCATTTAAGTTCGCCTCATCCGTCAGCCTTTCAAAAAGCTGCATATTCTCATCGCTGGAAGCAACCCATTCATCCAGCTCGTTGTGTTCGTCAATGGTTAAGTTACCACGCATGAATCCGGCTATCAGGTAGGCTACACGGTAAGCCTGCTCACCTCCTTTATTTTCCAGCCGACTATTCATACCATTAAGTTAGCATTTCCCCGGAAAAAACATTCAGACATATAAGACTTCATTTAGTAAGACGGGAGTTTGGGGATTTCATTTAAAGAGAAGAGAAAAAAAGTGACCTGTAACCGAAAAATTACGGGCAGTCAATAGTAAATGGATCTTCTCAGAAGATTGAGTGCCCTTTTTTTCTGGACCCTAACCGTATTGACCGAGAGGTTCAACCGGCGCGCAATCTCCTTATAATCTTCACCTAACAGATAAAAAAGACGAATCACCTCCCTGGCCTGTGACGGAAGTGATTCCACCGCCAGGTGAAGCTGGCGATAGGTCTCCGCCTCTATGATCAGATGCTCAATGCTGCCCTCCGACACCCCTTCAGTATTCCTATCAGTAAGCCGTTCAGTTTGGAACTGCTTCGACTTTCGTAGTAAATCAATAGAGGCATTTCTCGTTGATACATACAGGAAAGACTTCAGCCCTGCAAAACTGCGAAACTCCTTCCGGCGCTCCCAGGCTTTCACAAACTGCTCACTTACAATATCGGCACTCCATTCCGTCTGCCTGGTAATCTGGTAGGAGAAATAAACCAACGCACGGTATAATTGGCGATGAACAAAGTCGAAGCCCCGCTCCTCGCCCCGTCTGAAAGATTCAAATAAATCAAAATGGGATGACCAGGTCCTGGTACTCATAAAAAATTTTATTTATCCCGACTATCGGGAATACATAATTCAGTATAAGTTAGAAGCCTTCAGTCTGTATTCATCAGGAAAAAAGCAATATTCCAATGATAATATTCCCCGTGATGCAGGTATATGTCTTGCGAATTCCAGGGATTTTGAGCTGTCTGATGGGAGGTATAACCGTTGCAACAAATATAACAAACAACCGGAATAATGGTACAGGTACCTTTGATAAATTTTGCATTTTTAAATCAATTGCTTCCGCATGCCGGAAGCTACCAAAATAGAAAAGTATATTATCGCCAAGGTGAAGGAAAAGCGACTCGAACAGGGTTATTCCCAGATCGCTCTTTCGCAGAAACTGAACATGAGCGACAGTTTTGTAGGTCATGTGGAAACACCGCGCCGCAGAGCTAAATACAATATGAACCACCTCAACATGCTGGCGAGGATCTTCAAATGCTCACCGCGCGAATTCCTGCCCGAAAAACCGATCTGAATCACTATTGGCCGTTGCCCGCCCTGATGATCACATCGTCGGTTACGGGGTGACCGGTACAAACCAATACCCAACCGTCGGCTTCATCGGAATCGGTTAAAACCTGGTTGTAGTGCATCCACAACTTTCCCCGGATCAAACGGCTCCGGCAGGTACTGCATCTGCCGGCATGGCAGCTATACGGAAGCGGAATGCCTGCTTTCAAAGCAGCATCCAGGATAGATACATTCCAGGGCACGGGCAGTTCGAAGGTCTTACCGCCGAACTCCAGCTGAATGATGCGATCGTTCTGATCGTAATACTGCTTGTCGACTTTCACCGGTTCGGGCTCATGAAACTGCTCGCGGCGAAAATGACTGGAAGGCAACCCTTCGTTCATCAAAACAATGCGGGCGGTACGCATATATTCAAAGGGTCCGCAGGCAAACACCCAGGTTTTTTCCCAATTGTTCGATCCTCGCTGCCTCAGCATTTCCTGTAATACCAGCTTGCTCAGCCTGGCTTTCATCAGATCGGCATGATCGCTGAACAACCATTCAATTTCCAGCCGGGAAGGATGTGCCCGCTGCAAGGTCTTCAATTCGGGAGCAAAAATCGCCTGAGAAACAGTCTTGTTGCTGTATATAAGCCAGATCCTGAGATGGGTATGGCTAGCCAGCACTTCTTTGATAATAGAAAACAAAGGAGTGATACCGGTCCCTGCCGCCAGCAGCAGAAGCAGGCTGCCGGGCTGATCCATTTGCGAATGGACCGTAAACATGCCTCCTGGCTCCAGCGCCTTCAATTGATCACCTTCCCTCACCTGGTCGAAAAGCCAGCGACTGAATTCGCCGTTAGGAATCCGCTTAAAAGTAATCGCATATATACCGGTTTCGGAGGGCGCAGAAGAAAATGAGTAATTCCTTCGCAACTCGAGATGATTGCTCTCTTTTACCAGGGTGATGAATTGTCCTGCCTGATAACTGATCGGCCTTTCTGGTTTGAAAAACAGGGTCTTGACATCGGGCAACTCGGTTACCACTCGGGTCACTTCCAGGCGAAGAGTACTCATACTGCAAAAATAAGGCAGGCTCTGTTAACCAAGTTCCTCGCGGCCATTGCGCTGGTAGGGATGGTCTTCGTAGAATTGTTCATCGAAAGTCTTATTGCCGGACTTCCCGTATTTCAAAACTATATAAACCATATAAACGGTCAGGAACGGAGAAAGGGCGAATAAACCGAAAATAGCCTTTTCGCTGAGGCCAAGCAGGGGGCTGATGTTGAAGAACACCGCATATAAGGTAACGAACCCTGCCACTATTCCTGCTTTTTTCATGGATCGCGTCTTTTAACTGATATAACATTCGAGGGTACCTTTTGTTTTACGACTGTTTGATCGCAACTGAAAAGGTCTTCGTAATTTACTGATAAATGCACCACTGTTGTCCGGGGAAAGCATGTTGGCTTGATAAGAAAAATAAAGAACGACAGATTGGTACAATGCCGGTGAACGAGGGTGACTGGCTCATGATCTTACTTTTTGCTGTTTAGCGACAATACTATCTTTTATTGCCGGGCTTTATTCTACAGCTGTTCACCACCGAAGTACTTAAGCTGGGCGATAGACGACGGAAACCGGGCTGTACATCGGTTTCCGTTCGCCTTTTTTTGTGGTACTTTTTTTGGCGAATCAAAAAAAGTACCATCAGCGACTGGCCACGGAAGAAAGCGTCCTTTCACTACGCCTGCACTCGCTCCCGCTCCTAAACGGGGGCTCTTTCAGCGTAAAATGGGACACCAGCCGACTTTAACCGGACAACAGTGATAAATGCGCTTCCGCTTCTGTTAGAGCTTGCTGCATGCCATCAATAACCTGTTAAAATCACGCGATGCAAGAAATTCCTGTTTACAGCCTGGCTCCCTGGCTTTCCCTTCCGGATGCCGCCAAAGCCATCCGTTTTTATATTAAAGCGTTCGATGCCAGGGAAACATACCGGCTGGATGTACCGGACGGCACCGTGATCGCCAGGCTTTCTGTGAACGGGGCTGAATTTTGGGTAGCAGATGGAAACACCGAATTTCCGCTGGGTGGAACCAGTATAAGAATGATCCTGACCGTTCCGGATCCGGAGGCGGCTTTCAAAAAAGCGCTGAAAGCAGGTGCCCGGGAAATTTATCCGGTAGCCGAATCGCATGGATGGAAAATAGGGCGTTTGGAAGATCCCTTTGGCTTGCATTGGGAAATCGGAATTCCTGCGGGATAGGATCCGTTATTTTGAGAAAGACATTTTATAATCAACCTTGATCTTGCCTCTGGAAATATCATCCAGTTTACCCTTGAGTAATTTTCTTTTCAATGGCTTGAGGTGATCGATAAACAATTTGCCTTCGATATGATCATATTCGTGGAGAATCACGCGTGCGGTGATGCCATCAAATGATCTGGTATGCGATTCAAAATTTTCGTCAACATATTGCAGAACTACTTCTTCTTCCCTGATCACATCTTCCCGGATTTTGGGGATGCTCAGGCAGCCTTCATTGTAAGACCATTCCTCTCCATTCAACTCTAGAACCTGGGCATTGATAAACACCTGTTTGATTCCCGGGGCATCCGGGTATTCGGCCTTTTCCTTTGCATCCATACCTTCGAAAACCTGGGTGCTGTCGATGACAAACAACCTGATGTCCTGGTTGATCTGAGGGGCAGCGAGTCCTACCCCATTGCTGGCGTACATGGTTTCCCACATGTCCTCAATCAGTTTGGACAGACCCGGAAAGTCAGGTGTGATATCCCTGGCAATGGTTCTTAAAATGGGAGCCCCGTAGGCAACAATAGGTAAAATCATGTCAACGTCGGTTTGATTCAATTCAGGCGACCGCAAAAATAACAAATAATAGCCATTTGGTGTCTATCCACGAGACTGAAGATACTCCTGCAGCAGCAGGGTGGCGGCAATTTCATCGATCAGTTTTTTGTCGCGACGCTGCTTCTTTTTCAAACCCATATCGATCATGGCCCGGGAGGCCATTTTTGAACTGAATCTTTCGTCGATGGTTTGTACCGGAATTTTTGGGAACTCCTTACCGAGGCGGGCAATGAACTGCCTGACAGGACCGCTGGCATGAGTATCACTGTCATCCAGGTTGCGGGGCTCTCCCACCAGAAACATTTCCACATTTTCTCGTTGACAATAGTCTTTCAGGAAGCGGAAGAGCACGGGCGTGTCGACAGTGGTCAGTCCGCTGGCAATAATCTGCAGCGGATCTGTAACGGCAAGGCCGGTTCTTTTGGTGCCATAATCAACTGCCATTATTCTAGCCATATCCGCGAATTTATCCGTTACATCGTTTAAAAATAATGACCCAGGAACAGATCACCGATCACAAGCAGGGCAAACACCACACTGGCGATTCCATTGGCCGTCATAAAGGCCAGGTTCACCCGGCGCAGATCGTTTGGTTTTACAATGGAATGCTGAAAAAACAACATACCGGTGAATACAGCCACTCCCACCCAATACAGCCAATGAAAATGACCTGTCCAACCGGCAGCCGCTACCAGCAATGCGCTGCAAACATGCAGCAGCTCGGATACTCTGAGTGCTTTTACTTTTCCGAGTGCGGCGGGAATAGAAAAAAGTTTATTGGCCTTATCGAATTCCTCATCCTGCAGGGCATAGATAATATCAAAACCGCTTACCCAGGTTATTACTGTCAGGGAAAATAAAACCGGTAGAAGATCGAACTGCTCTACTACAGCAATATAAGCGCCGATGGGCGCGAGGGAAAGACCTAACCCCAATACCAGGTGACAAAGAGCGGTGAACCGCTTGGTATAACTGTATCCAAGAACTACCAGCAAGGCAACCGGCGACAGGTAAAAGCAGAGTTTGTTGATGAGAAAGGCGCATACCATAAACAGGATGCTGCAGGCAATGGTGAACAGCAGTACCTGGTCGGCTTTCAATATTCCTGCAGGAATTTCCCGGATGGCGGTACGGGGGTTCTTGGCATCGAAATGGCGATCGAGGTAGCGGTTAAAGGCCATGGCGGCGCTGCGGGCAAATACCATGCAAGCAACCACCAGGATCAACTTCTTCCAGATCAATACACCTTGCCATCCATCCGAAAACGATGAACCGGTTCCCTGTTCACCCATCACCCTGAAAACTCCCAGAAAAAACCCTATCAGCGCGAAAGGCATCGCGAAAATGGTATGAGAAAATTTTATGAGGCTCAGATAGTTTTTTACTGTTGTCATGTATCAACTGTTTGTGGCCAGCGGTTTTGCAACCTGAATTCTGTTACGTACAATTTCCCATAGTACCACGCCGGCAGCAACGGCAATATTCAATGAGTGTTTCATTCCTAACTGAGGTATTTCGATGCATCCATCGCAGAGATGAATGGTCGATTGCTCCACTCCGGTCACTTCATTGCCAAATATCACGGCGATTTTCTGATCGGTGTCAAATGATTGCCGGTGAAGAAGCAGGCTGTCTTCGGCCTGTTCCACTGCCAGTACGGTATACCCCATTTGCCGGAGCCGGGTGATGGCTTCTGCAGCAGACTCAAAATGCAGGCAGTTGACCGATTCATGCGCGCCCAGGGCTGTTTTGTCAATCTGTTTGTGGGGAGGATGGGGAGTGTACCCTGTAGTATAGACAGCCTCCAATAAAAAGGCATCAGCTGTCCGCAACACGCTGCCAACATTATAAGCGCTTCTTACATTTTCGAGCACTGCTATGATACTCAGTTTGGATGATTGCCTGAATTCGTCGACCGTTTTCCGGTTAAGCTCCTCCATGCTCAATTTTCGCATGCCGCAAAGTTAACCCGATCCGGGTCATTTCACCAGTTTGAAGGTTTTTTTGTCGCCGGAGCCGGATATCATTTTCAGATAGTAGATACCGGAGGCCAGCATTTCCGCTCTCAGCGATAAGGTATTTAAACCGGCACCCAGGTTCATACGACCACGGTTCACGGTTCTTCCCATCATATCCACCATTTGCCATTCGAGCGTTTGCGCGTTTCTTGATTGAATCTGTGCGTAAGAGCCGGGCTTCAGGGGGTTCGGTGCAATGGTGACGATGATCGATTCGGGAATGCCGGACGGATAATCGTAACAGGCCCCGCTATTGGGAATATTTTCGTCGATCCAGGCCAGTCGTGTGGCCAGCCAGGCTTTCAGGGTCGTCATTTCCTGTAAATAAGAAGTGGGGATCGGCTCGGGATTGGGCCATACATATTGCCCGAGAATTGGCCAGCGCTGGAAGTGCCGCTGCTGTGCCTCGGAAAGCAGGCTTGTTACCGAATCAATCAGATGTTCGAAATGAGCCATGCTCAATACAGACTGGCGCTTTTCTTTCCACCGGCAGCGCAGTGACGCCACGAAGGAAGTGTCTCTCATTAGTTTCTCCCACCAGAAAGGAATCAGGCCCGCGCCATCACCCGGACAAACATCATTGAACTGGTAGGCCCAGCCGGAAGTATAACTTCCCTGGCAATAGTTCGCATTCCGGAAAGCCAGGTCGTAATCCCAAACCGGCCCGGCAAATATCTTGCGGTTTCTACTGTCGCGATCCTTGTACAAATAGGTACTCAGCCGGTAACCATCCACATTGCGACTGACTTCATTGACAATAAAATAATCTATGAAAGAAGGCAGGTCGGCAAATCGTCTTACTCCGTTTACCGGATCCTGGAAAGAAGCCGAAGCCAGGGCATTTTCGAAACTATCCACATAAGACTTTATATAATTTTTCTGTTCCTGAACGATATTCTCGGGCTTGGGATATACATAGGAGAATTGCCGGCGGGCATTGTTATACGTGGTGGTCGTGTAGGAAGAAAACCAGCCGTTGGGCTCCTTATCCAGGCTGAAAATGTATCCTCCGGTCAGCGCATCGCCTGTGATATCGGTAGAATTCAGCTTGGCAATGTTCACCCTGCCGCTGCCTCTTTTTATCCGCTCCATAAATACATATACCCCTTTGTAGTCTCCGTTCAATACCACTTCCACAAACCTGGTGTTGGCAGACCAATGACCCAACTCCCTTGACATCGAATAGGCCAGAAAATTGCGCATCAGGGTTTTGTCGGTATAAGGCGCATACAATACCCAGTCCGCTTCCTTGGGCAATCCGAACAGCGATTTATCGACCGAATTTCCTAACGCGTCTCTCAGTTCGATGCTGTATGATTTCATCGGGAACATCTGTGAGGATTGCCCCCTGATCTCAATGCCAATTTTCCCATTATAATGATTGAACGGGTCGGTCATATTATTCCGGGCGGCGCCATTGTAAATGATTCCCATATCCGCGGTGATCTTCGGTTCATCCTTGATTTCCTGACCGGAAGTATTGATGACAATAATGGGTAAATTGGAGGAGTTGAAGTTAACCGTTTGGGCAAACAGAACCGGTGCAGCTATACAAAGCAGTACGGCAATAGCAATTTTACGCATGGCAGTTTAATTCGAACCGTAAGATAACATATTCCCTCTGCTAAATCAACCAGTTGACGCTGCTCACTTTTTGTTCACAGGGGGAAAATCTCCATTTTTCTGGCAGATGACTTCTTATTTTTGCCAGCTTCCGGCCTTGACCGGGAAAATCAACTGACTGATGGCCAAATCTTCCGCCGATACTCCATTGATGCAGCAGCACAGGGCTATCAAACAAAAATACCCTGATGCCATTCTTTTATTTCGCGTAGGTGATTTTTACGAAACCTTTGGCGAAGACGCTATTATCGCCTCCCAGGTACTGGGCATCACGCTTACAAAAAGAAATAATGGCAGCGCTTCTTCCAGTGAACTGGCAGGCTTTCCGCATCATTCCCTCGACACCTACCTGCACAAGCTGGTAAAGGCAGGTTACCGGGTAGCTATCTGCGATCAGCTCGAGGACCCTAAAACAGCCAAGGGCATCGTAAAAAGAGGCGTAACGGAGATGGTGACTCCCGGTGTGGCAACGAACGATAAACTGCTTGAATTCAACAGTAATAATTTCCTGGCCGGCCTTCACACCGGAAAAGACAAAATGGGGCTGGCACTGCTGGACATTTCTACCGGAGAATTCTTCATCGCAGAAGGCAACCTGGAGTATATCGACAAATTGCTGCAAACACTCAAACCGGCTGAAGTAATTTTTCAACGCAGTTACCAGAAGTCATTTAAAGAAAATTTTGGAACCAAGTTCTATACCTACCATCTCGAAAGCTGGATCTTTGAAGAGTCCTATGCGAAAGAAACGCTGCTCAAACACTTCCAGACGCATTCGCTGAAAGGTTTCGGCATCGAAGAACTGACCGAAGGCATCATTGCGGCGGGGGCTGTGCTGCATTATCTGAAAGACACCGAACATCCCAACCTCCAACACATCACGTCCCTGCAGCGCATCGACCGCGACGACTACCTGTGGATGGATCGGTTTACCATCAGAAACCTCGAACTGCTGGGTACCGAGGGACATTCCTTGCACAAGATTCTCGACAATACCGTTTCTCCCATGGGCGCCCGCGCACTCAAGCGTTGGATCGTGATGCCGCTGAAAGACCCTGCGCGGATCAATGAACGCCTCGAGCTGGTAGAGTATCTCGTAAAGGAGACCGACCTGCGCAACCAGCTTATCCAGAAAATTAAATTGTGCGGCGATGTGGAGCGGTTGGTTTCCAAGATCCCGCTTCGAAAAATCAATCCCCGCGAAGTAGTTCAGATCGCCCGCGGACTCCAACAGGTAGACGAGATCAAAAAGGCTTGCCTGTATACCGGTAATGATTACCTGAAAAGACTGGGTGATTCGCTGAACCCCTGCCAGTATATCAGGGAGAAGATTTTTTCGGAGATTGTGGACACCCCTCCCGTTGCTCTCGCCAAGGGATCGGTGATCCGCGATGGAGTGCACGAAGAACTTGACGAGTTGAGAAAGATCGCCCACGGCGGAAAGGAATACCTGGTGCAGATGCAACAGGCCGAATCGGAAAAAACAGGAATATCCTCTCTCAAAATCAGCTATAACAACGTCTTTGGCTATTACCTGGAAGTAACCAATTCTCATAAAAACAAGGTTCCGGCAGAATGGACAAGAAAGCAGACGCTGGCAAATGCCGAACGGTATATCACTCCGGAATTGAAGGAATACGAGGAGAAAATCACAGGCGCCGAAGACAAGATTCTGACCATTGAACAGGCTCTGTATGACAAGCTACTTCTGGATTTGCAGGACTATATCGCCGCTATCCAGGTAAACGGGCAGGTTTTATCAGTTCTGGATTGCCTTTGCTGCTTTGCCAACAATGCCCTTCATTTCAATTATAAGAAACCGCTTTTGCATGAAGGAGAGGAGCTTCGTCTCCGGGAAAGCCGCCACCCGGTGATTGAAAGAAATTTACCCGCCGGCGAGCCCTATATCACAAACGACATCATCCTCGACTCATCGGGCGTTCAGATCATCATCCTGACCGGCCCGAATATGAGTGGTAAAAGCGCCTTGCTCAGGCAAACCGCGCTGATTACACTCATGGCCCATATGGGCAGTTTTGTTCCGGCCGATGAAGCGGTTATACCGCTTACCGACAAGATTTTTACCCGTGTTGGCGCATCCGACAACCTATCCGGTGGCGAGAGCACTTTCATGGTGGAAATGAATGAAACCGCGAGTATCATCAACAACATCACAAGGCGAAGCCTGATCCTCCTCGATGAGATTGGCAGAGGAACTTCTACTTATGACGGCATATCCATTGCCTGGAGTATCGTTGAATATCTGCACCAGAGCGATTGCCAGCCAAAGACCCTGTTTGCCACGCATTACCATGAGCTGAATGAACTTGAAAACAAACTCAGCCGGGTCAGGAATTTTCATATCACCAACAAAGAAGTTGGAAATAAAGTGATCTTCCTGCGAAAGCTTGCACCCGGAGGCAGCACCCACAGCTTCGGCATCCATGTGGCCAAAATGGCCGGAATGCCACCAGAACTGGTAAAACGGGCCAACGAGATCCTTACCCAACTCGAATCACTGCATGGCAAAGAACAGACGGGCGAGCAGGTAAAGCAGCTTTCGGCGCCTAAAGTGCAGTTGTCGATTTTTGACACCCATACCGAAACTTTCGGCGAAATCAGGAAAAAACTGGAAGGGCTGGATATCAACCGCCTGACCCCTGTAGAAGCCCTGCTTAAACTGAACGAGATAAAGGAGTTATTGAAGTAACCGGACAATTTCGACCGGTCTCTAGAAAATTTTCGCGGTTTCCAAATCCAAGCTATATTTGACCAAACAAACGCTACTTATGAGATTGCTTAAACTGACTCTTGTTCTGGGCTGCTTTGGTATGCTCTCCTGCAACCAGGATGACCTGGGGGTAACCATCTTCTCCAAAAAAGGTATTGTATTGGATGGCAGCCAGGTAGTTCCGGCAAAATCTGTTTCGGCCAACGGAACAATTGATTATGCCTACAACCAGACAACACGCGTACTCACTTACACTATTAAATGGAATTCACTGACGGGCAATCCCAGTTCCATGCATATTCATGGCCTGGGTTCGGTAGGATTTAATGCCCCGATTACACAAACTATTTCCGGGTTTACGGCCGCTACTTCCGGTACTTATACAGGCACCCTGCTCGTAGACGGCGTTGCCATTAAAGAATCTGATATTCTTTCCGGAGAGTACTATATCGATGTTCACACCACTGCCAACACTGGTGGAGAAATTCGCACACAAATCAAATTCTAAACTCATTGCTGAGCTGATCTCATTTATAAAAAAGACCCGCCTCAAGCGGGTCTTTTCATTTATTGACCGATATCTGTTACAATATTGTTTTAAGTTTTTCCACCACATCATCCACTTCCTGTTGCGTATTGTGCTTGCAAAAGGAAAACCGAACGGTTACCCTGTTGGGATCGTTATTGATGGAGCGAATTACATGCGACCCCTGGTCTGCGCCGCTGGTGCAGGCACTGCCACCACTGGCGCAGATATTGTTCATATCCAGGTTGAAGAGCAGCATCTCCGATTTCTCTGTTTTGGGAAATGATACGCTCAACACGGTATAAAGGCTTCTTCCTTCCGGATCGCCATTGAAACCTACCCCGGCAACCTGTTCCTGCAGGCGTTTCATCATATAGCTTTTCAAACCGCGGATGTATTCACTGTCTTTGGCGTAGTTTTCGGTTGCCAGTTCGAGCGCTTTCGCAAATCCTACAATACCGTACAGGTTTTCGGTACCGGCTCGCATATTTCTTTCCTGGCTTCCTCCATTGATATAGGGTTTGATTTTTACATTTTCATTGATGTAGAGTATCCCCACTCCTTTGGGGCCATGAAACTTATGTCCGGCACCGGTGATAAAATGAACCGGTGTATTTCTCAGGTCTATCGGGAAATGCCCTACCGTTTGAACAGTGTCGGAATGAAAAATGGCATTGTATTTTTTACAAAGCTCGCCAACTGCATGCAGGTCAATCATATTGCCAATTTCGTTGTTGGCATGCATGAGCGTTACCAGGCTTTTGCCGTCATTTTCGGACAGCAGCCTTTCGAGGTCTTCCAGATCGATGTGCCCATTGGGCAACACCTTTACATATTGAAGCTCAGCTTCGCCGCGACGATGCATTTCTTCCACGGTATGTAAAGTGGCGTGATGTTCGATGGGTGAGCTGATAATGTACTGGCATCCCAGGTCACGCACGGACGCGGTGATAGCCGTATTGGAACTTTCTGTTCCGCCCGAGGTGAAGAAGATCTCTGCAGGATGCGCATTCAGGATCTTGGCCACCGATTTCCGGGCATTCTCTATCGCCAGGCGGCTTTCGCGGCCGTACGAATAGATAGAAGATGGATTTCCAAACTTTTCTGTGAGGTAGGGCATCATGGACTCCAGCACCTGAGGGTCCAGGGAGGTGGTAGCGGCATTGTCAAAATAAATCCGGTTCATTGCGATAATTTAAGGGAACAAGGCGCAAATTTCGGATTTTTTTGCAAACGAGTTGGTTTATAGTTTATGGTTAGACCGCAAACCTCAAACACCAAACACCAAACCTCAAACACCAAACAGAACATCAACCCTAAACCATAAACTCTTTAATGTCCTGCATTAACCGGTGAGCGATGTTGTTGGCGGTGGTTTCGAAATTGCTCTCGGCGTAGATGCGAATGATCGGTTCCGTATTAGAACTGCGCAGGTGCACCCAGTCTGTATCAAATTCAATCTTGAGACCGTCTTCGGAATTGATCGGTTGATTTTTATATTTTCTCTGAATCTTTTCAAAGATTCCCTTGAGATCAAACCCGTTTTCGAGTTCTATCTTGTTCTTGGAGATGAAATAGTCAGGATAGCGGGCCCGGAAAGATTTCAGGCCATTTTTATGGGTAGACAGGGCACTCAGAAAC
This sequence comes from uncultured Chitinophagaceae bacterium, assembly GCA_964605065.1. GTDB lineage: Bacteria > Bacteroidota > Bacteroidia > Chitinophagales > Chitinophagaceae > Endoryza. The sequence continues at coordinate 109,100 of CAZSAQ010000008.1, forward strand.
AGACCGATGCCAATTAATGCGTCTCTTCCGTAATGAAGATCAGGAACAATGATGCCACCATTGCCTTCTCCTCCGATCACCGCTTTTACTTCTTTCATCTTGGTCACCACATTCACTTCGCCTACGGCAGAAGGATAATACACTCCTCCTCTTTTCTGGGTGATCTCCTTGAGGGCCTTGGTGCTGCTCATGTTGCTGACGGTATTACCCATATTTTTACTGAGTACATAGTCAGCCACTGCCACCAGCGTGTACTCTTCGCCGAACATGCTGCCATCTTCGCAAACAAAACAAAGCCTGTCAACATCAGGATCTACCGCAATGCCAATATCGGCCTTGTGTTTGCGAACGGCTGCGCTCAGCTCCGTCAGGTTTTCCGGAAGCGGCTCCGGATTATGAGCAAATTTACCGGTAATGTCTCCATTAAGTAAAATGATCTCTTCAACACCAAGTGATTTCAGAAGCGGTGGCACAAACAAGGCTCCGGTTGAGTTGATCACATCCACCACTACTTTAAAATTCTTCTTCCTGATATTCTCTATATCAACAAGGGGATAGTTGACTACCGCATCAATATGTTTCTGCAGAAAAGATTCATTGACGATCACCTGCCCGAGTTTGTCGACCGGCGAAAACTGCAGGTCTTCCTGGCTTGCTTTCTCCATGATCCACTTTCCGTCTTCGGCGCTGATAAACTCCCCATCGGAGTTGAACAGCTTCAGCGCGTTCCATTCTTTGGGATTGTGACTGGCAGTGATGATGATCCCGCCGGCTGCTTTTTCCCACACAACGGCCATTTCAACCGTGGGTGTTGTAGACAATCCGGCATCAATTACATCGATTCCCAGGCCGGTGAGTGTATTGGTGACAAGTTGATGGATCATGAGCCCGCTGATTCGTCCATCACGTCCAACAACAACCGATTTCTTACCTGGTTTTTGCAGGAGCCAGCTCCCATATGCTGCCGTAAACCTGACAACATCCAGGGGAGTGAGATTTTCACCGCTCTTTCCACCGATAGTTCCGCGAATTCCCGAAATACTTTTGATCAATGCCACAAATAACCTGTTTGAAATTTAAAATTAGGGATTTCACTAAGAGCAGAGCATTACCAGTTTGCGGTATTTCAACGGTTGGAAGTCTTCAGATTTGAAAGGGCAAAATAGCAAAGAAATACCTTATTGTATCGATAAAAATGCCCCGGGAGGGCTCTGTTATAGCAATTGTTGAAAACTTTAATGATTATCAACACAAAACATGCTTTTCGCTAACAATGCCCGGCTGTCAGCTTCGGCAAATTTGTCAGCGTTCCCGCACAAAAATGAGTTGGGGCACCTCGTTTACCTGAATGGTGACTTTGCCATTGTTGACCGGCAGCAATGTTTCTTTTCCGGATTCTGACTGGTCGGCCATGGTAACAGCAGTTGCCTGACCGACTGCCTTGCTGCCCAAGGCCAGTGAATAGTTATCGACTTTTTTTCCGGAATAGCTGGGGCAGTACACAAAATAGGCAACGGAATGGGGATCGAGTTTATTTCGATACTGGTAGATCCATACATCTCCTTTTTCGCTGACAATTTTTTCAGGAACATAATCACCAAGGCGGTTAACGAGCGTACTGATATAGAACCAGGCGGGAAGAGGTTCCCATACATCCTGTTTTACCTGACGAATAACACCACTGGTAACAAATATGGCGGGCTCATCATCGGGGTAGTCGTCTTTTATCCAATACAGGATCAGTTTATCAAATCCGGAAAATGAAACGGCATTAATGCCCCGAAGTAACATGATGCCCTGGCTTTGCCTCGCATTGAAGCCTTTTACGAGGGGAGCCGAAACCTTGCTGGTGCGGCTCTTGTCGTATCCAAATTCACCCAATACGCATTCCACTCCTGGCTGTACCCGGTAGGTGTAGTCACGCACCTGGGCAAGTTTTTCACGAAGCCTGTATTCTTCGGGCGACGCTCCCCTGGAGGTATAGGCAAAATCTTCCGCGGCAAAACGTCCCTTGCCGTCAACTGCATAGCAGTGATACTGTATGCCTCCCTGCCAGAGGAATTTTCCATCCTTTCTTAAAGTCTTACAGAGAAAATTCAATACACGCACTCTGTTGGTATCGAGTCCGGCCAGTCCGCTCATCATCAGTTCGGAACCGGCATCGGCATTTTTAATACCCATGAATTTTCCCATTTTTCCTTCATGCCCGTCGTAGTCGGCGCTGCTGACGGCGAAGTATTCTACCGGATTGCAATATTTATCGCCCACCCAGCTGGCATCTACTTCATTCCCATTTTCAAAGAGCGACATGGTCTTTCTTCCGGAAAAACGGGGACGATTATAAACCTGGATCAGGTTGGTATCTACCGGTGTATTTCCAAAAAGCGCTGCCATATTCCACAACATATTGGCATGACGCGCATAACTGAAAGGGTCTTCTTTATCCATGCCCAATCGGGTGATGGGCCGGTCGCGGTCATCGAATCCTTTCTTCTTCATCCAGTAAGGAACGCCGAGGATAGAATACCAAAGTCTGCCTTGTGTATATCTTGCGATAGAATCGGCGAAATAGGTATAATCCTGCACGGCGCCATTCCACCAGCCTTCGGCTGCCAGGTTGAATAATTGATTGGGAAATTCCCTGGTACTGTCATTGTCAAAATGATCAGCCTGCGCATACATCCGGATGTTCTGAAAGGGTTTCATCCATTGCAATGCTACTGCCTGGTAAGTATTGACTCCCAAAAATTCACGGATCGTTTTAGGCGGAAGCTTTTTACCGCTGTAAGATCGGGAAGGCGGCGGAGGTATGGTTCCGTAGGGACAACCATAAAAAACAGCCTCTGTAATATTGGCCAGCCAGCTGTTGAATCGAATCATGATGTAACGGCTGCTGTCACTTATTGTCAGTTTCCTCCATCCAAACTGGGTAATATCACCCTTCGTAGATAGAGCCACTTTCAATTTCCAATGCTGCATATCGCCGGTGTAAATCCATACACTGTCGCTTTCCCGGGACATGTCGTACAGGTATACCTCACTTAATTTATAGGTGGTCTGAAGATCAACCACGATTCGGTTACCCCTGCCTGGTGGATAATACAGGCTACCGGTCATGATCGGATGAGGCGAGGTACTGGGGTGATAGTCGTCGGATACCTGCCTCACCCGGGGATCAACCATTGCATTTTCATCAAATAAATTGAACGGACTATTTCCTGCCACTCCTTCATAGCCACTCAGATCGTACACATTGTCTTTATAAATCGCAGTGATCTTTTGCGGAGTGGGACAGAAAGCCGCATTGATTCTTTTTCCGGCAATGGCAGATTGTGTTTCTGCATGGCGGCAGGACAACAGAAAAACGACGGCAAATAACAGGCTGGATATCCGAAACATGATGATTTGAAGTTCGTAAAAAATGATCAAAGAGTTGGAACCGGTTTCAGTTCTTTTTTTTGTTGTTCAGCAACAGGTATCGGGTTACCTGGTATATCGCGTCGGTCATTTTTTTCATTTCCTGTTGCTGTTCTCCGGTGATCTTGTCGCCGGGTGACAACGATGCAACTACCGGCACGATCTCTTCTTTTCCCGTCTGTAGCTGGCGTCGGTACAGATAGTCTCCTTTGAGAATACCTGCCTGGGTGTAGTCGGGATCAAAAACGAAGGCGAATGGCTGATGAAGGCTGTCCAGCAGGCTGCGACCAAGAGTTGTATTGGTTGCTGGCACCCCCGCAATGGCAGCGATAGTGGGCATGATATCGATTTGTGAACAGATATTACCCGATCTGGCCGGGGCAATTTTTCCCGGAGCGAGGAACAGCAACGGCACATGCATGGTTGTTAACCGCTGGGCGGTCCATGCGGCGGGAAACATTTTACCCGCATCGCCGGCAATACCATGATCTCCTACAAACACAAAAATGGTATTGTCGAAGTATTTCTCCTTGCGTGCCGACTCCATGAATTTCCGGAAAGTGTAGTCTGTATAACGGAAAGCATTGTACTCTTTCAATTTGAGCGTGTAACTCACCTGGTCGCTAAACCCGAATTTGTTAAGGGAATCTTCGGATACTTTTCTTACTTCAAAGTCTGTGTCCTCCGAAGGAATGGTATAGGGCCGGTGATTATCGGCCGTCTGGATGATGGCAAAAAATGGCTTGCTTTCCTTGGCCAGTATCTTGTTGCTTTCGATGAACAGGTTCTTATCGCTGATTCCCCATACATCCAGTCTTGGTGCGTCCAGCGATTCCTGGTCATATAAATGCAGGTCTGTAATGTTGTTCATCAGCAAACCCCGGATATTTGCCCAGCTCGGGCTTCCTCCAATGAAATAATATTTTTCATACCCATTGAAATCATTCATGAGCGTATGCTGGTCCACCGCCAGCGGATTGCGGCTGGAGGTTTGTGGCATCTCCACATCCGGAAGGCCGGTTAGGGTGGCCCACACTCCTCTTGCCGTACCGTAGGTGGGAGTAAAACATCTGTCGAAGAAGAGACCCTGGCGGCTGAGACTATCGAAAAATGGGGTCGTGTTCAAAGGATTTCCCCACATGGAACTTTTATAGGCGCTGAAAGATTCGCAAATTACCAGCACAATATTAGGCTGGCTCTTTTGGGCGGTGTCAATCGTTGCAGGTAACCTCGAAAAATCCAGCGAATCGCCTCCTGTCTTCCAGCCAAAAAAAGGCGCCAGGTATGCCTGCGCTTCTTTTACTTTTTTAAGATCGTAAGCGTTGGATCTGAACTTAAGCGTATTGAAAAAAGACTCGAGCGGGTTGAGCGCCAGGTTGGCCTTATAATCATTACCCAGGCCAAATGCATCACTCCATCTTAAAGGATATTGGTTGAATCTTCCAAAGATCAGGAAAGCCAGAACCAGGAAGCTCCCGATCATCGCCGCAATCCGTATCCGGGGCTGATTGACGGGATTGGACCGGGCTATGCGTTTAAATGTTCGGGATACCAGGAAAAACAGCAGCCAGTTGGACACCAGGATGATCAGCACCAGCCTGATAACCGGGTAAGATTGCCATACCATGCTCATGGATATCCCCGCATCCTGTAAATAATTGAGCACACTGGCATTCAGTCGCTGGGCAAGATAGGCGTAGTGAGCAAAATCAACGATGTAGAAAAATATCAGCACAAAGGCTGCCAGTGCCAGCCAGAACATCCAGAATTTCCTGGCCAATGTATGGCGAAAAGGGTCGAAAATGCGGAAACTGCCCAGCACCAGCAGGGGGATCAGAAACACGGAAACGATACGGGCATCAAAACGGGCGCCGAGCCAAAATGAACTTCCCAGGTCCGAAAAATGCTGCCCCTGGTGATTGAAAAAAAGGTAGAAAGCCAGCCTCATCAGCGTCATGAACAGGAAAAAGATCAATCCGGTGGCAAAAACAAACCTGACCAGTCGGGGAATACGCGATAAAAGGCTCATTTAAAAATAATAAGCGGTAAAATTATAGTATTTATTTTTGCAGTCATGCATTTACTCCCGGGTGTGTATCTATTAACGTTCTGGCAACATATTCAGCCTTTCGATACCTGGTTGATCACCCATATCAACCAGCAATGGGGAAACAGCCTCTTTGATGCCGTATTGCCGTTTGTACGGGAGACGTTGTTCTGGATACCGCTCTATTTTTTTCTGCTGGTATTCTCCCTGGCCAATTTTGGACTGAAAGGCTGGTGGTGGATACTGGGTGTGGTACTAACAGCGGCCATTGCCGACCTCCTCAGCAGCCAGGTGATCAAGGAAACCATTTTCCGGCTTCGCCCCTGCCAGGACCCGGAAATTGCCGGCCGTCTCCGGTTTTTCATCAACTATTGTCCGCGGAGTTCCAGCTTCACTTCCTCACATGCCACCAGTTATTTTGCACAAGCAACTTTTTTTTATCTGACACTTAGAGGAGTCATCCGGAAAAGCTGGCTGTTCTATATTTGGGCGGGCCTGGTGGCCTACACACAGGTATATGTGGGAGTTCATTACCCTTTCGACGTTTTTTGCGGCGCTATATTGGGGACCGGCATTGGATTTCTGATGGCCAAAATGTTTCACAAACAGATTGGAATACTTAGTTTAGACAAATATTAAGCGCTGATGACAGAAATTTTAATAATCCTGGGACTTATCATACTGAACGGACTTTTTTCCATGGCTGAAATAGCCCTGGTTTCTGCCCGGAAAGCGCGACTGGAAAGCCAGGCCAACAAAGGAGACACGAGGGCGAAGGATGCCCTGAAACTGGCCGAACATCCCGATACTTTTTTATCTACCGTACAGATAGGCATTACGCTCATTGGAATCCTGACAGGTATTTACTCCGGCGAGAAGCTCAAGACCGACTTTATAGATTTTCTCAACCGGTTCGACATGGTAAAACCATACAGCAATGGTGTAGCCACAACGATCATCGTCATCATCATCACCTATTTTTCTTTGGTTTTGGGCGAACTCGTTCCCAAGAGGATCGGTCTTTCCAGGCCTGAAACCATTGCCAAGATAGTAGCCGGCCCCATGCGGGTGGTCAGCATCGTCACCTACCCGTTCATCTGGCTGCTGAGCAAATCAAGCAACGTCATCGTCAGCATTTTTAACATCAAGGCCAAAGACAACCAGGTTACGGAAGAGGAAATAAAGGCCATCATCAGCGAAGGAACCGAACAGGGCACTATTGACGAAGCAGAACAGGAGATCATTGAAAGGGTTTTTCATCTGGGCGACCGGAACATTACTTCCCTGATGACCCACCGCAGCGATATCATCTGGTTCGATCTTAACGACAATGAGGTTTCCATTCGGGAGAAGATTGTCAGTGAACCGCACTCCGCCTACCCAATTTGTGAAAATGATATCGATAATATCAAAGGCGTGGTAACGCTGAAGGATCTTTATGTTACCAATGACCTTACTGTTTTCAAACAATACATGAAGCCAGCCCTTTTTGTTCCGGGCAATATCACCGCCTATACCCTGCTCGAGAAATTCAAGGAAAAAAAGCTGCATGCGTGTTTCATCGTAGATGAATACGGGAGCGTGCAGGGCATGATCACACTCAATGATATCCTCGAAGCCATCGTAGGCGATCTGCCTCAGCAGGATGTACAGGATTACGAAATCGTGGAAAGAGAAGACGGATCTTACCTCGTTGATGCGCAGATTCCTTTTTATGATTTTCTCAGTCGGTTCGAGAAAACAGAATGGATGCATGAAGGCGAACAGGAGTTTGATACCCTCGCCGGATTTATCCTCCACCGCCTTGAAAGAATTCCGCATACCGGTGATAAACTCGAATGGAAAGGGTTCACGATTGAAATCCTCGACATGGATGCACAACGGATCGACAAGGTGCTGGTATCCATCTCCAGCGACCTGAAAGAAGCCATGGAAGAGGATTAAATTCCACAATTTTTCCTAATACAATTTAACATCCCCGTTCGGCCGTCTTGCGGCTACTGGCACCATCTTTGGTTATTTGAGCCATCTGTCAATAAAATTCAAAAAAAACTATGAATATGCGGTTAAGGCTCGTGGCATCCTATGCCCTGGGAATGCTTTTCTTTGTATCCTGCTCCAAGAAAGACCTCGTAAAACCTGCCAGCTCCAAAGACAACAATACCGGTGTTGGGCAAACTACTCCTCCGGCCTCTGCCAATGATATTATAGAAACCAGGCCGCCTGTTCAAAAGGCTGTCGCAGTAAACATAACCGGTAATATCGGCGGTTACCAGGAAGCTTTACCGGCCCTGTACGATTCCACTACCAAGAATTATCCCCTGCTTATTTTCCTGCACGGAATGGGAGAAAGCGGTAATGGTGTTTCCGAAATCGACCGGGTAACTTCAATTGCCACGCCGGCTTTGATCAAAAACGGCAAGTTTCCCGCTTCGTTTGTATCGGACGGCAAGAATTATTCTTTTATAGTACTATCACCCCAATTCAAAGGCTGGCCTGCACCGGGCGATGTTGAGGCGATGATCACTTATGCTACTTCCAAATACCGCATCGATGCCAGCCGGATTTATCTTACCGGTCTGAGTATGGGAGGCGGAGGTGTATGGGAATACGTGTCGGTTTACAACAGCAGGGTAGCGGCCATTGCACCCATTTGCGGAGCCTCCTGGCCCAATGATCAGAAAGCGCAGAAGATCGCCCAGGGAGGGATTGCCGTATGGGCCTTCCACAACCAGGACGATCCCACGATTGCGGCGCAGTACTCCATCGACTACATCAGTAAAATAAACAGCTTCGGCCCGTCGGTGAAAGCAAAGCTCACACTGTGGAGCAGCGGCGGCCACGACGCATGGTCAAAAGCCTCCGACCCACAGTACAAGGAAGACGGCATGAATATGTACGAGTGGATGCTGCGGTTCAAGAAATAACCTTTCCGAGATGATAGAAAGAGAAATAGAAATAGAAAGGGAAAGAGAAAGAGATAAAGAGGACGCAAGTGATGAGTTGATTTCGTGGGTGCCGAGGGAATTTGTTTTATTAGGTTTTTCTCCGCTGGCGCGGGTATGGCTAACAGACTTATGCATCATCGGAAATTTACAGCCTACCCGTGCCTCAGATGTCCGAAAATACCGAACGATACCTTCAATGTTTTGCATTCAAAATACCAGGACTTATAAGAGCGGGAGCGGAGGAGAGAAAGAGAAAGAGAAAGGGGAAGGAGAAAGAGAAAAAGTGGTCGTGAGTGAGGAGTTGAATACCTTGATGCCCAGGAAATCTGCTTAATTATGTACTTTCTCACAAACCGTAAACCTCAAACCCCAAACTTCAAACCTGAAACTTCAAACCTCAAAACTCCAGCTTCACCCCCGTTTCCGGGTAATTCAGTTTCGTGCTCTTGCGATTTCCCGAAACCGTCACATGAACGATATTGATCTGGTCCTGGTAGAGTTCATGAAAAATATTGACCAGTACGTCTATTTTCTTCGGAGCTGCATTTACATTGTTGACCTGGAAGTAGGTGAAGGTGAATTGTGACTCGTTTTCGAAACCTACCCATTCCATCCCTCCGGTTTTCCCGTCCAGTTTCACCTGCAGATGCTTGCGAACATAGTCGGCCATCTGTTTTTCCAGCAGCGCCTTATCCTTCGGATGGTGCACATCTGCCGGAACACCGGTGGCTTTGCCAATTGCTGTTTCAAAATCCTCCGAAAACACCTTGCAACTGATCTCGACGGTCTTCTCCGAAGCATTGTACTCCATTTCGACCACACTCACATAAATTGGATGAAAACCCTTACCGGGAGCCGGTTTCGTTGAAAATCCCGTGAATATGGACAGAATAGCCAAAACCAGGGGAAATTTTAACCACTTATAGGCGGAAGACACCATTGAACAACAAAATTTTTATGTTACAAATCTCTTATTTATTTTGAACCGGTTAACAGACGGAAGGTTAAAATTTTTGGTTGCAGGTACAATAGCCGTTTCACATGGGTGATTTCTTGTTTTATTTCAAATTTGGTTGGGAGCATATAATCAGCCTGGATGCGCTGGATCACCAGCTGTTCATTGGAGCGCTGGCTGCTATTTACCTGTTGCGCGACTGGCGCCAGGTGTTGATCCTGGTGACCGCCTTTACGATTGGCCATTCCATTACGCTGGCACTGAGTGTGTACAACCTGATCTCGGTCAGTGAAAAGATCACTGAATTTCTGATACCCTGCACTATTGTCGTTACTGCCATTTCCAACTTGTTCCAGAAAAATTTCACAGCCCGGTCGGTCAGGATCAATTATTTCCTGGCACTGTTCTTTGGTTTGATCCATGGCCTGGGCTTCGCCAATACGATCCGGATGCTGCTGGCCCGCGATCAGTCTTTTGCCACGGGGCTTTTTGCCTTCAATGTAGGCCTGGAAGTGGGTCAGATCGTGGTGGTAAGCCTGATCCTGCTGCTGGCCTACCTGGTTGTGGATGTGATGAAGGCAAACCGTCGGGAATGGGTAATTTTTTTATCAGCCAGTGTATTTGCCTTAGCTTTGAAAATTGCCCTTGAGCGAATTCCATCTTAAAATAAAACCGCACATACAATGAAAAGAGTTCTTGCGTTTGCAGTGATGTTCGGCGGAGCGGTAGCTTCTGCACAGAATATCCAGAACAATCCTGGATCGAATCACGGCAACAAGTTCGAACAGTTGGGAACGATCCTTCCCACTCCGAACGAGTACCGTACGGCCAGTGGCGCGCCAGGTCCCAAGTACTGGCAACAGCGTTGTGATTATGACATCAAATGTGAACTGGACGAAGCCAAACAAAAACTGACGGGCTCGGAAGTAGTAACTTACTTCAACAATTCTCCGGACGAACTGCGCTTTATCTGGCTGCAGCTCGACGAAAACCAGCACAGCACTACAAAAAATGCCAACTACCAGAACAGCCAGAGCATGCAGCGCTCGATCAGCGATGTAGGCCTGCAGCGATGGGAAGACGCCAAATCTGAAAATGGTTATGGCTTCAATATCACCAAACTGACCGACGCAACCGGCAAATCGCTCAAATACACCGTCAACAAAACCATGATGCGTGTTGAGCTTCCTGCCCCCCTGAAGCCTGGTCAGAAATTTATTTTTAATCTCGACTGGAACTACAACATCGTTGACCGCATGAAATTCGGTGGCGCCCGCGGCGGTTACGAATACTTTGCCGAAGATGGCAACTACCTGTTCACGATGGCCCAGTGGTATCCCCGCCTGTGCGTATACAGCGATTTCCAGGGCTGGCAGAACCACCAGTTCACCGGCAGAGGTGAATTCGCACTCACATTCGGCAATTTCAAAGTGCAGATGACTGTTCCGGCCGATCACGTAATCGGCAGCACCGGCGAATGCCTGAACTATGCCGCCACCCTCACTCCCGCTCAACTGGCCCGCTGGACCAAAGCGCAAACCTCCAAAGAGCCGGTAGAAATCGTAACTCTGGAGGAGGCTAAGAAAGCAGAGGGTCAAAAAAGCAAGTCGAAAAAAACCTGGATCTATAAGGCCGATAACGTCCGCGACTTTGCCTGGACCTCCAGCCGCAAATTCATCTGGGACGCCATGCCCGTAAACATCGAGGGCAAAAAGATCATGGCCATGAGTTTCTACGGAAAAGAAGCTTACGGTCTGTATCGCAAATTCTCGACAAAGGCCGTTGCTCATACCATCAAGACCTATTCAAAATTCACCATTCCTTACCCATACCCTGTTGCGCAAAGCGTAGAAGCTTCCAACGGCATGGAATACCCGATGATCTGCTTCAATTTCGGCAGAACCGAAAAAGACGGCAGCTACAGCGAAGGCACCAAATACGGTATGCTGGGAGTGATCATCCACGAAGTGGGTCACAACTTCTTCCCGATGATCATCAACAGCGACGAACGTCAGTGGAGCTGGATGGATGAAGGGTTGAACTCTTTCGTAGAATACCTGGCGGAAGAACTTTGGGATAATAAATTTCCTACGCGTGGTGGTCCGGCCTGGACAATCACCGATTACATGAAACTTCCCAAAGATCAGCTCGAACCAATCATGTCCAACTCGGAAAACATCGTGGGCTTTGGTCCGAACGCCTATACCAAACCGGCAACCGGCCTGAACATTCTTCGTGAAACTGTGATGGGTCGCGAACTATTCGACTACTCTTTCAAAGAGTACGCACGCCGCTGGGCATTTAAACATCCTCAGCCTCAGGATCTCTTCCGTACGCTCGAAGATGCCAGCGGAGAAGACCTGGACTGGTTCTGGAGAGGCTGGTTCTATGGTACAGATGCCTGCGATATGGCTATCGATACCGTTAAATACTTCACTGCTGATCTTAGCAAGGACCCTGAAGCCAGCAAAGAACAGACTACCATGCGCAGCCTGCCCAAGCCCCAGGGAAGCACTTTTGACGATATCTCGAAAGTTCGCAACAGGGAAGACAAGAATATCGTTTTCGCTGCCGATGCGGATACCGCCCTGCAGGATTTCTACTATCGCTACAACCGCGGTAAAGAACCTTACGACACCAGCAAATATGCGGTAACAATCCCCAGCAACGGCCTCGAAGCCCTCGATGCCGCCGCCAAAGAAAAACTCGCCGGCAAGCATTTTTATGAAATTACCTTCAGCAATAAAGGTGGACTGATCATGCCGCTGATCATCGAGTTTACTTATAAGGATGGTACCAAAGACGTGGAAAGGATTCCCGCACAGGTTTGGCGACTGAATGAACAGAAAGTGGTAAAGACTTTCATGAAAGACAAGGAAGTTGCCAGCATCAAGCTCGATCCGATGAAAGAAACTGCTGATATCAATGAAAGCAATAACAGCTGGGGCTCCATCAAAGAACCAAGCAAGTTCACTGCCTTCAAACAAAAGCAGGGTGCTGCCCGTGGCCAGTCAACCGGCATCAACCCCATGCAGAAATCAGAAGAGAAGAAAAAAGCCTTCTAATTTTTGTGCAATTCATAATGAAAACTCCGGGCACTTGCCCGGAGTTTTTTATTTCTTACTCGATCAATTTACAAACCGGAGAAGTAATACCATCCTGTTGTATGATATGGTTGTACCTCCTGTTCAACAATCACGAAGCAACCTGGCACATGTCATTGCCAGGTTCTATCTCCTAATTTGCTTCAGGTGCTCCTGTCAGCATCCTTTCGCAAAAAAAATGACGAAGGCTACTACTACCGGTATCCAAAAAAACAGGTATGAATTTTTCATGTCAGTTCATTTATGTCGCGAACGTTTCGAATCTGCTTCTTCTTCTGGTTTTTCGGCTGGCTTCTTTCGTCCGGATTCCTTTAAGGCACGGTCAACAATCCATTCTATCTGGCCGTTGACACTACGAAACTCATCGGCCGCCCATTTCTCGAGCGCCTTATACATGTCTTCATCAATCCTGAGAACAAAATTCTTTTTTCCTGCCATTGGATTTTACGATAATCATTATTGATACAGGGTACCGGTATTCAGGATGGGCTGTGCTCCTTTTTCACCACAAAGCACTACCATCAGGTTGCTGACCATGGTTGCTTTTTTCTCTTCGTCGAGATGTACGATTTCCTTCCTGGACAACTGCTCCAGAGCCAATTCCACCATGCCCACCGCGCCTTCAACGATTTTGAAACGGGCCGCCACGATCGCACTGGCCTGCTGCCGCTGCAGCATGGCGCCGGCAATTTCTGCTGCATAGGCCAGGTGACTGATACGGGCTTCCCTGATCACGATACCTGCCGGAAACAGTCTTTCGTTCAATTCTTTCTCCAGCATCGCATTCACCTGCTCTCCCCCATCCCGGAGGGTAATATTGGCGGTTTCGTCTTCCATGTGGTCATAGGCATAGCTGGTAGCGAGGTGACGGATGGCGGCTTCACTTTGCACTTTCACATAGTGGTTGTAATCCGCCACTTCGAAAGCTGCTTTGTAGGTATCCTGAACCTGCCATACTATCACGGCAGCGATCTCGATGGGGTTACCCATCTTATCGTTCACTTTCAGCTTGGCGCTTTCGAGGTTCTCCGCACGCAAAGAAATCTTTTGTTTGCGGAAGAGCGGATTGACAAACAACAGGCCGTTTTCTTTGGCAGTTCCTACATACTTGCCAAAAAAGGTCATTACCCGTGAGTGGTTGGGGTTAATGACAATGATACCCGAACTCAGGTATACCGAGCCCAGCAGCGCAATCACGCCATAAAGAGCAAACCATCCATCTTTGAGCGAACCTGCCCTGATGAGCAGAAATACAGCAGCCACGAGTAATATTAAAGAAAGCAGCAGTGCGAGATAACCGGAAACAGGTTTAATGATCTTTTCCATATACGAGGGTTTGAATGATATCAATTTGATATCAAATATACATCAAAACCTGAAATATGGAAATTTATTTTGGGGTGAGGCCAATGGGGTGGTTTGTCGTTTCAGGTTTCACGTTTCACGTTGATTAGTGGGCTGGAGTCCTCCGTCGGCTGCGTTTATCGTTTCAGGTTTCACGTTTCACGTTGATTAGTGGGCTGGAGTCCTCCGTCTGCTGCGTTTATCGTTTCGGGTTTAACGTTTCACGTTGATCAGTGGGCTGGAATCCTCCGTCGGCTGCGTTTATCGTTTCAGGTTTCACGTTTCACGTTGATTAGTGGGCTGAACTCATTCGTAATTCGTCATCCGCCATTCGTCATTGCATTGGCATTTGCATTGGCTCATTTACTAATTGGCTCATTGGCAAATTATGCTTGCTTGCTGGCGCGGGCAAAAACAGAAACGTTTATCGTTTCACGTTGATCAGTGGGCTGGACTCATTCGTAATTCGTCATTCGCCATTCGTCATTGCATTGGCTCATTTACTAATTGGCTCATTGGCCCATTTACCATTTTCCACTACCCTCCTGTGCTTCCGTCTTTTACTTTTACTTTTTTCTTTCCGGAGTTTTTCTTTTCAAATTCAAGGACCTCTTTGGGCTTGGCAATGGTTTTTTTATCGCCCTCCCTGGGTTTTACTTCGGCGGTTGGGGCAGATTCCAGCTTGCCTAAGGTGTAGGTTTCTGTTTTTATCACCCGACCGGATTCGGGTTCGTAGTATTTCCAGGTGCCGTGTTTAAGGGCGGCGCCTTCGTTCTTGACGATCACTTTGCGGTAACTGTCGAGCTTGTCCACGTCTTCCACATCAATGGTATCATAGACCTTGTCGGGATTCAGGGCCTTCCAGCTTTGTTCGACCCTCAGGTCGCCCATGGTCGTATAGTACTGGCAGATTCCGTCTTTGAGTCCCCATTTATAATTTTCCACGCCTACGATATCGCCCGACAGCGAATACACTCTCCATACCCCTTCCTTGCGATCATTCTTATACAAGCCTTCTTCTTCATAGCCAGGCTCGCCTCTGACCGTTTCCACCCGGGTGACCCAGGGCCCCTGCTTTTTACCGTTCATATCCACACGGTTTAAGGTATCACCTTTAGCCCCGATGAGGTAATCTTTCCATTGAGAAAAACCGTTCAGGGAAAACAGCAATGTCAGACTCAGAATCCAGCGCATGTTTTGTATGTTTATGCCTTTAAAACGAATAAACGGGCCGCTTTATGATGCCAAAATTACTGCAAAACACAGGCCGGCTATTGATTTTAACAAGCCTGGTCAGTTTCAGCTTTTTTACTTCTTTTTCGCAGATAAAACCTACTCCGGGTGCCGACCGGCTCAAAACGATGCAGCAACGCAAACTCATGGATATTAAGTCGATGCTTCGTACGGTTTCGTTTCGCAATATTGGCCCTTCTGTCATGAGCGGCCGTGTGGTAGATCTCGACGTCAACCCCGACGACCCCACCGAATTCTACATCGCCTATGCCAGCGGCGGGCTCTGGCATACGGTCAACAACGGACAGAGCTTTACTCCTGTTTTTGACTCTGAGGATATCATGACCATCGGTGACATTGCCGTAAACTGGAAAACCCATACGATATGGCTGGGAACGGGGGAAGTAAACAGCAGCCGTTCCTCTTACGCGGGTATTGGCATTTACAAAAGCACCAACAACGGAAAAAACTGGGAATACCTGGGCTTGCCCGAATCCCAGCACATCGGAAAAATTCAATTACACCCTACAGACAATAACACCGCCTGGGTGGCTGTATTGGGTCATCTTTATTCTCCCAGCAAAGATCGTGGTGTTTACAAGACGACTGACGGCGGAAAAACCTGGAAGAATACCCTGTATGTCGATGAAAATACAGGTGCAATTGATATGGACATCAACCCCGATAACCCCAATGAAGTGTATGCTGCCATGTGGTATCGCACGCGTAGTGCGTGGAACTTCGAAGAGAGCGGAAAAACAAGCGGCATCTATAAAAGTACAGATGGGGGAAATACCTGGCAGCTGAGCAGTAAGGAAGGCGCAGGATTTCCTACGGGACAGGGAACCGGAAGAATCGGCCTGGCCGTCTACCCGAAAAACCCGAAAATCATTTATGCGGTTGTAGACAACCAGACTCTCAAGCCCGATACCAGTTCAAAAGCTGCCGACACCTTATACAAACTAGCCGATTTTAAAACACTCAGCAAAGAAAGTTTTGCCAGCCTCAACGATAAAAAGCTCGAGCAATTCCTGCGTCGTAACCGCGTGCCTGCCAAATACACGGCCGCTTCGGTAAAAGCACTGGTGGCTTCCGATCAGGTAAAACCCTCGGCCCTCTACGACTATCTCAACGTCAACGACGGGTTCGTTAACAGCGGCATCTATGGTTGCCAGGTGTACAGAAGCGAAGACGCCGGATTAACCTGGAAAAAGACCCATGAAAAGGAAATTGGCATCTATTCTACTTACGGTTATTATTTTGGAAAAATCTATGTTTCGCCTTACAATGAAAACAAGGTGATCATTTTCGGGGTGCCTTTGCAACTGTCCACAGACGGTGGAAAGACATTCAAAGGAATGGATAAGGCCAATATGCATTCCGATCACCACGCCATCTGGATCAACCCCAAGAGAGATTCTCACATCATCGACGGCAATGATGGTGGAGCCAATATTACATACGACAATGGCGAACATTGGTTCAAATGCAACACCCCCCCGGTTGGTCAGTTCTATTCGGTAACCACCGACGATGCCAAACCCTATAATGTTTATGGCGGTTTGCAGGATAATGGCGTATGGGTAGGGCCCTCCAACAACAAGGAAGATATTGGCTGGATGGATGACGGCAACTATCCGTTCAAGGCATTGGGTGGTGGCGATGGCATGCAGGTGCAGGTAGATACCCGCGATAATACCACCGTGTATGGGGGCTCACAATTCGGAAGTTACTTCCGCGTGAATCGCGTAACCGGAGGCGATCGCCGATTCATACGTCCCACCCACGACCTGGGAGAGTTTCCACTCCGGTTTAACTGGGAAACTCCGATATTGATCAGCAGGCATAATCAGGACGTGTTCTATTATGGTTCCAACCGCTTCCACCGGTCTTTGCTGAAGGGAGACAGCCTTAGAACAATGAGTGAAGACCTGACCAGCGGGAAAAAAGAAGGCGATGTTCCCTTTGGAACACTTACTACTATTTCAGAATCGCCGCTTCGTTTCGGATTGATCTATGTCGGATCCGACGATGGAAACATTCACCTCACCACAGATGGCGGCTATACCTGGAAGAAAGTCGGGCAGAACCTTCCGCAGGGTTTATGGGTGAGCCAGCTGACGGCATCCCAATACAAGGAAGGGCGCGTGTACGTTACGCTGAATGGCTATCGCAACGATCACTTCCTCCCCTACCTGTTTGTAAGCGAAGACTATGGCGATACCTGGAAAGCCATTGGAAAAGACCTCCCCTTCGAACCCTTGAATGTGATCAGGGAAGACAATAAATATGACAGCATTCTTTACGTGGGAAGCGACGGCGGTTTGTATGTGAGTATCGATGCCGGCAGCAATTTCATGTCCTGGAATGCCGGCTTGCCTAAATCTGTTCCGGTACATGATATTGCCATTCAAAACAGGGAAAATGAAATTGTGCTGGGTACACATGGAAGAAGTTTATACATTTCCAAACTCGACAGTGTGCAGGTATTGATCAAAGACCCTGAATTCCGCAGAAAAAAGCAATCGGAAGTCGATAAGACCCTGGCAGTAGCAGGCGGTACCCCCTACAAAGATCTTTATAACAGGGAGGGTATAGAGGTGGCTTGTCCACCCCTGGCTCCCACCAAAAAACCGAAGAAAAAGGGATAGAGCATCATGAACTATTATTCAAGAATGATAAAAGGGCTTTGGCTGATGATGTTATTGCTGCTGCCTGCACTGATCTTCGGCCAGAACAAAACCATCACCCAGATCAAACAGGAACTGGAAAAATCGCCCAACCCGCCCTTGTATGTGAAAGATGTATTGAAGAAGAGGTTTGTTCTCGATACTGTTCCCATTATGCGTACCAGCAATTTTGCAGGACTGCCCGACAGCCTGGCCTATACCGGTAAGGTGGGAAAAGTATATGGCCCCTATGACAAAGGGAAAATACTGGTGCAGGTACTGGCTAAGCTTCCCAACACTTTTAACCGCGTCGGGCAAATATTTATCGACACAGCAGTATTTACCCGGCGTAAGGCGGATTCACTGGCCAATGATATTTTAACCAGGATCAAAAACGGGTCGGCAAGTTTTGAAGACATGGCTTCCGTCTGGAGTATGGGAGGCGAAGCGCCTTTAAAGGGCGATCTCGGATGGATCGCACAGGGGGCCATGATCCCCGAAATAGAAAGAGCCCTTCGCAGTCATAAAAAAGGAGAGGTCTTTAAAGTATGGACCAAAGCCGGCGTCCATATCATCCGAAAAACGGACACGAAACAAGACAATGGGTTTGGGTTGCTGATGAGAGTGCTGTTGTGAAGAAAGAGAAATGAGCAAATGAGCCAATTAGTAAATTAGTAAATGTGCCATTGTAATTACAAATTATCACATTGACGAATTGTTTCCCATTCGTCATTCGCCATCCGTCATTCGTAATTGTGTTGGCTCATTGACTAATTATCACCTTGACGAATAATTCCTCATTCGCCATTCGTCATTCGTAATTCGTAATTGTATTGGTTCATTGACTAATTATCACCTTGACAAATTATTCCTCATTCGTAATTCGTAATTCGTAATTGTATTGGTTCATTGACTAATTATCACCTTAACAAATTATTCCTCATTCGCCATTCGTCATTCGTAATTCGTAATTGTATTGGTTCATTGACTAATTATCACCTTGACAAATTATTCCTCATTCGTCATTCGCCATTCGTCATTCGTAATTGTATTGGCTCATTGACCAATTGACTAATTGGCTCATTCTTCCAAGAAGAACCTTACCGCCAACTCGTATCCTTTCATACCCAGTCCGGCTATCGTTCCTTTGGCTTTGGCTGAAACATGCGAGAGCTTTCGGAATTCTTCCCTGGCGTGTATATTGCTGATATGTACTTCCACCACGGGGCTGGTAATCGCAGCAATGGCATCTCCGATGGCTACCGATGTGTGGGTATAGCCGCCCGGGTTGAAGATGATCCCATCAACACTGAATCCTACCCTTTGCAATTCGTTGATCAGCTCCCCTTCCACATTGCTTTGGAAATAGCTGAAATGTATATGAGGATGTTTCTTCTCCAGTTTCCTGAAAAATTCTTCGAAAGGCAGGTTGCCGTAAATATCCACTTCTCTTTTGCCCAGGAGGTTCAGGTTGGGGCCGTTGATGATCGCAATGTTCATGATTGGGGAGTTTTCAATTGAACAACGAATGTAATCATTCCGGCAAAAATCCGTAAACAGCCACCCGGCTGCCTTTACCGGCCGGAATCGATCCAGTATACGAGGTCGGTATAGGTCTTCACGGAATAGGATTGCAGCGGGGACGGATTGTTGATGTACAGAATATCTACCTGCAGATCGTATTGACCCGACCGGGGAACAACGTATTGAAAGGCATATCCATCGCTGACTCTGCTGAGCCAGTCCATCCGATAGATGCCGGATTCTTTCCGGCTGCTGATGATGATCCGATTGTAGGTTTTGCTGGTTTTGAAATAGAATTGAATGGTGTCACCTTTTTGTTTGCGGAGGGTTACCGTTTTGGGATAAAAATCTTCAAGGTTGTTTTCTACTACGCCGGGATATATCAGTGGAAGTTGCTGAAAGGATTGCCAGCTTACAGGCTGTTTCAGCAGTTGCCAGGAGCTGTCGGACGGATAGTGATCCCAGATGAATTTAGCGGGGTCGGAACAGAAATACCAGTCGTTTCTTTTTTGAACGAAGGTTGAGCAATCGTCGAGCGTATAGCCGCTGGCCCAGGTTACATCAACCAACTTCCATTCCTCTCCCAGCTTTACGGCGTTCCAGGTGTGGTTGATACCAGTGCTGTCGCGGCGGATCACCAGATCTTCCATTCCCGATCTGCCATAGCCCTGGATGTCGATACAGGGCAAACCAGCAGCTTCACAAAGATTCCGGAATACATTTACATATCCTGCGCAGACCGCCCGCCTGTTTCTTAATACGCTGTCGAGTGCCCATCGGGTTTGCCTGCGTTTCACTCCTTCACAGTCATATACAATGTTTCTGGTAACCCATGCATAGGCAATCTGCAGCCGGGTGAAACTGTCGGCCCAGTCGCGGCGGATCTGATTGCCCAGCGCCCTCAATTCGGCCGCATTCCTCACCGGTGGGTGGTAAGAAGATAAATAACGATCCGCTTCTTTCCAGGAGACAACGCCGGACTGAGCGGCAGCAGGAAAGAGGAAAGAAGAAAGAAATAGAAAGAGAAATAGAAAGAGAAAGAGAAAGGGAAAGGGAAAGAGAAATGGAAATGGAAAACCCTGTTCGGAACGCGAGCGGGTGCGAGAGCGGAGTGGATGATTATTTTCGGTCGCGCTATTCATGTTAAACCTGGTTCAGCAATCCATTTTGCCAAACAACATGAAGTTACCCAAATGAATTCAGGTGAAAAAAGCCATCACAGCCTGCTGCCGAATCCCGCAAACAGTAAACCGTAAACAGTAAACCGCAAACCTTATTAATTCAATTCCTTTTTAATCATCTCTATGAACTGATCGAAGAGATAGCGGCTGTCGTGCGGGCCCGGCGTGCTTTCGGGGTGATATTGCACCGAGAACGCGGGTTTATCTTTCAGGCGGATGCCTTCGATGGAATCGTCGTTCAGGTTCACGTGTGTCACTTCCACGTTGGGAGCATTTTTCAGGGTAGCCGGGTTTACACCGAATCCGTGGTTCTGCGTAGTTACTTCACACAGACCGGTGATCAGGTTCTTAACCGGGTGGTTCAGGCCGCGGTGTCCATGGTGGAGCTTGAAAGTATCCACGCCGCTGGCCAGTGCCAGCAACTGGTGACCCAGGCATATTCCGAAGGTGGGTTTGGATTCCTTCACAATGTCTTTTACTGTTGAGATGGCATAATCCATGGAAGAAGGATCGCCGGGGCCGTTTGAAATGAAATATCCCGCAGGATTGAACTTTTTCAGTTCATCGATCTTCGTTTTGGCCGGGAAAACTTTTACGAAAGCACCGCGGTCGACCATGCATTGCAGGATGTGCTGCTTGGTGCCGAAGTCCATAACGGCGATGCGTATGGGAGATTTTTCATCGCCCAGTGTATATGGTTTGGGTGTCGTAACCTGGCTGGCCAGTTCGAGGCCGTCCATGTTAGGCACTTTTGCCAGTTCATTTTTGAGTTCTTCCACATCCAGTATCTCGGAGGAGATGATGCAATTCATTGCTCCGTGTTCCCTGACATGGGTTACCAGAGCGCGGGTATCTACTCCTTCGATACAAACGATGTTGTTCATCACCAGGTAGGTTTCCAGGGAAGCGCTGGCGATGCGGCGGGAGAATTGTTCTTCCAGGTTTCTGGCGATCAGTCCGCGAATTTTCACAGATTCTGATTCCACCTCATCATCTTTTACGCCATAGTTTCCGATGTGCACACTGTTCATGATGATGATCTGTCCAAAATAGCTCGGGTCGGTAAAAACCTCCTGGTAACCGGTCATGCCGGTATTGAAGCATATTTCACCAGTGGTGGTTCCAATTTTCCCGAAGGCTTTTCCGTAATGTACGGTTCCATCGGCGAGCAGGAGGATAGCAGGTGGCTGAGCGGGTTGTGTTTGCATATGTAAGAATGAAAAATCTGTGCAAAATAAGTTATTGAAAGCCAGAATTCAAATACTAATTGCCCACAAAATTAGGCCGGGCTTAAAAAAAGCCCCGCTAGGTGCGGGGCTGTATTCAAATGATTGACATTCACGATTACTCGGCGGCTTTGGCTTCGTCTGCAGCCGGTGTTTCGTCGGTCTTGGCAGCGGTCTTCTTTGTGGAAGTTCTGCTACGACGGGTTTTCTTGGCTCCTTCTTTAGCTTCTCCTTTACCCTTACCGTACACTTCGTTGAAGTCTACCAGTTCAATCAGGGCTGTTTCGGCGTTGTCACCGATACGGGCTCCGAGTTTAAGGATGCGGGTATAACCACCGGGGCGTCCGGCCACTTTTTCGGCGATCGTTCCGAACAGTTCCTGAACAGCTTCCTTGTCTTGCAGGTAGCTGAAAACAACCCGGCGCTGGTGCGTGGTGTTCTCTTTTGCCTTGGTGATCAGGGGTTCGATGTACACCCGCAGCGCTTTTGCTTTGGCGAGGGTGGTTACGATACGCTTGTGAGCGATCAGTTCGCTGGCGAGATTGCTCAGCAGGGCTTTACGGTGTGAAGCCGTTCTGCTAAGGTTTTTGATTTTGTCTCCGTGACGCATGACTGTTGATTTTATTCGGTTAGACCGTGTCAGGAATTCTAACCTACATTTTAAAAAAAAGCTGGATGACGGTTAAGTCAGCCAGCTATTGTTGTTATCAGATATCATCTTTATCCAGGCCCAGTTTGCCCAGGTCCATTCCGAAGTGGAGGCCTCTTTCAGCCAGCACCTGCTCGATTTCAGCCAGAGACTTCTGACCGAAGTTGCGGAATTTCATCAGGTCTTCCTGTTCGTACTGTACCAGTTCGCTCAAGCTGTTGATCTTGGCGGCTTTCAGACAGTTGAAAGCGCGTACAGACAGATCGAGATCTTCCAGCGGGGTTTTGAGCACTTTGCGCAGTTGCAGCATTTGCTCATCCACCACATCTTCTTTCTTGTCTTCCTTGTTGTCGAAAG
The DNA here is from genome assembly GCA_964605065.1 of uncultured Chitinophagaceae bacterium. GTDB lineage: Bacteria > Bacteroidota > Bacteroidia > Chitinophagales > Chitinophagaceae > Endoryza. Next base: position 131,754 of record CAZSAQ010000008.1, read on the forward strand.
TGATGTTTTCGTCGGTGATGATCATCAGGTGCTGTATCAGGATACGGCTCGCCTGTTTTACCGCTTCTTCCGGGTGGATGGTGCCGTCGGTAGACACTTCCATGATCAGTTTTTCGAAGTCGGTACGCTGTTCAACACGGGTGTTTTCGATAGCGTACTTTACATTCTTGATCGGGGTGAAGATGGAATCGGTGGGGATATAACCCAGCGGAGCATCTTTCACTTTGTTGTCTTCAGCAGATACATACCCGCGGCCTTTGGATACAGACAGTTCAATATCCAGTTTAGCCGAAGTATCGAGTGTGCAGATCAGCAGTTCGGGGTTCATGATCTCGAAGCTTTGTGTAGCTTCACCGATCATCGCCGCAGTGAACTCCTGCTTATTTTTGATACTGAGGGAAATTTTCTCCTGGCTAACCTCGTGGTCCACTTTCTTTTTGAAACGAACCTGCTTCAGGTTAAGGATGATTTCCAGTACATCTTCGGTAATTCCTTTGATCGTGGCGAACTCATGATCCACTCCTTCGATGCGAATACCCACGATTGCATAACCCTCCAGGGAGTTAAGCAAAACCCTGCGCAAAGCATTACCAATAGTTACTCCATAACCTGGCTCGAGCGGACGAAACTCAAACTGAGCTTCGAAATCCGTTGCTTTTTGCAGTATGATTTTATCTGGTTTCTGAAAATTTAAGATTGCCATGTTGTATTTCAGATTTTAATTTACGAATAGAAAACGCCCGGGATGATCGTCAGCATTATTTGCTGTACAATTCCACGATCAGTTGCTCTCTGATATTCTCAGGAACACTTTCTCTTTCGGGGTAAGCCACGAAAGAACCTTTCATCTCGCCTTCGTTCCAGTCTAACCAGTTTATCTTCTGGTTTTTGCCACGGAACTGGCTGGTGATGGCCGTGTTGGTCTTATCCTTATCCTTGATACTGATCACATCGCCCGGCTTCAGCTGGAAGGAAGGGATGTTTACAATATCACCATTCACTGTAATGTGTTTGTGTGAAACGAGCTGACGGGCAGCAGGACGGGATGGAGCGATTCCTAAACGGTAAACGGTGTTGTCGAGACGGGCCTCGAGCAATTTGATCAGGTTTTCACCTGTAACCCCTTTGATACGGGTAGCTTCTTCGAAAGTTTTGCGGAACTGGCGCTCGAGCACACCATAAGTGTACTTCGCTTTCTGCTTTTCTTTCAGCTGGATAGCATATTCGCCCGGAGCCTTACGCTTCTTGGAAGGGCCGTGCTGGCCGGGAGGAAAGCTGTTTTTGGTAAGATACTTACCATTACCCAGGATGGGTTCACCGAATGTTCTTGAAATACGGGTCTTTGGACCAGTGTAACGTGCCATAATTTTAGTTTCATTTCGATTTTTTTAAGACCGGTGAGCTGATCAGTAAAAAATCGTAAAAAATTAATCAGTCACCTTTTGTTAAAATGAATCGCCTTGATCCTGTCAAAGCAACTATAGCAATATAAAATACCGGGTAGCCGGTTGTTATACTCTTCTTTTCTTGGGAGGACGGCAGCCGTTGTGCGGTAAAGGAGTAACGTCTTTGATCATCGCTACTTCAATACCAGACTGGGCGATGGCGCGTATTGAGCTTTCGCGTCCGGCACCGGGTCCTTTTACATATACATCCACACGCTTAACACCTGCATCGAACGCCACTTTGGAAGCGTCGCCGGATGCCATCTGAGCGGCATACGGGGTGTTTTTCTTGGAACCTTTAAATCCCATTTTTCCCGCAGAGCTCCAGGAAATAACCTGGCCGTTCTTGTTGGTAATGCTGATGATGATGTTGTTAAAGCTGGCTGAAATGTGCGCATCTCCGTAGGAGTCCACTTTCACCACTCTTTTTTTTGCTGCAGCTTTCGCGCTGGTAGCCTGTTGTGCTTTTGCCATAAAAAAACCGAGGTAGTCGTTTGTTTAAAAAATAAATCCCTTTCAGGACCCCGAATCAACCCTCCACCTGCACCTGGTATCCGCAATTGATCCGGTAAAAAATGGTGCATTATATTAAAGACCATTAGCTTTTAGCCGGCAAGGGCAAGCCCTGGCAGCCAAAAGCTAACCGTCAAAATATTACTTCTTGGCTGCCTTCTTCTTACCTGCCACTGTTTTACGCTTACCTTTCCGTGTGCGGCTGTTTGTTTTAGTACGCTGACCACGAACAGGCAGGCCTTTACGATGGCGGAGACCACGATAGCAGGCAATATCGAGCAGTCGCTTGATATTCATCTGCACTTCAGAGCGAAGCTGACCTTCCACCTTCAGTTCATTGGTGATGATGTTACGGATAGCGTTCAACTCATCGTCGTTCCACTGATGAACTTTCTTGTTTACATCAATTCCTGCTTTTTCCAGGATGTATTTAGCAGTGGAAGGACCAATACCAAAAATATAGGTAAGGCCAATCTCTCCTCTTTTGTTTTTAGGTAAATCTACACCGGCAATACGAGCCATAATACTTATTTGTTTTTTATCGATTTCGTTTTTTATTCCTCCGGGCTACCTCCATGGAATAGCCGAAACGGAATGATTATCCCTGACGCTGCTTGAATCGGGGATTCTTCTTGTTGATCACATACAGCTTGCCTTTACGGCGAACGATCTTGCAATCAGCGCTGCGTTTCTTGATGGATGCTCTTACTTTCATTGTATTCTGTTTTTCAAAAGCCGGCCGATTAGGCGAAAGCTTCCTGTTATTATTTGTATCTGAATATGATTCGTCCCCTTGTTAAATCGTATGGACTCATCTCCACTCCTACTTTATCACCAGGCAAAATCCTGATATAATTCATCCGCATCTTTCCGGAGATGGTGGCCAATATTTCGTGACCATTTTCAAGCTTGACTTTGAACATTGCGTTCGATAAAGCCTCGACAATCGTACCATCTTGTTTAATAAGCGGTTGTTTACCCATAGATTTTAAAGGAGCGCAAAGATAGGATTATCAGCCAGAAATATGAAAAAAATGGGGATATTTTTCTGGTTTCTGTGGAAAAATGGCTGACAGGCAGTCGGAAGCTGACAAAATGGGCTCAAACCGGGATCACTCATTCAGTTCGACCTTGGTCATATCGTAGTAATGGTTCTGTAAATCATGCACATAGAAGGGTTGGTGCACATGCCGGCGATCCTCTCTCCACCACATTTCTATTTGCGAAAAATCGCCTTTTTTGGGCAAAACCAGCCTGAAGGAGTCTTTTGAATACTTTACCGAACCGTCGGGATTGGCGTGCTCGTGGAAGCCAAGTCTGGTTAATTGGCTTTCGTCGAGGGGCACGGGATACAAATGATCGGGAGAAAACCAGAACTCCTGCACTTCGGTTTCCACACATACCTCTTTGTCTTCCCGGTTGATGTCCTTTACAATTCCCTGAGTTTGCTGGCCGTCGAATTCGGCTAGTACGATATCACCTGGCTTGATGCTGGAAAATTTGATCATACGGCAAATCGATTTAGATCAATCAATTTAAAAAATTACCCGGTGGCTGGCAAATAAATTTCTATTCCTACCTGCCTGTCTCACAATCATCGGCCGGCCATCCGGGTACCGCCACCATCAGGATCTTTTACGGTAATTCAGTACGGCCCAGCCGTTCAGCACCACGGCAAAAGCACCCATGGCCAGGAGATGCGTTTTTATGTCGGCCAGTCCACTGCCCTTCAATACCACCATCCTCATCACCTCAATAAAATACGATACGGGGTTGAACCAGGTGAGCACCTGCGCCCATTCGGGCATGCTGTCAATTGAAGTGTACAACCCACCCAGCAACACGAAAATCATCATTACAAAAAACGAAATGAGCATGGCCTGCTGCTGGTTCACGGCAAAGGTGGAGATCAGCAACCCAAGCCCGAGTACAGCCAGCAGGAACAATGCGGCAAAAACATAAATAGTAAGCAGCTGACCGGCCGGCACGATGCCGTAGGCAAACCGGGCAATCAGCATCCCGAGCGTAAGTACCACCAGCCCGATCAGCCAGAAAGGAATCAGCTTTCCGAGTATGAAGATGTGTTTACGGATGGGGGTCACATTGAGCTGTTCAATGGTACCGATCTCCTTTTCCTTCACGATATTGATGGCTGTCAGGTTGGCCCCTACCATCGTCAACAGGATCACAAGGATACCCGGCACCATAAAAAACTTGTAGTTCATCAGCGGGTTGAACCAGTTGGAAGAAGTTACTTCGATCCTGGTTTCGGAACTGAACCGGGGCAACTGCAGCCATTCGGTTCTGACCCTTGCGTTGTAATCCTGGATGATGGTACGCAAATAAGCGGCCCCGAGGTTGGCCTTGGTGCCATTGATGGCATTGACGGCCATGAATAATGTAACCTCGCTTTCTTTCACCAGGTCTTTCTCGAATGAAGCAGGTATCTGCAACACCAGGTCGGCCTTGTCCGTTTCCACCTGCTGCAGCGACTGCTGAAAAGAACCGGAATAGTCAGTAAGCTGAAAATATCCGGAGGCAGTAATCTTGTTCAGCAACTGTCGACCGTATTCAGAATGGTCCTGGTCTACCACTGCCAGCTTGATATTTTTTATTTCGTAATCGGCTGCCCAGGGCAACACGAGCAATTGCACAACCGGCATCAGGAAAATGATCCGCAGAATACCCGGATCCCTGAATATCTGGCGAAACTCCTTCTGCAATAAAAATTTCAACGTTCTCATGCCAACCTGATTTTAAATTTTTTGATCGCCACCGTTACAAAGAATACCATCATGCCAAACAGAATAAGGGTTTCCTTCCAGATGGCGTCAATGCTAAGCCCCTTGATCATGACAGATTTCACGATGGTATAATACCATTTCGCGGGTACGATATTGGAAACAATCCGGAGCGGTGCGGGCATGTTCTCCACCGGAAACATGAATCCGCTCAGCATCACGGTAGGGAGAAACAGCGCCACCAGTGAAATAAACATGGCTGTTTGCTGGGAGCCGGCAGCGGCTGAAATCAGCAGGCCCAGGGCCAGTGATACCAGTGTAAACAGGATACTCTCCCCGATCAGCAATACCAGGCTCCCGTTGATAGGCACTTCGAGCACATACACACTTAACAGCAGGATGCTGGCAATATTGACGATCGACAATACCAGGTAAGGAATCGCTTTGGCGATTACAATCATCATGGGCCGCATGGGCGACACCAGCAATATCTCCATCGTACCGAGTTCCTTTTCCTTTACGATCGTTATGGCGGTCATCATGGTACAAACCAGCAGCAATACCATCGCCATAACACCGGGTACAAAATTGAAAGCGCCTTTGAGCTGCGGATTATACAACATGCGCATCTCGGTATGTATGGTATAGGGAAGCTTTTGCTGCTGACGGATCCTGTCCTGGTAATCCATAATGATGGACGTGGCATAATTGGTAAGCGTACTGGCGACATTGGGATCGGAAGCGTCGCTGATCAGCTGCACCTGCGCGGTGTTGACATGTTTCAGATCGTCGTTGAAATGAGCCGGCACCACGATGGCCATTTTGATGTGTCCGGCCCTGAACTCCTTTTCAATCTGATCGTAACTGTAAATATTGCTGGAGATATCGAAGTAGCGACTGGCAGAAATTTGCGCCAGCAGCGAGGAGGAGGCGGCGTCCCTGGACATGTCCAACACGGCTATCCTGGCATTCTTGACCTCATTGGTGAGGGCAAATCCGAAGATAATGATCTGTACCACGGGCATCCCGAGCAGGATGAACAGGGTTCGCCTGTCGCGCCAGATGTGGAAGAATTCTTTTTTTACAAATACCAGGAACTGCTTCATAACTATTCAATCATTTTAAAATTTGTCGTTGGCGCCTGATCCGTGATCAGTCGGCGCTGCGGGTGGCCTTCCGGGCCAGTTTCAAGAACACTTCATCCATGGAGTCGGTCTGGTAAGTGGTGCGAAGGTTAACCGGACTGTCCAGCGCTTCGATCTTACCGTCCACCATAATGCTGACTCGATTACAGTACTCTGCTTCATCCATGTAGTGAGTGGTTACAAATATGGTGATGCCCTGTTCGGCAGCCTGGTAGATCATGGCCCAGAACTCTCTCCTGGTAACAGGGTCTACCCCGCCGGTGGGCTCATCGAGGAAAACGATTTTCGGATCGTGAAAAATCGCCACAGAAAAAGCCAGTTTCTGCTTCCATCCCAACGGAAGTGAACCCACCAGTTTATTGGCTTCGGGTGTAAGATTCAGGTGTTCGAGAATGAATTGTGTCTTGTCTTTAATCTGCTGATCGGTCATTCCATAAATGCCTCCGTAAAAACGCATGTTTTCTTTCACGGTGAGGTCGTCATACAGGGAGAATTTCTGGCTCATATAGCCGATGCTGGCCTTGATCTTTTCATTTTCCCGGTATACATCATAGCCGGCTACAGTGGCCGATCCCGAAGTAGGCATCGACAAGCCGCACAGCATCCGCATCGCGGTTGTTTTTCCGGCGCCATTGGCCCCGAGGAATCCGAATATTTCTCCCTTATGCACATCAAAGCTGATGTGGTCTACCGCGGTGAAATCACCGAATCGTTTACAAAGCTTTTCGGCGGTTATAATTTTTTCGCTGGTCATATCATTGCATTAAATCCATGAAACAATCTTCAATGGTTGGCTTGATGGCAATCACTTCGAGGCCGTTACTATTTTTTTCAGACAAATCTTTCCAAAGCTGGTATTCGCTTCCTTCCGCCCGCATCACCACGTTGTGATAAATGCCGGAAGGATATACCCTCTCCACATACGGAAGTTCACGGGTAGCGTTGAGCAGGGAAAGCATGTGGGCCGACCGAACGCCTAACAGGATTTTTCCAAAATTGTCAACAATCTGTTCCGGAGTATCTATTTTAAGTATCTGGCCGTTTTGCATCAGGGCTACCCGGTCGCACATGGCTGCCTCATCCATATAGGGCGTCGATACGAGTATGGTGATTCCTTTCTTGCGGAGATCTTTCAGCATCGCCCAGAATTCTTTCCTCGAAACTGCGTCGACCCCGGTGGTGGGTTCGTCGAGAAACAATACAGTGGGCCGGTGAATGAGCGCACAGCTCAGGGCCAGTTTCTGTTTCATTCCTCCCGATAACTTACCGGCCTTCCTCTTTTTGAAGGGTTCGATCTGGCCATAGATATCCCTGATCAGTTCGTAATTCTCTTCTATCGTGGTTTTGAAAATAGTGGCGAAAAATTCAAGATTTTCTTCCACGCTCAGATCCTGGTACAGTGAGAAGCGTCCGGGCATATAACCGACAGACTGCCGGATTTCTCTATACTTCTCCACCACATCCAGTCCGTCTACGGTGGCCTTGCCTCCGTCGGCAAGCAGCAGCGTGGTAAGGATGCGGAACAGGGTTGTTTTACCGGCACCATCAGGACCGATGATCCCAAACAGCTCGCCCTGCTTCACTTCCAGGCTAATGCCTTTGAGTGCCTGCACTTCCTGTTTGCCGGAACCGAATTTTTTTACCAGGTTCTCGATTTTTACACTTGTCATGCCTAACATATTGCTGTTGAAAAACTCTATTATGAAAACAGAACTGCCTACTTCAATACCACCTCTCCATACATTCCTATCTTCAGCAGTCCGTCATTTTTTACTTTGATCTTGATGGCATAAACGAGATTCGCTCTTTCTTCCTTTGTCTGGATGGTTTTGGGAGTAAACTCCGCCTTGTCCGATATCCAGGTAATAGTGCCGCTGTACTCACGGTACTTTTTGGCTCCGCTGTCGATCAGCACTTTTACTGTTTGATTGAGTTTTACCTGGGGCAGTTGTACCCCGGTTATATAGGCACGCAGGTAAATGTCAGACAGGTCGGCGATCTTGTACAATGCCTTACCCGCGCTGGTTACCTCACCGGCCTCTGCGTACTTCGCCAGTACCGTACCGGAAATGGGGTTCACGATCCTGGATCTGTTGAGCTGGTCATCCAGTTGCGCGATCCTTTTCTGCAGGGGTGCGCTTTCGCTCAGCACCGAACGGTTCTGCGTGGAAATCGTACTCTTCTGAACCGCGATCTGCTGGCGGGTAACGATCATTTCTTTCTGAAGAGCGTCCATCTGCGCCACGATATCATCAACCTGCTTTTGGGTTGCCGCATCGGCTTTCACGAGGTTTTCGAAACGCTTTCTCTCTCTTTCCAGCGTAGACATACGTGACTGCTGTACTTCCAGCTGGTCTTCCAGCAAGCGTACCTGGGGCGATACATCCATTGTTTTTTCGTTCAGTGCCTGGATGCTGGCTTCCACCTGTTCTTTCTGGAGGGAGAGGCCCTGCGCGTCAACCAGTCCGATCACGCTGTCTTTAGGGATCTGCATTCCTTCGGTAATCTGAAATGCCAGGATTTTACCGGGTATTTCCGATGAAACAATGACTTCATCTGCTTCGAAGGTGCCCGTGGCGTCTGCTAGGTTGTTGCTTTGACCACATCCTGCAATTGCTGCCATAAGGCATACAGGAATTACATAATTTTTCATGTTGTTCTTTTTATTGATTGCCCAAAATGTATTTGTAATTGATTTTTGCCTGCAAGAATTGAATCTGATGCGCGATTTGCGACTGGCGGGCCTGGTCTTCGGCATTCACCTCACGCAGATAGTCGTTGGCGGTAATTACGCCGTTTTCCAGTTGCGCCTTGGCAGCATCCTTCACCCTGGCTCGAAGCTGTATGATGGCTGCGTCTGATTGTATCAGTTGCTGGAGTTTGTCGATTTCCGCCTGCTGCTGCACGAGAGCCGCGTTGGTATTCAACAGGAAGGTTTCTTTCTGGATACCCACGATCTGGCGATTGATGTCGACGAGTTGCCTGTCCCTTTTGCTGGTGTAGAGTCCGCCGATATTCCAGCTTAACCTGATCCCCCCGATATAATAAAAATCAAATTGGTTTTTCAGGAAATTAAGACCCGGTTTGGCATAGCCTCCCTGTGCAAACAAACTGGCCCTGGGTATATTCTTCGACTGAATCAGTTTTACCTGGCTTCCGAGAAGCTGGTCCTGCGCGTTGAGCAGTTGCAATTCCGGTCTTACAATATTATTATCCGCGCTCAGGGAAATGCTTTCCGGCATACTTAAGAGTTGGTCGGCGGGCAGGGATTGATGAATGAACAATCCCAGGGCCTGCATGAATCCCGTTCTCGTCGAACGGATCTCGATGGCTCTTTGGTCTGTTTTGAGCAATTCGGCCTGCAACAGGTCGAGATTGGAACGGAACGCCACCCCGTTAGCCACCTGGGCTTCCACTTTGCGGATGCCGTTCTGAAGATCTTCCCTGACCAGCCCTACCTGCTTCAGTTGCTCATCCAGGTAAAGGGTTCCCAGAAACAGCTGGTTGATCCGCTCCCTGATTTTGAAAAGGTCCACCTCGATCTTCTGCTGTTCCACTTTTGCGTTGAGCTCCTGCTGGTTTTTCTGTTCGCGTATTACGCCCCCGTCATAAATCACCTGGTTGATATCAGCCACTATCTTATACTGGTCTTTGCTCAGCGGATCTACGCTGAAACCCGGAACGGGCACCTTTATTTCGGTTACAGCAGACTGATAGCTTGCCTGTGCCAGGAAGCTGATCTGCGGCAGGTAGCCCTTACGGAGATTGTCGATATTGATGCCGCTTGTTTTAGCCACCAGGTCCAGTTGCCGGATGGCCGGGTAATTGGAGCGGGAAAGCTGGTAAGCTTCCTCCAAAGTGAGTGGTTGGGTGGTCTGTGCCGGAAGATGGCCAGCCGCACACAGCAGGCAAAAAGCCGCCAGCAGTGTTCTTTTCTGATTTAACCATTTAGTTAATTCTCGCATAAAAAAATTTATTTCCTTATAGATTCAATAATGACTCTGGGTATTTCCTTTCTGCGCTGTTCCATGATATGCCGGAACTGGAATTCATCCAGTCCCAGGTTGATCTGGAACATGGGTTTGGCCACGAAGGGAAAAATGGTCAGGGAGATCAGGTTCATGAGCAACTGAAGCGGGCTCACATCCCTGATGGTACCATTGGCCACTTCCCGGGCAATCTGTTCCAGGAATTTCTGGGGGCGTGGTTTGTCCGAACTCAACCACACTTTTTCCAGGAAGAACTTCGGGTCCCTGTTGATCTCATTCAATACAAACAAGGGCAGATAAGGGTTTTCTAGGGTTACGGTGATGTATTCATCCACAAACATCTCTATCTTCTCGAATAACGGATCGTCGGAACTGAATACCTGGTTGATCTTGGGAAACAACCGGGAAGCAGCTTCCTTGAAAATAGTTTCGAACAACTGTTCCTTGTTCTTGAAATAATAATGCAGCAGGGCTTTGTTGATACCGGCCTCGTCTGCGATGTCCTGCATCCTCGCTCCCATCAGCCCCTGGCTCACAAACACCTTTTTGGCGGCTGACAGTATACGTTCCTGGGTACTCTCGTCTTTTTTTCGTTTCGCCACTGTAATTAACCATTTGGTTAAAACAAAGGTAAGATGAAAAAATCCGGATGGCCAAAAAAATTTAATGGAAAGCAGGAAATAATGAGCCAATGGGCCAATGAGCCGATTGGTCAGTCACTGACGAAATGAATACCATTACGAATGGCGAATGACGAATGGCGAATTATAGAAAAAGTAAATTGTTTCTTTCGGTTTTGGCTGGCTTGTAGCAGATTACAAGGAAATTGAAGATCGCGAACTATAAGCATTTACCTTAATTCGTCATTCGTAATTCGCCATTCGTCATTGGCCATTCATTGGCTCATTCACTCCGCCCAGCTCATAACATAGTTTTGATTTTCAATATCCAGCGCTTGTTTCGTGAGCATGAGCGGGTGGAAGGTGTCTACCATTACTGCCAGTTCTTTGGTTTCTTTGGCGCCGAGGCTTCTTTCCACGGCTCCCGGATGGGGACCATGCGGAATTCCGGCGGGGTGCAGGGTGATCATTCCGCGGGTGACGTTCTTGCGGCTCATGAAGTCTCCGTCTACATAATAAAGCACTTCATCGCTGTCGATGTTGGAATGGTTATACGGCGCGGGAATGGCCTGGGGGTGATAGTCGTAGAGCCTTGGCACGAAGGAACAGATCACGAAATTGTGCGCCTCGAAGGTTTGATGCACCGGGGGTGGCTGGTGTACCCGGCCGGTAATAGGTTCGAAATCGTGAATACTGAAAGCATAGGGATAGCAGTATCCGTCCCACCCTACTACGTCGAAAGGATGGGTTCCATAGTGCAGGTTATAGAGCATCCCCTTCTTTTTTGCCCGGATAAGAAAATCGCCTGTCTGGTCGTAGGTTTCCAGTTCCTTCGGCACCCGGATGTCGCGCTCGCAATAAGGAGCATGTTCGAGCAATTGCCCGAATTTGCTCAGGTATCGTTTGGGGTACCTGACGGGGCTGAAAGACTCTACAACAAACAGGCGGTTGTCCGGCGTATCGAACTTGATCTGGTAGATGGTTCCGCGGGGAATAACCAGATAGTCGCCATAACCAAAGGGAATATTGCCATACATGGTCCGGAGCAGCCCCGAACCTTCATGAACAAATATCACTTCATCGGCATCTGTATTCTTGAAAAAATAATCGGTGAGGCTTTGTTGCGGAGCTGCCAGAACAATGTGGCAGTCGTTATTAACCAGTACCGGGATACGGCTGGCCAGGTAGTCGTTGACGGGTGGAATGTGAAAACCTTCGAAGCTGCGGTGTTTGAGCATTTTTTCTTCGGCAATCATCGGCGCAACGCTCACCTGCGCTTCGGTTCTGATGATCTGGGTGGGCGGATGGCAATGATACAGCAGGGAATAATCGTTGCTGAACCCTTCGGTAGAAAACAATTGTTCCGAATAGAGTTTACCGTCGGGTTTTCTGAATTGAGTATGACGTTTATGGGGAATATTACCCAGGGAATGATAATGTGGCATGCGATCGGCATTTAAGTTGAAAAATAAGAAAGCGGAAGGGCATTGGCACCGGAATAGAGTTAATACCTCCCGGACAATTCAAGAGTGGTCAGCAGGAAAACATATTTCCATCTGCGTTTGTCGATCCAGTAAAGAAAATTCCTGCAGAAAGGCATCTTTCAAAATTAAGGAGATTTCTGATCGGATTACCTTTGCAGTTTGTAACACAGATGTAAAATGATACTTCGTACTGCGGGGCTCTTATTGATCCATCATCGAAAATTACTGTTGGCCTACAGCAAACACAAACAGTGTTTTTATCTTCCGGGCGGAAAACTCGACGGGCAGGAAAGCCCCGAGGAGGCTTTATGCCGTGAAATTGCTGAAGAACTGGCTATCAGCCTGCAGCCGGACCACCTCGCCTTCTATACTCATATCAGCGCGCCGGCTTTCGGAGAAAGCAGTGAGGTAATGATGGAGCAGGACTGCTTCCTGGTATCGACCAACCAGGAGCCCCGTGCCAGCGCGGAGGTTACCGAGGTGAAATATTTTTCGCTGAATGAATACCTTCAACAAAAAAACCAGGCTCCGGGCGCCATCATGATCCTGGACCAGCTTACCCGCGACAACCTGATCGACTGATATGAAAAGAATAGGACTGATCTCCGATACGCATTCTTATCTCGACGAAAAAGTGTTCGAGCATTTTTCATCCTGCGATGAGATCTGGCATGCGGGTGATTTTGGTTCGATGGAACTGGCCGACCGGCTTGCTGCTTTTAAACCACTGAAAGGAGTTTATGGCAATATCGATGATGCCGGCTTGCGTTTGAAATTTCCGGAACAACTGGTTTTTACCTGCGAACAGGTGAAAGTCATGATCAGGCATATTGGCGGATCTCCTCCCAAATACAACCCCGAAACCAAAAAACAGTTACAACTTCACCGCCCTCTCCTGTTTATATCCGGGCATTCGCATATTCTGAAAATCATGTACGATCAACAGATGAATTGTTTACATATGAACCCCGGTGCCGCCGGTAAACAGGGGTGGCATAAAGTAAGGACGTTGATCCGCTTTACGATCGATGGTGCGGATATGAAAGACTGTGAAGTGATTGAGCTGGGAAAAAGATAATTTTTCGGATAGGTGAAGATAAAATGGCCGAACTACCACAAACTAACCACAAGTGCCGGAAAATGAGTGCCGACTGTTAGAAGATCATCAATGGCGATTCACCGGCTTACAAGTTAATTTTCTCCCAAGTTGTAATATATTCTTAGCTTGTACGACGAAGCAGAGAAGAATCAGCCTTGGTAAACTGCAAACAGCTAATAACAATGAGCAATTCTACTATTAGCCGGCGCAACTGGCTCCGGCAAACTTCCCTGGCCGCTGCGGCCCTCGGGTTCTCCATGAAATCGTTGGCGGGGGAAGATTATCTTCCGCGTTCTGCTGGTAGCGATACAGGTCTTATTAACCTGGGATCCAACGAAAATCCCTACGGCATTTCTCCTGTAGCCAAACAAGCCATCATGGATATGATGGATCAGACCAATCGTTACCAGTTCAATGTTCCCTCCCTTCAGAATTTCAGAAGGGAAATTGCACGATATTATGGGATGAAGCCTGATCAGCTTTTGGTTACTGCCGGATCGGGTGAAGGTCTGAACCTGATAGCCCGACATTACAGCAAGGGCAATATCGTTGCTCCCAACATAACCTTCGGAATCCTTCTGGCCACTGCCCGAAGGATCGGATCAACCGTGATCGAAGTACCACTTACGCCAGACCGGGTGCACGACCTTCCCGCGCTACTGGCTGCCATCAATAAAGAAACCAGCCTGGTATATATCTGCAACCCTGCCAATCCCACCAGCACCTTGTTGAAGCCTGCGGCACTAAAAAGTTTCTGTTCGGAGGCATCGAAAAAAACTACTGTGCTGATCGATGAAGCGTACATTGATTTCCTCGAAGGAGCAGACAGCGAATCCATGGCCTCTCTAACCGGGAACAACCCCAATATTCTCGTGATCAGAACTTTTTCTAAAATTCATGCGATGGCGGGCCTGAGAGTTGGTTTCATTATCGGTCATTCCAATACCATTCAACAGCTCGAGAAAAATTATTTCTCCAGTACCAATTATTGTATCAGCAATTTATCGATGGCCGCTGCGCTGGCGAGCCTGCAAGACCCGCCTCACCAGGCTGCCAGCCGGGAAAAGAATGCGGCAGCCAGAAGATACACCATCGAAGAACTGAGAAAATTAAAATACTCGCCGGCCGACTCTCATACCAATTTCATCTTCTTCCCCATTCCTGACTACAAGGGCAATTTCGACGAGGATATGTTTAAGAAAAATATCATCCTCCGTTCCAATAACAACCCTTCCGACAAATGGGCCAGGGTTAGTATCGGTACCATGGAAGAGATGAAGAAGTTTATCGAAGTAATGAAGACGATTCGGGCTTGATGCCGGAAGAGATGATTTTTGGGTTTAGTGTTTATGGTTGTTTGAGGTTTGCTGTTTGTCCGCTGGCGCGGGTATGGTTAGCGGGGGCTGCGCATTATTGCGTGCAACGACCTACCCGTGCCGTAGTTGACACACCAAGGGAAATTGGGTCTTTATTATTCGATGCAACATCACCTCTTTCGTCATTCACTTTACTCAGCCAACTAAGGCACGGGTAGGCTGTAAAATTTCCTGTTTTAAATCAGTCTGCCAGCCATACCCGCGCCAGCATGTAAGGGGGCTGCGCATTATTGCGTGCAACGACCTACCCGTGCCGTAGTTGCTGCACCAAGGGAATTTGAGCCTTCATTTTTCGATGCAACATCACCTCTTTCTTCTTTCACTTTATTCAATCAACGAGGGCTGGTTTTGGTTGTTTGAGGTTTGAGGTTTACGTTTATGAGCGAGTAGCTATTTACTGTTTTCAGCTCATTTAACCATAAACAATAAACTATAAACCATAAACAAAAAAGCGACTAATAACATTAGTCGCTTTTTTAATTATTTCATCCCGGGGAACCAGGGCCTGTTGACAATTTCCCGGAAAGGCCAGGGCACTGCCGCAAGTATCAGAACCAGCGCCAGCACCAGCAGAATGGTAACTGCCTTATAGTTCAGGTCCTTTGACTTTCTGCGGGCAATGGTGATCAGGATAATGGCGAGGACCATCGAAACGGGGTGCTCTACCCAGAAGAAACGATAGAATTTATCTTTCATCAGCTCAACGCCCTCGGGTAGCCCGTGAATGTATCCGAAACGTCCGGCGATCACCTGGTACAAGCCTACTAGCAAGGTGATATGCGCGCAAATCATCAGCCAAAGGCTTGTTTTGCGGATGCCAGGATTTTTTGATAAAGCCTGAAATAGGGTTATCAGCAGGAATAATAGAATCAGCCAGCGAAGAATGTTATGCAAATGCAGTAAACCGGTATCCATGATTGAAACAGTTTGATGATTGGTTGGTGTTAAAAGACGGTATCAAAGCTAATGGCTGGCTGTTAAACCACAAAAAGCAACTATTCCACCCAATCGGCGATGAATACATTGGTATCGCGGGTGCCGCCATTGTTTCTATTGCTGCAAAACACTATTTTCTTACCGTTGGGACTGAACATCGGAAAGGCATCAAAACCCTTATCCCGGCTAACTTTGACCAATCCGCTGCCATCCTCATTCATGATATATAAGTTGAAAGGAAATCCTCTCTTGTATTCGTGATTACTGGCAAATATGATTCTTTTATCGTCGGGCATATAGGCCGGTGCCCAGTTGGCCTGTCCAAAAGAGGAAACCTGGCGTGCATTGGACCCATCGGCATTGGCCACCCATACTTCCATATTGGTAGGGGCCACCAGGTTTTCAGCCAGCAATTCCTTGTATTCTTTTATTTCCTCCGCTGTTTTCGGGCGTGATGCTCTCCAGATGATTTTTTTGCCATCATGACTAAACCAGGCCCCGCCATCGTATCCAATCATGCTGGTTACTCTTTTCTCTTTACCTGATTTCAGGTCCATAATGTACAGATCGATATCTCCGTCTTTGGTACTGGTGTACAGCATTTTTTTACCATCGGGCGAAAGGGTGGCTTCGGCATCGTAGCCGGGCGAATGCGTGAGCTGCTTTACGATTTTGCCATTAAGATCGGCCATGAATATCTCATAGCTCGAATACAGCGGCCATATATATTTATTTCCGTATTTCCTGCGATCGGGAACCGGCGGGCAGGTATCTGCACCGAGGTGAGTGGAAGCATAAATGATATGCTTGCCGTCTTTTGTGAAAAAACCACAGGTGGTCCGGCCTTTTCCGGTGCTCACCATTTTATACGTGAATTTTTCACCCGGGGCCGGCACTTTGCCGATGAACATCTGATCGCAGTTCAGTCCCTCTTTGGGATTGGTTTTCTGGAAAATCAGCCATTTACCATCATAACTGAAATAAGCCTCGGCATTATCGCCACCGAAGGTGAGCTGCTGCACATTTTTGAAATGCTTTTCGTCGGGGTATTGAATAGTATCTCCGGTCGGTGCTACAGGTGTTTCTACAGTCAGCGGTTTACGAAAGGCTGCAATCACTGCCAGCAGGGCGGGGACAATTAACAAAACCAATAAAAGTTTCTTCATAAAGAGCTGATAATTTTGGGCCAAAGATATTCGCATTGCTCCTGCAAATTGTCAAAATTTTGTCAGATGGCCGACCGAAAAACAGTAGTTTTGCGGCTTTCCTACAGGGGCATACAAAAGAATGTACACTAGCATGAAAAATCTATTATTCCTGGGGTGGATATTGGCCCTGGTAGTTGCCGGTTGCCGGAGCAATGAGCGGGATACCATTCTGTCGAAGCCCCCGTTTGCCAGTATCACAGACAGCATCAGGAAGTTCCCCGACCGGGCCGACCTGGTTTTACAGCGGGCACTCCTGCTTTCCCAGAACAAGATGCACGAGCTGGCAACGGCCGACTACAAGAAGGCCTGGGAAATGGCGCAGGAAGAAGTGACGGCGCTGCAATACGCTTCCAACCTGATCCTGACCAACAAGACCGACGAAGCCATCACCCTGCTGACTGAATGCAGGAAAAAGTTTCCCGCCGATACCGAGATTGCGCGCCGGCTGAGTGAGCTCTATGCGCAAAACGGAAGAAGAAAAGAGGCCTTGAAATTATATGATGATATGATCCGCCAGGATTCCACCAATTTCATGTTTTGGTTTGAGAAAGGTCGTCTGCTGATCAAACTGGATGACAGTACTGCTGCCATTGAGGCGTTGGAAAAATCATTCGCCCTTCAGCCGCTTTATTACAACGGGCTTGAGCTCGCCAATATTTATTCAAACCAGAACAACCCGAGAGTATTGGATATCTGCGATTACATCATTGCCAGGGACAGCACCGGCGAAATCCTGGACGCCCGCCTGTTGAAAGGAATCTATTATTCCAACAAGAAACAATACGAAGAAGCGCTGAAGTATTTTGACGAATGTATCCGGCTTAACTGGAAATTCGACCAGGCGCATATTGAAAAAGGAATCGTGTACTTCGATCGGAAGGATTTCAAACAGGCACTGGAGTCGTTCAAAGTTGCCGCCACGGTTTCGAATACCAACCCGGATGCCTATTTCTGGATGGGACGCTGTTTCGAGGAAATGAAAGAGAAGGAACAGGCTCATGAAAATTATCAAACGGCTCTTACCTTCGACCCAACCATGGACGAAGCGAGAGAAGGATATCAACGTACCAAATAAAACAATTCGACCAGCCATCTTCAATAACATCATTTCAAAATTCATCTCATGCCACTTATCGCACCCTCCCTCCTTTCCGCCAATTTCCTGAACCTGCAGGCCGATTGTCAGATGCTGAATGAAAGCGAGGCAGACTGGTTTCACCTGGATGTGATGGATGGTCGCTTTGTGCCCAATATCAGTTTCGGGCCGATGCTGATTGAATTCTTCCGTAAATCAACCACCAAAACCTGTGACGTGCACCTGATGATCGAGGAACCGGAAAAATATGCAGAAGCCTTCAAAAAAGCAGGCGCGGACATTCTGACGGTTCACGTAGAAGCCTGCCGTCACCTGCACAGAAATATTCAACAGATAAAATCGCTGGGAATGCAGGCAGGAGTAGCTGTCAATCCGCATACACCGGTAGATGTTTTAAAAGATATTCTCCCCGATATTGACCTGGTTTGCCTGATGAGTGTAAACCCCGGCTTTGGTGGTCAGTCGTTTATTACGCATACCCTGTCAAAAATACGCAGCTTGCGCACCATGATCGATACCTGGAACCTTCCGGTGAAGATCGAGATCGATGGAGGAGTAACGCTGGAAAATGCGAAGTCGATCGTAGACGCGGGCGCGGATGTACTGGTAGCCGGCAATACCGTATTCAAATCCGCCAATCCGAAAGAAACGATCAGTCAACTGAGGAAGATCGTGTAAGATTATTTTCTTTCCTTCATTTTCAGGTACATCTGTTCGAGCACCGAATGCGTGGCATAGATCCAGCTCGGGGCCTTTATCCAATTAAACTCGTTGTCCACAATCAGGCTGCGAAGGATGTTGTAGCCTTTTTCTGCCTGCTTCCGGTTGTAAAAACATTTTGCCCAGCTTTCGCCGATTTCTTTCCGATCTATCAAACCGATGCCTCCGCTATACCACCTGAAAATTTTCGGCAGGCCAACAAAACTGATGCTGCTCTGTTGCTTTTTGATGTTATCGCGGTAGAAAAGCGCAAAAAATCTGACTGCCTGGCTGGTCCGCTCGTAAATCAGGCTGTCATTTTCTGCCTTGGCCGGTTTGATCATCCACCGGATATTATCGGGATAGAACGGATCCCAGGCGTCAGCAGGCTGCCGGTAGCCGGTACCTTTTAATCGCAACTCCCGGCTGGTTCCATTTGCCTGCGGCTGGTTGAGCAACAGATAATGCGGATTGATGGTAGTTATTTCGTATTCCACTATTGCTCCGGCAGGGAAATTCAGTTCCAGCGCAATTTTACCGGCTTTTACTGAGGCTTTCCATCGCCCTATCCTCAAATGACTACGCGGATTTTCGACGACCTGTGAATCGTTGAAAAATACCAATCCCGGGAAAATTCGCTTGCCTTTTTCATCCAACACCTGCTCAGCCGATACCACATCTTCCATTTTTTCCAGTTCCCAGTGCTGGCAAAGAAGGGTCGATAGCTGCGTCTTTTTCCCTTGTTCGATTTTTACCATTGCAGTATCAGGATCCCGAATCAACAGCTCTTTCAAGGCAAAGGCCGAGTCTGGCGTTTTCTTCCCCCGATTTTCCTTTTGCTTTGAGTCAGAACCGCAGGAATATTGCAGACATAACAGACCAAGGACTAAAATGCGGTAAAACATAGCGGAAAGTTCTGGTTTATACGGTGTTGACAAAATAAAAATCCTTTTTTTCTGTTTTTAGATTGACTGCATTTTCAACTAATTTACAGCGTCCCAAAAAACTATCGGGTGAAATTTCGGCCAATATTCCTTTTTCTGATCTTCCTGTTTTCCAGCCTTGCGGGGTGGTCGCAAAAAAAATCGGCCATTGTAAGTGGTAAGGTAGTCGATGAAAACGATCAGCCAATGGCCGGCGTTTCGGTCAGCATTCTCGGCCGTACCACCATCCAGCAAACCAGTGATTCAGGAACTTTCCGGCTGGTGGTACCGGCAGACAAAGCCTTTGCCATCCAGTTTACCTTCCTGGGTTACAAGAACGAACAGCGGAATTTTATCCTGAATGAAAACGAACAGGAATACCTGGTGATCCGGATGGAACGGGGCTCCAAAGAGCTCGAGCCGGTGGTGGTAACCGATCAACGGACCAGGCGCGAAACCGGACTGGTGGTCGTCAATCCTAAAAACGCCATCAATATTCCCACGCCGGGTGGCGGCATTGAAAGCCTCATCAAGGTAATTGTAGGGTCTAACAATGAACTGACCTCCCAGTATAACGTAAGAGGTGGCAACTACGATGAAAACCTCATTTACGTCAACGATTTTGAAGTGTTCCGGCCTTACCTGGTTCGAAGCGGTCAGCAGGAAGGGCTCAGTTTTATCAATCCCGAACTCGCGCGCAACGTCAATTTCTACAACGGAGGTTTCCAGGCGAGGTACGGAGACAAGATGTCGTCTGTGCTGGACATCCAGTATAAGAAACCCCGGCGTTTCGGCGGATCCGCTTATGTGAGCCTTCTTGAACAGGGATTTTCGCTGGAAGGGGTGAGCCGGAATAAGAAGTTCAGCTTCCTGGTGGGTGTCAGAAACCGCAGCAACCGAAACCTGCTCAGCAGCCAGGAAACAAAGGGCAATTATGTTCCCTCTTCTGCGGATCTGCAGGCATTACTCAGCTACCAGCTTGATTCGAAAAACAGCCTGGAATTACTCGGGAATGTTTCTCAAACCAAATTCAGTCTGCAACCGGAATTCAGTCAGCTTACGTCCAGTGTGTTCTCTCCCTATTTCAGCGCCAACCTCGGTCTTGATATTTATTTTGAAGGAAGAGAGGAAGACAGGTACCGCACCAATATGATGGGGCTTTCGTGGATACAGCAACCAAACAAAAAACTCCGGTTAAAGTGGATGGTCAGCCGTTTTGAAGATGATGAGAAGGAAAGTATCGATATCACCGGGGCATATCTTTTCGGGGAAAGAGAATTTGACAAGAGCAAGCCGGATTTCGGGGTGATCAATAACCCGCTTGGTGCCGGTTTATACCAGACCTTCGCGCGGAACAAACTCAACATACAGGTTTGGAATGTATCGCATAAAGGAACACTTGACAACGGCAATCATTACTGGCAATGGGGCGCCAGCGCGGAGAAGCAATCTATCAACGATAAGCTGAATGAATGGGAATACCAGGATTCGGCCGGATACAACTTGCCCTACCAGCCAAATGCGCTTACCTTAAGCAAAGTATTAAAATCGAAAGCCGATCTGGACATTACCCGTTTGAGTGGCTACCTGCAAGACAATATACGTTTTGGCGATTCGTCCGATTTTACGTTGCAGGCCGGCGTCAGGTTTAATTACAATACCCTCAACAACGAGTTGCTCCTGTCGCCCCGGGCCGGATTTGCCTGGAAACCTTCGAGATGGAAGAAAGACATCATCTTCCGAGGCGCGATCGGTATTTATCAGCAGCCTCCCTTTTACCGGGAGCTCAGAAGATATGACGGAACGATCAACCAGGATCTGAAAGCCCAGAAAAGTGCGCAGGCGGTGGCGGGTTTCGACTATAATTTCCGCTCTGGTAACCGGGCATTCCGTCTGACCACGGAAGCCTATTATAAAAAGATGAGGGATGTGGTGCCCTATGACATCGACAACGTTCGTTTGAGATATTTCGGAGAGAACCGGGCGAAGGCTTATGCGATGGGAGTAGAAGCCAGATTGTATGGAGAGCTGGTAAAAGATGCAGAGAGCTGGATCAGCATCGGCATCATGCGTACTCGCGAAAACCTGGAGAACGACACTTACTATGCCTACAAACTGGACTCATTGAACAGACCATTCGATAGCACCCTTACGGAAGCCGGATGGTTACGCCGTCCCTCCGACCGCTTCTTTACTTTCGGGATGTTTCTGCAGGATTATCTTTCCACCAACAAGAATTCCAAAGTGTTTCTGAACCTGATTTATGGAAGCAATCTTCCGTATAATATTCCAGGAAGTGTGAAGTACCGCAACGCCCTGGTGATTGAACCTTATATCAGGATCGATGTTGGTTTCAGTTTCCTGTTGCTTGACACTGAAAAATCCAATCGCCGCAGCCATAACCCCTTCCGCAATTTTGAAAATATATGGGCTTCCCTGGAAGTCTTTAACCTGATTGATCGGGACAATACCATCTCCTATCTGCTGATCAAGGATTTCTCCAATACCGTATATGCGATGCCCAATCGGTTGACTCCCCGATTGCTCAACCTGAAGCTCGTAGCCAGGTTCTAAGCATAATCTCTTACAAACACCTGGGATTCGTTCCCAATGAACCGCATTTGCTCCCATATTGAGATAAAATACATTTATATCTCATTAGTTATTCTGTTTCTGCACAGCATGTTGTGTTTTTGGCATCCGCTTCGAACAGTGTGTGCCAAATCGTACAGAAATGAAAACTACAAGGCTCAGATTATTCTCTCTGATTACAATCGCTCTTCAATTTGTGATGTTCGCTGCAAATGCGCAGACCTGCCCCGGAGAAGTGGTTCAGTTCCGTGAAACTTTCGGGCAGGGTAACAGTTCAGCTTCTCTTCCCAATGGAAGAACCAACTATAGCTATAACGGAAACAATTCGCTCAATGATGGAGATTACCGTCTGAACAAGAATTCGCAGGCAAGGCCGGAATGGCACAGTTCGAGTGACCATACCGGTAATAACAACGGCCGCATGATGATCATCAATGCCAGTTATACCGCCGGTGAATTTTATCGTGATACGGTAAATTCTCTGGCTCCCAGTAATTTTTATTCCGTATATCTCTACGTGATGAACCTGAACACACCCAGTACCTGCGGCAGTTCGGCGATCCTTCCCAACTTGTCGTTTGTGATTGAGGCCTATTATCCTTTGACCGGGAAGTTCAGCACCATTACCACCTTCACTTCAGGAAATATCGCGCGCAGCAGCTCACCCACCTGGGTATTGACCGGAGGATTTTTTACAGTACCGGCGGGTGTCACTTCGGTGCGCTATCGTATTATCAATAATGCTACCGGTGGTTGCGGAAATGACCTGGCGATAGATGATGTCACCTTCGCCCAGTGTTCGGCCGCTACCCTGCCGGTGAGAGGATTGAATCTTTCCGCTGATCTGAGAAACGGAACCAGTTACCTCGAGTGGTCAACGCTGCAGGAAATTGAAACCGATCGGTTTTTTATTGAGAAAAGCGCCGACGGAAAAGAATGGGAAACCTTAGGATCAGCCGCCGCCGCCGGCAACAGCCAGGTAAAAAAGAATTACCACTTTGAAGACCTGCATCCTTTTGCCGATCAGACCTACTACCGGGTTAAGGAAATGGACCAAAACGGGAACCTGAACTATTCCTATATCGTATGGGTAAAATCGACTGTCCGCAACAGCTCTGCGATATCGGTAAGTCCAAACCCCTTTACCAGCCAGGTCATCATGCAGGTTGTAGCTTCCGAAGACAAGCCGGTGTCCGTTCGCATCACTGATATGAATGGTAAAGTGGTATATCATAACAGTACCCGTCTCCATAAGGGAAGCAATAATATTCAGCTTTCCAGCTGGCAGGGGTTGAGTGCCGGGATCTATCAGGCAGTAATTGTTCAGAATGATGGAGTTATACTCGGAAGTTCCAAACTGGTAAAACTGTAAGGAAGTTGATTCCAAAAAAGAGAAAAAAAGCTCCCGGAATTGGAACAAAACCGAACTGGCACAACTATAAACAATTGAATATTAACAATTTAATACTTGGCACTGCAATTGAAATTCTTGAATCAAATCTGTTTCCATGAATTTCTCAAAGAGTGGCACCATTATGAACAGCAAGGACAAGGCGATCAGCCCGGAGATTCCAGGTATGATCGAAAGGTTAGGAAGAAACTATTCAACCTTTAATCAAGAACCCGACCCAGAAAACATGAAAACAGAAATTATTTTTTCAAAGGTGAGCGTGAGGCCCAATCCGTTCTCAACCTCAGTAACGCTGGAAGTAACCAGCAGCCAGAACCAACAGGTAATTGTGCGCATGTCTAACGAAGAAGGCCAGATTGTAAAACTGTTCGGGTGGTACCTGCTGAAGGGCACGAACGTGACAACGATGACCGAACTCAACTCATTCTACAGCGGAACTTACAGTATCGCGATACTGGGAGGAGACGGAGAACTTTTCTTCAACACCGAAATCAGCAAAGCATAATATCAGACCTTAATAATACGAGTACAAATTCAGAAAAGGGAGCACTTGGCCGCTCCCTTTTTGTTTTTTTGCAAAAAACAAGGAGCGGAAACGGGAGCGGGAGCGGGAGCGAGAATGAGAAAGAGAAGGAGAAAGAGAAAGAGAAAGAGAAAGAGAAAGAGAGGAGAAAGAGAAAGAGAGGAGAAAGAGAAAGAGAAAGAGAGGAGAAAGAGTAGTTCATGTAAATTCGTGTAATTCGAGTAATTCGTGTAATTCGCGTAATTCGTATTTATCTTCGCACTATGACAAAGCTCTCCGTTAATATCAATAAGATTGCCACGCTACGAAACAGTCGTGGTGGAAACAATCCCAGTGTTTTACAGGCTGCCATTGATGTACAGCGATTCGGAGCCGATGGAGTAACCGTTCATCCCCGACCGGATGAACGCCATATCCGTTATAGCGATGTTCGCGAAATAAAAAACATCATCACCACAGAATTCAATATTGAAGGCAATTGCCGGGAGCAGAAATTCATTGACCTGGTTATGGAAGTGGCACCTGCCCAGGTGACCCTGGTACCGGATGCCGAAGGTCAGCTAACATCCGATCATGGCTGGGATACGATCAGGCACAAAGATTACCTCATTGATATGTGCCGGCATTTCAAATCTGCCGGCATTCGCGTGAGCATTTTTGTAGATCCGGATGTGAGGATGGTGGAAGCGGCCGCTCTTACGGGTACCGACCGAATAGAGCTCTATACGGAACAATATGCCCGCCTGTTTGCGGCCGGCAAGAAAGAAGAAGCCATCGCTCCCTATATCAGCGCAGCCAAAAAAGCCGTGGAACTGGGGCTCGGAATAAATGCAGGACACGACCTGGATCTCCAAAATCTTCAATGCTTCGCCAGCCATATTCCGGGACTGGATGAAGTGAGCATCGGGCATGCGCTCATCAGTGATGCCCTGTATCTTGGCCTGGAAAACACCATCCAGCTTTACAAGCGCCAATTGCAATAATATTACCCTTCATCCCGTGGTTTATTTCATTAATGTAATTTGATGGCCGGCCTGTCCGGTTGTTGGATAGCTTGCTGCAAAAACCATGTCATGAAAAAAATCACCATTCTACTGCTCTTCCTGGTTGGGGGATTCACCACCCTCTTTTCACAGATTCCTCTTACTACCGCTCCCAGCGGGGGAAATAAAAAAGCCTGGACGGGAGAACAAATCGGTCTTACCAAAGTGAGCATCCATTATGATCGGCCCGGCGTTAAAGGACGCGAAGGAAAGATCTGGGGGCAACTGGTTCATACCGGTTTCATGGATCAGGGCTTCGGCTCCGCCAAACAAGCTCCCTGGCGCGCGGGCGCCAACGAAAACACTACGATAGAGTTTTCAACCGATGTACGTATTAATGGCCAGCCCCTGCCTGCCGGCAAATACGGCTTCTTTATTGCTTACGATCCTAAAGAGTGTACCCTTATCTTTTCAAAGAACGCAGATTCCTGGGGAAGCTATTATTACGATGCCAAAGAAGACGCGCTCAGGGTAAACGCTACTCCGCTGTCGCTCGATAAATCCGTTGAATGGCTGCGATATGATTTCAGCCAGGAAAAGGAGAATTCGGCAGTGGTAACGCTGTCGTGGGAAAAACTGTCCATCCCGTTTACGATCGAGGTTAATTATGTAAAAGACCAGATCGAATCGTTCAGAAGGGAACTGCGCTCCGACCGAGGTTTTATCTGGCAAGGCTGGCAACAGGCCGCTCAGTGGTGTCTCCAAAGAAACGTCAATCTAGACCAGGCATTGCAATGGGCCGACAGCGCTTCCAGTACTTCCTTCGGCGGCAATAAGGAATTCAGCGCCTGGGCTGTAAAAGCACAATTATTGAATAAACTGGGTCGGGGAAGCGAGGCCGCCGCGGTTATGAAGCAGGCATTACCACTGGGAAGCATAACCGATCTGCACCAGTATGGCAGGCAGCTGCTGCAAATGAAACAGCCGCAGGAGGCGTTGGAAGTTTTTAAAATGAATTACCAGAAAAACCCCAACCAGTTTACTACGCTGGTGGGACTGACCAGGGGTTATTCGGCAACCGGCGATTTCAAGAATGCGCTGAAGTATGCTCAACAGGCGCTGCCGCTGGCGCCGGACAGCAATAACAAATCATCCATTCAAACCATGATCGATAAACTGAAGGCCAACCAGGACGTGAATCAACAATGACGTTTCTGATTTTGTTAAAAGCAAAGGGGCGACCGGATACCGGTCGCCCCTTTTCCTGAAATTATATTTTGGGTTAGTCGCAGCCCAGCAATTCGCACAATTTTGCCACCAGTTCACTTCCTCTCAGGTCCCTTCCTACTATTTTTCCGTCGGGCCCGATCAGGAAATTCTGCGGTATCGAACGTACCCTGTACTTCTGAGCTACTTCGTTGTTCCAGTATTTAAGATCGCTTACATGCGTCCAGGACAGGTTATCGTCGTGAATGGCCTTCATCCAGTTTTCTTTCGAGCGATCCAGTGAAACGCCGAGCACGGTAAAATTTTTGTTTCTGAAACGGTTGTATGCATTCACCACATTGGGATTTTCCATCCGGCATGGCTGACACCAGCTGGCCCAGAAATCAACCAACACATATTTACCCCGGAACGACGACAGGGACACGGGCTTACCCAGCGTATCTTCCTGGATGAACGGAATGGCATCTGAGCCGATGGCCCCGATCTTCGCGTCCGCAATCTGCGTTTCGAGGATCTTGCCATAGAATCCTCCTTTTTGAGAAGGAGTCAATTTATCAAATCGTTTCTCCACTACAGAAAGGTCGCCCTCAATTTCGCTGGTAACCAGGATCACGAACGGCGCCACGGGTGAATTTTTCTTGTTGTCGATAAAATCATCAATCGTTTTGCGGATCTTGTTGACATGATCGTTGTAGGTGATCATGATAGAGTCACCCCGTTGCAGATTAGGTGTGGAAGCTACCTGCTGGTTCAGTTGCGACAATCTGGTGACCAGGGGGGTGAAACTTGCCTGGAATTCGGAAAAGTCTTTGTGGATCGGAGAACCATTCACAATGGTTGCCTGGAGATTTGCCACATCACCCTCCAGGGTAATGCTTTCATTTCCCATGAACAGCAGAAATTTCTTCTGGGCGTCATGAAAATTCACCTGGTAAATATTGGGTTCATTGACGGTGCCTACGAGTGTGAAGGTCCCTTTCTTCACCAGTGTCCGGGCCGTGGTATCGGTATCATCATTGAAGTTCGTAAGCGTAACAACCGAATTTTCGGTCAGGCCTTTGATATTGCCTTTTACGGTGAAACCCGCCGGATTGCTTTTCTGTGCCAGGCTCCACAAGGGTAAGAGGAGAAACAGGAAAATGAATTTTTTCATCAAAATCGATATTTAAAACCCCGGGTATTTACGTTCGGAGCTAGTGCAAATTAGTTTGTTTTGCGTTAATCAATTCCAAATTGTACAGGGTGGCAAGTTTCCGAATGGCATCCAAGTATTTTGTAAATTTCACTCTGAATTGTCGTTAAACCGACATCCACCAAATTATGATCAGGAGAGTTGCACTGTTGCTCACCATGCTGAAACGATACGGCTTATTCAAGTCAATAGTGCTTCATTTCCAAAGCCTTCGTAAAAATGGTATATCCACCATTCGCCTGAAAGGGCTTGCACATCCCCTGTATCTTCGCAACGGCACCTCCGACTGGCCCACCTTTCACCAGGTATTTACCTTCCAGGAGTACCACCTGAAACTGACTTTTGAACCAAGATATATTATTGATTGCGGCGCGAACATCGGGTTGAGTGTGGCGTATCTGAAACATCGTTATCCTTCCGCCCGTATTGTTGCCATTGAGCCGGAAGCCTCCAATTTTGAACAGGCGCAAAAAAATACAAAGCAACTGGAAGGAGTCAGCCTGCTGCAGGCAGCAGTGTGGAACAAAAAAACCAGCCTGCAAATGGTAAATGGCGATGACGGAAAGCATTGGTCTTTCTATATGAAAGAGACGGTATCATCCGATTTCGTATCCATACCGGCAGTTTGCCTGAAAGATCTGATGAAGGAATTTGATTTTCCTGTAATTGACATCCTGAAGGTCGATATCGAGGGAGGCGAACAATCACTTTTCGCAGAAAACTATGACGATTGGCTTCCGCTCACCAAAGTGATGGTGCTGGAAACACATGACCAGGACCGGCCGGGAACCTCCCGCAGTTTTTTTCAGAGACTGGGGGAAAATGATTTTTCCGTTACGCTGCAGGGAGAAAATTTCGTTTGCATCCGCGAGGAGTATTTACCTGCCAGGTAATTATTTTACGGCATGTCTCGACTGCAACAGGTTAACGACCTGCTGAAGACTGTGCCCCTTTGCATGGAGTAGTACGAGGTAATGAAAGAGCAGATCCGCTGCTTCGTTCAGGAACAACTCTTCATTATTGTCTTTAGATTCGATAACGAGTTCTACGGCCTCCTCCCCAACCTTTTGGGCAATCTTGTTGATGCCCTTATTGAATAGCTGGCGAACATAAGACTTGTCATCGTTGCTTTTTCTGCGCAGCTCAATGATATCTTCGAGGTAATAAAGAAAATCATCTTTATGATTCCGTTCACTCCAGCAGGTATCTGCTCCGGTATGACAGGTGGGTCCCAACGGTTCGGCCTTTATCAGCAAGGTATCGTGATCGCAATCGCTCAGTACCTGTTTTACGAGAAGAAAATGGCCACTCTCCTCTCCTTTTGTCCACAATCTTTTTTTACTGCGGCTGTAGAATGTCACTTTTCCCAGCTCTTCTGTTTTCTTCAGCGCTTCTTCATTCATGAAGCCGAGCATCAGCACTTTCTGGGTAGTGAAATCCTGGACAATAACAGGCACCAGGCCGTCGCTGTATTTTTTAAAATCTACTTTCATGATCATTTCAATGTTGGTTCCGGAATGGCCTCCGGTTGCTAATCGCTTTCCGGCTGTTCATCCTGGTCGGTTTCTTTTTTTCGCAACACTTCCAGTGTCTTGTCAAGCAATTCCTGCCGGCGTTCGTGCTGCTGTTCTCTTCTGTCGGCCTGTTTGTTCCGTATATAATGGTCAAACCAGACGAAGAGGATGATGGCAAGTATCGCTAAAAGGAAAATCATTACAGCCTGACCGGAATATGGTTTGAATGCAAATATCGCTTTAAATCAGGAATCGCTATTTCTTTGAAGTGAAAGATGCTGGCCGCCAGGGCTGCATCCGCCTGTGCTGTTTCAAATACCTCCCTGAAATGTTCCAGGGTTCCTCCCCCACCGGATGCAATAACCGGAACCGGCAGCATCCTGGCAAGTGTGCCGGTAATATCGAGGGCGAAACCCGCCTTGGTGCCGTCGTGATTCATGGAAGTGAGCAAAATTTCACCGGCGCCTCTGTCTACTCCTTCTCTTGCCCAGTCTACGCACTTTCTTCCGGTGGCCGTACGTCCGCCATTGAGGTATACATACCACTCTCCGTCTTCTTCTTTTTTGGTATCGATCGCCAGTACCACGCATTGGCTGCCGAACTCTTTTTCCAGCTCGGTCACCAGTTCGGGTCTTTTAAAGGCAGATGTATTGACCGAGATTTTATCGGCCCCGTTCTGCAAAAGCACACTCACATCTTCCACGCTGCTGATGCCGCCGCCAACGGTGAAGGGAATATTGATATGATGAGCGATCCGGTTGACCAGTTCGCTGAGTGTTTTTCTCTTCTCTACCGTTGCCGTAATATCCAGGAATACCAGTTCATCCGCGCCTTCCCTGGCGTAGCGCTCACCCAGTTCAACCGGGTCACCGGCATCGCGAAGCTCTACAAAATTGGTTCCCTTTACTGTTCTTCCGTCTTTGATATCCAGGCAGGGTATGATTCGTTTGGTCAGCACGTTTTACATTTTTTGTTGAGAATTGAATTGCTGTATCTGTGCCAGGGTAATCCGGTTCTCATAGATGGCTTTTCCCACGATGGCGCCGCTGCAGCCTGTTTCCTGCAGAGACAAGATATCCTGCATATCGCTTACCCCGCCACTGGCGATGAGCCGAAAGGCCGGAAAGGTGGCCATGATTTTTTGATACAGGCCGAGGGAGGGTCCTTCCAGTTTTCCGTCTTTGCTGATGTCGGTACAGAATGCCTGTGTTATTCCACGATCCATATACTTGCGGAGAAATTCAAAGACATCGATATTCGTTGTTTCAAGCCAGCCACCCACGGCAATTTTTTCATTTTTTACATCCGCCCCGAGCAGAAATTTCTCCGGCCCATGGGCCAGCAGCCAGCCAGAGAAAGTAAATTCATCTTTCACGGCCAGACTGCCAATAGTAGCCATGGCAGCCCCGGAGCTGAACACAATCTTTACATCCTCTTCTTTTTTTATTCCTCCGCCAAAATCTATCACCAGCCTTGTGCGGGTGGCTATGGATTCGAGCACTTTCCAGTTCCTGACAGCACCGGCTTTGGCGCCATCGAGATCTACCAGGTGTAACCGTTGTATACCCGCATCTTCGAAAGCCAGCGCTACTTCGAGGGGGTGTTCATTGTAGATCTTCTTTTGCTGGTAATCGCCTTCTGTAAGGCGAACACATTTACCTTCTATGATGTCTATTGCGGGGATGATGTCCATATCAGATTGCCAGAAAGTTTTTTAAAAGTTGTTCTCCTGCATTTGCGCTTTTTTCGGGGTGAAACTGGGCGCCATAAAAATTCCTGTGCTTCAGTGCGGCACTGTAAGGCTGCACGTAATCGGCTGTGGCGATGGTATGCGGGCCCAGTGACGCGTAATAGCCGTGAACGAAATAGTAATAACTGTGTTCAGGAATCGAATGGAACAAGGGTGATTTGAGATCATACACATCATTCCAGCCGATCTGCGGAACTTTTACCGAAACGGCTTGTGCGGGCGGCCGGAACTTTCTCACGGGTTCTTCAAATACACCGATACAGGTGGTATCATTCTCTTCCGAATAGGAACAGAGCAGTTGCATACCCAGGCAGATGCCCAGCACCGGCTGTTGGAGGCCCCTGATCAATTCGTCCAGTTTGCGATCGCGCAGGTATCGCATCGCGCTGCTGGCCTCCCCCACCCCGGGAAAGATCACCTTATCTGCGGAGCGGATCTCTTCCGGGTTATCGGTTACACTGGCCGTAGCACCTATTCGCTCCAGTGCATACAATACCGATTGAATATTTCCTGCGTTATATTTAATGATTGCTAATTCCATAATTTTCTGTTATTGCCCACTTTCACGCCAATTTTTATTTTCCAAGAACCGACCCGATAAAGGCGGCGGTACCGGTTTCAATGTCTGTTGAATCCTGCAGGGCTTTAATATAGGCCGATCCGATAATGGCCCCGCGGGCATGCCGGCAGGCCTGTTCAAAACTTTGCCGGTCGCGAATGCCGAAGCCAACGAGAACAGGATTTTTTAAACCGTAGGCCTGCAACCGGTCGAGGTAATTCATCACTTCCTGCATGTCTTTGTCTTTTCCGGTGGTGGATGAAGAGGATACTGCATATAAAAAACCGGAGCTCAAAGAATCCAGCCTGCGTACCCGTTCTTCGGAAGTTTCCGGTGTAACCAGAAAAATAAAATCCAGTCCGTATTTCTGCAAAACGGGTCCGTATTCTGTTTCGAATTCGTGTTCGGGTAAATCAGGGAGTATCAGTCCGTCAACGGGCAGCGCCGCGGCATGTTGACAGAATTTTTCAAATCCGTATTGAAGGATAGGATTCATATACCCCATGAGAACCACGGGCACCTGTATATGCTGCCGGAAATCCCGCAATTGTTCAAAAAGTTTTTCAATGCTCATGCCTTGCGATAAGGCAACTGCGCTGCTATGCTGAATCACCGGCCCGTCGGCGAGGGGATCGCTGTAAGGCATCCCGAGCTCGATGATATCGGCGCCGGCATTTTGCAGGGCCTGCATTACTTTCACCGTACTGTTAAAATGCGGGAAGCCCGCTGTACAGTACACATTCAGTATCCTGTCTTTCCTGTTGGCAAATAATTCCTGTAGTCGATTCATAATATCTATCGCTTCCGGTGGTTAGAGATTCATGTGATTCATATACGTTGCCAGATCTTTATCGCCACGTCCGCTCAGGCAAAGTACAACCGTATTACTCGGCTGATACCTGCATTGATGGAGGGCTGCCAATGCATGAGATGATTCGAGGGCCGGAATAATGCCTTCGAGCCTGGCGAGCTGAAAGGCCGCAGACAGTGCCTGCTCGTCGGTGGCGCTGAGAAACTTCGCCCGGCCGGTTTCAAACAAATGCGCATGGAGCGGACCGATTCCGGGATAGTCGAGACCGGCAGAAATGCTATGCGGCTCCACCACCTGTCCATCGGCAGTCTGCATCACCAGGCTCTTGCTGCCGTGCAGGATGCCGGGTTTTCCCAATTGTGTCGTAGCCGCGCTCATTCCGCTGTTTACGCCATGACCCGCCGCTTCCACTGCCACCAGTTCCACTTCAAACTCTTCCAGGAAATGATAGAAGGCCCCTGCGGCATTGCTGCCGCCTCCCACGCAAGCGATGACGGAATCGGGCAACTCTTTTCCTGTTTCTTCTTTCAGCTGCAGGCGTATCTCTTCACTGATCACGCTTTGAAACCTCGCCACCATATCGGGATAAGGATGCGGCCCTACCACGCTGCCAATGATATAATGCGTGTCGGAAGGATTGTTGATCCAATCGCGAATGGCTTCATTGGTAGCATCCTTCAGGGTCTTGCTTCCGCTGGTTGCCGGGATCACTTTGGCGCCCAGCATCTTCATCCTGGCTACATTGGGAGCCTGCCTTTCTATATCCTTCTCACCCATATAAACGATACACTCGATTCCTTTTAAGGCGCAAACGGTGGCGGTGGCAACCCCATGCTGTCCCGCTCCGGTTTCGGCGATGATTCTTTTCTTTCCCAGTTTCCCGGCCAGCAGGATCTGCCCGATGGTATTGTTTATTTTGTGAGCGCCTGTATGACAAAGGTCCTCTCTCTTCAGATAAATACGCGTATTGAACTCCTTGCTCAATCGCTCCGCGAAATACAGAGGTGTTGGCCGGCCGACATAATTTTTCAGCAGATAGCGGAATTCTTTCTGAAAGTCGGCTTCGTACATAATATCGAGATACTTCGATTTCAGCTCTTCCACATTCCTGTGAAGCATTTCCGGAATATAGGCCCCTCCGAAATTGCCATAGTATCCAAAAATATTGGGCTGGCGAAAAGTGCCTTTGTATCTCCCCAGTGTAACCGTCTGTCTGATCATTGTTATACACGTTGCAGCGGCCGGTGCCGCCTTATGAAAATTATTATTACCGTCGTTTCAGCATCAGCTGTAAAAAAACCAGGTCGAGCCAGCGATCGAATTTCCATCCCACTTCCCGGAAAAGAGCGACCTGCTCAAAACCAAATTTTCGATGCAAAGCTATACTGGCTTCATTGCTGGCATCTATACCAGCCAACATGGTATGCATTCCCTGCCTGCCTGCCTCTTCAATGATAGCCGCCAGGAGCATGCTTCCAACACCTTTGCCTCTTGCTTCTGCCTCTACATATATCGAATTCTCGACACTGAACTGATAAGCCGCCCACGCCCGGAAGGGACCATAGGTTCCAAAACCTAATACTTTGCCTTCTTCTTCCACAAGCCACACCGGGATGCCCTGCTGCCGTTTGGTATCGAACCACAGCTTTCTCATTTCCAGTGTATGTGGCTGATAGTCGTATACGGCCGTGGTATTTACGATCACATCGTTGTAAATGTCCAGCAGGATAGGCAAATCTGATTCTATTGCAGTTCTGAGTGCAAGCATGTTCAATTATTAGTTTATCCCGTTAGCCTGGCCGTGAATGCCCGGATCTTAGACATGTCCTTGATACCCGGACTGGTTTCGAACTTGCTGTTGATATCCACCGCGAACAGGGCTTTCGCCACGGGTTCTGCCGAAAATTCTTTCAGTTGTTCTTCATCTCCCGGCTCGATGCCTCCGCTGAGAAAAAATGGTTTACCGATGGTTTCTCCTTTCAGCAGTTTCCAGTCAAATTTCTTTCCGGTTCCTCCATAACCCGCCCCCATGGTATCGAACATGAACATGTCACATACTTCCATGTAGGGCCTGATCATCCAGGATACGCTGTCATTGTCACTGATACGAAAAGCCTTTACCACGGATACATAGTCGGCAATTTTTTCACAGTATTTCGGGTTTTCGTCTCCGTGCAACTGTACCATGTGCAACCGGCATTCGTCCACCATGTGTAGTACCTCTTCGATCGGTGAATTGACAAATACACCCACTTTGTTAATACTGTTCTCTTTCCGAAGCTGCGTGGTGGTCATGTGCTTGAACACGTACCGCGGGCTTTTCGGGTAAAAAATAAATCCGGCGAAGCCGACTCCTAAACCGGCCAGTTGTTCTACCTGTTCGGGTTGTGTCATGCCGCAAACTTTAATTCTCATGGTAACCTGATTTTGAGTGTTGATGCAGCAATCGTTGTATGTAAGGTATCCGGTTCATAAATATACTCGACGGATCAGTTCAGTTGTGATGCTTTGCCCAGTTCTTCTACAAATCCTTTGAATGCATCGCCAGGGTTGGGTTCTTTCATGAAATGCTCCCCGATCAAAAACCCGCTGAAACCATGCTGGCGAAACAACTGGATGTTTTGTATACTGCTGATACCACTTTCCGCCACCTTGACCTTGCCGGCGGGTATCCTTTCTGCCATACGCAGACTACGTTCAATATCTACCTTGAAAGTTTTCAGATCCCGGTTGTTGATGCCAATGATGTCGGTCTCGTCGCAGATATGCCCGAGCTCCGACTCTTCATGAAGCTCCAGCAATACTTCCAGGCCGATACTCCTGGCATAGGCCGCCATGGATTGCACTGCTGCAGGTGTCAGGCAGGCAGCGATCAGCAAGATTACATCGGCACCAAATGCCTTGGCTTCGGCAATCTGCCAGGGATCGATCATAAAATCTTTTCGCAATACCGGAATATCGGTGATCACTTTGGTTTGAATCAGGTCGTCCAGGTCGCCGCCAAAAAATTCCCGGTCAGTCAACACCGATAGGCCGGCCGCGCCATGATGATTATAAGGAGCGACGACCGGTTCCACCTCCAGCTCCGGGCTGGTGAACCAGCCTTTGCTCGGGCTTTTCCTTTTGAATTCTGCAATGATGCCGGTACTGCCCGGTTTCAGCAGGCTTTCTTTCAGGGAACGATTGGTGAAGTTCCAGAAGAACCCTTCCTTCTCGAATCTTTCTACGCTGCTCTTCGCCTTGAAAAATTCAATTTCCTTTCTCTTATTGGCAATAATCGTATCCAGTATGGTACTCATTGTAATGAAATCAGGTTTTGAAGTGATTGATACGCTTTGCCGGATTCCAGGCTTTCCACCGCTGCCGAATAGGCGTCTTCGTATTTTTCATAGGCGCCCGTGCAATGCAGGGCCATCGCCGCATTGGCCAATACCACTGCGTTTTGGGCCCAGCTGCCTTCTCTTTTCAGGATCTTCTGGAAGATCCTCGCCGCTTCTTCCACCGAGTTGCCTCCGTAAATATCGGACTGGCTGACCGCCCTTTTGCCCAATTGTTCGGGTGTCATTACTTTCTCTCCTTCATTGGTGATCACTTTGGTATCATTGGTAAGTGATATCTCATCATACCCATCGAGCCCGTGAATGATCGTGAAAGCTTTTCCCGATTGCTGCAGCAGGTAATTATAGATCCTTGCCATTTCGAGATTAAACACCCCCACCAGCTGGTAGTCGGGCTGCGCCGGGTTTACCATCGGGCCCAGCATATTGAAAAAGGTTCTTACGCCCAGGTTTTTCCGGATAGGACCGACCGTTTTCAAGGCCGGGTGAAACAAGGGAGCGTGCAGGAAACAGATGTTGGCGACCTCCACCTCTTCTGATAACCTGGCCGTATCATTCTTGAACCGGTAGCCGAGTTGTTCCATCACATTCGATGCGCCACTGATGGTGGAAGCCCCGTAGTTGCCATGCTTGGCCACTTTCTGCCCCGCGCCGGCAACAATAAAGCAGGCCAGGGTTGAAATGTTGAACGTGTTCTTTCCATCGCCCCCCGTACCTACAATATCCATCAGGCCCGACTGACCCAACTGAACCGGCACGCACAGTTCAAGCAACGCATCGCGGAATCCCTGCAATTCATCGATGGTTATACTACGCATAAGGTATACCGTCATGAATGAAGTGATTTCATGCTCGTTATATTGCCCTTTGCCGATATTCAGCAGCACTTCTTTTGCCCTGGCCCTTTCGAGGGTTTTGTGTTCGAACAGGTATTGAAGAATTTTTTTCATTGTCAGTTATTTTCACGCATTGCGCTTATTGTTTGAGCCAGTTTCTCATGATCGCTTCGCCCAGGGGCGTAAGTACGCTTTCCGGGTGAAACTGCACTCCCTGCACATCATATTTTTTATGTTGCAACGCCATTACCAGGCCGTTCTCATCCGTTGCAGTGATTTCCAGTTCGTCCGGAAATTGATTACGATCCACTACCCAGCTATGGTACCTGCCTACTTCTATCTGCGAAGGCAACCCTTCAAATAAAGGAACCCTGGGATCGATGTTTATCGGAGTGGCCACCCCATGGTATACCCTGCTGAGGTTGGTAAGCTGTCCGCCGAATGCCTGGCCGATGGCCTGGTGCCCCAGGCAAACACCCAGTATGCACTTGCTGGCACCATACTCCCGGATCAGGGGAAGCAGCAGGCCGGCTTCTTCCGGAATTCCCGGACCGGGAGAGAGAATGATTTTATCAAATTCCCTGATCTTGTCCAGCGCGATCTGGTCATTGCGGAACACTTCCACTTTTGAATGAATGATCTTTTCGACCAGGTGAACCAGGTTATAGGTGAAGGAGTCGTAATTATCGAATACTAAGATTTTCATGTCAGTTCTTTTCTGCTTGTCCTATGGTTTCTGCAAACTCGATGGCTTTTTTTAACGCGCCCAGTTTGTTATTGACTTCCTGCAACTCGCTTTCGGGATTACTGGCGGCTACCACCCCCGCGCCTGCCTGGTACAACAGCGTATTGCCCTTACTCAGGAAAGTGCGAATCATGATGGCATGCACACAAGCTCCGTCAAATCCCATGAACCCGATGGCGCCACCGTAATATCCCCTGGCTGTTGGTTCAAACGTATCTATCAATTGCATGGCTTTTATCTTGGGAGCGCCGCTGAGGGTTCCGGCCGGAAAGGTTTTCGCCATCAATTCGAAGGGGTTGCTGCCTGGCTTCACTTTACCGATCACTTCACTCACCAGGTGGATGACGTGGCTATAATACTGAACCTGCCGGTAGTGGGCCACGGATACTTCTTCACAAACACGGCTCAGATCGTTGCGCGCAAGATCTACCAGCATCACATGCTCCGCATTTTCCTTCGCGTCCCGGAGAAGTCGTTCCGCTTCCTGCTGATCAACGGCATCGTCCCCTGTTCTTTTAAATGTGCCGGCGATCGGATGTACAACTGCCTGCCCATTCCTGATCAGGATCTGGCTTTCCGGGGAAGAACCCATGAGTTTGTAATCACCATAATCAAAAAAGAAGAGGTACGGAGATGGGTTGATATTTCTCAGCGCACGGTATACGTTGAATTCATCTCCCGCAAATGATTGCTGGAAGCGGCGACTCAGCACAATCTGGAATACATCGCCCCGATAACAACTCTGAATGCCCTTTTGCACCATTTCCCTGTATTGTTCATCCGTTGTATTGGAGCTTTCCTCTCCTTTGCGCAGGAAGGGGAAAACCGGCACATCCTTATTCCGGATCAATCCTTCCACCACCGGCAATTCCGATTCGATGCCAGGAATGATGTTTTCACAAATGAACAATTCGTCTTTATGGTGATTGATGGCGATGATGTATTGATAAAGCCGGTACCGCATCAGGGGTATCCGGTTGCTGTCGCCGGCTTTCTTCTGCAATCGGATCGTGTCGAAAAACTGGATGGCATCAAAGCTCGTATACCCATAGAGACCCTGGGCAAACCTGGCCTCCCGGCTGTCACCCTTCGCCTCAAAACGGTTCATGAAATCAAACAGCAACTGCGGAACAGAACTGCTGTCTTTGATGACCATTTTTTCCGGCGGCAGTCCCGGCAATTTGAACTCAATCTGTTCCAGGGAAGATATCTCCATCCCCGCGATGGCATTGATGCCGATGAACGACCAGCTGTTTTCCGCAGCATGGTGATCCGTACTTTCCAGCAGGATCGTATCACGGAAGCGATCCCTCAATCTGAGATAAATACCAACCGGGGTATAAACATCCGCCAGTAGTTTTTTGCAATGCGTATCGATCCTGATCTTTTTCATGAACCCTGGTTATAAGCCATTTAAATGAAAAAGCCCCGAAACAGTTCGGGGCCTTCTGATATATTTATACATAAAGTAATGACATTACAGAACCCCGGAAGAGTTTGTATGCCACCACCACTGAATATTTTTATTGATTTGCTTCATTGTGATTGCAAATATGCCCTCCAATTTTGATTTTTCCAAAAAATTATTGATTTCCTGTCTAGCGGCTTCCACAATTTACCGGGAGGCGACATTCCCGTCATCACCCGCCATCGGCCGCTTAGGCCATCATAGCCGTTTTACCGGCGATGCAGAACGTTGTTCTTCCGGAAATGAGAAGGGTTCTGGCCGGCGAACTTCCGGAAAGTTCTGTTGAAATAGGAAAGGTTCTCAAACCCGGTATCATAACAGGTTTCAGTAACCGAACACCCCTGCAGCAGCAGTTTTTTTGCCTGGACCACCCGGTACTGGTTCACAAAATCAGTGAAGGTCATCCTCGTGGTATTCCTGAAATAGCGGCAGAATGCAGCCGTACTCAGGTTGCAGAGCGCTGCCGCTTCATGCACATCCACCTTCTGCTGATACTTTTGCTCTACAAAGGCATGTACCTTTTGAATGCGGCCCTGGTGACGGCCTATCGAACTATCGGCTATCGGACGGTTGTTCAGCACCTGCATATTGCTGGTGGCCAGCAACTGGAAGATCTGTAACAGTTCCATGAGCTGATTAAAATGGTCCATCGAAACCAGTTGCTTCAGCTTCGCTCCCACTCTTCTTTTGGTTTCCTCATCAAACGACAATCCGTACCTGGCTTTTTCAAAGAGCAGATGGATGGCTGAAAGCTCGGGTTTGAGCAGAAAATCTTTTCCCAGGAAATCTTCCCGCATCTGTACCACGATGGTTTCACAAACAGTCTGCACTCCATAGTCAAAATTGAGGTGTGGCACGTTGGGGCCGATAAACACCAGGTCGCTCCCTTCGTAACGCGAAATATGATCCCCGATATGCCGGGTACCACTCGCCCCTTCCACAAATACGATTTCGTATTCGGGGTGATAATGCCAGTAAAACACTTCATTCAAATTTGGAGTCAGCAGTATCTTGAACGAACTGTCGCTATCGGGCTGTATTTCTTCGAAGCGGACTTTCAAGCCAAATATTTATCTGTATAAGCCATTAAAAGGTACAATTTACCGATAAAATATCAATACAGTGCAAAAAGTGGCGATTTGAGTAGTGGAACATCACCGTCCGGGATCGGTATTTTCGTAAAGGCTGACGCGATTATCTCCTCTAACATAAAACCTGCAATATGGAACAACCTACCATGGCGCCTACAATGGCTCCCACCATGATCCCCAACAACGCCCACCAGGATATTCCCGGAAACCCCTCTACCGCCAAAAGCAGTACGGTAAAATTGAACGACCGCAGCAACGGCAAACCGCTTCGCGTGCTCAGTGAAGAGGACTGGAAATTCTGGATAGAGAACGGCTATATCGTAATCAGGAACGCGGTGCCGCGTGAACAGGCTGAAGCTACGGCCCGTTTTATCTGGGAATTTGAAGAAAAGGATCCGAATGACCCCACTACCTGGTATACAGCTCCCAGGGCGGAGATCAAAATGAAAGAACTGACCAATACGGGCATGGTAGAAGTGTACAATAACCAGGCGCTCTGGAACAATCGCCAGGCGCAAAAAATATACGACGCCTTCGTGGACATCTGGGGAACCGAAAAATTATGGGTAACGATCGACCGCGCCAATCTTAATTTTCCAATCAGACCGGGATTCGAATACAAAGGCTTTATTCATTGGGATTATGACCCGGAAACAAAACCCGTCAATGTACAAGGCGTGCTCGCCCTGGCGGATCAGACCGATGAGAACATGGGCGGCTTTCAATGTATCCCTGAGTTGTTCAGAACCTATGACACCTGGAAGCTGACACAACCCGAAGACCGGGATCATTTCAAGCCTGACACCACCGGTTTCACCCCGGTAAAAGTTAAGATGCAAGCCGGCGACCTGATGATCTTTAACAGTCTTCAACCCCATGGCATCCGTCCCAACCTGAGTGGCGACAAAGTACGGGTAGCCCAGTATATTTCCATGATGCCGGCCGAAGAGGACAATGAACCCCTTCGCCAGTGGAGAATCAATTCATGGAAGCATCGCATCGCTCCGGAAGGTTACGCCTTTCCGGGCGATCCGAGAAAATGGGAACAGACCCGGTATGAAACAGCAGCGTTGAATGAACTGGGAAAGAAACTGCTGGGGCTGGAAAAATGGTGATTGAAATTTGCCAATGAGCCAATTGCAAAGGCTATTACGAATGACGAATAGCGAATGACGAATGAATCATTAAATTCAAACAGCAAACTTCAAACAGCAAACCTCAAACATCAAACAGCAAACCTCAAACAGAATTCTTCAAACCTCAAACCAACCATGACCACTACTTCCGAATACTGCCAACTAAACACGGGTGCTTTGATGCCTTTATTGGGGTTAGGTGTTTATGATATGTATCTCAAGGAAGCCGAACAGGCGGTGCTGGATGCCCTTGAAACCGGTTACCGGCTGATCGATACTGCCGCCATGTATGGAAACGAAAAAGAAATTGGGAATGCGATCAGAAGAAGTGGCATTCGGCGGGAAGAAATATTCGTAACGACCAAACTGAACAATACCGACCAGGGTTTTGAACCAGCCCTGAAAGCGTTTGACCGTAGCATGGCGACTCTCCACATCGACTACATCGATCTTTACCTGGTTCACTGGCCGATAAGGGGTAAAAGAAAAGAAAGCTGGCTTGCGCTGGAGAAATTGTTTCATGAAAAACGCGTAAAGGCAATTGGGGTAGCCAATTATCTCGAACCCTTTCTGCAAGAGCTGGCAACTTATGCAACGGTAGTGCCCGCGGTGAACCAGGTGGAGTTCAGCCCATTCCTGTACCTGAAGGAACTGAAAGACTATTGCGAGCGCGAGGGAATCCAATTGCAAGCCTACACCCCGCTGGTAAGAGGAAAAAGATTCAACGAACCCACCATTGAACGCCTGGCTGCCAAATACAGTAAATCACCTGCACAGATCATATTGCGCTGGAACATGCAGCACCGGGTATCCGCCATTCCCAAATCATCGAACAGGAAACGACTGGAAGAAAATATAGCGATCTTTGATTTTGAACTGGATCAGCAAGACATGGCATCGTTGGACAACCTGAATGAAAACCTCAGAGTGGTAGATGACCCGATGAGTTATTTTTGAAACGTCTTCAAACGATTGCGTAACCTGACCCGTCATTGACTGTGAATTGGTATATTGCTGCAAACAACTGCTATGACCGTCGTCCCCTCCCGGCGTTTGCAATCGCTCGATTTCATGCGTGGTTTTATTATGGTGTTATTGGCCCTCGAAGCCACCGGCTTGCAAGAGCACTTGGCAACGGCGGCCGATGGAACCGTTTTCAGTCCGCTGATGCAGCAATTCTTCCATCATCCCTGGAATGGTTTACGTTTCTGGGATCTGGTACAACCGGGTTTTATGTTCATGGCAGGAACCGCCATGGCACTTTCCCTGCACAAGCAACAGGAAAGCGGTATGAGTTGGGGAGATTCATTCCGTAAAATACTGAGACGATGCGGATGGCTTTTTTTCTGGGGAGTACTGGATTATGCAGTCCGCAAAACCGGCTTGTCGTTCGAGTTGTGGGATGTGCTGACACAATTATCCTTTACCACACTCGTCGCCTTCCTGATCTTCCGATGGAGCATCGTTGCACAACTCGCCGTGTGCGTGGGGTTATTGCTCCTCACAGAAGTACTCTACCGCTTTACGCACATCCCGGGTTTTGATCAGCCTTTCACCGATCAGCATAATTTCGGCAACTATATGGACCTGGTGCTGATGAACAAGATCAACCAGGGCGGATGGGTAGCCATCAACTGCATACCAACAGCCGTACACACGATTGCCGGAGCGCTAGTAGGCAAGCTGTTTTTAAGCGGCGGTAAAAAGATACAACCCATGCTGATCGCTGCGGCAGCCTGCCTGCTCGTCGGGTTCGGGCTCGACTGGTCGGGTATCACGCCCATCATTAAACGAATCGCTACCAGCTCCTTCACGCTGGCTTCATTGGGCTGGTGCCTGCTCGGCCTGGCTTTTTGCTATTGGTGGATCGACATCCGCAATCATCATCGCTATCTCTTATTCTTTACGATCGTGGGCATGAACTCCCTATTCATTTACCTGTTCTTCGAGATCGTGGGTCACCGCTGGTTCAACGGCTATGTGGGGGCGGTTACCAATGGGTTGATGGAAATGATCCCTGTTCCGGAAACCCTGATGCACATCGTTACATCCCTGTGCATTTTCGGGCTCGAATGGGGCATGTGTTATTTTCTGTACCGCAAAAAGATATTTTTCAGGGTTTGAGCACAGATCGTTACGAAACCCATTGTCGTATCTTCACGACTTCAACACCTTCAGGCTTATGAAAAAAATATCCCTGCTTTTATTTGTGTTGTCGACCCTGATTGCCTTACCATCGAATGGGCTGGGTCAGTCAACTTCTTCTTCCCTTACACTTATCAAGCCCGCGCGGGTATTTGACGGTGTGGAAATGCATAACGACTGGGTGGTGCTGATCAGCGGCGATTCCATTTCGCTTGCCGGTCCCTTACGGATAAAACTGCCTGCCGGAACAAGGATCATCGAACTGCCCAAAGCTACTCTGATGCCCGGCCTGATAGAGGGCCATTCACACCTGTTTTTACATCCCTACAATGAAACTGTTTGGGAAGACCAGGTCTTAAAGGAATCAAGAGCAGAGCGAACTGCGCGCGCCGTGAACCATGCGCGCAATACCCTGCATGCAGGATTCACTACTGTTCGCGATCTGGGTACCGAAGGGTCCTGGTACGATGACGTGGGATTGAAAAAAACGATCGAGAAAGGAATCATACCCGGGCCCAGAATGATAGTAGCTACCCGGGCGATCGTTGCGAAAGGCACCTACGCTCCTCAGCCTGCTTCGCCCGACCTGGACTTGCCACAGGGCGCTGCGGAAGTTGCTAACGCCGATGAAATGGCAAAGGAAGTTCGTACCCAGATTTCAAAAGGAGCCGATCTGATCAAGATCTACGCCGATTACCGGTGGGACCGCGACGGTCATGCTGCGCCGACATTTACCATCGAGGAAATGATGGCCGCTGTTGCCATTGCGAAAAGCGGCAACCGGCCAGTGGTGGCGCATGCCACCAGTGCCGAAGGAATGAGAAGAGCTACTTTGGCAGGAGTTTCCACTATCGAGCACGGAGATGATGGCAACACCGAAGTATACCGCTTGATGAAAGAAAGAAATGTGGCGTTGTGTGCCACCCTGGCGGCAGGAGACGCCAACGCTCAATATAAAGGCTGGAAAAAAGGAATTGATCCGGAGCCTGCCGGCATAACCAACAAAAGAAAAACCTTTCAACTGGCCTTGCAGGCGGGTGTTACCATCTGTATGGGCGGCGATGTGGGCGTGTATTCGCATGGCGACAATGCCCGCGAAATGGAATTGATGGTAGAATATGGCATGAAGCCAATTGAGGTACTCCGATCAGCCACCAGCATCAATGCCGATGTTTTTGGCTATGCCAATAAAATTGGCAGGATACAAAAAGGCCTGCTTGCCGACCTGGTCGCGGTGGAAGGCGATCCAAGCACAGACATTAAAGCTGTCAGAAAAGTGGTAATGGTGATGAAAGGAGGGAAAGAAATCAATTAATGAGCCAATTTGCGAATTGGTAAATGAGCCGATTACAATTACGAATTACGAATGACGAATGACGGATGACGGATGACGGAAGGAGACTTATTTTTAATGAACCATTTCAATTAATTAAAAGTAATATTAATTCAGACGGAAGTTAATTTGCTTGTTCCAGCTTTACAAATTATCATCGAAATGTGACATAACTAATTCGTCATTTGCCATTCGTCATTCGTAATTGTAATTGGCTTATTGGCAAACTATCACATTGGCTCATTTGTATTTCTACAGCATTCCTTTTGTTGACGGCAGGTAATTCGACAGCGGGTCTCTTTTTACGGCCATTCTGATCGCTTTGGCAAATGCTTTGAAGATGGCTTCGATCTTATGATGCTCATTATCGCCGCGGCATTCGATATTGAGGTTGCACCGGGCGGCGTCACTGAAAGATTTGAAGAAATGAAAGAACATTTCGGTGGGCATCTCTCCGATTTTCTCTCTTTTGAATTCAGCATTCCAGACCAGCCAGTTTCTTCCTCCAAAATCGATCAGCACTTTGGCATCGGCTTCGTCCATCGGCAATGCAAAGCCATATCTTTCCATACCTCGTTTATCGGCCAATGCTTTGGCAAACGCTTCGCCCAATGCGATACCGGTATCTTCGATCGTATGGTGTTCATCAATATGAAGGTCTCCCACGGCTTTGACGAACAAGTCAATTTTTCCATGA
Organism: uncultured Chitinophagaceae bacterium; assembly: GCA_964605065.1. GTDB lineage: Bacteria > Bacteroidota > Bacteroidia > Chitinophagales > Chitinophagaceae > Endoryza. Next base: position 176,379 of record CAZSAQ010000008.1, read on the forward strand.
CGGGCAATCTGGTCGAGCATATGATCAAAAAATCCAAGACCCGTATGAATATCAGCTTTTCCCGATCCATCCATATTGACACGGATCTGAATCTTTGTTTCATTGGTATTCCGCTCGTGGGTTACTTCCCGCATTCCGAGTTTGAGAAACGAATAAATATCGTTCCAGTTGTCGGTTTCCAGCGCCACGGTACCGTTCCGCAGGTCTGCTAACTTATCCTGTATCTCCGCGCTCCCCAGTTGCGGGTCGAGGTTGATCCAGATGGCTTTGCAGCCCAGGTTTTTTGCCAACTGTACATCGGTGATGCGATCACCAATCACATACGAATTCAGGAGGTCATACCCGGGGTTATCGATGAATCGTGTCAGCATGCCGGTACCGGGCTTTCGGGTTGGAGCATTCTCGTGCGGAAAACTCCGGTCGATACAGACTTCAGAAAAAAAGATACCCTCTCCTTCCAGCGATTTCATCACCAGGTTGTGCAGCGGCCAGAAGGTATCTTCCGGAAAACTGTCTGTTCCCAGGCCGTCCTGGTTGGTGACCATTACCAGTTCGAAATCCAGTTCGCGGGCGATCTTCGCCATAAACTCAAACATGCGTGGAAAGAACGTCAGCTTATCGAATGAGTCCAACTGGTAAGTGGGGGGAGCTTCGTGAATCAGAGTGCCGTCCCGGTCGATGAATAAAACACGCTTCATATCACAAAATGATTGGATGAGTGGATAGATTATTTTTTACTTTTTGCTTCTTAGCGCCTTCACTTCTGCGGGCAATACTGCACCTGCTTTGTTTCCAAAACTGTTCCGGACATAAGTGAGTACATCGGCAACCTGCAGGTCTGTGAGCATCTCTTCCTGGGGTGGCATGGCATTGGGAAAATTGTCTCCGTCCAATTCGATGGTTCCGCCAGGCAATCCTTTCAGTACTATTTTAACCAACTGCTTCTTATCGCCCAGCACCCACTTGGTTTTGATCAGTGAGGGAGCCAGTTTCGGAATGCCCGCCCCATCTACCTGGTGACAGGTCAGACAAACAGCCAGGTAAACTTTCTCTCCGCGATCTATCGATTGTTTCAGGCTACCTGGTTTGGGTTGTACGAAGGAAACCAGGGTTACGGTCATTAAGAGGACTAATAAAAAAATGCTGCTCGGTTTCATATGTTGGTGGGTGCTATTTTGTTTTCTATTTGTACCATTCCGATGCCCTGATTTCATTTCTGTGAAGCGAACTGTTGAAGTGCTTCCACGAGTTTGTGATTTTCCATGGGTGAACCGATGGTGATACGCAGGCATCCTTCACATAATACCACCCTGCTTCTGTCGCGAACCACGATGCCCTTTTCCAGGAGATACTGGTATATCTCGCGGGGGGCTGTTACTTTCACCAGCAGGAAGTTCGCATCCGACGGGAAAATATGCAACACAACCGGAACAACCTGTAATTTTTTGGTGAGATCTTCCCGTTCTTTTACAATTTCCCGGATCATATCATTTACCTGCCCCACTTCTTCCAGTGCCTGCAGGGCCAGTTCCTGCGATGCCTGGTTGATGTTGTAGGGCGGTTTGATCTTGTTCATCACGGCAATGATCTCTTCGGAGGCAAATGCCATGCCTACCCTCAATGCAGCAAGCCCCCAGGCTTTGCTGAGTGTCTGCATCACTACCAGGTTGGGATAATCTTTCAGTTCCTGGATAAAAGAACGATGGCGTGAAAAATTAATATACGCCTCATCGATCACTACCAATCCAAAGTAATTATTGAGAATGGCTTCGATGTCTTCCTTGAGCAGGGAATTTCCGGTTGGGTTGTTGGGAGAACAAAGGAAGATGATCTTGGTATGATCGTCGATGGCGTTTTCAATGGCTGGCAGGTCCAGCTGAAACTCCGGAGTGAGCGGCGCTTTTTTCACCTGCACGTTATTGATATCCGCGCTGACCTGGTACATTCCGTAAGTGGGGGGAACGATCAGGATATTATCGATTCCCGGTTCGCAAACGGCTCTGATCAGGATATCGATACACTCATCACTGCCGTTACCCAGGAATATCTGGTCGGCCGGCACTCCCTTTATTTCTTCCAGTTTTTCCTTCACCTTTTTTTGAAGCGGATCTGGGTACCGATTGTACCATTTTCGCAAAGGCGATCCCAGGCTGTTTTCGTTGGCATCCAGGAAAACGCTGGCATCCCCTTTGAACTCGTCGCGCGCGGAAGAGTAAGGAACGAGTTTTTTAATATTGTCTCTTAATAATTCGTTTAAATCAAACATGATCTTTTCTTATTTATACATTGGCGCCGGGGCCAATTGATATTTTCAATCTGTCCATTTCTTCTGAAAGTGAAACCCGATTATCTGGTATCCTTCATTGATCCAGAATTTCTGTCCGCCGGTATTGGATACGTAACAATTGAGCTCGGAAGCCACGCAACCTTTCGAACGGGCATAGTCGTATATCCATTGCATCATCCTTTCCCCTATGCCGGTTCCGCGATAATCGGGATGGATGACTACATTATCCGGCTCCACATGCTTACCTACGTAATACTTGGTCAGGAACCACAGTCCGCAAATGCCTACGAGTCGATCCTCCTCGAATACGCCCACACATTCGTATCCCTGTTTAATCATCTCATCGAGTCTTTCCGCCAGGGTTTCAACCGGGATGCGGTTGTTCAATAACTGGAGGAGAGGAATGATCGAATGCAATTTATCCTGTTCAATCAGCCGGATATCAAAAGAAGGTTTCATACCTGTTGAATATTTACGGTTACCCGATCCTGACCTTTACTGCCATTGAATGCGCCTCGAGCCCTTCGGCTTCCGCCATTTGAACCACAATGGGTGCTATTTCAGTAAGCCCCTCTTTGGTCAGGTGCTGGAAAGTGATCTTCTTCACAAAACTGTCTACGCTCACTCCACTGTATGCCCTGGCAAAGCCATTGGTAGGCAAAGTGTGATTGGTACCGCTGGCATAATCGCCCACCGATTCCGGTGAATGGTTCCCCAGAAACACAGAGCCTGCGTTGATGACTTTTTCAGACAGCTCGCTGTAATTGCGGCAGGAAATGATCAGGTGCTCTGCGGCATATTCATTCAGCAAATCCAGGCCGGTTTGCGTATCTGTCATCAATACAGCTTTGCTGTTGGCCAGTGCCAGGGCGGCCAGCTCTTTTCTGGGCAATTGCTCGAGTTGCCGGTTGATTTCTTCCATTACAGCCTTCAATACGGTTTCACTGCTGGTTACCAGCAACACCTGGCTATCTGCGCCATGTTCGGCCTGGCTCAGCAGATCAGCGGCTACAAATACCGGGTTGGCAGTATCATCGGCCAGCACGGCCACCTCGCTGGGCCCCGCCGGCATATCAATAGCAATACCTTCCTGCTGTATCAGTTGTTTGGCACAGGTAACGTACTGGTTACCGGGACCAAATATTTTATATACCTGCGGTATGGATTCTGTGCCATAAGCCATGGCCGCTATCGCCTGTACTCCTCCCACTTTAAAAATACGGGTCACTCCCACCAGTTTCGCGGTGTACAATATGGCAGGATGTACAGTTCCGTCTTTCGAAGGCGGCGTACACAGTATGATCTGCGGACAGCCGGCCAGTTTTGCCGGGATGGCCAGCATCAGGATGGTAGAAAACAAAGGCGCTGTTCCTCCCGGAATATACAAGCCCACTTTATCGATGGCAACTGATTTTCTCCAGCATTGCACCCCGGGCATGGTTTCGGTGATTTCGATGGGTGCGAGCTGTTGCTGATGAAAGCGGCGGATGTTGTCTGCCGCCTTTTGGATCGATGACCTGAGTGCTTCGCTCAACAGTTTTTGGGCGGCATTGATTTCTTTTTCGGTCACTTCCATTTTCCGCAGGGATACGCCATCGAATTCACGTGTATACTTTTTTACCGCCTTGTCGCCCCTGTTCTTTACCGATTGCAGCAGCTTGCCAACCGTTTTCTGCAGGGAACGGCTATCGATCGTGGGCCTTTGGAGTATTTCTTTCCAGGCTGTCCTTTCGGGATATCGGTATACTTTCATGTAAATCGCTCTTTGTATGTTTTGAAACTAGATCACCATTTTTTCGATCGGCACCACCAGGATTCCCTGCGCACCGGCGGCCTTCAGCTTTTCGATGCGGTCCCAGAATTCATCTTCGCTTAACACACTGTGAACACTGCTCCAGCCGCTTTCTGCCAATGGCAGCACGGTCGGGCTCTTCATACCGGGCAGCAGCGAGATGATCTCCTGCAATTTTTCGTTCGGAGCATTAAGCAGGATGTATTTGTTTCGCTTGGCTTTCTTTACCGAACGGATTCGGAACAGGAGTTTGTCCAGCAGTCGGAGTTGCTCCTCTTTTAAATCTTTGTTCCGGATCAGTACAGCCTGAGATTGGAGAATGGTTTCCACTTCCTTCAGGCCATTCATAAAAAGTGTGGAGCCGCTGGAAACAAGATCGGCGACTACGTCCGACAGGCCGATGCCCGGGGCGATCTCTACTGAACCGCTGATTTCATGAATATCGGCACTCACGTTGTATTGCGAAAGATATTTGCTGACGAGGAAAGGATAACTCGTTGCGATCCTTTTACCTTTCAGCGACTGCACTCCCTCGTATTCCTGTCCCCGGGGAATGGCAATGGCCAATCTGCATTTGCCGAAGCCAAGATCTTCCACCGATTCAACCAGTTTATTTTTTTCATACAACACGTTCTGTCCGACGATGCCGATATCCGCCACCCCATCTTCAACATACTGCGGTATATCATCGTCACGGAGAAAAAACACTTCCAGCGGGAAATTATCGCTTTCCGTTTTCAGCCGGTCCTTGACGTTGCGCAGGTCGATTCCGCATTCTTTCAGCAACTGCACCGAGTCTTCATACAGCCGGCCCGATTTCTGAATCGCTATTCTGAGTTTCATAACAGATTCCGTTTAAGTTCAATTGGTTTAGTGATAAAACAAAAAGGGCTTACCGAAGTAAGCCCTGCATATCGTTACCATACAATACATCTCCGGCTTACCAGGCTGGCAAGTTATGATGATGATGTGTATGTGTGTTTTGAATCATTGCGGTGCAAAGATAATTGCCCCCGGGGTATCACCCAAAATTTTATTACTTCTCGTCCTGTGATCCCTTAAAAAACCAACACTTGTTTGTTTATTAGTTCAGTAAATTCGACCAAACTAACCATATGAGAATAACACTTTCGCTGATTGTATGTTTATTACTGGGACAAAATGCCATCCAGGCGCAGAAAACAGTCTGGAAGCTGGTATGGGCCGATGAATTCAACTACAAGGGTTTACCGGACCCCACCAAATGGAACTACGACGTAGGAGGACATGGATGGGGAAATAACGAACTTCAATATTACACTGAAAAAAGGCTGAAGAATGCCCGGGTCGAAAACGGAATGCTGATCATTGAGGCGGTTAAAGAAAAGATGGAAGGCAAAGACTATACTTCTGCCAGGCTGGTAACGAAAGGCAAGGGCGACTGGCAATATGGAAAGATCGAGGTAAGAGCTAAAATACCCGATGGAAGGGGCACCTGGCCGGCTATCTGGATGCTGGGCAGCACTACCCCTCTGAACTGGCCCGACGATGGGGAAATCGATATCATGGAACATGTAGGCTTCAACCCTCACTATTTCCATGGCAGCATTCACTGCAAGAAATTCAATCATGTTATTGGCACACAGAAAACAGATACCGTCATCATCAACGATTGCTTTGACAAGTTCCATGTATTCGGTGTAGAATGGGATGCAGAAAAAGTGCAGCTGTATGTAGACGGAATCATCTACTTCACTTTCCGCAACGAACATTCAGGTTATGCTGCCTGGCCGTTCGACAACAAAATGCACCTGCTGCTGAACATCGCTGTGGGCGGTAACTGGGGCGGAGCCAAGGGGGTAGACGAATCCATCTGGCCGAAAAAAATGCTGATCGATTATGTAAGAGTCTTTCAGAAACAATAAACATCTTCTTCATTTTTCAAAAGCTTCGACATGAGAAAGATCCTATCAATTATGCTGATACTGCTACTGATCCGTGTTAGCGGCCTGGCGCAGGATGATTTCAGCTACCAGACACCTCCCAAAGATATTTACGACCTGGTGATGGCCAAACCCACTCCCGGCGTTAGCATCAGCAGTCATGGCGACTGGATGATCCTGCTAGACAGAAGTTCTTTTCCTTCAGTGGAAGAACTGGCGCAGCCGGAGTTGCGGATTGCCGGTCTGCGCATCAACCCGAAAAATTTCGGGCCCAGCCGCAGCGGATATTCGGTGAACATCCAGTTGAAAAATATCAGGACTCGCGAAACTTTTTCGATCCAGGGTCTTCCAGATAATCTACGCGCTTCCGGTATTCAATGGAGCCCCGATGAAAAACGTATTGCTTTTGTCAACAGTACCAACGACCGGATCGACCTGTATACAATCGACATCGCCACGCGCAAAGCCAGCAAGATCAATAAAGCGCCGCTCAATACCGTCCTGGGAGGTAGTTTCAGTTGGTTGGGCAATGATAAACTGATTTACAAAACGGTTCCCGCAAATTACCGGAAATATCCACAGGCTCCCGCAGCACCCAAAGGACCGGTGGTGCAGGAAAACCTGGGTAAGGCTGCTGCCAGCCGAACCTACCAGGACCTGATCAAAAATGCGTACGACGAAGACCTTTTTGACTATATGGCCACCGCGCAACTGGTGGTGAATGATTTTGAAACGGAGACTGACATTCGCCGCCCTGCTATCTACTCCGGCATCAATGTTTCTCCCGATAACAATTACGTATTACTCGAAACCATCGATCGTCCTTTTTCCTACCTGTTTCCCGTCAGCGGTTTTCCGCATAGTGTTTCCGTTATGAGCGCCAATGGCGGCCTGCACGATGTACTGGTGAAGAACCCTTCGCAGGAAGGCCAACCCATCGGCTTTGATGATGTCGTTAATTTCCCCAGGGATTTTGACTGGAGAGACGATAAGCCCTCTACCATTGTATACACGGTGGCCCTGGACAAAGGCCTTGGCCGTTCGAAATCGGAATACCGCGATGCCGTGTTCGAAATCAGGATTCCTGACTTCAGCAAGATGGTTAAAAACCCTCCTTTCGGAGAGAAGGGAGACTTGAAAGACCTGATGAAAACCAGTACCGAACTATTCAAAACGCAGCGTCGCCTGCGCAATATTGTGTGGGGAACCGATCAGCTGGCACTGGTTTACCAGGCCATGACCTTCGACCGAAAACTGCAGGTATTCGCTTTCAATCCCGCTGCCAAACAAATGGATCTGATCCATGAGCGAAGCAGCAATGATGCGTACAGTGATATCGGCTCACCGATGCTTTCCAAAAATCAATATGGCCGGAATGTATTGCTTCTTTTCAGGAACGGAAACCTGTTGCTGCGTTCACAGGGCGCTTCCCCCGAAGGCGATCTTCCCTTTGTACAAAGCTTTGACCTGAAAACCAAAAAAGGAACGATCCTGTGGAGATGCGTGGCGCCCTACTATGAATATGTAGTGGATGTACTGGATGCAGAGGCCGGTGTATATATCACTTCCCGTGAAAGCACCACCGAGGTACCAAACTATTATATCCGCAATCTCCGCAAAAAAATCGCTCCGGTTGCCATAACCGATTTCAGGAACCCCTACCCGCAAATGGAGGGAGTGGTAAAACAGAAAATTTCTTACAAGCGGGAAGACGGCATCGATCTCACCGGCGACCTGTATCTGCCCAAGGGGTATAACAAAGAAAAAGACGGTCCGCTGCCCGTAGTGATGTGGGCCTATCCGCGCGAATATAAATCAGCGGCAGATGCCGCCCAGGTACGTGGCTCCCGCTATATGTTCACACGGCTCAACTGGGCCTCTCCTATTTTCTGGATCACCCAGGGATACGCCGTTCTCGACAATGCGGAAATGCCAATTGTGGGCGAAGGAGACAAAGAGCCCAATGACAATTTTATCCCGCAGCTTTACCTGAACGCTCATGCCGCCATACAGGCGCTCTCCAAAATGGGCGTGGGCGACAGCAACCGGGTGGCGGTAGGTGGCCACAGCTACGGCGCTTTCATGACAGCTAACCTGCTGGCACATACGAAATTGTTCAAAGCCGGCATTGCGCGGAGCGGAGCTTATAACAGAACTCTTACTCCTTTTGGCTTCCAGGCTGAAGAAAGAACTTACTGGCAGGCGCCGGAGGTGTATTACAACATGAGCCCGTTCAGCTTTGCCAACCAGATCAAGACCCCGCTGCTGCTGATTCATGGAGAAATGGACAACAACCCGGGAACCTTCCCGATACAGAGCGAAAGACTCTACAATGCCGTGAAAGGCCATGGCGGCACCACGCGCCTGGTTTTTCTTCCCTATGAAAGTCACAGCTATGCGGCGAAGGAGAATATTCTTCACATGATGTGGGAACAAAACCAATGGTTGGAAAAATTTGTAAAAAATGCCGGCAAGACTCCGGCAGCCAGCGGCACAGAAGGCAAGAAAAGTTTTTAAAAAAAGATAAGCTGTGATGCAAGACCGGTCAATGCTGCAGGCATTGGCCGGTTTTTCTTTACAGCCAGGTGTAAGGATCGCCCGACGGGATATGCTGCACCCGTATGCCGGGCAATTTGGGTGAGAGCCATTCGGCCACCCACTCCATACCGGGTTCTTCGCTGAGAGCATGACCCAATACGATCAGGGAGGTAGGCTTATTTAGGGCCAGTCCATCGCGTATGTATTCGGTAGTTTCCCATTCTGTCGATTCGCCAACAATCAGCACATCCGGATGATGTTCTTCGATCAATGCAACATGCTCTTTGCTGCCCCATGCGCCGGGGAGCAGCGCTATTGTTTTACAGGATTGCCGGAGATCGCCCATTACGCGTACGGTGCGAATGCCCAGCTTTTGCTTGAATTGCCGGGCGAGTTGCTGCAGTGAAGTGGGCGGTATCTCGAGGATGTTGCTACCGGTTTTGAAATACGGCAACAACCCTGCTTTCCTGGCTACTCCGTAACTGATCATATCCGGTCTGATGTCGTGACAATAGTCATGAAATCGCCAGATCGCTATCTTGTTTTTCTCCAGCAGCGCCTTTTTTTCATCCACAACAGAATTGCGGGCGAAAAAACCGGCCCTGTCTTCATGATTGAAAAATGAAGGTTCATGGGCAATGATGAAATTGGCTTTACGTGCAATTGCCTGCCTGATGATCTCCACTGTTGGAAACATGGTGGTGACAATCCCGGTTACCGGAAGGGCGGCATCACCCGACTTGAGTGTGTCCACCGTATCCCGGCTTGCGGAAATCTGACCTTCTTTGAGGATCAGGTCAATCACTTCCTGTACTGTCATGGCGGAATGGTGGGTATATGGCCCCTGCCGGAAAGAGCTGCCCGCCAGCAGACCGGCGGAAAGCACAAGACCCTGTTGAAGAAACTGACGACGGCTGTTTGAGGTATTCATATGCGTCCTTGTTGAAGGAACAATTTACCCTATTAAGTTGAAAATCCCTTGTCGCCTATTTGCCTGCGGAACCTGGCAACCGCCGGGGTTGTCCTTATTAACTTGACAATACCATTTCCATTTCCCCGCCGGAAGGGCCGCATTCCCCGGAATTGGGTATTATAGTGGCTTTTCGACTACCCCATACGGTCATAATCGGAAAATCATTATCTTAGTTTCCTCATCCACCCCAAACAACATGAACAAGTCTGAACAGAACTGGTTAGATGACGAGGATATATTGCATAAGGAAGCCACGAGATCGCAAAACTTTCTCAGCGGCCTGATCGACGCTGTGATTGTGGTGGTAACCTGCGTATTTGTGACCCTTTATTTTAACCTGGTTCAGTATACCGGGGGAATGGATATGGTTTGGCTGATCCTGGCTACACTCATCGGATACCGGCTGATCACCATCCTGCTATTCAGTGCTACCCTGGGTATGCTTTTCTGCGGAAGCCGTCTGGGTGATCATCAGGCAAAGAATGCTACCTTTGTGCAGAAATTACTGGCGGCCTTCATGGTTCTTTTCCAGGGCGCCAGGTACTACGATGGAAAATGATATTTGTGACCGGCAAACACAACACCCTGCATCATGGCTTCAGATTATTTCGATTCCCAGGATTTTGAGGGTAAGGACTTTACCCTGGCACCGCTTGTAAAAGGTGAATTTGACAACTGCCGTTTTTCCCATTGCAACTTCTCCCAGCAGAATCTTTCTTTTTTTCGTTTTACCGATTGCATTTTCAGCTACTGCCAGTTTAACAACAGTATCCTGGCAGAAACTTCGTTCAACTCGGCCAGGTTTGAACACTGCAAGCTGACGGGCATCCATTTCGAGCAGGCCAGCCAGGTTTTATTTTCGGTCGGCTTTTCTTCCAGCACGCTGGAATATTGCTCTTTCTATCAACGTAACCTCAAGAAGACCGTTTTTTCCAATTGTCAGCTCAAGGGTGTCGATTTTACCGAGGCCGATCTTTCTTTGGCTCAATTTGATCATTGCAACCTCGATAGCAGCGTTTTCGATCACAGCAACCTGGAGAAAGCAGATTTCAGAACTTCCTTCAATTTCCGGATCGATCCCGACAAAAACAAGGTTAAAAAAGCCCGGTTTTCTACCAATGGTTTGGCAGGATTATTAGATAAATACGATCTTTCCATCGAGTAGTCTGTTAACCGACTATTGAGTACCGAACAAACCGCGACATTGATGTCGATTTTAAACCCTGTTATAACCATGAAAGCGCTACTTGTTTGCCTGGCCATCTGCTGCTTTTCCAAAGACGCCTTCTGTCAATATGAAAAAGAAGAATACGCCACCACCGATGTATTCCGGATCAACCTGATCAGTCCGGGTGTCAGTTATGAGAAGAGCCTTTCGAAGATCTCTACTCTATACGCGAGGGCCTATTTCTCCACGACCTTTCTTTTCAATTATTCCTCTTCGCAGGGAAGCGAATTCAGAATATACCTCGACCCTGCTTTGCAGGGGCAGCTCCGGTTTTACTACAATGGTAAAAAAAGAGCCGAACAGGGCCACCGGGTAGCCATGAATAGCGCGGAGTACATTACCCCCTTATACGATATCAGTTATTCCAAAGTAGCAGCGGCCAATGATTATCTCGAAGAAAGTTCGCGCCGTTTCATACACAAGTACGGTATCGGCTGGGGCATACAACGGAACCTGAAAAATAAATTATCGATCGATATTACACTGGGCCCCGGCGTGCAGGTGGCGAAAGGAACTTACTATGACAATGGTATGTATGTCAGACATACAAAGGCCCGCTTCGTACTGATGGGCGGCCTGGTATTGGGAATCTGGATCAAGAAAAAAGAATTGCAGTAAAAAAAGCCGCCCGCCTTCCCCCTGCTGGAATGACCCCAATTGAATCGTTCCCTGCCAGTTCAATGCAGCCGACTTCCCTCACCCGGCCGGTAACCATTGACATAAGCTGCTCTCTTCATACCCGCTTAGTGGTATTTTTCGTTAGCCTGTAACATTCGAATTTTGCGCTCGTCTTATAGTTACTTAAATCAATAGTCATGAAAGAAAAGATCGTCGCGGGGATTTCGATCCTCGGGATTATTTTTTGTGTTAGCTGGGCCGTTTTGGATACTGAATGGCTGACCGAAAACAGAAAAGGATACAGCCTGCTGTTCACTTCGCAGGATGCCGCCAACAAACAGGCTTACCTGGGTTTCACCGACCAGGGCATGGAACAGGTTAAAACTTTCTTCGGCAAACCTTACTTATATAATTTCAGTATTATCATTCATCCCAACAGGTCTTCTCTCGACAGTACCTGGAGTGCCAACTGGCATGAACCTAATTTCAAATCCGAGTGCTGGATGGTGGCCAGCGGCGTGAGTGACCGGTTAGACATGCTATCGCCCCAAAAATGGGATACGGAAAGTTGCGAACATTCGTACCAGGACCTGCCGGCCATGCAACAATTGATCACACACGAGCTGGTACACGTGTATCATGGTCAATTGAACAAAAGCCCGGATTTTTCAAAAACGGACAACCTCGACTGGCTGGTGGAAGGATTGGCAACCTATGCTTCCGGGCAATTGCAGGCATCCAAAAAACAGGCGGTCAAAGAACAGATCACCAACAACCTGGCTCCTGACAAACTCTCGAAGTTCTGGACAGGAACCAACAAATACGCGCTTTCCGGATCGATAGCCTGGTTTATCGACATCAAATACGGCAGAAAGGCGTTGTGGTCCATTCTGCCCTATAGTACCGCTGCCGAAGTACTCGGGAAATTGGGCACTACCGAAGAGATCCTCCTCAACGACTGGAGAAACTTCATGCTGGGCTACAAGGGCGACAAGTAATCCGGAACATTTGGCAAATTGTTTTTTGTAGATTTGGATACATCTTCCAACCATCTAACAGTCTGCTATGTCCACCAACAACAGAATAACAACCAATCTCAGTCTCTTTCTTTTTCTCTTTCTCTTTTTCACAACCGGACAGGCCCAGGTTTCCCTGCCGTCCAGTACGCCTGAAGCTCAGGGTGTTTCTTCCAAATCCATTCTCAACTTCCTGGATGCGGTTGAACAATCGAGCAATGAAATGCACGGTATTGTCATTCTTCGCCACGGGAAGGTTATTACCGAAGGCTGGTGGAAGCCTTACCGGAAGGAACTTTTTCATACGATGTATTCGTGCAGCAAGAGTTTCACTGCCACTGCCATCGGTTTTGCCGTTTCGGAAAACCGGATCCGGCTGCAGGATAAAGTAATCTCATTTTTCCCCAATGATCTGCCGGATACCGTCAGCACGAACTTGTCGGAGCTGACCATTCAACACCTGCTCACCATGTCGATGGGCCAGGATCCGGAAGCTACTCCGGGCGTAGTAACCACACAAACAAATTGGGTGAAGGGAATGCTGTCGGGGCCGATTGTCAATAAACCCGGATCAAAGTTTCTATATAATTCAGGGGCCACCTATCTGTTATCGGCGATCATTTCGAAGGTAACCGGTGAGCCGGTACTGACTTACCTCAAACCCCGTCTGTTCGATCCGCTGGGTATCACCGGAATTGACTGGGAAACCGATCCTGCCGGCATCAATACCGGAGGCTGGGGTTTGCGATTGAAAACAGAAGACATGGCCAGGTTTGGGCAATTGTTCCTGCAAAAAGGCAACTGGAATGGCCGCCAGATTTTACCCGCCTCATGGATCGAAGATGCCAGCGCCAAACACATCGATCAAAAACCCGAATTGAGTCAGGCCGATAAAGACAAGAGCGACTGGTTGCAGGGATATGGTTACCAAATGTGGCGATGCCGGAACAATGCTTATCGCGGTGATGGCGCTTTTGGTCAGTATATCATCGTAATGCCAGACCAGGATGCCGTGATTGCCATCACCTCGGAAACCGGCAACATGCAGGATGAACTGAACCTGGTTTGGAAATATTTATTACCGGCGATGAGCAACAGCACCCTCGCGCCCTCAGCAGATGCCACCACCCTGAAAAAAAGACTCGCCACTTTACAACTGAAGATACCCGCCACCCGTTCAGACAGCGCGTCTGTAATATTGAATCGCGGCAAAACATTTACCCTCGAATCAAACGATCGTCTTTGGAAGGAGGTCACCGTGAAAGCCACTTCAAAAGATTGCCAGTTAGAACTGGTCGATGCAACGGCGCGTTATACCTTGAACTTTGGAAATGGAAAATGGAAAGAAGGCGTTACCAGGAAAGCAGGGCCCAATCTGGTATCCAAAGCCAAAAATCATTTTGCCGGCTTACCCGATCCCAAAGTGGCCGGTGCATTCAGATGGGCAACACCCAATACACTCGAGCTAGACCTCCGATATATAGAAAGTCCGCACACTGAAAGGATCTTTCTGCAGTTCGATGGCGATTCGGTAGTGATGACTACCGAAAACAGCTTCGAAAAAAACAACAAGTCAGTAATAAAAGGAAAAGTCAAACCCTGACGGGAATGACTTTCCTATATATGCTACACCAAACCAGCGCGATTTCCGGAGTACCGACCAACAGCACCGCACTGGTCTTTGCAGGCAGTATTTACTCTTCCGGAGGCGTGGTCTTTTCCGGCTTTAGTGTTCTCAGGAATTTATAGAGTGCCTTCAGATCGCCGTCACTCATTCTACGGAAAGAACTCCAGGGCATTACCGATTGCGGAATCAGTTTACCCATCCGGAAGCGCTTGATAAACTGATCTTCCGACCAATTGGTGATGCGTCCTTCCGGGCCGGGGGTGAGGTTGGGAGGATACATGACCAGGCCGTTCTCATCGAAGCGGCTTCCTCCTGCAAATGGTTTACCCGTAAACTCCCCTTTCAAATCGCGTTTGGTATGGCAACCGTTACAATTGGCAACATTGTAGGCGATGTATCGCCCGTATTCCGCAGTAGTATCCCGTTTCACCGATTTCTCAACTGGCCCGCTGGGACCAACCGGTTTGATCATAAAAGCCTTGATGGCCTTGCCCATCAGGTTAAGATCGTTTTGCGGAACCAGGTTTTTTACCGGCTTCTGTGAGCGTATATAAGAGATCACGGCTGCCAGGTCCTCATCGGCCATATTATGAAAAGGCATGAAATCAAATACTGCTGTACCATTCGGATGTACTCCATATCTCAATGCCCGGGCAATTTCTCCGTCCGATAGCTTACCGATACCGGTCTCCATATCTGGAGTAATATTTTTGCTGTAGATCTTTCCCACAGGCAGGTCAAACACATGCCCTCCGGACAAACTCACCTCCTGTCCCAATTGAAGCAGCGAATCGGCATTACCCGAAAAGTGACAGTCGGCACAATGAGCGGGCCCGAAAACAATTTCCTTTCCTCTCTTGATAATATTGGTATCGGCAGAAGCATGTATCTCTGGATAGGGAGCATCATAAGTCAGGTTCTGACGGAAGTAGATAGTCAGCAGCAGACCTGCAATCACAACCAGTACAATGATTCCTGACCACTTCAGGACTTTTAAAAAACGTTTCATGGCTAAATTTTGTTAAAACTATTAACAATCGCAGGCGCGTAAAATGCTGTTGTGAATGAGTTGGCACAAAAGAAGGATGAAATGCGGCTTTACTCGTTTATCGTTTCAGGTTTATTGTTTCACGTTATAGTTTGAGGGAGGTTTGAAGTTTGGAGTTTACGGTTTACTCGTTTATCGTTTCAGGTTTATCGTTTCACGTTATTGTCCGGGGGGCAAGTTTACGGTTTACTCGTTTATCGTTTCAGGTTTATCGTTTCACGTTATAATTCGGGGCGGGTTACTGTTTATCGTTTCAGGTTTATCGTTTCACGTTAGTTCGGGGGCAAGTTTACGGTTTACTCGTTTATCGTTTCAGGTTTAACGTTTCACGTTATAATTCGGGGCGGGTTACTGTTTATCGTTTCAGGTTTATCGTTTCACGTTAGTTCGGGGGCAAGTTTACGGTTTACAGTTCTGCGTAATCTGCGTTTTTCCGCGTTTTCTGCGTAATCTGCGTTCCTCTGCGTTTTCTGCGTAATCTGCGTTCCTCTGCGCCCTTAGCGGTTCTTTGTGATCTTTGCGTTCCAAAGAATTCTCGTGCAATTAGTCTGTTATTCGAGAATACAGGTTTTTAAAAAATATTGCTTTTTACTTTTTACTTTTCACCGTCAAACCAAAAACCCATTCGCTTTTGAAACTACTATTCATTCTTCTGTTTCAGCTCAGCATTCAGTCCTTGTTCGGGCAATTTACCGTTACCGGCGATACACTAAATGGCCTGACCCCCGAACGAACCGTCCGTATGAAACAGGCCCTCGAACTCTGGCAGAAAGTAATGCGCGATACCGGATTTCAGCGCGAACTGCAGTCTCTCCGATATGTGTTTGATGTAGCCGGCGATCAGAACCGGTTTTTGTCTTCCGAAGAAATAGCCACCAAAATTTACCAGGCCCGTGAATTCTATAAGGATACTGCCGATCAATGCGCGCAGTTGCACTGGGTATTGGACCCGGCCAAAAAGCCCCTGCTGGCCAGGCGTCCGGCCATCGGATTCGGCGAATCGGGTGATGTAGAGATCCATACCTATACCTGGTTTTTTGATGCGGCCGACTTGGCCGAACTCGCCGGCCATATCGCCCATGAATGGTCGCATAAGATCGGCTTTCAGCATCTTTATATGCGTCACAAAAACCGCGACAAGACGGTTCCCTATGCTTTTGGAAACCTTGTCAGGAAATATGCGGCCCGATTATGATCGTATTTCCTTTTCCCAATTCATACAGATATTGATTGATACAAAAAAAAGGAGTCGCCCCCATTGGAGCGACTCCCGGCTTTTGCTAGCGATATAATAAATCAGAATGCTTTCTTCTTCTCCCCGGTTTCCTCTTTGGTTACCGTTTCCGGCATCAACACGGCTGTGAACTGGTTCTTGCCATCGAGCATGATCTTTGCCACCTGCTGTATGTCTTTTGTGGTCAGTTGGTTCAGCAGTTTTTCGTATTGCAGAAAATATTTCGGATCCGATTTCTTGACGGCCATATCCAGCAATTGTGCTCCCCAGGTACCATTTTCCTTCATAGCCACCTTGTCCTGCTCGGTCAATTGCTTTTTTACTTTGTCGAGGTAGCTCTGCTGAGGTCCGTTTTTGACGATGTCTTCAAACTCTTTCCTGACAGCCCTGAGCAAGGTATCCACTTTCTCAGGACCGCAGGGCAATTGGAGTACAAAGCTATAATTGCTATAGGGCTCTTTCTCCAGTTGCGCAAATGTACCCCCTCCGTATATACCCTGCACCTTCTCACGCAGTTCCTCGATGATGCGGATATTGAGGATTTCACTCAGCACCTGTGCTTTCAGTTCCAGGTCTTGTGAATAGGGCACTTCTCCGTTGTAGAATGCAAGGATCAGGCTTTTTTGCTCTTTGCCCTTATTGAGTGTCAGCTGCTTTTTACCCGCAACCGGTCTTACTTTGTTATCGGTGTACGTGAACTTTTTTCCGGTGGCTGGCAGGCTCGCGATATACTTCTCGATCAATGGAAGAATATCCGCTTCCTTGAAGCTGCCCGTAAAAACAAAATTCATTCCGGAAGCATCTCCGAATCGCTCCTTGTAAATCGCCAAAGACCGGTCCAGGTTGATCTTATCGTAAAAAGAACTGTTGGGTACTACAACCGGCGCCAGCGGGTTATTGCTGAAGATCGTTTTATAGACCGTATCAACAAAAACTGCCTGCGGGTTGGCGCTGAGCATCGCAAATTGCGATTTGTTTCGCTGAACAAAAGACCTGAACAAGGATGTGTCCTTCCTGGGTTGTGTAAAATACAGATGAGTAAGCTGGAACATGGTTTCAAGGTCTTTCACCGTTGAACTGCCATTAATTCCTTCGGTAGTGCTGCCGAAAGCGGGAGCCACCTGCACGGTCTTTCCGGCGAGGGCCTTTCTCAAATCTACCGGGGCAAACTCACCGACACCCATGGCAGTTACTACCGGTACCGCATATTCGGCATTGAATTTATCTGCGAGTCCGTAATTGTTCTTCCCTCCATATCGTCCGCCGTTCATCAGTACCTGGTCGTTCTTGAATTCAGTAGGTTTAAGAATGACCGTAACGCCGTTGCTCAATTTAAGTTCTGTAGTTCCTAACACACTGTTTTGTGTTTTGGACAGAATTTTTCCGGCAACGGGTTCTTTCTTCAGCAGTGTAGTGGCGATGGCTTTCTCTTCGTACGGCCTGATATCCGCTTTCTCCCTGGCATCCATCACGGCGAGCAGGTCCTTTCCTTCCGGCAGTTTCGCATTCGCGCCCGGATCTGGACCTGTTACATACACAAAACGATTTTTGTCTTCACCGAACTTTTTACTGATGGCATTTACTTCTTCCAGGGTGATGGTTGGCAACAGGCTTTTGACGAGATCGTATTCCTTTTCGATACCGGGGCTCGGTTCGTTCTCCAGGAAGTTCTGAATGTATTCTTCCACGTAGCTGTCCGATTCGGTTTTTTCCCGGTCGTTGTACGCCCGGTCGTAGGACGACAGCATGCTCTTCTTTGCCCTTTCCAGTTCACCGGCGGTGAAGCCAAATCTTTTCACTCTTTCCAGTTCTTCCGTCAAAGCGCCCAGGGCCTTGCTTACATCGCCTGTTCCCGCAGAAGCATAGGCAGAGAAACCATCATATCCTCTTGCATAAGATCCAAAACCCACGGAGGCGCCGATAAACGGCGGGTTTTCCTTCTGCACCAGTTCCGACAATCTTTGATTGGTGAGCATGGAAAAAATTCTTTTTACGAGGTCGTTCTTGTAATCTCCGATACTGGCTGATGCCTTTTCTTTTTTAAAGGGGTATTGGATATTGATGCCGTAACTGGTTGCTTCCTTATCGGTTACCACCATTGCTTCGGTATTGTTATAGGCAAATACTTCGGCCATTTCTCTTTTCTTTTCTGTGGGCGGGTTTACCAGGCCGGCAAAATGTTTCCGGATCATTTGTTCGGCTTTGGCCGGTTCAATATCTCCCACCACTATTACTGCCATGAGGTTCGGTCGATACCAGTCGCGGTAAAACCTCCGGATAGCATCCGGATCAAAATTTTTGATCACGCTGTCCTGTCCGATCGGCAGTCTTTTTGAATACTTGGATCCTTCGAATAATTTGGGGTATATCTTTTTGAACATACGGTCGCCCGCGCCTTTTCCAAGGCGGCTCTCTTCGAGAATAATGGGGCGTTCGCCATTGATGTCGTCCGTCAGGTAGGTAACATTATGCGCCCAGTCTTCGAGCACCTGGAAACCTTTTTCGAGATTGCCGGGTTTATCGGTGGGAATGGGAAGGATGTACACGGTTTCATCGAAGGAAGTGTAGGCATTCAGGTCGTTTCCAAATCCCACACCGATATCCTGCAGGAATGAAACGATATCGTTCTTCCTGAAGTTTTTCGTACCGTTAAAGGCCATGTGTTCTGCCATGTGAGCGAGCCCCTGCTGGTCATCATCTTCCAGGATAGAACCAGCATTCAATACGAGTCTTAATTCAACTTTCTGTTCGGGCTTTTTATTCTGGCGGATGTAAAAGCTGAGGCCGTTGTCGAGTTTACCTGTTTTTACTTTCGGGTCCAATGTCAGCTTCTCGTTCAGGTTCACCTGGGCAAAAGATACCAGGGCCAGTAAAAGCGCTAACCCGGTCAACCAACCTTTCCGCCGGTTCGATTTTATCATAAATTGAAATTTTGACTTCAAATATACCGGCAGGGTAGATGTTCAGCAAACCGGCGGTATAAAAGAATGGGTAAAACCTCGTATCACGGAGATTTTACCCATTAACCTGTATATGGTTTGTTGTTGATTTATTTCATGACTTCCGGGATCACCTTACCGATACTTCCGTTCGGCATCTGGATCCGCAATAGTGCTGCCAGTGTGGGGGCGATGTCGGTCATATAGGTTTCCCTGTTTAATTTTCCGGCCCTGATGCCCCATCCCATCCACAACAGGGGAATGTGCGCATCATAAGGATTGAAACTTCCATGGGTGGTTCCGGTTTTCCCTCCATAAAAATACCCTGCCTTCAGCACCACCTGGATATCTCCTCCCCGTTTGGTATTGTATCCTTTCAGGAACATCTCTTTTACTTCGGTTGGCAGGTTGGCTTCCGATACTTCTTCATTATCGAATGCCAGCAATACTTCCGGCAGTTTGTTGATATAGGAGATCAGGTACTCCTTGATGTTTCCTTTATCGAGTGATCCGGCTTCGATTACGCTGTCGTTCAGGTATAACTGGTAGTTGGCGCTTGCCTGTACGAGGTTCTTGACTTTGAATTTTTTCTCCAATTCGTTATTCAGGTCTGCAATATTACCGGAGACCGATTTTCCAGGCATACGGTTTTTTTCAAGGAATCCGGGTACATGCGCCACCGCATGATCGGCGGTGAGAAAAACGGTGTACTGCCCCTTTCCTACTTCCTGGTCGAGATAGTTCAGCAGTTTTGCCAGGTCGCGATCGAGTCGAAGGTAAACGTCTTCGATCTCTACAGAATTCGGTCCGAACTGGTGGCCGACATAGTCAGGTGAGGAAAAGCTGATCGCCAGAAAATCCGTAACCGCATCCTTACCCAGCTTTTCGGAACGGATCGCGCGTTCGGCAAACAATTCAGTAAAACTGTTTCCGTAGGGAGTGCTCCGGATGCTGCCATAATCTTTGCCCATCCTCGACTTCAATTCGTGCGGGAATACAGGCGCTTTCTCCCAGGAGAATTTACCCTCATAGCTGACATTGTCGCTGTCACTTTGAGTGTAGGTGTGGAGTGGATAGAGCGTATTCCAGTCGTTCTGGTAAAAGCTGTCGACATATTTTTTCTGGTTGAACTGATCCACCCAGGCAGGCAGCTGGTTCATATAATAGGTGCTGGTAATCCAGTTGCCGGTTGATCCGTCGTACCAGTAAGCCGCATTGGCCGAATGACCCGCCGGCAGGATGCCGCCACGATCTTTGATCGCAATGCCGATCACTTTCGATTGAAAATTGGTAGCCAGCCTCAATTCATCGCAAATGGTATTGGTCCACAAATTGGCCGGAGACATAGGTTCGCCTTTTTCGGCTCCTACTATTTTGACTGTCGGATCTTCGGCACAGTACACATGGCGTTTCAGTTGCTTATCGTACCATTCATTTCCCATGATACCATGAATAGCGGGCACCGAGCCCGTATAGACGCAGGAATGACCTGCTGCTGTAACTGTTTGGGCATAGGGGATCATCGTGTTTTCACAGCTCGTTCCTTCCCGCATCAGGCGTTTGAAACCATTTTGTCCATAGCGGTCGTAAAAACGATAGAGGTAATCCCATCGCATCTGGTCAACCATGATCCCTACCACCAGCCGGGGCCTGGCAAGGGTGGGGCTGCCCGCCTGGCCATTGGAAATATACGCGCTCAGTACCAGGGCAAAAGATAATAGTAGTTTGTTCATTCCGGGTTATTTGGACAAATATAGCCATCACATATATCGCCGTTGTTAATTTTTGCTTATTGAGCTACCTGTTTGTAAAAAATTTACCCAGTGGCAGTTAGCAGGCCACAGGCCTTGCCGCCTCGCTGCAATTCGTTACCTTTGCCGCATTAAAAACCACCTGTTACCCTGCTGGTAGCAGATTTTTAAATCAACCGACTTATGGCAGATATTTTTGAACGTTTACTCAAGAGTTACGGCCCGATTGGTCAGCACCGTGAACGGGCTCACGGATATTTTGCCTTCCCCAAACTGGAGGGTGAAATTGGTACCCGCATGAAGTTTCGCGGCAAGGATATGATCGTGTGGAGTCTGAACAATTATCTCGGTCTGGCCAACCACCCGGAAGTACGGAAAGCAGATGCGGAAGCAGCAGCTGAATACGGACTGGCCCTGCCCATGGGTGCCAGGATGATGAGCGGAAACAGCAACCTCCACGAGAAACTGGAAAAGGATCTGGCCAGCTTTGAAGGAAAAGAAGATGCTATCCTGTTGAATTATGGTTACCAGGGAATGGTAAGCCTGATAGATGTTCTATGCAGCAGACATGACGTGATCGTTTATGATGCCGAAAGCCATGCCTGTATTATCGACGGCCTCCGGCTGCATCCCGGACACCGCTACGTGTTCAAACATAACGACCTCGCCGATTTCGAAAAGCAATTGCAAAGAGCTACGGCACTCATCGAAAAACAAAATGCCGGAGGTATCCTGGTGATCACCGAAGGTGTTTTCGGAATGGCCGGCGACCAGGGAAAACTCAAGGAAATTGCTGCGCTGAAAAGCAAATACTCTTTCCGTTTACTCGTGGATGATGCCCATGGCTTTGGCACACTCGGGAAAACAGGGGCAGGGGCCGGAGAAGAGCAGGGTGTACAGGACCAGATCGATCTCTATTTCTCCACTTTTGCCAAGTCGATGGCTTCCATTGGCGCCTTTGTGGCGGGTGACAAAAATATCATCGACTATATCAGGTATAATATTCGTTCCCAGATCTTCGCCAAGAGCCTTCCCATGCCCCTGGTTGTGGGAAATCTCAAACGCCTGGAATTGCTGAAAACACAGCCTTCTCTCAAAGAAAAGCTTTGGGAAAACGCGCTTAAACTGCAGAATGGTCTGAAGGAAAAAGGATTCGATATCGGTAAAACAGACTCTGTGGTTACACCGGTATATATGACCGGAGGCGTGGAAGAGGCTACCGCTATGGTCATGGATCTTCGCGAGAATTATGGCATTTTCTGTTCCATCGTGGTGTACCCGGTTATCCCCAAAGGCCATATCATTTACCGGCTTATTCCTACAGCTGCTCATAACGATGAAGACATCCAGCTGACGCTCAAAGCCTTCGAGGAAACAAAGAAAAAACTCGATGCCGGGGCCTATAAAGTTGAGGCCATTCCGGATATGGCAGAAGCCTAAGTTATTGGTTTTCAATATTAAAAAATCCCGCAGTCCCAAACGCGGGATTTTTTTTACCCGTATATATTCATGCCATTAAACCGTGATCCATACTTTTCATCTAAAAAAAGCATTATATATTCAGCAGAACACTAAAATACCTCTTATGATGAACCCCGGAAGATGCTTAACCCTAAACCATCAGTATGAAAGCAAATACCCTCCTGCTGTTGATAAGCCTGGTTGGTATACAAAGCGTATCAGCCCAAAATAAGAAGCAGGCCGATAGCGTAAAGGTGGTTATTACGCTGAACAATGCTGCCAATCGTCATGCGCCGGTCGACTCGGCCTATATCATATTCGATCGCTTCGATCGAAGCGGTGCGGGTGTGGTTAAAAGACTGGTATATCCCGAAAAAAACAGGATTACACTCACTCATATTCCTGAAGGGAAATTTTTCATTACTATTATCTGCCTGGGGATTTATAAAGACACTTTCACCGAAACGAGCTTCATCTACGAGAAGCGAAAGAATAAAAATCAATTTGAATTCAAGCTGAAAAAGGCGGAGGCTTATAACCCGAATAACGTGTACATCCCCGCCGAAAAAATCGTTCCTCCCTACTTCTCCATTTTAAGGGCCCGGCTGGGCATTAACTAACGATTGCTTTTCTCATAACTGCATAAAAGAGCCCCGGTTATACCGGGGCTGCACTAATCAAATACCATTAACCATTAAACCTTATCCTATGAAAAACCAAATATAATATGTTGGAGTTGTAACAATAGTTAATCAGGTAAAAGTTTTCTACCCATAAACCATGAAATTGATTGAAATCAACTGAGCCTTAAGATTTAAGACATTGAAATTGAACGCAAACGATTGCGTGATAGTAGACTCGAATCTACATATGAGTAAAATTCATCAAATCAGAAGATTGCGGAGGAGGTTGTTACCAGCTGCTTTTGAAAGAACGCTGGTACGCGTCGAAGGGAACCTTGCCATAATGCCCTTCCCCGAAATATTTCAGGATAAGCTCAAAGTCCTTGGGTTCGAGGTAGCCGGGAATGGCCTGTGGTTCGCCGCCATCCGTTGGTATAATGACGGTGGTGGGATAGGAAAGCTGGCCCTGCGTGAGGTATATTGCAAAATCGTTTGTCCGGTAGCGTGAGTTGAACTGGTAGGTCTTGCCGTTCCATTGAATGGCTGACCGGCTTTCGGCGTCAACCTTTACCGTGTAGAATTTTTCGCCCAGGTAACTGATGACGTTTTTATTGGTATAGGTTTTTTTGTCCATCACCTTGCACCAGCCACACCAATCGGTATACAGGTCGATCAATACCAGTTTCTTTTCTTTTTTCAGGTTTTCGGCGGCCTGTTCCAAAGTAATCCACTGCGTTTTTTCTCCGTTGCCTGACTTGGTATGAGCCGATGAAAGAACGAGCACTCCTCCCAACAAAACCAGCATTTTCAGTGTTTGCATATGTACCTTTGTTTACTTCTCAATTAACTCAAAGATCATGCATAAAATTGTGTTGGCCATCACGGGTGCGAGCGGTTCGATCTATGCCCGACGTCTATTGGATAAATTACTGGCACTCAAAGGCCAATGGAGTGATTGCGGCGTAATCATGACTGAAAACGCCCGGCATGTATGGCAAACCGAACTAGGAAATGATGATTTTTCCAGATATGACCTACCTTTCTACCAGAATACGGATTTTCTGGCGCCCTTCGCTTCCGGATCGGGTCAATATAATACGATGATCATCGCTCCCTGTTCGATGGGTACCCTGGGCAGGATTGCTACAGGGGTGTCGAACGATCTGATCACGAGGGCAGCAGATGTGGTACTCAAGGAAAGAAGAAAGCTGATCTGCATGATCCGGGATACTCCCTACAACCTGGTTCATATCCGCAACATGGAAACGGTAACCCTGGCGGGTGGAATTATTTGTCCGGCCACCCCATCCTTCTACAGCAGACCCACCAGTTTCGATCAGCTGGCGGATACCGTGGTGGATCGTGTGCTTGATCTGGCTGGTTTTGATATCAAAACCTATCGCTGGGGTTCCGCATAAAAAAAAAGCGGCTGCTGATGCATCCGCCTTTGTCAATCTGATTCTTCCCGATTATCGAAGGTCTATTTCCTCGACACCAGGGTATTTCTTTTTGTCGAATACGAACATCGTGTCGGGAATGTTGGCATTGCCATTAAGTGAGTTTACAGTGTAGCTGTATTTGTTGCCTCCTTTTTCCATGATCTTCGTATTGACGATGGTTTGCCTGGCCTTGTCTACCAAAACATAAACCTTATGGAAATTCTTGGTTTTATCGGTGGGGGTCAATTCGATTTCCTGTACGGTTACGGCTCCTTCTTTTTTCTCCCCATTGAGTTTATATAAGAAATCCTTGTCGTAGAAATTGGTGAACAGCTTCTGGGGAGTGAGGGCATTGCCCGACAGGTCGAGCTGGGTAATGGTTACTTCATTGGCGGATTTATCATAGGTCCATACGTCTTTGCCATCACAGAAGATCTCCTGCCCGGTGATCGTTACCCGGTATTTTGATCCTTTCATGTAAACCGTTCCCTTTTTGGTACCCTGAATTTTGCCTTTGGAATCTTCGACTTTAAGAGTGAACAAGGCCTGAACAGCTTTGAACGATTTGAATTTTTTGCTGACATTATCAAGTATCACTTTGGCAGCGGGGTCGCTGTTGCCAAGGCTGTTATTCTGCGAAAAAACCGATGTTGCAAGAATCAATGATGTTAAAAGGAGGCAAAATCTTTTCATGATCAATTTTTAATTCTACGATGTGTAAATATAGCCCAACGGCCCGTTTGAATAGACGATGGTTATTTTATGTTCGTTTAATGAGACGTTTATATTAACAAAAACCTAACCGAGCGACGAAAGATATTGTTCCAGGTCCATTTCTGTCTTGATGAGCACATCACGGGCCTTGCTGCCCTGGTTGGGACCAACCACACCGGCGGCTTCCAGTTGATCCATCAGCCGGCCTGCCCGGTTGTAGCCGAGTTTCATGCGTCGCTGGATGAGCGAGGTGGAGCCTACCTGGTTCTGAACAATGAGTCGTGCGGCTTCCTCGAATAAGGGATCTCTTTCTCCCAAATCGAGGTCACGGCCTTCCATGTCTTTCTCGTCTACATATTCCGGCAATAAGAATGCCTGGGGGTAACCTCTCTGGTCTCCAATAAATTCGCAGACACTGTCTACTTCGGGTGTGTCAACGAATACACACTGAAGACGCGAAATTTCCCCATTATACGAAATCAGCATGTCTCCTTTACCGATGAGCTGTTCGGCCCCACCGGTGTCGAGAATGGTGCGTGAATCGACCTTGGAGGAAACCTTGAAGGCGATCCTGGCAGGAAAGTTTGCTTTGATGGTTCCGGTGATGATGTTTACCGAAGGGCGCTGGGTGGCGATGATGAGGTGAATGCCCACGGCGCGCGCCAGCTGGGCCAAACGGGCGATTGGCATTTCGACCTCTTTGCCTGCGGTCATGATCAGATCGGCAAATTCGTCGATCACCAATACGATGAAAGGAAGATACTGGTGTCCTTTCTGTGGATTCAACCGGCGTTTAACAAATTTCTCATTGTATTCACGGATATTTCTCGCGCCAGCTTCTTTGAGCAGGTCGTAGCGATTGTCCATTTCGATACAAAGCGCATTGAGCGTATTGATCACTTTCTTGGTGTCGGTGATAATCGCTTCTTCTTCTCCGGGCAGTTTGGCCAGGAAATGTTTTTCGATCGTGCGGTAAAGACTCAACTCCACTTTTTTCGGATCTACCAGCACGAACTTCAATTGTGAGGGATGCTTTTTATAGAGCAGGGAAACGAGTATGGCATTTACGCCAACTGATTTACCCTGCCCGGTGGCACCGGCCATTAGCAGGTGGGGCATGGTAGCGAGGTCAACGATGAAATTCTCGTTATCGATCTTTTTTCCGATGGCGATCGGAAGGCTGTAGTTGTTGTGCTGAAACTTCTCGGAGGCCAGCACGGTCTTCATGCTCACAATGGTCTTTTTGACATTGGGCACTTCAATACCAATGGTTCCCTTTCCGGGTATGGGGGCGATGATACGAATACCCAGGGCGGCCAGGCTGAGGGCGATATCATCTTCCAGGTTTTTGATCCTCGATATCCTCACTCCGGGAGCCGGCACGATTTCATAAAGCGTAACGGTGGGTCCCACTGTAGCGCTGATCTTCTGGATGGCGATATCGTAGTTCTTGAGCGTATTGATGATCTGGTTCTTGTTAGATTCCAGTTCGGCCGGATCCTGAATGATCTTTTCACTGCCATGCGTTTCCAGCAGGTCCAGGGAAGGATATTTATAATCGCGCAGATCGAGTGTAGGTTCGTAGGGTTCGGTGGGAACAGGTTTTTCTATTTCTTCCAATTCGGTTTCCTCTTGCGTTTCTGCCTCAGGGTTGATTTTAATTTCGAGCTGCAGGTCGGGAACGGAAGTTGATTTCTTGTCTGCTACCGGCTTTTCCGGAACATCGATCACGGGCGGAAGCGCTTCATTTTCTTCCACTGATTCTCTCATGGCATCTTCAGCCAGTCGCTTGCGGATATCTTCGGCTACCGGTACTACTGCCGGGGCAACGGGCTCTTCCTGTTTTTCCACGATCCTGAACTCAGGCTCCTCTCCTTCCGATTTAGCCACGACCATTGTCCGGTTGCCTTTGAGCTTATTCGATTTCGGCTTTTCTTCTTCGGTAATCACGGCTGCGGGTTCCTGCTCTTCCTCATCCGAATTTTCCCCGGCGAGAAGCGCTGCCTGGGGAGAGCGGTATTTCTTTACAGACGGAACACGGAAAACCGGGTTGAACCGCCAGATGATGTAGGCAAGCGCTCCGGTAAACAGCAGGGCGGCCGTACCGATATTACCCAATGTTTTTATCAGCCAGTCGCAAACCATCTTCCCAAAACTACCGCCGTACGAAAAATCGCTGGTGGGAAAGAGGAAGGCGAAGAAGACGCTGAAGAAGGTCAGTCCGATCAGGACATAACGAAGCTGACGCCCGATGGAAAAGAACTTTTTTCCAAAGAGCCAATTGACTCCCAGTGCTACAAAAAACCAGCAAAAAATGAAAGATGCTAGGCCAAACCAGTTGTAAAAAAACTGGTATGAAATATAGGCTCCAAGATTTCCAAGCAGGTTTTTGATTGGTACGTTGGAACCGGACCAGAGAATGGATGCGCCATTTTTAAGAACTTCACTCTGATCATTTTTCCAGGTAAACAGATAGGAAATAAAGGCCACAAATGAAAATGCAGCGATGAGCAGCGAAATTGCTCCGGCAATTTTGTGGGTACGTTCGTCCTTCACCAATTCTTTGACCTTCACTTTTTCTTCCTTCTCAGGCTTTAGTTGATCAGGGGAAGGTTTGGACGACCGTTTACTTGATTTCAAGCTATTGGCCATATCGACAAAGATAAGGATTGCCCCGTAAGCATACCCGCTTTGTGGTATGCTTTTAGAAGGAGGAAATGGCGGTAAGGAGCAAAACTTATTTTACATTCGCAGACAGCCCAACCTGATATGCGCATAACCAAGTCCTCCTGCCGATCCTTTTGCCTGCAGAGCCTTTTCTGGCTGTCCCTGGTGGTTCTTCCATTCCGATCGGGAGCCCAGGAAAACGATTCGATGAATATCGACGCCTTCAAGGTGCGGCTGTTCCGGGATATCGGGTATCTCTGTCAGCTGGCAGAAACACCGGTAAAGCAACCCGATGCCCGGCAAATTGCTGCCCTTGCTTTCAAACCCACTTCGTTTAACGTCATCCACCGGAGCATACCCCAGCAATTCATGGAAGAAACGGTGGTGCTTCGTTTCTATCTGCACAATAGCGCTGATGTGGAAGAACAGATCTATTTTACTCCCGGCTACTACGTGAGGAACCAGCGGATCTTTAAAGCCAACCCGGAAGATATTGCCGGAACGATTACCCAGGTGCCCGACACCGCCATCAAAAGTGTGGTATACCCGGCCGCCAAGCTGATCAAACTTGCACCGGGCGAAAAAGCGGTGTTCTTCTCTTCTTTCAATTTCATCCGTACCAATGCCAATAATTTCTCACCCAGCCTGGTCGAAAGGGATTTCATCCGGTATTGGGTCAAGACGGTGAAATACCGGGATCCGACCATCGACATCTCCACCTATGTCATTTCAGGTATCCTGCTGCTGATGATCTTCTATTCCATCGCTGTTTTTCTGCAGACCAGGGCGAGGGAATTTCTGTTTTATGCGATCTATGCCTTTTGCTCAACGGTGCTTTTCTTTTTCAAATCCTATTCGCTGACCGAAAGCAAAGAATGGAATTTTTTTTATGAGGAGTATCTCGACTTTATCATTCTGAGCCTTGGTGTATTCTGCTACCTGTATTTCGTTCGCTGGTTCATCAATACCAAAACCAACCACCCGAGGCTGCACAAATTTTTGAAGATCGCCAGCTGGATACTGGTTGGACTACTGGCATTGTTCTCTGCCATCTATTTCATGACTGATCGGTATGTGATCCTGTACTCATTGGAAAACTATGTGATCAAGATCTTCATGTTCCTGATCGGCGTGGTGTTCATTGTGTATAGCTTTGGCCGCAAGAACAGGCTGTTGAATTACCTCGCCTGGGGCAACGGCGCCCTGATATTCTTCTCTATCCTGTCCTTGCTGCTGCTGGTGGGCATCAAGTTCGGGCCCAAATTTCTCAATAAAGGATTGTTGTATTATGAAATCGGAGTAGTAACCGAGCTGATCTTTTTTCTCTCCGGCCTGGCTTATAAAAACCGGCGCGACCTGGTAGAAAGAATCCAGGAACGGGAAAGATTAAAACTGGAAAACGAAAGAAAGGAATTTGAAAAGCAGATTGCGATCGTTACCACCAGGCAGGAAGAAAGAGACCGCATCTCGGCAGATATGCACGATGAGCTCGGTTCGGGCATGACGGCCATCCGCCTTCACAGCGAAATCCTCAAGACAAAGATGAAAGACCAGGCCTATCCCGAGCTTGAAAAAATTTCCAATTCCGCCAATGACCTGCTCGGAAAGATGAACAGTATCATCTGGACGATGAAAAGCTCCAATGACACCCTGGAAAGCCTGGTAGCTTACCTGCGGGCACATGCGCTGGAGTATTTTGACAATACTCCGGTAGCCTGTAAAGTGTTTGTTCCGGACAATGTGCCCTCGGTGGAGATGTCGGGAGAAAAGCGAAGGAATATATTCCTGGCCGTTAAGGAATCACTGCACAATATTCTCAAACATGCGCAGGCTTCTGAGGTAACCATTGTGATCCAAATAAAAGAGGCCCAACTCATCATCACGGTCAGCGACAATGGAATCGGAATCGACACCGAAAAACTAAGGCGATTCGGCAATGGCCTGAGCAATATGAAGCGAAGAATGGAGAGTATACGGGGAGATTTCAAGGCAGAGAACCGAAACGGCAGCCTTATTACTTTCACGATTCCGCTGTAGCTGCCTACTTTCTCTTCAGCAAGGCAGCAGCGATCATCAGCCAGCCAGCAATAAAGCACAATCCCCCGAATGGAGTAATGATGCCGATGCCACTCAGTCCTACCACATCGGTCGCCTTCAAGGCCGTGAGCGCATAGAGTGATCCGGAAAACAGAAGAATGCCCAGAAGGAACAGGTTTCCGGCCCACTTCAGAAGATTCACGGGCCACTTTTCATACAATATGCCAACTGCCAGCAATGCAAAAACATGATAAAACTGGTAACGCACGCCGGTTTCGAAAGTGGCTATTGTTTCCGGAGGCACCAGTTGTTTGAGACCATGTGCACCAAAAGCACCGAGCGCCACGGCAAGCGCGCCCAGCAGGGCCGCCCAGGTCAGGAATCCTTTATGCATGCAATATTTGTTGAAGTAATGAGTCGAGCGTTACCTGGTCTTCGGATACGTGCACATCGGCTTGTTCGTAATACAACCGGCGGTCGTTCATTTTTTTCAGAATGAACGCGCGTAGGTTATCGTCGCTGATGTCCCGAATGAGTGGTCGTTTCGCTTTCTCTTTTTTTAATCTTTCTGTGAGAGCTTCCACGGCCGTATTGAGCCAAACCACCGTACCCGATTTCTTCATGAAATCGATGTTATTGAAGAAGCAGGGCGTACCGCCGCCGCAGGACAAAACCATCGCCGGGTTTCTTTCCACGATATCTCTGAGAAAATCTCTTTCCAGCTGGCGGAAATATTCTTCGCCCGATTCCGCAAAAATATCCGAGATGGATTTTCCCTGCGATTCGATGATGATGGCATCCAGATCATAAAAGGGCAGCTGAAGACGCGAAGCAAGTGCCTTGCCCCAATGCGTTTTTCCGCTGCCCATAAATCCGATGAGGAATATTCTCATTCTATCAATTAATTGTTCGGAAGCGTCGATCGGTCTTACTTACTTGAAGGCATTCAGCCCGGTAACATCCATACCTGTAATAAGCAGGTGGATATCGTGCGTGCCTTCATAGGTAATTACACTTTCGAGGTTCATCATATGACGCATGATGCTGTACTCGCCGGTGATCCCCATGCCGCCGAGCATCTGGCGGGCGTCACGGGCGATCTGGGCGGCAATGGCGCAGGCATTTCTTTTGGCCATGCTCACCTGTTGAGGAGTAGCCTTGTGTTCGCTCATCAGCACACCCAAACGCCAGTTGAGCAGTTGCGCCTTGGTGATCTCGGTGATCATTTCAGCCAGTTTCTTCTGCTGCAATTGAAAGCCGCCGATCGGCCGGTCAAACTGCACTCTTTCCTTGGAATAACGAAGGGCGGTATCGTAGCAATCCATGGCTGCACCTACTGCGCCCCAGGCAATGCCGTAGCGGGCTTTGGTAAGACAGCTCAACGGCCCTTTCAGGCCTTTTACATTTGGAAGAATATTTTCTTTCGGAACCTTTACGTTGTCGAACACCAGTTCACCCGTGGCGCTGGCCCGGAGGCTCCATTTTCCATGGGTGGTGGGAGTGGAAAAACCCTGCATTCCTCTTTCCACAATCAACCCGCGGATATCACCCTGCTCATCGCGAGCCCAAACTACGGCAACCTGTGAAAAGGGTGCATTGCTGATCCACATCTTGGCGCCATTTAATAGTACATGATCGCCCTTGTCTTTGATGTTGGTAAGCATCCCCGCCGGGTTGCTGCCATGATCGGGTTCGGTAAGGCCAAAACATCCCAGCCATTCGCCGCTGGCCAGTTTGGGCAAGTACTTCATTTTTTGTTCTTCGCTTCCGTATTCGTAGATGGGGAACATTACCAGCGATCCCTGAACCGAGGCGGTCGAACGGACGCCGCTGTCGCCCCTTTCCAGTTCCTGCATCATCAATCCATAGCTGATATAATCGAGACCGCCGCCGCCATATTGCTCCGGAACGGTAGGTCCAAAGCAACCGAGCTCTCCCATCTGCTTCACGATCTGTTGCGGAAACTCAGCCTTTTGTGCATAGTCTTCAATAATGGGTGATATCTCCTTTTTTACATAATTCCTTACCGTTTCGCGAATGAGTTTATGCTCTTCGCTCAACAATTCATCGATGTTGAAATAATCCGGTGACTGAAACAGGTCCTGTGCCATAAGCAAGCGTAATTTAGTGGTGGCAAAGGTACGTTAGTTTGATTTGCGGTTTGCTGTTTACAGTTTACCGTTTGCAGTTTTTCTACTTTCACCTAATTGCTTTACTAAAATATTTTGTTTTTCAACAGATTGAATATCAGATAAATACAATTTTTTGATACTGTAAACCCCAAACAGCAAACATCAAACGGCGATATCCATGCAACACCTGCAACACTTTAACGACTCTATTATATCAATTTAAAAACACCATCATTTTGGAGCTGACTGCAACCATAGTCCGGGATGATCTGGTAGAACGTTGTAAAAAGGGGCATGCACCTAGTTACCAGGCGTTGTACCAGCAATATGCAAAGGCGATGTTCAACACCAGCCTGCGTATTGTCAATAACAGGGCCGATGCGGAGGATGTGCTGCAGGAGGCTTTTGTGGACGCTTTCCGTTCGCTGCACGATTTTAATTACCGGTCGACCTTCGGCGCCTGGTTAAAAAAAATCGTGATCAATAAATCAATCACAGTATTGAGAAAGCGAAGGGTTCACTTTGTAGACATCGAGAGCAATGGCCTGCCGGAGATTCCGCAGGAGGAAGTACTGGATGAAAAGGAAGTTCAATTCAAAGTGGACCAGGTAAAAAAAGCGATTGAAAAACTACCTGATGGGTACCGGACGGTTCTGACCTTGTATTTGCTGGAAGGATATGATCACGAAGAGATTTCCGAGATCGTAGGCATTTCGCACAACACCGCCAGAACTCAATACATCAGGGCCAAACAGAAATTACTGAACATCATAAAAGAAGGAGGTTATTTATGAGCAACCGACTCGAGGATTTTGTAAACAGTAACCGCGAAGCCTTCGACAGCGAAGCGCCGACGGACCAGGCCTGGAATAAAATTCAGGAAAGACTGAACCCTGCCATTGGCGGACAGCCGGCGGGCAAGATCGTAAAGATGGGATGGATCAAATGGGCCGCCGCGGCCGTGATCGTACTGGCTACCGGCACATTCCTGTTCGTTAAAAACAGTGATCCGGGAACTACTTCGCAACCACCGGTGGCTTCCCTCAAGGATCCCTCGCCTGCCATCAGCAGCACCGACAGCGCCATGCTGAATGATATCAATCCGGCCTATGCCAAAGAGGTTTATCATTTCACCCAACTGATAGAGCTCAAGCAATCGGAGTTAAAACAGATCGAGAAAGATAACCCGGAACTATACAAGCAGTTCCTGGGTGATATCAACAGACTTGACAGTTCTTACATTGCCCTCAAGCAACAATTACCGGCCAATCCCAACCGGGAGCAATTGCTTGAAGCCATGATCAGCAATCTCCAACTGCAGATGGACCTGCTGAATCAGCAACTCCAGATCATCCAGCAGATCCGGAAAGGCGGCAAAGAATCAGCCATCAAAAACCAGGGATGACATCTCATTCAAAAATCACTCACATGAAATCAATTGTAAAATCATACGGTCTACTTTTACTGCTCACCTTATTTGTTTCCGGTATCGTTCGCGCCAATGGCGACGAGCAGGAGCCGAAGTACGAAAAGAAGAAATCGTACACCAAATCATATCCGGTGAGCGCTTCTGACAAAGCCAAATTCGACAACCGCTTCGGTGATCTCAAGATAAACATCTGGGACAAGAACGAGATAAAAGTGGAGATCAACATGTCGGCCAAGGCCAACAGCGAGGAAGTGGCGCAGGAACTTCTTGATCGTATTTCGATCGAAGACGGAAAGAGCGGCAGCGAAGTATATGTCACCACCAAGATCGGCGATCAGAACCAGAAATGGCCAAAGGGTGAAAAATACAACAACACCCGTTTCTTTATCGACTTTGTGGTGTATATGCCTGCCCGTTTAACACTGACCGCTAAAAATGAATTCGGAAAAACAACCATCCCCGATTATGCCGGTGAGCTGACCCTGTCGCAAAAATTCGGTTCCCTGACGGCAGGCAAGTTGTCAAATGTGAAAAAAGTAAGCGTCGAATTCAGCGGAGGCAGCAGCATCGAGAGCATCAGCAATGGTCAGCTGGATATTCATTTCTCCCGTACGCAGGTAAACCGCCTCGAAGGAAACGTGCAGGTGTCGGTAGAGCATAGCGGAGGCGTTAAACTCGGTATCGATAACAGTCTTAAAAACCTGAACATCAAAAACAGCTTTACGCAATTGTACCTCGACGCTTCGAATAACCTGTCTGCCAGTTTTGATATCAGGACAAGTTTTTCAGAAGTGGATAATAAATCCAGCTTCTCCATCAAAGAAGACGGTGAAGACAATGATCGCCGCGGTCCGAAATTCGATCACGATTATTCCGGCAAGGCTGGTAGCGGCAATATTCCCATCAAGATCAAATCTGAATTTGGCGAGGTGACGATTGGTCACAACCTGAAATTTGATGTGACAGAAAAAGAAGAGAAGAAACGTTCAAAAAATACACGAGCCGTGTAAAACAAAAACACTCGAACGCTGCAGTCAGCTGAGTCGAGACTCACAACGGCGGGATGCCTTCGCAAGAAGTGTCATCCCGTTTTTCATTGGTGGTTGATTTGACCCATCCTGAGGAGGTTTTACGCTTCACATTTGTTAAGCCAATGTCATAAAGCTGCCGCCTTGCTTACCGGTTTATTCTGGCACGATAGTTTTACAATTAGATGTATACATACTCATTCAAAACTATTTTATGAAAAAGAAGCTTTTACAGTTTGTGGTATTTCTTTCCCTGTCGGTTCCTGTTTTTTCGCAACTGCAGAGAGGTAATATCCTGGTGGGCGGTAATATCGCCAATGTGGGGCTGGACCTGGGCGAAGGGAAGAACTTTTCATTTACGCTCAATCCCAAAGCCGCCTGGTTTTTCCAGGATAATTTTGCAGCTGGCCCTTATGTTCTGCTCGGATTGGCAACGGCCAAGGGCGAGGGCACCGATGTGAGTTATGGTGTCGGCATCTTCAGCCGTTATTACTTCAACCGCGAACAGGTAAACCTCACCCGTCATACCCGTTTCTTTATTGAAGGCAATGCCGGAGTGGAAGGGTTTAACCCGGATGCGGGTGATAACACCAACGGACTGGGACTTGGTATCGGCCCCGGAATCGCCTATTTCATTACACCCAACATCGGACTGGAAGCGCTTGCGAAGTACAATGGAATTGTGGGCTTCGGAAGCACTCCTACCAGTAATCTACTGAATCTGAGTTTCGGATTCCAGGTATATATACCGTCGCAGAAAGTGCGTGACCGGGTCAATGAAAACAGATAAGAAATTCCCGGAGTAATCCATCGAATGCCGGCATTCTGTACATTCGTAAAAAATGCGTATGCGTTACGTTTGTATCTTTTTACTGCTGACAGTAATGTCTCTGGCCGGTCAGGCACAATCGTCCAAAAACAAAAAAGCCGCCAATGCCGGGATCCGGGAATATTGGTTTGTGCTATTGGTGAAAGGTCCGCAGCGCGACCAGGATTCGGCAACTGCCGCACAGATACAGAAAGGACATATGGCCAATATTACAAGGCTTTACAACGAAGGAAAGATAAAAGTGGCGGGGCCGTTTGGAGAAGAAGGTGATTGGCAGGGCATTTTTATTTTTGATGCCGCCAGCCGGGAAGAAGTGGAAAAATTACTGCAGTCTGATCCGGCCATCAAGGCAGGGCGATTGAATTACCAGATCAAATCCTGGTATACCGCTGCCATGGGAAGTTTTGTACCGGGCAAGCCGAAAGTAAAATTCTGAAGCATTGATACAATAAAAAAGCCATGCTGGTTATTCTGAATAATACCAGCATGGCTTGTCATCTGTGTAATCTGCGTAATCTGCGTCTTCAGCGTCTCACTTTTTCTTATTGCCGCTTTGTTCCTGTTCACGCATTATTTCAAGCACGTCTACCGGTTGTGAAAAATCTCCCAGCAACCATTTGCAGAAATAATCTCCCTGTACCCAGAAGAAATATTCCGTCATGTCGCCGAATCCGTGACGCTGACCCGGAAGGATTACCAGATCGAATCTTTTATTGGCGCGAATCAGGGCATTGGCCATGCGGATGGTATTGGCCGGGTGTACGTTGTTATCGATATCTCCGTGCGAAAGCATGAGGTGGCCTTTCAGGTTTTTAGCCAGTTCCGAGTTGCGTTCAATATTGTAGACAAAGCTGGTGTCTTTCTTGTCGTTGATGACTTCTCTTACTCCATGATGTTTTTCACTCCACCAACGGTTGTAGATGTTGTTTTCGTGATTACCGGCCGAGCTCACGGCTACTTTAAAGAAATCGGGGTAAACGAGCATTGCGGCGGTGCTCATGAAACCTCCGCCCGAATGGCCCTGGATGCCCACGCGGCTGATGTCTACAAAGGGATAGCGGTCGGCGAGTTGTTCGATGGCTGCCTTTTTATCGGCAAGGCCATAATCGCGCAGGTTGCCATATCCGTAGTTATGATACCATTTACTGCGGCTGGGGTGCCCTCCCCTGTTGCCAACGGTGATGACAACGAACCCAAACTGGGCCAGCCGGTCTGTTTTGTCCATACTGCGGCTGAATTGTTTGGCTACCGACTCAGTTTGCGGGCCGGGATAAACATATTCAATGATCGGGTATTTTTTGGTTGAATCGAAATCATAGGGTTTGTACATCACGCCAAACAGATCGGTGATGCCGTCATCGGCTTTTACTTTAAAAGGCTGCGGAAATTTATAGCCCGCCTGTAGCAACAGGCTGAGGTCGGCCGTTTCCAGGTCCATTATTTTTCGGCCTGTGGCATCAAAGAGAGTCGATTTGGGAGTGGTGTTGACTCTCGAGAAATTATCAACAAAATACCGGGTATCATCATCCATGCTAAGGCTGTGATCGAAATCACCGGGATTGAGCAGTTTCAGGTTGCTGCCATCGAAATTAACGCGATAAAGGTGCAGGTAATAGGGGTCCTCGTTGGCTTCTCTTCCGTTGGCCGTGAAATAAAGAACCCTGTTTTTTTCATCAATACCTTCGATGTCTTCGCAATGAAAGGGTCCTGAAGTAATCGCGTTTTTCAGTTTACCGGTTGAATCATAGAGGTAAAAATGCCCCCATCCATCGCGCTCACTCCATTGTATCAGTTCACGTCCGTCATTAACCAGTCCGAGTCGTCTTGTTTCTACATACGTGTTCATCCGCTCTTCTATCAGTACTTTGGATTCTCCGTTGCGTACATCCACGGCGATGATATCGATTTTTTTGAGGTCGCGGCTGGTTCTGGTAACATACAGGCGATCGTTGTTTCCGAGCCAAACGGAGGGGCGGAATTCATCATCTCTTTCTCTTTCCATGAACGGTTTTCCGGAAACTGAAATCTCCTGGTCTTTGAACAGGCTTGTATTGATTTTCTTGAAACTGCGGGCGGGAAAATCGAATAACAGCAATTCGCGGATGGGCGCTTCTGCTTCTCCGGGCATATGATACTTGTATGTTTCCAGGGTAGGCCTGCCCTCCGCCACGCTGTTGATCACCCACAGGTCTTTCACCTTGCGCATGTCGCTGCGAATGAAAGTGAAATAGCGGGAATCCGGCGACCAGAATACGAAAGCGGATTTGCGTTTGTTCTTGTTCTTTTCGCGGTCAACATTGGTTTCTCCGAATGAATCTCCACCGAAGGAATAATTTTCTATTCCATCGGTGGTCAGTTTGGTCTCAACGATCGTACTGTCGTCTTCATTTTTCAACGCCTTCGAATAGTTGGCGCTGTCCATCCAGTACAGGTTATAATTGCGGGAGAAGATCACCCATTTTTTATCGGGTGAAATGGATGCCCAGGACGGGCGTTGTTTGGGTTTCTGGTAATCTTTCAGTTCGGTAAGCGCCCCGGAAACCAGGTTGTATTCGAAATAGTATACTTTCTTTTCCTTGGTGGTGGCTACCGGTTTTTTGGTACTGTCTTTCTTCTCAATTTCTTCGGTACTTTTTATTTCAAACTGGATGCTGTTCTCATCTTTGATGAACTTAAGATTTTCGATACCCAGGTGCTGGGCGTCAAAGGGATCTTTCACGATGGAGGTGATTTGAGCGGCCAGGCGGGCATTATCGAACATTTCCTGCTTGCTGGCTTTTGCCGGATCAACGATATACCATTTACGGCCATTGGAGGTTTCGTAGGAATACCAGAACCGGTCGTTCTTTTTCAACCAGTGCGGGTCCACATTCAGGCTGAAAACAAGCTTGTTTAGTTTGGTTGGTGAAAAGCGGGACGCTAACTGGTAGTTCCCTTTGGTAACAGGGGTGTTCTGGGCCTGTAAACAGGCAAAGCCCAATAGCATGCCCGTGAGCAGCAGGATTTTTCTCATTTCAGTTGGTTTTGAAAGGCCAAGTTAATTCAAGCGGCCCTAAAAAACCGACCGTTTATCCAGAACTGTAGAGGAAAGAAAACCATTGGGCCTTATCGCCCAATCAGAGAAAGGCTGCCATTTCAAATTGGTATTGAGCGGCAATGGCCCTTGCTTCAGAAGCGAAGTCTTCCTTTTCTGATGCGTAGATCACTGCGCGGCTTACGTTGACCAGCAGGCCTGCCTCGCCGGGTATCAGGGCTTTTTCCGATATTTCTTTCAGGCTTCCTCCCTGCGTTCCTACGCCGGGAACGAGATAAAAATGCTGCGGCAACAGGCGGCGAATGTTCACAAATTCTTCAGGCTGTGTGGCACCGACCACGAACATGAGGTTGTCGGGATTGCCCCAACGGCCGACAGTGGTCATCACTTTTTCATACAGGTATTCTTCATCGGTATATCTTTCCCCCGCCATTTTCTTTAATTCGAAATCAGCGGCGCCTTTGTTGGAAGTTAACCCCAGCACAATCGCCCACTTACCCTCATACTCCAGGAACGGCCGGACACTGTCTTCGCCCATATAAGGAGCCACGGTTACAGAATCGAATGGAAGAGACTCGAAAAAAGCACGGGCATATTGGGAAGAGGTGTTTCCGATATCGCCTCTTTTGGCATCGGCAATTTTAAAATGTTCATCGCCGATGTAGCGAACGGTTTTTTCCATCGCCTCCCATCCTTTCAGCCCCAATGCTTCATAAAATGCCGTATTGATCTTGTAGCTCACACACAGATCGCGGGTAGCGTCGATGATCTGCCGGTTGAATTCAAACACGGGGTCGGGAGAAGCGAGCAAATGAGCAGGAATTTTTTTGATGTCT
This sequence comes from uncultured Chitinophagaceae bacterium, assembly GCA_964605065.1. Taxonomy (GTDB): domain Bacteria; phylum Bacteroidota; class Bacteroidia; order Chitinophagales; family Chitinophagaceae; genus Endoryza. The sequence continues at coordinate 215,581 of CAZSAQ010000008.1, forward strand.
GTGTCGAGGCCGATGCAGAGGTAGGATTTTTTCTTCCTGATTTGTTCAACGAGTTGTGCGCGCGTCATGGCGCGAAGATAGGGCTTTGCCTCCAATGACTTCAATCGCTCACCCGCTTTATGGGAGCGGGAGCGGGAGCGGGAGCGCGGGGCTGAGCTACGATAGAAGAAATTCTTGGGAAGAAATCGGGGCCAATATTTAAAGACCATCAAAGATTTAACCGGACAACAGTTATCGGGTGATCAATCCCCGGAGTGTTTCCGTGAAATGCCAGATCTCTTCAAAGTTATTGTACAGTGGTACTGGCGCCAGCCTGATCACATTGGGTTCTCTCCAGTCGACGATAATTCCTTTTTTCATCAGCCCGTCGTACACTTTCTTTCCGTTTCTCAACATCAGCATGGACACCTGGCATCCTTTTTCATTTTTACCACGAGGCGTAATAAACTCGATCGCGGGCTCACCCGGTAAGTCATTAATTGCTTCCAGCCTCCTCCACAAATATTCGTTCAGCAACTCTCTTTTTTCCTGCAAGGCAGGCATGCCTGCCAGCGTAAACAGCTCGAGGGATGCTTTCAGGCACGCATATAAGAGGATCGAAGGCGTACTCAACTGCCAGCCTTCCGCCGAAGGGGTAGGAACAAAACCTTTGTCCATCAGGAACCTTGTTTCGGGTTGATAACCCCACCATCCTGCAAAACGATTCAGGTTTTTATCCCGGTGAAACCGTTCATGAATATATGCTCCGCCAATGGCGCCGGGACCCGCATTGAGATATTTATAATGACACCAGCAGGCAAAGTCCACGTCCCAGTCGTGCAACTGCAGCGGAATATTGCCTGCCGCATGGGCCAGGTCAAACCCAACGATAGCTCCGGCCGAATGACCGGCAGCGGTAATCGCTTTCATATCGAACACCTGCCCGGTGTAATAGTTCAATCCTCCCCATAGAACCAGGGCCAGCTCATCGCGATGATCTTCTATCGCCTGAAGAATATCTTCCTGCCGGATGCAATGTTCTCCTTCGCGCGGCGACAGCTCCATCAATATCTCCTGCGGATCGAGGCCCAGGTATTTGATATGCGTTTCAAACATGTACTGGTCGCTGGGAAAGGCCTTGGCCTCACAGAGAATCTTTTTTCTTCTTCCCGACGGGCGATAGAAACTAACCATCATCAGGTGAAGGTTTACCGTCAGTTGATTCATCACTACCACTTCATGCGGCCCAGCACCAACAATAACCGACAATGGCTCTGCCAGTGTTTTATGAAAGCCCAGCCAGGGCTTGCTTCCCGCAAAAAAACTCTCCACCCCATGAGCAGCCCACTGATCCAGTACTTCCCGGATATACTCACCGGTTCTTTTGGGTTGAAGGCCCAGCGAATTTCCGAGAAAGTAAATTTGCTGTTGCCCGCCGGCAACAGGCATCACAAACTCATGGCGCCAGGAAAGATGAGCAGTGGAACGATCGAGGTCGCGCGCGAAATCAAGCGTGTGTTGGATATCCATTTCGGCAAGATAATTATTTAAGCTGCATGAAACTGTCAGATAGTGGGTGTTTTGCCTCCATCAACGGGGATGCTGATTCCGTTGACAAACGAGGCCGCCGGAGAGGCAAGAAAACCGATTACCGCTGCGATCTCTTCCGCCTGTCCAAAACGCCGGGCCGGAATCCCCGCGATCATTTCTTTTTCTATCACCGAAACATCCACACCGCGGTTGCGGGCATTGGAATCGATCAGGCTGCGCAGCCGCTGGGTATCGGTAAACCCGGGCAACACACTGTTTACCGTAATACCATATTGCGCCACTTCATTGGACCAGGTCTTGGACCAGGAGGCCACTGCGGCGCGAATGGTGTTGGACACACCCAGGTTGTTGAGTGGTGTTCTGACGGAAGTGGAAATGATATTAATGATCCTTCCGAAAGCAGCTACTTTCATGGCGGGGAACAATGCCTGGGCCAGCAACTGATTGCAGACAAGGTGCTGTTCGAATGCTCGGGTAAATTCCCCCTGCTCCGCGGCATGTATAAAACCCGGCTTGGGACCTCCTGAATTATTGACAAGAACCTGGATAGAATGTTCGGCCGCCAACTGACCGGCGATTTTCTTTACTTCTTCGCTGCGGGAAAAATCTGCCACCCGGTATTCGTGCTGTTGCTGCTGCTGGCGGCTCAATGATGCGGTGGCTTTCACCAGATCCTCTTCGTTCCTTGCCAGCAGAATGCAGGTAGCGCCCTGTACAGCCAGTTGACGGGCCGCAGCCAGGCCAATGCCCTGGGTACTTCCACAAATTAAAGCCGTACGCCCCTCCAATGAAATATTCATGCGGTGTGTTTAGATGCGAAAGTAGGGAATGTTAGGGGGTTGGGGTTTGGGGTTTGGAGTTTGAGGTTTGGAGTTTGAGGTTTGTAACGACGACTGATAACGGATGGTGACTTATTGTCACTTCAAAAACTGCACCTAAAAACTGTAAACTTCAAACTGTAAACCTCAAACCTTTCTCAAAACAAATCCGGATAATCACTAATTATTCCGTCCACCCCCATTGACTTCAATTTTTCAATAGTGGGTTTGTCGTTGACGGTCCAGGGAATGATCCTGATCTGTTTCTGATGGCATTGCCCGATGAGTTCGGGGGTAACGAGTGAGAAATGCGGGCTGTAAATGGAAGGGGTAAATCCCAGTTCATCGATGACTCCCTGCAATCCTTTTTTATCGCCGGGTTCTACCAGCGCGGCTGTTCGTATGTCGGGATAGGTTTCATGCACAATTTTCAAGGTTCTGAAATCGAACGACTGGATAATCACCCGGCTGGCAATTTTCTTGCGGTTGATCACCTGCAGGAGGAGTTTTACAAATTCGTCGGGCGCAGGGTGATAGATAGAATCGGTGGAGGGATTTGTTTTGGTTTCGATGTTATAAAACACCGGGGCAATGCCTTTCAATTTCACGTAGGCTTCCACATCATCGATGATCTCCGAGAGAAGCGGTTTGTTCGCTTTCAGCTTTTCCTGTCTGGGAAATCGCGGATTTCCTTTGATACCCACATCAAAGTCCTGGACTTCCTTATAGGTCATTCTAAAAATATTCAGCGATTTTTCTTCCTGCTCCGTTACCGGGTTACCATTGGGATGGGTAGCGATCTCATGATTGAAGAAGGGTTCGTGAGAGAGGACGACCTTTTTGTCGGCGGTGATCACCGCATCCATCTCCAGGGTAGTGACTCCCAGTTCCAGGGCCCTGATCATGGCCGGAACAGTATTTTCGGGCATCAGCCCGCGGCAGCCTCTATGACCTTCGCGGTCAAATACAGGATCCACGATTTGTTGCGTGTTTTGAACGGCATGGCAGCTAACCACGAAGCCGACGACCAGGAGGAGCTCTGTTATTTCCCTCATTCGCATCATACTGCAAGATTAGTTAGCTGACACAAATATCGTTTGTTCTACCGATTAAATAATTGTGAAGCACGCGATCTCATTTCAACAGCGATCTGTTGCGCATCCTGATCTCCCTTCTCCAGGTACTGAACAATGGCATGAAAGGAAGGTTCGTCCCGGTTCTGGCTCAGCTTGAAAACATTTTGGATTTCCGTTACTTCGATTTCGAATCCTATAATGCTTTTGAGCATCTTCCGTGTATATTCTTCCGGAAGGTTGTCAAAGATTGTTTGCGACCGGCTGTTGTTTCCTTCGAAAAAGAGAGTCAGGCGGCGCATGATGCCCACCAGTTCCTCTTCGCTGGTAAAACGGATATGCCCCCTGGCATGTACTGTCATATAATTCCAGGTGCTGCCCTGGTACGGGTCGCTATAGAGGGTAGCGCTAACATAAGTGTGCGGACCGGTAAACAATACAAGCACTTCCGGGTTTTGCTCAAAAGCCAGGTGGTGATCCTGTTTGCGCATGATGTGCCCCGTCAGAAACAGTTTGCCGTCTTTCTCGTCGAACAGCAGGGGTATTTGAGTGGCTACCGTTCTGTTCTGATGGCATCCGGTGAGTATGGCAAAAGGATGCTGTTTCATGAACCCGAGCACCTTTTCACCGTCTGATTCGGTGAAATAAGGAAGTTGATACATGCTTTGGTTGTTTTATCTGCGACGTGTATTTATACCATTACCTCTAATACTTTGGTGGCGCCCATATTCGCATTCCGCATGGAAATGCTGCGTACGGCACTGGCGGCAAAATCGATAAAGGCTTTTTTGGTGATATCGTCCCCTCCTACCATGGCCGGTTCGCCCATATCGCCCCCTTCCCGGATGGATTGCACCAGCGGAATTTGTCCGAGGAAAGGTATTTCGTATTCATCAGCCAGCTTTTTTCCTCCCTCCTTTCCGAAGATATAATACTTGTTCTGCGGAAGCTCGGCGGGTGTGAAATAGCTCATGTTTTCGACCATGCCGATGATGGGAACTTTGATCTGAGCTTGTCCAAACATGGCAATGGCTTTCTTGGCATCGGCGAGCGCCACTTCCTGCGGAGTGGTCACCACTACTACGCCAGTAACCGGTACTGTCTGAACCAGTGTCAGGTGAATATCGCCGGTACCCGGCGGCATGTCGATGACCAGGTAGTCCAGTTCATCCCAGTATACTTCGGTAACGAATTGCCGGATCGCGCTGCTGGCCATCGGGCCCCTCCAAACGATTGCGCTCTTTTCATCGACCAGCAAACCGATGCTCATCAGTTTGATGCCGTATTTTTCCAATGGAACGATCATTCCTTTTTCCTGGCCGAGATCCATCATCATGGGTCGCTGGTCTCTCACCCCAAACATAATAGGGACGCTGGGTCCGTAGATGTCCGCATCCATCAGTCCTACTTTTGCGCCTCCCTGCGCGAGTGCGATGGCCAGGTTGGCCGATACCGTACTTTTTCCGACACCTCCTTTTCCACTCACTACCGCTATGATGTTTTTAACCTTGGGAAGAAGGGATTGCCCGTCTTTACGATTGGAACTTGTATTGGCTGTAAAGTTCACCTGCACATCGGCCTGCTTGTCTACCAGTAATTTTACCGCGTTAACGCAGGCATTGCGGATCATGTCTTTCATCGGGCAGGCCGGCGTGGTCAATACCACCGTAAAGGATACATTTTTATCATTAATGGAGATGTCCTTTACCATATTCAGGGTCACGATATCTTTTCCCAGATCGGGTTCCTGTACATTACTCAACGCACCTAATATCTGCTCGCTGGTCATCAGTGTAACTGTTTTGTTAAAGATTCATTTGCACCGCAAAATTAACCATTGCCCGGGGGATTTTGTTGAAACAATTTTGAATCTATCCTGTATATTTGGTCACGATGAAAAGAACGCTACTTTTTGGTTTAATATTGATTTTCATAGCCCCCATCGCCTCCAAAGCCCAGTTTGAAAAACTGAAAGATTCGGTGATCCAGCTCAATGGCCTGGTGATGACCGCCGACAGCCTGATGGGCATTCCGGCCGTTACCGTTAAGGTGGTTGGTCGCAACCAGGGTACCTTTACCAACGAGCAGGGCGTGTTCACCATCGTGGTACTGAAAGGCGATAAAATTGAGTTTACGTCCATTGGCTTCAAGCCCAAAACAGTTGAAATTTCGCGCAGCCTCGAAGGCAACCAGCACACCCTCATACAACTGATGGTGCGGGATACCCAGTATCTTCCGGTAACCATCATCCGACCCCGGCCCACCCGTGAACAGTTTGAAAGAGATTTCGTAAATGTCGATATTCCCGACGACGACTATGAGATCGCCCGGAAAAATACAGAGGCCGGAAAAAGACGTATCCTGGCCAAGGGGCTGCCGACCGATGGCCGGGAAAACTCAAATATTATGCTGAATAATAATGCCCGTCGCTACTATTACTACGGACAGGCTCCCCCGCAAAACATATTCAACCCTTTTGCCTGGAATGAATTTATCAAGGCCTGGAAACGGGGCGACTTCAAAAATAATTGAGTCATAAACCGGTAAAAACCCGGCCTGCAAGTACCCACCCGTCAAAAGAATTTGCCTAACTTGCCGTATCCATGAATCTTATCCTTTACTAACAGCAGATGCTTGGCGTTACCATACTTGGCAATAATTCGGCGTTACCGGCTTTTGATCGACATCCCACCTCACAAGTTGTTACCCTGGATGATCAACTCTTCCTGGTAGATTGTGGCGAAGGAACCCAGATGCAGCTTGTTCGCTATAAGATCCGTTGGGGACGGATCAATCATATATTTATTTCCCATCTTCACGGCGATCATTATTTTGGCCTTCCGGGTTTTCTGAACAGTATGGGTTTGCTGAACCGCGAACAGGAGCTGCACCTGTATGCTCCCGGGCCGATCAGGAAAATGCTCGACCTTCAATTTGAAGCCGCCAATTCCACCCTTCCCTACGTTATACATTTTCATCCGCTCACCGAAGCAGCCGTTCTTTTTAAAACTGATCGCCTGCAGGTAAGCTGCTTTCCAACCAAACATCGCATCCCCTGCTTTGGTTTCAAGTTTGAGCAGATCAAACCTCCCCGCCGGATCAATCCGGAAAAAGCAGTACAGTTCCAGGTGCCGGCTTCTTTTTACGACCGGTTGAAATGGGGCGAAAATTACACGACCAAGACCGGCGAGCTTGTCCTGAACGAATGGGTTACCGAGCCGGCGCCGCGTCCAAAATCATATGCGTTTTGTGCCGATACGATCTTTGATGAAGAACTGATCGAATATGTAAAAGAAGTTGACCTGCTGTATCACGAAACCACCTACCTCAAAGACCTGGCGGAAAGGGCAGCGGCACGTTTTCATGCCACCACTGCACAGGCTGCCACTATCGCACTCAAGAGCAAAGTGAAGAAACTTCTGATCGGGCACTTCAGCAGCAAATATGATAAAATTGACATATTCGAGCAGGAGGCAAAAGAAATCTTTCCCGAAACCAGCCTGGCGATAGAAGGCGTAACTTACAAAGCGTGATTGCCTTGGTGCTTAATACCTATCTTTAATAACGCCCGCTTCAAAAATCTACACATGAAAAAATGGTTGTTTCTTCTGATGACCCTTGCGGCATCCCGATCCTATACCCAGGTGGCATCCAATTTTGCACTGAACGGCGAATTCAAAGGCAAGGCTCCGCAGAAAGTGTTCCTGACCTATACCGGTACCAATGGTCAGCGGACTACAGACAGTACCCTGGTTGCAGGCAACCGCTTTTCCTTTAAGGGTTCCCTCCTTCAACCCATCATGGCCACGATATCCCAAAATGTTCGAACCTATGGAGACGATCAGCATACCTTGTCCGTTTATCTTGAGCCAGCGACAATGTCCATTCGCCTCAACGCTGATAGCTTTTCCGATTATGCAATGAAAGGGTCTGCCACCAATGAAGAATACCTTGAACTCGAAAAAAGAAAAACCGCTGTATATGAAATGATGAAGCCCATTAATGACAAATACAATCAGGGCAACAGGGTGTTCATTGCGATGAAGAACAAAGGGGCGAGCGAAAATCAACTGGACTCCATGAAGGAGAAACTCGAAGCCATACGAAATAGCCTGGATCCTTTCCGGGAACAAATCGTCTCGATCGAAAAAGCATTCTTCCTCCAATACCCCAGCTCCTACGTTACCGCTTTCCAATTGAGGTTTCATGTATCAGATATGACCGCCGATACCTTGCTGGCCTATCTGAACAGAATGACTCCTTCGGTACGAAACGGTATCGAAGGAAAACAGCTTACCAAAGAATATCAAAAGTTGAAAGCAGGATCGCCTGGCAGTATAGCCAGGGACTTTACCGCCAGGTCGCTGACCGGATCCACCGTTAAGCTCTCAGATTTGAAGGGTAAATATGTGCTCCTCGATTTCTGGGCAAGCTGGTGTGTTCCCTGCAGGAAAGGCAACCCGCACCTGAAAGAACTATACGCACGTTATAAAGAAAAAGGAATTGAATTCATCGGTGTTTCTGATGATGATGGGTCGCCGGATGCCTGGAAAAAAGCAGTTGAAAAGGATGGCCTCCCCTGGCTGCATGTGCTGAGAGGACTGGATTGGGACAAGATCCGCAAAGGCGAAGACAATCCCAACGACATCAGTGAATTGTTCGGCATTCATTCTCTGCCTACCAAAATACTGATCGATAAGGAGGGTAAAATTATTGGAAGATTCAGCGAAGAAGAGGGGCCGCTCGACAAGATGCTTTCCGCTCTCTTTGATCATTCGTGAGTACCTCTTCGATCCAATAAAAATCCCCGTCCTGTATTTATCAGAACGGGGATAGCTATGAGTTCATCATTTATTTTTTCAGGTAGGCTTTTACTTTCTGGTGAAGGCCATCGCTGAGCGGAACCATAGGGAGGCGAAGCTGATTTTTCAGCAATCCCATTTCTGTCATGAATGCTTTCACGCCTGCGGGGTTGTTTTCCGCGAACATCAGTTCATACGCTTCCATCAGGTCGTCATTCAATTTTTTCCCTTTTGCAAAATCACCGGCCAGGCACTGACGTACCATCTCCGAAAATTTCCTGGGGAAGGCATTGGCGGCCACGCTGATCACTCCCTCCATTCCGCAGGCGATCTGCGGAAGAACCAGGGCGTCATCACCGCTTACCACCATAAACTGACGGGGCTTGTCTTTCAGGATCTGCATGCACTGTCCCATATCGCCGCTGGCCTCTTTGATACCGGCGATGTTTTTTACTTCATTCGCCAGCCGGAGTGTGGTCGCGGCATTCAGGTTTCTGCCCGTGCGACCCGGCACATTATACAACAGCAGGGGCTTGGGAGAGGCTGCCGCCAGCGCCTTGTAATGTTGGAACAATCCTTCCTGGGAGGGTTTGTTGTAATAGGGGCTCGCGCTGAGTACTGCCACCGCTTTGTCGAGCGGAAATGTTTCCAGGTCTTTGATCAGCGCATGGGTATCATTGCCGCCAACGCCGACCACTACCGGAACACGGCCCGATACTTTTTCGCAGGTAAACTGAATGATGGCGATCTTTTCTTCTTTCGATAAAGTGGGTGTTTCACCGGTGGTTCCCAGCGTAACGATGTATTCGACACCGCCTTTGATAACATGATCAATTACTTTGCCCAGCGCCGCAAGATCTACTTCATCATTAGCTTTGAATGGCGTAACGAGTGCTACGCCGGTACCACGTAATATTTTTGAGAGAGACATTGTTTGAGTTTTTTAAAAGCTTCCTGGAGTAATAAGGTTAATAACGATCATAATTTCCCGAGAAGCCGGGCCATGAAAGATCACTTAAATAAATGAAGTGCCGTTTTACACGCTTACTTCATTCCAGAATCCCATTTTGCCGAACTTCTCGATCCGTTTTCGTACGCGATCTTCCGGTTGCATCTGTTTCAACTCAGCAATGGTATTGATAAGATAAGGTTTGAGCAGGGAAGCCGCTTCGCTGTAATTCCAGTGAGCGCCGCCAATAGGTTCGGGTATGATCTGATCGATCAATCCGAAATTGAACATATTGTCTGCAGTGAGCTTGAGTTGCTCGGCCGCTTTTTCTTTCTGATCCCAGCTGCGCCAGAGAATGGAGCTGCAGTTTTCCGGGGAGATGACCGTGTACCAGGAATTCTCCAGCATAAACACGCGGTCGCCCACACCGATTCCCAATGCACCACCGGAAGCACCTTCGCCAATGATCACACAGATCACGGGTACTTTCAGGCGCATCATTTCATAAATATTGCGGGCGATCGCTTCCCCCTGCCCGCGCTCTTCGGCTTCCATGCCGGGATAAGCGCCGGGGGTATCGATAAAAGTGATGACGGGTTTATTGAACTTCTCGGCCATCTTCATCAGGCGGAGGGCCTTGCGATATCCTTCCGGGTTGGCCATCCCGAAATTTCTTAACTGGCGCATTTTGGTATTGATCCCTTTCTGATGTCCGATCACCATCACGGTTTGCCCGTCAAGGGATGCGAGACCGCCGATCATTGCCTTATCGTCTTTTACGTTCCTGTCGCCAAAAAGCTCTACAAAATCGGTGAATATTTTTTCAATGTATTTCTGTGTATAGGGTCGATCCGGGTGACGGCTCAGTTGCACGCGCTGCCACGGGGTAAGATTGCGCGTGATCTCTTTGCGCTTTTCAATGACAGAAGCCTCCAGTTGCTGAATGGGAGCACTGTAATCTACTTTCGGGTTCTTCTCGGCCGAAGCTTTTTGTTTCTCGATTTCTTCAAACAGATCTTTGATGGGCTTTTCAAAATCAAGAAATTGTCGGTTTTTATCCTGCGGCATAGCTGGTCTTTAAAATAAGGGTGTAAAATTAAGGGTTCTGGCTATATGAAGTTCAATAACTACCAACTGTTAACCTGTTCCGGCTGGTGCACCGCAGTCTACTGGAAATGAAGGGAAAAACAGGCCGGGGCAGGATGGGTCATTGGAAGGTATTTATTACATTGATGAAATTTCCTGCTATGAGCCAACCCAAAGGTCGCCGGTCGTTCCTGAAAAACCTGGCTGTTGGAGGCGTGTCTGCCGCTTTGATCGATACCAGTTTTGCCGCTACGCCGGACAGCTCTGCTCCCGATTCCGGCCTGCCGCAACAAACTCCCCGAAACTATAATGATCTGTATACGGGCGAACGACTGAACAGGATTGCCTTTCCGATTGGCGGATTAGGAGCGGGCATGTTTTGCCTGGAAGGCACAGGCGCCCTCTCCCATGTATCAGTGAGGAACAAACCGGAAGTATTCAATGAACCTGGTTTCTTTGCTGCTCTTCATATCAAAGGAATACCCAATGGCTCCAAGTTACTCGAAGGACCTGTTCCCGACTGGAAGAAATTTGGATTCAGGGATGCCGGCAATGGCGCCGGCGGTGCTACCACCGGCCTGCCCCATTTTCACCGGGCCAGCTTTCTTTGCCGTTTTCCGTTTGCCACCATCCAGCTCAGCGATTCCGATATTCCAATGAAAGTCCAACTCACCGGATGGAGTCCGTTCATTCCGGGCGACGAAAACAATTCCGGCTTGCCGGCGGGCGCCATTGAATACCGTTTCACCAATAGCTCCGTCAAAACAATGGAAAGCATCTTCTCATTCAATGCGCGGAATTTTTTATCCATAGACAAAGGGGAGAATACCATCTCCTCCGCCCCTTTTGGTTTTGTGCTTACTGAAAAAGGCACCAAAGAAAAAAAGCTTCGATCCGATTTTGCCATCTGGACCAACGACAAGAGCACCATCGTGGATCACTGCTGGTTTCGCGGAGGGTGGTGGGATCCGTTGACGATGGCCTGGAACCGCGTGAAAGAAGGCAACCCGATCCAAAACGATCCGGTAGACAACAACGCGCCCGGCGCTTCGCTGTACGTGCCCTTTACATTGGCACCCGGCGCAACAAAAACCATTCGCGTACATTTTGCCTGGTATACTCCCGACAGTGAACTAACCTTTGGTGGCGTCGGTAAATCAAAAAAAGATTGTGACCCGGCGTCGGGTTGTTGTGATTCCCCCTCTCAGATTGGTCTCGATCCCTACGATCATGACTTCAATGAAAAATACTACAAGCCCTGGTACAGTTCCCGCTTTGCCAATATCGGGGAAGTGATGGACTACTGGACCCGGCAATACGATGACCTGAAAAATAAATCCACTCTTTTTAAAGATGCCTTTTATAAAAGCAGTCTGCCCCCCGAAGTGATGGAAGCCGTTGCCTGCAATCTTTCCATTCTTAAATCACCCACGGTGATGCGGCAATACGATGGCCGCTTATGGAACTGGGAAGGATGCGGCGATTCGTGGGGGTGCTGCCATGGCACCTGCACGCATGTATGGAATTATGCGCAGGCGATCCCTCATTTGTTTCCCGCGCTGGAAAGATCTTTACGCGCTACCGAATTTTGCGAAAACCAGGATGAAAAAGGTCACCAGAATTTCCGGGCCAATCTTCCCATTCAGCCCAACACCCATGAATTTCATGCCGCCGCCGACGGACAACTCGGAGGCATCATGAAGGCCTATCGCGAATGGCGCATCAGTGGCGATGAGGCCTGGCTGCGGAAGATCTTCCCGATGGTAAAGAAGAGCATGGATTATTGCATAGACACCTGGGATCCGCAACATAAAGGAGTCATTGAGGAGCCGCATCACAATACTTACGATATTGAATTCTGGGGGCCCGATGGTATGCATGTCAGTTTTTATCTCGGCGCGCTGGAAGCGATGATCAGAATGGGTAATTATCTGCAATCGGATACTTCTTTTTACCGCGACCTCCAGCAGAAGGGCAAGGCCTTCATGGAAAAAGAACTTTTTGATGGTGAATATTTCTTTCAAAAAATTCAGTTCACCGGGTTGAAAGCGCAGAATCCTGCCACAGCCCAATCGTTTGGCGGTGATTATTCAAAAGAAGCCAAAGAACTCCTGGAAAAAGAAGGGCCAAAATATCAATATGGCAAAGGATGTTTGTCCGACGGCGTACTCGGTTGCTGGATCGCGCACATGTGCGGTTTGAACGATCCGTTGGATACCCGGAAAACCGGCAGCCATCTGAAAGCCGTACACCGGTATAATCTTAAAACCAACCTCAGTGAACATGCCAACCCGCAACGACCCTCCTACGCGCTGGGCGATGAGGGAGGCTTGCTGCTGTGCAGCTGGCCCAAGGGTGGCAAGCTTTCGCTGCCTTTCGTATACAGTGATGAAGTTTGGACCGGCATTGAACACCAGGTGGCCTCTCACCTGATGCTGTCGGGCCAGGTGAAGGAAGGACTGGACATCGTAAGAGCCAGCCGCAACCGCTACAATGGCAAAGTGAGAAATCCTTTTAATGAGTATGAATGTGGTCACTGGTACGCACGGGCATTATCCAGTTATGGATACTTGCAGGGACTTACCGGGGTGAGATACGATGCCGTTGAAAAAACACTGTATGTCGATTCGAAGATCGGAGATTTTGTAAGTTTTATTTCCACCGAAACCGGCTTTGGCAATATTGTCTTTAAGGCGGGAAAAGTGTCCGTAAAAATGGCGTCGGGTAAGCTGGACATCCGCCACATCAACAACAAGGGGAACATTAGTACTTTCCATTAATTCATCTACACAACCACAATGGCTATGAAAAAGAGATTCCTTTTGTATTGTTCCTTGCTGCTTACCGTGTCGTTGTACAGCCGCAGCATCAGGGTTGGGATCGACGGGATGACCCATCAGCATGTGATGCAGGTGTTTTCCATCATGGGTAAGCAGGATGAAGTGGAGGTCGTAGGCTTTGCAGAACCCAATAAAGAACTGGCCATGCGGTTGTTTCGACAGTTCAATGTTCCGGATTCTCTTTGGTTTCCCGACCTGGAATCACTACTCAGAAAAACAAAGCCCGAAGCGGTTTGTGCTTTCAATTCGATCTTCGAGCATTTGTCTACCGTAAAACTTTGCGCTCCCAGGGGAATCCATGTAGTGGTGGAAAAACCGCTGGCGGTGAATATGGATCATCTGGCACAAATGAAAGCGCTCGTCGATCGCTTTCATATCCAGTTACTCACCAACTATGAAACCACCTGGTACCCCTCCCATGCCAAAGCCTGGCAGATGTTCAAGGAAGAAAAAACCCTCGGCACTCTTCGCAAAGTGGTGATCATGGATGGTCACCAGGGACCCATTGAAATCGGGTGCTATAAAGAATTTACCGACTGGCTGAAGGACCCCGTATTGAATGGCGGTGGCGCGCTGATCGATTTCGGCTGCTATGGCGCTGATATCATGACCTGGCTCATGGAAGGCCGGGAACCCGAAACCGTCACGGCCGTCTCCCAGCAATATAAACCTGATCTATACCCGAAAGTAGATGATGAAACTACCATACTTCTGACTTACCCCGGCTGCCAGGCCATCATACAGGCCTCCTGGAACTGGCCCGTTGGACGAAAGGATACAGAGATTTACGGAACGGGGGGCGTCTTGATCGCCAATCGGGAAAACAAAATGAAATTCACCAGTGCCGATCCGGGTCATCGGGATACCTGGATGGAACTTACACCGCTTCCACCCGAAAGGTCAAATGTCTTTTCTTACCTGCACGCCGTACTAAACGGCAGAATAGAACCCGGCAAGGATCTTTCTTCCTTTGCCGTCAACCAGGTGGTTGTTAAAATTCTTTCTGCCGCGCGTGAATCCGCGAAGACCGGAAAAACCATTTATCTGAAAAAGTAAATGGTTACGGCCCTCACCCCGTCCTCTCTCAAGGGGAGAGGGAGTTTGATTGATTTGCTTTTGTAAATTTCTTTTTCCGTTTCGAACTCTGCTCTTCACTGCTTACTTCGCGCCCTTCGCGGTTCTTCGTGATCTTTGCGTTCCGGGTACAGCCCCTCAGCCCCAGGGAGAAGGAATTTGATTGATTTTAGCGGTCGAATCCTGACCAGACCGCCCCATCCAGCTGCTGACACACAGATCATTATTAAAAAAACCTGCCACCGCAACCTTCTGAATCGGCTTACCTTTGAATCCTGAAAGCGACAAACCACAACTTCAAAATCTCCTCAGGATGTTTACTCAATTTTGTGGGCAATTATGAAAGTATTAGTCATAGAGGATAACAGGGAACTGGCTGAGAGCATCAGCAATTACCTGCATGCGGAGGGGTATATCTGTGAACACGCGCCGAATGTGAGATCCGCAGTCGACAAGCTTTCACTGTTCACTTATGATTGTATCTTACTGGACTTGATGCTGCCCGACGGGAACGGCTTCGAAATTCTTGAGTTCATCCGTAAAAACAATATCGCCAGCGGGTTGCTCATCGTTTCCGCCAGGGGTAGTATTGATGACAAAGTGAATGGATTGGAACATGGCGCCGATGACTATGTCACCAAACCCTTTCATCTTTCCGAGCTGCATGCCCGGCTGAAGGCCATTTACCGCAGAAAGAAACTGGAAGGCAGTGACGCGATCACCTTCAATGGCATTACGCTCGATACGGAAAAAATGGAAGTGAGAGTGAACGACCAGTTGCTGGACATTACCCGAAAGGAATACGACCTGCTGCTGTATTTCCTGATCAACAAAAACAGGGTATTGTCGCGCCAGGCCATCGCTACCCATCTCTGGGGTGATTATACCGATAACCTGGCCAATTTCGATTTTGTGTACCAGCACGTCAAAAACCTGCGCAAGAAAATCAATGCCGCCAATGGTATTGACTTCATAGAAACGGTATATGGAGTAGGATATAAATTCAACACCTCCAAGACATGAAACTATTAAACAAAATCACCCTCTGGTATGTCGCGATCATCTTCGTGATCATGACCGTGACCATGTACACGGCCCGGCATACCATTGCCGGTCACATTCGCGATCATGAGATAGAACGTATGACCGTTTTGAATGATTCGATTGGAAAATTGATCGGAGGCGGGCAAACCAGTTTCAACACAACCGGTGCTCCGCTTGAAATCAGTAAAACAAGCGAGGCCATTCCGGAGGGCGGCCGGAAAATTGAAGAGAGTTCACATTATAATGACCAACTGAAACGAAATGAACACCGATTGATGGTCAGCTCCTATTACAAAAACGGTCAGGATGTATATAAAGTTTCTTCCTATAACTACGTAACCCGCAGTTATCTTTATTTCAATTCGCTACTCTGGACACTTGCCTGGAAACTTTTACTCATTGGCGTTGCCGTTGCCATTACGGCTGCATTGTTGTCGAGATATGTATTGTCGCCTTTCCGCAACACCATGAAGGCCGTCCGGCAATTTGACATCACCAAAAAGGAAAAGCTGCAGCTCCCCGCAACCACCACCCGCGAGTTCATGGAATTGAATGCCTTCCTCAGGGAGATGACGGATAAAGCCATCAAAGAATATACCTCCGTAAAAGAATTCAGCGAAAATGCTTCGCACGAATTACAAACGCCTCTGGCGGTGGTGCAAAGCAAACTGGAATTGCTGGCCGAAACGGATATCAGCGAGAAACAGGCTTTCCTGATAGCCGATATGCAAAACGCGATCGAGAAACTGACGAGGATCAATCGCTGCCTCACCCTGCTGACACGCCTGGAGAACCTGGAATTCAAACATTCGGAAATCAATTTCTGCCGTGTAACCCGCGAAGTGCTCGAGATGTACGGAGATCGTATCGAACTGAAACAACTGGAAGTAAAATCCAATATCGGAAAGGGAATTGCGGTTACCATTCATCCCACACTGGGAGAAATCCTGGTAACCAATCTTGTCAGCAACGCGATTCGCCACAATGTGGAAGGCGGCTCCATTGAAATGGAGCTCACCAACGAAAGGTTATACATTGCCAATACGGGGTTGCCGCCTGAATTGCCGGAAACAGAGTTGTTCAGTCGCTTTCGTAAAAGTAATCAGTCGGCCGAAAGCACTGGTCTTGGTCTTGCCATTGTAAAACAGATCTGCCAGGCCTGCAATTTTGAAATTCTGTATCGCTATGCCGATGGCTGGCACCAGATCCAGGTTTCTTTCAACAAGTGTTTTAATCCGTCTTTTGAGAATGAATCGGCTCATGCATGGCCGGTTCACCGAAACCTGGTGCCGGCATCCTGAACCGCCGGTCTTCAAGATTTCCTCAGAATTGCTTCAAAAGCACTTCAAATCACTACGATTGCTTTGCAGTTGAATTTGGACGCTTAACCATTATATGTGATTATGTCAAAGAAAAACTTTTTGTGGGCCTTTGGGCTGGCATTGATTTCAATTTCTTCCGTAAAAGCGCAGACAGTACTGACACTCAAAGAAGCCGTATCCCAGGCAGTTACCCACTACGGCTCGATCAGGGCGAAAGGTCATTACGCGAAGGCCTCGAAGGAGCTGGCAGAGCAGGCAAAGCGCGATTATCTTCCCAATTTTAATATCGGGCTCCAGCAGGATTACGGAACCATCAACGGGCAGAATGGTCCCTTGTACGGATTTGGCGGATTGGCCGCAGCCTCGTCGGGTCTTCCTCTTCCGGAACAAAACTGGCATGCCGCCTTCGGCGCTTTGTATCTAACCAATATCAACTGGGATTTTTTCACTTTCGGCAGGGCCCAACAAAAAATCAAGGTCGCCGAAACTATGGCGGAACGAGATCAGAAAGACTGGCAACAGGAAATATTTCAGCAACAAATAAAAGTAACCGCGGCCTATCTCAACCTGCTGGCGGCTCACCAGATCAGCTTTTCCTATAAGCGCAACATGGAAAGAGCCGATACCCTGCGGCGGATTGTACAGACCCGTTCTATCAACGGGCTGGTGGCTGGAGTGGATTCTTCTCTGGCTAATGCGGACTACTCCAGCGCCCGCATCTTATACATAAGAGCTCAGGATACCGAACAACAATTAAAGAACGAGCTGCTGCAGTTGATGCAGGGTGATGAAACGATCAAGGATTTCTTGCTCGATACATCGATGCTGGCCCGTTTGCCTTTGCTGGATATCGCGGCCACCGACAGTTCCAATCACCCCCTGCTCCAGTTCCTGAAAAGCCGGATTAACGTGAGCGATGAGCAGTCGAAGCTGATCAAACGATCCTACTACCCTGCCTTTACCCTCGTCGGTCTTTTACAAACAAGAGGATCCGGATTCGAAAGCAGTTATGCTACCAACCAGGATCACTTCACCCGCAATTATTTTGAAGGTATCAAGCCCACCCGAACCAATTATCTATTCGGAGTGGGCGTAACCTGGAACCTGACCCAGCCCTATCGGCTTTCCAAACAGTTTGCCGCCCAGCAACTGATCAGCAAGGGCCTTACGGAAGAGTATGAACAGGCAGGCAGGCAATTGAAATGGCAGCAGCAACTGGCCGAAACGAGGAAGCGAAACGCATTGGCTGTTTACCGCGAAGCGCCCATACAGGTCAAAGCCGCTTCTGATGCCTACCTGCAAAAATCGGTTCTCTACAAAAACGGACTTACCAACCTGGTAGATGTTACTCAGGCTGCCTATGCATTGATACGGGCAGAAACAGACCGCGAGGTGGCTGTCAATAATATATGGCAGGCCCTGCTGTTGCAGGCCGCCGCCAGTGGCGACTACCGATTTTTTGACAGTCAACTTTAGTAACGCAGAGGACGCTGAGGACGCAGAAAACGCTGAGGACGCAGAAAACGCAGAAGACGCAGAAAACGCAGAGGACGCAGAAAACGCTGAGGGCGCTGATTATAGATAAAGAAATATAAAAAAGTTAAAGGAGCTATGAACCTGATTCGATTCGCATTAAGAAAACCCATTTCCATCCTGGTACTGGTGGCGGGCTTGTTGTTTTTTGGAATTAAGGCCGTCAATACCATCAAGATCGATATTTTTCCCAAGCTTGATCTGCCTGTGATCTATGTATCGCATCCGTTTGGAGGGTACACTCCATCGCAAATGGAAACATTTTTCGCCAAGCAGTATATCAACATTTTCCTGTTTGTGAACGGCGTGAAGAGCATCGAAACAAAAAACATCCAGGGTCTTACCCTGATGAAATTGAGTTTCTATCCCGGCACCAACATGGCACAGGCTGCGGCGGAAGTATCAGCGGCGGCTAACCGAATACAGGCAGTATTCCCACCCGGCTCCAATCCGCCCTTCCTGGTACGGTTTGATGCGTCGACGCTTCCGGTTGGTCAGTTGGTACTGAGCAGCGATAAGAGAAGTAATAATGAGTTGCTCGACCTGGCCAATGTTTACGTACGCTCTTCTTTTACCACCATTCCCGGACTGGTTGGATCGCCTCCCTTTGGAGGAAACGTCCGTACCATTGTTATCAAGGCGGATCCGGACAAACTGAGGCAGCACAATATGACTCCCGATCAATTGGTGGAAGCGTTACGGGTCAATAACCAGACTGCCCCCTCGGGCAATATCAGAATTGGTGATAAAAACTACATCACTCCCGCCAACACCACCATTAAAACCGTACGCGAGTTTGAAAACATTCCCTTGTTCAAAGGCAGTATCCAGAATTTATACCTGAGAGATGTTGCGACCGTGGAAGACGGGGCCGATATCACGGCTGGTTATGCATTGGTAAACGGGCGAAGATCGGTGTATCTGAGCATCGCTAAAAACGCCGATGCCTCCACCTGGGAAGTGGTTCAGAACCTGAAGAAAGCCATCCCGGGCATGCAGTCGCAACTGCCGGAAGATGTAAAGCTTGCCTATGAATTCGATCAGTCGGATTATGTCATCAATTCTGTAAAAAGCCTGATGAGTGAAGGCATCATTGGCGCCATTCTCACAGGATTAATGGTGCTGTTCTTTTTGGGTGATATCAGGGGCGCGTTGATTGTGATCCTGACCATTCCAATTTCCATTATCAGTTCTGTACTTTTTCTCAACCTGTTTGGGCAAACCATCAACATTATGACCCTGAGCGGGCTGGCGCTGGCTATCGGTATCCTTGTCGATGAGAGTACGGTTACGATAGAAAACATACACCAGCACCTGGATATGGGCAAACCAAAAGCACTGGCCATCTGGGATGCCTGCAAAGAAATCGCTTTCCCCAAATTGCTTATCCTGTTTTGTATACTGGCAGTATTTGCACCGGCCTTTACCATGGGCGGCATTCCCGGTTCACTTTTTCTTCCGCTCGCACTGGCAATCGGTTTCAGCATGATTGCCTCTTACCTGCTGGCACAAACCTTTGTACCGATTCTTTCCAACTGGCTGATGAAAGTGAAACACCACAAGGATGCCAGTGGCAGAGAATTAACGGACGAAGAAGAAATGAAGCAAGCCGGCCTTCACCTGGGGGGTAAAGACAGCTCGCAAATGAAAGCCGCCCTGGCTGAAAACCTGGCTCATAAGAAGGGAGTGTTCGAAAGAGTGAGGCAGCGGTACCTCCGGTTCATGGACAGGATGATGCCTTACCGGGTTCCCATCGTGGCCACCTATTTATTGGTGGTATGCGGGCTTGCCTATTGGATGCTGTCCAGCATCGGCAGAGATGTATTGCCAAAAGTAAACGGGAAACAATTCCAGGTGCGCCTTCGGTTGCCCGATGGCACCAGGATAGAAAAAACAGAAGCGCAGACGATGCAATTCATCGATGCCCTCAATAAAAAAATCGGAAAAGAAAATATTTCCATCACATCGGCCTATGTGGGCAACCACCCGCAATTGTTTTCCATCAGTCCCATTTACCTGTGGATGTCGGGGCCTCATGAAGCGGTGGTGCAAGTTGCCGTGAAGCCAGAGTACAACACAAATCTGGATGAACTGAAAGATTCGCTGCGCACCATGGCCAGGCAGCTGAATCCAACGATGCGCTTATCGTTTGAACCGATTGAACTGACCGATAAAATACTCAGCCAGGGATCGCCCACGCCGATCGAAGTACGGTTTTCGGGAAGAAATAAAAAAGTAAATGAAGAATATGCCCAGAAGATGGTGGAGTTGCTGAAACAGATCCCTTACCTGCGCGATGTGCAGATCGGGCAATCCATTCACTATCCTGCCATCAACATCAACATCGACCGAAACCGGGCCGCGCAATTGGGCGTAGACATGAGTGATGTGTCCCGCTCACTGATAGCATCGACCTCTTCGTCGCGGTATACCGAAAAAAATATTTGGGTTGATGAAGGTGCCGGATTGAGTTATGGCGTGCAGGTGATGATCCCTGAAAACAAGATGACCACCAGGGACGACATTACTGAAATTCCCTTGCAAAAAAACCAGTCGAGGCCGATCCTGGGCGATGTTGCCACGCTTACCAGCGGGTACACTTACGGGGAAACGGATAACCTGGGCGCTATTCCCATGCTGACGGTTACTGCCAATATCAACAAGGAAGATCTCGCAAAGGCCATCAGAGATGTGGAAAAAGCCAGGAAGCAATTGGGTGATCTGCCCAGAGGGTTGAAAGTGGATTTGATTGGAATGAGTACTACTCTTACAGAAACCCTGAACAGCCTGCAGGGGGGCCTGATCGTTGCGATCGTAGTGATCTTCCTGATGCTGGCTGCCAATTTCCAATCCTTCAAAGTATCGGCGATCGTACTGGCCACCGTGCCGGCCGTATTGCTGGGATCGTTGATCCTGCTGATGATGACCCGGTCAACGCTGAACCTGCAGTCATACATGGGCATCATCATGTCGGTGGGTGTTTCCATTTCCAATGCGGTATTGCTGATCACCAATGCAGAACAACTCAGGAAATACAATGGAGATGCATTGCTATCCGCCCGGGAAGCGGCGGCTTTGCGGTTACGCCCCATCGTAATGACCGCCCTGGCGATGGTGGTGGGCATGGTTCCCATGGCGTTGGGAGTGGGTGAGGCCGGAGATCAATCCTCTCCTTTGGGAAGGGCGGTCATCGGCGGACTGGTCGCCTCCACCTTCGCGGCGCTGTTTATTCTTCCTCTTGCTTTTGCCTGGGGACAGAAAAAAACCGGTACCCAAAGCGTATCCCTCGATCCGGAAGATGCGGAAAGCATTCACTATATCCCTTCAAATACATAAGTAAAAATAACAGGACAACAGAATATATATGAACAACAGCCAAATTTTATCCAGCCTTCTTTTATTCGTAGTGGCGGCCTGCCAGTCTCCTTCGGAGAAAAAAGCAGAACCCGTATCAACGGCCGCCACCACAATGGCCATTACCGGTTTTCAATTGAAAGAAGCCTCGCTTGTGTCTACGATAAGGATACCCGGTGAACTGTCCGCTTTCCAACAGGTAGACCTGTACGCCAAGGTCAACAGCTTTGTGAAGAAGATACATGTTGATGCCGGCAGCCAGGTGCAGGCGGGTCAGTTGCTCGCTACGCTGGAAGCTCCAGAGATCAGTTCGCAGTTATCGGCAGCCGCTTCCCGCTTAAAGATGCAGGAAGCAGTTTATGCCGCCAGCAGGGCAACCTATAACCGCTTGCTGGAAACCAGCAAAACTCCCGGCACCATTTCTCCGAACGACCTGGACCTGGCTTTTGCAAAGCAACAGTCGGATGAAGCCTCCCTGCAGGCTTTGAAAGCTCAGTACAGTGAGGTCGTCAACAACTCAAATTACCTCCAGGTGCGGGCGCCATTTGCCGGAGTGATCTCGGCCCGTAACGTAAGCGCCGGCGCCTATGTCGGTCCTTCCGGCAGAGGATCCGAACAACCCCTGTTTACACTGGTGGAGCAGAAAAAATTAAGGCTGGTAGTAAGTGTTCCGGAAGCATATACGGGTTATCTCAACGGAAAGAGCGCGGTGCGGTTTGTATTGAAATCGCAACCACGCGATACGTTCTCCGCGCAGATCGCACGGCAGGCCGGCGCGCTGGACAACCGCCTGAGGGCCGAAAGAATTGAAATGGATGTAGACAACTCCTCCAGGAAACTGCTGCCAGGCATGATCGCGGAAGTATTGCTGCCACTGACGGGTAAAGACAAAGCGTTTGTGGTACCGGCCACCGCCGTACTTAATTCAACAGAGGGCGTATATGTGATCCGGGTTAAAGATAAAAAGACGATCTGGGTACCCGTTACGGTATCCCGGACCTTTGACGGTAAGGCAGAAATTTACGGAGAGCTGGCTGATCGTGATATCCTGGTAAAGAACGCCAGCGAAGAAGTTCGCAACGGAGCTCCCGCCGACAGTGTGACCCTTCAGGAAAACCCATAAAAAGAAGGGCTGTATCAAAAGGTGATCGTCCCCGGGTTTCGGAAATATTGCGTAGTAGTATAACCGCTTTATATAACCGGAAGACCGACCTGCCTTTTGATACAGCCACTTCAACAAACCAAACACTGTCACGTAGCGACTTGCTTTAGCCTGGACTCGGCCTCGGCTATGGCATATATTGTTTTGATGGCGGAATCAGGTGTCACAGAAATACTGTCGATACCCTGCTCTACCAGGAACTGTGCAAAATCGGGAAAATCAGAAGGGCCCTGCCCGCAGATACCCACTTTCACTCTTGCGTTTTTGGCGATATTGATCAGGCTGCTTATCATGTCCTTCACCGCTTCATTGCGTTCGTCATAGAGGTGAGCCACCAGGGATGAGTCCCTGTCGAGGCCCAGTATGAGCTGGGTAAGATCGTTGGAGCCAATGGAAAATCCATCTACATAGTCTGCGAACTTTTCGGCCAGGATGATATTACTGGGCAATTCAGCCATCAGGTATACTTCCAGTCCGTTCTGTCCACGAACCAGGCCGAACTCGCGCATCACTTTTTTCACTTTTATCAGTTCATCGACGGTGCGGCAGAAGGGGACCATCACCACCACATTATCGAGGCCCATCACTTCCCTCACCTTCAGAATGGCTTTACATTCCATTCCGAAAGCCTGTTTGTATTCGGGGCTGTAATATCTCGAAGCACCTCGCCATCCGATCATTGGGTTCTCCTCTGACGGCTCAAAATATTTTCCACCGAGCAGGTTGAAGTATTCGTTGCTTTTGAAATCGGAAAAGCGAACGATCACTTTGCCGGGGTAAAAAGCGGCCGCTATCCGGCCGATTCCATAAGACAGTTTGCTTACGAAATAATCTTCCTCCTTTTCATATCCCCGAATGAGGCGAGCGATGGACTCGCTCAGCGTCGGATCACCGATATTGTTGTGACGCAATAAGGCAAGCGGGTGAACCTGTATGTAATTATTGATGATGAATTCTTCCCTGGCCAGACCCACTCCCTTGTTAGGCAACGCGGCAAAATTGAAGGCCGTCGCCGGCGACCCCACATTAAACATAAGCGGAGTGCTGATCTCCGGCAATTCATCCAGGTTGACTTCCACCTTCGTAAAGGAAAGAATTCCTTGGTACACAAAGCCCTGATCGCCTTCCGCACAGGACACTGTGATCTCCTGGTCATTGGAAAGAAGTTCAGTAGCGTTGCCGCAACCTACTATTGCGGGCACTCCCATTTCACGTGCCACGATCGCGGCATGGCAGGTACGTCCTCCCTTGTTGGTGATGATGGCAGCCGCTTTTTTCATGATAGGTTCCCAGTCCGGATCGGTCATATCGGTAACCAGTATATCCCCCGCACGAAACTCATGCGCATCGGCGATTCTTTTATCCAGCGAATGCATGATGTTCACTTTCCCGGCGCCGATCTTATCACCCACGGCAATCCCTTTCAGCAATATTTCCTTTTCCTGCTGGTTGTCCATCAGCATCTGAGAGAGGGATTGCCGGCTTTTCCGCGAATGAACGGTTTCGGGTCTGGCTTGCAGAATGAACAATTCATGGGTAAGTCCGTCAATAGCCCACTCAATATCCATGGGGCACCAGGCGCTTTTTCTTTTGGAATAGTACGTTTCAATCCTGGCTACCCAAGCGGCCAGCATTAAAATATAGTCATCGCTCAAGCAGAATCTATGCTGGGCCACCCGGTCGGTTGGAATCACTTTCACTCTTTCATCCGGATCATCGCCATAGATCATCATCTTGTCTTTCGAGCCCAATTTTTTTTCGATGATCGGCTGATAAGATTCTTCCAGCTTCGGTTTATACACCATGTATTCATCCGGCGATACACTTCCCTGTACAATCATTTCCCCCAGCCCATACGATGCGTTGATCAGCACCACATCCCGGAAGCCCGATTCGGTATCGAGCGAAAAAGCAACACCCGATATACCCAGATCCGATCGAACCATTTTCTGCACACAAACGGACAGCCCGATCGAAAAATGATCGAATCCCAATCCTTCCCGATAGGAGATCGCCCGGTCGGTGAAGAGTGACGCAAAACAGTTCCTGACGGCATCCATCAGTGCGGCAGGACCCCTCACATTCAAATAGGTTTCCTGCTGTCCGGCAAAACTGGCATCGGGCAGGTCTTCCGCCGTTGCGGAAGAACGAACGGCAACATCGGTCATGTCCTGTCCGAATTTGGCGGAAAGGTTTTTGTATTCCTCAATGATGACGGTACTTAGTTCGGCAGGGAACCTCGCATTTCGAATCATCTGCCGGATCTGCAAACCACCTCTGCGCAGAGATTCGACGCTGTCGAAATCGATACCGTCAATCAGTGAATGAATCTCGTCGCTGAGGTTATTGGTGTCTATAAACCATTGATAGGCGTCCACCGTTATCACGAATCCGTCGGGAATGCGGATGCCGAGTTTACCGAGGTTGTTCATCATTTCGCCCAGAGAAGCGTTTTTGCCGCCTGCTCGGTTAATATCATCCAGGCCAACTTCGGAGAGGCCCAGAACAAATTTATTTTTTGTCATATCGGGATAAGTATTGGTGTAAGAATTGGGTTGCTGTGCGAATGCGGCTAAGCGGTCAGGCAGCTGTATTTCTGACAACCGGCCGGCTTATTGCTTTTTTCACCGGGCCAAATCGCTTCTCCTGGATCCGGTCATACTCTTTCACATATTCAGGGTTTTCAGTTTTCAGCAACCGGTCCCAGAATCTGAAATACAATCCGTAGTTGCCTTTGAATTTGAGGTGATGCAAATTGTGGTAGCTGGAGGTATTGATGAATTCAAACAGCAGGCTATGCCGGAACTGCCGGGGCATGATCTCATAGCCGAGGTGGCCGTATACGTTTACCACGAAAGAAACAAAGGCGAATACCATGATCGTAGTGGCATGCAGCGGAAGAATAAAAACAAGCAAGATCACCACCGCTCCTTCCAGGAACGCTTCGAGGAGCTGAAAAGAATAGGAAGTCCATGGAGATGGATTGGTAGATTCATGATGCACCAGGTGTGTAAAACGGAATATTTTTTTGTGATGCATGGCCCGGTGAATCCAATAAAAATAGGTGTCATGAATAACCAGGCACAACACCAGGCTCACCGGCAACCACCACCAGGGCCATTCGTCGAGCGAGGAGTAAACCAGGGTAAACTTTCTCAATGGCCCCCACACCGCCACATATCCCGTAATGGCCAGGGCCATACTGGAAAGTGAAGAATGGAATATCTCTTTCAGAAATTGTCCGTTGGCCGCCTTTCGCACCTGAATTTTGGAGGCTTCCAGTTTACCTGCCAGCAACCTGTAAAAAATATAAAACCCTGCGCCGGCGATGAGGAAGTACCGGCCCACCGTAATGAAAAATAGAAGCAGCATGTCGCTAATAACCTGTTTCATAATATGTAGATGAAAGATTTAACGCTGGTTTCCGGTCACAACTTCTCCCGCTCACAGAGGGCTGTGATCACTATCATCGTGCTGATATAACCGGTCAGGATCTGATCAGCTCCAGGATGCCTTCATTTCTGATGATCATCATGCCCTGGCGGTCTTCGGTAATTCCCTCTTTCAGGATATAGGTATACCGCGGAACATTTCCTTTCATGATCGTTGGCATGTATTCAAACTTTATGTTGGGGCATTCTTTCAATGCCATTCCTACCTCGATGATATGCGTTGAGATCACAAACAGGCAATCCCTGTATTCCGCAAAACCACGGCTGACCGCCAGTGTTCCGTCATACGCATCTTTCACGTTGGTTCCTTTGAACAGTTCATCAAACATCAGCAGCAATCGTTTTCCTTCCCCGGCAGCCTGAGCAGCCTGTTTTACCCTCGTTACTTCAGCAAAAAAATGGCTGTAGCCGAGACTGATATTATCAGAAACGTTGATCGAGGTATACAAGCCCTCCCGTACTGAGAATTCCATGGTAGCAGCAGATACGGGAAACCCCATCTGGGCCAGGTACATATTTACTCCGACGGCTTTCATCAGGGTAGATTTACCGGCCATATTCGCGCCGGTCAGAAACAACATGTTATGCTGTTCATTCAATTGAACCATATTACCCACCGCGTTGCTCAGGCAGGGATGCGACAGCCCTTCTGCTGTGAAGCAATTTTTTTCCGGCGGAAGCGCTCTGGCATAACCGAATCCCCTGGTCCTGGCAACCTGGCTCACTGCAATATTCACATCGAGTTCATAGATTACCTGGAGCAAAGTGTCGAGCTCCTTTCGCAATGTCTTTCGCAACAGGAAATCATAATAAGCCAGGGAACGAATGTCCAGCGCTTTATAGATGTCTGTATTGCCCAGTTTGATAAATCTTCTGTCGGAAAGGATTCGTTTCATCGATGCCGCCTGGGGCCACGACAAGCCGGGTATTTCTGGTAATATTTCGAGCAGGTAATAACAGTTGTTCAGCGTAACGATAGTAGCCTGCAATCCCTGTATGTTCTTTTTGTATTGATCATCGCGGGTGAGCGCAGAAAGGCCTTTGTTCAAAACAGTTTTCGCGAATACAACCACAGCATTGCTTCCTGTACCTGCCTCCAGGTAATCGCGCATGAGGTGCAGTTGATGAATGTCGAAAGGGAACTCCACTCTTGCCTGCTGAAAATAACGAAAGGTACGGGTGCGGTTGTTGATGTCCTCTGCATTTACCAACGGATGCTGAAACATGTCATCCAGCAAACGTTCCCCTCCGGTTGTTTTAACCTGGTTGAACAAATGATACAAAGAACCCTGCCGGAACTTGCCCAGTATGTTCAGTTCCTCGATGGTTTGTCTGTCAATGCTGAAGCTCATATAAATAATTCCGTTTAATATTATAGCTGTATCAACTCACGGTCAGTGCGCGCTTGCGACCGTTCTTCAAAATATCCAGGATGCCTTCGTTTCTGATGATGACCATCCCGTGCCGGTCGCCCGTGATTCCTTTTTCCAGCCTATAGGTATATTCCGGTAAATTCTCTTTCATCCGGGTGGGGAGGTAGCCAAACAGTATCCCATCGTTGCTATTCAACTCCTCAGCTGCTTCCACGATATGGGAAGAAATGATGAAAAAATTTTTCTTCCGGCTGGCGAAGGCGCTGGTAACTGCCACCGTTGCCTCCTGCGCATCTTTGACATTGGTGCCCCGGAACAATTCATCAAAAACCACAAAAAGGGATTGTCCGCTTTTGAGTTCGGTGGCAATCTTTTTCAGGCGCAGCACTTCTGCATAGAAATGACTGGCGCCCATTCCGAGATTGTCTGGAAGATTGATCGTAGTATACAGTCCATCGAGCACGGAGAACTCCATTGATTTCGCCGCCACAGGGAATCCCATGTGCGCCGTATAGAGGGCGGTGCTGACCGAGCGGAGAAGGGTTGACTTGCCGGCCATATTCGCCCCGGTCAGGAACAATACGTTCTTCCCCGCACGAAACTGCAGGGTATTGGACACCGCTTCTTTCAGTTCGGGATGGTATACAGATTCAAGGTGGAGATAAGATAATTCCTTCTCCAACGCTCTCGGAAAAACGAATTTCCTTTCCCTGGCAAGTTTGGCCACGGAGAGATACACATCGAGGAGGTAAATATACTCCAGGAGCTTTTTTATCTTTTGCTGCTCCCGGACCCGGAAAAGAATATCGAAAGCAGCCACGGCTGAATAGCTTAGTTTGTTCCTGATATTTTCCTTCAGGGCGGGTTCGAAAGCAGGGTCGTTCAACAGCAAGCTCATCTGCTCCCGGTCACTGGCAAATGCCACATTGGTTCTTACTTCATTGTCGCCAGTCATTTTCCGGCACAGCTGCAACATCTCCGTAACGGCAGACACGCCGGCCTGGATCTCTTTATCACTCAGCTTTCCCTGGTTGCGCCCATCCGTATTGCCGAGGTATTTCTCGATCATATCGAACAAGGCCGGATCGAAAGGAAAAAGAATATCTAGTTTTGAAAAATGTTCGATGATGCTGCTTCGTAAATTGATTGTTTCGCGATCGGACAATGGTTGCAGAAACATCTCTTTTAATATTTCTTCGCCACCGCGCGTATGCGTTTGATTGTATATATCATAGATGCCACCGGCACTCTTTTTTCCGAATATCCGGAGATCGTCCATTGTTTGTTCGTCTGTGTGCAGCTTCATGGAAGTTTTTTATTGGCGTTTACGACGGATCAGCAATACAATTCCTGAAATGAGTACCAGCGCCGGCAGAACCCATACATACACGATGATCAATATGCCCGCGCCTTTGTATGAAATCCTTAACAGATCATCCTTCGGGTTAGGCCTGGGTGTATAGATCGGGAATTTGGAATAGTCCATCCAGCTGTAGAAGGCACGTCCCAGGAAATGACTGACCACCCGTGAATTGCTCAGAAAATCTGCATCGCCACAAATCACGATCCTTTGTTCTTTACCATTTATCTGGCGCGTCAGGGCAACAGAGGTAGGGAAAGAGATTCTTTTGACATCTCCTCTTGCCGAATCAAATACAGGGGCAGCGGAATCCACGACCAGCGGGCCTGATTTGACCCATGACCTTCCCGGAAGCGTCATCAGAATGTTCTCTGAATGAAAAGAACCGGAGTTGCTTTGATCGATCGAAACAGCACCGGGAGTCATCACTTTTACACTATCGCCGCCGGATTTGAGTACCATCAGCAGGTATTCCTCTGCCAGTCCCGCGCCGAAACCAGTTACGTAAGACTTGACCATGTGAGGCATTTCGTCACGGGTGGGTTGCACGATCACGCCGTTCATGAAACGGAGACCGAACTGCTGCAAAACAGGATTGAGTATTTCCTGTTTGCCCGGCTCGCCGAGTATCATCAGGTTGCCACCCCGGTCAATATAACGACGAAGGTGTGCCATGGCCGTATCACCCAGCACTGTTTTGGGATCCGCCAGCACCAGGGAAGAGATATGATCGGGAACTTCATTTGTCTCCAGCGAAATGGTATCCGCGTCGAATCCCACATTGGTCAGCGAGTAGCGATACACTTTTTCAACGGAGTGTATGCGGAACTCTCTTTCTCCCTTTTTGAAGATGTCTCTTTCCAGATGCCCGGTTGCGAAGAGCACCCTGGGCATTTCCGTTTGCAGCAGTCGTTTAAAGGCGGCGGCGATCTGCTGCTCTTCCGGCCAGAGGATGCCATCGTCGAAAGTGCGCAGAAAAGTTGTACGGCCTTTGTATTGCAGCTTCATGACCAGCCTGAAATTTTCCGGCCGCAGGTTGATCTTTTTCCTCATCTCCGAAGGTGTTTCAAAATCAGAGAGGCGTACATCATACCCGTCGGCCATTTCCCGGGCGATGTGTTTCAGGTTTTTTCCGGGAAATCTTTTATAGAGGGCGCTGTCATTTTCGTCGTTGTCGTAGTAATACTGGTAGTGAAAGCGAATACCGGGTTTGAATCGCAGGTAGGGTTCCCACAAATTCCAGAGATAGTCGTTCCGGTTTTCGGGCAATCCCAGGCGAACATTACTTCCGAGCAGGTTGGTGTAGAGCGTTACTTCGAGGGGCTCATCGCCGAGCTCCTGAATTATTTTCTGTGTATTGGGATGAAGGGTATTGATCTTATCGGCAGTTGCATCCCAATAAACGATCCATCCGGGTCTCGAGGTAAGGTATCCGATGGTCAAAGCCAGAAGGCTCACCACCACATAACGGCCGGCCCTTCTATACCAGGGCAAGGCTTGCCTGGCTGATTGTAACCGGAACAGGGTGAAACAAAGAAACAGGCATACGATAACCACGAAGTAGATGACATCATTGGAGGTGATCAATCCCCGCAGCATCTTGCCGGTTCTTCCCGACATCGACAGAAAATAAGTAAGATCCCTGACGAAGTCATACTGTTGCCACAGTCCGCCAATTCTGCTCAATACAAAAATGACAATGAAGCAACCAATCGCCGATACGATCTGGTAGTTACTCAGGCAGGACATGAACATCCCGATGGCTGCATAGGCACACACCAGCAGATAAAACGCCAGCACCGCGGAAAGCAGGATACCATAATCCGGAAAACGGATATTAAAAAAACCCGACACCAGGAATATGCCCAGCACGCAAACCAGCAGGAAATTATACGACATGATCGCCAGATACTTTCCCAGCACGATCTGCCTGGTGGTTACGGGAGAAGAATATAATAATTTGATGGTTCCATTGTTGATCTCGCGGCTGATGATACCCATGGTCAGCAAGGGAACAAACAGGTAAAGATTCTGCAATACGTTACTGAATATGCCGCTCGGGTTCAGAAAAAGCAATTGCGTAATGGACACATCGAACCCCTTGAAGGCAGGATCATTTCTGAGCACAATGTCCTGCCATTTGGCGAATGGAGCTAAAGCATAGGTATAAAAAATGGCGCATTGCACCAGGAATGCGAGGGTAAGGAACCAGGCTACGGGTGAATAAAACAGGTTTCGCAATTCAGTCCTCGAAATTTTCAAAATCATTCTCATATGGCTACACTTGTTAATAGGTTTGCGATGACAGCTGTTTGAAGATATCATCCAGCAGTCCTTTTTCGAGCTGGAGTTCTCTCAACCGCCAGTTGTTTTGTACACTGGCGGTGACCACTCTTTCGGTAATCTCTTCGGGGCCGTCGAAATAAACACGCACCTGGTGATCGTTCAGGAATTCTGCTTTTACTACGCCGGTAATCTTTGACAGCTCTGCCACATTGGGCGGGTTTTCCATCCTTGCCAACAGGCTATGCGGTTGCAGGTAATTGTTGAACGCATCCATGGAATCGGAAAAAACCACTCTTCCGCCTTCTATCATGATCACTTCCCGGCAAAGCAGGTGAACTTCGGAAAGGATATGGGAAGACAAAAGAACGGTGTGCTCCTGCGCGATCTCCTTGATCAGCTTTCTGGTTTCGATGATCTGGTTGGGATCAAGGCCGTTGGTCGGTTCATCCATCACTACCAGTTGTGGTTTGTGGATGATCGCCTGCGCAATCCCCACCCGTTGACGGTATCCGCCTGACAAATTTTTTATCAACCGGGAACTGAAATGCGCGATACCGCACCTTTCCTTGGCTTCTTCTACCGCTCCTTTTATTTTCTTCTTTTCAATCATTCTGAGCTCCGCACTATAGGTAAGAAATTCATCCACGGTCAGGTCGATATACAGCGGAGGAGTTTGCGGAAGAAACCCAACTTGCCGCCTGGCCAGCTCCGGATCCTTGCGGCTGTCGACTCCATTGATCAATACATTTCCTTCGGTCTGATTCAATACCCCGCAAATAATATTCATAGTGGTCGACTTCCCTGCGCCATTGGACCCAAGCAATCCCACCACTCCATTCTTATTGATCTCAAGATTGATATCGCGGATAGCCCAGGACTGGCTGTACCGGTGCGACAGTCCTTCGGTTTTCAGTATTGTGCTCATAACATTGATTGTAAACTCAGCTTGCTTTTTCGATGCCTGCCGCCGGCAGACCGCTATCTATCGAACAGGAATAGTCAGGAGATGGCCAGTCCTGTTTTTTGGCATCACTCTTTCGAGTGATGCCAAAATCAGAAAATTAACCAGTCAGACTAAGAAAAAAAAGACACTTGATTAAATGCACTTGCAGGTGCTGCCACTCGTTCCACTCCCCTAGTATCCGGGGTTCTGAACCAGGTTATGGTTCGCCACAATTTCGGTTACAGGTATGGGATAGAGCAGTTGGAAATCGCCCGTCCAGGGTTGTTTTACCGGAACCAGGGAAAGCACTTCGGAGGCTTTACCTGTTCTTTTCAAATCAAACCAGCGGTGCCCCCATTCGCCGAACAATTCCACCTGGCGCTCTTTGGCTACGGCCGCCTTTACCTGGTCGGCAGTTAGCGAGCCTGCGAGAGCTGCCAGTCCTGCCCGCGCCCGAACGACATTCAAATCGCTGATGGCCGCACTCAGACCGCCGGTTGCGCCATTGGCTTCCGCTTCGGCTCTGATGAGGTATTGCTCCGACAACCTCAACACGGTATAATACTCTGTTGCCATTCCACCGACGCTGTAGTTGTGCCGGCCTGTCTTGTATTTATAGGGGAAATAAACAAATCCGGGCGCTCCCCAGGGAGTATTGTTGGAACTATCCACCCAATCGGCCCTGCGTTTGTCGCCGGGCTCAAAGGCAGAAAGCAGTTGTGCGGACAATCTGAACTTCGCCAACCCTGTTCTCAATGGTTTTGGCAACAGCTCAATAGCCTCCGGAGTAGCATTGCCAACATTTGACACTCCCGTATTTTGCTGCAACTGCCAAATGGCTTCCTGGCTGTTGGCAAGGAAGGCCTCGTTCAGGTTGTTTGCCAATTGATAGCTGCCTGTATTTCCAATCACGAGGCTCGCTTCGGTGGCGGCCTTTTCATTGTCCCCGGCAAACAGGTAGGCACGGGCCAGCAGCGCCGCAGCAGCCCATTTGTTGGGTCGAACCCTTTCGCCGCCGGCAAATGAATAGTCGTCCGGAAGCAGTTCCTTGGCCTCTTTCAGATCGGCAATGATCTGCCTGTAAACATCGGCCACTGCACTGCGGGGCAAATTGGTTGTCTGATTGAAATCGATGGTCAGCGCCAAAGGCACCTCTCCGAAACAATTTACCAGGTAGAAATAGCTGAAGGCCCTTACAAACCTGGCTTCGCCATTGATATAATTCCTGACATTGGGATGTAATAATTCCGAACTGGATTTGGCTACACCCTCCATTACTGCATTGGCACCATATATCGCCGTATAGGCGGAAGACCACAATCTTGCCGAAGGCCCATCGGCCAGCAGCAACCTGTTCCGGTTAAAGTTATAATAGGTAACATCCGTTGTGGAATAATAACTGAAGTCATCTGAAGACATGCCGCACAATAAGGTGGTCAATCCGTTACTGAATGATTCGTAGGGTGTATTGCTGACTCCGTTGCTGCCATTGATCATCCGGGTATAGATTCCTGCCATTGCGGAATTAGCCTGTGCATCAGTGCTGAATACTTCCGTGGAAGTCATGGTACTGATGGGTTCCCCAATCTCCACCATTTTCTTGCAGGAGGCAAAACCCAGTCCGAGCAAACCACAGCACAAAAGTTGTAAGACTTTATTTATTTGAATATGCATGGTGATCGTTTTAAAAGTTAAAGGACAGGCCGGCTGAAATGATCTTTGCTGGCGGAAGCACTCCAAAAGTCTGGACTTCCGGATCTATTCCTTTGTAACCGGTCAATACAAAAACATTCTGCGCATTTACATAGATGCTGCATCGTTCCATCCCGGCCTTGCCGATAAAGGATACCGGTAAGTCATAAGAAACAGACAGGTTAGACAAGCGAAGGAAAGAAGCGTCAGTATAGATGCCATCAGACTGCTTGAAATATATCCATCCGATCTGGCTCTGGGTCGACAGCTTTGCATACTTCGCCACCTCTCCGGGGTTTTGCCAGTGATTGTCGTACACCTCAGCCGGCATGTTATCCATGCTTCCGGGATAGTTGGAACCAAACAGCGCGTTCACCCCCTTTTGTTTCTTGAAATAGAATGAAAAACTCAGTTTCCAGTTTTTGTAGCCGAAGGTGTTGGTCCAGCCGCCCATAAAACGGGGCGCCAGGTCAACAGCCGTAATCCTGTCGTCATTGCCGGTTCCGGGAACAACAGAAGAATTCGTTACGGTCATTCCGTCTTTGTTCTGATCGGTGAAGACATATTCACCCGTTTGCGGGTCTACCCCTTCGTAATGCAGCAGGTACATGGTATTGACAGACTGCCCGACTTTAAAAGTTGTATAGTAGGGTGATTGCTCAAATCCCGGATATTCCAGCAACCTGTTTTTGTTGAACGAGATATTGAAGCTGGTGGCCCAGGAAAAATTCTTGTTGTAGAAAATGTTTCCACTGGCAACGAACTCCCAACCGCTGTTCTGAACGAGGGCCGGCCAGTTGGCCGTTACATTCGGAAATCCTGTATAGACCGGCGTAGGAATCTGTGTCAATTGATTGTCGCAGCGGTTGCGGTAGTACACTGCTTCCAGGTTGATGCGGTTATCTTTCATCAACCCGATATTGATCGCCGCCTCAAACTTCTTGTTTCTTTCCCAATGATAGTTCTGGTTAACCGCGTGCTGGCTGATGAGCGGAGAAATGCCATTATAGGTAAAGAGGCTGGAGCTTCCTGGCCCTGCACCCCATTGCGACAGGTACTGGTAATCTCCCACCTGGTCGCTACCCGTGATGCCATAGCTGCTGCGCAGTTTCAGAAATCCGATGAAAGTAGGCAGCACTTTCCTTACCCAGCTTTCTTCCGACAGAATCCAGGCCGCGCCTGCAGAACCGAAGTTCCCAAACTGCTTACCCGGTCCGAACCGGGATGATCCGTCGCGCCGCGCGTTGAGGTTAAGGATCCATTTGTTCCTCCAGTTATAGTTGATCCTTGCAAAAAGGGCGGCATATTTGTATTCGCCATAATTTTCCAGGCTCAGTTGCATGGGTGCATTCGCGATGCTGCGGATGAATGCATCATTCGAATACCCGATACCCACACTGGCGAGGCCGTTGGTAATTGTAGACTGAGAGCTGGCGCCTGCCAGTATATTCAGCTTTCCATCGCCGATGAAGCCGGTATAATTCAGTTGCGGTTCAATGATCCAGTTGCTGTTACGGTTATTGCCAAAGTAGCCGATTCCAAATGGCATGTACAACGGGTTCTGCGAAGCGATTGTTTGCAAACGGCTCTGAAGGGCGGACATGTTATTGTACCCAACGCTGGTACTGAATGAAAGCCCCTTGATAATTTCGTAGCTCGCCGTCAGATTGCTGGTGAGGAAAT
The DNA here is from genome assembly GCA_964605065.1 of uncultured Chitinophagaceae bacterium. Classification (GTDB taxonomy): domain Bacteria; phylum Bacteroidota; class Bacteroidia; order Chitinophagales; family Chitinophagaceae; genus Endoryza. The sequence continues at coordinate 250,957 of CAZSAQ010000008.1, forward strand.
TTGTTTTCGATTCGTAGGGCTGCAACAGCGATCCGAAGGGGAAATAATCGCCGATACCTGCCGCATTCCAGGGTCCGTAATTCAATGCGCCCAGGCTATCAAATATAGCAGGGGCATTGGGGGGCAATGTGGTGGCAGAGCTGACGCTGATTGAATTTTCCTTCGCAAATGAATAGAAGGTAGACAATGACAGCGACAGTCTTTCATTGCGGCTCCTGTGATTAAGATTGAAAGAAACACTGGCCCGATTGCTGGAACCGCTTTGGGTCAGGATTTCAGTTTGCCTGCGATAGCTGGCATTCAGGCGGAAGGTAGTACGACCATCTCCGCCGGATAAACCCGCAGATACGTCGGTCATCTTCCCGGTATTACCCCACAGTTCTTTCTGCCAGTTCCTGTTTACGGTGGTGTCATATAAAAACAGGTCGGGTGCATTGGAAATATCTGGAATGATCCCGTCGTTTTGAAAAGCCTCGCGGCGCATTTTCAGGTATTGAGCCGTGTTGAGCATGTCCCAATGACGGGTAACCGCACTCATGCCCTGGTTTACATTTAAATTGAATTTCGTTTTCCCATTCTTCCCTCTTTTGGTTGTGATGATGATGACTCCATTGGCGCCTCGTGATCCGTAGATCGCAGTAGCGTCAGCGTCTTTCAGCACTTCCATGCTTTCTATATCGGCCGGGTTGAGGCTGAAGAAAGGACTCTGTCCGCCGGCAGGCGCGGGCAGTCCGTTCTGCAACACTCCCGACGATCCGTTTTGATAAGTAGAGCTGTTGGAGGTAAGCTCCATGATGGTGAGCGGTACTCCGTCAATGATATAAAGCGGATCGGAAGTGAAGAAAGGATTGATCGTGCTTCTTCCCCTGATCTCCACTTTTACGGTTCCGCTGGCATAACCGCTGGTACTGTTAACGTCCAGTCCCGCGATTCTCCCTCCCAGTGCCAGTAAAGGATTCATCACCGGTTGTTTCTCTATTTCTTCCGCAGAAATCTTTCCCACGTTTCCGGTTGCCATACGCCGGCTCGTAGTACCATAGGCGATCACAACTGTTTTGTCCAGTTCGCTGGTAGCCACTTTCATGGTCAGCTGAACATCCTTTTTCCCTTTGAGTGGAACCAATATTTCATTGTAACCGATAAAGGTGACCACCAATATATCATTCTCGTCCACATCTTTCAAGGTAAACTGTCCTTTCGCATCCGTAAGGGTACCTCTGCCCGAGCCCTTCAGGAAAACGGAAGCGTTGGCCAGAGGTTCTCCGCGTTCGTTCACCACGCGGCCGGTGATGTCGGTTGCAGGCGAGGCTGCTGCAGCACTGTCGGGTAATACGGGTGCCGTTTTCGCCACTGCCGGCGATTGTTCTTTGCGGGCAATAAAAATGGTTGTATTCTCGATCGAATATTCAAAGGGTTGATTGGTGAGGATCTTCTGAAGAAAAGATTCAACCGAAAGGTTAACCACATCGACACTGACCGGCCTGGCTTTTCCCAGGTGATCGGCATTGTACATGACTGTATACCCCGTCTGCTTTTTTATGACTGTAAATATTTTCTGAAGGGAAACATCCCTGCCTTTGAAGGTGATGGTTTGCGAATATCCTTCAGCATAAGTGTGTAAACAGGCCACCAGCAATAAAACCGAAATGATTCTCATGATGCGCAGTGTTTGGGTCCAGAACCGGCGATCGGGGTCGCCAGCGAGAACCTGCCAGGAATTGCCGGGCAGCCGTTTTTGCGGAGTTGCAGATACAACGGCAGACTCGGGCATTACAAGAGCCTTAAATTGCATAAGTTTGCATTGTTTGGGTGATTGAATAAGCAGTCTTGTCGGACTATTGTTCCCTCTTACTCAAATTCCGGCCGGAGATGTTACCAGCATTTCCGGCTTTTCTTTGGCAAGAATATTATAACAGCATCTCTGCTACTGTTCAAACAGTTTCTTTCCCATTCATTTCAATACCATCAGTTTCTTTCCTTCGATCCTTGTCTTTACGCCCAGTTTCTTTAATCCGTTCAGCACTTGCGACAGGTTCAGATCGCGTTTCATTTCTCCACCCAGTTTGATGTCGGGTACACCGGTTTCATAGATTACTTCCACATCGTACCATCGCGACAACTGACGCATCACTACAGATAAAGGCGTATTATCAAACTGGAATGATCCGTTCTTCCAGGCCATCACCTGCTCCACATCAGCATCGTTGACGATACGGGAAAATACCGGGCTGCCCCCCCTGGCTTCTTCCACCTGTGCCTGCTGACCCGGTGCCAGGAAAAACGATTTCGGGGGCGAAGCATCGCTGGCGCCCGCCGGCGTACTGTTTACATTGATTCGGACACTTCCTTCCAATAGTGTGGTCTTAACCAACTCTTCGCCATCATAGGCATTGATGTTAAAATGCGTTCCCAGTACCTCCACTTCCATCCCTTTTGTTTTTACCCGGAATGGTCTTGTTTTATCTTTGACCACTTCAAAATATACTTCCCCGGTAATGGATACTACCCGCTCTTTTCCAACAAAGGAAGTCGGATAATAGATGCTCGATGCCGCATTCAGCCACACATTGGTACCATCCGGCAACTGCAACTGGTATTGTCCGCCGCGCGGCGTACTCATCTCGTGATATTCGATGGTTTCCGCCGCTCCTTTGTATCCGAGTCTGCCGTTTTCATTCACCGCGGTAAGCCCTCTCTGCAGCATAATATTTCCCTGCGTGCTGTCGAGCATGATCGTTTTACCACCTGCCAGTTTCAATACCGCTCTTTCCCTGCCCGGCAATACATCATTGGTCATCACCGTATCTTTTCCGTTGTCCGAGGCCAATGCTGCCGGTTTGCGAAGAGAGGTGTACAGGTATGTGCCCAGCGCAAATGCCGATAAAATGGCAGCAGCCGCCCACCAGTTTCGGGCAGACCGATGAATACGCTTGCTTTCGTATGACTCATCAACCCTTTGCAATAACGGCTTTTCACTGGAAGCGGACTGCTGCTTAGCTTTCAATAATATTGACTGGAACACCTGGTCCCAATGTGCCTGATCATAATTTCTGTCTTCCTCTGTCCGGGCGGCCTTCGCGGAAAGCAGGTTAACGAGTTCCTCCTCTTCCGTGTCGGTTTGCCGAAGCCAATAGAATAGCTCTTCCACTTCATTCGCGCTTGCTGCATTGGCGGCATACTGCTCCAACAGGTATTGAATTCGTTCAGTAGGTATCATATTTTTCCATTTGATCCGATTTGTTCTCCGGTTAATAGTACTGCCGCCTAATAGCAGACTCACAAGCGGCGCTATAGGACTATCCGGAAATAAAAATTATTTGAAAAAAAATAATAGAAAGCCAAACAGCAGGGTACCCGCCTTTTTCAGAAACTCCTGGATCGAGCGGATGGCGCTCACCAACTGGTTCTTTACCGTGTTGGGAGAAATTTCCAGTTTTTCGGCAATTTGTTTGTGGGTCAGTTCTTCAAAGCGGCTCATCTGGAAGATCAACTTTCGTTGTGGTGGCAGCGCGTCCATGGCGCTTTTGATCAGTCCCTCCGCTTCGCGGGAGAGAAAACTGATTTCTGGTGTACTGTCGCCCGCAGCCTCCTCCATCTTCCGCTTGGCCTCCTCGATGAATTTTCTTTCGGTGGCCATCTTCCTCAGATAGGTGAAGGATTGATTGGCCGCAACCGTAAACAGCCAGGAAGACGGGTTGTCCTTTTCTGACACAGCAACCCGGTGAATCCACAGTTTCATAAAAACATCCTGGACAATTTCTTCCGCAACAGCGGAGGATTTGACCAGGCCGAATACGAAAGGCTGGAGTCGTGCATTATAATAGTGGAAAATTTGCCGAAAAGCATCTTCATCGCCTTTTGCAAGGTTTATGAACCATTCATTGTTAGTATTCTCGCCGGCAATGCGCAATCGTTTCAGTTAAAATGGTGAAATCAAAAAATGCAGATCAGAGAAGTAATCAGGAAAGGTTCAACGCAATATTAGACAAAAAAATAATTGCAAAGCTGCCTCATCACCCCGCTTGCCAAAAATACAGCCGGGCTCATCAGCCTGTATACTCTACAAAAATGAAAACTGACAACGGCATAAATGAACTCGTCCACTATATGCAATTGTTTTTTCCGCTCATGTTTTTCAACACCCGCTTTTTCAAAACCTCCTGGCCGAATCCAACAATACGATTGTCTTCCCGGTTCAATCCTTGAATAAGCATTTACTATTAGCTACCGGATAAATAAAATCTAAACACAATCCTACAAACCACCTCCCGTTTCTAGGTATCAGATTGCAAACAAAGGCTTTGACAATTATCAATACCGTTGCAGTAAACGATCTCGTGAAGGGAATATATTTTCACCGGTTTTCAAACGGCCGGCAGCAAAAATTGATAAAAAACTAAACCCAGTTTCACCTTGTAAAAAAAACGTTCCCCGAAAAAGGGAACGTTTTTTTATGGCTTACCATCAATCCTGGTTTCTTCGGCAATGCTGTCAATTAACATAAACCGGAATGGGTTTCACATACTTTCGCAGTTCGCTCACATCCAGCAGCGTTACATTTGCTGCTCCATATTTTTTGAGGTAGTAATCGTAGTTTCCTTTGCCGCTCATTTTCGCATCGAGGAAGGCGAGGTAATATGCCTTGTTGAGCTCGGAGAGTTTAACACCGGGCGGCATCAGGTCGGCCAGTAACTTTTCCACCTCAGCTGGCTGAACCTTGTATTTTTCCGCCAGCGTTTTCACACTTGTTTTGGGGTTGCTGATGATCTCCGATTTGGAAAGCATGGTTGTTTCCAGGAATCGAATGCTTTGCAGGGTGGTATCGGAATCATTGGTATAGTAACCCAGGAAACAATGTCCCGGCACGGTAACCAGTATCGGCTTGATCCCGATTTTTTTAAGGATGGATGCGAACAGTACCGTACCGTCAACGCAATTGGCCTGGCTGGTTTGAAGTGATTTATCGAAGGTGCGAACTGTTTGCGAGTAGATCTGCTGACTGCCGTCGGCAGAGTTGTCAGTGATGCTGCTGTACTGGAATCCTTTATCGTGAAGAACCCGCCACAAGGCGGCTATCTGCAGATCGACATAGGGAACACCCCGCTGGTATCCCAATACCGCATCGATCATTTTTGTGGAGAGCATATCTCTTGCTATCTGGTCGATGGCGGGATGATCTTCGTTTACATAACTGGCAAACATGAAATGAAAGCGCTTCGATTGAACGGCGAGCAGGCAATCATTGATGCTCCGCAGATTGATCGTAACCAGTTTCTCCACTCTTCCGCCCGTATTGGGATCGGTGAGCCGGAAATATACATTCACGGGTGCATTGGCTTCATGCCTGGTCAGCTCCTTGTAGTTCCAGTTGATCTTGGGAAGAAAGTACCGGCCGTTTCTGATCTCATCACAATTGATATATCCGCTGTCGAGGGAGAAATACGCTTTATCGGCACATTCGATCTCCCATTTCAATACAACATTCGGGAGATTGGTGCTGATACTGAAACCCAGGGAACTTCCCATGTCTTCATCCTTGGTACCCCTGTAACTGGCCCAGCCGATGATAAAAGAAGGAAACAACTGGTTCTCGAATTTGGTGACGGGCCGCCAGGACAGGTTTTTGAATTCGCCATTCTCCACCACCAGCTTTTGTTTCTGGTTGAGGCTTACCTCTTCCCGGGTTCTATAATCGGGAACCTGCTTATACCTGATGTTGGCGGAGGTATCTTTCTCCCAGGTTTTCTTCAACACTTTAACAGCCTGAACAGTCCGGGCTACTTCGGTAGTGGCGCCGGTCACTTCGCGGGCTGTTTCTTTGGTGGTTTTCAAAATCTTCTTTACATCTTTCAGCAATTGGGAATGGCTCAACTGGCAGGTACACGCCGATACCAGTAACAGGAGGATAGGTTTTGCAGCAGTCATCTTGGTTCAGGTTGTTGTGTAGAAAGGGGTCAGTATACTGAATGTATGGAAATAAGTGTTTCCACCCAATTATTCTGTAACGAAAACCAATATGCGTCTTTTGACATATATGCAAGCGATTGATTGACAATACTCCACCCGAAGCATGGCTGGTTGTGGTCTTGTTCAGTTCCGGAATGCTGGCACCTGTTTGGCAGGAGGGTTTATAAAAAACAATGGATCGTAGCTGGACGGACCTGATCGCCGACAAACTTCACCAATGGTATATAACCGGTGTGAAAATTTTACCCAACCTAGCCGTTGCGTTACTCGTGATGGTCTGTTTTGTTTTCCTTGCGCGCTGGGGCAAACTTTTCATGAACAGGCTGTTGACCCGTTTTACGGGAACCGCGAAGAGCCGCAATTTATTCTCCACCATCTTCTATATTATTATTCTCTTCATCGGTATATTCATCGCCCTGGATGTATTGAAACTCGACAAGGCCGTTTCCTCGCTGCTTGCCGGAGCCGGTATATTGGGATTGGCGCTGGGTTTCGCATTCCAGGATCTGTCTTCCAATTTCATTTCAGGGATCTACATCACTTTTAAAAGACCTTTCGAAGTGGGGCATACCGTTGAAACGAACGGGTTCCTCGGTAATATTGAAGACATCCAGTTGCGATCGACAGTTATTCGCAGTTTTGCCGGGCTGCATATCATGATCCCCAACAAAGACATCTTTCAGAAGCCATTGATCAATTACTCCCTCACTCCTTTTCGCAGGATCGAGCTGTCGGTGGTGATTGACGCCAATACCGATCTGGCTAAGGCAGTATTGCTGGCCCGGCAGGCTGTCGGAAAAGCCGGGTATCTTTTTAAGGAAAAACCCGTTGAAGTGTATTGCACCGATTTCCAGGACAATTCCGTAAAGCTGGCCATCTGGTTCTGGATCGACAATCACCAGCCTCCCGGGTATATGGTAGCCAGGCATGAAGCGATACAGCATATCAACCAGGCATTCCGCGAGAACCGGATTTCCCTGATCGTTCCGGTGAATGTGCTGCACAACGGTCTTTCTCCTGCAGAGGAAATAAAAAGAGGTGACACCAATTGATAGCGGCATCACCTCCATCATTTATTTTCCGGTTATTTCACCATCAGCAATTGCACCGATCTATTGGTACCCGACACGAGCACCAGCTGGTACATCCCCGGTGAGAGGGCTTGCGTGGAAACAGGTATCAGGCTGGCCTGGCTTGTCTTTTCAATCACCCGGGCACCCGCCAGGGTATACACCGTGAGTGTCTTTTCCCCCGGCAAGGTTGTACTCACCCAGGCTACTGAACCCGCGGGATTGGGAAACACCTTAAATACCCTTGCGCTCTCCATATTAACAGTACGTATAACCGAATAATTTGACTTCCCGTCGAGATCCGACTGCAGGATGCGATAGTAATTTTTTCCTGGAGCTGGCGCTTTGTGTATAAATTGGTAGCGAATCGCCTGGTTGCTGTTACCCGCGGCTGCGAGTGTTCCGATATTTTTCCAGTTGGCTCCATCGACGCTGTGCTGCACAGTAAAGTCGCGGCTATTCCATTCGGTAGCCGTTTGCCAGTCGATGCTCACCTGATTGTTGATAGCGTATGCCGAAAAGCTCAGCCAGGTCACCGGTGCTACTCCCGAGGTAGTGAATTTGAGAAAGCCGGACGTTGTTTCCGGAACCCGCACTTTCATATAGGAATCCAGGTGGCCTGCAATTACACCCTGCCCGTCTTTGAGAGCATTGCGATCGAAGGTTACATAGTATTGAGTTCCCGAAGCCAGGTTCGTCACCGGGTTTATGGTGATAACGCTGGTGCCCGATCCTGATACATTCGGACCCGAAGCGGCGATGGTTTCCACCACGCCGTTGTCGAATACTCTTCTGATCGTGAAAGAGCCCGAACCGGTTGTCATCGCCTCAGAAAAAGTGAGCACAATATTACTGGTAACGGAAACACCCGTTGCATTGTTGGCCGGAGAAGTGAGGGTGCACCGGGGCGCCGCCCCCGACGCCGTAGAAAAAAAATCGTTGGAAGCCCCGCCGACCCGTATCCATAGATCCAGGTCTCCATCGCCGTCCATATCGGCAACGCTGCCTGCGGAGTTCATCAATACTCCGGTTGGTGTGCTTGAAGTATAAGAGGCGAAAGGATTGGGTGAAGGAGTGGCAAAACCGGAACCTGTATTTTCCATATAAGTGATGGCGGAGGCGGTTGCTGCCTGGTAAATATAATCTACCAGTCCATCGCCATTCATGTCGGCAATTTTAACTGCCCCTATACCCGCTCCTGTAAATTCCAAACCTGTCGGAAGACTGGCAGTCGTGTAAGTTCCCGCATCATTGCGGAGATAAACATCATTGCCGGCTCCTGCCACACGCACCCATAGATCCAGGTCACCATCGCCGTCGTAGTCGGCAAATTCGGAACTGGTGATGGCTGTGCTGGTGCTTGCAGGAGTTGAAGAAGTATAGCTGGCGAACGGATTGGGAGTCGGTGTACTGAAAGAGGTTCCGTTATTGTTTTGCAGGTAGGTGATGCCTCCACCCGGAGCGGTATTGTAAACGATATCGACATAGCCGTCTCCATTGATGTCTACTACCTGTGGATAGGTTACCGTTGCCGCCGTAAACTCCATGCCCGTGATCAGCGTTGCGGTGACATAGGTACCGGCATCATTCCGAAGAAAGACATCGTTGGCAGCACCACTAACCCTGACCCAGATATCCGGGTCTCCGTCGTGATCAAAATCCGCGCATGAGGACGCTACGCTCAGGTTGGTACCAGCGGGGCTGGAAGAAGTGTAGCTGCCAAACGGATTCGGACCGGGCGTAGCAAAGGAAGTACCGGTTGAACTTTGCAGATACGTGAGCGCCCCTCCTGCGGTGACGTTGTATAAGATGTCCGTATAACCGTCGTTGTTAAAATCCACAGGGATCACCAACCCCGTTCCGGCCGGCGTAAACTCCATACCTGTTGGCAAAGTTGTGGTGCTGAAACTGATCTGCGACCGGCTATTGATAGAAACAAAAGATACCAGCAACAGGATAATTACCGATCGAAGCTGCAGGCGTTTACCAGGCTGGAAGCAAGAAATAATAACAGAGATGCCCGAAGTTGGAGAGTAGTTTGTTTGCATTGGTTTGTTGGAGATTGTAGGTTATGCCAAAACGGTAGACAAAAATAGAACGTTGTTTTTCCTTTCGTTCCAACTATTTACACGCAGTAGGTATTAACTCTTAAACCATGCTTGAGATAAATCAATTCATGGTTCTTCCCATCCCGGTCTATTCTATTCAATAAAATTTTCATCTGTCCGCAGTTATCCAGCACCGTAGGTTGAAAAATTGGCTCTCCCGGAGATTCAGATTATTTAATATTTTGTGGAATATGAGAAGAACTCTTTTAACGAAATTCCTGGTTTTGTGGTGCCTGTTTTTGCAGCTAACTGCCCTCTCCCAGCAACCGGCCATCGCCCCTGCTCCGGGTTGGGCCAAACAAACCCGTTACGATTATTCCATTTCGCCGGGTGAAGCCGATGCAGAGGACGGCTATTTCGATTATGCCTTCGAAAGACAGGTGTCGGTTGGCAGGCGTAGTAATTATTTGCGAAAGGTTGTACGCATCATTACCGAGGCAGGAATTGAAAATGCTTCCGAGGTGTCGGTCGACTTCTACCCTTCTTACCAGAAGCTGATTTTTCATATGATCAACGTGATCAGGGAGGGAAAGGTGATCCCGAAGCTGAAAGGTTCGCGGTTCAGGGTTATCCATAATGAAGACGAGCGATCATTGCACCTGTATTCCGACAAGCGGACCGCCCTGCTCATACTTGATGATATCAGGAAGGGGGATTATATTGACTACAGCTACACCCTGGTTGGTGAGAACCCGGTATTCGGAGGGAAGTTCTCCTTGTCTTTCGTGAGTCAATACACCGTTCCGATCGCGCATTTGTATTTGGCTGTAACTGTTCCTTCCGGCAGGAGCCTGCAAATAAAGAATATCGGCAATACCCGCGAGCCGGTGATCACGAAGAATGCAGAAGCCACAAGTTATGAATGGCAATGGGATCAGGTTAAGCCCCTCCGTCTTCAGGAAAACCTACCCGGATGGTATGAAGCTTATAGCCGGGTAATGATCAGCGAATACAAAGACTGGAAAGAAGTGAATGACTGGGCGATGGCACTCTTCAAGCCCGTTAGTCCACGCGGTGAATTGAATGAAAAGATTGGTCAGATCCGAACCACCTGCACATCGCCTGAAAGCCGGGCCCTGGCTGCCATACGGTATGTGCAGGATGAGATCAGGTATACCGGCTTGGAGATGGGTGTCAACTCGCATCAACCCACCGATCCTGCTACAGTATGCCAGCGCAGGTATGGAGACTGTAAAGACAAATCTTATTTACTATGCACCATGCTCGGCGCCCTGGGAATCGAAGCTTACCCGGTAATGATCAATACCGAGAATCAGAAAGGGATTCGTGACTGGCTGCCCACTTCCCACGCTTTCGATCATGTAACCGTGCAGGTAAAGATAGGCGACCAGGTAAGCTGGATCGACCCGACCATCAATTACCAGCGCGGACCATTGGATAAAAGGTATTATCCCGATTACCAGGCCGGTCTTGTGGTAGCCCCTTCGACCACCCAGCTTACCGATATTGTTCCTGCAAAAAACAGCCAGTTGAAAGCAAAGGAGGAGTTTGACATACCCGATATGAGCGGCAATGCCCGGTTAACCGTTACTACCCTTCACTATGGAAAATATGCAGACAATATCAGATCCAGCATCAGCAATACCAGCAGGTATGAGCTTCTCAAGGGGTTTACCGATTTCTACAAAAAGAGCTATGAGGATATTGCGATCGATACGTTTTATTACAAGGATAATGAAGAAACCGGCATGCTCAGTACCGTGGAAGTTTATTCGATAAAGAATATCTGGGAGGAAGAAAAGGGCATCAAGCGGGCTTCTTTCAATCCATACCTGATAGACCCTGTCATTCTGCGGCCCGAGCAGGAAAAGAGGACCATGCCTTATGCATTAGCGTATCCGTCGCATTATTCGGAGGAAGTGATCATCAACTTACCCGAAAGGTGGAACCTGAAACTTCCCGGCGACCTGGCCAGTTCAGACTCTTACCGGTTGAAAGGAACCTATGAGCATTCCGATAAAATGATCCGGCTCCATTATGAGTATGAAACGTTGAAGGATTTTATTGCTCCCGAGCATATGGATCAGTACCGCGAGGCCGTTGGCAAGGAGGAGAAGTTTGGCATTCGCCTCAGTTGGTCGGCCAACGGCTTACCGGCTGATGATTCCGGAAGCGATACCGGTTCCAGGCCCGAGCGCCTGACGAAAAGTACCGGTCCATCTGAGCGCAAGATATTTTTATGGGTGACCGTTTTGGCCGTGCTCGTGTCTGTTGGATTGGCCGTGTGGAGGAACCGCCGTCAGCGTGGATAACGGGGGTATCAAAACCCATATTTTTTTTGATTTTTTCCTTGTTTGGAAATCAAATACCCCTATCTTTGCCCTCCTTAAAACAGGTACTCCTGTTAAGGTAAGGATCGGTAGTTCAGTCGGTTAGAATGCCGCCCTGTCACGGCGGAGGTCGCGGGTTCGAGTCCCGTCCGGTCCGCAAAAAACGCAAACCTCACAGTAATGTGAGGTTTTTTTATGCTCTTTACTTACT
>CAZSAQ010000009.1:0-187475 GCA_964605065.1 uncultured Chitinophagaceae bacterium
AGCCGCAAGATGATTGAGAAACTCATTGGTTCAGAGCACCCCGACTTATAGTCGGGAGGGTCGGTCCCGTTCGTACGGGGTCAACTCCCACAGGATTAAAAGCTTCATGAAAGTGAGGCTTTTTTTGTGCATAGATTTTGAGCTTCGTGCCGGGCGGTACAGATCCATTTTTTTATGGTAACTGCTTGAGGAGTTCTTTTAGTTCTTTATCTGAAATATCATCCTGCTCAGATTTGTCGTATATGGAGAGAAGATAGACGGTTTCATCGACAATTGCGATATTTGTAATTACCCTGGCGCCACCAGATTTTCCTTTACCCTTTGAAGCAATGGAAAGCCTGATCTTATAACAATCATTACCTAATGGAGTGCCTTTTTTAGGATTTTCTTCCAGGCCATCTAGTAATTCAGCATACTCATTTTTCAGAGAATGGTATTTTTTAGCAAGCCGTTTGATCTCCCGTTTAAATATAGGAGTGGCTATAACCTTATATGCCATGGATTAAATCTCATTAAGTAAATCACGCGCAGCAATACCCTTTTTTTTGCCTGCCTTTATCTGCTTCAGTTCACCAATTGATTCCTGAAGGTCGCTTAGCACTTTATTCTTTGCTGCATTTTTAACCGGAGAGCTTACAGGTTTAACAAAAGGCAATTTTTTCACCAGTTCCATAAAGAAAGGGTAATCTTTATCAGGTACATTTAAAATCACTTGTTTCATATTCCAAATTTACTAAGTTTTTAAGAAATGCTCAAAGCACACATATGACACCAATTTAAACAGAAAATAGCGGGATTTTCTCTTTTCGACCAAAAATGGCAAGAGACAATTGTCGACAATGCGAGTCTTTTAGCTTCCGTCTAAATGATTGTCTATTATATGATTAAGTTACTAAATGTGCTGAAGCACCTCATTTATATTGTTCTACCATTCGTCGGCAGACTTCACATCGAACATCGCAGCAGTAGCATAGGTGATCAAAGAAACAGACTTCAAAAGCATCACGAAAGAGAAGCATTATTACTTTAAACCTGTCAGTCCCGTAAGTGCAGGAATCACCACCCACTAAATCCGAATTGCCGCGACGGAGGCATCTACACTTTCCCTTTAACACCTCACCTCTCAAAGCGTCTTCTTCAATTTTACCATCACCTTCTCTCCTTCCCTGCTAATTGTTACTATCTTTTTTATGGTGGCAGTGGCGCCGGTTTTGTATCTGTTGACCTGGGTATTGGCGGTCGTTCCCTGGAACAGGCCATTGATGTAAGTATCGGTATAGCCTATCACCTCGGTGCGGGAAGCGGTATGGACATATCCAAACTCGGTAAACAGATAATAATCGCCGGGCATGAGGTTCGTGAATTCGAAATTGCCGTCGTTGTCATAAACTGAAGTAACCTTGATACATCCTGCAGCTTCCGGAGAAAGCGGTAGGGCCTGGCCTTTCTTGCGCACTTTTTCATTCCATTTTATCCATTCCCTGAAATAATCGGTATAAGGAATCAGGATCACCGTAGTGCCCTGCTGCGCATATTGCTTCTTGTTTATGTTCAGAATGGCAATGCCTTTTTTGGTGGTATTCTCATTGTCGCGGGCAAAGACCTGCCCGCTGATCGTAGCCGTACCTTCTGTAATCATTTTATAGGTTGCTTCCTTCTCAAACTTCGCCGCGAATGGGCTGTAGTCAACTTCCTTGTCGACAAGTACAAACCGGTTGCCGTTGGAGGCCAATATCTCGGCTTTCCAGAGCTTCCTGGTTTCCTTGTCGATATAGTATTCATACTTTACATCGGTTCCTTCTTCCCATACGCTAACCTGCCATACCGCGTGTTCACCCGATATATCAGTTTTGTGCATACTGCTTTTTACTTCTGTAATGCGAACATCCGATACCTTGCTTGTTGAACCGGGTTTGTATTCGTACACGGGTAAAATGGCCTTGTATCCGGAACTGAGAGGAAGCGCTCCAAGCAGGTATGGATATAGATAGCTGTCAAAAAACTCCCCCTTGCCACTTTCCCTGACCTGGCTCCCTTTGCCCGACTGCTTATCAAAATAATAACCCTCAATTGTATTACCATACTTGACATGATACTTCCTGGATGAATTATCAGAAGACCGGTAAATAGGAACAAGGGTTGCTATATCGGCCACAGTGGTATCGGTCCAAATACTGTTTCCGGAGGGGAGTTTTATTTGGGTGAAAACCGATATGGTCTTCCCGTTAACCACAATGTCTACATCAAACGAACTGATGGCGGACGCCTGCCGACCGGACACCACCGAATAGGACATTTCAAAATGAGTACTCCTGAGCAATTTCAGATTGAAAGCGTTATCTCCCGGTTTCAGAAGAGATTGAGCGCTCCCATTCATTACTGCAAACACAAAAGACAGCACAAGAATATTCCGCATATGTCAACATTTATGATAATCGTATTGGGTTTCGCTTCTTCCCTATTTTAAACACTGGCTATTCATCGCTCCTGTCAAAACCTGAAGTTGACACCCAGTTGACCATAAAAAGGAAGCATAGGTTGTGTTTTAAAATCCTGCTGCAACAGCTTTCCTGCCTTCAGAGTGAAATCTACTTTTTTCATCGAATAGCCGCCCAGCAACGCATAGTAGAAATTGCCTCCGGTGGCGGGCTCATACCAGCCGTCACGTACCTTGTCGTATATATTCTTTTTATACCAGTCGCTATGGTCAAAATGTGTCACAATGGCTTTGTCGAAGCCGGCTTCCGCTCCTATAAACCAGCGTTCGCGATAAAAACCCACTGTTCCGGCTACATCACTTCCAAAATTGAAAAGTGTTACCGACTGGTTCTGGTACCGCCTGGCTATTCCCTGCACCCTGGCTGCAATTTGAAAATGATGAAAGGCAGCAATCCTGAATTGACCGCCCACTTTCAGTTTAAAATCATCTATTGGCTTGTTTCCTCCAGGTGTTGACATCTCTCCTCCTACCCAGACCGGAAATTTTTTCATGGGTATTAAATGATGATACCCCAAACCCGCTGTTAGCCCGTACTCCACTCCGGCATTAACATGTAACAACTGCTTGTTTGCTCCGGAAACATTTTCCCAGTTTATTACCTGGGCGATCATCTCTTTTTGCAATAGAAATAATGCAACGATTATAAAACTCGCTTTTACGGCAAATGTTTTCATAGCTGTTATAATGATTTTATATATGAAATAACTTTGGGCTCCATGATGGTAGTCCAGAAATTTACCTGGTCGATCATTCCCGAATGCCCGACGCCCTGCGCTTTAAATACCTCTTTATTCGGATAGCTGGCTGATATTTTAGCGGCCCAGCTATCGGGATAGGCTTTGTTGTTGCTGCTATAGACGAACAATACTTTCTTCGAAAACTGATTGATACCCGCGGAAAAGTCGGGTTTTGAATCCTGCCCCAGTTCAAAGGAAGCAGCATTAACAATGGAACCAGTTCGGGAGGCCACATAGGAGGGTGCATTATTTCCCAGGTCAGCGCCCATGTCTCCCACAATCGTATTTACTGAACCCAGCAGGCCCGCTTTGTAATCGAGTATCTCGTGCTGGTCTTCTTTTCCCGTAATAAACTGATCAATGTAAGTGGCGTCATTCAGTGTTTCACTCCACAACTTGAAAGACCTGGATTCAGACACGTAGTCAACCACATCGTCCCACTTCAATCCGCCGGGCTCGGCTACAATCAGGCCATCGATCTCATTCGGATATCTCCCGGTATAGCCGGTGGCCAGCATGGCGCCCCACGATTGTCCCAAGAGGATCACTTTCTGGCCAGGGGTTTTCTTATAATGGGTTATTACACCTTTTAATTCATCATAGAATACCTTGTTAATGGCATCACTGCCCTGGGACTTATACCATTTTTTTGGAAATCGCTGGGAAAGACCTGCGCCTCGCTGGTCGTAAAAAACAACCCGATATCCTTTTGCCGCAAGGGTTTTGCAGTTAAGCATATACCGGTAGTCCGCGCCAGGGCCGCCATGAATGCAGATGATCAGTGTGCCGTCTTCCGGTCCAAAAGCTTCGGAATGTAGTAAGGCCCCATTGACAGAAATGGAAGGCAGGGTGGCATCCTGGTCAACCGTTTTCGGCACCAGGTTTCCGGGTTCACTGATGTTGCTTTCCTTTTCGCAGGAAAAGCCTATCATTGAAAAGATCAGCAAGGGTAGATAAAATCGGAACGAGTTTGTCATACGTATTTTTGTTTTTGATGGTACTCCTGGGTCATTTACTGAGATTTTCATGATGTTGCCGTGATGGCATACGTGCGGAAAAAGCCACCAGTCTCCCATGCCATGGAACTGAGCAACATCTCGTCTTCACCTAAACAACCAAAAGGCAAATGACCCCTATTGAAGCAGTCCACTTTTTCAGCAGAACCTGAAAAAAGAGGAAGATGCTGTCCATCTTTAATATCTCTGCCCTCTTTATTGCCATACATCCGCTTTGGAGGGCGATGGTCATGCTGATCGATTATGCGATAGCTACAAAGAAGCAAATAACCCTTGCACTACCTGGTATACTATCTTCTGAATTCAGACACTTTCAAAAAAGACGATGAGGTTCTGATTTGAAATTGCTATGGAAAGTGACAGCAAGCAAAAGGAGAAAAGTTATCAACCCCAACAGCACCAGCCATTGTTTGCCTGAAACCTGCTGGATCGACTGCTTTTGTGTTACATCACATATTTCTCCCGGACAGTACTGCGCCTTCTCTTTTTTGACAATGCCATAAAGTTTGCAACCCAGGCATATTCCAAATGCCGATTCAAAAAACATCAGGATTAAACAGATAAGGCAGGCAAAGCCTGTAATGGGGCTGTAAGCATTTCCCACAACCAGTAATAAAAACATGATGGCGGATATTACGAATCCGATATACCAGGCAAATTTTTTCTGGGCAGCCCCTACATATTCAGGGTTCTGGTTACTGACGATCAATCGGCCCATGATTAATAGCGGCGCAAACCGGGGGCCAATAAATAAACGGATGGAAAACTCCCCTACAAAAACAGAAAGAACATATTTTACCGGAACAAAATTGCCGGCGCTTAGAATAAGTATTAAAGAAATAAAACCCGCCAGAAACATAATCCCAGCTGTAGCGCGTATTTCCCTGTTGTTTAAAACAGGTATGGAGTATCCATTAATGATTTCGCCAAATTGTTGTCGTTGCATCGTTTCTATTGATTGTTGACTTCCTCCAATAATATTTTCCAAATACTATCCCTGAACCTTTCGGTAAACAAGGAGAAATGCCCGATTCTCGAAACATTGAAATCTTCGGGAACAAAATGCAGCCTTTTGATTTGTGCATTGCTGAATTTAGCAGTTAACCATTCTACAGATTCTTTCGGTGCATAGAAATCATCCTCTATCTGAACAGAAGTGATTGTTCCCTTTATTCTGTTAAAGTACAGTCTGCCTGATGGAAGTCTTCCGAATAAATAATTCCTGTTCCTGCACCATCTGGCCCAATCCAGCGCCACATTTTTTGGCAAACTCTCCATCCTGCTGAAAATTCTGGAGGGCAAATACCCGAATGTTGTAGTTAACAGGGGAACCAGCAAATGCCAGATCAACCAGATTCTTATTGGATTGGTTCGTTTCCAGAATTTCCAGTATCCGGATTGCGCCGCCACAAGAATGACTTTGTCGGCCCGATAAGCTGAGGGAGCCAACCCGATCAACTGGCCGCCAACACTATGTCCCAGAAGAACGATCTTATGATGGCTGGAGGAGTCGAGGGCATATTTAATAACGGCTTCCAGATCTCTGTCTCCCCAGTTGGCCAGGCCACTGTTTTCAATTTTGATATTTCCTTGCAAGGATTTGCCAATACCCGCATAGTCAAACGTAATGACTGAAATTCCCTGCGACTGGAAAAACCGGGCCAGTGGTTGATAGAACGATTGAACCACGCCGGTAGCTGAAGCAATGATTAACGTTCTGTCGGAATGGAGGCCGTTGTACAAGGTGCCGTTAACCGAGTGGTGCTCGTCAATATAAATTTGAAATGATCGCATGAAAGAATAGAAATCCGAAGGCAAATTTGTAGAAATAGCCCGATTAAAAACAGCCGTGTCAATGAAAAGCGATCTACAGCGTACAGAAGACCTGCTTGGCGCAACGAGACCAAAGAAACGACGTTGCAGTTATATTAACACGCTCCCCATCAAAGCTGTGTGGATATTACCTCATACAAGTCCGTACAACCATTTTGCCGCCACCTGCCATCCGTCGCTGCCAAAGGCCCACACTTCGAAGCCCTGTTCAAGGATGATGAACAACCCACCCCAAAACAATACAGGATGAATGCGGTGGTTCCTGACCTTGTCCCAAACCCAGGCAACAAGAATCAGGCTGTCGGCCAATACCCAGGCAAACCAGATATCGGGACGCGGTATGGAGGGAAAGTAATGGCGGAACCGAAACCACGCAGGCCATAACACTACTATCGTTGCCAACAACATCCAACGCTTATGCGCCGCTCCATTGCCGCGCCGGATCAAGCCCATCAACACCAACCCTGAAAAAATCAGTGCGGTTGTAATGATACCTACAAATGAAGAATATGCAAGTTCTCCCTGGCCCGTTTTCAAATCCCGCTGCACCACCGATCTGCCGGCAAATATGATGGTGATGGCAATTCCGATAGCGATCACCATTCCCACCCATCCCAGGTTGCGGTGAGCCTGGTACCGGCTTTGGTGGATCAGGAAAGTTTGAGTAACGAAAAGCAGTATCCAGGCAAAGGCAAACGCTCCATGAATATAAATGATAACGGGGGCTGAAAACCGGCCATTGACGGCGGGTGCGAGGAAGGTCTTACCGAAACCAACCAGGCAAGCGGCCAGTCCGATCCAAGCGATGATAGTAAAAAAAGAAAGACGCTTTTTCCGGTCAGTAACAGTGCTGGGGTGGTCTGTCATGTATCGAACAATTTTACTATTTCCCTTTCTTCTCTCTGATCATCTTCCCTACCGCTTCTTTTTGCGGGTCTTTATTATGGATCCCATCTTCTATGGTAGGAAGGATCACAACATCGGGAACGGTACCGTGGCCGGAAAGCGGCGCCTGGCTATCTAGCAAATATTGCTTGGTGGGGATCTCGACATAGATTCCCGAATGAGGAAGGGTGAAGTCCTTTGCATCTCCGGCCAGCACCTTGTTGTTGCCACCGGTCTCTTCCCCCACAAAAATAGCCCGCTGATGTCTGCGCAAGGTGGCCGAAACAATTCCAGAATTGGAAAAGCTGCCACCATTGATCAGCACGTACAGCATCCCCTCAAAACGACCAGCCGCAGGGTGATGCTTTCCGAGAGAAGGTCCGCCTGTATTTTCCAGTTCACCGTCAATGTTCTTTACTTTATGGTAGCCTTCCACTACAGAAAAGTCCTCCGGCATCAAATACGAAAGCAGGAACACGCCATATTCTATATCGCCTCCCTGGTTGTCCCGCAGATCGAGCACCAGGTTTTCCAGGTTGCTTTCTTTGACACGCTGAAAAGCTTTCCGGATCTCGCTGCGGAAATCCTGTTTGTATTCATCACGGAGCACTTCCTGGTGAAAATCCTTTATTTGTAACCATGCCAATCTGCTTTCGATATTCTCTAAATATACGATCCCTTGTCCCTGCTTCTTTTCATTACTCTTGCCAGGATAGGCTGCCTGTCGATAATAATTAATGCTGTCTTTGCGCAGGGCCTGAATGGTCGACTGTTTCACTTCAGATCCAGTCCTGAATTGAATATCAAAAATTTCCGGATGCCCGAAATGAAAACTGTAATACTCCCGGAAGTACTGATCCAGGATCCACCGGGGATAGGATTCATTCCATCCATCCCGAATCTGCCGCTCCATCAGTTGCTGAAGAAGGTCTGAAGCGGCAACCTGATTGATCGAGACAATCTCCGCTCCTTCGGGAATGCGCTTGTCAGCCGTGCAAACCATCTCCACAAACAGCCTTCCCTGAACCACCCGTATCTTGTAAGGAAGGAATTGGCTATTGGCGTTGTGATAAGCGGTGGCCTTTGCAGGCGGCAAGATGATGGTATGCCCGTCTTTGATTATGGAGCTGATGATCGTGAGGTGATGATAAAACTCCAGCTCAGTCATTGGTTGCCGGATGCTGGCGGCCAGGCTGTCGAACAATTGGTCGATCTGCTTCTTTTCCGTGTACAAATACAGATTGGGATGATTCTTCTGCAACTTCTCTTTCAGGAAAGTAAGATCACGGCGCAGCAGGTCGGCTTCCAGGCGTTTGCCCGGCTGCCCGAAGCAAACGGCCGACACCATGCAACAGTATATGAAAAGGATTTCTTTCACCTAGATTATTCCGTGGGTTCCCACAGCTCGATCTTGTTGCCTTCCGGATCGAGAATGTGGATGAATTTGCCGTAATCGTAAGTAGCGATCTCATCGAGGATCGTAACTCCTGCATTCCTGAGTTCCGCTACCAGCGCTTCGAGATTATCAACGCGGTAGTTAATCATGAATTGCTTATCTGATGGCTCGAAGTATTTTGTTGTCTCTTTAAAAGGGCTCCAGATGGTGGTTCCTTTTTTGGAAGGATTCTCTTCCTGTCTCCATTCAAAACTGGCCCCATAGGGATCTATCGGCAGGCCGAGGTGGTCCTGGTACCATTTTTTTATAGTGTCGGGGTCTTTGCTTTTGAAGAAGATGCCGCCAATGCCAGTTACTTTTTTCATGTCAGTTACGTTTACTCATTTAAAGTACCGATTATTTCCGGGAAATGTCCCGGGCAAAACAAACATTCCTGGAAACTTCCTTAAATCCGGAACCCAGATGAAATTGTATACTCTCCTCATTGTGCAGCTCGCAGTCGGAACACAGTTGAGAATACCCGTTCTGTAGCGCCCACTCAGCGGCAGTATCCATCAAATACTTACCCCAGCCTTTTTGCCGGTAACCTTCCCTGATAAACAATCCCTCCACACCACCATCCTTCCGCAGACGTCATGAAACCGGCTTTCCCCGTGCAACAACAAATTGGACTTCGGAAGCTATTTCAATTTCATTCCCTTTTTGTGAGAACTAAGGCACGGGTAGGCTGTAAGATTTCTCCTAAGGCACTTTCGTGTTAGCCATACCCGCGCCAGCGTTCGCTGCCATTCTCGTAGTTTATTAATCCATGCAGCACTTTCTGCTACCGGTATGTGTAAGCCACATAACTCTTCAGCACTTTTACCTTTAGCACATTTTCTTTTACATACACTTTTTTATATTCCTTGAACTGCCCGTCCTTGTCCAGAAATCCCACAATACAGGAATACTTATCTTCTCCCTTCCTGATGTCAATGGTTGGCCAGGTGCCCTGGTTAGGCAATTTCAGCGTATCGGTTCCGGTGATCTCTTCGTATTGCATCTTCATCAAATACCGAAAGGTTTTTTCGGTTTCAAAAACCTTCACCCGGAAATACCAGTCGTTGAGGGGATTGTCTGTTTTCTCTTCGTAGACGGCTACTGGGGTTTTGCTGATTTTTTCCCGGGTCTTGGGAATGGTATCCTGTGGATTGATTTTTATGATAGTGTCACTAGAATCGTTGCCGGAGCTAACACCTGTATCTTTTCGGGGCGACGATTGACAGGAAACAAGTACGAGCAGGGCGATGGAAGGAAAGAGATTCTTGTAGTTCATATCAGGCTGTAAGTAACTCAATTTTCTTTTCGGGTTGTTTTTCGCAGAAGGTATAGATCAGGCCGCGGATATAATCGTTCTCCGGGTATTGGGAGAGGCGGGACTTCAACTCTTCCACATCTTCCAGGCTGACATCTTCCGGAACATATCCCATCCCATAAAATTTACCTTTTTCAATTAAGATACAGCTTTTTTCGCCCTGTTGCAAACCCTCATCCACAACCGCAAAGGTGGGTAGCGATTCATTGAGATAAGCGATCGCCTTCGCTACTCTTTTGTTGTACTTTTTAGGAGATTCCTTTTTTTCGCAGGCTCCCTTGCAATGACCGGCTTCTATTCCCGTACAAGGCTGGCTGTCCGACTGCATGAAACAAAGTGTAGGACACAAACTGAATTCTGCTGCCAGGTGACGCAGCATCCGCCTGCCTTCATCCAGCAACCCGAATGAGTATACAGGTTGTAAGTTCTTTCTCTTCTTATCGATGGCCAGTCGCTGGTATCCTGCCTGGTCTTCGAAGATATACAATCCGTAAACGTTCTGAAAACTTTTCTGACTATAGTTAAAGGGGGGCCATAACCGGCGGATCTCAATGTTCTCAAAAATAAAGGCCATCAATTCGGTCGCGCAACTCTGGTAGGAAACCCGGTGAATGGTTCTCAGGAAATCCTGGCGCTGTCTTCCTCCACCATTATGCGTAAAATGGCTTCGAACCCGGTATTTGAGGTTTTTGGCCTTCCCTACATACACTACCCGGTCTTTCTGATCATGGAAATAATAGACTCCTGGTCCGTAAGGCAGCTGCTCTACGTCTTCCCGCGGCAGGTTGGGGGGAAGAGATTGTTCTTTGGCGCCTTTTTTTATGAAGGTCTGGATATGGGTAATGGCCCCATTGGCCATCAGTATGTCAAACAATTGTGCTGTTCCGTTGGCATCTCCCCCCGCCCGGTGTCGATTCTCGATATGAATTCCAAAATGGCGGCAGAGGTTTCCGAGACTGTAAGAGCCCAGGCCGGGAAACACTTTTTTAGTGAGCCGAACCGTACATAATTTGGGGTTATTTAGCTCATAGCCAGCCTCTTGCAAGTGGTGTTTCAGAAAAGAGTAGTCGAAATTGACGTTATGGGCGATAAAAATATGTCCTTTCAGAAATTCCGCGATACGGGGCGCCGCCTCGGAAAAAGAGGGCGCATCTTCGACCATCCGGGGGGTAATGCCCGTCAGTACCTGGATATACCGGGGTATGGCCCTCACCGGCCGGATAAGGGTTTCAAAGCGTTCCACCACCCGCTGCCCGTCGTGTAACACAATAGCCACTTCAGTTATATCGTTATTAGCAGCGTAACCTCCCGTGGTTTCTATATCTACAATGGCGTACATGCGGCAATAAAGTTAGGAAACAGCGGGATTGCATAAATGAAAAACCACTGCTGATTATCGGGTCTCCTGATTTTCAGCGAGCTATAAAGTAACTGGCCGTCGGGCCTACAGATCCGTCCCTGTGCATCGTAAACCCTTAAATCCATTATCTATGCAAAAGTTCGACATGCAACAGGCAAGTGAGAACGCAACCCTGGCAGCTGCCGCAATCCTTTATTTCTCAGCGCTGGTGTTGTTCTCCTTCTGGTTCACCCAAGCTTAAGACATTTCCCTGATAGGATAGGTTAATACTCATAGGATTCCGACTTTCCTGTGAGTATTTTTTTGCCCATCAATCTCAAAAAACCACTTGCAAGGTTCAAAATTGAATATTAATTTTGTCGCGACTCCTACCCTTGAAAGAAAAGTATTCACATTTTTCTTAATCAGATCCCTACGAAAAAGCCGGTAATTATCTGATCGTACGAATTCACTTAAAACAAGTACGTATGAAAAAGTCTAAATCTTTCAATTTAGGAGAAACAGTAAAGCTCGTTTTGTTAGCCATCGGCTTCCTGGGATTTGTAATGCTGATGTCCTACCTCTATTGGTTTGCGTAATCGCAAAGCTTTCTGGCTCGTTTTTATCTGAACCACCACAAAAAGCCTTGGCTCTGTTGAGCCGCGGGAACTTTATTAAGCACCTTTCAAAAAGGTGCTTTTTTTATTCCGGTCCGCGCCGGCGGAGCTCCTCTATCTGCCCGCGATTTCGTAGTTTTGCAGCCCGAAATGAATGTATATCAATATGGAACTGAGTAAGAATTTTGAACATGCCGGCGCCGAAGCGAAATGGTATCAACACTGGATGGACAAGCGTTATTTCAACAGCGTTCCCGACAGCCGCGAGCCTTTTACGGTCGTTATTCCCCCTCCCAATGTTACCGGTGTGCTTCATATGGGGCACTGCCTCAACAATACCATCCAGGATATACTGGTTCGCCGTGCACGTATGCAGGGAAAAAATGCCTGCTGGGTGCCGGGAACAGACCATGCCTCTATCGCTACGGAAGCCAAGGTTGTGCAGATGCTGCGCGAAAAAGGCATTTCAAAAGCCAGCCTCAGCCGCGAGCAGTTCCTCGAATACGCCTGGGAATGGAAAGAAAAATACGGCGGCATCATCCTGCAGCAGCTTAAAAAAATGGGTTGCAGCCTGGATTGGGATCGAACCTCCTTTACCATGGACCCCGACTACTACCAGTCGGTGATCAGCGTATTTGTAGACCTCTACAACAAAGGCTATATCTATCGCGGCAAAAGAATGATCAACTGGGATGTGAAAGCGAAAACCGCACTCAGCGACGAAGAAGTGATCCGAAAAGAGACCCAGCAGAAACTCTATTTTCTAAAGTATTTCATTGATAATGGCAAGGGTCAGCCGGATGAGCAGGGCGGATTTGTCACGATTGCCACAGTTCGCCCCGAAACCATTATGGGAGATACCGCTGTTTGCGTGCACCCCAAAGATGAACGCTACCTGCACCTTCATGGCAAAAGAGTACTGGTTCCGCTGATCAACCGGTCGATTCCTGTGATTGTTGACGATTACGTAACGATGGATTTCGGTACCGGAGCCTTGAAAGTAACTCCCGCCCACGATGTGAACGATTACCAGCTCGGCCAAAAACACCAGCTCGAAGTCATCGACATTCTCAATGACGACGGCACTTTGAATGAAGAAGCGCAGATACTGGTAGGAGAAGACCGCTTCGATGCCCGTAAAAAAATTGTTTCGTTGCTGGAAGAAAAAGGATATCTGGTAAAAACGGAAGACTATACCAGTGAAGTTGGACATAGTGAAAGAACCAATGCGGTGGTGGAGCCCCGACTGAGTTTGCAATGGTGGGTTGACATGAAAAAGATCTACGGCCCCGCGCTGAAGGCTGTATCGGACGATGACATCAAATTCTATCCCGGCAAATTCAAAAACCTTTACCGTCACTGGATGGAAAATATCAAAGACTGGTGCATCAGCCGCCAGCTTTGGTGGGGGCACCGGATCCCGGCCTGGTACGACAAGGAAGGAAATTTCTTTGTAGCCGCTACCAGCCAGGAAGCTGCCTCGCTAAAATTAGGCAACAAGGCCAGCGCCGCCGAGATAGCGGCAACAGCCGCCACGCTTGTTCAGGATGAAGATTGCCTGGATACCTGGTTCTCCTCCTGGCTATGGCCCTTTGAAGTATTCAAAGGATATTCAAACCCTGGCAATGAAGATGTTCGATATTATTATCCTACCAATACATTGGTAACGGCTCCCGAAATCATTTTCTTCTGGGTGGCCCGTATGATCATGGCGGGTTTCGAATACATGCAGGAAAAGCCTTTCCGTGAAGTTTATTTCACTGGCATTGTCCGTGATAAAATCGGCCGTAAAATGAGCAAGTCGCTGGGCAATTCGCCAGACCTGCTTCAATTGATCGATCAGTATGGAGCCGATGCCGTTCGTTTCGGCATCATGATCGCTTCTCCGGCCGGCAACGACCTGATGTGGGATGAAAGCAGCAATGAACAGGGAAGAAATTTCAATAACAAGATCTGGAACGCCCTGAAGCTCGTTAAAATGTGGGAAGCAAAAGTGAGCAAAGAAGCGGACGAGGCAACGGATCATTTTGCCGTGTTGTGGTTTGAAAACAGGCTGAATGAAGTAAAAGCAGCATTGGAGGGTCTGTACAGCGATTTCCGCCTCAGCGAAGCCCTGAAGACGATCTACTCGCTGATATGGGATGATTTCTGCAGCTGGTACCTGGAGTGGGTTAAGCCGAACTTCGATCAGCCCATCTCCCAAAAGGTATACGATAAAACCGTCGGTTTCTTCGAAGAACTCATGCAACTGTTGCACCCGGTGATGCCATTTATTACCGAAGAAATATACCATTTGCTCAGGCAAAGAACAGAAGGTGATGATCTGACGATCCTGTTGCAAAAACCGGTGATCCCTGCTGACGCGGATCTGCTTCAACAGGGAAATCTGTTGAAAGAAGTGATTACCGGTTTGCGGGATGCGCGGAATAAACAGCAATTAAAGCCCAAAGACAGCATCGCCCTGTTCATCCAGACAAACCAGCCGGAGATATACAATGGCATACAGGCTATATTATCTAAACAGGTGAATGCTTCTCCCATTTCTTATACTTCCGAATCCATTCCGGGAACAACGGCTGTTGTGATCGGGAAAGACAAATTCTATCTCAAGAGCGAACAGGAGGTGGGCACTGAAGCGCAGAAAACTCAGCTCCTCAAAGACCTGGTATATTTCAAAGGCTTCCTGGAAGCTGTGGAGAAAAAATTAGGCAACGAGAAATTTGTGCAGAATGCGCGGCCGGATGTTATTGAAGGAGAGCGACGCAAAAAAGCGGATGCCGAAACCAAGATCAGGATCATAGAAGAAAGCCTTGCCAATCTCTGATCCTCTCAGCGGGCGATCAGGTTTACCGGAAGGATAATCTCCCACTGATTGGGGGAAATACCCTGCACAGCGGCGTCTGCCAGCCTGGAATAACGGATGCCGAAACTGATGGGCTGCTGATTCCACCATTTGGTATCGAAATTCAACTCCATTCCATACGAGCGATAATTGCGGGTGAATGTCTTGCGGGCATTATCGTAGTCTTTCGCATGAGTGTAATCAAAGAACAGGTTACCTCTTATTCTAAGAAAATACACAATGCTGCCGATTCCCCAATCCGGGTAGGCCAATGGCAAATGATAGTTGATCCCGACCTTGAACATCTGGTGAAAAGAACGTTCATTGTATCCGCGGGCAAAAGGGAAATTATTGGTGTAGAGAATCTGCCGGAGGGTATCTCGTTGCTGCCATGCGAGGTTCACTACGAAATTGTGATTGACGTGCAGACCGGGGAAATACAAATATCCATTGGCGAGCCATTGCGTTCCTTCGATCTGGGTTACTCCGTAACTATATTCCAGTCGCAACGTTTGCGCCCACCTGGGGTAAATATGTTGCAGGGCTTTTTGCGACTGGTTGGTGAAACTCAGAAAAGAGAAAACATATCCATAAGGTCTGTTATCAAAAGTATCCTTGTAGGCGCCTTTGTAATCGGGTTTATTCCACACATAGTCTGTTCCCACACTGAGATTCCTGTAGTATTTGCCTCCCGAAAAATTCCACGGTATCAAGAGCCCGCCCCTGAGTTCGGCTTCGTTCCAGACTACTTTATTCCCCTGGTAGGTACCCGACCTGTCTGCCGTATAGGCTCCCCCGAAACGAATCCAGGGATACCAGCCACCGAATGCGGCAACGGCTCCCACCTTCTTGCTTCTTTCGTTGGTATTATAGGTAAAATAGGTTTGCGCAGAAAGCGTGTTCAGCACATTATCCGACAAAAAACTGAGTGTGTACTCCGGGTCGCTGATAGACGGCAGCCAGCTGTGAATATTGATCAACCGGAAAGCCTGCGAATATTTGCGGGAAGGGATTGGCGTTTTTGAAGATGTGGTATCCCGCGAAGAAGACAATTTGTTTAACACTGAAATCCGGTAGTCGGGTAACGATCCGGCCAGTGACAAATCAGGAACCGCTTCAAAATCTCTGGCAGCAAAAGGGGAAAGCGAAAGCCGGTAACCGGCAGAAGTAAAATCAGTCCAGGCTGCCTGGTCATTTCTTAATACCAGTTGGTAGCTACCCGTTGCCGCATTTGATTCAGCCTTCTGATACCGGAACAAACGATTATCTACCAAAATAAAGAGACGGTCGCGTGTACCCTCGGTAGCGGTAAAGCTGATGGTATCGCCCATGACCTGCAACAGGCCGATCACATTCATGGAGAAAGGCAATTTCCATTCGATATTCCCGGTTTCCAGCGACAGAATTCCGATCGACATTTCACCGTTCGCATTGCGGGCGGCCGTTACTACGGAATGTTGTTTGAAAAATTTAGGATAAGTGTACACCAGTCCTTCTCCATTGGAAAACTTTTTGAGAATTGCTCCCGAATCTCCCGACAGCAATACCAGGGAGGAGCCTCCCTGTGTATCCATTTCCACGGCAATTATCTCGCGGCCATCTTCGGAAATATCGGGCGAAAACAAGCGGCTGCGGCGAGTCAGGCTTCGTTGTTGCCCGGTTTGCAGATCCAGGAGGCGGATCTCGCTGTAATCGCGCCAGCCCCAGCGGGGGTCGAATCCCCTGGCCGCATAAACAACCTGGTTATGGCGGGCCGAAAAGTAATTGTCGAGTGAAATATCCTTTACCCTGATTTTTGTTTCTTTTCCGTTGTGTATCTCACGCAACACAAATGCCGGGATTTCTTTAAACCCGGAGGATACATACAAAAGATGATCATTGTCTATCCATTGCGGATGCTCCTGGTCGCCTTCAAAATGCCGGAAGGCAGCCGCTTCTTTTCCGGTATGATCCGAAGCGGTGTCCACCTGTTCACTAAAAAACTGAATGGCTTCCTGCCTGAACTGCGAGTAGCCTTTGCCGGTATATTTCCGGATCGCTTTCTGGAAAGGATAAAACAGTCCTTTGAAACGGACCGCATCATCGGTTACTTTTGCCCAGATATCATCACCATATTTTTCACGTCCGTAGGCCGTAAGCATATATCCAAGGTGATAGTGATTGGGGATATAGTCGCGGTAAGATCCGTTTCTCAATTTTAACCAGGAATACTTTTTCCTGGAAGCATAGAGTGACCGATAAGGGTTGAAGAAAAAAGGTAATCTTCCCCTGCCCTGTCTGCTCTGCTGCGTTTCCTGGAAAACGGCATCTCCCTCCCAAAACCAATTCGGAATGGCGGCGCTGTTAATGAAGGCCAGTCCGTATTCTCCCGCCAGGAAATAAAATGCCCGTGAAATTCCCTTATTGAAATTGTTGAATTGCTGCACATGCCTGAATTCATGCAATACCAGCTGTTCCTGCCAGGGCAGGCTTCCCAGCTCGAAACTGTTCTGCATGGCCGTCAGGTAGAATTCACTGCGGCGGGGGCCAAGACCAACATAAGCGTTGGAATAGGTGGTCTGATTTTGAAGAACGATTGAAATCTTTCTGAATCGCGAACCCAGGGTAGACTGCGTTGTTCCCAACTGGCCCGATATCCGGGCAATCTGCGAAGCTATGCTTTCAAGACCTTTCGGAAAAATGACCCGAACGGTGTCGGTGTTAACCTGTCGCCAATGAAGGGATGGCGGGTTGCCGCCAAAAACCTGAGCTTTCAGGGCAGGAAGGGAAAAAAACAAGATGGCTATCAGGAAAACCCGTTTCAGATGAGGCATGTGAGATAAGCGGTTTGACAAAAAAAGCAATGAGTTTTTGCGTGCTCCCTCAGTTGAATTCTCAATCGAGATGCATTTTCAGCTTCCTGGCCATTTCGGCGCTCATTCCCTCCGCAGAAATCCCATACCCGGTAACCAGAACGCCCTTTGTTCCATCGGAAGATTCGATTGCATAGACCACCGCCTCATCGGCTGGGTCGGTTTCTCCTTCGAAACGGTGCACTTCGGTGATTTCAAAGTCGCGGGCCTGGTATTGCTGATCTTGGCAAACCAGGCAGTTTTCACTCAGGTTGAAATCGAGGCCGAAACCTCTTTTCTTCAGGCCGTTAACAGCCTCGCTGACGGTATCGTAGGCTACCATGATTCTGCTATTTCCGACAAGATACAACATCCTTTCGGGGCTTGTTTAACCTGTTGATATAATGTGGTTGAAATACCCTTATAAATCTTGTTGATTACCGTCAAGTATAGTAGTTTTGCGCTCAAAATAAATTGAGCAAAATGGCTACAGCAACACCAAACATTGATTTTAATCTTAAATACAAAGTAAAAGACATCAGCCTGGCCGATTGGGGCCGTAAGGAAATCAGGCTGGCCGAAGCAGAAATGCCTGGTCTGATGAGCATTCGCCAGGAATATGGCCCATCTCAACCCCTTAAAGGAGCCCGCATTGCCGGCTGTCTTCACATGACCATCCAGACGGCTGTACTGATCGAGACCCTGGTGGCCCTCGGCGCCGAGGTGAAGTGGAGTTCCTGCAATATCTTTTCTACACAGGATCATGCCGCCGCTGCCATTGCTGCTGCCGGTATCGGTGTTTTTGCCTGGAAAGGTCAAACGCTCGAAGAGGCCGACTGGTGTATCGAGCAAACCCTGTTCTTCGGTGGCGCTGACCGCCCCCTGAACATGATCCTCGATGATGGTGGTGACCTGACAAATATGGTTCTCGATAAATACCCTGAGCTGGTTCAGCACGTAAAAGGTATTTCTGAAGAAACCACTACCGGCGTTCACCGCCTGTACGAGCGCGTGGCAAAAGGAACCCTCCCCATGCCTGCGATCAATGTCAATGATTCTGTAACCAAATCCAAATTCGACAACAAATACGGTTGTAAAGAATCACTGGTAGATGCGATCCGCCGTGCTACCGATGTGATGCTGGCAGGTAAGGTTGCCGTTGTAGGTGGTTATGGTGATGTGGGTAAGGGATCTGCCGCTTCACTGGCCGGAGCCGGTTGCCGTGTTATCGTTACCGAGATTGATCCGATCTGCGCCCTGCAGGCAGCGATGGACGGTTTCGCCGTAAAGAAAATGAAGGACGCTGTAAAAGAAGCCGACATTGTTGTTACCGCTTCCGGTTGCCGCGACCTGATTACAGGAGAGCACTTCAAGCTGATGAAAGATAAAACCATTGTTTGTAACATCGGCCATTTCGATATCGAGATCGATATCGCCTGGCTGAACGAAAACTATGGCGATACCAAAGACACTGTTAAGCCACAGGTTGATATCTACAACGTAAATGGAAAAGACATCATCATCCTGGCTGAAGGCCGCCTGGTGAACCTCGGTTGCGCAACAGGCCACCCCTCATTCGTAATGAGTAACTCCTTCTCCAACCAGACACTGGCTCAAATCGAACTCTGGAAAAATCACGATAAATACGAAAACAAAGTATACGTGCTTCCCAAACACCTCGATGAAAAAGTAGCCCGCCTCCACCTCTCCAAAATTGGAGTGGAAATGGACGAATTGACTACCGAGCAGGCTACCTACCTGGGTATTACCAAGGAAGGTCCGTTCAAGCCGGAACACTACAGGTATTAATCTTCCCGATAGATATCATAAAAAAACCGCTCCCTCAGGAGCGGTTTTTTATTTTGGTCAGCTGTTCCGTCAATACTGGTGGAAACCCTGGCTTACGAACCACAATACCACCGGCAATGATTCGCGCCAATAGGTCCAGTTATGCGCTCCGTCGCGAACACGAAATTCATGCGGGATATCGCGCTTGCGCATGGCAATATGAGCCAGTGAATTTCCTTCATACAGAAAATCATCATCCCCGCAATCGATGTACCATCTCACGGATTTCTTCACACTATCGGGCCAGTTCTTCAACAACTCCAGTACGCTTTGCCTTTTGAAATATGATTCCAGTTGCTCATCCGTTGCGCCCGGCGCCATACGGGTAGCAAAGTTCTTGGTATCCTGCAAGGTCATCGGTCCGGTGGCAGCGCTTAGGGGACAGGCAGATGAAAAAAGTTCGGGGTGATGAAGCGCATAAGTGAATGTGCCATCTCCTCCCATCGACAAACCTGAAATGGCCCGGTATCTTTTCTCCCCTTTGATCCTGAATTTTCTTTCTACATGGGGCATTAATTCCTGGAAAAAGAAATCTTCATACAGCCAGGTGCCGGTAGCATTGTTGGAATACCCCCGGGTACCGGTGTTGGCATCGGGCATTACAATGATCATGGGCGTTGCCTTCCCTTCATTGATGGCCTTATCAGCAATGTTCAGCACTTCACCGAACTGTACCCAACCGGTTTGATCATCACCCGCGCCATGCAGCAGGTACAAGACCGGATAGCTGCGTTCAGACCGTTCATAATCAGGAGGAAGGTACACGGCATATTTCCTCTCCCCTTTCAGTATTTTACTGGTCAGGGAGAGATTGTCGTACACTTTTCCGGTTTGCGAATGAAGCAGAGCAGGTATTAATGTCAATACCATCAGAAGTCGGGCTAATTTCATAGCAATCGTTTTGAAGATAAAAAAATCACTCAGGGCCGGCCGATCTGCGGATCGGTCATGCCGGCGCTTCCGGTTTCCACACGTCCGGCAAAATGGCGGCTGAATCCGGGAAACTCTTTTATCGTAACCAGGAAGTCGTACCAGTTTTGCGAACGCTTAAAGGTAAGTTTTATATCTGCTGTTTTACCAGCGGCTATCGTTTTATGAACCACGGGCATTCCATAGCCTTTATCTTCTACCGATAGACGAACGGGCTTCCGGCTTCGGTTGCTGCAATGAAGAATGGCCGAACCGTCCGACTGGTACCGGAGTGTTATGTTCAATTCAGGATCCTGTGCAGACCCGGTGGCCGCTCTGAAAAAACCATTGGGAGCATACACCTGCAGGGCGTATGTTTCGCCCGTAAACTGCTCCAACGCCCATTCGTCGGCAAGCTGATCTCCGGCTACGAGAGCATAATTGCGGGCAGGTTGCTCACTGGCATAAATGACGAAAGGCGAACCGAGGCTTCTGTCACCAAATAATTTATTACCGGCTTTGATGGCTACTGATACATTTTTTCGGTTATCCGACAAAGATATATCTGCATACAGTTCGTATGGCAGGGGAAGACTTGTTCTTTGTCCTTTTTCCTGGTGGGGCAGGATATTCCTGTATTTTTTATCAGTCCGGATGCTGGCAATATCTGCCTCGGAGCATTTTACAAAGCCATTGGGATAGTTCTTGAACTGGGCTTTGTGAATGGATTCATAGAAAGTTTCTTTGTCGAGGAAGGCTGGCAACGAGATCTTCTGACCATCCCAGGGTCTGAACACCGAGCTGAGATCACCGCAAACGGCGCGTCGCCAGGCTGTGATATTCGTCTCCCGGATAGATTTACCTGTTTTGGCGCTGCAAAAGTTTTCGAGGAATTGCAGAATGGAAGTATGATCAAAGACCTCCGAGCATACTGCTCCGCCCCGGCTCCAGGGGGAGGCGATGACCAGCGGAACCCGGAAACCCAAACCGATGCTGCCCTCCCTGGCCGCTTTGCGACCGCGCATTTTCAGATCCTGCTCGAGGGTAACATACTCGAGGGAGGCATCGATACTTTCGGAAACCTTCCCACTGTCTTTGCGCGAAGGGTTGGGCGCTACAAAAGGAGGCACATGGTCAAAATATCCATCGTTTTCATCATAACACAGAATGAAGATGGTCTTCTTCCACACTTCCGGCTGACTGGTAAGAATGTCCAACACTTCAGACACATACCAGGCACCGTACCAGGGTGCTCCTGGATGATCGGAAAAATTTTCCGAACCGACTACCCAGGAAACGGTTGGTAATTTCCCTTCCGTAACATCCTTGCGAAACTGATACAACGGGTCACTTTTGGGAACGACCATTTTTCGGTGCGTGCCATTGTCGTCGTATTCCAGAGAGCTCAGCTGCCTGTAATCAGTATGTGCCTGGTTGGTGGTAAAGGCTTTTTTATGTAACTGTTGTTCGTTGGCCGGCAATTTATCAAAGTTTTCAGCCGACCATCGCTGACGTTCCTGTGCTCTTGCCAGCAACAGTTTTTTACTGATCAATTCCCGCTGCCATTTTTTCTTTTCTTCTTCTCCCAGGTTTCCATTCCGCAATTTGGATTCAAGTCCGCTGATTTGATTGGGAAGAATACTCTCCATTCGTTCCAGGAAAGCCAGGTGCGAAGGAGAAAAACGAACATGATATTGCGTAAACCATTCAAGGGGGTTGTCGGTAAAATTGGCCAGCCAGGCATCTTCTTCCGGGCTCAACCCCGATTCGAGACTGATTTCATTCTGATAGATTCTCCACGAAATATTATTTTCTTCCAGTCTTTCCGGAAAGGTCTTCCACGATACTTCCTTGTCATAGTCTGTATCTGAATTCATGACATGGGCAGGCGCCTGCGGCTGTTGCTCCGGCCTGATGGTTCCGGTCCACAGGTAGAGCCGGTTGGGTGTGGTACCCGTAAGCGACGAGCAGAAATTCTGATCGCATACGGTGAAGGCGTCCGCGAGTGAATAGTAAAACGGAAGATCTTCCCGGTTGTAATATCCCATGGTGAAAGGCCCCTGGTAGTCTTCGCCTCCTCTTGCTTTGGCGATGAGCCACTGATCGTATTTCCCTTCGTTGCGGGCGTCTGTCTGGTCGGGCCAGGAGTGCGGCAATGAACCCAGGAAGGTGGCGTTGGTATTTTTTATATCCAGGCGATAGGGCCCATAGGTTTCGCCCAGTTTGTTCTGCTGCAACCAGACGGGATTTCCGTTGGGCAGTTTGATGGCGCGCGGATCATCGAACCCTCTTACACCCTGCAGGGCGCCATAGCAATGATCGAACGACCTGTTTTCCTGCATCAGGATCACTACATGCTCTGCATCGAGATAGGTACTGCCTACTGCCGGATCGATGGCCAGCGCTCTTTGAATGGAGGGCGGAAATACGGATAATAGTCCTGTGCCGCCGGATAGCAATGCCGCTTTTTTTAGAAATTCTCTTCTGTTGTCCATGTCTTGATTGAAATAAGTTTGAACGAAGTGATTCAAATATACGATGCCATCGGATCAATTAACTTGTCAGGAGTTGCCCGAATTTATAATTCATCTTTATATAATATTACCAGTAGGCATTCATAAAAGCCGTTTACCTGCCAGTGAATGCAATGATCAAATTGTACACCTCACTTTTGTTGACTTACATACATAACAAAGGCTTTTCACTATATTAGCCATCCAAAAAAAACGCTTCATGAGAACAATCATCCTGGCTTTCCTGCTGTGTACGGGGCTGGCGGGTTACTCCCAGCCAACTACAGGTTATAGCCCTTACAGCCAGCAATCGGCACGCTTGCAGGCTCTGGCTAAAACCTACCCGTCCATCGTCAAATTGAAATCTCTCACCAAAACTGCCGGAGGAAAAGATATCTGGCAACTCACCATCGGATCGGGCAATGCCGACAGCAAACCTGCCATTGCCGTAGTGGGAGGTGTGGAAGGCAACCAACTGCTCGGAACCGAAATGGCGATCAGCTTTGCCGAGGGACTCGCTCAAAATTCGGGTAGCGACAGCATAAAGGCCCTGCTGGCTAAAACAACTTTTTATGTATTTCCCAACATGAGCCCGGATGCGATGGAACAATACTTCGCTACGGTGAAATACGAACGCCAGGGCAATGCAGCCGTTACCGATGACGATCGGGATGGAAAGATCAATGAAGACGGATTTGATGACCTGGACGGAAACAACAAGATCACGATGATCCGGGTTGAATCGCCGGTGGGTGATTACAGGTTGCATCCCGACGATCCAAGAGTATTAATAAAGGCCGATGCCAGCAAAGGAGAAAAAGGAAAGTACCTGGTATTTACAGAAGGTATCGACAACGATAAAGACGGGAACTTCAATGAAGATGGCGAAGGCGGTGTATGGTTTAACCGTAACCTCAGCTTCAAACATCCTTCGTTCAGTCCAGGCGCGGGTGAATTTGCCGTTTCCGAACCGGAAACAAGAGCGTTGCTTGATAATCTATATGAGATGTTCAATGTGTACGCGGTAGTAAGTTTCGGAAGCAATAACAACCTCAGTACACCCGTAAGCTTTAATGCAGGCGCTGCTTCCGCTCCCATACTGGCCAGTTGGCTCGAACCTGATACCAAAGTAAGTTCCATGGTATCGGAACTCTATAACAAAACTACCGGGCTCAAAGACGCCCCAAAAACAAATACCGCAGGCGGTGATTTTGTTTCCTGGGCTTATTTTCACTATGGCCGTTTCAGTTTCAGCACGCCCGGATGGTGGGTGCCGAAATCGAAGCCGGATACAACCAAAAAAGAAAAGGCATTTACTGTGGAAGACCCCGTGGCCAATTACCTCAGGTGGTCGGCTCAGGAAGGGATTAACAACAACTTTACCGAATGGAAGGAAATCAGGCATCCCGATTTTCCCAATCAGAAAGTGGAAGCAGGGGGTGTAGACCCGTTTGTACTGAGTACTCCTCCTTTCAAACTGGTGCCGGAGATCGTAAAAAAGAACAATAGCTTCCTGGTAAAGCTGGCCTCTCTGCAACCCGAACTGGATATCACCAATATCCAGACAGAAAAAATCGGAAACGGCCTGACCAGGATTACTGCAACCATCATCAACAAGGGAGCCCTGCCCTCCCATTCCAAACTTGGCGAAAGGAGTTACTGGATCAAGCGCATCAATGTAAAGGTGAATACAGGCTCCGGTCAATCGGTGATCAGCGGCAGAAAAATCCAACTTCTCAACGTATTGGAAGGATATGGCTCGCAGCAACTCACCTGGCTCATAAAGGGGTCTGGTAAACTGATCCTCGAAGCAGGAAGCCCGACCACTGGCAGCAAGACAGCAGACATTACACTTTAATCCCGTTTCAATCAATCATAACATGAAATCAATCATCAAAAATACCATTGTGCTGGGATGGTGCTGCTGGCTGTCAGTGACAGTACAGGGTCAGACTCCCTCACAGATCTTTAAGGCATCCGGATCGCCGGCCAATCCCAAGGTGGCCATCAGCTGGAACAAATATTACGACCACGCCGGCATTACTGAAATCGTAAAAAAGATAGCCGCCGCGCATCCCGACCTGGCCCGGCTGGAATCGATTGGAAAATCATTCAAAGGCCGCGACCTCTGGGCCCTGACCATTACCGATTTCAAAAAAGGCGACCCGGCAAAAAAACCCGGCATGTACATCGACGGAAATATTCACTCCAACGAAGTTCAGGGAAGTGAATTTGCCCTATATACCGCCTGGTATCTTACCGAATCTTACTACGATACCAGATACATCCAGGAACTGTTGGCCGATAAAGTGTTTTATGTGGTTCCTACCATCAACCCGGACGGAAGAGACAGCTACTTCCACGAACCCAATACCGGCAGCACCCCTCGTTCTGGAGTGATACCGGTTGACAATGACCGCGACGGACAGATCGATGAAGACGGATACGATGATCTCGACAACGACGGCAACATCGTTATGATGAGAAGGAAGAATGCCAATGGTCGTTTCAAAGTTGACCCCTCCGATCCGCACAAGATGATTCAGGTGGGCCCGGACGAAAAAGGAGACTATGAATTACTCGGCCTCGAAGGAAAAGACAACGATGGGGACGGACAGGTGAATGAAGACGGGTACACCTTCGAGTATGATCCCAATCGCGACTGGGGTTGGGGATGGCAGCCGAACTACATCCAGAACGGAGCCTACAAATATCCTTTCTCCCTTCCCGAGAACAGGGCCGTCATGGAATTTGTCATGAAACATCCCAACATCGCTGCTGCCCAGAGCTACCACAACTCAGGTGGTATGATTTTAAGAGGGCCCGGCGACCCCAATGACCTCGTTACCTATAATGGCGCCGACCTGCAGGTTTATGATGCCATCGCCAAAAAAGGAGAAGAACTGATGCCCGGATACCGTTACCTGGTTGTTTACAAGGATCTCTATTCCGCCTACGGAGGCGAGCTTGACTGGTTTTATGGAGGAAGAGGCATCTATACTTATTCTAACGAACTGTGGACCTCTTACCTGATGTTCAACAAGGATGATTCTCGCGACCAGCAGGGCAATGCAAACTATCAGTTCGACAAATACCTGCTTTTTAAAGATGCCTTCGTAGAATGGCATGAATACGATCATCCGCAATACGGAAAAATCGAGATCGGCGGATTCAAGAAAAATTTCGGAAGAGCCCATCCCGGTTTTCTGCTGGAAAGCGATGCTCACCGTAATATGGCATTCAGCCTCTACCATTGTTACCACACTCCCAAACTGGCCGTTGATACCATTCTCGAGAAAGACCTGGGTGACGGACTCAAAGAAATCACCGCTATTATCAGTAATAGCCGGTTAATGCCCACGCATTCTAACCAGGATCTGAAATTCAAGATCGAGAATCCAGACATCATCAGCATTTCCGGGGCGAAAGTCCTGGCAGGAATGATTGTTGAAAATGCCGATCTGAATATAACAACTGAGCAGAAGACGACCCCTGAGGCGATCAGAGTACGCAATATTCCCGGTCTGGGCACCATTACCGTTCGCTGGATCGTGCAGGGAAGTTCCAAAGTCCAGGTAACCGTAGACAGCAAGAAAGGAGGTTCGGTGACCCGCGCCAAATAAAAAGAGAACGATCAATTTTTGTTGTCCGGGGAAACTTTATGTCTTGATTTGAACAACCTTATTGCAAATGACGAATGGCGAATGACGGATGAAGAATGAAGAATACAATATACCAATTGGTCAATTAGTAAATCATTGTTGTCGGTTAAAACTTTGCTGGACTGTAAATAGTTGACCCGATTTATTCCAAAAAATCTCTTCCGTCGTCGCTCACTGCCGCCCTCACCCCCGGCCCCACTCCCGCGGGGGAGAGGGGAGCAATTCTGCGACCAAATTTTTGATAGAATACG
Organism: uncultured Chitinophagaceae bacterium; assembly: GCA_964605065.1. Taxonomy (GTDB): domain Bacteria; phylum Bacteroidota; class Bacteroidia; order Chitinophagales; family Chitinophagaceae; genus Endoryza. The sequence continues at coordinate 26,534 of CAZSAQ010000009.1, forward strand.
GTTGCCGGTTTTTAGTTTTCCTGGACTTTCCGAAGAAATTAGTCATCTGCCAATGAGCTGATTTAAAATGTACATTGATCCGCTCCCGCTCCCACTCCCACTCCCGCACCTACAAGGGGGCTTGCGTTTCAAAATGTTCGAAAAGTGGGACTCTGTCAGCATAAAATTTGAGACAAACCGACTTTAACCAGACAACAGTGAACGATCAATCAAATATGGGAATGGCAAACGGTTTCTTGCCATTCCCTTTTTATTTTTTGTCTGCTTTCCATTGGAGAAATGCTTTTTTCATGCAATGCCCACAAGGGCGGTATCCACTGGCTCTGGCTTCTTCTTCGCTGGCAAAAAATACCCGGTTTGGAGGATTCATTCTTTTACCCGACCTGCAGTTCAGCAATCCATAGATCAGCAGTTTGCGGTTGCCTGCCATCGAAACGGCCCCCTTTCTGATCAGCGAACGCAGATATTTCGCCCCGTTTGTTTGTTGCATGAGAATTTTATGATGTTCGAGCATCAGGTTCAGGATTGAGCATCATGAAAAATTATTCCCAGGGTGTAACGCTCACCGCTTGCTACCCTGCTCACCCCATGTTTTATGTTCACCCGGTAAAATCCCCTGCTGCCTTTAACAGGCCGGTATTGGGTGGTAAACAGCAGCATATCTCCCTTGTTGGGGCGCAACACAGATGCTTTTGATTGCGCGCGCGGAACCTGCTCTACCAGTACAAACTCGCCACCCTCGTAATCCTTTCCCGCCTGGTTAAGAAATAATACTGCCTGGATAGGGAAGAAAACATCGCCGTATAAATCCTGGTGCAGGGTATTATATCCTCCTTCTCCATATTGAAGAATCAACGGGGTGGGTTTGTCTTGCCCCGCCTCCCGGCATTGTTTCAACAGTTCTTCCTGATGTGCCGGAAACCGTTGTTCCTTTCCCAACTGCTCCATCCAATTATTGGCGATGGGAGATAAAAAAGGATATAGCTGTTCACGAAGCTCCTGCAAAACTGCGGGTAAAGGGTATGTGAAATAGCGGTATTGTCCCTTTCCGAAACGATATCGTTCCATTTGTATCGTTTTGCGATACCAGTGATCCGTATGATAATTTTTAGAAAGCCAGTCGCACTGATCGCTTGACAGAATGCCTGGCAACAGGCCATAACCCGACTGGTCCATCGACTGCCTGATCAGTGACCAGTCTGTATTCTTCAGCTTGTCGCAAACGTTGTTCATATCCGAATTTTCACTCAAAATTCAGGTCAGGCGACAATCCGGGCAACCCGATTCTTGCGAAGCTTTATTCGGTTTCGAGAGCTACCTGTTTCAGGATCCGTTTGCGGTGTTTGGCCCCCCAGTTATGCAGTTCATTGATCAGGGGTTTCAGCGTGCGGCCGTAGATACTCAATTCGTATTCTACCATCACCGGAGAGGTATCGTACACTTTCCTCTCGACCAGCTCATTGATCTCGAGGTCTTTCAATTCTTTGGACAGCATTTTCGGCGTAATTCCCGGAATCTCCCGCTGCATTTGCTTGAATCTTTTTTTCCCGAATGTGAGGGACATGATGATCGGCAGCTTCCATTTCCCGCTGAGTATATCGAGCGCATCCTTAACCGGCAGCAGCCTCTTACTGCATTCACCTGCACTATGATGCAAGGGGCATTTTCTTTTATCCATTAGTTCTTCCATCCTGCAAAATTAGGGTGAAAGCCGGTATATTTTATAATACCGATACCCTTTTGTATACCGGTTTCTACAAGGGAACTGGTTACCATAATATACCTGGTTGGAGATAGCTTTGGCAAAATTTTTCAACATGAAAAGAGACAAAATTCTTTACTGGGTATTTACCGGAGTGCTGGCACTTTTCTTCCTGTACAGTGCCTACCTGTATCTGAGCAAAGACACTACATTGACCGAAGGTTTCAAATACCTTGGCTATCCCTCCTATGTCATTCCATTATTGGGGCTGGCAAAGCTGGCAGGAGCACTGGTGCTGGTAAATCCCTGGTCGGCGCGCTTGAAAGAATGGGCCTATGCGGGATTTACTTTTACACTGATCGGGGCTATCTGGACGCATGTTGCCACCCACAGCCCGGTAACCATGCCCCTGGTGTTCCTGGTGCTGCTGGCGGTTTCCTATTTTTTCCACTTGCGCGTACAACAACCTGCCCTGCCCCCCAAGCAGCTGGCTCTCTGAACGGATAAGGTGCTGAAATAAAGAAAGGTGGGCTGCCACCCACCTTCTTTTTCAACACAACTGGATACACAAGAGACTCTTAAAGCTTTTGTAGGAAGGGCAGCGGACTGGAAGTTCCCTGCATCTTCAATTGAATGGATTTGGTACCATTGGTTTCTGTGCTGTATTCGTAGAAATAACTTGTTGGGCCGCTGAGCTCCGATTTAGCAAGATCGCGCTCCTCCACGGTCTGACCGTTTCGGGTGCTCTTGTAATGAGCTGTTTTGGTATAGGTCGTAAACGTGTGTGTGTTTTCATTCACCACTATCGTGCCTTTACTGACCGATTGCATATAGGTTCTGATCCCGCCGCTGACATAGCTGGAGGTAAAATACTGGGTGAAATTGCCGTTGGCTTCAAACTTAAAAGCGATAGCCATTTCGAAGCCGTTCCCGATGTAATCGGAAGGATTCTGCGACCAGTATTCTGTCAGGGAAAAAAATCCATACATCCAGGTACCGCGTAAACCCGCAGGAACTTCGGTAGCAGCCGGGCTTTCGGCGGAATCCTGACTGTTCTTTTCACATCCCACGCAAACAAGCGATAATAAAATTGCCAGCGAAACAAATAAACTTTTCATTGATGGATCAGGTTTTATGGGATGCAATTTATCTCCTGTCGCAAAGGTTCATAAGGGCTCACGGGATGAATTGTGAAATTGGCGGAGGAATTGCAATTCGCTGTATCTGAATCGTTCTTCAGTTGTCGAAGCCGGCTGGCATTGTTTTTTTACAGTTGTCTAAAAAAAGATGGCGAAAAAAAATATTCCCCGTAACGACCACAATCAAAAGCCGCCGGCGAAAGCCCTGCGCCAGAAAGAGGAAGTGGCCAAAAGCCCTGACCCCAGGATTGATGAAGACTTCAAAGGTTTTCCTCACGCTCCGGCCAGGGAAGAGTTGATCCGGCCTGAATCGGTAAACGAACACAAAACAGCAGGCACTTTCCAAAAGGAAGATCAGCAGGATGAGCAATTGGATCCCCATTCTTCCGATGGCTCGGCCGGTGCCTTTGAGCAAACCGAACAAACCCGGGAGGAAAGAAATAAAAGGCAACAGGAAAATAATTATTAACCACGTTTGAATTCCGAACTTTGCGAGGTGAACTTTGTTACTTCAAAAAAAATCAACACGCTATGTCCAGAATTAACCTGTTACCGGCAGTACTTGCGTTGAGCATCCTGTCTGCCTGCAATAATAACGAAGGAAGCAATACCTCTTCTACAGATACCAGTCAAACCGCAGCTTCTGCAACTGCCACTCCTTCCTGGAAAGAAGACAACGTCACTTTCACGGGCGATAGCGCCACCATGAACGGGTATGTGGTGTATGATGAAAACAACAAGGATAAACGACCGGCCGTGCTGGTAATTCCCGAATGGTGGGGATTGAACGAATATGCCAGAAAGAGAGCCCGTGAACTGGCCGCGCTGGGATATGTGGCGATGGCAGTAGATGTGTATGGTAACGGCAAAACTGCCGACAACCCCAAAGACGCCCAGGCACTCGCCACCCCGTTTTATATGCATCCTGAAAAAGCAAAGGCACGCATCGATGCCGCCATTGCGAAAGTGAAAACCTACAGCCAGGTAGATCAGAATAATATCGCCGCAGTAGGTTATTGCTTTGGCGGAGGTATTTTGCTGAATACTGCCCGTTTGGGCGACGAACTCAAAGGAGTGGTCAGCTTTCACGGCAGCCTGATAGGTGTACCCGCTAAAAAAGAATTGCTCAAAACGGCCATACTGGTTTGCCATGGCAATGCAGATCCGTTTGTTCCGGCAAAAGAAGCAACCGCCTTCAAAAAGCAGATGGATTCTATCCAGGCGAATTACACTTTCAAGGGGTACGACAGCGCGATGCATGCATTCACCAATCCAGACGCCACAATGCTCGGCGAGAAATTCAAAATACCCATTGCTTACAATGCCAAAGCGGATACCGCTTCCTGGAACGATATGAAGATGTTCTTTGGAATGCTATTTAATAAATAAGGAGGCTTAACAGCCAATTTTATCAAACACTGTTGTCCGGGTTAAATCTTTGCAGGTCGCTAAATAACTGCCCGGCTTTATTCTACAGCTGTTCACCACCGAAGAATCGAAGCTGGGCTTTAGGCCACGGAAACCGGGCTGTACATCGGTTTCCGTTCGCCTTTTTTTGTGGTACTTTTTTTGGCGAAACAAAAAAAGTACCCTCAGCGACTTGCCCCGGCAACAAAGCCTCCAATATACCTGGATCCGCTCCCACTCCCACGCCGGCTCCTTTAACGGAGGATGGACAATCAACATCAAGCTAGTGGATCGCGCCGATCCCCGGCAACTGTCTTTGTATGTATCGGAAAACGGGAATGCTTCCCTTAATATCATCAGCAGCAATCGTCAGCCCATTGGTTACTCCGGAACGCTGGTTACAAAGGGTAGCCGTTAAACCGCCAGTGCATCATACAATATTTCGACCGGGTGCCTGGCCGAACGGCCGGTGCCGTCCTTGATCTGGTGCCTGCAACTGGTACCTGCTGCGGCCAGTAAGGTAGAAGCCTCCGCTTTTCTGACAGCAGGGAACAGTACCAGTTCGCCGATAGCCATTGACAGCGAATAGTGTTCTTTTTCGTAACCGAAACTGCCTGCCATGCCGCAACAACCGGAAGGAATGATCTCTACCGTATAGTTCTCAGGTAGTGACAGCAGGTCGACAGAAGGCTGCAGGGAAGAGAGCGCCTTTTGCTGACAATGCCCGTGTAATTTTATGTGACGGCTTTCTTTGGTAAACAAGGAAGCGCTGATCTTTCCCGATTTAATTTCACGTGCAAGAAATTCTTCAATGGTAAATACATGCCTGGCCAGGTTTCTTGCCTGCTCCAGCCAATCATCCGGTGCCAGATCAATATATTCATCCCGGAAAGTCAGGATAGCCGACGGCTCCAATCCTACCAGGGGAGCCTGATCGTGGATCAGCGGTGAGAGGCTCCTGATGTTTTCCGTAGCGATCGCTTTCGCTTTTCGCAGCAACCCCTTCGACAGCCAGGTTCTTCCGCTCTCGAGGTGCTGAGGGATCTCTACCTCATATCCTAATTTTTCCAGCAACTTAACGGCGGCCATGCCTACTTCCCCATCATTGTAGTTGGTAAACTCATCGCAGAAAAGGTAAACTTTCCCGATCGATGGTTTCAATTTATTTCGGCCGGCCCTGAACCATTTTTGCAAGGTCATTTTGTTGAGCGCCGGCAGGCTTCTCTCCTTTGCAAATCCCGATATTGACTTGATCAGGCCGGCAGTCAAGGGCAAACGGGTAAAAAAATTATACGCAGCGGGCCAAACAGAACCCAGCCTGGCTGAAGCTGTAAAATTGGCGATCAGTTTCGACCGGAACGGAACGCCGTGTTCATCATAATAGTGCTGCATGAATTCCGCCTTCAGTTTGGCTACATCCACGTTGCTGGGACATTCAGACTTACATCCCTTGCAGCTCAGGCAAAGATCCATCACTTCATAGATCTCTGGATGATCGAAACGGTTCTTCTTGTTTGAGTGAGTCAGGAATTCACGTAGTATGTTGGCCCGGGCGCGGGTGGTGTCTTTTTCGTTTCGGGTAGCCATATAAGAGGGGCACATGGTTCCCCCGCTCAGGGCTGTTTTGCGGCAATCTCCGCTCCCGTTGCATTGCTCGGCATGTTGAAGGATATCCTGGTTGTGAAACCGAAAGATGGTTTCAAAGGGTGGAGTGGTTTGTCCGGGAGTATAGCGCAACTGCGTATTCATCGGAGGCGTATCCACAATCTTACCCGGGTTGAAAATAAGATGCGGATCCCAGGTTTGCTTGATCTGTTTCAGAAGTTCATAGTTCTTGCGCCCGATCATCTGGGGAATGAATTCACCCCGCAATCTGCCGTCTCCGTGTTCGCCGCTGAGCGACCCCTGGTATTTTTTTACCAGCGTGGCGATCTCTTCCGCAATGGTTCTGAACAACCGGTTACCTTCTTCGGTTTTCAGGTTAAGGATCGGCCGCAGGTGAATTTCTCCGGAGCCGGCATGAGCATAATGCACCGAATAGAGATCATATTTTTTCAGTATCTCATTGAAGTCGCGTATATACGCCGGTAAGTCCTGCACATCTACCGAAGTATCTTCGATCACTGCCACTGCCTTTTCATCTCCCGGAAGATTGCCCAGTAACCCCAGGCCTGCCTTGCGGAGGGTCCATATTTTTTTGGTATCAGCACCCGTCAGTAGCGGGAAATGGTATCCGAGCCCGGCGGCACGCATGGCTTGTTCGCATTGCCTGGCCGCCTCCAGTACTTCCTCTTTTGTATTCCGGGCAAATTCAATAACGAGTATCGCCCCCGGATCGCCCTGAACAAAAAACCGGTTCTTTTGCTGCTCGATATTATTCCTGGTGCATTCGAGAATATAGTGGTCGATCAGTTCGCTGGCGCTGACCTGGAATTGAAGGGCCACCAGGTTAGCCCGCAACGACTCATCTATGGAATGAAAATGTACACAGAGCAGGCCGGTTTCCTTTGGCGGCAGCGGTACAACGTTCAGCTTTATTTCGGTGAGAAATGCCAGCGTACCTTCCGAACCGGCGATGAGTGAACAAAAATTAAAGTCGGGCCCACCGGCGGTAAAAGGTGCCATCTCCACCAGCAGGTCAATCGCATAGCCCGTATTTCTCCTCTCCACTGATTTCTTGGGAAATTCACGCCTGATCTCTTCCTGGTTCTGATAGTCGCTCAATAATTTACGGACTGACTGGTATATCCTGCCTTCCAGGTTTGTTTTGTCGCAATGCTCATGAAACTCCTCTATACCCATGGAATGAAAAACAGCCTCCGATCCGTCGGCAAGCAAAGCTTTCACTTCCAGCAAATGTTCTCTGGTGCTCCGGTATACCACGGAGTTCGATCCGCAACTGTTGTTCCCTACCATTCCGCCAATCATTGCCCTGTTGGCCGTGGATGTTTCGGGCCCGAAAAAAAGCCCGTGTGGTTTCAGAAACATATTCAGTTCGTCACGGATTACTCCGGGCTGCACTCTTACCCATCCTTCTTCTTTATTCAATTCAAGAATATTTGTGAAATGCCTGGACACATCTACCACTATTCCATTGCCCACCACCTGGCCCGCCAGTGAAGTGCCGGCAGCACGGGGAATAAGAGAAGTTTGATTGGTCGCCGCGAATTGAATGAGTTTCCTGATATCCTGTTCCGTACGGGGTATCGCAACCGCCAGGGGCCATTCGCGATAAGCCGAAGCGTCGGTGGCATAAAGAATGCGCATCTTGTCGTCATAAAACAAATCACCTTCGAGCGTGCCTGCCAATTGCCGGAGTAATTCCTTCATGTTCACCAGTATCGTTTTGAAGCCGCTAAATTAAACCATCATTGTTCTTATAAGGTAAAATGCGAACATTTCTTTAAAAGGCTATTGGTTTATTCAATATGTGACTCAGTTTTTTTAATTTCATCCAAAATAATAACGAATGTTAGGAAGACTGATATCCTTAAAAACAATGGTTCTGTGCCTGCTGCTGGGCCTTTCCTTCTCTTCATTAGCCCAGAAGCCGGAAGATTACCCGGATTACCGTACCAAAAAAGAAAGTTTTTCCAAATTATCCGATAAGGCATTAAGAGCCGACCTGGGGTCATTTTCCATCGGAGGCATTGAGGAAAGCCTGAACAAAAAACCACTTAAAAAGATCTCTCCTTCCACCTACCGGGAAGATTTCATGCAGTTCAAGTCGGCAGAGATCGAAGTCTCTGTTACACTGGAGCCCTTCAAAGAGGAAGGAAAGAAATTTCAGAAAATGGAAGATCATATTCTGAAGATCAATGGCAAGCCTTATTATGGATGTTACTGGAAAATGCCGGAAACAGCGATCCGTAGTGTAATTGTAAAAGTGGGCAAGGATACCATCGCCATTCCTCCACAGGCTTATGCCGATCTGTACGATATGCATTTCTCCTATCGCGATAAAGCAGGTACGGAAAGAACCGCCAATGGTGTTTTCTATTCAGCAGACGGAAACAATATTTATATCTACCTGCTTAGCAGAGATGCCAAAGAAAGTTATGAAGTAACCTGGATCATACAGAACAAACAATACCTGAGAAGGGTAATGGATTGGGGCTTTTAGGGCACAGATTAACGCTGAGGACACAGAAAATAGAAAAGGGATAGTGATGGTCACTATCCCTTTTTTGTTATGTGTTATATTTTTAGTAACCCCAGCCTTTCATGATCGCAAGATCATCTTTTACGGCATCGAGGGGTGATTGGCCCTGGTAAGATTCCTGTTCGATGATGAAATGAACGGTTCCTCCTGATTTTTTACCGAGGTCGATCACTTCTTTTACACCCACAATTCCCTTGCCGAGCACCGTGCTTTCGTATTTTTCGTGGCCGGCACCGGTAGCAGTAGACAGAATTTCATCTTTCACGTGCATGGATTCGAAGCGGCCGGGCCATTTTTTGACGATATCGATTGCTTTGGCTCCTCCGTTGTACAGGTTTCCGATATCGAGCTGCTGAACGACCAGGTTGGGATCGGTATTTTTCAGGATGATATCGTAAACCGATTGTCCTTCCAGCTGCTGGCTGAATTCGAAATCATGGTTATGATAACCGAATCTCATTCCCGATTTTTTGCATAATTCACCACTCTTGTTGAACACCTCCATATAACGAAGAATATCATCATACGTCTTGCGAAGGCTCGCATCCAGCCAGGGGCTGATCACTATTTCCTGACCCACTGTGGCGGCGTCTTCCACTGTGTATTTCCAGGCATCGGTAAACTCCTTTTTGTCGGCATCCCAATGCTGTTTTCCCATGACCGTATGACCACTGGGCATTTTCAAGCCCAAATCATCCAATACCTTCCTGAATTCAGCGGCCGTATACCCATAAAATTTTCTATTGATGTAATTGGCATGCTCTACATGCTTGTAACCAAAGGAAGCTATTTGCTTCAGGGTGCCCAGGGGGTCTTTGGTCATTTCGTTTCTGACGGAATATAACTGAACACCCACCAGCTGCTTGCCTTTGGTGGTGGCGGCAAACATATCTTTATGGATAAACGTGGCAGCTGCCAGGAAAGCGGCACTGTTTCTAAGAAAGTCCCTGCGCGATTTTTGCATATAAACAATGTTTTTATTGGTGATAGCGGATGAGAATTTACTGACCCTAATTTCCTGAATTTATCGTTTCCGTTTTAATTTTTTTTTTTGAGTGGAGCTCCTGCCTGCTGAACGAAAGATGACTACTCCCCGCAATCGGTTGCCTGTACTTAACGGGTATTTTGTAAACTTGCAAAAAATGTGAGAATGGCAACTACGATCACCTGTCCTAATTGCGGAACCCAGTTTGAGCCTAATGAGATCATCCGGGAGGAAGTGGAGAAAAAACTGCGTTCGCAGATGGTGGATTGGCAAAAGAAAAAGCAGACCGAATTTGACCAGCAGTTGCTGGAGGAAAAAAAGAAGGCCCAGCAGGAGCTGGAATCAACCCTCCGCAAGTCGATATCCGGCGACTACGAAAACAAGCTTCGTTTGCTGGAACAAAACAACCGCGATAATGAAGAGAAATTGAAACAGTCGCGCCAGAAAGAGCTGGAATTTCTCCAGAAAGAGCAGGAAATTAAGACCCGCGAAGCAGAATTGGAACTGTCAGTACAGCGAAAACTGCAGGAGGAACGGAGTAAGCTGACCGAGGAAATACGCAAGCTGGAAGAACAAAAAATTGCCCAGCGCGAAACGGAGTTCCAGCTCAAACTGCGGGAAATGGAAAAACAACTGGAAGACCAGAAAAAACTGGCAGAAGAAATGCGGCGGAAAGCCGAGCAGGGTTCTACTCAAACGCAGGGCGAAGTGCAGGAATTGATCCTCGAGGAAACACTCCGCGAGTTTTTTCCCTTCGATCTGATCGAGGAGGTGGGCAAAGGTGTGGAAGGCGCCGATTGTGTGCAGCTGGTGCGTAGTGCCGCCGGCAAAGAATGTGGCAAGATCATCTATGAAAGCAAGCGAACCAAAAACTGGAGCAATGGCTGGCTGGAAAAACTGAAAACCGATATGCGAAGCAGCGGGGCCGACGTTGCCATCCTGGTAACGCAGGCTTTTCCCAAAGACATGACCCGGTTTGGCGAACGCGACGGCATCTGGATCTGCTCCTACCAGGAAATCAGCAGCGTGGCCAGCATCATCAGGGCTGCCATCATCAAAGTGGCCGAAGCCAGGAAATCGGAAGAGAACAAAGGGGAGAAAATGCAATTGCTGTACAACTACCTTACGGGAAATGAATTCAGGCAGCAAATCGAAGCCATCGTAGAAGGGTTTATGGCTATGAAGAACTCCATCTCAAAAGAAAGGGTTCAAATGGAAAAGATCTGGAAAGAAAGGGAAAAACAACTCGATAAAGTTTTGATCAGCACCTCCGGCCTCTACGGTTCGGTCAAAGGAATTGCCGGCGCTTCGGTAAATGATATCCCGCTATTGGATGGAACCGGTGAAGAACCCGACGACGACATGGCTCATTGATCAATGGGCCGGTGAGTAACCACATAGGCCAATACCAGGGGGTCGAATATTCTTGCATGAACAGTCATGGGTATTGTTTCCCCTTTGTCGAACAGGAACGGCAGGGTAATCCATTCGCTTGAATCAAAAACGATGGGCCCATTCAGATACATGTGTCTTTTAAAATCCATCTGACCCGCGCCATACCATTTGTAGATCGATTCCTTGGCACTCCATAAAACCGTGATCAATTGCAGGTGTACCTGGGTAATCGACTCCCATTCACGAAGAAAATGTTGTTCTTCTGCATTGAGAAATTTCGATGATATGTCGTACATTCTGGGAGTAACCAGTTCAATATCTACCCCTACCCTGTTAACCGGGCTTGAAACAGCTGCCGCAAAATTTCCGCAATGTGAGATAGAGAAATGGTAGCGTTCACCGGGTATATATGGCTTTCGCGTGTCTGCGATTTCTATTTCTTCCAATGGAAAATCGTTGAATAATGTCGGCAGCAGGAACCGTCCGGCCAGGTGCTGGAGCCGTTTGTAAGGATGAGTGACATTCCTTTTGAGAGGAACATTTTCCAGGAAGAAGTTTTCTTCTTCCTCAATTCTCCAAATTCCCAAGCGGGTATGAGCGTCGATATTATGTTGATAAAATATAGGCATATATTAAAAAAACGCAATTATTTTGCCGCACCTGATGGTGTAAAGATAGAGAACCCGATCAGTATAAATTACAGCTTATGATCCTGAGTGATAAACGCATACTGGAAGAAATAGAGAAAAAGTCGATTGTGATCGAGCCATATCGCCGTGAATGCCTGGGCAGTAACAGTTATGACGTACACCTCGGAAAATGGCTGGCCACCTACCGGGAGCATATTCTGGACGCAAAAAAACACAACGAGATCGAATACTTCGAGATCCCGGAAGAAGGGTTTGTACTTTACCCGCATATTTTTTACCTGGGTGTTACAGACGAATACACCGAAACACATGCCCATGTGCCTTTTCTGGAAGGAAAATCATCTACCGGCCGCCTGGGAATTGATATCCATGCTACCGCCGGTAAAGGTGATGTTGGGTTCTGTGGCCACTGGACGCTGGAAATATCGGTTAAACAACCGGTAAAAGTCTATAAAGGCATGCCCGTTGGTCAGTTGATCTATTTCCCTGTGGAAGGCGAGATTGAAGTCAAATACAATCAGAAAAAAGACGCCAAATACAGTGGACAAATCAATAAGCCGGTAGAAAGCATGATGTGGAAGAACAAATTCTGATCTATCGCTCCCCTAATTCAGCTTCCATACCGTGAAGTTTAAAATACCCGCGAAGCTGGTCCAGCAGATATAAGGAACCATCAGCCAGGCAGCCGTTGAACTGATTCTGCCGAAAGCGAATATAGTAGCGAGGATGAATATCCATAACACGGTGAGTTCTGCAAAAGCCCATCCCAACTGGTGTTGATTGAAAAAAATCAATGACCAGAAGAAATTCAACAGCAGTTGGATCGCAAACAGGGATATCGCCATTCTTTTTATGTTTCCGGCCACTTCAGATTTCCAAACCAGCCAGAGGGCGATACCCATCAAAACATAGAGAGTAGTCCATACCGGCGCGAAAATCCATTTGGGCGGATTGAACCAGGGTTTGTTCAGGGCGGCATACCAGGTTTCAATTTCCGGGCGGGTAAAGAGACCGGCAGTAAAGCCGACGGCAAGCGGAATCAACAGGGAAATGATCAGTTTCATGAAAATGCTGTTTCTTTTTTAACAATTGCCCGGCAAGGCGGGTTCATTTAATCGAAAAATAGATAGCATTTGATATGCCAGCTTCGGCGGAGGAGGGCTCAAATGGCTTCCGGGCCATATTCCCGGTAATAACTCAGTAACCAGAGGATAACCTGTCCGTAGGTGATTTTTCCGGCAGGCTGTTCATTGGCCTTCAGGTATTGGCCGTAGGCCTTGTCGATGATCATCTCTACCGGATTGCTATGGGCCAGGTAAAATTTCTTCAATTCCCGGAAATCTTCTCTTATTCCTGGTCGCAGCAGGCTGTCGGTACGCCTGAGCGCAAGCGAATCGGTGAAATAAAGGTAGGGCCTTCCGTACGTATACAGATCAAAATAAACTGAGTAAAGAAATGCCGGGTTTGTGGAAGCTTTAGCGGATAGATATCCGGCAAAATTGGCTTCATTTTCTTTGGCATACCCGAGCTGGTGACCTATTTCATGACAACTGGTATAAGGTTGAATAAACAACGGCACGGCAGTATTTACCTGCGCTTCGCCGGTAAATGGGTTGTAGTACCCCGTATAGCCCAGGTAATTTCCCCAAAAACCAAACAACGAAGACTTGATTGAAGCCGGCCGGTAGGCAAGGAACGGAAACCGGGAACTCGTTTGGCCGTATGCCTTTCCTGCTTCCGAAAAAACATAAGTGCCGGAATGCAGAGAATCCCGCAATATCCGCGACAACGAGTCGGTAGCGTTTAGCCGCAACGCCAGTACACGCATCAATGAATGCAATTCTTCTCCGTTTACGGCAATGGCAGAATCCGTCTTCGGCCATTTCATCTGGTAGCTGATGCCTCTCCGATTATAGTTCAGTCCCCAAAGCAGGTTGAAACTGATGTATACCCACAACAAAACCAGGGTTACCAGCCGGAGTTTACCAAGCAGGTATTGTTTTCCGGCTTTGCGGGTGAATATCTTTTTTAAAAATAGGAACAGTCCGAAGACCAGATAAAGTACAGCAGCCGCGTATACAAGGTCGCCCACGCTAAATGGAATCCATCCGAACAAAAAACGTTGAACAGAGGAAATGAAAATGTAAAAACCGTTGCTGTAATAACGCTCAACAGCATCCGGGAAAAGGGAAAAGATTTTAATGGCCACTACCAGTGAAACCGGAATCGCCCACTGAATCCAACGTTTAGACATGAGCTTAAAAATAGTAAAATCTCATCTTCAAATATTCACTTTTACAATTACTTTGCATCAAAGTTCGAAGCCATATGAATATCGAGTTCAACAGAAACGATGACCGGATGAAAATGTCGCTGGGCGAAGTACGCAGGCGGTTGGAAAAGATCTATGAAGGAGGCGGCAAAAAATCAATTGAGAAGCAGAGAGAGAAAAATAAACTCACCGCCAGGGAGAGGATCGAGTATTTGAGAGACAAGGATCAGCCCTTTATTGAAATAGGCGCTTTTGCCGGTTTTGAGATGTATGAAGAACAGGGTGGCTGCCCTGCCGGCGGTACCGTTGGTGGAGTGGGTTATATCAGCGGAAGGCAGTGTGTGATCGTGGCCAATGATCAGACCGTGAAGGCCGGGGCCTGGTTTCCGGTTACCGGCAAAAAAAATCTTCGCCTGCAGGAAATTGCCATGGAAAATCATTTGCCGATCGTGTACCTGGTAGACAGCGCCGGTGTTTTTCTTCCCATGCAGGATGAAATTTTCCCTGACAAAGAACATTTTGGCCGCATTTTCCGCAACAATGCCCGGATGAGCGCCATGGGCATCACCCAGATTGCCGCAGTGATGGGGGCCTGTGTTGCCGGAGGCGCCTATCTCCCCATCATGAGCGATGAAACCCTGATGGTGGAAGGAAACGGATCGATCTTTCTGGCCGGCCCTTACCTGGTAAAGGCCGCTATTGGCGAGGATATAGATGCGGAAACATTAGGTGGGGCGGTTACGCATACAGAAATCAGTGGCATTGCCGACTATCGTTTCAAAACAGAGCAGGAATGCATGGATCATATCAAACATATTTTCTCGATGATGGGCCAAAAACAGGTTGCCGGATTTCATCGCATCTCACCGGTTGCACCTGCCAAAGACCCCTCCGAGCTATATGGCATTTTCCCTTCGGATGGCAAGCCGTACGACGTCATGGAGATCATTGAAAGGCTGGTAGATGCCGGCAGTTTTGAAGGCTTCAAGCAGGAATACGGCAAGACTATCGTTTGCGGGTATGCGAGAGTAGAGGGCTGGGCGGTCGGCATTGTGGCCAATCAGAGAAAGATCGTTAAGAGTAAAAAGGGAGAGATGCAGATGGGAGGCGTTATATACAACGATTCGGCCGACAAGGCTGCCCGCTTCATCTTAAACTGCAATCAGAAAAAAATTCCGTTGGTATTTCTTCAGGATGTAACCGGTTTCATGGTGGGTAGCCGCAGCGAACATTCCGGCATCATAAAAGACGGTGCAAAGATGGTGAATGCCGTAGCCAATTCGGTGGTGCCTAAAATCACCTTTATGACCGGCAACTCGTTTGGCGCCGGAAATTATGCCATGTGCGGGAAGGCCTATGATCCCCGGTTTATCTTCAGCTGGCCTACGGCCAAAATAGCGGTGATGGGTGGCGACCAGGCCGCCAAAACACTATTACAGATACAAGTAGCCGCTATGAAATCGAAAGGCAAAGAGGTGCCTGCCGAAGAGGAAAAAAAGCTGCTGGAAGAGATAAAGGGTAAATACGAAAAACAGACTACCCCCTATTATGCGGCGGCACGCCTCTGGACAGACGGAATTATTGACCCTGCCGACACCAGGATGATCATTTCCCAGGCCATCGGGGCCGCCAATCACAACCCGATAATGCCCTCATTTGCTACCGGCGTGTTCCAGGTCTGAGCTCATGGTTTCCGGGTATATTTGAGTGGGCGGGCAAAATAATTCTTCCCAATAAGAACAAGGCTGCTGGCGGGCAGCCCATACCCTGTTTTACAGCAGGGAACCGTTTTGTGGGTTTATCAAAAAACCTTATTTTCATGATACCAATTCACCTAACTAACAAGCGCATTATGAGAAATTCTACTCTGGGCAAGATTTTATTGTCTGTTGGCGTGGTAGTGTTCTTACTCGGTGCCTGTAAAAAGGATGATCCGAACTCCCTGCTCCCTCCTCCTATTCCTGATCAGTCTTTCGTGGAAGAATTTGATACCGTTGCAAAAGCATACGAAAGAGGCTGGGTACCTGTCAACAACAGCAACCCGAAAGGCAGTGGCATCTGGACCCAGGGAGGCGCCCCTCTTCCCATCTTCGAACCTTATTCTTCCAATGGAACTTACGCCGGATTTATCGCCGCAGATTATACCTCTACCAGCGGAACCGATGATGTGATCAGCAACTGGCTGATTTCACCGGTGGTGACTATGCAAAATGGCGACGTCATCAGTTTCTATACCCGCGCCCAGTTATTACCCAGCGCTTTTGTAGCGGGCGATTCGACCGACTACGGCAACAATCTTGAAGTTTGCATCAATCGTAAAAATGAGGGAACCAATGTTGGCGTTGCCAATGATCCTACCAGTTCCAATTACAACCTGGCTACGGATCGGGGCGACTTTGAACTATTGCTTTCCATCAACGGTCCTACCTACGATGCCGGCGCCAAGTACTGGGACTACCGCCTGGCACATAGTATGGCGAGCCTGCTCGATCCCCTGGCTTATCCCGCAAAATGGACACGCTTCCAGGTAACGGTTGGTGGATTGAGTAAACCCACCAGAGGAAGATTCGCTTTCCGTTATTATACCCTCGATGGCGGATCCAATGGCAATGGAAGTGCCGTCGCCATCGATCAGGTAGTGTATACCAGTAAAAAATAATCCCCTTCCTTCTAAATAAGAGGTTATGAATAAAAAATGGGTCCTTTCCTTAACAGTACTTTCAGCCATCGTAGTAGGCGTTGTTTCCTGTGAAAAGGATTATAAAGCAGAAACCATCAACCGCCCCGCCGTGGTCCAGAAATCATTTACCGAAGAGTTTGATACGGTAAGTAACCTGTCGGCCAAAGGCTGGGTGATCACCAACAGAAGCAACCCCATCGGAGGAAAAGCCTGGAGACAGGGTAAGTATGAACTGGGGGGCAAACTAGGCAACGAAATTGTGGGCTTCACCGCCTATTCTGCTGTTTACAGTCCCAATGAATTCATCAGTTGCGACCTGGCCGCTACCGGCGACGGAGGTGAAATCAGCTGCTGGTTGCTGACACCACCCATGCCCGCCAAAAACGGCGACCAGATCAGTTTCTATACGCGCTCAACCGGACTCTATCCCGAACGCCTGCAGGTTAGGGCCAACTACACCAATCAAAGCGCCAATGTGGGAAGTTCTTCCAAAGAATTTGGAGATTTTACCAACCTCCTGCTCGACATCAATCCAGATTACCAGATGGATTATCCCGATGCCTGGACTAAATATACGCTCACCTTTACCGGTCTTCCCGCCTCTCTCACCTCAGTACGGGTAGCCTTCCGGTATATGGTCGACGATATCAGCATAAACGGAGATATGATCGGAATCGACAAGTTCGAATTCATCAGCAAGTAATTTTTTTCAACTTATTTTGCAGAGGCTTTCTACATTAAAATTGGAAAGCCTCTTTTTATTTTTGCTGCCGTTACGCCGGGCAACTGTTTTTTCATACCCGCTGAATTATTGGAATGAAGGTTTTGCAAAACATATATTTTCGTTTTTTGTGCCTGCTGGCGATTTTTTCGGGCGGATGCACTGATCCCGAAACGGAGAACGGGTCGGTTGACATTGTCACACAACGGGCGCAGTTCAGAAAAGAAAATGATTCATTGATCCGGGAAGCCCGGAAAATAATCCGAAGCGGAGACCTGCTGCTGCGAACGGGAACCGATTTTTCAAGTGAGCAGGTAAAGAATTTCAACAAGAACGATAAAACCTATTCGCACGGAGGAATAGCCGTAGTGGAGCATGACAGCATCTTCGTTTATCATGTAGAACCCGATTTTCACTACCTCACCGACAAGGTAAGGAAAGAGCCGGTCGACAGTTTTTTCAACCCTGATAAGAACGAAGGTTTCGGCATCGCCCGCTACGACCTTTCAGAATCCGAAAAAAGGGATTTCCTGGCTTACCTGGACAGCCAGTACCGCAAACAAGTGCCCTTCGATATTCGCTTCGACCTGTCGACAGACGATTCGATGTATTGTTCGGAGATGATCAGGAAAGGTTTGTCCAGGTCTACACACAATCGAATTCTGATACCTACCGACCGAATCACTGATAAAAGAAAATTTAAAATCATCCGGCAATATTTCAAGCTCGATAACAAAGCCATTGCTTCGAGAGATCTGATCTTTATCGACCATCTCTTTATGGTTCCCGGCTGTTCCGTTATCAGCAGACAGGTATTCCGGCAATAAAACCTATCGACAAGTTGGGAACAATCAAAAAAGAACTGGTAATGTATACCGATGGCTCTTCCAGGGGCAATCCCGGTCCGGGCGGATACGGAACCATATTGATGTGGCAGGGCAAAGAAAAGGAATTGTCTGCCGGATATCGCAGAACAACGAATAACCGGATGGAATTGATGGCTGTAATTGCAGGCCTGAAGGCACTGAACCGCGACGGGCTCCCCATCGTGATCTATTCAGACAGCCAGTACATCGTGAAAGCCGTACAGGAAGGATGGCTGAAGAACTGGATCCGCACCAATTTTAAAGGCGGGAAAAAAAACAAGGATCTCTGGCTGGAATATGCCGAACTGGCCAGTAAACACCAGGTTCGGTTTGTGTGGGTTAAAGGCCATGCCGACAATCCGCATAACAACCGTTGTGATGAGCTCGCCACCGCTGCTGCCGATGGAAAGCACCTGCTGATTGATGAAGTGTTTGAATCGGAAAATGAAAAATAAAAAAGCCGCTCTGATCAGAGCGGCTTTTTCTATGAAAGAAATTTGCTTATGCTTTTACAGTTTGCCTGTCTCTCACCCACAGGTACCAGGCTCCGAAAATCAGCGTACTGAACAACAGTGAACCCATCAGGCTGGCGCGATAAAAGGGCAACCCGTCCACGTATGTTTTCACCAATCCGGCCCATGATTGCTCAATGGATCGTGCCCCTATCCACACCGTAAAATTGGAGAGGAGGAAAAACCAGGTGGGAGCGATCAGTGAATAAATGAAAATATTGTTTACGGTAATTCTCTTCATCAGGAAGCCGATCAGCACCACGCTGGCTATTTCCAGGTAGTTTAACCATTGCCCATTATAAAATCCCTGGATGGAAGACCATCCGTTCAGGAACATCACCTGGTAAAACAGGTCGGATAGAAACATGGAAAAAAGCGGAAGGGCAAATGCCCATTTGCGATCCTTCACCACTGCACCGCCGAAAAGCGCCAAGGTCAGGTGAGGCGCAAATCCAAAAGTTCGAAACGGGCTGACCCGATAAAGAGCCGCAGCAATGATCAGGATCACGAGATACCAGATAGTGGTTTTGTTCAGTTTCATAAGTTTACATTCGAGGGCCAAATTTAGTTGATTCACCTGTTTTAAAAGCCAAAAATTATTCAGTCCTGTGAATAAGGCACCGTTGCATGAAAAACGAGGGCCGGCACGCGGGCCTTCAACTCAAGAGACTGGTTGGCAGGCAACAGGAAACAGCCGCCCTGATCCACCACCAGGGAATCATCGCCCGATCGGGCAATTACCTCGCCCCGGAACACGAGGAAAATATCGGTTGTTGAAGTTTGAAGGGAAATCTTATCGTCTTTCTTCAATTCCAGCTCTCTCAATTCAAAATCTTTTGCAGGCGTTGCAAACACTTTTTCCGGTCCGGCGGGAGTGGGTGTGATGATCGTTGGCACCGTAGGCACGAATCGGACGTGCTTGAGCAGTTCGGGAACATCTACATGTTTGCTGGTGAGACCGCCCCTCAACACATTGTCCGAGTTGGCCATGATCTCCAGGTTCTGCCCTTCCAGGTAGGCGTGTAGTATTCCAGCATCCTGGAAAATCGCCTCTCCCTTCTGCAGATGAACCAGGTTGAAAAGATAGATCGAGAATATACCCCGGTCAATGGTCCCTTCCTTACAAAATGTACCAAAGGCCCGGGCCGCCCAGAAATCTTCAGATGATTTGGATAACTGCCGCTGATGATACAAGGGAACTATTCGGTCGATCAGCGGTTGCAGCCGATTGTCCACTTCCTGCTGATCCATTTCCATTACCTGGCGATACACACCCTGGTACGATTGATTTTTCCAGGTATCCAACAGGAATTTCAATTCAGGTACCGTTTGCAGCACCTGTTCCATTGCGTTTGGCTCTTTAAATCCGTGTAACAGCCAGAATTCGCCCAGCGCCACCATCAACTCCGGTTTATGATTGTCGTCTTTGTAGTTGCGGTTCGGCGCCTGGATTGGTATGCCTTTTTTCCGTTCGGCCGCAAATTCACGCCGGGCAGCTTCCAGAGTGGGATGCACCTGTATGGAGAGCATATCCTTTACATCGAGCACTTTAAAAAGATAAGGAAGCCCGCCAAATGCCTCATTTACCCGGTTACCCAACCGCTCGGCTGGAGACTGGCGGATAAACTCATCGAGTGGCATAGGCTGCTGTTCGCTGTCCAGAACAAAGGAAGGCGCATTGTGATGGGCACCCATCCAATATTCGGCAAAGGGCTTCCCTTCTGGATTTTTTTCCCCTAACAGACTGGGTAAAAAATCAGTTCCTCCCCAGTTATAGTGCTGTAAGACTCCCTGCAGGCGATATAAATTTGACTGGCTCTTCATATTTCCTTTTCAATAAGCAATTATACAAACTTGTCATGGCAAAGCACCACCAGACCGGCAAAACCGGCGAATTACTGGCCCGCCGTTGGTTACAAGAACGGGGATTTGACATCTGTCATTGTAATTGGCGGCATGGATATGATGAAATTGACATCATCGCCTGCCGTAACGGAGTATTGCATTTTGTAGAGGTAAAAACCCGGAGCAGTCTCCGGTACGGCTTTCCTGAAACGGCCGTTACGCTGAAAAAACTCAAAAGGTGGTTGCGTGCCATCGATGCCTTCCTGACCGAATACCCTCACTGGAACCGGATACAACTGGATATCTGCTGCGTTCAGCTGAGCCGGCATCAACAACCGGATGTTCGAATGATAGAAGACATTAGTGTTTTATTGCCTTCCTGCTAATGGCAGGCTTTTTGGAAAGGTCAACCTGGGAGGTTTTTTCGATCAGCTTCTCGACCAATTTATAGGTGGCCGGACAGTATTCGATGTTTTGTTGAAAAACGTGGATATACTGGCTGGTATGTCGTTTGGTATGATGCGGAAAGCCGGCACAATCGCGCGGTCTTACTTCATAAATGGAGCAATAATTTGTTTTCAGATCAAGGAACTGGCAGGGTTCGGTCTTGTTCATCCAGTCGCCCGTTTTGTCTTTGCGAAGCCATTTTTTCCGGAATTCAGAAGGGCGCATTTTCAAAAAGGCGGAGATCCTTTTTACGTCTTTGCCGGTGTAGGTGGGAGACATGGTTTTGCAGCAATTGGCGCAAGCCAGGCAATCGGTTTCCTTCCAGACTTCAATATCGGCTTCCACGGCTATTTTATCGAGGCCCCGGGGCGGATTTTTTTCAATTTTTTTGAGAAAACGGTTTAACTCCTTTTTAGTCTTACTTACCTTTCTTCGGAATGCAGCCAGGTTGATTTGCTTGCTCATACTTGCGATTCGTTTGGTTGCTGGGTGAAACCACAAATATCAGCAAAACAAGGCGAATCATCTCATAAAAGATAGAGTTATCCTCCGTTTTTAAAATCAGAATATCGGGTTTTTGTCGCGAATTGTATTTTTACAGCTAACTATTACCGAATGTGGGAAGTGTATAAGAGAGGGTTTAAAGCGTGGTTGCAGCTGGAAAAATCGCTGGCCAATCATTCTGTCGAAGCCTATCTGAGGGACGTCGACAAGCTGACCAGCTTCCTGGAGGAAAAGAATCCGGGCAAATCGCCGGGAGAGATCGACCTCAAAGACCTGCAGCAATTCATCAAATGGATTGCGCGGTTGGATATTTCGGACACCTCCCAGGCGCGCATCATTTCCGGTATCCGGTCGTTTTACAAGTATTGCCAGTCTGAAGAAATTTCACGCACCGACCCTACCCTACTGTTGGAAGCTCCCAAATTAAAAAGAGCCCTCCCCGATGTGTTGAGTTTTGAAGAGATTGAAAAGATCATCAACCAGGTGGATATGAGCAAGACCGAGGGCCCGCGTAACCGCGCCATTCTGGAAACGCTGTATAGCTGTGGCCTTCGGGTATCGGAACTGGTAAACCTGAAATTATCGCAGCTTTACCTCGATGTGGGTTTTATCAGGGTGATCGGCAAGGGCGATAAAGAACGCCTGGTTCCCATTGGAAAAACCGCTGTCAAATTCCTGAACCAATACCGCCAGTACTCGAGAGTTCATATTGCTGCACAACCCGGTCATGAAGACACCGTGTTTCTCAACAACAGAGGATCGGGCCTGTCGCGCGTGATGGTATTTCTGATCTTGAAAGAGCTCGTGCGAAAAGCCGGCATAAAAAAAACAATTTCACCTCACAGTTTCAGGCATTCCTTCGCCACCCATCTCATAGAGGGTGGCGCCGACCTGAGAGCCGTTCAGGAAATGCTTGGCCATGCCAGCATCACCACTACTGAAATTTACACCCATATCGACCGGGAATTTTTGCGTAAAACCCTGGAGCATTTTCATCCTGCCTTTCGCCATTCACACAAAAACCCCTAGCGCTGAGAGCATTTTCAGGTAAACGGGTCGAATTATTCAAGCTATTGACTAAGTATTTTCTATTAAAGTAGCGAGAGATCGTTCCCCAATGAAAATACTAGTGCACACCCCCCGTTAACAAATTGATTTAAACCAGTTTTATTAGTCCCTATGAACAACCCGACCCGGCTTTGGAAACATATCACTGCTGACTTTGCGGAAGATCACCCGGTCGCCGGAAAAACCCTTCTGGCTTCCTCTTTTTCCATACGATTGTCGGGCAACTTCAATCAAAGGACAAGACTCATACTGACCCTGCTGACCCTGGTTCCGGTTCTGTGTTTTGCTCAGCCGCAGAAACTCAAATTCGATATTCTCGATATTACAGACGGTCTCTCTCAGAACAATGTTCTTTGTGTAATCCAGGACAGTCGCGGTTTTATGTGGATGGGTACCCGCGATGGACTGAACAAGTACGACGGATACAAGTTTACTTCCTTTCGCAACCAGATCGGCAACAGCAAGAGTATAACCGACAATTTCATCAATGGGATCGCGGAAGACAATGATGGAAATATCTGGGTTGCCACAAAGAGCGGAGGCCTGAACAAGTACGACCGCAATGCTGAAATATTTGAATCCTTTCGTCACAATCCAGCCAATCCGGCCAGTATCTGCAGCGATCAGCTGGAATGCATCATCAAAGACCATGAGGGCTTTTTATGGATGGGGAGCGCCGACAATGGCCTCGACCAGTTTGATCCGGCAACGGGAAAGGTGATCCGGCATATACCCGGAAAAGCCAATCGCCCAACCGATCCGCAGGCACTGGCTGATAACAATGTTCGCGCATTGATGGAAGATGCGGATCATAATATCTGGATCGCCTGTTACGAAGGCGGGTTGCATATGCTCGACAGGAAGACAAATACCATGCGTGTATTTGTTTCATCCGTTCAGGACAAAAATACCATCAGCAGCAATCTGCTTTACTCACTCTTCCAGGATAGCCACAAAAAAATCTGGGTAGGAACCAACGGCGCCGGTCTCAATCTCTATCAGCCGGCAACGGGCACATTCAAAAGATATCAGAATAACCCTGCCAATCCTAAAAGCCTGCCCGACGGAGCCATTTATACCATTGGAGAAGATGATGAGGGCAGAATCTGGGTAGGAACCGAAAATGGCGGATTGGGCATTTACAATGATCGTACGGATGATTTCTTTTCCTATCGCCACGACGATATGGACAACACCAGCCTCTCGAATAATTCAGTATATACCACCTACCGCGACAATAAAGGAAATATGTGGATCGGAACTTTTTCCGGCGGAATGAATCTCTATAACAAAGACTATAACAAGTTTGCTCATTACAAGCATACCACCGACCCCAACAGCCTTACGCATAACAACGTTCTCGTCATCAAAGAACTGCGCAACGGCAAGCTGTTCATTGGTACCGACGGTGGCGGGTTTGACATTTTTGACCGCGACAATAAAACCTTCACGCATTTCAGGCATGAAGAAGGAAATCCCAATACCGTTTGCGGCAATTATGTTTTGGATTTCTGGGAAGATCACAAAGGCAACTGGTGGATTTCGACCTGGGCGGATGGCATTTCCGTTTATAATCCTTCGAAAAAAACCTGGAAACACTATAAACACGAACCCGGAAAAAACAGCATCGCCAACAACAATGTGTGGTCGCTTTTTGAAGACAGTCGTCACCGGATGTGGATTGGCACCCATGCCGGAGGGCTCGACAGGCTGGATCCCGAATCAGGAATCATTACGCACTTTTCTGCCGGTGAGGCCAACGGCCAATACCTCAATGCCAATATCATTCACTGCCTGGCCGAAGACCGGAACGGAAATATCTGGATAGGCACCGACGGCGGCGGATTGAATATGCTCCAAACCTCCACCGGAAAGTTCCTTTATTTCACCCAGGGTTCAGTGAAAAACAGCATCAGCAACAACAGTATCTCCGCCTTCTTCCAGGACGAAAAGGACAATTTGTGGATCAGCACAATGGCCGGTGTCAATTATTTCAATACCAAAACCTATGAAGTACAGGTTTACAATACTGAAGATGGTCTTCCCAACAATGCCACATTTGGCATATTGAAAGACACCCGCGATAATGTATGGATCAGCACCACGCAGGGCATTGCGCGTATGAATCTGTACAGCAAAAAAATAAAATCGTACGGCATTTCCGACGGTTTGCAATCCTACGAATTCAAGGATCATGCATTTTGCAGAACCGCCGACGGAACGATGTATTTCGGCGGCATCAACGGGTTCAATGAATTCGTTCCGGAGAACATTGAAGAAATCAACTTCGATCCCCCTTTGGTGATTACCAACTTCCAGGTTTTCAACAAGGAAGTTGCGGTGGGTGTTTCCAATGATGCGCGTCATTCGCCCCTGCTGAGCAAGGCCATCAGTGAAACCAAAGACTTGTGTATTCCCTATGAAAATTCCGTCATCTCCTTCGAGTTCGCTTCTCTTAACTATACTCCTACAGAAAAGAAAAGATATGAGTATATGATGGAAGGTTTCGACCTGAAATGGAATGACATCGGCACCGACAGAAAGGTAACTTATACCCGCCTGGATCCCGGCACCTACACGCTCAAGATCAGGGGCACCAACAACGAGGGGGTATGGTCCGACCAGATCACCACGCTCCGGATCACGGTGATTCCTCCCTTCTGGATGTCCATCTGGTTCCGGGTAGCGATCCTGCTTTCCGTAA
Organism: uncultured Chitinophagaceae bacterium; assembly: GCA_964605065.1. Lineage (GTDB taxonomy): Bacteria > Bacteroidota > Bacteroidia > Chitinophagales > Chitinophagaceae > Endoryza. The sequence goes on from CAZSAQ010000009.1 coordinate 51,593, forward strand.
TTGCACTGGCCGTTGCTTTTTACAGGGTAAGAGTGCATTCCATTCGCCTCCAGAAGCTGAAACTGGAGAAACAGGTCAGGGAAAGAACAGAAGCGCTGGCAAGGTCAACCGAAAAAGAAAGAAAATCGCGCGAAGATGCAGAAAATGCCAACCGCGCTAAAAGTGTGTTTCTCGCCACCATGAGTCATGAAATCAGGACTCCGCTGAATGGAATCATCGGGATGTCGTCTCTTCTTGAAAAGACGCCACTATCGATAGAACAAAAGAATTACACCGAAACAATTCAATCCTGCGGAGAGAATCTGTTGACCGTTATCAATGATATTCTCGATTTTTCAAAGATCGAGTCCGGAAAGATGGAGCTCGAAGAAAAGGAATTCGATCTTCGGGTGGCTGTCGAGGAAGTATTGGAGATGTTTTCTGCCAGGGCTGCGCAAACCGGTCTGGATTTGATTTACCGGATAGAGCCCGATGTTCCGGTGGGAATATTGGGAGACAGCACCCGCCTCCGGCAGATCCTGATCAACCTGATCAGCAATGCGATCAAGTTTACTCACCAGGGCGAAGTATTTCTGAAGATATCTCGTGCTGAAAATATCGATGATAAAACGACTCTGCTGCGTTTTGAAGTCAGGGATACCGGTATTGGCATTCCGAAAGAAAAAATGGAACGCCTGTTCAAAGCTTTCTCGCAGGTAGACTCTTCCACTACCCGCAAGTATGGTGGCAGCGGGCTGGGCCTGGTGATCTGCGAAAAACTCATCCATCTCATGGGTGGTCAGATAGATGTTAGCAGTAAACCCGGCAAGGGATCCATTTTTGCCTTTACCGTTCGGGCAGGTATCGGTACCCTGAAGCCATCCGTTCATCAATCCAATCCCCAGGCGCTCCATAACCGCAAAGCGCTGATCGTGGACGACAACCTTACCAACAGGATCATCCTCCGGGCGCAACTGGAAGAATGGAAAATGAATTGCTTCCTGGCCAGTTCCGGCAAAGAGGCGCTCTCGCTGCTTCAAAGAGAACAGGAATTTGACCTGGTGATCACCGATATGCACATGCCGGGCATGGACGGAATTGAGCTGGCGGAAAAAATAAACAGTGAATTTCCGGAACTTCCGGTAATACTGCTAAGCTCTGTTGGCACAGACGTACCCCGCAATTACCATTCGCTTTTCCATAGCATCCTTACCAAACCTACCAGGCAGAATCAATTGCTGCACACCATCACCAAGGTCTTCTCGCAGTTGAAGGAACTCCTGCCGGAAACAAGGAATACTACCCCCCTCACCCGGCAACTGGCCGAGCATTTCCCCATGAAAATCCTGGTTGCCGAAGACAATCTCGTTAACCAGCAACTGGCGATGATCGTATTGAACAAGCTCGGCTACGATCCCCTGATTGCCGAGAACGGACTGGAAGTACTGGACAAGCTACAGTTGACTACCTTCGATCTGATCCTGATGGATGTGCAGATGCCTGAAATGGACGGTCTCGAAACTACTCGGGTCATCAGGGAGAAATTCAATCATCAGCCTACCATCATTGCCATGACTGCCAATGCCATGCAGGGCGACCGGGACGATTGTTTGCGAGCGGGAATGGAAGACTACATTAGCAAACCGGTGAAGCCCGAAGAGATCGCCGCCATGCTGGAAAAATGGGCCAGGAAAAAGAGAGAAAGAGAAAGAGAAACAGAAATGGAAAGAGAAATGGAAAGAGAAACGGAAAGAGAAAGGGAAAGAGCAAGAGAAAGAGAAAGAGAAATGGAATAGGCATTAACTGAACATCTCTCCCAATACTTTCAATGCCTCTTTAAATAATTGTTCGCCATAGGCGCGGGTGGCCAGGAACGGATGTTCGCCGTTGACTCCTGTTAAGGGTGAATCCGTGCCCTCTGTAAAAACCGATAGGTCTACCAGCGACGGATGTGTAAATAAGGTGATGGAAGTTTCGTTCAGGGCCGCATGATCGTTCATATAGTTCCAGGCCGGTTTCCACTTTTCGGTGATGCCGTACAGTTTCATTCCGAATTTCTCCTCCCATAGAGGCATCATCTCGACCCAGGTTCTTCGCGAAGGCCCATGACCATCTGCAAACACTTCTTTGAAGCCGGCCCGTTTCAATTGTTCCAGCACCTGCTCCAAAAGGATTTTGAAAGCATCGTAACTTACATAATAGGCGCTTCCATCGAGTTGCCGGTTAGGCTGTGTAGAGAGTGCATAGTCCATCCCGACCAGGTATTGCCCCTCTTCCATTTCTTTCTTTCTGTCGGGGCCCAGGAACAACGGAGGGAGTACGATTCCCCCGAACTGACGGGCTGCAGCCACCATCAGTGCTTCACTTTGGAGGGCATCGGCTCCCAGGGGCAAATGTTCGCCGTGCCATTCCAAAGTGCCCAGCGGCAGAAAAGCCCGAGGGTGGCGCTGCATCCTGTTTCTGAATTCAGCAGGTCTTAATTCTGCATAACGTACTTTACCGTTTTCCATACGGTAAATGTCTATAAAATATTTTAGCGGATCAGCAATTTGGTCTGATATACTTTCCCGTTTTTACCGGTGATCCTCACCCAATACAATCCGCTGCTCCAACCCCGGCTGGTCTGGATGTCGAATAGTTCGGAGTTTTCCTTCAGGTCGATGAACTTTCTTTGCATCAGTATGCCATTGCTGTCAAAAATATCGATCGTATACGCTCCCGTCCTGCCGGGGTCGAAAGTCAGCTTCACGATTTCTCCGGGAGTCACAGGATTCGGGTGTATGGTGATGTTTTTGGATTTTACTATCGCCGGCACAAGGGGTTCCACTTTGCGGTTCAATTTCTCCTGCAGATCCGGTTCATGCCGCTGAACAATCATGCCAACGATATGGGAAACGATCGGTGTGGTGTCACAGACCAATGGAAGAGCCGTCCCGTTAATCACCACTTCGCCCACCAACTCCGAAGCTGGATCGAGGTAGAATCTTAGTTCACCTTTACTCTTTCCCACCTGCAGCTCGAGCGGTTTAAAGCCAATACAGGAAACCTGGAGCGTGATTTGTTTCTGGCCTTCAAACATTGCCGTCAATACAAAGCTTCCTTTCGCATCGGCAGCAACGCCATTTCTGGTACCTTTTATCAATACAGAGGCGTAGGGAATGGGGTCCAGGGTTTTCGCATCAACGATCGTTCCCGTAATCTTTTCAAGACTGGCGGGCAGTGTAACGGGCACCGTAATATCAGAGGCCTGGATAGAAGGTTTGCCTTGCAGCACCACCTTTCCTTTTACATTTCGCTCATCGGTTTGCGCCTGCATCACACTCCAGGCAATCATGCCGGCCATCAGCAGGCTGAACCTGGCAGAGGAAGAATAGGAATTGGCTGTTGTGGTAACCAGTGTACGGTTCAATTGACCGTTTTCGAATCTTCCGCATACCTGTTCTCCGGAACGGGAAAGATGTTCCAGGATTTCACGATCGGAAGAATAGGTAAAATCTATCACGGTTTTCTGACAGGAGGCACAGTAGCGGCCCTGTTCCACAGGTGTCATTTGATTCCAGTTCTCATGACAGGGCTCTGGTATACCAATTGAAATCTTGCTTGACATAATGATTGATTTTCGTGTTAGGGTAACTTATTAATGAGCGGGCTTGGGGTGATTCATGCCAACAGGTTCTTCGCTTTTCGCCGGTTTCGAGGCTGCAATCGACTGGGCTGCCCGGATCAATTGCAGGAACTCACTGCGATAACCTTCCTTGTCCTTTCCCATGCTGTTCCTGGCTATTTCCCAGGATTGTTCCCAGCTGGAAGACTGCCTGAACTCCGAATCGCGCAACAGCATGGCAAACTCCGCCACTGCCGCAGCGAAACGGAAATTATCGGATGTATTCCTGAACTCAGTATGCCGGTCGATAACCGTATGCACGATCAGTTGGCTCTTGTCTTCGCGGGGTTGTTTATACCGGAGTTTGATGGTCAGCAATTCATTTCCCAATCCTTTTGCTGCCTGGTTGTTTTCTTTCTGATATTTCAGCGGATCCACCGATTCAATGAAGTCGCTTTTCACTCCCACAGGGATGATCTCATAGAGCGCCGTAACGGTATGACCACTTCCCAGGTCACCGGCATCTTTTTTGTCGTTGTTGAAATCTTCTTTATTGAGCACTCTGTTTTCGTAACCGATCAGGCGATAGGCCTGTACATGCTGGGGGTTGAATTCGAGTTGCAGCTTTACATCTTTGGCAATGGTGAAAAGTGTACCACCGAATTCCTTTACAAATACCTTCCGAGCTTCATTGAAATTATCAATGTAGGCATGGTTACCATTTCCTTTATCGGCCATTTTCTGCATTTTGGCATCCTGGTAATTGCCCATACCAAATCCCAATACCGTCAGAAATACTCCCGATTCCCTTTTCTTTTCTATCAATCGCTCCAGTTCATCATCGCTGCTGACACCCACGTTAAAATCACCATCGGTACATAGAATCACCCGGTTGTTTCCGTTAGGCAGAAATTGTTCTGTGGCCACCTTGTAAGCCAGCTCGATGCCCTGGCCACCGGCAGTGGAACCACCGGCCTGCAGGTTTTCTATAGCAGCCTTGATAGCCGTTTTGCGTTCTCCAGAGGTCGGCGGAAGTACCAGTCCGGCATTGCCGGCATATACTACCAGCGATACTTTATCCTGGGTTCTTAACTGATCCACCAGCAACGAAAGAGAACGTTTCACCAGGGGAAGTTTGTTTTCATCCATCATGGAGCCGGACACATCCACCAGGAAAACCAGGTTGCTGGCAGGCAGATTATCGTAAGCCACATCTTTTCCCTGCAAACCGATCACGAGCAACTTATGCTTGTTGTTCCAGGGGCAATCGGATAGCTCCGTATTTATGGAGAAGGGATCATCGCCTTCCGGCTGCGGGTAATTATATTTGAAATAATTGATCATTTCTTCGGTTCTTACCGCTCCGGCCGGGGGAAGAATACCTGAATTCAGGATGCGGCGAATATTGCTGTAAGAGGCGGCGTCCACATCAATGGAAAAAGTGGAGAGTGGGGTATTATCCGCCTTCAGAAAACGATTCTCGTTAATGTTATCGTACCCTTCCCGGTCAAGAGGCATATTGTATCGGTCATCTGTCCTCACATCCCTGAACTCATTTCGCGTAATACGCGAGGGGCTGACCTGCAATCCCGGAGCATAGCCCGAGAGGGAATAATTCAATTCTCTTTTTGATTTACTGGTAGCGTAACCCGTCACTACTACTTCCTCCAGTTTATCATGATACATTTTGAGCCGGATGTTCAGGGTAGAGTTGCCGGGCTTTATTTTCACTTCCTGTGTTGTATAACCGATTGCGTTTATAACAAGAATGGCCTTTCCACCAACAGGCACTTCTATGGAAAATCTGCCTTGCGTGTCGGTGACCACCGCCTTCTTCGAATTTTTTAATAGTACGGTGGCGCCCACAACCGGTTTACCGTTATCATCAACTACCGTACCGGTGACCACTTCGGCAGGTGACCGGAAAGACATCATGGAAACAAACAAAAAGATAATGCTCATTGTCAGGTATCGCATAAACTTGATTTGACAGATAGATGAGCTAATTTTTGCAATTACACATGCAGCCAAAAAATAATTTTGACTATCTTGTTTTTCAGAAGCCGGCAAACATTGAACTTCCTGAAAAACATATCGAACCCGGATATCAGTGATAAAGAACTGTTATCGCTTTACCAGCAAGGCATGGATTTGCAGGTGCTGGGAGAGCTATATAGCCGGTATATGGAATTGGTGTATGCTGTTTGCCTTAAATACCTGAAAGATCCTGAACAATCCAGGGATGCAGTGATGCAGATCTTTGAGGAACTGGTGAAGAAATTACACAGGCACGAGATAGACAATTTCAAAAGCTGGTTGCACACAGTGGCTAAGAATCACTGTCTTATGCAATTGAGAACACCGAAAAACCTAAAAACTACTGAATTCAAGGGAGACATTATGCAATCAGAAGACGAAGTGCATCTGAATGGCGTCCTGTCTCGCGAAGAGAATTTCCAGAAGATGGAAAAATGTCTGGAAACTTTACCGGCGGAACAGAAATTAAGTGTAGAAATGTTTTATTTACAAAGCAAATGTTATAAAGAGATCGCGGAGGTAACGGGGCTCGACTGGAATAAAGTGAGGAGCCATATTCAGAATGGGAGAAGAAATTTGAAAATTTGTATGGAGAAACCGGCTAACCCGGCAACTAAAGTGAATATAGAAAATGAGTGAGCAACCCAACCATAACAAACAATATACATTCAAAGAGATAGAGGCCTATCTCGATGGTCGTTTGTCTGCCAAGGACATGCACGACCTGGAAAGGGCTGCTCTCGACGATCCTTTCCTGGCTGATGCCATTGAGGGGATTCAGTCTTCCCGTGCTCACTTCACGGATCAGGTTATTCATCAACATTTGCAGGAATCCCGTGAGCAGCTCAGCGCGCGTATCGGTGAAACGAAACTGAGGCGAATTGGCTTTTGGGGATGGCGCCAATTGGCCGCGGCCGCGTTGGTTATACTTGTGGCAGGAGTATGGATGTACCGGAACTACAATGATCCGGACAAAGAATCCAGCCAGATAGCGCAGGAATTGCCAGCCACCAAGCCTTCAAGCCCCGAAAAGGAGGTTGCCGACAGCGGTCAATTGAAGGGCAACGCTGATGATACTGGTAAAAAAGGCAATATCGCTTCGCCCCCCTCTTTTGCAGTAACAGATTCCAGAAATAAGCTTACATCACCGGCAGAGTCGAAGCAGACTGTCGTAAAAAAAATAGTCAGCGCCGCTCCTTCAGGCGTTGTTCGCTCCCCGCAGGTTGCACCCACCAAAAGCTATACCATCGACAGAGAACTTTCTGCAAACACCCGGCGGGAATCCGGCAAAAACGAAGACAGCCAATTAGCTGACAGCAACAAAAAAGACAACCTGGAAGTAAGCATATCTGATGAAAAGGAAAAAGCCGAAGCGCTGAAACCGGCACAGCTGAACATCTTGAAAAACGCAACCGGCGCCGGTAATCCTTTTGTATTCAAAGGCAGAGTAGTGGACAACACTAATAAACCCCTTGCCTTCGCTTCGGTTTTTCTTAATGACCAGAAAACCGGAGTTACAACCGATCAGAATGGATATTTTTTGCTGCCTGCCAGCGATTCTGTGTTGTCGGTCAATATCGCCAGCATTGGATATGTTACGCAGAACGTTCAATTGAATAACAGGAACATGTTGAACCAGGTACAATTGGTTCCGTCCAATTCCAGCCTGAATGAAGTGGTGGTGGTGAATGGACTGGGTGCAAAAAAGAAATCTCGCAGCGAGTATCAATCGAGGCTGCCCAGGGTACTGGTACAGGATGCAGAACCGGTAAATGGATGGATCGCTTACCAGCAATACCTGGATAGCAGTAATACCCTTCGCGATACCACTACAGAGGAAGATGTAGTAGTCTCATTCCTGGTTGACAAAGCCGGCAAGCTCAGTAATTTCAAAGTAGAGCAATCCCTTTCCGAAAAACAGGATGCCGAAGCTCTCAGGCTGATAAAGGAAGGTCCGGCCTGGCACCTGTTGAAGGGTAAAAAAGCCAGGGTGATTGTGATGGTTAGGTTTTAATAACGCTGAAAACGCAGATTTACGATTTATAGTTTATGGTTTGAAGTTTGAGGTTTACGGTTTGAGGTTTGAGGTTTACGGTTTGAGGTTTGAGGTTTACGGTCAAGTTCCTCTTTCCGCTCCCACTCCCACTCTCGCTCCCGCTCCCGCACCATTGCCCCCTCTCTTTGTCGCTCACCTCCTACTCCTTACCTTTGCCGAAACTTTATTTAGTTATGAGAAAACTTTTCAATGTATTGCTCGCGGCCTCGCTGTTCTGTTTCGGCGCAAATGCCCAGGGATTGCGTACGCCTGCTCCTTCTCCCACTACGAATATTAAGCAGGATTTCGGTCTGTCTAATATTGAGCTGTCATACTCAAGACCCGCCAAGAAAAACCGTGCGATCTTCGGGGCGCTGGTTCCTTTTGATAAGGTTTGGAGAACAGGCGCCAACGGAGCTACCACGCTGACCTTCGGAGATGAAGTAATCATCGGTGGGAAAACCATTGCTGCCGGCAAATACGGACTGCTGTCGATTCCCGGCAAAACCAGCTGGACAATCATCATCACCAGGCAAACTGATGTAACCAGCCCGGCTGCTTATAAAGAATCAGAAGATGTAGTGAGAATCAAAGCTACACCGGCTTCGCTCGCCGGTGCCGTAGAGAACTTTACGATGCAATTCAGCGACATCACAGCAACCAGCTGCAAACTGAACATCAGCTGGGATCGCACAACCGTTTCCCTGCCCATCAAAACCGAGATCGATTCCAAAGTAATGGCCCAGATCGACGAGCAGATGAAGAGTGCTGACGAAAAAAACAAACCTTACTTCGCAGCAGCCATGTATTACATGGACAACAAGAAGGATCTCAATACAGCACTCGACTGGTTGAACAAAGCGGCTGACCAGAATCCTTCCGCTTTTTGGGTGTTGCATCAAAAGGCCAATTGCCTGGCTAAACTGGGAAAGAAATCCGAAGCGATTGAAACCGCAAAGAAATCCATCACCGTTGCCAAAGAAGCACGCAACGATGATTATGTAAGACTGAATGAAGAGCTGATCAAAAAGCTCGGAGGAAAATAATCAGGGATCCATTTTTATTAATGGCGTGTAACCACCGGGTTTCACGCCATTTTCTTTTTAGTGAAAGCCTGAATGAGTAAGGACAGCAGTACCACAGCTACCGCTCCAATCAGGTTCAGCCACAGGAAAGAAACAATCTTCATAAAGTGTATGCTCATCACCAGCACTTCCGAAAGAATCGCCGCTATGAAAACCGCATGTCCCCCTACCCGTTTTACATAAATGGCAACGATGAATATGCCCAGGATAGTTCCATAAAACCAGGATCCCAGCACATTGACCGCTTCCACCAGGCTGTTGCCGAGGCTGTAGGTAAACATGGAAATGACCATACAAAAAATGCCCCATCCGGCTGTATACCATTTGGAGAGCCGGTATTCCTGCTCGGCGCTGAGTTCCTTTTTCGAAAACTTTTTGTGGAAATCTACCATGGTACAGGATGCCAGCGAATTCAAAGCCGCAGCGATACTGCCCCAGGCTGCCAGGAATATGATCGCGATGATCAGGCCTACCAGCCCCTGCGGAAGAAAATCACCCACAAAACGAAGGAAAATATAATTGGTATCGTTTCCATCTGTTCCGGGGTTGGCCTTTTTGATATAATACTTGATGGAATCGCGCACGGCCGCAGATTGTTTTTGCTGTGCCTTTATTTCGGCTTCCAGTTGTAACCACCTCGCCTGGTTTCCCGCATGACGCGCTTCGGTCATCTGCTGCGTGGCAGCGGCTTTCTGCTCCTGCAAAAAATCATATTGTGATTTCACGCGGGCATAATCAGCCGCATACTCGCTTTTTTGAACAGCGCGTTCCTGGGCGAGGTTAAAATATGCCGGCGCTTTATGGAACTGGTAAAATGAAAATATGAATACCCCGATCAGTAAGATGAAAAATTGCAACGGCACTTTTACCAGACCATTCATCAGCAATCCGAGCTTGCTTTCCTTTTCACTTTTAGCCGTCAGGTACCGGCCAACCTGGCTCTGGTCGGTTCCAAAATAACTTAACGCCAGGAAAAACCCGCCGATAACGCCACTCCAGATATTGTAGCGGTCCTGCCAGTCGAATCCTTTGTCTGTAAAACCGCTGGTGATCACATTCAGCTTTCCCGAATTACCCCCCACCTGCAAGGCATCAGATACTGTAACTCCTTCCGGTAATTTTTTGATGGCATACCAGCAGGCGATAAACATGGCCGCATAGATGATGACAAACTGCAATTGCTGGGAATAGGCGACTGCCTTGGCACCGCCCATGGTCGTATAAATAATCAGCAATCCTGCCATCGCCACATTGGTGAGATAGAAATCCCAACCGAGCATACTGTGCAATACAATGGAAGGAGCGATCACGCTTATTCCCGTCGAAACGCCCCGGGAGAGCAGGAAAAGTGAGGACGTCAGTGTTCTTGTCTTTAAATCAAAACGGTTTTCGAGAAACTCATAGGCCGTGTATACTTTCAACCGGTGAAAGAGCGGTACGCAGGCGATACAAACAACGATCATGGCCAGTGGCAGGCCAAAATAGTATTGAACAAAGCGCATGCCATCGGTAAACGCCTGGCCGGGCACAGTTAAAAAAGTAACGGCGCTCGCCTGCGTGCCCATGATACTGAGTAAAATGATCCACCAGGGCATCTGCCGGTCGCTCAGGAAATAACCATCCAGGTTCCTGGAAGTTTTGCTTTTATACACCCCCCAGGCAATGATCAGCAGTAAGGTAACAACCAGCACCAGCCAGTCGAGTCCTGAGAAATTCATGAGAAATGATTGGTGAAGAAATAAAACAAAACAATCTCGATGGCCAGGAAAATGACCACCAGCCAGTACCAGGAACGCCAGGTTTTAAATAATGGCGGCTGCTCTTTATCGTTAGTGTCTGTCATTATTTTCTTTTTCGGGCCGAAGCGATCAGCACGTACAACAGGCTGATGAAAATTCCGAACAACAATCCGATCCTGAAGCGCTTGATCAGAAAACCGATCACCAGGCCTGCTCCCACGGCTATCATCAGCGCTACTTCCGGCCGTACCTTGGGTTTACTCATTAAAATGCTTTCTTACGGTTTAAGGCAATGATATTAGCCAGGAGGCGATAGGCGCCCGGTACCCCTGCGGGCAATTCTCTGAAAAACACCAGCCCGGTATACACAAATTTACCCTTGCCGTAATTGGCAATGATCAGGCTTCCGCTCTGCTCGTTTTCATTCGGATCTGCCATGGAAAGAGGAGATTCAAAGGAAGGATCGGGAAGTTCGGCATTGTAGATACTTCTTTCCTGTACCCAGCCTTCGAAATCTGCGGGGGTGATCTTATTGGGGAAATTAAGCACCGGATGCTGGGGCAGCAGGAATTTGACAGCCGATTTTTCATCGGTAACACGATTCCTGGAAATCGTAAAAGGATACGGTCCGATCTTTGACTTCACACTGCTGATGAGATTGTTGGTGTTGTACTGAACAATCAGATTGCCTCCATCCTTCACGTAGTTCATCAGCATCTCATACTTTTCGGCCATGAAATCATTGACATTATAAGCCCTTACACCTGTCATAACGGCATCAAATTGCCGGAGATTGGCGGGGAATATATCTTTCTCTTTAAGAATCGTTACTTCATAGCCCATCTGGCGAAGCACAACGGGCACTTTGTCGCCGGCCCCTTCAATGTAGCCAACCTTTTTACCCGAAGTCTTCAGATCAATATTCAACACCTTGGCCACATCCTGGTAGAAATAATGAATATTCGGGATATGATCATATTTGATGCTTGTGAGCGCGAGGAATGGATTCAGTTCCTCGTTGTCCTTCTTCACCTGGGTAAACGCCTGCACATACTCCTGCGTTCTGTCGCGGAGCAATTTATTGTCAACGGTAAAATCATATTCCTTGCTTAAGCCCTTCAGCACCGTGAAAGCCGAATCCTTTTTTGTTTGGGAGGTAGTGCCCATTCTCTCGGTGACACTGGCCTGGTAGCCGGCAAAATGCCTGTTGGCGGTGAGTTTGAGGGTTACTTCCGATTGTTTTTCCTCCTCCTTCTTGAATACAATGATGCTGGGCTCGGTACTGATCGAAATGGCCGGAACAACCACCAGCGGTTCATACAGTTCCCCTTTAACAGGATCGGTAAACTTGTACATCACGGGCTTGGTGAACACGAAGCGGGTTCCTTCAATATCCAGTTCATATTTCACCTGGAAGGATGGATCGTTCTGTGGTTTACCAATCAATAATTGCGAGTCCACATTAAACGAACCTTCGCTCATCTTCTGCACCATCCAGTACGGTTGCGATATCGGCTTGGAGGAAGGCACGAGGTAAGGCTGAACATAGCTGAGAGATTTGTTTTTCTCCAGCAACCTGTTCAGCACACTATCCTTTCCTTCAAAACCAACAGTGGCAAGTGTGGCAGGCACGCCAAGGCGGTTGTTCAGGTAATAGGTAACCTTGATCGTGTCTCCCATTACCGCATATTCGGAATTGGAAGTGGCTTCCATCCACAGGCCGCTGCATTCTTCAATGATCTGTTGCACTTCTTCCAGTTTCTTTTTCTTCCAGGGATGCTCGGGAAGGGCTTTGATTGACTGGTACAGGCTCACCAACCCTTTGACCGAACTTTCCGGATGCGATAAGGAAAAACTGCTCAGAAGACTGTCTACCATCTTTCCGATCTTTTCTCCTCCGGGTAGTCGTTTCCAGGAAGTTTCTATATCGTCCATCAAATCGTTTTTAACGGGCGATCCTTCTATGTAACTGAAATATTCGAGAGCGATGCCCCGGCTGGCGGGCACTCCAAAACCCTGGCTTTTGTGCTGGCTGCGGCTTTCGGCGGCTATCTCTCCGTAACTCTTACCCAGTTCGGGATTGAAACCACCCACATCTACTTTATACTGATCATCGCTGGTCGTATTGGTCGATCCGAAATTGAAAGTGTTCCAGAGAATTCTTTTTGCCTGCCAGGGACGTACTCCAAACTTGAATTGTTCGGTGAACTGGGTTGAATCAGCTGCCGCCCTGAAAGCTTCATGAGCCAATACCGCCGAACCGGAATGATGGCCATGTCCGGCACGGCTATCTTCAGGAAAACGGGTAATGATGACATCCGGCTGAAATTTCCGGATGATCCAGACTACATCGCCGAGTATCTTTTTCTTGTCCCAGAAACGAAATGCTTCCTCTGTGGTTTTGGTAAACCCAAAATCATAGGCCCTTGTAAAAAACTGTTCGCCCCCATCCATGCGGCGGGCAGACAACAGTTCCTGTGTACGAATAAGACCGAGGTCTATTCCCTGCTCATCCCCAATCAGGTTTTGCCCTCCGTCACCTCTTGTGAGTGATAAATATCCGGTGCGTGCCAGTTTTTCTTTCGACAACCACGCGATGAGCCGCGTATTTTCATCATCGGGATGCGCGGCTACATACAAAACGGACCCCAGCACATTCAGTTTTTTTATCTGCAGATAAATATCAGCGGAAGTATAGGATGCCGGCGCCTGCGCAAACAGCATCTTCACAAACAGTAAAAGCACCCAGGAAAAAATCAGTTTTTTCATGAAAGCCAGGTTTTCGGCCGGCGAACCCGGCCCAGGTAATTTTCGTTAAGGAATTAGTGGCGGCAAATTAACAAAATAAGAGGCTCCTGAATCAGGTCCGGCAGCCTCTTATCCTGGTTTAACAACGAATTCTGTGATACAATTTTTTACGTAAAGAACTGCTGGCTACTGCCCAACAAGAAATACGGCATTGCAGAACATCAGCTTACCGTTTTCCCAAAAACTCCTGAAAAGTACATCGTCGGCAAGGTACACTACAGAACCACGTCCCATATCCTGAGCGCCGAACAACAATCCGTCTTTGAGTTTATCTTTCAGCCTGGATCCTACAAAGCCCGCTACCTGCGCGTCTTTCTTGATCACGCCCACATTCCAGTTACCGTCTTTCATGAATTCATACACATTATCATCCTGCTTCAGGGTGTAATAAAAATTGGGATAACCGAATGCCAGCGGATGAGAATTATCAAGCTCCACTTTGTAGATGGATCCGGGATTGAAATTCGGCAGGAAATCTCTTTCCCTGTCTTCATAACGATGAAGGGCTTCATAGTCGTCCTTATCTTTCTTATCGTCCTTCTTATCGTCCGCCGATTTCATCTTGATGCCCCAGTCTGCTCTTCCCAGGGCAGCCACTGCACCCTCCAGCGCCACGATTCTTCCTCCATTGTTCACCCATTCTCTCAGATTATCGTTTTGCGTTTTATCGTTCAGGAACCTGTAGTTGCCATCGGGAAGAATGAGCACGTCTGTTTGCGAGAGCACATTTTTATTCAGATCATTTGCCCATACCACATTTACCGGGTAGTTGATCTGCGATTCGAAGAAATGCCATACTTCGCCCATTCCCAGGGAAGACACGCCCTCTCCGGCGAGCAGGGTTACTCTCGGAGCCCTGATCATATGTATCTTGTCTGATCCAAAATCAAATCCTTTGTCTACAAAAGTGCTCGACAGCGCCACATAGTTCTGGCGTGCCGATTGTGTAGCTTCCCGGACGATTGTTTCCAGATCGCCGGCCATTGCCGCGTTACTGGTTTTGACAACAATGAGCGATCCCTTTTCAAATACCTGCCCCTGGCTGGTAAAGGGTTGTTCCGTAAACCTGACTTTTACATGCTTTTTCAGAAGTGCGGTCAATACCTGCACGCTCGACAAACCATTCCAGCGAATGACATAAGCGGCAGGATTGGATACGGCGGCTCCGCTGGAAGCCACTGCGGGCGGTCCATTTTTCGAAGTGGCCGTTATGAAAGTGCCTACGCCGTAAGCATTCACCCCAAAAACAAATGGCATCGACCAGGCGGTGATGTCATAGGTGGCCGAGTCGGAAATTTTAGAGTTGCGCTCGAATAATACTTTTATCAGGTTAGAGTTGGATTGATTGGTGTTGACAACGATGTCTCCTTCTGTTGTCTTGAAACTTTCGTTCTTACCAGTATAATAATTCAGACCGGTGTAGGTGGCAGCATTGGTATAGCTCCAGTCGATTCCATTGCGGTCGAGTAATTTCTTAAGTCTTTCCAGGCGATCGCCCTCATCGGCTTTCAACACATAGGCTTTGAATTCCCCGACGGGCGAGGTGCGTGCTTTGTCGTAATACGTTTTGAACTCACGGATCAGCCTGCTTCCGTTCAGCGAGCTAACCTCGATCGTAGACATGCCCGTGGTGAAATGATGCGTCAGCCGGTCGAGTAAGGTCAGGGTATCTCCGTCGCCGGTAATCACAGCGGCGCCTCCCCGGCTATGTCCGCCCTGCTCGAAAGTCATGCCTATCGCTCCTTTGTAGATAGGATAGGTATCACCATAGCTGGGATAAAAGAGATCGAATCGTTCCTTGGTGAAGAAAAGCCATCCGTTGGCGTCAAAATATTTCGCGTTGTTTTTCCCGATCATCACCTGGAACTCTCTCTGCCAGTTGGTGATCACTTCATGGTAGGGTTCTGCAGCAGGGGCGAAATAATAGGGATTGTTGTAACCCTGTTCGTGAAAATCCACATGCACCTGCGGAAGCCATTGGTTGTATTTGATGATCCGTTGCTGGGTTTCTACCTGGCTTTGCCAGGCCCAGTCGCGGTTCAGGTCAAAATAGTAATGGTTGGGCCTGCCACCGGGCCAGGGCTCGACGTGTTCGCGAGAAAACGGTACCGGATTGGGGGTTTTACCCACCACCGAGTTAAACCAGTTTACATAACGGTCACGGCCATCCGGGTTGATACAGGGATCCATGATCACCACTGCGTTTTTCAACCATTCCTTTGTTTTGGCATTGGAAGGATTTACCAGCTCCCACACGGTTTTCATTGCGGCTTCCGAACTGGAAGTTTCGTTGCCATGAACGTTGTAACTAAGCCAAACAATAACCGGTCCTTTCTCCTCGGCGGCCATCTTGTCGGGATTGGTGCCCGACAAACGGAGATTGTTCTTCCTGATATTTTCCAGGTTGCTGATGTTTTCTGCAGAGGAAATAAAGGCCAGCATCAACGGTCTGCCTTCATTGGTTGTACCATATTGTTCCAGTTTCACAGTAGCCGGATTGGTCTCGGCAACCTGCCTGAAATAATTAACCACGTTGAAATGGGGCGTGTACCTGTCGCCCAAACGATATCCTAAAAACTGCTCCGGTGATTTTGTCTGGGCAAAAGCCTGCAGGGTAAGAACAACCCCGGCTATCCATGCAAGAATTTTCTTCATATCGAATAAATAATAAGGCGTGAATGTAAGCAATTGTGGCTGGAAAACGACGACAAGGTCTTCGAAATGCGTGTTTTATTAACATGAATGGCCGATTATCGGTATGAATGATTGACCGGCGCGAACGAACCAGATCCAGCAAAGGAACGATGGATTGCAATCGCAATAAAATTGAAAATAATTTACATAGATCGTTCTTACTCAAAATTCAACCCGTGAAGTCATTTTTTTTGAACGACTCGCTACTGTTTAAAAGCACTCCTGAATGGCAGTATCAGAAAAGAAAGCGCTGGCAGAGATTGGCCAAAGAAAGAACTAGTATTAATTTCGCAGGTATGTCTCTTCAGGTTTGTTCTCTTAATTCGGGAAGTAACGGCAACTGCTACTACATCGGCAACGATCATGATGCGGTGCTGGTAGACGCGGGCCTTTCGTGCAGGGAAACCGAAAAAAGAATGAACCGTCTCGGGCTCGATTTGAAACGGGTAAGGGCGATATTCATTTCTCACGAACACTCTGATCACATCACCGGTTTACCCGGGATTGTAAAAAAATACAACCTTCCGGTTTACGTCAACAAGCGCACTTTTGCCTCGCTAACCGTGCCACTACAACAAGAGCAGGTCAGGGATCTGCGGGAAGGTCATCATTATGCGTTCGGTGAGATCCGGGTAGTCGCCTTCAGCAAGTTTCATGATGCCGCCGACCCTTTCAGTTTCACCATTACCAATGGAAAAGTGAGAGTGGGTGTGTTCACCGATCTCGGCAGAGCCTGCCCGAAACTGGTTCATCATTTCCGCAGCTGCCATGCGGCGTTCCTGGAAAGTAACTATTGTCCGGATATGCTGGAAAACGGACGGTACCCGCAATCCCTGAAAGAACGAATCAGGAACGGTCACGGCCACCTGTCTAACCAGCAGGCGCTGGAACTCTTCAGAAAACACCGCGGTGTTCAGTTAACCCATCTGTTCCTGTCCCATCTGTCCAGAAACAACAATTCCATGGAGCTGGTAGAAAGATTATTTACCGCGCAGGCAGGAGATACTGCTATCGTAATCGCTTCCCGCTATAAAGAAACCGAAGTTTATACCATCGAAGCGAAAGGAACCACCTCCCCCGCCCTCAGCAATATTTCTTATCCGCTGGAGCAGTTGAGGTTGTTTTGAGTAGGTTTGGGGTTTACTGTTTGAGATTTACTGTTTGAGGTTTACTGTTTGACCATAAACATCAAACCTCAAACCGTAAACCTCAAACTATGAAACCGTAAACCTCAAATTAAACCGATCAGCCTCTCACACTAAACTCTACCCTTCTGTTCTGTGCTCTTCCGGTAGCTGTTTTATTATCACCCAAAGGTTTTTCCTGTCCATAGCCGTTAGCGCTGAGGCGTTCGCCATCGATGCCTTTGCCAACCAGGTATTTCTTCACCTCTTCGGCTCTTGTTTGGGAGAGCGCCATATTCTTGTCGGCCTTACCGGTATTATCTGTATGACCGTCGATATTGATGGCCAGTTTGGGATATTTATTAAGGATCACTACCAGCTCATCCAGTTCCTGGGTTGCCTGGCGGGTCAGCTTCGAACTTCCTGTTACGAAGGTTACGGCCCGGGCGTTGAAATTCATTTCTTCCAGCCTGGGGCATCCAAAGTTGGAAACCGGTCCGGGCGTTTCGGGGCAACGGTCTTCATCATCCGCTACACCATCATTGTCTTTATCCGGAATGGGACAACCATCATATTTGGCTACACCTGCCTGTGTGGGGCACTTGTCTTTTGAATCCGGAACGCCATCACCATCAGAGTCGGGACATCCGTTGAATGTTTTAGGTCCTGCTACATCCGGGCAGGCATCGTCCTTGTCGGCAATACCATCACCATCTCTGTCGGGGCAGCCATTAAGGACTTTTGGCCCGGCAACGGTGGGACAACCATCCTGGTCATCGGGGATACCGTCACCATCGGTATCTTTCGGTGCAGGTGGCGGCGGAGGTGGAGGAGGCGGAACGATGGCCTTCACCGGCTTCTTGACACATTTGCCCAGTTCAAATACATCAACGCTCAAACGGGCAAAGAGGAAGCGTCCGTTAAATCCAAACTGGTTAGGTGAAAAAAGGAATCTTCCCCTGTTGGAAGCATCCCTTCCGGCGCTGTATCCGCCAGTTGTTTTGTTTGCGCCCAATGAATTGGCGACCGGAGTGGTATACACCGAATTCAGCTCATTGCGCGAATCAACAAAAATCCGGTCGGGATAAACATCAAAAAGATTATTGGCGCCGGCAGATACATTCAATCCCGGGCACACTTTGTAAGTTACAACCAGGTCTGTGGTCCATTTGGCCCCGAAGGTCTGGTCGGCACCCAGGCCCAGATCATTCCAATAGGCGCCGGTAGCACTGTTCCTTGAGGTCGGATCCAGGCTGTTCAGGAAGGTGGTTTCTCCAAACCTGACCGTACGGGCCAGGAAATTGACCTTACGCAGATCGTATATGAAGGTGATGTTGAGCTTTGTTTTAGGCTGCCCTACTTCAATGCGTGAACGCTGCTGACGATCGAACAATCCTGTTTTCAGGTCGTTCGCCGGGTTCTTGCTTCCATCACTTTCACTTGGGTTATTGGCCGGATCATCGATCACTGAATTGGTCTTGATGGGTCCTACCACACTGTTGATATTATAGTTGCCGGCAACAGAAAGCGTTGCGTTACCTGCACCCAGGCGGAACCGTTGTGTAACCACCAGGTCTACACCTTTTGTTTCGGTATTAACGGCATTGGTCCAGAATTGCAAAGCGGTAATGGAAGGATCAACGCTGTTGTTGTTGAGAATGGTATTCACCAGCGGGTTGCTGCGATTGAACTGCGAAGAGAGTACAATGCGGTCATTGATCCTTATGAAATAGGCATCCAGGGTGAAGGTGGTAGTAGCGCTGAGGTTACCCACCACTCCAGCTGTGATGCTCCTGGAAGTTTCAGGCGTGAGTGATCCAATGCCAAAAGCATTTCTGACAACCGGGTTGTAGTTGTTGGCGGTAAGCGCCTGTGAGGGCAGGCCCGATACAAACTGGGTAGAGAAGTTCTGGAAATAGCGCTGGTGAAGCGATGGTGCCCGGAAGCCTGTGCTGGCAGATGCACGGATACCAACGTTTTTGTTGACATCATACCGGGCAGCAACCTTGCCACTCACATTATCATAATTGGCGCCCACTTCATCATAGGTTTCATACCGGAGCGCTCCACCCAGGGTAAGCTTGCCTGATTTCAATTCGCCATCGGCATAAACGGCATACACGGTGCGGTTGGCGCTGATGGCATCTGCCGGTCGGAAGCCGGGAAATACCTGCGCGCCGGGAACGGCGGGTACGGGTGAAAAGGTGAAATATCCGGATGTGCCGGGATAAGGAGGAATAGGTTCGGGTTGCGCCTGACGGCCTCCGTTTATATATGAATTGGTTTCACCGGCTTCAATGGAAAAGCGTTCATATCTGTACTCTCCTCCCAGGGCCAGGTTCAAGGAGGTACGATCGCTCAGATCGATCCGCCGGTCGAAGTCCAGGTTAACGGTATTCTGAAGGAAGCCCAGGGTACCGGCATATATTTTCGTTTGTACGTTATTGGTAGGTGCCAGCGAGGCATTTCCGGTATTCTCGATATCGTAGCGAATGGTATTGGAACCACGGGTGTTGCTAAGATCAGCGTCCCATTTACCCAACTTCAGACTTAACCCGGTAATAACAGAGTAGTCGATGATGCGGGTATGTATCTCCGGCAGGAATCCATCGTAATAGTAGCGTTGACCATTGGCAATGACCGGTTGCTGGCTCCAGCTGTTGGGATTGCGGCTAAACCCGCTGGCGGCTCCGTTTCTTTCAGAATAACCGCTGGAGAGATATAGTTTGGCGTTGCTGCCGAGGGGAGCACCCGCATTTACAAAGGCACCAATATTGTTGCTGGATGAGTTGCCGGCAACAATATTACGGCGGTTATAATTGCGCGAATTGACGATCGCTTTATCCTCATCCATCAGCCAGCGATAGTAATCGTTTTGTGTCACTCCCGAAGGAACCGCTGAAGTTGGCGGCAGCGAACCGGCGTTTCCTAAATAAATCAGAGGGATGTTATCGAGGCCACTACGGTTGGTGCCATCTCTCTTCAGCCATTGACCGCTGGCATTGACATAGGCTCCATTTTTCCAACCCCATCCGCCTGAAAAATCAATCTGGCGATTCAATCCGTCTTCAATTTTCACGCCACCGGCATAAGGCATATTAGTGAAGTTCTGCCCGACCATGGTGGAAATATTAAGCCCTTTGTAATTTTTCTTCAATACTACGTTGATCACACCGGCAATGGCGTCTGAACCGTACTGGGCAGCCGCTCCGTCCCGCAACACTTCGATCCTTTCGATGGCTGAAGCGGGGATGGCGTTCAGGTCGGTACCTACTGAACCACGACCAACTGATCCGTTGATATTGACCAGCGCTGTATTATGACGTCTTTTTCCGTTGATGAGCACCAGGGTTTGATCGGGCCCGAGGCCGCGCAAACCGGCAGGATCGATATGGTCCGTACCATCGGTGATGGTTTGGCGGGCCGACTGAAACGAGGGAGCTGCATAAGTCAGCATCTGGCTCAGATCCGCCTGTGCAAACTGTTTTACTTCCCTGGCACTGATCACATCCACCGGCACCACTGTATTCAACTTGCTGCGGGGCTGGCGGGATCTGGAGCCTACGATCACTACATCTGTGAGATCGCCGGTTACATTCAGGCTGGCATTCTGGTCGATGGTCTGACCGGCGGCTACCGTAACCTGGTATCGTTGCGCCGTGGCGCCCACATAACTGACTATTACCGTATAAGTGCCGGGTTTAACTTTCAGAGAATAAGTTCCAGCAGCATCTGTTAGTGTTCCTCCTTTCTGGCCTTCCAGGGTTACCGACGCGCCACTCAACGGGTTACCATTGGCATCCTGCACCTTTCCTTTGATGGTACCGGTAGTTTGTGCGAAAACGGATTGGAAAATGAAGAGGGAAAGAATGACAAGGCCTTTACTACGGAGTAAGTAGATGAATTTTCTCATAAGCTGACTCAGTTTGGTTTGATTAGTGGCCCTCCACAGTGATAAAGGATCTATAGGAAAGATATAATATTTTCTCTAAACCTCCTTCAAAAAATAAGCGATGAATCGACTCAGGGGGGCGGCCACGGGCACGTTTAAAATTCCTATTTTTATATTTCAAACATGACCTAACAGATGAAATCGAAAATCCACCTTGCCGTACTCTTTTTGCTGGTTGCAACCCAGGGCATCGCACAAAAATCTATCATTGGCTCGCGCGTCGATCCTTACCATTACCAGGTTGAAAAAAATGTCAACTGTATGCGGGGTGCGGTAGTTTCTGCTCATCCCCTCGCCAGCCAGGTTGGAGTGGAGATATTGAAAGCGGGTGGCAATGCCATCGATGCGGCCATTGCCACACAACTCGCGCTGGCAGTGGTTTACCCCGGTGCAGGCAATATTGGTGGCGGCGGATTTATGGTAGCCCGGTTACAAAACGGAAAGAACCTAACACTCGATTACCGGGAAACCGCGCCGGGCAATGCCCACCGCGACATGTACCTCGATGTTACCGGAAAGGCCATTACGCAGTTGAGCATCGACGGCCATTTGGCCAGTGGGGTGCCCGGTACCGTGGCAGGTCTGTTCGCGGCACACCGATACGCTAAACTTCCTTTTAAAGTATTGATACAACCCGCCATTGACCTGGCGGAAAAAGGATTCGTGATTACTTCTTCGGAAGCATCCGGCCTGAATAGCACCGCATCCGAATTTCGCCGGTTAAATACCCAGTTACCCGCATTTGTGAGAGAAGGCGGATGGAAAGCTGGTGATACCCTCGTACAAAAAGATCTGGCTAAAACGCTGAAAAGAATTCGCGACAAAGGACAGAAAGGTTTCTATGAAGGCGAAACAGCAACCCTGATCGTAGAAGAAATGAAAAGAGGAAAAGGCATCATCAATTATGATGACCTTAAAAACTACCAGGCCAAATTCAGAGAGCCCGTCGTCTTCAATTACAAGGGATATGAAATCCTTACCATGCCTCTGCCCAGCAGTGGCGGTGTGCTGCTGCCCCAGATGATGAAAATGATAGAAGACAAGCCCCTGAGATCTTACGGGTTTCAATCGGCAGAATCTGTTCAGCTGATGACCGAAGTGGAACGGCGCGCCTATGCCGACCGGGCAAAATACCTGGGAGACATTGATTTTTACAAAGTTCCCGTGAAAACTCTCACCAGTGATGCCTATGCGAAAGAAAGGATCCGGGATTTTGTTCCCGGTAAAGCCGGCAGCAGCCAGCAAACAACGGCAGGTGTGATTGCTGAAAGCGAGGAAACAACTCACCTGAGTGTGTACGATGGCCATGGAAACGCGGTAGCGGTGACCACTACGCTCAATGGCGGGTATGGTTCCAGAACCGTAGTGGGTGGCGCGGGCTTTCTGCTGAATAATGAAATGGACGACTTCAGCGTAAAGCCCGGTGTCCCCAATATGTATGGAGCCGTGGGCGCGGATGCCAATGCGATTCAGCCAGGTAAAAGAATGCTGAGCTCCATGACACCGACCATCGTCATGAAAAACAACAAACCCTTTATCGTGGCTGGCACCCCGGGAGGAACCACCATCACTACCTCTGTTTTTCAAACCCTGGTGAATATCCTCGAGTTTGACATGAATGCGGCAGATGCGGTAAACAAACCAAAATTCCACCACCAATGGCTTCCCGATGTGGTGTATGTGGAAAGAGATTTCAACCCCGAAACCAGGAAAAAGCTGGAAGAAATGGGTTATAAAATAGCACAAAGAGGGTCCATCGGCAGAACGGAAGTAATACTCATCCGCGAGGGAAAAATAGAAGCTGTGGGTGATCGCCGCGGGGACGACCACGCGGCCGGATTCTGATGATGATTGCTATTGGAAATAAAAACATCTGTCAGCCGCGGAGCTGACAGATGAAATATGAAATTCTTCCCGAAAAAAAAATCTCTAGAATCGGAAACCGGCGGTTAACTGAATGGCCTGGTTTCGCACAGAATTACCGGCACCGGTATTCTTGACTACATCCATAGCCCCAAAAATATAACGAAGACTGACCACGAAACGATCATCTTTCGGAAAGGAAAAATCAACTCCTCCCACTCCGGAAACATCGGCAGACTTATATTGATCCTTTACACTTTCAGATTGGTCAAGCAAACTATTTCTTTCTCTTGCACGGAACAGTAAACTGAATTGCGGGCCGAGGTACAATCCAAACAGGCCGGCGCGGTATTTAAACAAGGCTGGTATGGAAAAATAATCGAGCTTGGTAACGATGTCCCCGTTTTCTCCTCCCATTCGGTTATATGAAAATTCCGGCTGAAAAAAGATATGACCACCCAGCGGTATCTCCTGGAAAAATCCTGCAGAAATACCCACTCTCGGATCAGAAGTTGATTCGGTTCTGTTCAGTTCAACCCGCTGTATTGCCCGGTTAACGCCTATTTTAAATCCGGTTCGTTTCTTTTCCTGGGAGAAAGAAGTGAATCCTACAATGAGAAACAACAATGATAGAATGGAGATTTTTCTCATGTGCAACTGTTTTGGTTTGGTAATGGTCGGTCCTGATTAAAGTAAATTTAACGGTTATGGCGCAAAAATGAAATTTTTTTGACCATTGTCTCCGTCCTCCTGGCGTAGCTTTGAAAGCAAAATACGGATCATGGAAAATCAGTTTGGCAACGACTACCTGTCAACCGCCATCAAAAGAATGAAATACTACAAGGATCTGGGTGATAAAACATTTGAACAACTGGTCACCGAAGACTTCCACTACAGTCCCGACCGGGAATCCAATAGCATCGCGGTAATCATTCAGCATCTGTACGGAAATATGAAAAGCCGGTGGACTAATTTCCTGACCGAAGATGGGGAGAAGACCTGGCGCGAAAGGGATGCGGAGTTTGAAATTCACCCTTACAGCCGGCAGGAAATACTGGATCTCTGGGAACAGGGATGGTCCTGCTTTCTGGACAGCCTGTCCGCTCTTCGCCCGGAAGACCTGGGCAAAACGGTGTATATCCGGCAGGAACCCCTCACTGTGGTGGACGCCGTAAACAGGCAACTGGCCCACTACCCCTATCATGTAGGCCAGATCGTATTCCTGGGCCGGATGATCCGGAAAGATCAATGGAAATCTCTTTCCATTGCCCGGGGGCAATCGCAGCAATATAACCAGTCTGAAGGGGTGAAAGACCCTGCCCGGAACTATCGCTAACCCACCCAAATTGGGAACGGCGTTAAAGAATTCCTATGTTTTCCCGGTTTTGCCAAAAACCGGGCTGATCTTTATGTCATTCCCTGAAATGGCGCATCCATCAATTTAATAAACCATTGATTGGTATTGTATTTGCACAAATTCTATGATTGCCTAATTTTACACCTAATACCCCGTCTTTCTGAAAAAATTCTGGAAAATAACCCGCACTGTACTGCTGGTGCTGCTGGCCCTGCTGCTGATGCTCTGGCTGGCGGTTCAAACCAGTGTTGTTCAGAACTGGCTGGTGGGAAAAGTTACCCGGAAACTTTCGAAAGATCTCCATACCAATGTCAGCATCCGCCACGTCAATTTCAGTCTCTTCAACAACATGAACCTCGAAGGGGTGATGATCCGCGATCATCAGCAGGATACACTCCTCTATGCAGGGCAGGTTACTGTCAACATCACCGACTGGTTTTTTCTAAAGGATAATGTAGTATTGAAAAAGGTGGCGCTTACCGACGCTACCATCCAGATCGGCCGCAAGGATTCTATCTGGAATTATCAGTTCCTGGTCGACTATTTCGGAGGGGGATCAAAATCCGGGAATTCCAAACCGATTCAGCTCGATTTGAAAAAGGTAGAGTTCAACAACGTGAATATCCGGCAGCTCGATGGATGGCGCGGTGAAGACCAGATCATGCAGATATCCTCCCTTCAGCTGGATGCCGACAAACTGGACCTGACCCGGAAAGTAATACGGGTAAAATCGATCGAACTCAAAAAACTCTTTTATACGATCCGTAATTACGAGGGACGAAGACCACCTCTCGCCTATTCCAATGAAGACGAGGAAAAAATCATCAATGATCCCAAACACCTGCGCTGGAACAAAGAAGGATGGGACATCAGGATCGATGAAGTAACGCTAGCAGAAAGCAAGTTCAAAAGCTACAAGGATGGCATAACCCCTGACCCCGGATATTTTGAAGGAAAGTATATCGAGTTTGCCGACATCAATGCAAACTTCAAAGACGTAAAATGGGTCCAGGATACCATATTCGTCAAGACCAGTCTCAGCACCCGCGAAAGAAGCGGTTTTGTCGTAACGAGCCTGACCGCCGATACAAAAATCCATCCCGAAGCGATGGAATTCCATCACCTCGACCTCCGCACTCCCCGCAGCCGCCTCCAGGATTTTTTTGCGATGCGCTACAACACTTTCGACGACATGAGTGAGTTTGTGTCGAAAGTAAGAATGGAAGGGAACTTCGTTGATGCGGATGTGAGCAGTGACGACATTGCCTATTTCGCTCCTGCACTTCAATCGTTCAAACGCAGCATACGCGTGGATGGAAAAGTGAAAGGCACGGTGGAAGATCTGCAGGCCAAAAACCTCGTACTCGAAGCAGGAAACAGCACCTACCTCAACGGTAATATCCGGATAACCGGTTTGCCGGAAATAGATAAAACCTACATAGATTTTGAAGCCAACAATTTCAGAACCACTTATTCGGATGCCGTAACCCTGGTTCCGCAATTGAAGAAGCTGAACAATCCGCGGCTAGACCTGCTGAAATACCTTCGCTTCAAAGGTAATTTCACCGGATTTGTCAACGACTTCGTTACCTATGGCTCCCTCGAAACCGCCCTGGGCACCCTCAATACGGACGTGAATATGAAGTTTCCGCCCCATGGACAGCCCCGCTATTCAGGAACCGTGAAGACCGACAATTTCGAACTCGGAAAGTTTATCGAGATGCCGGGACTTGGCAAGATCAGCTTCAATGGAAAGATCAACGGATCAGGATTGGAAAATGACAAAGTGAATGCCAACCTCGACGGCATGATCCACCGGCTGGAATATAACGACTATGCCTATCAGAATATCTCTGTAAAAGGCAATGTGGCGAAAATGCTGTTCAACGGCGAACTGATTTCCAACGACCCCAACCTGGATGCCAGCCTGGTGGGCCTGATCGACTTCAGTAAAAAAATACCCACATTCGACTTCAATGCCAGCATAGCCAAGGCCGATCTGAAAAAGATCAACCTCACTAAAGAAAATATTGAGTTCGCAGGAAAATTCCGCTTTGATTTCAGCGGAAGCAATATTGATAACTTTCTCGGAACCGCCCGCGTGTATGAAGCCAATGTGCTCAGAAACGGAACCCGGCTGTCTTTCGATTCCCTGTTTGTAGAATCGAAGATACTCGACAGCAACAAGGTCATCACGGTGATCAGCAATGAATTCGATGCTGCTCTGGTAGGTGATTTCAGCATCCAGGAATTGCCCGACGCATTCCAGAATTTCCTGAACAAATATTACCCCAGCTATGTCAAGCCCTCGCGCAATGTGTTGAGAAACGAAGATTTCAGCTTTGTGATCACCACCAAGAACATACAGGACTATCTCGATCTGTTCGTCAAAGACTTTTCGGGATTCAACAACACTACGATCACCGGCCGGATCAACAACCGGGAAAACCTGCTTGACCTGAATGCGGAAATCCCTCAGTTCTCTTATAAAAACATCTCTCTGTACAACCTGACCCTCAAGGGGGCCGGCGATTTGCAGAAGCTGACGCTTCAAACCAATATCGGCGATGTGTATATCAATGACAGCCTTCACTTCCCCGGCACCCTGATAGACATCAGCTCGTCCAACGACGTATCGGACGTGAAAGTAAATACCAGTGCCAGCCAGACCCTGAATGCCGCCAACATATCCGCACAGGTCAAGACCCGCAGAGACGGCGTGAGCATCCGCTTCAATGAATCCAACTTCGACATCAATGGAAAGAACTGGACCATCCAGGAAAACGGTGAAATGATCCTGAGTAAAGAACTGGTTGCCGCCGACGGATTGAAGATCTTCAACGGACAACAGGAGATCCGCATAACTTCTGTTCCCTCGGATATCGGAAACACCAACGACATAAGAGTTGATTTACAAAAGATCAACATCGGCGACTTCACCCCGTATGTTGTTACTACCAACCGCATCGAAGGTCTGCTGACCGGCTCGGTGGACATCGTAGATCCCTTTGGTAAAATGCAGGTGGAGATGAACGGCGAAACAGAGCAGTTCCGCCTCGACGACGATTCCATTGGCAAAATACAATTATCGGCCAATTACAATCAGAAGACCGGAGTTGTCAATTTCAAAACCAATTCCGATAACCTCGATTACCACTTTGATGTAAAAGGGGTATACAATATTCTTGACACCAACAGCGCCAAACAACTTGACATCAGCACCGACCTGACCAACACCCGTATCACCCTGTTAAAAAAGTATCTCAACACGGTTTTCAGCGATGTTACCGGGTATGCAACCGGACAACTGAGAATAGTAGGCCGCCCGGATGATCTGAATTATCTTGGCAAGATCAAATTAAAAGATGGACGTTTAACGGTAGGATACACGAACGTAACTTATACCATCCCTTCCGCCGATTTTGATTTCAAAGAAGGCCTGATAGACTTCGGGAACTTTGCGCTGCTCGACACCTTTAAGAACGTGGGCATTTTATCAAGAGGAAAACTGCATCATCGCGGATTCCGCAATATGGACTTTGATTTCGCACTCAACACCTCAAAACTCCTGGTACTAAATACAAACAACAATACCAAAGATCTCTTCTACGGCAAAGTGATCGCCAAAACCAATATGACCTTCACCGGCCCGATGGAAGACATGGTGATGAATATTAAAGCAGAGCCGGCAGACAGTTCCTCCGTGTTCATCCGCTCAGGCAGCAGCCGCCAGAGTGGTCAGGCAGACTTTATTGTCTGGAAAACCTATGGCCGCGAAATGGAAGCGGTTAGAAACAATGAAGAGAGCAAACTTACCGTACTGCTCGATGTCAATACCAATCGCCTGGCTAATTTCAATGTAATTATCGATGAGCTCACCAACGATATCATGAGCGCCAGGGGCCATGGGAACCTGAAATTGCAGGCGAACACTGCCGGACAATTCAACATGACCGGACAGTATGATATAGACGAAGGAAAATACAATTTCAACTTCCAGTCCCTGCTGCACAAACCGTTTACCTTAAAAGACGGAAGCAACATCAGGTGGAGTGGAAACCCGACGGATGCCGATCTGAATGTAACTGCCGAATACCTGGCAGACGGGGTGAAGTTCAGTGACCTGGGCGACCAGGTGTATGCGCAGGGAGGCGACATGGAGTATATCAAGAAAATCAGGGGAAAGGTAATGGTGCAGGCCAAGATCACAGGCAAGCTGATGAAACCGGATATCGACTTCTCTTTGGAAATGCAGGATCCGCAGTTAAAGAATGATCCGATCGTGCTGAATATGCTCCGCGATATCCAGGCCGATCGCAATGAACTGAATAAGCAGGTGGCCTTCCTGATCATTTTCAATAGTTTCGGTCCCCGCTCCACCTCCTCGCAAAACGGATTGGGCAACCTGGCCGTGGAAGGTATTGTATCCAGCAGTATCTCCGGTTATATTTCCAGCGCCCTCAGCAAGCAATTTTCAAATATCATCCGCAAGATCTTCAACGACGAAAGCATCAAGGTCAACTTCAATGCCCAGTTGTACAATGGCTCCAATTTCCTCGCCAACAACACAGGGAACAGCGCCTTTGTGCTGGATCGTACCAATGTAAATTTCTCACTCGCCAAGAGCGTATTCAATGAACGCCTCACCTTCACTTTTGGCAGCGCGCTTGATTTCGGACTGACGGCCGCCCAGGCAAGGGCCGCCAACAGTTTGCAGTTCCTGCCGGACATAACCGCCGAGCTGAAACTAAGACCCGACGGAAAATTACTGCTCACTTTCTTCTATCGTGATTCCTACAATTACCAGTCGGCCACCGGCAAACAGAATCGATCCGGTGCAGGTATCTCCTACCGCCGCGATTTTGAAAGCTTTGGCGATTTGTGGAGAAGTGATAAAAAGAAGAAAAAGAAAACCCCGGTAGCCCCTGTAGCTGTTCCGCAAACCGGAGCGCAGTAAATATGTTTATCGTTTCAGGTTTATCGTTTCATGCTAATCAAATTGGCGCTTCGTTCAACGTTGAACATAAAACGAAAAACGCTGAATTAAAGTGAACGTGAAACGATAAACCCGAAACGATAAACGAATTCTATTTCTTCAAAATATTATGCCCCATTTTATCGCGCTTGGTGAGGAGGTATTGTTCGTTGTGCGGATTGGGAACGGTTTCTATGGGCACTGTTTCTGTTACTTCAATTCCATAGCCGAGAAGTCCGGCTCTTTTCTTGGGATTGTTGCTCATCAGTTTCAGCTTGGTAATACCCAGGTAGCGAAGGATCTGTGCGCCGATACCGTAGTCTCTTTTATCCATTGGGAATCCCAGATGCAGGTTGGCTTCCACCGTGTCCATCCCGTTTTCCTGTAGTTTATATGCCTTGAGTTTGTTGACCAGCCCGATTCCGCGACCTTCCTGGTTCATATAGAGGATCACCCCTTTTCCTTCCCTTTCTACCATTTCCATGGCGCAGTGCAGCTGATCGCCACAATCGCAGCGCAGGGAGCCCATGATATCGCCGGTAAAGCAGGATGAATGAACTCTTACCAGAACCGGTTCATCTTTTTTCCATTCTCCCTTGATGAGAGCCAGGTGTTCGTTGGAAGTATTTTTTTCCCTGAAGGCAATCAGTTTGAAGTGTCCGTATTTGGTGGGCATGTCTACCCGCACGATTTCTTCGATCAGCGAATCTGTTTTCAGGCGGTATTCAATCAGGTCTTTGATGGAGATGATCTTCATGCTGAAGTGCCGGGCTATTTCCAGCAATTGGGGCAGCCGGGCCATGGAACCGTCTTCATTCATGATTTCTACCAATACGCCGGCCGGAGCGAAACCTGCCAGCCGGGCCAGGTCGATGGTGGCCTCCGTATGTCCGGCCCTGCGCAGTACTCCGCCTTTTTTCGCCCGCAGTGGGAAGATATGTCCCGGCCGGCCCAGTTCTTCCGGCGTGGTGGCCGGATCAACCAGGGCGCGGATGGTTTTGGCCCGGTCGTGTGCCGAAATGCCGGTGGTGCATCCATGCCCCAGCAGGTCTACCGAAACCGTGAAAGCCGTTTCATGAAGGGCGGTATTGTTATTGACCATCAGGTCGAGTTTCAGTTGTTCGCAGCGTTCTTCGTGCAGGGGGGCACAGATCAATCCACGGCCGTGTTTGCTCATGAAATTGATGATCTCCGGAGTAACCGTTTCGGCGGCCCCGATAAAATCACCTTCATTTTCCCGGTCCTCGTCGTCCACCACGATCACCAGGCGGCCATTCCTGATGTCTTCAATCGCACTTTCGATGGTATCCAGCATTGCTATAATTTTCGGCAAAGTTAGGATAGTTCCGGCGGTCTGCCTTTACGAAAAAGGGAGTGATTTTCAGGGTCCGGAGGGGCCTTTATTTGCCTTGTTTTGTTGAGATTAAGTTTGCTATATTTATAAAGATTTTCCCTTTCTTTGCTCCAGTAAAACAAAACTAATATGCTTAAGAGAATTGTACGCTTATTGCTTGCTGTACTCCTATTCCCCTTTGCCATGAGCGCCCAGGAAACCAATAGCAGTATTGGTGGAACGGTGAAAACTGCCAAAGGTGAGCCGCTTGTAGGCGCCACCGTCACTGCCGTACACGTTCCTACCGGAACGGTTTACCGGGTTGCTTCCCGCACCGGTGGACGATTCAATCTCTACAACCTTCGCCCGGGTGGCCCGTACACCATCACCGTTACTTTTGTTGGTTTCGCCGATGCCAAAAAAGAGGACGTATTTCTGAACCTCGGTGAAAACTCGGTGCAGGATTTTGAAATGAAAGATAAAACCGGGAATCTCACGGAAGTAGTAGTTGCCGCCCGCAGGGCTCCGGCAACCGGAAAAGGCGGAACCGAAACCAGCATCGGTCGCGACAAAATGGCCAACCTTCCCAACGTAGGACGTGGCCTGAACGACTATCTCAAATACACTCCGCAAGCCAAAATCACCGGCGACGGTGGTGTGGCCTTTGCCGGTCAAAACAATCGCTATAACTCCTTCTTTATCGATGGTGCCAACAATACCGACATCTTTGGTCTGGCCGCTTCCGGAACCAATGGCGGACAGGCAGGCGTTGCTCCCATCTCTATCGATGCGATCGATCAGATCCAGGTAGTACTCTCCCCCTACGATGCACAGTTCGGAAACTTTACCGGTGGCGCCGTTAACGCCATCACCAAGTCAGGTACCAACCAGTTGCAAGGGTCTATGTGGTACTACTACCGCGATCAGGGACTTACCGGCAAATCGCCGGTGGCTTTGCCCAAAACCGGTTTCCCCGATGTGGTGGAAAGAACAAGAGTGTCTTCCTTCTCCAATAAAACCTATGGTTTCAACGTTCGCGGGCCATTGATCAAGAATAAACTGTTTTACTTTTTCCTGGCCGAGTGGCAACGCGATACCCGCCCCCAGCCTTTCAATATGGCCGATTACCGAGGTACGACCAACCAGACAGGAATTGAAAATCTCGCCAATTTCATCCGCACCACCTACAAGTATGAACCAGGCGGATTTCTCGACAACCCCGAAAAAGTAAATGCCGATCGTATCAATACCAAGATCGACTGGAACATCAACGACAACAACCGCCTCTCTTTTTCTTACCGTTACAACAAAGGTCTTCGCTACAATACCAGCACCAGCTCCAGCACGGCCATCAACTTTTACAACAATGGTTATCTATTCCCCAACAGAACCAACTCCTTCTCCGGTGAATTGAAAACCAACTTCGGCAACAACAGCAACAACCGTTTGCTGGTTACCTATACTGATGAACTTGATGACCGGGGCCCCATTGGCGATCCATTTCCCAGGGTAAGCATTTTCGACGGACCTGGTACCATCACTTTCGGAACAGAGAACTTCTCAGCCGCCAACCTGCTGAAAGCAAAGAACCTGTCGATCATGGACATGGTGAAGTTCTACAAGGGTAATAACATCATCACAGTGGGTACAGACAATGAATTCAATGACGTACTGAACACTTTTGTACGGGATAACTTCGGCACCTATACCTACAACAACATCAACGATTTTCTGAACAACGCCACTCCCCGCCGTTATCAGCGGTCCTTCTCGCTGATCGATGGAGAATCCGGTGATAACACCATCGCCTCCGCGAAATTCAAAACCATGCGCGTTGGTTTCTTCCTGACCGATGAAATCAAAGTGAGCGATAATTTCACCCTGATCCTGGGTGTACGTGCCGACAGGACCGAACTGCTCACCAAACCAAAGGTTGACAAGTTTCTCAATGATACCGGCCTCGCCAAGATTTCACAATACTATGACCTGAGAGGAGCCCGTTCCGGCCAGGTGATGGATGCCCGCTGGATGATTTCACCCAGGCTGGGCTTCACCTACCGCATACCCGATGAAGGCATCGCTATCCGCGGCGGTCTGGGTATCTTTGCCGGCCGTGTTCCACTGGTATGGCCCGGCGGTATCTACAACAACAACGGTGTAAGTATCGGTGGTGTTGACCTCAACCCGCCCACTGCCGGTTTCACTTTCAATGCCGATCCCTACAACCAGCCTACCGCTGCTTCGCTCGGACAGAACATCAGCAACTCCCGCGGACAGATCGACCTGGTGGCAAAAGATTTCCGTGTACCAAGCGTGTTCAGAACCTCCATGGCTGTTGACAAGCGCCTGGGCGATGGCTGGACTTTCACCACAGAAGCAACCTTCACCAAGAATATCTGGGAACTCGAGTACCAGAACGTAAACATCCTGCCTCCTTTAGGAGTATCTGTTGGGCCTGATGCCAGGAACGTTTACTCTGCCGGTTCTGCTCCTACCCGCATCCCCCTCCGCTCAAATGGCACCAACCCTTACCCGGGTATGATCTACCTGCTGAGCAATAACAGGGGTCGTCGTGGTTTCGCGTGGACGTTGACCTTCACCCTCGACAAAGCCTTCAGAAATGGCTTTGCCTTCAATGCAAACTACACTTACGGAAGTTCTGTTACCAACAACGAAGGAACCAGCTCACAGAACAACTCACAGTGGAGATTCATGGAAACAGTGAACGGGCGCAACTTCACCCAGCTCTCCGTATCTGATTTCGATCTGGGTCATCGCATCAACGCTTTCGTGAGCAAACAGTTTGAATACGCCAATAAATCAATGTCTACTACCATTTCACTGGTGTATAACGGACAGTCTGGAAGCCCCTTCAGCTATGTATACCGCGGCAGCCCTGTTAACGACCAGGCATCCAGCGAATCCAACGACCTGATCTATATTCCTACCGTGACCGAGCTGAACAACATGACCTTCCTGACCAATACCGTGGGCGGTGTAACCTATACCGCCGCACAACAGAAGGAAATGTTCAACAACTTCATTGAAAGCGATAAGTACCTGAAGAAGAACAGGGGTAAATATGCCGAGAGAAACGGTGCACGTTTGCCTTTCACAAACATTCTCGACCTGAAACTTGAACAGAAATTCAACGTCAAGATCAGCGGAAGAAAATATACAGTGTCTGTTACCTACGACGTGTACAACTTTACCAATATGTTGAACAAAGACTGGGGCAGAACCTGGTTCCTGTCAAACGACAACTTCCCGCTTATCAACTTCGCCGGATATGTCAGCGCTTCCAACCTGACACCTCAGTATCGGTATACTCCGTTCGTTGGCAAGCCATGGGGTGTAAGTACTACCCTCAACCCGGGTTATACTGCCCGCTGGATCAGCCAGCTCGGTTTCCGACTCAACTTCTGATAACAACCTGATTGTGTTATAAAAAGCTCCCTTCGGGGAGCTTTTATTTTTTTATTGACAGCGATCATTCGCGATCGGTACCCCTGTTGAAAACTTGACACGAACTTATTTCAGCGAAAATTTCGATTATTATACATTTGCCCCCGGAAGCAACGATCTGCCTGTACTCACCGCGATATCGTTCTCTTCTCTCCTAACGATTTCTTTGGATTGCAAAATCTGACTTGCCCTCTAATTAATTATTTGATAACGATGGTTAACATGTCGATTGCATATCCCATCGTTTATTTGCGCCGCAAAACATCAAAACCAGGATACATTATGAGAAAGACTGCCTCATTGTTCTTTGTATTGCTGATGAGCTGTTTGAGCATGATCAGTGCTTACGGACAGGAAACTACATCAGAAATTCAGGGACGAGTGACCGACGACCGCGGAACTCCGCTCCAGGGAGCCACTATCACGGCTACCCATCTTCCAACAGGTACTGTTTACAACACCACAGCACGTAGCGATGGCAGGTATAACCTGCCCAACGTGCGTGTAGGCGGACCTTACACGATCAAGATCAGCTTTGTGGGATTCAAAGATGATGTTTACAACGACATCACCCTCCTGCTGGGACAGGTGTACAAAGTGGATCCTAAAATGATTCCGAGTTCAACCAATCTGACCGAAGTGGTAGTTTCTGCCAGGAGATCAGACAAAGTGTTCAACAAGGGACGTACAGGTTCTGCTGAATTTGTAAACCGTCAGCAAATGGATCGTCTGCCAACGATCAACAGAAGCATCAACGACTTCACCCGACTGACGCCCACCGCCAACAGCAATGCCACTTATGGTACCAGCAGTTTCGCGGGCAGAGCCAACTCGTACAACAACCTCACCGTTAACGGTGCTTCTTTCAACAACACCTTCGGCCTTGCCGCTGGTTTGGGTGGACAAACCAACTCACAGCCCATCAGCATCGACGCGCTCGATCAGATCCAGGTAAACATCGCTCCCTATGATGTAACCCTGGGTAACTTCACCGGCGCGGGTATCAACTCTGTTACCAAGAGTGGTACCAATGATGTGAAAGGATCTGCCTACTATTATTGGAAAAACCCATCCCTGACCGGCAGAGAAGTAGCCACTACTACACTTGCCAAGCAACAGTTCGAATTCAAGAACTGGGGTATTAATGTGGGTGGACCGATCATCAAGAATAAACTCTTCCTGTTCGGAAGCGTGGAATTCGAGAGAGTAAGCCAGCCGGCAACCAGCCGCGTAGCCAGCCGCAATGGTTCAACAGGTGATAACGTATCGCAGGCAAAAGCGGAAGACCTCGAAGCCCTGGCCGCTTTCCTGAAAAGCAAATTCAACTATGACGCGGGTCCGTTCGAAAACTATACGTTCGATACCTACAGCGATAAAGTAACGGTTCGACTGGACTATAACGTCAATAAGAAGAACACCTTCAACCTGAACTATTATTACCTGAAATCCTACAGGAATGTTCCGCCCAGCAATAGCGGCGCTCCGGGCAACAACCGTCAGCCAAGTGCCACGGCCATGCCTTTCTTTGCTTCTTCCTATATCATCAACAACAATTTCAACATCCTCATCGGTGAATTGAATACCCGTTTCTCTAACAAGCTTTCCAACAAGATCCAGGTTGGTTTCAACCGCCTGCGTGATTTCAGAAGCAGCCCGGGTGGTGTATTCCCGCTGGTGGATATCGAGAACGGACAGGGAAGCTCGTTCACTTCTTTTGGATTTGAACCCTTCACTGCCTTCAACACGCTCAATACCGATACCTGGCAGTTGAACGATATTGTAACCTTCAACAAAGGCACGCACACCTTCACATTCGGTACGCAGAATACCTACAACAAGTTCAGAAACGGTTTCGCTCCGAATTACTATGGCGCCTATCGCTTCGCCAATCTCGATTCATTCTATAACAGCGTGAATTTCGGCCGCGCGAACGCCTCCCGTTACGAACTCCGTTACTCTGCCCGTAAAGGCGGAGAATTCCCTTACGCCGATGTGGCCGCTTACCAGCTTGGCTTTTTTGCGCAAGACAAATGGACCGTAAGCAACGACTTTGTGCTGACTTACGGCATCCGTGCAGATATCCCGATCTTCAAACAAAACTTCATCGCCAATACCAATGCAGACGCCCTGGTCTATCGCAACGGCGTTCGCATCAAGACCGGCGAAGTTCCCAATGTATCTGTTTTGTGGAGCCCCCGCGTAGGTTTCAACTGGGACGTGAAAGGCAACAAACAGACGCAGCTTCGTGGTGGTATCGGCATCTTTTCCGGTGCTCCCCCGTTTGTATGGATCAGCAACCAGGCCAGCAACAATGGGGTTGACTTCGGTTCTTTCGTAAAAACAACAGGTGTGGCATTCAGCCAGGACGTAAACGCGTATCGCCCTTCCAACGGCGCTGCCAATACTGCCTATAACCTGGCTATTACCAGCAAAGACTTCAAGTTCCCTCAATTGCTGAGAACCAACCTGGCCGTTGACCAGAAACTTCCTTTTGATATCGTGGCTACCGTTGAAGGCATCTTCTCCAAGGACATCAACGGAGTTTATCACCAGAACATCAACCTTCCTTCTTCCGGAACAGCCCTGGTGGGAAGCGATAACAGGATGAGGTACACGTCTACTAAAATTTACAGCGGAAGTGGACCCGGCGGTGAATCAGCCACCAATCCTAATATCAGCGATGCCATCCTGATGTCGAACACTTCCAAAGGATATACCTACAACCTGACCCTCCAGTTGCAGCGTAATGTGAAGAACCTGTATACCATGATCGCTTACTCCTATGGCGACAGCCGTTCTGTTAACGACGGTGGTTCTATTGCACAATCTATCTGGAGAGATCGCCTGGTTAGCGGTGACCCCAACTCCGACGTAACTTCCTATTCCAACTTCTATCAGCCTAACCGCATCATTGCGGCTGCCTATTATCGTTTCGAGTATTTCAAACACGCCGCAACTTCCATTGGATTTACATTTGAAGCAGCCAATGGCGGAACCGGAAGCTATACGATCAACGGAGACCTCAACAACGACGGATTAACTACCAACGACCTGATGTACGTGCCCACCAGCGCAAGCGATATCGTGCTGGAATCAGTCAATGCACAGGATCCCCGTACAGTAACCATGATCTGGAACCAGTTGAACGCTTATATCAACCAGGACCCCTATCTCAGCACCCGCAGAGGTAAATACGCGGAGAGAAACGGCCTGCTCCTTCCTTTCTACAAACGCCTGGATCTTAATTTCTCCCAGGACTTCTTTGTAAAAGTGGGTGGCAAGCGCAACACTTTCCGTTTCACCATGGACATCTTCAACTTCGGCAACTTCCTGAATAAGAACTGGGGCATCTCCCGGATCCCGAACAGAACAGCGTTGCTGAACCTGAAGAGAATCGAAACAACGGGTGTCAATGCGGGCAAACCTGTTTACAGCTTCCCCTTCCTGGATGCTACCAACCAGATCCCGATGACCTCTACCTTCCAGAACAGTACCGGACAGGCTTCCAGGTACCAGTTCCAGATGGGTATCCGTTATATCTTCGAATAACTGATATCAACAAACGAATACCAAGGCAGGCAACTGCATAAAAAAAGCGGAGTTCAACACTCCGCTTTTTCTTTTTTATGATTTGATTAGAAATTATGATGGACTGTATGCCCCCATCCCCATTTCAAGAAAGCAGGAAATGCCCTGGCCCAGGTGGGCACGTCGTGCCTGCCGTCTTTTAACTGCAAATACTGAAAATCCCTTCCTTCCAGGTATCCCTTCGCCAGCAGTTCTCTCATTACATCGATGGTATCGTCGATCGAATCAATGACACCATTCTTGTTCCGGTCTTCTGCCTCATCACCTTCCCCGCACTGAAAAAAGAATTTCAGTCCGGGCCGGTATGACTGCTGGCGAATCTGGCGGTGCATCAGCCGGTCGGTCCATTCGTTGAAATCCTTCTCGTCTTTACTCCTGGATCGCCACCAGAGCGAACCGGAAAAAACGCCGGCCACGCTGAAGAAATCGGCATGGTTCCATACCAGGTCCAGCGCACTGAGGCCACCGAGTGAAAATCCTGCGAAAGCCCTGGACTGGCAATCGCGAACCTGAAAACTGACATATAGTTGGGGAAGGAGTTCTTCAAACACAAACCGCTCGTAAAGAGCCGCCTTCGCTCCTCTTCCTTTGAAGTCGGGCGAACTGAGCATGCCGTATTCGTTCTTGCGGTCTTCGCCACAATGAATACCCACACAGAGCAACGGGCTGATCGCCTGGTTATGATAGAGTTCCTGTAATATCCTGTCAAAGCCCATCGTCACCAGGTCCTGCCCGTCGTTGATCAGTAACAGGGAAGCCCGGGAAGGCTGCCAGGGGCCCGGGGGGAAGTACAGGTCCACCCGAACTTCACGCTCCAACGCCTCAGACAAAAGGGTAATGGTTTGGGTATGGGTAGTAAGGTGCTGATCAAAATGCATATCGCCAAAAATAATTAAACGCCGGAACTATCATTAAATTTTAATGAACAAACGATGCCTTCCGCAGCACCCCGGAGGCCCGAATATTCTTTTGTTTTTTCAGGTCTGAACAGATAAATTTGATTCAGTATCAACTAACAAAAAACTTCTGCTATGAAAAAGATTGGCGTGCTGTTCGGAAAGGAAAGATCTTTTCCAATGGCCTTTATTGAACGGGTCAACAGTAAAGGAATCGAAGGAATTGTGGCCGAACCGGTAAAAATCGACAAGGTCGTCCAGGGTGATGCCGGTGAGTACGCCGTTATCATCGACCGGATTTCCCAGGATGTACCCTTCTACCGGGCTTTTCTGAAAGATGCCGCCATCTGCGGAACTGCCGTTATCAACAACCCGTTCTGGTGGTCGGCAGATGAGAAGTTTTTCAATAATTGCCTGGCCGTAAAGATCGGAGTGCCGGTTCCCAAAACAGTGATCCTCCCCTCCCGCGACCTCCCGGATGACACCACCGACCAGTCGTTCAGCAACCTGTCCTATCCCCTCGACTGGGAAGGGATATTCAACTATGTCGGCTTCCCTGCCTATATGAAACCCTTTGCAGGCGGCGGCTGGAAAAACGTTTATAAGCTCAACAACCTGGAAGATTTCTTCGAAAAACATGGCGAAACCGGGCAACTGGTGATGCTGCTGCAGGAAGAAATCGTTTTTGAAGAATATTACCGCTGCTATTGCATCGGGGGTAAACACGTTCGAATCATGCCCTACGAGCCGCGCAACCCGCATCATCTTCGTTATGTAAGCGATTTCAAACCATCCGCCGAGAAGCTCCGGCAGATGGAAGATATTGTTCTCCGCATCAACCAGTACCTCGGATATGATTTTAATACCGTAGAACTGGCTCTTCGCGACGGAATACCCTATGCCATTGATTTCTGCAACCCCGCCCCCGATGCCGATCGAAACAGCGTGGGAGAAGAAAATTTCAACTGGGTAGTAGAAACCGCCGCCAACTATGCTATTGAAAGGGCGATGAACCACCAGCCGGATCGCGACAACCTCACCTGGGGTGAATACATTAAACGCAGTTCTTCCAAAAAACCGCTAATCTGACCAACAACCCGCAAGTACATGAGCAGTATCAACTATAAACATTTCACCCTCGGTGTGGAAGAAGAATATATGGTGATTGATCCCGAAACAAGGGAACTCAAAAGTCACCAGCAACGCATCGTTACCGAAGGACAGAAAGTGATCAAAGACAAGGTAAAGGCGGAAATGCACCAGGCAGTGGTAGAAGTAGGTACAGATATCTGCCAGAATATCGATGAAGCCTTCCAGGACGTTGCCACACTGAGAAAAACAATTTCTCATATTGCCGGGGACCTGGGTTTGTGGGTGGCAGCCTCCGGAACCCACCCTTTCAGTCATTGGAAAAATCAATTGATCACCGACCATGTGCGCTATAACGAAATCGTCAATGAACTGCAGGAAGCAGCCCGCAGTAACCTGATCTTCGGATTGCATGTGCATGTGGGCATGGAAAGCCGCGAAATGGCCAATCATATCGCCAACAGCACCCGTTATTTCCTGCCACACGTCTATGCGCTCAGTACCAATTCTCCCTTCTGGGAAGGAAGGGCCACCGGGTACAAGTCTTTCCGGACAAAAGTTTTCGATAAATTCCCGAGAACAGGCATACCGGAAACTTTTGAAAGCATCGAGGCATACGACAATTTTATCAAATTGCTGGTGAAGACCAACTGCATCGACAATGCCAAGAAAATTTGGTGGGACCTGCGCGTGCACCCTTTCTTCAATACTGTCGAATTCAGGATTTGCGATGTGCCCATGACCGTTCCGGAAACGATCACCATTGCCGCACTGTTCCAGGCCATCTGCGCGAAGATCTACAAGCTGCGTTCACAGAACATGAACTTTATGCAGTATTCGAGGGCGCTGATCAATGAAAACAAATGGAGAGCCAGCCGTTACGGGATCGATGGCCGCCTGATCGATTTCGGAAAAGAAGAAGAGATCAATACCCGGGTGCTGATCTATGAGCTGCTCGATTTTGTAGATGATGTTGTTGACCAGCTGGGCAGCCGCCATATCATCAACCATGTAAACAATATGCTCGAACACGGCACCGGCGCCGACCGGCAGATCAAAGTGTTCGAGCAAACCAATAACCTGGTCAGTGTTGTCGATTACATCCACGACCAATTCCTGGCCGGTGTATAAACACTTGCCGGAAAAGCCCACCTGCCTGGCATTTAATTCGCTGGGTTAATTATACTTAGGTCTGTTATTTGATCGTTATTTCCATTACCCCACCGGCCTTAAACCAGGCCGGGAAAGGATGCATTAACTTAAGTAGTTGAAAACAATCTACTTAAGCAATTCATTCCAAATCTTGTTCATGAAAACTGTATACCCACGATTATGATAAACTTTGTAGAGGTTGAGAAATGTTTAGTCTGCGGAAACAATCACGCCAGGAAATTATTCAAATTTCAATCGAAAGATGATAATTGGTATACAGCCATGAAATGCCGCCATTGCGGACTAGTATACGCCTCTCCCCAACCCGTTCTTACTTACGAAGCCATCAACGAAATATACTCGAGTGATTACTATGCAAATTATTATGGCCCTCGTGTCGACTACCAGGATAAGTCAACGGTAGACTACTACATGAAGTGCTATGAAAAGGAATATGCGGTTTACAACAAATACGCGCCCCAGCAACCCGGCAGAAGGGTTTTTGACGTAGGCTGCGGCGATGGAAAATTCCTGGAGATCTTCCGGCAGCACGGATGGGATTGCCTGGGCCTGGAACCTTCCGATACTTCCCGCAGCCAGGCCGTAAGCAAAGGGTTTAAAGTACTTTCTGTACCCTTCCTGGAAGTAGCAGAAGAAGTAGGCACATTCGACCTCATCTTTCTCGATAATGTAATTGAGCACATAAACGAGCCCAATCCCTTCCTGGCCCGGGTGTACAGCCTCCTCAATCCCGGTGGTATCTTTGTTCTGAAAACCCCCAATTCCGATTCATTAAATGAAATGCTGGAAACAGTAATGCTGCGAACGCTTCCCCGGGGCGTGAACAACGGCATCATGGGAGCCATCAAAAAATTCTTCAAACAGGGATCCGGTCGCGTTCACCGTTTCGGCAATCTGCATCCGCCCGTTCACCTGGCCATCTACAACGATCAAAGCATCAGAACAGCCTTGCAGCAGGCCGGTTTTACAAAAACCAACATTCACAATTTCTTTGTGTCCCCTCATCACCCCGAGTGGGGAGTAGACATCAAAAAGAAAGGTCTGTTTCATAACACCAAGAAGACGATCGATAAATTGGCCAACCGGATGAACCGCGGTGAATTTCTGATCACCATCGCCAAAAAATAAAAATCTCCGCCTGTTGACAGAGCGGAGATCTTGCTTCAAACGGCAATTTCTTATTCCAATCCAAACAGGCCTTTGTTGAGAACCTGCAGGGTTTGTGTTTTATAGGCGGAAGGCACCAGTATGGAAACATTGTGTTTGCTGCCTCCATAACTTACCATGCTTACCGGAATGGAAGAAAGAGAATCGAACAGCCTGCTGAGAATGTCTGGTGTTTGTGCGATCTCATTTCCCACTACCGAAACGATCGATTGATTTTCTTCCGCGGTGATCGTTCCAAAAGGTTCCAGTTCCTTGATGATCTGCTTCAGTGAGGCATCGGTATCGATCGTAACGGATACTGCCACTTCAGAAGTGGTTACCATATCGATCGGTGTTCTGTATTTCTCGAACACTTCAAAAACCTTGCGGAGAAAACCGTAGGCCAGCAGCATCCGGCTGCTTTTGATATTGATGGCGATGATTCCGTCTTTTGCGGCGATTGCTTTTACTCCTACCGATCCGGCTTCCTGGCGGATGGTAGTTCCTGGCGCTTCCGGCTGCATCGTGTTGAGGAGTTTCACGGGAACTTTTTCCTGCTGCGCGGGCCAGATACAGGTGGGGTGAAGGATCTTGGCTCCGAAATAAGCCAGCTCGGCCGCTTCTTCAAAACTCAACTGTTCCACCGGAACGGTTTTCTTTACTACGCGCGGGTCGTTGTTGTGCATACCATCAATGTCGGTCCATATCTCACAAACTCCGGCATTGACTGCCGCAGCTACCAGCGATGCAGTATAGTCGCTGCCCCCTCTCTTGAGGTTATCCACTTCCCCTCTTGAATTGCGGCAAATGTATCCCTGCGTAATGAACAGGTTTTTGCCGGCATGCTGTTGAAGCACCTGGGCAAGCTTTACTTTAATGCTTCCCAGCTGGGGTTCATCATTGCTGTCGATGGTCATAAACTCCAGCGCCGGCAAGAGTGCATGATCAATTTTCTTTTCTTCGAGATATACGGAAAACAGTTTGGTCGATAACAGCTCGCCCTGCGCCAGGATGTCCTTGTTAAGCGCATCGCTGAAAGATATCTTCAGAATAATGGTCAGAAATTCAAAATGCTCGGCGATGATGGCCTTGGCCTTCTGATAGGAAGCATCGGTTTTTACCAGTTCCTTGATGAATTGCTGGTAATGGGCTTCCAGCTTATCGATGTGTTGCTTGGCCAGCGAGCGGTCGCCTGCTGCGAGCGCTTCGCCAATAGAAACCAGCGCATTGGTGGTTCCGCTCAAAGCGCTTAATACGACTATTTTTGAGTCATTGTCTTTTGTGATCAGTTGAGCAACTGAATGCATCCGCTCGGGTTTGCCGACGCTGGTCCCCCCGAATTTCATGACTTTTTTTATCCCCGCCCCCATGTGTAGTTGATTTGATGATTTTTTTGAGCCGCAAAGATAGGAATTTGAGAGAATGAAGGATGAATTAGTGCCTGATTGCGGTTTGCTGTTTGCAGTTTACGGTTTACCGTTTGCGAAAACTGGGAAAAGCAAATAATACTCCCTGTAAAATCAACTGCAAACTGTAAACGGCAAACATCAAACCCTGAATGTGAACTATAAACCATTACAGAAACGCCACTCCCATTTTCTCGCCCAAAAACCTCAGGTCTTCTTCTACTGCCGGCAACAGGGGAATGCCCGCTCTCATTCTGTTTTCTTCCATCTCTCTTTCCGGGTCACCGGGAATCAACACCTGTTCCTCTCCATCCATAGCCCTTGCCGATCTGAACCGGCGTATCCATTTATCCATATGGAGTTTAAACTCAT
Organism: uncultured Chitinophagaceae bacterium; assembly: GCA_964605065.1. Lineage (GTDB taxonomy): Bacteria > Bacteroidota > Bacteroidia > Chitinophagales > Chitinophagaceae > Endoryza. The sequence continues at coordinate 95,313 of CAZSAQ010000009.1, forward strand.
CGGCTCTCCGGAAGGCATCGATACGCATCGCTCCGAAGAAATGTCCTATACCGCGACCCGGTTGCTCTTCGGGCATGGGCACATAAGCCGGAAAGGGCGGTACCCAGGGACCGTAATTGGCTCCGCTCAATACAGCCGAAAAAATATCAACGATCGCTCCGAGCGCATATCCCTTATGGCTTCCATGTTCACGGTCGCTTCCCAGCGGAAGCAAGGCGCCTCCTGATTTCAATTCATGCGGATTGACGGAAGCGTTGCCATACTTATCCTGGACCCAGCCCAGGGGCGCCTTCTGATTTTTACGCTGCAGGATTTCCAGTTTGCCGTTGGCGGCGGTAGTGGTGGCAAAGTCCGCCACAAAGGCCGGCTCTTCCCCTCCGGGAATGGCCACGCAGATGGGATTTGTTCCCAATAGTCTTTCCACCGAAAAGGTGGGCGCCACCAGCGGGCTTGCATTGGTCATTGCCCAACCAATCATATCATGTTCCAGCGCCATCATGGCGTGATAACCGGCAATTCCAAAATGATTGCTGTTTTGCACGCTCACCCATCCGGTGCCCGCCTGCCTGGCTTTATCAATAGCAACCTGCATGGCAAATGGTGCCACCACCAGGCCCAGCCCCCCATCGCCATCAATGACAGCAGTAGAGGGAGATTCGTGAAGGATCTTCAGGGATGGATTTGCATTTACTCTCTTTACTTCCCACAAACGAACATACCCGCTCAAACGGGCTACGCCATGCGAATCGATTCCGCGCAGATCGGCACTGAGCAATACTTTCGCAGCCAGCTCCGCATCTTCGGCAGAACAGCCTATCTTTTCAAATATCGTGCGTGTAAAATGAAGTAATGGTAAATAAGGATATTTCGTTTCAGACATGCCGCAAAGAAACGAAAAGACCGTCAAATGGAAGTCAACTTAAAGCGGTTCCTTGTATCATGCCCGGGTTGCTTTCCAGATAAAATACAGGTTGCAACCGACGTATAACACCAGCAGCAATTGCGCAAAGATCATATCGACGCGGTGCGCCCTGGCAACCTGGTTGTTCTTTACCAGCTTCATGGAATAGGCGGTAGCAGCTGTAACGCAAAGGATGCAAAAGAGAGTAAGACCGTGCAGCGTATCTACCAGCGTAAAAGAAGTGGATTCCGGCAACGAAGAATCAATGATGTATTTGTTGCCAATTACGGCGAAAAGCGCTCCCACACTCAGGCCAAACCTGGAATCAATACCATCGGCATGAATGTAAAAACAGATATATGCAATCAGAAAAGCCACATACATGCCCAGGAACATTTTCCAGAACAATCCACCGGCATCCCTGGTAATACTCATCCGAACCCGGAAAGCGCTGTACTCTGCTCTCGGTTTGGCCAGCGACTGATCCCCAAAACCGGTTTCATACACTTTGGTTCCGGAATAAATCAGGCAACTGTCTACTGTCCACCCGCTGAGCGTAAAGCGCCGGTCGTAATGCTCACCAATGGTATCCGGAACAAAAACAAGATATCGTGAATCGAACTGCGAGTTTTCGATCGATATTCTCAGTTTCTGCTGATCAAAGGGAAAATTCGCAATCCTCCATGAATCCTTCATCACACATTGCAATTTCATCTGCATGGAAATTTCATCGCCTGAACTGTCTACTATGAAGAAAGATTTGTCGACCGTTTTGGCGGCAGGCACTTCCAGGTTTCGGGCAAAGTCAAATTCTGCTTTCTTATATCGCAACCAGATCCAGAAGTTGACCGAAAACTCCTTTTGCCTGAAATCAATATCGTGTATGCTGGTGATATAAATACCCACCCGTACCGTATCGGGCTTTGCAGGCTGGCTTTGGCCGGGGAGGGCATACAGGCAGATTGCGATAATAAGGGAAAGGGAGCGAACCTTGTTCATAAGCATTCAAATATCCACGATAGAACGATACCTGATCTATTTTCTTGTCAACACCAACAAAAAAGGCGACCGTAGTCGCCTTAGAATTTATCAGGGTTCAATTTAAGCTTTCACTTTCATATTGACCGGGTCCCAGTAAATTACTTTTTTCTGGTAATAACTTTCGTTTACTGCCAGGCAGGGTGCACAGGCCCGGAATCCGAATACCGGGTCTTCTATCACTTCTTTACCATTGCGGGCGCCTTCGAAGAAATTGGCAAAATGTTCTACGTGCTCATCGAAATTGGAAGGCTCCATATACTTGATCGGCGGCTTGCTGGGGCGTTTCTTATCCTCCGCCGAATATTTGGCATCATACTGCTTCCTGATTTCTTCCTGCATCGCTGCCGGATAGGTCATCAGTGCATCCCATCCGCCAATACCGGGGGCTTTGGACATCAGGCTGTGATTGACCGTAATTCCGTATCCTACATCCATGGTTCCTTCGCTGCCGATCAGGCGGGTGGAATTCTTGCCGCCATTTCCGCTTACGAAGTTGACACGCAACATCACCTGGAACTGCGGATGAACATCTGTTTGAGGATATTCAAGGATCGCTGTCAGCACATCGGGCACATCGCGGCCATCTTTCCAGTAACACAATTGACCGGATGAATAAATTTTCGAAGGCCCGAGCGAGCCGGTAATGAAATGAATGCCGGTAAGCAGGTGAACGAAAAGATCGCCCGACATGCCAGTTCCAAAATCCTTATAGTTCCTCCACCAGAAGAATTTTTTGGGATCCCAGGGCTGCTTGGGTAATCCGGACAGATAGCGATCCCAATCAACCGTTTCCGTACTGCCATCCGTCGGCATGGTGTATTGCCAGGCACCCAGTGCGTCCTGGCGATCGGTAGTGGCTTCGATACAATTCAACTGACCAATCTCGCCTGCCCTGTATAATTCCCTGGCTTTGGCATGGTCAAGCCCGCTGATGCGCTGACTGCCGACCTGCATGGTTTTTTTGGTCTGCTTCCAGGTATTGATCACATTGAGCCCCTGGTTGAACTTGTGAACCATCGGCTTTTCGCAATACACATGCTTGCCTGCTTTCATCGCGTCCATAGATATCATCGCATGATGATGGTCGCTGGTAGCGATGATGACGGCATCGATGTCTTTTCTATTGAGCAGTTCGCGATAGTCGCGTGTGGTATACAGATCGTTTCCGTGTAATTCCTTCATCCTGGCCAGGCGTCCGGTGTAGAGATCGCAAGCAGCCGCGAGTTCCACACCCGGTACTTTGAGCGCCGAGTTCAAATCGTTGTGGCCCATGATCCCGCATCCGATCACACCCACCCGGATCTTGTCGTTGGCCATGTACTTTCTTTCGTATTGAATCATTCTTTCTTCAATCCTTTCTTCGGCTTTTAATCGTTCCAGCGACCCGGCTGTAAAAATCAGGGCGGTGCTGCCGAGTTGTTGAATAAACTTCCGGCGGGATGACTGTGAAGGCATGGCAATCGGTTTTTTAGTGTTGGTGAGAAGTAGTGATGAGATTAAATTTAAGCAATCTTATCACACAATAGAACGTATTTTTGATGGCGATGAGGATTTTTATTTTAACCGCCCTCCTGCTTGGCTGGCTGAACGATCTGACCGGTCAGTCGAGGAAAGAAGACATCTATACCGACTATGTTTTGTACAACAAGCGTCAGCGACTCGAAAACGACCTGAGAGCAAATACTATTCAAAAAACATTTTCCCAGGAAATCAACGAGGATAACGAACATAAGTTTGAATCTGCCTGTTCGGCCATTTGCCAGTTCCAGTTTCATGACGATACCGTTAAGCTGGGGTTGAAAAAAATGTTCCGCGCTTACGATTCGCTTCTATTTCCAACCAGGCGCGCCTTGCTGGAAGCTGCCTATGCTGTGTTTCCATCAGAATTTTCCCTGGAGATCGCTTCTCTTCTCGAGAAGGAAACCGATCCCAAACTCTTTGCCTTATGCGCCAGTTACCTGGGCCGCCAGGATCCTTCAATCTCCCATACCAATGCGTTGAAGCTACGAATGGTAGAAACTTTCCCCGAATACGATACCACGATCGTGTTGCTCGAACTCGAAAAACACCTCAACCACCTGGCCGGTTCTCTTCGGTATTCTCTTCCACCTTTAAAAGACCTCATTCAATTCGAAAAAAACGCAGGCAACAAGATCATCTATTCTTTTCAGCGATGGAACCGCGATTATCCAGGTATGGCCGCAGTGCAAAACGCCGATGGAAGTTTTATGCGCCGGGCCGATGGAGGACTTCTTCTTTTTCAGCAGCTCGCCAGGTCAGGCTCCGGGTTACCTTATTTTCTCACCAACGGCAATACTCCGCAAGGCATTTACCGTATTGTCGGAACCGCAGTGGCGCGAAATAACTTCATCGGTCCTACTCCAAACATTCAGCTGATCATGCCCTTTGAAGACAGTCTCGAAAAGTTTTTTCAATACAAATGGGATTCTTCCGTTCTTCCGCTGGAAGCCTATAAATCGCTGCTGCCTCCAAGCTGGAGAAATTATCTGCCTGCACAGGAATCGTTCTATGCCGGCCGGATCGGGCGTTCGGAGATCATCGCCCATGGCACCACTCTCGATCCCGAATATTTCAGGGATAAGCCTTATTACCCGCTGACTCCTACCCTCGGTTGCCTTTGTGCCAAAGAACTCTGGAACATCACGACCGGCAGGCTGCTTGTGAGCGAACAATTTAATTTGTACAGCGCGTTCACGGCTACACCGGGCAATAAAGGATATCTGATCGTTATCAACATCAGCGAAGATCAGAAGGCTGTTACCAGAGAAGAGATAGAAAAAATTATTAGCGGCCGTTAGTGCCGGCCGGCATTCTTTTCCCGTAGATATCCACCGGTTCGTTGAAAGGGCTATCGGCCAGGGCATTCAGCAATACCGCCACCTGCGCCCTTGTAATCTTATCACCGCCTTTTATTTCCTTCCACTCCCCCGACTCCTTAAATATCTGTTTCCATTCTTCTGAAATGACCGGAGGATATTTATGAGGAATGTTTTTTTGCATCCGAATCAGGTGATGATAGTAAGTGATCATTTTCCACGCCCGGGATACCGTCAGGTAATCTCCGGATACATAGTCTTTCTTTGAAAACGACGGTTCAAATTCCTGCAATCCATCAGCCAATTGCTTTTCCGTGATCAGGCTGTCGGGATAGAAGTAAGTTTTATTGGCCCATCCTTCCGGCTTTCCGGTTCCTTTGAGAATTCCGGTAGCGCCGATCTTCTGGATATCGCTCCAGTGTGGATCAGTGGGTCTTACATCAAAATAAGGCATGAGGTAGGCCTTCCTGCTGAGCAATTCAGATTGCACTTCCCGTACGGGCACCCGCGCAGCCATTGTTTTTTTGGTTACAGTGAGCGCCGCCAGAATGCCCGCTGCCTGGCCGGTCAGCAATACACAGGGTTGAAGCCTGGTACTGCCATTGGCAATATTGGAAACGGATATCCCCTTCTCACATACTATCAGCCCTTCTATTCCTGCTGGAATCAAAGCTCCCAGGGGAATATTGAAGGAAGGCACTCGTGGAAATTCGATGGAAGGAGGGTTTTTGCCGGAACTGTGATGATGGTCTACCGGGTAGTCTCCAACGGATATGCCTGTACGATATAATTTCTGCGTCTGCGAAAAAGGTTGCAGAATGTGGTTGACATTTAACCTGACCAGCCCTCTTAGCCGCCGGCCTTCCCGGTGATAAGGCATCCAGGCCAGCTGATCGGGTGTTCCAAATTCATTGTATAAACCCAGGCTTCCCAATCCCAGGCTGGTTTGTATAAAATAAACAAAGCCGAGTGTATTGTCTCTTGCCGCCATCAGCAACGAATCTCTCCGGATAGGAGGTGCCGACACGATGTTTATATAATAGTCGTTTCCGTGAGCGGGCCAGTTGATCATGAACTTCCCGTTCGGAAGCCTGCCGTATTCGAGCATCTTTGCAGCGTTCACCTGGTAGGGTTTTCCGTTCGGACAGGGCGCATCGGTGCAGGAGCAGAAATACCGGGTTGAATCGTAGTTGGCTGGTCGCGAAATTAGCTGGTTGTTACCCTTGCCATAGTCTTTCAATATCGCCACCAGGGTAAGGTCCTGGATCATATTGTTCTGGCCGGGGGCCATACTTTCTTTCGAATAGGATTTGTCTTCCATGCCGAGATCAAAACCCGCGCCCGCACTGGCAAATACATCACCCAGGTCTGACGCATCGATGGTCAATTCGGCCTTCACTTCCATTCGCTCTCCCTTGCGGTTGATAAACTCCGCTCCTGTGACGCGATTTCCTTTTTTAACGGCCCGGTGAAAATACCATACATACAGAACACGGATATGGGGTTCTTTCGACACCCAGGCTTTAAAAATGCTGTCGGCCACATGAGGCTCGAAACAGGTTTCCGATACCCAGCCGGTAAACAGGTTCCGGGTCCGGTAGTGACGGTATAGCTCTTCCCGGAATTCCTGCCAGATACCTCCGGGCATTTCATCATTGCCGTCCGTGCAACTCACTCCTGCCGCACTGAGCATGCCGCCCAGCCAAGGCGTCGGTTCAACGATCAGGGTCTTAACTCCCATACGCGCGCACTGAATGCCCGCTGCCGTTCCTCCCGTAGATCCTCCGATCACGAGCACTGCAGTGGTTTCTCGTTGTTGCGCCTGCACAGAAAACAGCGCCAGCGAAAAAATCACCAGTTGAACATATCTTGATATCCGGATCCTAGTCATTTTTTTTCTTTCATAGTTCAGGATGGTGCCGGAAGTAAGCCGGTAACAACCTTCAATAACAAACCGAATCAAACTTAGCAAAAAAATAAGTCCCGCCGGTGGCGGGACTTACAACAAGATCCGGATAGAAACGAGTGCAGTTTGCCGGAAAAATAAAGTATCAACCGGCTTTCCTGCTGATTTCTTAGAACGGAAGATCGTCTATAGGCTCGGTAATATCACTCGCTGAAGGAACACTCGCTGCGGCTGGTCCACCATAGCTGCTGCCACCACCACTGTTTTCGCCACGGCTTCCGAGCAACTGAACAGACAGAACACGAAGGGTAAGCGATGCGCCGGTAGTGCCGTCATTTTTGGGATAGGTACGTACCTCGGGAGAACCTTCCACGTATACCTGCGTACCTTTTTTAAGATAAGGGGCGATACCTGTACGGTCTGTCCAGTAAGCACAATCCACCCAAATGGTTTTGTCTTTCTGATTTCCCTGCGCGTCTTTATATTTTTCAGTATGAGCAACATTAAAGTTGATCACATTTTTACCGTTTACGGTGTTGGTTACACAATCCTTTCCCAGATTGCCGATGACTTGCATTTTAATCATAACTTAAAAATTTAGCTGCGTACTTGAATATTGTTAAGGAGTGCAATTTACTGCTTCCTGTGCAGGGCAGACAAGGTTATTATCCCCGGTTAATAAGTTTTAATAACCAGTAAAATTGGCTTAAACACGCCAAAAGATGACGAAAAACCGAACGCCGGGTTCGGGCCAAAATCGCATTAATTATTCTTCGGTCCGGGCACTGCCGGCATCGATGGTTCTTCCGAAGAAGATGGCATTCATAAACAGCTTGGTGCCTCCCAGCCAGAACGCTCTGAAATTGGGATTGTCGGCAATATTGATCACCCGGCCTGAACCCAGGGCATTCACGATCACGGCCGACGAATTTCTGACGGCATCGGCATTTTCCTTGCTGATCCATCCGCTTTGCAAAGGCTTTCCCCCGTAGTTGAAAGGAGCGGAAAACAGGTTGCGCGGCTTTTCCAGGAAAACTTTGTTGGCCTTGAAGAGACTGACGGTCTTGTCGCGGTAGCCATATGCCAGCGGATGAGAGAGATCAATGTCTGCTCCGAAGATGGCGCCACTCATCTGCTGCGCGCCTTCAATCTGCTCTCTGTCTACATAAGTCCATTTGCCGGTACTGTCCTGGGGCGATCGGGCTTTCTTGAAATTGACGGAACTGATGCCGTTTTGAGAAGCCCAGGAAATGGCTTCCTCCAACAGGATCAGCGTGCCGCCCCCTCTTACCCAATCACGGAGTTTGTCTTTGTTCAACTCTCCGTAGCCTCCTCCCACCATGATGATCGTATTGTATTTTTCGATATCCGCCCGGTTAAAAGTGCCTTGTTCGAGGTGGGTGGCCGGAATGTTCATCCGTTGATCCAGTAAATGCCAGACCTCTCCGGCATCAGTTGCGTTTACGCCGGGTCCTACCAGCATGGCAATGGCTGGCTTGCTCACGGTCATCATCTTGCTGCTGCCCAGGTCACTGCCGCTGGAAACATTGCCGGTCTTTACGGCATAAGCGGTAATCCCGTTTCGTTCTACCACCTCTTTTATTTTTTCAAACAACCTGTCGGCATCGAGGCGCTGTAACTTCACGGGTATGCTGATGGTTCCATAATTAAATTTCCTGCTACCCTCTGAAGTTTCGATATCGAAAGTATTGGTGGCAACTTTCACCAGAACACCCGCTTCCTGCAGTTCATAGAGGGCCCTGGGTGCCAGCAATTCGTTCCATTCAAACAGGTAGGCATAGTCGGATCGGCCACCCAGGAGTGTGCCTGCGGGAGCGGTAACAGACTTTACCTGGTTACCCAGTAATGAACTGTTGTATTTCGCCGTGCCGAGTTCCGAATAACTGATCCCGAAAGCCAGTGGCATGGTCCAGGCAGTGATGTCATAGAAAAGACTGTCTTTGTACTGAAGTGTCTTGTCGAAAATTCCATGTATCAGTCGGTATTGCGCCTGCGTTGCAGGAACCACATACGATTTCCCTTTTTCAAAAGATCCGTTTTCAGTGGAAATATTGCTGCCCAGTTCATACACTTCAATCTGGTGACGGAGCAGCATCTCCACAAATGTTGACGTTTTCACCTGGTCGCCGGCAGATCCGAACACAAAGGCTTTTACGGGTGAAGCACCGGCTTCGCTGAGGGCAGACTTATAAAAATCACGCTGCCAGTTCAGAAAATCCTTACGGAGTACGCGGGCTCCTTCCAGTGTGGAGAGTGCCGTTACAAACTGGTTTCGGATCGTGAACGGAAATCGAAGTATCCCGTTGGAGGTTTGCTGGGCATGCCCGCGGGAAGAGGCCTGTTCAAAAAGAATTCCGATAGCGCCGTTTACGTCCGGATAGGTGGATCCTTTCCCGTAATAGTAATCATCATAATTTTCCTTGGTAAAATATAAGGATCCGATCCGGTCGAGATATTGGGCATGAAACTTACCGAGACGGGCAGTCAGTTCCTGATTCTTCTCCGGTGTAAGTGGGTTTACTCTCGACGGCACACCGGGCTGAAAGAAGAAAGTAGCATTGCTTCCCTGCTCGTGATGATCGGTAAGGATATTGGGCTTCCAGAGATGAAACCATTTCAACCTGTTTTGACTTTCCACATGAACGGCGGGCAGCCAATCGCGGTTAAGATCAAACCAGTAGTGATTGAACCTGCCACCGGGCCACACTTCACTGAATTCGCGATCGTTGGGATCTGAAACAAGATTTTTACTCTTGTGCTGGTTCACCCAGGTGGAAAAACGTTGCAGACCGTCGGGGTTGAAGGAAGGATCAAAAAGGATCACCACATGATCCAGCAGATCCTCTATTTCTTTCCCCTGGGCGGCGGCCAGGTAATAGGCCGTCAGCAGGGAAGCATTGGCGCCACTGGGTTCATTGCCATGAATGGAATGACCGATCCAGACAACGATGGGCATGTTTTCAATATTCACACCCGAAGACCTGGCCGGGTCCGACAGCAACAGGTGCTGTTGCCGGATGGCTTCCAGGTTGGCGTGGTTCTTTGGAGAAGTAATGATCAGCAATACTTGTGGCCGACTCTCATAGGTAAATCCCATGGTTTCGAGTTTCACCCGGTCGGGGGCTGCGGCGGCGATGGCCTTCATGTAATTCACGAGCCGGTCGTGTGTAACATGCCACTCGCCTACTTCATGGTAAATAATATCCTTTGGTTTGGGTATGGCCTGATTGTATTGAACATTCTGTGGCAGATAGTAACCCAGGTCTTGTGCAGGAGAAATAAAATACAAGCAGGCCAGCAAGAGGCCAAGTCCGATTCTTCTCATAATGATAGTTTAGCGAAAACTTAAAATTAAGGAGAAACGAACAAAAAGCCGGCGACCAGGAAGGGATGGTATTCAAAAAATTGCGACTTACTTACCTACTTCTATCCACCGGTTGACCATATTGCCCGGTGCTTCGAGCACAATTTTATAAAATTGCGAAGGCATCTCCTTTACGCTGAAGGCTACTTTTCCTTCCGACACGGGCACCTCAGTAACCAAACGGTATTCATCGCTGCCTCCGGTTTTGAACTGATTGCCGGTTGTCAGCCACACTTTGATCTTTCCCGAAGGGTCGATGACCTTCCACCCTGCTGTAAGGGTATCATTTTTCACATCGGCATAAGCGTCGGAAATGGAAATCTTGCCGGTAAGCGGAATCCCGTCGATCTCCATTTGTGCTTCTCTTGGAAATTGAATATGGAGGAATCGCCCGATAGACGGCATGATATCAACAATACCCGGGTTATTCCGAAAGGCGGGATTGAGCTGGCGGGCATTGGTCACGATCCAGGTACTGCGTTCGCGGTCGGATTGTCCTCCATGATCGCGTCCCGTTTTTTCTCCGCGGCCATGATCAGTGGTGATATAAATAACCCAGTCTTCCTGGAATGTTTTCTGACGATACTGCAAGGCTGCCCAAAGACGCCCCATCTGCTGATCCATGGTTTTTACAGCATCATAAAATTGCGGGCTGTCGCCATACCGGTGGCCCATATCATCAGTATACTCGAGGTATACCCAGCTCAGGTCTGGCGCTTTTGTTCTGATCACCGAAACGGCGGTATCGGTAACAGCTTCATCAATCAAATGAATATAGTTCGATAATTTGTCGTGCGGATATCGGGCAGTGTCCAGCTCCAGTCCGTCGAAATGAAAATCGGGTTGAAAATAACCGGTGGCGGGCGACAGGTTTCCAATCAGTTTGGTACGGTTGTCGAGCCAGGTAGAAAACACAGCAGTTGTTTTCTGAGGAAACTGAGCTTTAAAAAAACGGAATAGGGTATGGTAGTTATAGTTGGGATCTTTGATGTCATTGTCCCAGACATTGTGCTTGTTTACCCAGGTGCCTGTCAGCAGGCTGTTATACCCAACTGCGGAAATTGTGGGTGTTTGAGAGTAGCCGCCCTTCTCTCCTCCTACATGCGCCCTGGTATATCCACCCAACCGGGCAATGGCATCCAGGTTTGGAGTAGGCACTTTCTCGATCACATCGGCCGGTATTCCATCTACGATCACAAATACCGCCTTTCGCGTTTTCCCAGTATTTCCGCTTTGCGTAAATGCTGCGTTTGCCAGCAGCAGCAGCAGGCAACCTATTATCGCTTTTCTCATATACATATACAAATCAATTGAGTAGCATTGGTTCGATCGTCAAATGTATGATTATGTTGTTACTGAAATATGATCAATTGCCATATCCCTTATTCACCAGCCGGTGCCCATACCTGAGGCGCCGGGGGAATTGATGTATATTTGCGGTTCTTTTTAATTTCAGAAAAAGGAATTTTTGTAAGATGAGTCGTCAAGGAAAAGTGCTGGTTGCCATGAGTGGCGGTATCGATAGTACCGTAGCCGCTCTTATGCTCAATGATGTCGGCTATGAAGTGGTAGGTATTACCATGAAAACATGGGATTATGCCGCCAGTGGTGGTGGCAAAAAAGAAACGGGGTGTTGTAATATCGACAGCTTCAATGATGCCCGCATGGCTGCCGTACAACATGGCTTTCCCCATTACATACTCGACATCAGATCGGAATTCGGCGATTTCGTAATCGACAATTTTGTAGAAGAATACATGGCCGGAAGAACGCCCAATCCCTGCGTGATGTGCAACACCCACATCAAATGGAGAGCACTGCTCAAAAGAGCCGATGCCCTTGGTTGCGATTTTATCGCCACCGGCCACTATGCACGCATCGGGCAACACGACAATGGCCGCTATTTCATCAGCAAAGGATTGGATGAAACAAAAGACCAGAGCTATGTGCTCTGGGGCTTGCAGCAGGATTTGCTGAGCAGAACCCTGCTTCCCCTGGCACCCTACCGGAAAACAGAGATCCGCCAGATGGCTCTCGATTACGGTTACCCCGAGCTGGCCAAAAAGAACGAGAGCTATGAAATCTGCTTCGTTCCGGATAATGACTATCGTGGATTTTTGAAAAGAAGAGTTGAAGGCCTGGAAGAAAAAGTGAATGGGGGCCATTTCATCGATAAACACGGAAAAGTGCTCGGTCAGCACAAAGGATATCCTTTCTATACCATCGGTCAGCGGAAAGGACTGGATATTACTTTTGGCAAACCTGTTTATGTAACCGGAATCGACCCCGAAAAAAATACCGTGACCCTGGGAGAAGAGGAAGACCTTAACCGACCCGAAATGCGGGTGGCGAAGATCAACTGGCTTAAATACGACGGCATTTCGGATGGAATGGAAGCGATCACCAAAATTCGCTACAAAGACAAAGGCTCGCTCAGTAACCTGTACAACGACGATCGTGGCATCAGGGTGAGCTTCTTTGAAGAAGCCAAAGGCATCGCCCCGGGGCAAAGCGCGGTATTCTATGAGGGAGACGACGTGATCGGGGGTGGAATCATCCAACGCGGATAAATTGTAAAATATTGGATATCAATATATTAAGCAGGTTATCCACAACCCCTACTTATTTTCTACTAGTTCCTAATAGCTGGATTTTCAAGCAATAAAAGGCATTTACCGGGCGTTTTTGGTAGCAGATCATTACCACAATTCTTGAACGGATATGAAAAGATCAATTACCTCTGCTGCTTTACTGCTTTTTACCATCGTTCTGATGAATAGTTGCGATAAAAAAGACGACTATTCAACTCCCCAGGTCAGCGACTATCTAAAACTCGAAATAGGCAGTTATGTACGGTACCGGCTGGATTCAACCATCTGGGTCAACTTCGGCCAAAAGGATACTGTTCTCAAATACCAGGCAAAGGATGTAGTGGATGCGGCCATTACCGATAATCTCGGACGACCCAGCTACCGGATCGTTCGCTATCTGAGCGATACCACAGGGACTGCACCGTGGGTGCCTGCGGCCACCTTCCTGTTAACCGCCACCCGCGAAAGCATGGAACTGGTAGAAAACAACCTTCGCTTTGTAAAACTCAAATTACCCGTACTGGAAGGCTTTAACTGGAAAGGAAATTCCTTTGTAAGTACCCAATCGGCAGATCCCAACTGGGAGTTCCGTTTTATGGACGATTGGGACTATACGTATGAGAATGTTGAAGGCCCTTATACGGTCTGGAACAATCAGTCAGTTGAAAATACCCTTACTGTTGAACAAAGAGAGGAAACCATCGGATTCCCCAACGATCCGGCCGCCTATAGCGAATATACTACCAGCAAGGAAGTATATGGCAAGAACATCGGACTGGTCTATCGCAACTTCCTTCATTGGGAGTATCAGCCACCAAATGGCGGTAACCCCGGATACAAGAGCGGCTATGGCATCAGGATGGTGATGATCGATCATAACTAGGTCTGCGGATATCCTAACCGAAACTTTCATTCATGAAAAAACTACTGTTCCTGTTATCCTTGATTGCCGTGAGTCATTTGGCAGAGGCTCAGTATACCCGGTATATTATTCAACTGACCGATAAAAAAGGAACGGCTCATTCGCTTTCCAATCCCTCCACCTATTTATCACCCAAGGCTATTCAAAGAAGGATCCGGCAACAGATCTCAATCGACTCTACCGATCTTCCGATTTCCGCCGCTTATCTCGACAGTATTCGGCTGGTGCCGAATGTAACGGTATTGAACAGTTCAAAATGGCTCAACCAGGTATTGATCAGAACCACGGATCCGGCGGCACTTACTGCCATCAATGGATTCCCTTTTGTCAAAAAAACATCCGCGGTAGCCGCACAGGCCCGACCACTTGATAACAATCCGGTCAATCAGAAATTCAGGGAACCGGTCACCACCCTGCCTCTTTCAGAAGTGTTGAATGGCGCTTATGGCAGAGCCGGCACCGAGGGCACACCTGTTCTGAATTACGGCAACAGCTACAATCAGATACACCTGCACGAAGGCGAATTTTTGCACGACCGCGGTTTTACCGGAACGGGCATCACCATAGCCATACTCGACGCAGGCTTTTACGGATACAAGACCAACACGGCCATGGACAGTGTGCGATTGCAGGGCCGCATTCTCGGAGAATGGGATTATGTAGCCCGCGAAGCAAGCGTTAATGAGGATCATCCGCACGGCTTGTATTGCTTTTCGATCATCGCCGCCAATAAACCCGGCCAGATCATCGGATCCGCGCCACATGCAAAGTTTTACCTGTTGAGAACGGAAGATGCCGCCACCGAATACCCTGTAGAAGAACAGAACTGGGTAGCGGCGGCTGAGTTCGCCGACAGTGTTGGGGTGGATATGATCACCTCTTCTCTGGGATATGCAGATTTTGATGATCCCTCTTTCAATCATAGTTATGCCCAGCGGGATGGCAAGACAGCCCTCATCACGATCGGTGCCGATCTGGCTGTAAAGAAAGGAATGATCGTTACCAATAGCGCCGGTAATTCAGGCAGCGCGGCAGGCGATGGTAAATATGTGGCGTGTCCCGCAGATGGCGACAGCGTATTTACAGTAGGCGCTACCAACGTCAGTGGCGTTATCGCCAGTTTCAGCAGCTGGGGCCCCAACGGTGCCGGCCGCATCAAACCCGATATCGTTTCGGTTGGTCAAAGTACGGTGGTTGCCAATACGGCCGGCAATGCTTCCACCGGAAACGGAACTTCATTTTCCAACCCGCTGGCCTGCGGCTTGATTGCCTGCCTGTGGCAAGCTTACCCCGAATTCACCAATATGGAAATCCTGGATGCGGTCAGAAAGAGCGCCGACCGTTACAATAACCCGGATCCGCAATATGGTTATGGCATACCCAATTTCAGAATTGCCTATGAATACCTGGCCAGTCAAAGAGAACTCAAAAACATCAACGGTATATTGGGAAATCAATGGATCAAAGCCTATCCCAATCCATTCAACCAGCAACAAACGGTGAGAATTGCCTACAAAGCGCCCCGCGATGGCGTGGCAGTATTCCAGCTGATCAATAGCCTGGGGCAACTGGTGGATGCCAGGTCGATGAACATCACCAATGGACAGCTCTTCATGATCGACTTCACCAATACACAAAAATTATTGAAAGGAGTTTATTTCCTGCGCTATAGCGACGGAACCAGCAAAAAAACTATCAAACTGGTTAAGCAGTAAACAGGGCGGCAAATAAAGTATCGGCCTTTTCCTGGTATCCCTTTTCAAGACCCGATTGCACGAGCGTCAATCCGTGATGATTCCGGATATGATTTACCACGTCCTCATTTTCCTGCCGGAATACCGAACAGGTGATATACAAAAAATAGCCTCCTTTCCGAAGGGAAGGTATCGCATTGCCGGCTATCTTTTTTTGCAGCGAAGCATAGCGGGCCAATTCATTCTGGTCGAAATAATACAATTGTTCGGGGGTACGGCTCCAGGTTCCACTGCCACTGCAGGGAGCATCGCAGATGATCAGATCAAATTTTCCGGATGCATCCGGGTAGCGTTCTTTGCTCAGGTCAACAACCAGGCTTTCGAATTTTTTGATGCCCGCCCGCCCGAATCGCTGGCGAAGATTCACCAGAATGGAATTTCGAATATCTGATACAGTTAGATTGCGAATTTCCAGGTTATCCACAGCCAGCAGGGATTTGCCACCGCTGGCGGCGCAGCAATCCCAGATGTCCATCTTTTTGCCGGTGTTTGCCAGGGACAGGTATCGGGCAATGGCCTGTGAATTTTTGTCCTGAATCACTGCCTCTTCATCGGGTTTGATCATTTCCTGCAAGGGAAAACTGTTGGGTAGCGATACGCAATGATCGCCACACTCCTTCCCGCCTGCCTCCAGTAATTTTTTCATGACTTCCGGATGATGCGGCCTGATCCTGACAAACAGGTCGGGCTGCACCAGAAAAGACTGGCAGAACAATCGGTGATCCATCGATTCACTCAACTCCTCTTTCCAGGGAAAGATTTGCAAGAATTCCTCACCGGCGTGTAAAAAAGATAACCTGTCGGAAAGCTCTGAAGATGCCATTGCCGACCAGTCGGGCGCCAGCGTTTCCAGCAGGGGGTCGGCCTGGTGGGTGCAAAGGAAATAGCCCGTTAGAATTCGCTCCCTGATGGAAAGATTTGAAAATCCTTTGCCCAACCGGAAAAAAGAATAGCATAGCTGCAGAACCTGTTTTCTATCGCGGGAACCGAACTTCTTCTCTGCCGCGAAGTAACGACGACTGTATAGAGTAAATGGCTCCTTTCCTTCATATTGCTGAAGGATTCTTTCCGCACTATTGATATAGGAATAAAACCGGCTCACTGCAAATGACAAAGATTAATGGGGACAATCGATCGCTAAAAAAAGGCTGTCTCCACGAATGTAAGAGACAGCCTTCTCCTGTATCAATGATTTATTTTTCTATAACTCAAGCAGGGTTTTAACCGGATCTTTTCCAAACAGCAGGAGTTCGGGATTCTCCAGCAGTTCTTTCACTCTCACCAGGAAACTCACACTCTCGCGTCCATCAATGATGCGGTGATCATAACTGAGGGCCACATACATCATGGGGCGGATCACCACCTGGCCATTCAGTGCAACCGGCCGCTCCTGAATTTTATGCATTCCCAGGATGGCGCTTTGAGGAATATTGATAATCGGTGTACTCATCAGGCTGCCAAATACTCCTCCATTGGTAATGGTGAAGGTGCCTCCGGTCATCTCTTCGATGCTGAGTTTGTTGTCGCGGGCCTTGGTGGCCAGTTCCACTACCTTCTTTTCTATATCTGCCATGCTGAGACTCTCGGCGTTCCGTATAACCGGCACCACCAGCCCCTTGGGTGCAGACACCGCTATGGAGATATCGCAATACTGATGAAATACCAGGTTTTCCCCATCGATATAAGCATTCACCGAGGGCCATTCCTGCAGGGCATAGCAGCAGGCCTTGGTGAAGAAGCTCATGAATCCGAGGTTGACTCCATGAATTTCCTTGAACTTATCCTTGTATTTGGCTCTGGTAGCCATGATATTGGTCATGTCCACTTCATTGAAAGTGGTCAGCATGGCCGTGGTATTCTTCGCTTCCACCAGTCTGCGGCTGATGGTTTTGCGGAGATTACTCATCTTCTCTTTCTTGTCTTCGCGGCTGAAAGCGGCTCCGGGTGTTCTTCCCGGGCTATTGAGTGCAGCCAGCACATCGTCTTTCAAAATCTTGCCGCCATACCCGCTCGGTGTTACCCTGGAGGCATCTACCTTTTTATCGGCAATGATGGCGGAGGCTACCGGTGTAGCCTTCACATTCTGTTCCGGGCCGGCCGCTGCTTTGGCAGTTGTATCGGGTACTTTTGCGGCGGCTTCTGCAACAGGCGCCTTGCTGACTTCTTTGGCAGGCGTTCCATTGGTGGCGGCGGCCTTTTCAGGTTTGGGAGCCTTTTCGTCGATCGATGCCAGTATATCTCCGATTTTGATGGTATCGCCTTCTTTGATGGCGCCATGCTTCAATACTCCGGCCTGCTCTGCATTCACTTCGAAAGTGGCTTTCTCACTTTCCAGTTCTGCAATGACTTCATCACGCTCTACATAATCACCATCGTTCCTGACCCATTTCAACAGGGTCACTTCACTGATGGATTCACCTACCGTAGGAACTTTAATATCTATCGCCATGTTACTTAATTCAGTCGGGCAAATTTCGGGAAAATAACTTGTTTATGAAATTAAATGGAATCCACTCGCCCCTTGTATATACCCGTTTATACAGGGTCGCGTGTTATTCCTTTGTTCAGATGCTGAAGGCCGTATCGATGATCTCCTCCTGTTCCTGTTTATGCACTTTGGCATAACCGGTGGCGGTGGCAGCACTGGGCTGACGACTGATGACTCCGAAGTTGATTGTTTTGAGGTTCATCTGCAGGTAACAGGCCGCTCCCATATTCAGGGGTTCTTCCTGTACCCAAAACCAGGTGGCCTTGCTGTACTTTTTATACAACGTTTCCAGTTGAGAGGTGGGCAGCGGATACAACTGTTCGAGTCTTACTACCGCTACATCCCTGATATTGTCTTTTTGCTGTCTTTCCGCCAGGTCGTAGTAGATCTTTCCGGAACAAAACAATACTTTTTTCACGGATGCTGCTTTCTCCGGGAAGGCATCATCGATCACTTCGCGGAACCCGCCCTCGAGAAACTCGGACTTCGGCGAATAGGTTCCCGGATGGCGGAGATTGGCTTTGGGAGAAAATACGATCAATGGTTTGCGGAACTGCCAGGCAAGCTGCCTGCGCAGCGCGTGGAAGAAATTGGCAGCGGTGGTGATATTCACGGCTACCATATTCAGTTCGGCACACATCTGCAGAAATCTTTCCATGCGCGCGCTGCTGTGTTCAGGTCCTTGTCCTTCATAGCCGTGAGGCAAAAGCATAGTAACCCCATTCATACGGTTCCATTTTTGTTCGCCTCCCGAAATGAACTGGTCGATCATGGTTTGAGCGCCGTTGCAGAAATCTCCGAATTGCGCTTCCCATAATACCAGTGCATGCGGGTTGGCCAACGCATATCCATACTCGAAACCAAGCACGCCGTATTCACTGAGCAGCGAATTATATATGCGGAACTGACCCTGCGCTCCGTCGATCCGGCTCAGCCTGCTATAGGCCTGGTCGGTATTTTCGTCCCGGAGTACAGCATGCCGATGGCTGAAGGTACCCCTGCATACATCCTGGCCGCTCATACGAACGTCATTGCCTTCCAGCAGCAGGCTGCCATAGGCAAGCAACTCGCCGGTAGCCCAGTCGAGCTTGCCTTCAGTTTCAAATAATTTCAGTTTATCCTGGATAATCTTTTCTACTTTCTTAAGCGGTTTGAAATCGTCGGGCCATTTCATAAGAGCGTTGAACACCTTGCTGAAATCGGCATCGCTGATGGCCGTTACCGGGCTCTTTTCAAAATCTTCCGCAGTGGCCTTGCGAAGGCTCTTCCACCACAGTTCCGGTTGCTGGTAGTGGTAAGGCAGCGGGCTTTGCTTCACTTCATCCAGCCGCTCCTGCAAATCGCCCCAGAATTTCTTCTCCATCTCCTTGGCCAGTTCCTGCGCATCGCTTTCCCCGTTATCCAGCAGGTATTTTACATACACTTCGCGGGGGTTGGGGTGTTTATCGATCAGCGCATACAGATGCGGCTGGGTGAATTTGGGATCGTCGCCTTCATTGTGCCCGTGCCGGCGATAGCATACCATATCGATGAATACATCGCAGTTGAACTCCTGGCGGTAGCGGGTGGCTATTTCCACACATTTCACTACGGCTTCCGGATCATCGCCGTTCACATGAAATACCGGAGCTTGTATGGCCGATGCAAGCGAGGTACAATAATCGGAGCTGCGCGCATCTTCGAAATCGGTGGTAAACCCGATCTGGTTATTGATCACAAAGTGGATGGTTCCTCCCGTGTAATAACCATCCAGCTCACTCATCTGGAGCACTTCGTACACGACTCCCTGGCCCGCCACCGAGGCATCGCCATGAATGAGAATCGGCAATATCTTGTCAAACTCGCTTTTGTACATCACATCCGCCTTGGCGCGTGCAAAACCAACCACTACCGGATCCACCGCTTCCAGGTGGGAGGGGTTGGGCATCAGCTTGAGGTGAACGGTTTTGCCACTGGTTGTTTGCAGCTCACTGCCATAACCCATATGATACTTCACATCCCCGCTTCCCATGGTTTGATCCAGTTTGGCGGTTCCTTCAAACTCACTGAATATCTGCTCGTATGTTTTACCCATGATATTGGCCAGTACATTCAACCTTCCGCGGTGAGCCATTCCTATCACCACTTCCTGCACCTCATGATCGGCGGCGGTATTGATGATCGCATCCAGCGCGGCAATGGTGGTTTCGCCTCCTTCGAGAGAAAATCTTTTCTGACCGATGTATTTGGTGTGCAGAAACTTTTCGAAAATGACACCCTGGTTCAATTTTTCAAGTATCCGCTTCTTCTGATCGAGGGAAATATTCCGTTCAAATTTCTTCTCGATCTCGTTGGTCAGCCAGTCTACTTTTTTCTGGTCGCTGATATATTTGAATTCAATCCCCACATGGTTAGCATACCATTTTTCCAGGTGCTGATAAATATTGCGCAGAGTTGTTACCCCCAGGCCGATGAGATTTCCGGCATGAAATGTTTTATCGAGGTCGGCGTCCGTAAAGCCGTAAAAAGAGAGCTCAATGTTTGCGCCGCGGTCTTTCCGCTGGCGGATGGGGTTGGTTTTGGCGATCAGGTGCCCCTTGTTGCGGTAGCCCAGAATGAGGCGGTAGGCGCGGATTTCTCGCATCCAGTCAATATCGGAGGTGGCCGAGGCGCCATTTTCATGCCCGTTCAGCTGGGTCCTGCCTGAACTTTGGGCGAAATCAAAGCCTTCGAAGAATTTTTTCATCTCCGGATCCACGCTGTTGGGATCTTGTAAAAAATCTTTGTAGAGGTTTTCAATGAACTGGGGATGAGCACTGGTGATATACGAGAAATCTTTCATGGAAATTCCGGTTTTAAACGGACGACAAATATCGGCCAAAAAGACGAAGTGGGAAAGAGGTAAAAAAGCTCATAACCATTTATTTTCAATCTCCTACCCCTTCCTGCCCGCTGACAAACCACCCGAAATCGGCCGACCGGGCTTTTCCACCCCTGTTAATTACTTTTTTGGGCTTTTTTTTCGATCTTGGCCCTCAAATTTTGGAATTTATAGTATCTGAGCTTACCTTTGCCAACCCAAAATTCGGGGACTTTAAATTTGATTTCATGGCTAATCACAAAGCGACCTTAAAGGATGTACGTCAGGCTACCAAGCGCCGCGAGAGAAACAAATACTATGGCAAAACTACCCGTAATGCCATTCGTGATCTGAAAGATATTAAAGAGGCGAAGGCTGCCGGTACAAAATTATCAGAAGTAGCTTCTATGATTGATAAACTCGCCAAACGCGGGATCATTCATAAAAACAAAGCTGCCAACCTGAAAAGCGGTCTGACCAAAAAAGTTAACGGCCTGGCCAAGTAAGCACAAGAATAATTTATTCTAAATACTTGAAAAGCATCCTTTTGGATGCTTTTTTTATTGCGGGCATTACGAACTGGCCCCCACTTTTTGTAAGTCGGTCATAATTCAGCGAGCTGCTTCTCAGACCAAAAGACATATTGCACCTTGCTATTCACCATACAACCAGATCAGCAACGATCCAGTCGTGAGGATCTGGCTTCCAAACTTCGCATTAGGTACATACTCTCCGGTAGCGCAAATCCGGCTGCCATTGCTGTTGACCGCCACACTGTAAACAATGTCGTCAAAGGTCCCGCCGCCCAGCTTCGCCCATACGGCCTGCCCATTAGATTGAAGTTTGGCAAAAAATGCTTCTGAATTGGCTCCGACAGGTCCCGCAAAAGCACCATTAAAATCCAACAGACTGCTGGAGGTAAATCCGCCGAGGTAAATCGATCCGCTGGCATCGGTTGTAATAGAATACAGATAATCCTGTTGGTTACCTTTAAGACTGTTCACCCAAATTGCATTTCCGGCTCCATCACATTTTATAATATAGGCATCTGCTTTTGCGGCTGAAGTATTGGTAAGCGTGGTTCCCTGGAATACCAAAGTATTGCTGATGAAAATTCCACCTGCTAACACATTCCCCGAAGGATCCGTGGCAATCGTAAACCCCCATTCATTGCCGCTTCCGGTACCCGTTTTTACCCAAAGAGCTGTTCCATTGGGGTCGTACTTGACGATATACATATCCTGGCCTCCGCTGTTTACAGCAAGTACAGATCCTCCAAAACCGATAGTACTACTTTGAAAAAAACCGGTTAGATAGCAATTGCCGGAGACATCTACCGCCAGTCGCTGTGCACGCTCTTCAGCCGAGCCGCCGGCCGACCTGGACCATATCACGGTACCGGCAGCGTTGTATTTGGCCAACAAAATATTTCGATCCCCTAACGACCCAAAAATGAGATTGGGTCCGTAGGCCCACAAATCACTTCCGCTTAAACCGCAGACATAGATATTTCCAGCTGCATCCAACCCTGCATCCAGCATCAGTTCATCTCCGTTACCACCGGCCGAATTAGCCCATACCAGATTTCCGGAAGGATCGAATTTCGCAAGGAATAAATCTAATTTGCCGGCCTGTACATTGTTCAGCACCGTTGATCCAATGGTAATGCTTGCACTTTGAAAGGCTCCGGTTAGGTATATATTACCGGTTCCATCAACCGCAACGCCTGAGCCCTCGTCGTTTAAGTTGCCTCCGAAAGTTTTATACCAGATTAGCTGACCGGAAGGAGAATACTTAAAAAGAAAGATATCATCCAGGCCACTTCCATTGATGGTAACTCCCCCCACTACAATCTGCGAAGAAAAATAACCGCCTACAATTATGTTTCCCTGTTGATCAAACTTCACTGTCAAAGGTGTGATGTTGCCGTCTCCGCTGTTCCAGGCAGCAAAATCCCCGGCAGGGTCGTTGATATTCTTGTCGGCAGCCTTCAGTGCCTGCCAGTCAGCCCCATCAAAAACCCGCAAACAACGAAACTCGGTATCGTATACCATCAGCCCGGTGGAAGGATTGCTGATGGCCTTGATTTGTGAATAGGTCATTCGCGGTGGCAGAAAACCCTTGCTGTTGCTGCTTACTTCCAGCATGGCCGATGGTTGCGGCGAGATGGTTCCTACCCCCACGCTTTGCGCGTTCAGCAGCTGGGTAAACAGGAATGAAATAACGGTTGACAGGTATCGCATACTATTGTTTTGACTGTATCAATTTTTTGAGTAACCCGATTTCATTTCGGAGCTCTTCATTTTGTTTCTTCATGTTGTTGATCTGTTCCTGCTGTTCCTGGATCGCTTTGGTAAGAACAGGTATGAAACTCTGGTAGCCGAGTACCTTCTGGTTGCCCACCTCATCCACGAATTCAGGAAATATCTTTTCCACTTCCTGCGCGATGAAGCCGGTATGCTTTCTTTCTATATCCTTTTCATTGGTGAAATGATAGGTTACAGGATTTAACTGCAGCACAGCGGCGAGTCCTCTGGAAGTTTCCAGCCGGCTGATGTTTTTCTTATAGCGTGCATCCGACAACTGCCGGTATTCTCCATCGGAACGGATGCAGGAGCGCCCTACGCCGTTGTATTGAAACACCATGGCATCGTAAGTGGTACATCCGTTCACCAGCGATCCGATGATACCGAGCGGATCGAGTATGCCCAGGTTCACATTGGTGCAGGTTTTGATCTTGTCGTCGCTGATGTTCCAGTAATTGCCATCGGGACTCTGCAGCACGATGCCATTGCGCCAGGAGGTGGGATCGTTTACCGCGTCAAAATTGTAACTGTCCTGCCGGATGTGAATATCCGTCCAGGGGTCGTCGGTACCCAGACCCAGGCGGCCGAAGCGACTTACATAAAATCTCTGCGTATAAGGATTAACGTCGAGATTGGCATCCGTAATGGCGGCAAACGGCCAACTGGCCAGGTACAGGGAACCGTTCACCTGGTTGACGCCCAGTTGCGCACTGAAACCCTGCGCAATGGAACGATGGTGCGACCCGTCGTACCAGTGATTGAATCCAATGGCCGGCCAGTTCTTCTCCAGCGCCACGCCGGCCCCGTCTCCTCCGAATATGGCGGAGGTGGTGCCGATACTGCCCTGTTGCTCGAGCATGGCCCTTGTCGGTACCGTTCCCATATTTATCCCCAACCTGCCATCATTATTCAGAATCATCCGCGCGATATTGGGTCGGGGTATATCATAAAAGCTGGTGTACCCGCCAAAACGGAATTCAAAATATCCGCCATCGGTTCCTCCCTGGTTCAGGGTGATGTTGGCAGAATTTCCCGGCGACATGGATTTGACGCCGCCGTTGAAATAGCTGTTGAAGAACACCCCGGGAAAGTCGGCCACCAGCGCAATGCCGCGCTGATCCGCTCCAAATAGCGCGGCGGTATTTCCTACCAGTCCTTTCACCTGTAACGGCGCATATTGACCCAGGTAAGCCTGATCTAACGGTGCGTTATAACCGATACCAATGCTGAGGGCCTGCGGGTGCAGCGAATTGCTGACACGCTTCCAGGCATTGTCTTCACCCACCGACATTCGTCCGAACAGGCTGTTGCGCCGGATGTATAAACTGGTATCATCCGTATTGAATACGATCAACCCGTTGGCCGGCGAGGATAGCGCATTGATCTGGCTGCTGTTGAGGCGGGGCAGCAGCAACCCTTTGCTATTGCTGTTTAATTCGAGGATGGCAGAGGCATGCGGACTGGAAGTGCCGATTCCCACTGACTGGGATTGCAACTTCAACATGGCTGCCAGGCAGAAAATCAGGATTCCTGTTTTTTTCATATTCAAAAGATTTATCATGATCATTGTTACCAGCGAATGATTATCCGCCCGCCTCTGCCATTTCCACCGCCCGAATAACCAGCTCCCCCGCCACCGCCGGCATATCGGGCTTCGGGAGCGGGTTGAATGGATTGTGTGCCGATTCCATCGGAATAATAAAAACCTCCTTTCCCTCCGGATCCCGGCGAACGCGCGGCGTCACCACCGGCGCCAAATTCAAGCACCTGTCCGAAATTGGTGGCAGAAGACTGCTCCCAGTGTTTTCGGGTAGGATCACCACTGGCACCATTCCACCCGATATAATTCTGCACCATTCCCGATTGGGAGAACGTACCGCCGGAGCCGGGACTGACCACGAAGGCGCTGGCCCACAAATCGGAAGTACCCGCTCCCCCACCACCCGCAAAAACCGAAGTACCATTGATCCGGAAAAAACTGGTGCCCCCACCCGTACCATTGGAGCCCAGTAACACATATCCCTTTCCGGCCGCACCGACCTGTATCAACGCATTGTCGCCGGATGTCACGGTATAACGCGCAGTAATAAACGCTCCGCCGCCTCCGCCGCTGGTGGAACCCCCACCACCACCGCCGCCCCAGCATTCCACTAAAATGCTGGTAGCATTTGCAGGCACGGTCCAGTTATAGGAACAATCATTGGCATTGCCACTGGTGGCCACATTAAAACAATCGAACACCAGGAAATTCTTAAACTCCGTTAAATCAGCCCATGCTGGGTTATTACCTGCATCCTTGATCAGAACCTGGCCCGGTAATCCGGCCTGCCCATTCACTTTGAGCTGGCCACTGGTATTGATATCACCACTGACGTCCAGTTTTGAATTGGGGTTGTTGTTCCCGATGCCTACATTCTGGGCGTTTGCTATACAGGAAACCAGTAACAAAATGAAAAGAAACAGATGACCTGAAAAGGCAGTAGCAGTTTTCTTCATACAATTAATTTATTGACAGCAGGCCGCATCGCCATCGCATCAGCAGCCGGAAAACCATTGGAGGGGCAAGTGATGTGCAGGATCTGCAGGGTTGTTACATATTCTTCTCTGCTCCCGACGAAAGACACCTTAACGCCCTCATCGATCACGGTCATCATTGGATGACAGGGTGATTGAATCCGGACCCTCCGGAAGCGAGGCGGAGAGTGAGCAATCAGGCTGGTTGTCTGCAGGATCAACAAAAGGAACAGCAACTTCTTCATGGTGCAGTTTTTTTGTATGACCCGAAACTATTCACTCCCATTTTCAGGGCCTACTGCAGTTGTACACCTGGCGGGTTTGCCTTCGTAACCGGCATTAAGAAGATAGTGCTGCCCTCTGTCCGGTTATACCCGAAAAGCTGCCGCCGGCTATCCCGTGCCGGAATATGGTGCATTAAGGGTTTATGGTTTGACCCGCAAGGATTAAGTTTACCCGGTGAAAATATTTGTAACTTGAGTCAGCTGGTCGGCATGAAAGCAATCCTTCTTTTTTTTTGGCTGGTGATGGCCGCAGGCCTCGCCCATTCACAGGAAATCACCCACGAAAGATTTCCCGACCCATACTATCGGTTGACCTCCGATACGGCCAGGCTCCGCTATCTGGCAGAAATCATCAACGATTCCATTGACGAAAACCAGCTAACGCATGTATACTCCTGGTCACAGACCGGATTGGACCTCGCCGGCAAACAGGAAGCAGACAGCATGAAAGGAAAATTCTATTTCTACATCGCCAAAGCTTTCACTTATCAGTACAACCGGTACGACAGCGCCATTTATTACTATAAGAAAGTAATTGCCATTTACCCGGACATTCAGCGAAACTATCATTTCCTCTCCCTGCGGGAGATCATGGAGCGCTACGCCGATATGGGAATAAAAGACTCTTCCTTTGTCTACCTCAACCAGCTGCTGAATTATATCGACACCATACCCGACCAGGCAAAAAGAAAAATTTCCCTCTCGCAAAACATCGCCACCGTTTATCAATGGTTTGGCATGCACCAGGCGGCCATTCATTATTTCCAGGTAGCCATCAATGGCAACCAGCTCAATCACAATGATCGGGGACTGGGGCTGGCCCTCGCCAACCTCGGCCAGCTGTATTCGGAAATGAACAACGACCAGAAGGCAATTGAAACTTCCAAACAGGCGCTTATTTACCTGGCCGATGTACCCATGCCCTTTTGTTTAACAGCCACTAACCTGGCAGACTTTTATGCCAATGTTGGCGACTATGATTCTTCCTTACGATATGTACAATTATCTGCCGAAACAGAAAAGAAAATAAACAATCCTGAAATTCGGCTTGGCAACAATCTCGCCCTTTCCATCATACTATTGCATCGCAAAGACTTTGATTCCGCACGCCAGCTCCTCCAATATACACTGGGCGAATACAGCCTTCATGGCAACCGCTGGAATATGGCACGATCGCATATAAACCTGGCAAGGCTCGACAGCACCGTGCAAGACTATCCCGCTGCCATACAACATTTCCAGGCCGCCAGAGACATCAGCAGAAAAGATGGAACCGTGGTACTCGAATTGATTGCTCTTCAGGGACTGTCGGATCTGTATAAGAAAACAGGGCAATACCAGCAGGCTTATGCTGCTTTATCGGGTCTGCAATTATTGAAAGATTCACTTCAGTCCACTCGCGCCAAAACCGAACTCGCCGACCTTGAAATAAGCCACAACATCTTAAAGAAAGAACAGCAGATCGAACTCTTGCAGAAAGACAATGACCTTAAGAACCTCCAGCTCAGAAACAGCCGCCAGCAAAATTTCTTTATTCTCGGCGCGTTCCTGTTGCTTCTCCTGATCTTCGCCATCATCATTTATCAGCGCAATCAGAAAAACAGGATCAGAACAGAAAAGCTGAGAGCCGAACTCGAAACCCAGATCCTGCGGCTCCAGATGAATCCGCATTTCATTTTTAACAGTCTCAACAGTATCGAGAACTTCATCATGAAAAATGAAAAGAGACTGGCCAGCGACTATCTCAACAAATTCGCCCGCCTGATCCGCATGATACTTGATAACAGCATGAATGATATTGTGCCGCTCTCCAAAGACATGGAAGCCCTTCAGCTTTACATCGACCTCGAACAATTGCGGTTCAATCACCGGTTTTCGTACAACACCGTAATTGATCCTGCGCTGCTCAGCGGAGACTACCGGGTGCCTTCCCTGGTCATCCAGCCCTTTGTAGAAAACGCCATCGTGCACGGGTTCGCGCATTCGGAAGACAAACAACTTCAACTGACCGTAACAGCCTCGCTGAAGGATGACCGGATTCATTATACCGTTGAAGACAACGGCGTTGGCAGAAAGAAAGCAGCCGAATACAACCGGCAAAACAAACCCTATCACAAGAGCGTCGGGCTCAGAATTACCGAAGAACGGATCAGCCTGTTCAACCAGTCTTCACCCGATGGTGAATTTGTACAGTTTACCGACCTCACCGATGAACAACAGCAGGGAAAAGGAACCAAAGTTGATATTCTTTTAAAAGCATCGTGACATGAATGATCTTACCGCGATATTGATAGATGATGAGCCCAGCAGCCTCCAGAACCTGCAACAAAAGCTGGAAGAATTTTGCCCGGATATCAAAATAGTAGCCACCTCCAACAAGCCGGAAGAAGGGATCACGCTCATTCGCCAGTGGAAACCTGCCGTAGTTTTCCTCGATATCGAAATGCCACGCATGAACGGCTTTCGGATGCTGGATGAACTGACCGATCTTGATTTCGATATTATCTTCACCACAGCCTACAATCATTACGCCGTAGATGCCATTCGGATCAGCGCCTTCGACTACCTGATGAAACCGATCGCCATCAAAGATCTTCAATCGGCTGTCGAAAGGCTGGCCTTCCGGCACAAGAGACAAACAAAAGACAAACTGGATATTCTGAAGCAATCACTGGTGGGACACAAAAGCCAGGAGGAAAAGATTGCCGTTCCCAATTCTGAAGGACTTGAATTCATCAACATACACCAGATACTCCGGATTGAATCCAGTTCCAATTATTCAAGACTCTTTTTACTCGACGGGAAAAATTTACTTGTTACCCGCCTGCTGAAGGATTTTGAAGACCTGCTTACCCCTTATCGCTTTTATCGTGTTCACCATTCGCACCTGATCAACCTCAATTATATTCAAAGGTATATCCGCGGTGAAGGCGGCCAGGTGGTGATGCAAAACGGTGACGTGATTGACGTAGCCCGCCGGAAAAAAGATGAATTCATGAAACTCATTCATCCCTGAAGTGGTATGCCGCCGGAAACCTTTTTCTTCTTTCCGAACCGGCGAATGATTGCCCATGCGATCGCACCTATTGACAACAGCGAACAACTCCATGCCAGCCAATCTCCGATCTGCTGATAGATGGTAGATTCATGGCCCAGTTCAATCCGGGCTGTCCACATTTTTTCTCCGGGTTGATAAAAATCGAACCGATGGAGAATCCGGCCCCTGCTGTCACAAACCATCGACAAACCACCACTCACCTGGCGCAAAACGCTAATCCCGTTTTCTATGGCACGGTATCTTGCCATATAACTGTGATAGGGGGATATAGCATACCAGTCACCGGAAGGTAATAACAAAAGATCGGTCCCCTTCTTTCCGGTTTGCCTCATCAATGCCGGAAAATCGGCATCATAACAAATCGATGGGGAAACGACGCCGAATGAGGTTTGAATAACAGGAATCTGCTGATCTCCGGGAATGCTGCTTTCCACCATCGGAACGGGGCGATTCTTAAAAAACTCGTTGAGGATACGCCCTTCCGGGTCAATGAGCCAGGTCTTATTCTCCATAAACTTCTTTCCTCTGGTAACTTTTCCCGGGTGAATAACGGCCACCGGCATAAGCAGGTATATCTTATACTGGCGAGCCAATTGCTGCCCCCTTCGCTTAAATTCTTCTTCCTGGTTCTTGAGTAAAAATCCATTTGCCTCCGACCAGGTAATAAGCCTGGCACCACGTTTGGCCAGGGTGGCCGTTCTCAAAAATAAACTGTCGTGAAGAAGCGCAAGCTGCCTGAAGCCAAGCGGAAATTTGGTGGAGTCGGGGTTCTCAATAAATTGTAGCAAAGCCTCATTGACCTGTTGCAATTGCGGAGACGATTGGGAGACGGTCCAGGGAATCTTTATCTGCTTGCCATTGACATCCCGGAACAACCCTTCCAACAGAGAAAAGGATGGGATGGTTAAGCCCCCCACCACAACCGATTGGGTTTTTTCATCTGGCTTCGATTGATAACGGAATGCCCCGTAACCGATCACCAATAGAAAAATAGCGACGAACCAGTAGCCTCCCTTCTTCCCTATTGGCATGGTGTGCCTGTTTTGCATCATCCAGACCAGAACGGAAGCTGTCCAGCAAACCAGGAAAGTGATTCCCCAGATGCCGGTTACCGAAGCCAATTGCATCAACCAGGGAAAATCGAACTGGGTATTAGCTATCGAACCCCAGACACCACCCCCTCCCTGGGCATCGAGAAATTCGTTGGCCACCATCAGCGATGGAAAGATCAGTGTGGAAACAAAAGTATGCTGCTTCTGCAGCAGTGAATTGTTCAGCCAGTACACAAAAACCAGTTTAATCATTCCCAACAGCAACAGTACACCCATCACTGCCACCGGCATCGGAAACACATCGCGGTTGGCTAGAAATCCGGAGCTGAAAATTGTCAATCCCATCCAGATCCATTTTCGGCGAAACTGGCAGGTTCTTGAAAACAAGAGTAAGAAAAAGATGGCCAGCCAGGCAAAAAGGCTGATGGTCCAGCGCGGGGAAATCAGCACATTGCTGATAAATGCACCTGCCAGGATCAGGAAGCATTGGACGGGTTTGATAGTTTTGTCGGAAGTACCCATGACGTTTGTTTTTTGCAAATATGGCTGCGAACAAACGCGGAAGTCGACCGACTACCGAAAGTCATACTCATTTATTTCGTTCGACTTTGGTTTGGAGGGAAGTCGAACGTGCCTGTTTCTTGAACTCGCTGGGTGTCAGGCCTGTTTGCTTTTTGAAAATGGTATTGAAGGATGACTTGGAATTGAATCCGACTTCGTACAAAACCTCCAAAACAGTTATCCGGGGGTCTGGGGGATTCGTCAACAATCTTTTGGCTTCCTCAATCCGGTACTGGTTAACAAATTCGAAAAAGTTGGTGCCCATCCCTTCATTGATAACCTGCGAGCATAACTTGGGGCGGATGCCCAGTTGGGTAGACAATTGATCGAGCGAGAGATCCGGATCGAGATAGGGCTTTGCCTCTGTCATATGCGCCAGCAAGGCTTCTTTCAACCGGGTTTTCTCTTCCACCGGTAATGGCGATGCGGGGTTACGGGCTACAGCAGGTGTCGATTCCGGCTGCCCGCCAAAAAGGAAGGGATTACGCAGAGCCTTCAGCAGTATTTGCATCAAAAAGATGATAAATCCGCCGAGCAGCGAGGCAAATATCAGGTAAAAGGGGATTGTCCATCCGCCGGCGCTGGCCAGCCCGGCCAAGGCACTTAACAACATCAGGGCAATCAGAAATAGAATGGTTGAGCGGAGCCAGTTAAGATTGACGGCTTTCTCGTTGGAAAATTTCTCGGATGCCTGCAACTGGCGCCGGCGAATCAAGCGAAGGGAAAGAAACATGTAACAGAAATAGTGCGTATAAATCAGCAGTGATACCATGTAAATAGACGCAGGTAATTTTCTTTCCCTGATCTCGGACAATACCCTTTGCTGACCTGCAGAATCCAGGAGATGATAACTGACAATACTCAAGGCGGTCAGCAGCAAAAAAGGAATGAAATGCCAGCTGTCTTTTAGCTGCAGTGAAAAGGCCGGCTCCAGTACCGAGCGAACATACAGGAAGATAAGGGGGCCGTAGAGGAAAGGAACACCTGTGGCCCATATCGCCCAATGAGGATATTTTTCATACACGCCCTTCAGTAAAAGAATGCTGTCGGTCATATTCACACAAAGAGAAAAAAAGAAAAGAGCCAACAGCCGGTTGCTGATCTTCTTCCCCTTGTCGTGCGAGAACAGGAAGCTGCCCGTGAAAAGCAGCTGAAAAATCACTAAAAGCATCAGTACTTCCGTAAAACTGAAAGTCATGGTGAAAGGATTTTACCGGGCATACAATTTATGCGGTTCAAAACAGGGTATTTTACTTTCCTTTTGTAATTTCCGTTTTTCAAAACAACTTTATGAGAATATTCTTCTGTTTTTTAGCGCTGCTATCCTGTACCATACAATTATCTGCTCAAACCCTGCCTACCACGGTCTTCGAAACTTCCAACGGTACCAAAACCCCCACCTATCACCAGGCTATTGAATGGTGGCAGAAGCTGGATGCTCTTTCCGGGAAGGTAAAAATGCTGGCCATGGGCCCTTCCGATGCCGGCTTTCCCCTGCACCTGGTGGTGGTGTCTAGTAATGGCGATTATAATTTCGACAATATTCGCAAGAACAATAAAAGAGTTCTCCTCATTAATAACGGTATTCACCCTGGTGAGCCCGATGGCATCGACGCCAGTATGCTGCTGGCACGTGATATCGTAGCCAACAAGATAAAGCTGCCAGATAATATCGTTCTCGCTTTCATACCGGTTTATAATATTGGCGGCTGTTTAAACCGCAGCGCTTTTTACAGGGTTGATCAGAATGGCCCCGAAGAATTTGGCTTTCGCGGGAACTCGGAAAACCTCGACTTAAATAGGGACTTTATCAAATGTGATTCAAAAGAAGCCCGTTCTTTCGCTGAAATTTTCCATCTCACCGATCCGGATATCTTCATCGACAACCATGTCAGCAATGGCGCCGACTATCAGCATGTGATGACGCTGCTGAGTTCGCAACACAGCAAATTAGGGGGAGTGATGGGTGAATACATGAACAAAACGCTTGAACCCGGCATTTACGGATTGATGAAGGACAAAGGATATGACCTGGTTCCTTATGTGAATTTTGCAGGCAACACCCCTGACATGGGAATGACCGCTTATTTCGACGGACCCCGATACAGCAGCGGCTATGCGAGCCTCTGGCATAGTTTCGCCTTTGTGCCGGAAACGCATATGTTGAAGCCTTACGACCAGCGGGTGAAAGCAACCTATGCCCTGATGGAATGCTTCATCCGTTTCGCTTCGGAAAACAGCGCAGTGATCAAACAACTCCGGGATCAAACCAAGACAGCAGCCAAAACCCAGACAGAATTTCCCATCAGCTGGTCGCTGGATCGCAGCCGTTCTTCGGAAGTAACCTTCAAAGGGTATGAAGCAGGCAGAAAGCCAAGCAATGTTTCGGGCCAGCCGAGGCTTTACTATGATAGAAGCAAACCCTATGTGAAGCAGATCAAATATTTCAATTTCTTCGAAAACAAAACAGTTGTCAGCAAGCCCAATGCGTACGTAATTCCCCAGGGATGGTGGAAAGTGATCGATCTGTTAAAAATCAACAAAATCCAGATGCGACAGTTTTCAAAGGATACCAGCATCGAAGTGGAGGTATACAGGATCGACGATTACAAAGCTGCTCCCCGCCCCTATGAAATGCACCATCTCAACAGCGACGTAAAAATCAGCATCGTCCGAAAAGTGATGAAATTCCGAAAAGGCGATTACTACATCCCCATGAATCAGCCGGGAAACCGCTACCTCGTAGAAACACTCGAGCCGCAGGGAGATGATTCCTTTTTTGCCTGGAACTTTTTCGACGGAATTCTTGGACAGAAAGAGGGTTACAGCAGTTACGCATTTGAGGATATCGCCGAACAATTTCTGAAGGACAATCCATCCGTAAAAGAAAAACTGGAACAGAGAAGACAGGCCGATACCGCTTTTGCCAGGAACGGAAGCGCGCAGTTGAACTTTGTCTATCAAAATTCACCCTATTACGAACCCGATCACCAACGGTACCCGGTATACAGGATCGTAAACAGGTAAAGTGAAGACGCTTCTCAACATACTATGGATCTGTTGCGGGTTGCTTCCCTGTCATTCCGCAATCGCGCAGACGGATACTGCCATTGCCTATTTTGACGGGTTGTTTCGCCAGCAACCGGATCTGAGAACGGCCAGCTATTACGGAGTTGTGCGAAAACCTTCACCCGCCAAATTCGAGGTCACCTTTTTTAATTTCGACAACGAATTGGTAGGGCTCGGCGAATACCGGTCGAAGCGATTGAAAAACCGTCATGGCATCTTCCTGCGATATGGGGCCAATCAATCCATCATCCTGACAGCTAACTTTGCCAAAGGCTTGCTCAATGGAGATTACCAGTTGTTTCATCCCAACAATATACTGGCCGATAGCGGACGATACATCCGCAACAGACCCATCGGCCTGTGGAAATCATGGTATGCCAACGGCCAGCTGAAAGAAACAAAGCAGTATGTACTAACCAACGGACGTTTCGGTGCCGATGTCACTTACCTCCAGGATGAATACAAATCATGGTTTGAAAACGGTCGCCTCAAAGATTCAGGATACTATAAAAACAACTTCCGTGACGGGGTGTGGGTGGAATGGCTTCAGAACGGCCAGATGAGATCCATCGGCGCCTATCGCAAAGGATGGAAGTCCGGAACCTGGAAGTTTTACGACAACAAGGGTAAACTCTTATACATGCGCCGTTTCAGCAATATTCGCTACGACAGAGAGGGAGAATTGATTGAAGTAAAAGAATAACACAGGAAGATTGCCCTCAAATCCATAAAACGTGCTAACCGCATTTTGCATTCACTGCTTTGATTTTTTTTAATCAAAAGAGATTCTGCCCTCTCATTTCTATAACGATTCTCGCTTTTACGCCTCCATGCAAACGATTGAACACTTGAATTACTGAAGTAATTTCTAAACTTTTTGCAAGCTAACAGTATGACCAATTCCGGAATTCAAAAAATGTAAATTTGTGTCAATTGCTTGCGTCATGATAAAGTATATTCTCTGCACGGGTATGTACTTGTTTTGCTGGTCATACTCTTATTCACAAGTCTCCCTGTTTGCCAACGATGTTGCCGATCCTACGGATCGCGTCAATACAGAATCATCATACAATCTCCCCAACCGGCCGGATGGGAAAGTGGAAGGCGTTCATTCCGAAAAAGGCATTCGGTACAGCGGGCATTTCAGAAACTATTTACTGCACGGCAACTGGATCAGCTGGTACGACAACAACAGCAAACACGATGAAGGTCATCTCAAAAAAGGCATCCCCGACGGAACCTGGAAAGTATGGTATTCCAATGGTCAGTTGCGGAGTGTGAGAACCTTTTCCTGGGATAAATACAAACGTGTGACCCAGCAATGGAAGACCGCCAATCCCCGACAGGTTAACTATTGCCTCACCGAAATCTACCAGGCAGACCGGAAGAGAGCATATTCTTACCTACAAAGCGACTACGCTTTCCGCTCATTGGAAGATTATGCCCCGGTTTTCAGGTCCGGGCTTCTTCATGGTATCTATCTAAATTATTTTGAAAATGGTTCCCTGAAAGACTCAGGTTTTTACAAAAACGGTTTGAAGGATGGATTGTGGATCGAAAAACCCAACCCATCGAGCTATTGGACCGGCACTTACAAAAACGCTGAGCGTACAGGAACCTGGAAACTTTTCAGCAGTAATAAACAGCTGCTGGAGATGGTTGTATATAAAAATGGAAAAGAAGACTGGAGGAAGGTCTTCTAGTTCTGAGGGACATGAGAATTTGAAAAACAGGGCAGCTCCGCGCTGCCCTGTTTTGTTTATTATTTCCTGACTACAATAGTTCCTGCACCGTTGTAACTGTGATACTCTCCATTGTACATGGCATCGGCACTGACTGGCCCCATCCTGTAAACACCGGGAGAAACGGCTCGCACGGCATAATAGTACACCTGCCTTCTGGCAGACAAATCTACAAACAGGTTGATCCGGTCATCGCGTACGTCAAGAGCCGTGGGTGTTGAGGCATCCTTGATCCAGTCCATTCCCGGAATCTCTTTTGTTCTTGGGTTCTCTATTTCAAATCCGGCCGGAAGCAAATCGGTGATCACGATATTGTCGACGGAACTGCTGTAGCTGTTTTCCAGGCTGATCTGCACTATCACGAGGTCGTTTTGCCTGAAACTATTACCGGTAATGGCTTTCCCATTGCGATCGAAGAATTTCTTTCTAACCCGGATATAATTGTCTTCTTCTTTATAATCGCCCGTAGCACTGATGCCTTCGGTCTGCCAGTAATAATACAGCCTGCCCTGCCCTTTCGATACAATATCGATATTGTTACCTCCCAATTGAGAGGCGCTGAAAGAAACAGTCCGGTCGCCGGCCGTGCCGATTGTTTTTCCATTCACCTTGATGTCTGCGGTAACGGTGGCTTTGTTGGCAGCTCTGGCTATTTTGCCGAGGGCGATAAAACTAAAGGCACATTCCTGTGTACTGTACCAGCTTCTGGCTTTGAGTTTATCGGCAACATGTTTTGCCATGATACCTATTTGCGCATTATTCGCATCGGCATCCAACAGTGCATTCAGGGCGATCGCCTCATCACGGATATCGCTGTAAAAACTTCCTCCCGTTTGCGCCACTGACACTTCCCCGCTGAAGGAGCCGGGAAGAATTTCACCAAACCGCTGCCTGTCGCCGGCAATGGCATAGGATACGCTGAGCAGGTATTTGGCATCAAGGCTTAGCAACTGCGGGCTCGCTTTGTAATAGTTCATCACAGGAACATTCGGCTTACCCGCGAGGGCAAGTACATATAAACTATAGGCCACCTCTTTGGGAGCAATCTTTTTTTGTTCTTTCTGATTATAATAATACAGGATCGTCTGGCGGCTTTTCAATTTATCATTCAGATAGTTGAGCAGTCCGTCCATTACTTTTTTATCGACATCATACCCCACCCGCTGCGCTTCCAGCAGGAAATGCGCGGCATATACAGAAGCCCACCAGTTCTCGGTACCCTCACCATCCCATAATGTTACCCCTCCATTGTATAATTGGCGCAATTTTATCTTCCGGATGGCTTCGGAAATATTATAACGCGCCGGTGAAGCTGCACTTTTCCCCTTCATCTGCTCAGCCAGGTCGTCATAATACAATTGAGGAAAAGCCACAGATACTGTTTGTTCGGTACAACCATAGGGATACTGAACAAGGTACCGCAGTTGCTTACCCAATTCGAGCGCAGGGCTCTTGCCAACCACCAGTTTATAATCGACACTTCCGGGAATAAAGGACGCAGCCGACAGACTGATCCTTTGTGAAGCCCCTCCATTGACGATGCCACTTCCGGTTTCTAACTGCAGCGGCGAGGCCGGACGTACGGAAATGTCTGTTTCGTCTTTAAACTTCTCCCCGAGACTGTTCACTTCTACCATAACCTTGCCCACCGCAATAGAAGGGCCCGCTACGAGCTGAAACATTGCCACCCCTTCACTGTTGGCAGCAAGGGTCAGATCCTGGGAACTGCTGCCCACCACCTGGATCGGTCCGCTGGTATTGATCCTGGCCTGTGCATTGGTGGTTTTTCCGGTGGTGTTGGAAATTGTGACCGGCACCATTACTGTATCTTTCGGGCTCAGAAACCTGGGAAGGGCGGTGCTTAGTACAATCGGATCCGCCACTGTCATGGCCATTTCTGAACTGCCGAAATGCTGATCCTTGTAAGCGACGGCCATCAACCTGATTTCGCCGCTGAACGCTGGAATGTCGATGGAAAACTCTGCTTCGCCGTTTCCATTTACCTGCCTGATACCACTCCAGTAAGAAACAATTTTAATTCTTTTAGCGGGCATGGGGTTGGTCCGCTTCGTCATGTCGAGATCGCCATCACCCCCGGTACTGCTCAACCTGGCCCTTAATTCGGGAAAAAGCAAAGGATACAAATCGTATGCATTTACCTCCAGCGCTCTTTGCGCGTAGAAATAACCATACGGATCGGGTGTTTTGAAATCACTGACCTGTAACACACCATTGTCCACAGCGGCGAGTGTTACAAAACTTCCCGGCTCGGCCTTTATCCGTACTGTTTGACTGGTTTTTGACCGCACAGATTTCTGGGCAACCAGTGATACCGCCATTTTCCTTGACTTTTCTTCTACCCGCACACTCTTGAAGCCATGGGCTACCGTCAAGGGAATGTCGCTGACCCCATGAGGTTTGATCAGGGTGGCCGTTATAAATACATTGGGAAGATGTTCGGCAGTTAACGGAATATCGAGACTGGCAGTTCTCTTCTCAACCGTCAGGTACTGGTAGCGGATCAGCTTATCTGTTTCGAGTGTAACGAGCAACCTGCCATCGAAAGGTGCTTTAAACAGCGCTTTAACCGATTCACCGGTATTGTATGCCGGTTTGTCGAGACTGATGTCAATATTTCCTTCGGTATTCACTTCGAAAGAACTGTTTTCACTACCCCATGAACCATAACTGTAAAACGACTGGCTTACGTAACTTCCGGCGCCCGGCAGCGATACCCTTACTTCATAGTCACCGGGTGTTCTTGGTATATAAGAATAAATACTGGCCTCCCCGGAAATACTGACGGATTGTTCGGACATCAGCTTGTCTTCTTTCTGGGATTCATAACGGAAATAACTACCCTGCTTTGTCAGTATTGTCCTGTATTCGTGTTTGATCACTTTAACATCGGCCCGGGAAGAGGCAACATTTCCGGAAGCATCCAGCGCTATCAAAGGAAATTTCACCGGCTGATTGAGTGGCTGATACCAATATCCGTCGCTACCGATACCCAGGAAAACATCCTGCGTATAAATGTCTGCATTTACTACCCGGCTGACCGGCCTGCCTGTTTCATCAAATACCGTTGTATAGAAGCTTGCCTGCAGTAACCCGTTATATTTGAATCCGGCAGGCACGCTGTAACTTTGGCTGCCTTCACCGTTCTCGTTTGTCTTCCCTTCCTCAGTAACCTTATCGAAAGATATCGAGGTGTTGGCCACACCGAAATCGTAGTTGTTGTATTTTTTGGGCACGAAGGCTTTTTGTTTCACCTGCACTTCGTATTCATAGTTGCGGTTGGCGGCCGGAGGGCCAAAGAAATTTTGAGCCGTGAATGAAAGCACCGCCGTCTGGCCGGGAGTCAAAGTAGTTTTATCCAGCTTTGCATTAACCCGTATCCGATCGGGTACAAATTCTTCCACACTGAAATTCTTGCTGCCCAGCAACACATCATTGGAGGTATATACTTCCAGCGTATAAGAACCGGTGATGGCAGCGGGTGAAATGGCAACATCGCCTTCCAGGGCGCCTTGCGCATTGAGGTTCTTCCGAAAAGATTTCAATTCCTTTCCGTTTGGCTGAAGGAACTTCATTTTGATTGGCAGCTCTCCGGGTGATTTCCAAAGACGGTCGCGGAGGATAACGGAAAAATTGATGGTTTCTCCAGGTCGGTAAATATCCCGTTCGGGATATATGAATGCATCAAGGCCGGTAATATTACTTTGCCTGCCTCCCACATCGAAGCGGGAAGTATTGACCTTCGTATTATTAAACGGCAGGTAGTTGAAATCATCCGCATTTTTGGCAATGATCATGGCCGGCCGGAAGCCATAGAACTCCTTACGCAGGTAATTGATCTCTGCAACACCTTCATTGTTGGTAGTACCGTTGCCCAATACCTGGTTATTGGCACCATAGGCAATTACGTTTACTCCGTTTACAGCAGACGCGGTTTGAATGGAATTGACAAAAACAACGATCTTATCCCTGCCTTCCCTGGCGATCAAACCCAGATCGCTCAGGGAAACAAAGCGGCTGTCGCTGATCCAGTAGTCTTCGGTAGACCGGATCAGGATATGATAAATACCTTTGAAGTCGGGGAGGCGGTCTTCGGGGTTGAACCGGAACAGCCGGCTGTTGCCGTACCTGGGAAGGCTCCGGGTATCGATCTCCTTTTCATAAATCACATCTCCCATTTGCATGTCTGAACTTCCTTCCCCATAATAATTTTCATCGTCTGCGTTCCGGTCGTTGGGGTAATAACTGTAACGCTGTGCCGCCAGCAGGTTGCTCTCGTAAATTTTTGAGATCACCACTTTTACTTTTGGCATATTGACAATCCTGACCTCGATATTCTGGTTGCCCTTGGCAGAGAGGAATACCGATTTGTTATTGGCAAAACTGATAGAGGGCTCGAGTTCACCGAAAGCGATATTATTGTCGTATTGCTCACGCAGGGTTCCCCCCAATTTGCCCTTCAGGCCTTTCTGCAAAGTGAGCAGGTAGCTCTTGTCGGCATCGAAATCGTCGCTGCTGATCGAAAAGCCGTCGTCGGTTTGCTGCACAGTGAATTTTACCGCTGGACTGAGTTTAATAAATGATGCCAACTGATCAGCCGATACCTGCTGGCTGGTCTTAACATTTACTGTTCCGCCTGTTCCGCTATGCTCGGAAACAACGTCATTGATGGCGAGGTTGTAGGGCGAACTGATCATTAGCCTGGCATCCATATCTTTTGCCGTAGGATTCGTTCCTCCTTCGGGCACGATTCCTTTTTCGATAGTGATCCCGGCCTCAATGTCTTTGTCTTCCATTTTCATTCCGGTCAGCAGGACTGTGATCCGGTCGGAAGCCGAAAGGGTCTGAATGGTATAAGGCAGGCTGGCGCCACCCGCTTCTATTTTTAATTTGTCTTTCAGCGATCCGGGGTTAACCGGGAAGTTGAAGTACAGATCCAGTTGCGGTACCGCATTGGCGGCAGATTCGGAAGGTGCTACCCAGGTAATGTTGTTGTTTTCGAGTTTCAACCCGGATGTAGAAAAGCTGATCTTGTCCCCCTTTCCCACCGAATTGAATTTGCTGTACTGAAGTACTTCACTGGTAATGGTTGCCTGAAAGGTAGTAGCAGGCGGCAACGGCTTCGAAGGCGAAAAAACCAGTTCGTCCGGGTGCTCCCACCTGAACCTCCCTTCAATACGGGGTTCGAATTTTATATATTCCAGCGTGTCCCAGATATTGACCAGGGAATCATTGACGAGCGATTTGTCAAAGCGAAAGACGAGGTTCCCCAGCACGGGCACTTCCTCTTTGGCATTGGTATATTCTAGATTTACAGTGTTACGGCTACAGGAGGATAAAAAAATAACAACCGCCAGGGTTGTTGTAAGAAGCGAAAGATTACGCATACGAAGTTGGTATTGATGGAAGGTTTAATCCGATTGTGGCATTAATGTACGAAAACAGTTTCATTCCGCTGCCATGACAGCGAAAAGAGGGCTTCCGTTGGCTGCTGTTCAAACATCAAGGCATAATAATATACCGATATCAAAAAACAACAGCCGGAAGAAAAATATGCTACCTGGAAACTTTAAGGAGGCAGACTCGATGAGTCCATATACTGAAAGGGGATTTGAACAGAAAGATACGCTGACAAAAAAACGGTTTGCAAATTATTTGAGATAAGAATTTGTTAATTGAACTTCCGGCGCCACCATACTTATATTACCTTCGGTCTGTTTTCGCATCTCCACTCCAGTGATGAAGAATATCTTTCATTCCATAATTAAAATTTCAAAAAGACTGGCGGTTACCTTTATCGCACTGCTCCTGCTTTTCT
Organism: uncultured Chitinophagaceae bacterium; assembly: GCA_964605065.1. Taxonomy (GTDB): domain Bacteria; phylum Bacteroidota; class Bacteroidia; order Chitinophagales; family Chitinophagaceae; genus Endoryza. The sequence continues at coordinate 136,399 of CAZSAQ010000009.1, forward strand.
TTCTGCTGAACTGGCTTTTCCCGGTGCCGGATAAGGTGGAATATTCCGTGATCATAACCGACCGTAATGGGGAAGTCGTTCACGCATACCTGACCAGCGATCAGAAATGGCGAATGAAAACGACGCTTGAAGAGATTTCGCCTTTGCTGAAAAAGACGATCGTGGAGAAGGAAGACCACTACTTCTACCGGCATATCGGTGTCAACCCACTGGCTGTCACGCGTGCCTTGTTCCGCAACATCATCCGTGGTAAAAGAACCTCCGGAGCCAGCACCATTACCATGCAGGTAGCGCGGGCGCTCGAACCCCGGCGGCGAACCTATCTCGGCAAAATCGTTGAGATGTTCAGGGCCCTGCAACTGGAATGGAAATATTCGAAAGATGAAATCCTCCAGATGTACCTGAACCTGGTACCTTATGGCGGAAATATTGAAGGGGTAAAATCGGCTTCCGTATTATATTTCAGGAAAAACCCCGATCACCTGTCTCTCGCGGAAATCACCGCCCTGTCGATCATTCCCAATCGCCCCTCATCGCTGGTACCCGGAAAAAACAACGACCTGATCATCCGGGAGCGGAACAGATGGCTCAAAAAATTCGCCGAGGAGGGTATTTTCACCGGACAAGAGATCAGGGATGCTCTGGCGGAACCCCTGGAGGTCAAAAGAAATGCAGCCCCCCAACTTATTCCTCATCTGGCCAATAAGCTGAAAGCCGGCGGCCAGGATATTGTCCAAACAACCATCGATCAGAATACCCAGTTCAAGATCGAAAAGATTACGGCCGACTATATTCGTGCGCTCCGTTTGCAAAATATCCGGAATGCGGCGGTGATTGTTGTCGACAATGAAACCCACCAGGTCGTAAGCTATCTCGGATCTGCGGATTTTACCGATACCACCGATGATGGGCAGGTGAATGGTGCCGCCGCCATCCGCCAGCCAGGTAGTACGCTGAAACCACTGTTATACGGGCTTTGCATCGATGCCGGGCTCATGACACCCAAATCCGTGATCAATGATGTAGCCATCAGTTACGAAGGTTATTCGCCGGAAAACTACGACCGGCAATTCAATGGATATGTAAGTATGGAATATGCGCTGGAGCATTCTTTGAATATTCCGGCAGTTAAAAGCCTCAGAGCCTATGGAGCCGACCGCTTCATCAGTAAACTGGCCGACTGCGATTTCAAACAGGTAAAAAAAGACCAGCGTAAACTTGGCCTTTCCCTGATCCTGGGAGGTTGCGGCGCTTCGCTGGAAGAACTCACCGGTCTTTACACCATTTTTGCTCACGAAGGAACCTACTATCCCATCGAGCTGACTCTATCGCCCGAAAAGAACAAAAGAAATAAAGACAAAAAGATCCTCAGTCCGGCGGCTGCATTCATGATCAACGAAACACTGTCAAAAGTGAACCGGCCCGACTTTCCCCTGAACTGGCAGGCCACAGAAAGGATGCCGAAGATCGCCTGGAAAACGGGTACCTCCTATGGGCGAAGAGATGCCTGGAGCATTGGCTATAACAGGAAATTTACAGTGGGTGTATGGGTCGGTAATTTCTCCGGGATCGGCGTGCCCGAACTGAGCGGAGCAACGATCGCCACCCCCCTTCTTTTCAAAATATTCAACAGCATCAATTACGACAGCGACCAGGAATGGTTTTCCCAACCAGCCGATTGCGATACCAGGCAGGTCTGCTCCGAAACCGGCATGTTGCCTAACGATTTCTGCACTCACCTGGTCAGCGACTATTTCATTCCCCTGGTTTCATCCGCCACCAAATGCGACAACCGCGAAGAAATCATGCTTAGTGCCGACGAAAAAATATCATATTGCCGGATCTGCGCCCCGTCAGAGGGCTATCGCAAAAAGTGGTTCAGAAAAGTAAGCCCGGATATGCAGCAATATTTCGAAGATCACCGGATCGCCTACGAAAAAATCCCCCCTCATAACCCTGATTGCGAAAAACTATTCAAAGAGGGCGGACCTGTTATCACCTATCCTAAGAGCGGAAGCGAATACCTGATCGATCGCAAAAACCCGGAACCTCTGATGCTTTCCTGCAATGTGGGCAACGATGTGGGTAAAGTTTACTGGTATATCAATAATCGCTTCTATAAAACGGCCGAGGCCCGCTCCCGGCAATTTTTTGTTCCGGAAGAGGGCCCCGTAAAAATTTCCTGTACGGACGACAAAGGCAGAAACAGGGATGTATGGATCAGGGTGAAAATGATCGAATAGAGAATTTGCCATTGAGCGAATACGATGACGGATGCAATGGGCACATCACTGTTGTCTGCGTTTATCGTTTCAGGTTTTACGTTTCACGTTGATTTTTGATATTGGATTCATTCGTAATCCGTCATTCGTCATTCGTCATTTTATTGGCTCATTTACCAATTGACTAATTGGTCATTTCCTTAGTCTGCTTTCCTGATACTACTCGCTCCGCTGGAATGTGAGATCACGTCTTTCGGACTTCCTTTATAGCTGACCGATCCGGCGCCGCTGGCGGTGGCATCGAGTTTCACGCTGGCAAATACATCCGCGTCTCCTGCTCCGGAGAGATCGAGGGTGGTAGTTTCCGTTTTGAATTCGAAACATTTGGCTTTACCCGCCCCGCTGATTCCCAGTTCAAATTCCTTGGTTTCGCCTACCAGGGTGGCATCTCCCGCGCCTGAGATATCGAGCCGGGTTCTGGGAGCGTTCAATTCCATTTTAATAGTTCCCGCTCCGGTAAGTTCGATATCGATGGCCTCGGAATTATTGATCTTGTTTTCTGTGGTGATATTGCAGGCCCCGGAAACATCGATCCTTTTGTACAATGGCGCCGTAACGTACACTACCAGATCTTGCGTGGGATCAATATTGAATCCCGATTTGGTACGTACCACCAGGCGGCTGCCTTCGGTAAACACTTCGATGTATTCCTGCAGGTTCTCGTCAACTTTCACCTGCACCGGTTTGAAGTCGCCCTGGCTGATATGAACATCTACTGCGCCCTCCGCCTCCACTTCATCAAAAGAAGATACTTTCCGGTCGCTGGTACTGATCCTTCCGTTTCCTGTTACCCGCTCTCCTCCGATATAATCACAGGAGCTGGCAAAAAAGGACAATCCCAGGCAAAAGAGAATAACATTTTTCATATACTGTGTATTTGATTGGTTTATAGGCGATACATGCTATTTACAGGCCATTAGACGCAAGGAATGGCATTCACGTTACAGTGAAAGATTGAAGTGGTTCGCTAAGATAAGGATGAAATGATTATGCCCGCCAAAAATTCATTTCGGCGCTGATGTTCCCCCGAAAAATTAGCCGTTTGCATTATCTTCGCGTCACCATGACGGAAAAGATTCTCATTCTTGATTTCGGCAGCCAGTATACCCAATTAATCGCAAGAGCTGTCCGTGAAGCCAATGTTTACTGCGAAATAGTTCCTTACCATAAAAAAGTTGAGTTTGATCCCAGTCTGAAAGGGATTATCCTGTCGGGATCTCCTTTCAGCGTTAATGACGCCAACGCGCCGGAAGTCGACATTAAAGCGCTCCACGCGAAACTGCCCTTGCTGGGCGTATGTTACGGTGCCCAGTTAACCGCCAAACAATTTGGTGGCAAAGTGGCCAACAGCAGCAAAAGAGAATATGGCCGTGCGCTCATGCACAAAAAGAAGGAAGATGCCCTTCTCCATAACGTAACAGAATTATCACAGGTATGGATGAGCCATGCCGATACCATTCTTGATCTGCCTTCCGAATTCGATGTGCTGGCCAATACCGATGGCATCCCCTATGCTGCCTTCAAGAAAAACGGACAGGCCAATCCGCTTTATTGTGTTCAATTTCACCCGGAAGTTTACCATAGTATCGAAGGCAAAAAGATCATCCGGAATTTCCTGGTGGATATCTGCGGATGCAAACAAGACTGGACCTCCGCCCATTTCATTACCGATACTGTTGAACAACTCAAAAAACAGATTGGCGACCGCAAGGTAATCATGGCACTCAGCGGGGGAGTCGATTCTACGGTGGCAGCAACACTGATCCACCGCGCCATCGGAGACCGCCTTTTTGGAATATTTGTAGACAATGGTGTTTTAAGAAAAAATGAATTCGAAGAAGTACTGGAAACATATAAGAAGATTGGCTTGAATGTGAAAGGTGTAGATGCGAAAGAAACCTTTTACAGCGCCCTGGCCGGAAAAACGGATCCGGAAGCCAAAAGGAAGACCATTGGCCGCCTGTTTATCGACGTTTTCCAGGAAGAAGCACATAAAGTGGAGGGCATCGGCCTGCTCGGGCAGGGAACCATCTACCCGGATGTGATCGAGAGTGTTTCGGTTCATGGCCCTTCGGTCACGATCAAATCGCATCACAACGTGGGAGGACTTCCCGACATCATGCATCTCGAACTGGTTGAACCCCTCCGTTTCCTCTTTAAGGATGAAGTGCGTCGTGTGGGCCACGAACTGGGAATTCCGGCAGACCTGCTCAACAGGCACCCATTCCCCGGTCCCGGCCTGGCCATCAGAATTCTGGGTGAAATTACTCCCGACAAAGTGCAATTGCTGCAGGAAGCCGATTACAGGTACGTAAAAGGGCTTAAAGAGCATAACTTGTACGAAACCGTCTGGCAGGCCGGCGCTATTCTGCTGCCGGTAAAAAGTGTAGGTGTAATGGGAGATGAAAGAACCTATGAATTTACCCTGGCCCTTCGTGCCGTAACAAGTGTCGACGGAATGACGGCCGACTGGGCACACCTCCCCTACGAATTTCTGGCACATATTTCGAATGAAATCATCAACAACGTGAAAGGCATCAACCGGGTGGTTTATGATATCAGCAGCAAACCCCCTGCAACCATTGAGTGGGAATAGAAGTCTGTAAGCCGGTTGGTCTGAAAGTAGACATACATATTCAACTTAATCAATCTGCGTGTTGAAAAAAATTTCGGTCATACTGGCTTTGCTCGCCGGCTTCTGCGCATCCTTTGCTCAAACGGATACCACTGCGCGAAAGCGAATCGCCATTTTCGCTCCTTTGTACCTGGATTCTGCTTTCGACCAGGCCGGAAATTACCGCTACAACAAAACCTTACCGAAGTTCTTCAACGCCGGTCTGGAATTTTACCAGGGTATTCAGATGGCAATCGATTCTCTGGAGAAGGAGAATATCAGGCTTGAAATAGACCTCTACGACACAAGGTCAAAAGAAAAACTGGATCAGATTCTGCAGAACGAAGCGATACGCAATACCAGCATGTTCATCGGGCATGTCAGTCTTAACGAAGCATCCCTGCTGGGAAAAGTGGCCGCCAATCTCCATATCCCGTTTGTCAATGTGAACCTGCCGAACAATGCGGATCATAAAAACAATCCGAATTACATCATGCTGAACCCGACCCTGGCTACGCATGTATCGGCCATCTACAAATTCCTCCAGAAAAATTACGCCCTTTCCCCGATCATTTATTTCCGTAAAAAAGGAACCACGGATGATCGTTTGCGCTCCATCTTTACGGAAACGGAAAAGACTACGGCTTCCGTTCCGCTGAAGATGCGTTATGCCATCCTGGATGATACTGTTTCTACCGAGCAGCTCAGCGAATGGATCGACACCTCGCGCACAACCGTCTGCCTGGTGGGCAGTCTCGATGCAAATTTCACTTTGAACCTTTGCCGTCAGCTGGCAACCGTCAATAAAAATTATAAGATCGCCGTGATAACCATGCCCCTGATCGAACAGGCCGATCTTTCAAAATCTGTTTATAAGGGCATCGAGATCATCTACACCTCTCCTGTTTTCATCAATCCCGACAACAAACTTGTCCAGCAGATCCAGGCCACTTACAAATCGAAATTCTATTCAAGAGCCGGTGATATGGTATTTACTGCCTTTGACGCCCTATATTTTTTCAGTCACCTGCTGACCAGGCAACCGGCCGATACCGCACTGCCAACGAGTATACATGGAAACACGATCTTCGGAGAAATTTCCATAGAACCCGTCAACAACAGGCAATCGGGCGCTGTTGAATACCTGGAAAATAAAAAGCTCTATTTCATCAAGAAAGTGGATGGACAGGCCAAAGCTGTTAACTGAGAATTTTTTTCATCAACCTTGCTGTCTGGCCTTCCCGGGTGATAAATTATTTTCAGCCTGTTAACGGCTGAAGAGCTTTCAATTCAATAATTTTAAGAGACAGAAGCTATGAAGAAGACCTGGATACTTTTGATGATAACTGGAAGCAGCCTGCTCTTTTCTTCAGGAATTCGATTATCACAAACGGATCCTGAAAAACCCGTATTCATACCTCTCAGCAAACAGCGCACCGGCAATCCCGATTCGGGATATGCGTATCTTGTAACCGGAGACTATATCAAATCGGGAATCCCTTATGATTTCTTTCAACTTGCCTCTGGAAGAGCCAAAAAAAACTACCTGGAGAGACCGGGCCTGAACGGAAAAGTGAGTCATGAATTCACCGTTATAAAAGCAGCCAATGGCGAAAACCTGGTGGCCCCGAACTGTCTTCAATGCCATGCCCAGGTTTTCAACGATCAACTTTATATCGGGATGGGAAACAGCTTTGCCGATTTTACTTTCGGAAGAAACCTCAACCCGGAAAACTATGAAAAACTGGAGCGTTTGCTAAAAGTTCCCTTTCCCAAAAAATACGAAGCCAGCAAAACATTTATTCAGGTAGCCAAAAAAATCGGCAACAAACTCAATACCGAAGTCAGGGGCGTGAATGCCGCCGACCGGTTGGCGGCGGTGCTGGCAGCCCATCGCGACCCGGTTACTTTCAAATGGAGTGACACCCCTCTGCTCGATATCCCCGATGAAGTAATTCCCAGTGATGTTCCGGCCTGGTGGTTGCTGAAAAAGAAAAACGCGATGTTCTATAACGGTTTCGGCCGCGGAGATTTTGGCCGGTTCCTGATGGCGTCGAACCTGCTAACCGTCAGCGATACAGCTGAATCAAGATCGGTTGATGATCGCATCGGTGATGTACTGGCTTATATCTACACGCTGGAACCTCCCGCGTATCCCGGTTCGGTTGATAAGGGACTGGCTAAAAAAGGCGGGGTAATATTCATAAAGAATTGCTCCCGTTGTCATGGGAATTATGGGGATAACGAAACCTATCCCAACCTGCTGATACCGGCATCCGTGATCCGAACGGACTCTACTCTTTTCAGAAGCAATTACCAGAACGAACAATTTGTAAAATGGTTCAACCAAAGCTGGTTTGCCATGGGCGATCATCCGGCCAGGCTGGAACCATTTAACGGATACATCGCTCCTCCTCTCGACGGGATCTGGTGCACTGCTCCCTATCTCCACAATGGAAGCGTACCAACCCTGGAGGCTTTACTGAACAGCAAACTCCGCCCGGAATACTGGCAACGCGATTTTGAAAAGCCGGAATACGATCTCCAACGTATGGGTTGGAAGTTTACCATACCTGATCAACTCAACAGTCATACCGTATATAATACTCACCTGCCGGGCTATGGAAACCAGGGGCATTATTTCGGCGACCGCCTGACGGACAAAGAACGGATCGCATTATTGGAATATCTAAAGACTTTATAGCACATGCAGCCACTGCATCGCACAAAAGGTTACCAGGTGATCACCCATTGGCTGCAATCGAAGGGTTTCCGGGCTTTCGTTTTCCAGGAAGAAGCCTGGCATCATATCATCAGCGGAAAGAGCGGTCTTGTAAATGCCCCGACTGGTTGCGGTAAAACATTCTCGGTCTTTTTAGGATCGCTCATTCAATTCATCAACGAACATCCCGACGACTACCAGTCAAAATCAAAAAACAATCTTCAACTTCTGTGGATCACCCCCCTGCGGGCGCTGGCAAAAGATATCGGCCGCGCCATGGAAGAGGTGATCTCGGGCCTTGGCATGAGCTGGAAGATCGGCATCCGAAATGGAGATACCGATACCAGCGAAAGAGCCCGGCAGAAAAGGCAGATGCCCGAAGTGTTGATCATTACACCGGAAAGCCTTCATCTGTTGCTGGCACAAAAAGGATACCCCGAAGTATTTCGCCAGCTGCGTTTGGTGGCTGTTGATGAATGGCACGAATTGCTTGGAAGCAAAAGAGGCGTACAGGTAGAATTGGCCCTTTCCCGACTGAGTGGATGCGTCGCCGAACGAGATGCGTCATTGCAACAAAGCAGTTTCGGCATATGGGGTATTTCCGCCACCATTGGCAATCTCGATGAAGCAAGGGCGGTATTGATGTCTTCCCTGCGCCTATGGAAAGAAACGGAAGGAGAAGTGGTAAAAGCGCAACTCAGGAAAGACACGACTGTTATATCGGTGCTGCCAGATGAAATTGAAAAATATCCCTGGGCCGGTCACCTGGGCATCAAGCTGGTCGACAAGGTGCTCCCGATCATTAACGAAAGCCGGACAACCCTCATCTTCATCAATACAAGAGGCATGAGCGAGCTGTGGTACCAGGCTATATTGAATGCCGCTCCCGAACTGGCTGGCGCCATTGCCCTGCATCACGGATCCATCGATATGGAATTGCGAACCTGGGTCGAAGAAAATCTGCATACGGGCAAATTAAAGGCAGTAGTGTGCACAGCGTCGCTTGACCTGGGCGTGGATTTCAGACCGGTTGAAACGGTTATACAGGTAGGATCTCCCAAGGGAGTAGCCCGCTTTTTACAACGCGCCGGAAGAAGCGGGCATCGTCCCGATGAAACCAGCCGCATCTATTTTCTTCCCACCCATTCACTCGAACTGGTGGAGGCCGCCGCTTTGAAATCGGCGATCCGCGAACAACTGATCGAAAGCCGTGTACCCATGATGTTGTGTTTCGATACCCTGGCACAGTATTGTTGTACCCTGGCAATCTCGGAAGGATTCACGGCAGAACAATTGTACCGGGAAGTCAGTCAGACATACTCCTTTCGCGAACTGACCCGTGAAGAGTTTTCCGAAATCCTTTACTATATCACCGAAGGTGGAAAATCGCTTCAGCAATACGATGAATACCGGAAAGTGGAGATCATTGACGGTGTCTACCGCCTCCTCAGCCGGCGGATTGCCATGCGTCATCGCCTGCATATCGGCACGATCGTCAGCGATTCGATGTTGAAAGTGAAATTCCTCAGCGGCGGTTATGTCGGTGTTATCGAAGAATATTTCATCTCGCGGCTCGAACCGGGTGATGTATTCACACTCGCGGGAAGGCACCTGGAATTGATCATGATCAAAGACATGACGGCGCTGGTAAAAAAATCAAACGCTAAAAAATCGCTCGTGCCCAGCTGGGAAGGAGGAAGGATGCCCCTGAGCGCCAATCTTGGTCGCAAACTCAGGGAAACCTTCGATCAGGCCTTCGTTACCCGCCATCGCACCCGGGAAACCCGCGAGCCCGAGCTGGATGCACTGCAACCCCTCTTTGATCTGCAGGAAAAACTGTCGCACGTGCCCCGTGCCAACGAGCTGCTGATCGAACAGATCGAAACCAAGGATGGTTTCCACCTGTTCGTATTTCCCTTCGAAGGAAGGCCGGTTCATGAAGCCATGGCTGCCATCCTGGCCTATCGTATCAGCAAGATCAGGCCGATCACTTTCTCTTTTGCCATGAACGACTATGGATTTGAACTGCTCAGCGATCAGCCGATACCCGTTGACGACAGCAATGTCTATGAATTGTTCTCTCCCGAAAACCTGTTTGCAGATATCCAGCGAAGCGTCAATTCCACCGAGATGGCCAAAAGAAAGTTCAGGGATATTGCCGTGATCGGCGGGCTCATTTTCCAGGGTTTTCCGGGCGAACAGAAAAAAGCCCGTCACCTCCAATCGTCCGCTTCCCTGCTGTTTAAAGTGTTTTCCGAATACGAACCCAACAATGTGTTGCTCCGGCAAGCCTACCAGGAAGTATTTGATCAGCAAATGGAAGAAGTAAGGCTTCGTGACATGCTTCATCGTATACAGGCGTCGTCAATCGTTCTCACCTTCCCCGATCGCCTCACTCCTTTCTGTTTTCCCATCAAGGTCGACAGCATGCGGGAAGACCTGTCGTCTGAAAAACTCGAAGACCGTGTTAAGCGGATGCAACTGCAGTTGGACAGGTAAATGGAGCGGATTGAGTAAAATCATGACCTGATTGCGCCAACCTTTTTACATTTACCGAACACAAACATTCGACATGAAAAGAAAAATTCTCCTGGTACTCCTGGCCCTGCTGGTCATTATTCAATTCATCAGGCCAGCAAAAAATCAATCCTCCGGTAAATCATCCAACGATATTTCAGCGGTCTATACCGTGCCTGCCGATGTTCAGACCATTCTCGACAAGGCCTGCGCAGACTGCCATTCGAATAATACAAGCTATCCCTGGTATAACAATATCCAGCCGGTGGGCTGGTGGCTGGCCAATCATGTCAATGAAGGAAAAAGAGAACTCAACTTTTCCGAGTTTGCCACTTACAACCCCAAAAAACAGCACCATAAACTGGAAGAAGTAATAGAAACCGTAAAAGAAGGAGAAATGCCCCTGAACAGCTACACCTGGATACACAAGGAGGCTGTACTCAGCGAACAGGAAAAACTGACGCTTTCCCAATGGGCCGATACCCTGCGCAAAGGAATTGCCACCCGCAATAATCTCCCGGCCGACAGCAAATAAATCCGGTTCCCGCCCCGGTGGTTTGCTATCTTTGCCCGATGCAAAAACCACTGCTGCACATTCAACATGATCAGCACCTCTGGTTATCGCCGGAACGCTGTGTGTATTGGGAAGAACAGAAAACCCTGATCGTTTCCGATCTTCATTTCGGTAAAACCGGGCACTTCCGGAAATCCGGCATTGCCGTTCCTCAGCACCTATATAAAAACGACCTTCAAAGGCTGGTTCATCAACTGCAGTTTTTTCAACCTTCAAACCTGGTGGTAGTGGGCGATATGTTTCACAGTGTGGCCAACCTGGAACTGGAATGGTTCAGAAAATGGAGAAATGACTTTTCAGATCTTTCCATTCAATTGGTGAAGGGAAACCACGATATCCTCGACAACGGCTGGTACCTGGAATCTGCCCTGGTGGTTCACGAACAGCAACTCGATATCGCTCCGTTTCAGTTTACACATGATATTTCCCTCCACTCATCTTTTCCCGAAAGCAATTATATTTTTTCCGGACACATACATCCCGGCGTCATGGTGCATGGTGGCGGGCGTCAATCTCTCCGCCTTCCCTGTTTTTACTTCGGAAAACAACATGCCGTGCTGCCGGCTTTCAGTCATTTTACCGGCACCTACCTGGTAGAACCGAAAGAAAAAGAAAGTGTTTTTGCCATCGTTGAAAACAAGATCCTCCAATTGCAATGATTCCCTGGATCGCCTTTGACCCAATCTATGCGCATCCCCTGCCCGAAGGGCACCGGTTTCCGATGCTGAAGTACGAATTGATTCCCGGGCAACTGATCCACGAAGGAACCATAACTCCCGAAGCGCTGTTTTCGCCGGGCATTTGCCCCGACGACATTATTTTGCTTACGCATAGCAGAGACTACCTTAGCAGGCTCCATCGTCAGCAATTATCTGCCAAAGAACAGAGAGAGATTGGCTTTCCGCAATCGCCTGGCCTTACCCGGCGGGAGCTCGTGATCACGCAGGGCACCATCGATTGCAGCCTGATAGCCTTGCAGACGGGCATTGGGATGAATGTGGCCGGCGGAACGCACCATGCCTTTGCAGATCACGGCGAAGGGTTTTGTCTGCTCAATGATTTTGCCGTGGCCGCTCACTACCTGCTGCATCAGCAACTGGCAAAAAAGATTCTGATCATCGACCTCGACGTTCACCAGGGTAACGGTACGGCCCGCATCTTCCAGGGCAATGGATCTGTCTTTACCTTCAGCATGCACGGTAAAAACAACTACCCCTTCCGCAAAGAAAAAAGCGACCTGGATGTCGAACTTCTTGACGGGATGGCCGACCAGGAATACCTGGAACTTTTGAGAAAGCACCTCAGCCAGGTACTCGATCAGTTTCAACCTGATTTTGCATTTTATCTCTCGGGAGTAGACATACTGGACACCGACAAGTTCGGCAAGCTGAAGGTCAGCCCGGACGGATGCCGCCGCCGCGATGAATGGGTGCTGCAGCAGTTGAAGGATCGGTCTGTACCCTGCACTATCGCCATGGGTGGCGGATATTCTCCGCAGGTAACGACCATCACCGAGGCGCATTGTCAAACTTTCCGGATTGCCCGCCAGTTATGGGAAGAAACCCTGCAATCGTAAATAGAAGCCGGCCTACTTTTTCTTTTTGAGAAATTGCTGCGAGTTGAGGAAATAAATAAACCGCAGGGTGATTTCATTGCCATGAGGCGTTGAAAAAACCTGCTTTGCATTGGCGAAATACTGACTGTGCTGGTTGCCATCGATCAGAAATTCATAGTCGGTACCGAGCCAGTTTTTCCATCCCAGTATTATTCGACTGCCCAGCTTGAAGTCCCAGGTATAAAACACATCGAGGTTAAAGGCATTGTAGTTTCTATTGTAATCGGCAAGAGTCAGGTCGTTTCTCCTTGTCCAGTTGCCATCATCCATCACATCAAACAGGTCTGTATTAACGATCCTGTTCCAGAAATGCCGGGCACGAAAACTGATGTTCATGCGCGAAGTGAAATTATAAGTTCCGGTAAGTATAGAGGTAACATCCGTGTACTTGCGGCGTGCCAGGATGGATTCGCTGGTATTAATGTCGCGTCCCGCATAACCGTACTGCCCATGATCATGCCGCGTGGCCACATCAAGCGAAAGAGTAAAGCGGTCGCTAAAGCGGTAACGGGTACCAATCTGTGCAGAATAATACGGATCGTTGGGCAGCGGGCTTTGCGCAAATCCGAAATCCCAGCTGATGTATAACTTCCTGCGGCTGTCGCTGCTGCCGGTAACACCAAAAAAATAATTGGGCGGTCTTCTCAATCTCTTCCTTGGTGTCTGGAAAATATCAACAGGTGTTCTCAACTCGAAAAAATCATGATACCAGCGGGGCTGTATCTCTGTCCTGATCGTTAGATCCCAGAAATTCCTGAACACGGCAAAGGCCGATGCCTCGATGGTTGTTTTCTGATATTCGAATTGCTTGTAGAGGTACGACTGGATCAGGCTTACCGAATACGACTGGTTCAGGAAATACCGGTTTGCCTCGAAAATATTATAGCTGGAAGTCAGGCTGCTGGTAAATTCATTGGGCGAATAAATAAATCCCAGGTCATTGGGATCGTATTTGTCGGTTTTCAGAAGATTCTTGACGGCATAACGGAACCGGCCACTCACCTTACCCGCTTCCAGGTAATTGCTAAAACCTTCATATCCCCCGGTGGAATCAAAAATGCGGCTGTACCGCGGGCTGAGGATAAGACCGAACCTGTTGGCCTTGTCGTACAAAGCCATATCTACCGCTGTTACGTTGGCGTCTCGATCATGTCCGCTGCGCCAGGTATTGGTATTGGTGAAAGTGATATAGGATCGGTTACGGAGCGCCTGGTCCAGCACAATAACGTTGTAATTGGTCAATGGCTCGGTAAGGATCAGCGAATCTCTTCCATTTAGCGTATTGACAAGCCTGGCTTCCACAGGCTGGCCCACTGCATTGAACAGGCCGATGCCCAGGTTATTGGTAGTTCGGCCCGAAAACTTGAGGGCATTGTACAGTCGGGTAACGGAGGGGTTTCTGGAAATGGAATAGTTCGCCAGCAGCCCTGTACCCACTTCATCCTCCACCTGTTGATAGCGTGCGGGCATGGCCCCTACTCTCCTCGAGTAAAAGATACCGGCTTTGTTAAATAATTCTGTGCCCTCTGTAAAAAAGGGGCGGTTTTCCCGGAACTGAATTTCAAAAGGGGAAATATTGTTAACGATATTATCCGAGATTACCTGGCCAAAATCGGGAATCAGTGTGGCATCCAGCGTGAAACTCTCGTTGATTCCGTACTTCACATCCATGCCGCCGCTTTTCAGCCATTCGCTCTGATATCCTTTACTCACACTGGGGGTTGAACGATATCCTCCGCTGACATAGGGAGAAAAACTGAGTCGCAGGGGCGGAACCAGGTTTTCCAGCCCGGCCAGGTCGCCAAACTGGTTGGCAAACCCATTGACGTTCGGATCAACGGAGTTCCAGAAAGACGTTTCATTGAACCTCCTGGAAAAGCGCATGAACTGTATGCCCCAATCCTGAATTTTTTCCTTCGGAAAACGGATCGCGAAATAGGGAATCTTCATTTCTACTACCCAGCCATCGGGCCTGAAGCCCACTCGGCTTTCCCAAACGGCATCCCAGCTGAGATCGCCATAAATGCCGAAGCTGGTGGCATATTGAGGTGAAACACGCGCATCGCTCTGTACGTTGCGCGAAGTAACCAGGAACTGAAATGCATTCTGCCTGTCTTTATAGGTATCCAGGAAAATAGAAAAATAATCAACATCCGCTTTCTGCTCCTGGTCTCGCGGAGTAAACTGTCTGCGGATCTTTGCCGGATCATCGTAAAGGTAGGCTGCTATATAAATGGCGCTGTTATCGTACAACACCCGTACTTCCGTTTTTTCCGAAGCAGGCTTGCCGAATACAGGCGTATTTGTGATAAAATCAGTAGCGATGGGTGCCAGTTTCCAGGCTGCATCATCCAGTTGTCCGTCAATGCGGGGAGCGTCAAATGTTTTTACAGCCCGAATGGTTTGCTGTTGAGCATACAAATTCAGACAACAGGTGGATAAGGCGGCTATGATTGCAATGGTCCTGGTCATGCGGAATTTCGGGCATTGTAAAAATAACCCAAAAGACTAACAGCCACGCTGCGGAAATTACGGCTGTCCGCATACCTGTAACTGGGAGTCAAACGCAAGACAGGATGTTGTCCTATTTTGCTGCACCGGTCAGTTAATCTTCTTCTTGAGCTGGTTGACCTGTTCGTGCAAATCGCTGACAAGATTGGCGAGCTGGCCAACATCGAAGCGGGATTGTGTATTGGCCTTACTGATGATATGAGTTGCTTTCCAAAGCTCCAGCAGGTCTTCGGAATCCATATTGTATGGCTGATAGCTCGGGTTGTCGCTAACCAGCGTCACCTTGTTCTTTGCTTTCGGATTTTTTATCACACGCTTATATACGATGCCCTCTTTCCTGGAAATAACGATATAGGTATTGTTGGCCTTCACTTCTTCCAGGCTTTCCACCTTCTCACCCACCACTACCGATCCGCTGGGTGTCGGCAACATGGAATCACCAACAATTTCAAAAGCCCGGTAGGTTCCCGGAGACAGCATCGGAAGGGTAAATGTATTTAATTCGTCCACAAATGCAGGATCCTGGTATCCGGCCAAATAACCCGCAGCGGCTTTTACGGGAACAAAATGTATTTCATTGGTGCCACTACTGGCGAGCTTCAGCGCCCTGCGCTTGCTGAGGTAACTCCCTTTTACTTCACTGAGATCTTTCAACAGCAATTCATCCAGAGAAAGTTTGAAAATATCGCCAACTACCTCCAGCACTTCCAGCCTGGGCTCGGCACGCTCTTCCTCATAGGCACCCAGGAGCGACCGCTTTATTTTCAATTTGGAAGCGAATTCCTCCTGTGTCAAACCTCTCAGCTTGCGCAGGTATCGAAGATTTCTGCCGGCAATGGACATAACTAATATATTTAGCCAAAAATACTAATTTTTTTGACTCAACAAATTTATTTTATCAAAACAAGGGCATTTCAATGCTAATTGATATATTCCGCATTGTATAAAACATCAACCCAACTAAAGTTACATGCATCGCCGGCTGGTAACCATTTTACTGATCCTTTCTTTACTAACCACGCTGTTTTCCCTCGGGTGGATGGGCATAGCCCGCCAGCCTCTGGTGATACCGGGAAAAACCAATGCATTGCTTTCACTGGAAACGGCTTTTACACAACAAAGAGTGTATCTTGTACGGGAGGCCTGGAGCAATCAGCTTGCCTATGCAGAGCGGGTCAATAATATTGACTTTCTGTTCGTTTTTTCCTACACTCTTTTCTTTCTGTTTTCCGTGTTCTTCCTTCACTCCGCTGTGCTGCTGATCCGCGTAATCGTTCGTACGCTGCTGGCAATGATTCTGATCACATTTGTATTCGATATTTTCGAAGGAGTTGCCTCACATTATTGGCTGCTGGGTGAGGTAGACCGTATTACTCCTCCACTGGTTGGCTGCACGGCTATCCTCAAATTTGTATTTGCGGGCGTCATTCTCCTGTTTTTAGTTGCCGGTTACCTGCAATGGGCGTTCTGGAAACTTAAAACCAGCAATCCCCCCTATCCAAAAAAACTCCCCGGCTAGTATCACAGCAGGAATTCCATATTCTTAAAAGAAATACGATGACTGACAATAGGCGCTGTATTCTCAGGATACACCTTTTCCGGCAGGTGCCTTGGGAGAACGCGGAGGTGACGTTTTGGGATGCGTTTGCCGGGGACTGATCTCGATTACCTTTCTGATAATATCTACTACGGGAGAACCGATCCCGAGTTTCTGCGAATTGGAATTGGCGGGTTGCGCCAGCAATCCGGTAGGGTCATATACCAGGTACTCGCCCTCTTTGTTTCGTCCGCTCGAATCAACCAGTCCTTCGGGTACATACACCTGAATTCTTACGGATTGATATCCTTCGGCAAACCACCTGACAAAATAGTTTCCTTTCTCCTGGTACCATTGTTCACGATTCACCTCCGGCCGGCTGATCACTGAGGGCTGCCTGAGCACAGCCATTTTTTCAATGGCTTCATAGGAACCGGTTCCAAAATCAATCACCCGCCTGATATCGGAGCCGGACTGGCCGGGTAGCATGGCAGAAACATTCCTGGCAAAGCCCGCCCATCCTCCCTTCAGTTCGAAGATCTGCCTGGAGCTGAGTAACTGGCTGGCAGTTGCTTTCACTGCCGAACCCAGGCGATCATACTCTGACCCGCTTACCACCGACCATAGCAACAATTGAATGTTCCGTTGCGGAAGG
The DNA here is from genome assembly GCA_964605065.1 of uncultured Chitinophagaceae bacterium. Classification (GTDB taxonomy): domain Bacteria; phylum Bacteroidota; class Bacteroidia; order Chitinophagales; family Chitinophagaceae; genus Endoryza. The sequence continues at coordinate 153,426 of CAZSAQ010000009.1, forward strand.
TCATGTCTGTTACGGGAATTGACCAGTATGCTTTCAACTATTTCCTTCCGGTAACCGGTTACCGCAGTGGGATAATAGGCATCGCGCGAGGAAGGGTCGGGTGTGCCGGGTTGCAAACAATAACTTCTGAAAGTAGCTTCATAAAAGCCAGGTGCCAATACAAAACCTCCCTGGCTGGTCTGTGGTAAATCCATCAGGCTGGCGGGCTTCTGATCGGCAGCAAGTATGGGAGAAGCGACCACCCGTTCTTCCGCGGGATTCTGCGGTCCATTTTCAGAATGAATACCGGATGTTTTATGCGAAGAGGAGCAGGCACAAAAAACCAGGATCAGTATAACAGGTAGATGTTTCGGCATATGGGCAGGTTTTATTCGATTCGATCAGCCGGAAAACAGCCTTTACCATTGCTTCCGTACGATCGATAACAAGAAACGGCGAATAAAAGAGGATTCGAAGCGATTTTCCTTTTTTCACATTTCTTTCAAAAAGCGGGTCATTGAAAATGAAGAAGTTCCGGGAGCGCGACTATTACAACCTTAAAAAACGAAGAGGATTCGTTAGTCACTACATTTAAAAAATCCTTGCAGAAATAGCAGATCTCCGCTATTTAAGTGATGGTGGCAAGCATAGGGAAATACCCTGAGAATTGTAATCACTATTTTGCTGACATTTGTTTTTCACCCCAACTCCTCATCAGACTTATAAACGGAATTAATTCTTTTCCTGTATCGGTAAGTGAATATTCAACTTTGGGGGGAACTTCTAAATAAACCTTTCTGACAATTAGCCCGTCTGATTCCAATTCTTTTAATGTCTGCGTAAGCATTTTTGGTGTAACTCCGATAATAACTCTTTTTAATTCGCCATACCTCAAAATACCATCCTTTAATACCCATAAAATTCGACCCTTATATTTTCCACCTATTCTTTGAAAGGCATAATCAACTGCACAATGAGCCTTCTTATTTTTTTCTTTCATTTTTTATAAATATTAAAGTATTGATATTCAGCAATAGTATATTTTTAGTACGTAGCCTACTTTCTTGTATGTACTTGTTGTAAAGATAACAAAGAGTTTTCTTTACAACACTTTAAATACAAAAGAATTAAAAATGAACGCAACGATTAAAAGAGTGCTGTATTTTCCAGTAACAAAAATTATCATTGGCATTGTCGTCAGTTTTTCCCTGTTTGTCGCAATTCAAAACCTTATATTAAAACCGCTATTTTTTAGCCTTATTCAAGACAAAAATATTTCCGTCCCAATTATTCACTGTGTTTCATTTATAGTTTTACTAGCTGCTTATTATTTTTTATTCAGAATATATGATAAAAGAAAAATAACAGAACTATCCACAAAATATTTACTAAAAGAAATGTTTGGCGGATTCTTCTTCGGATTTCTTACAATTTCACTATCCATTTTCATTTTATACTTATTGGGGTATTATCAAGCTATCAGTATCTCAACAGCTCACTACTCCATAAAGTTTTTCACGGTATTACTGTTTGCGGCCTTGGTTGAAGATCTGTTTCACAGAGGGTTAATAGTGCGTGTCTGTGAAAATTGGCTAGGTACAACTCCAACGATTGTCATTGCAATGCTGGTAGAACTGCAACACGTTTACAATCCCCATTCAAACCTGTTTAGCATTTTTCTCTATTTGATTTGGGGGTTTACTATGGGAATGATGTTTATCTATACCAAAAGAATATGGCTACCTTTTTTCTTCCACTTAGGTTGGAATTTTTCTCAGCCTTTCTATGGTTCCAATCTCACCGGGCTAAATGATATGGGCAGCATCATTCAATCAAAATTCAACGGACCTGAACTATTGACAGGGGGTGTTGTTGGAATTGAGGGATCTATTTTTACAGCATCCTTTTTATTGATTATCGGGATAGTGTTTTATTACCTAGCAAAGAGAGACGGTAAAATTGTAAAAAGCAAACTGTTTAAAAGATGAATTTAAAAAAAGCGTTTTTCAGTCTTGACGCCTATTTCTCACCAAAGATTATTGGCGAAGTAAACGACCAATATATAAAAGTTGTAAAAATAAAAGGTCAGGAAGTGCCCTGGCATATACACGAAAACGAAGATGAATTATTCTACGTTGTAAAAGGGAGACTCTTGCTGGAAATTGAAGATCAGCCATGCTTACATTTAAAAAAAGACGACCTGTTTGTTGTAAACAAAGGAATCAATCACAGAGTTTCCTCAAAAGAGGAATGTTTAATTATGCTTATTGAATCTAAAACCACAGAACACACAGGTAATATAAAATCGTCAATAACAAAATCGATAGCCCAACAATTATATTGAGATTCCAAACATTTAGCTCTGAACAACGATACCAGCACTTATAACAAAAAAAGACCTCTCTCATTCAACGTGTTTCATTACACTAGCTGGCAATTTCTTTAGGCATCAATCCGCAACCGTTAAACAGAATACGGAATATAATTCTTGAAAAAAAGCCAACACGCATTTCTTAACTTAAGTGAACAGATTATGCCATTACCCAATATACTTTCGCGGTATTATTTAACATCAAATAGCAGTTATGCAAAAGAACATTTTTTGGATTGGACTTGTCTTGGTAATGGCAAGCAATTTAGAAGCAAAGGCGCAAGATGAAAAAAAGGACAGTAGTTACAGAAGATGGTATATAGGCAGCACACTATATCTGTTGGGTAATTTTACCAAAGAACACAACCCCAAATACATACAAATAAATGCCGGATATAGAATAACCCCTAAAGATGTTGTTCATCTAAGATTTAAAAAATCGGAATACGACTGGCCTTTGGGCACCCCCTGGGATAAAATATTTGACAAAACGGAAGATACCTATCCTGGCCATGCCCGTATTCTTGCACCCACAATAGGATACCAGCGGTTTTGGTGGAAAGGCGCATATACAGCTGTTTATGCCTTGAATGCTTTTGAAAAATACATGGATGTAAATGGGAAAAAGATTGGAAATGGGTACACTTTATATCTTGACTTTTATCTCGGTTACCAGTTTAAGTTTTTCAAAAATCGCTTCTTTTTTGAACCGGCAATCGGAATCAGTTATTGGCCTTTACGAAACAATGTGCCACAGTCTTTTAAAGCCATAGAAAAAAAATGGAACAACTACTTTATTCAACCTGGTTTTGACTTTGGTTTTAATTTCTAACAGAGTTACATTAAAAATACACGATGAAAAAGATCAGCATCTATACCATATTGTTGTCAATAATGGGATTTCTTAGCTCCTGTGGCGTCGGCACAGCCCTTGTTACAAATCACAATCAAAACGCAACCGAGGTACACTTAACCGGAAACAACTTCAAAGTAATTGACCAGATAAGCGGAAGCTCGGAAGATTCTTATGTTTTCTTGATTGGAGGTATGAAGAAAAGACAATTGTACGAAAATGCATATTCGGCGATGATGAAGAAAGCGAACTTGCTGAATGGTTCCAAAGCCATCATTAACGTAATGACCGAGGAACACATAAGCGGCTTTGCCCCTTTCTATATAAAAAGAACCATCACTGTTAGCGCCCAGGTAATTGAATTTACCAGGTAAGATCGGGGAAACTGGCAGTTATATTTCATGTTGAAAGGAAGACTCAATCAATAAAGACTTTATTTTCTAATTAACGTTCAGCTTATCATTATTGAATCACCGTTGTCTGGTAAAATTTCATTCCCTTGCTTGAGGAACCAAATGACGAATGAATCCAAAACAAGCATTTAACGTGAAACGTGAAACCTGAAACGATAAACGCAACTGATGTATGACGAATCGGTTCAAAACAAGCACTCAACGTGAAACGTGAAACCTGAAACGATAAACGCATGTATTTTTCCCCGATTTATTCTACAGCAGTTCACCACCGAAGAAATGAGTCATTGGCTAACGAGCTGGTTTCAACTACACACTGATCCGCTCGCGCTCTCACTCACGCTCCTCAAAAAGGGCTGTACATCTTTTTCTGTTCGCTTTTTTTGGGTACTTTTTTTGGCGAATCAAAAAAAGTACCCTCAGCGACTCGCGTCGCCAACAAAGCCGCAGATACGCTCGCTCTCACTCGCCTCCCGCTCCCCGGAAGCCCTCCGCCATTAACCGGACAACAGTGATTTGGCAATTTGCCAATGAGCCAATGCAATGACGAATGGCGAATGACGAATAGAAACCTGAAACGTGAAACCTGAAACGATAAACGCATTTGTCCTGGCAAAGGTTTCCGAAAAATAAGAAAAGCGGAGAAGGCAAATGAAATTCGCACTTCTCCGCTTTGGTGGAGGATATCGGGGTCGAACCGACGACCTCTAGCGTGCCACGCTAGCGCTCTAGCCAACTGAGCTAATCCCCCATGGGATCGCAAAGGTAAAGGCCTGAAGTTTTCCCACAAAATTTGTTGAGGCTTTTCTTAATGAACCACAGCAACTTATTTAAAAACCCATCGGGTTGCCTCCGTTCGGAAGATTGTGTAAGAGTTAGTACGCATCCTGCCCATTTAACCGGATAAATCAGCATTTTTTTTGTCTTAAATAACTAAATTTCAGCACTTCTTTTCGGCAAACCGTCCGAAAACCCTTCATCTTGGCAATTTCTCTGATTAGGCCTTTAATTTGTACCGTGCCCGGGTCGTATATCCGACCCGGACAAGACCAAAATTGTTTTCGATGTCGCCAAAACTTAATAACAGATATGTGATCCTTTCAGGCCTGCTGGTATTTCTGGCCGGGCTCGTGGTGCTGACGGGCTGGTTATTCAATATTCCCCTGCTGACCAGCATGGGTATGAACGGGTACATGACCATGAAGGCGAATGGGGCCCTGTGCTTCGTTCTCTGTGGCGTTTCGCTGATGCTGCTCAACTTCAATTCACGCGGTGCGCAGCGAACCGGCCAGCTACTGGCCGTTGTGGTATTTACAATCGGCCTCCTCACCTTGCTGGAATACATTTTCAGATGGGACGCAGGTATCGATCAGTGGATCGCGGCCGACCCCGCCAACGATCGTGGAAGATGGCCGGGAAGAATGAACCCTGCAGGCGCATTCAATTTTATGGTGGCAGGCCTCGCTTTGTTTCTTTCCCATACGCGCAAATACCAATCGGCGATCAGGGTATTGCTCTTTGTGATAGGAACAGTCGCCTGCCTGGCATTCATTGGCTTCAACTTCAAAAAAAATTATACCAGCAATTCGCCGTTCCTTTTTACCATCCCGTTTCATGCCGCCATCCTCTTTATCGCTCTGGCAACGGGCATCTTCCTGGCACCTTTTATCCGGGGATACAAGATCAACCTGCAATGGAAACTGATTGCCGTAATGGTTTTCATCCTGGCCATCATGTTCACCTCCTATTACAGCCTGAACAGTACCAATGCCGATTTTTTGGCCAATGCAGAAAGTGTGAGTCATACCCATGAGGTACTCAATGAAACCGAGCAGATCCTTTCCGGAGCCAAAGACCTCGAATCAGGCGAAAGAGGATTTCTGCTCACCGGTAACGACGAGTTTCTCGAGCCGATGCAAACCGCCCAGGACTCCATCCATAGAGACATCCGGCAACTGCGCATGCTTACATCTGATCGCGTTGTTCAGCAAAAGCGGGTGGACACCCTGGAAAAAATAGTGGATGACCTGATCACCTATCACAGCAGCCTGGTCGACTGGGCACGAAAAGGACAACGGCAGGCAGCCCAGGAAAAAATTTCTTCCAAGCAGGGAAAAAATCTGATGGATAATCTGCGGGCAGTAGGTTTCCGGCTTAAACAGGAAGAGTACAGCCTGCTCGATCAACGGAAAAAAAATACAGAAGTCAGTATCGGAGAAACCATCAAAACCATCCTGTTCTTTCAGGTATTGATTCTTTGCCTGCTGATCATCATTTATCTCATCATCTACTCCAATCAGAACGCCCGCGACAAAGCAGAGTCGGATTTGAAGGAAAGCGAAGAGTGGTTTGCTACCACCCTCTCCAGTATTGGCGATGGAGTGATCGTAACAGACACCCGGATGAATGTCATATTCATGAACCCGGTAGCACGCCAGCTCACCCGGTGGGGAATGGAAGCCTACGGGCAATCCATTGAATCCATCTTTCACATTGTGCATGAACAAACCCGGGCGGTGGTGGAAAACCCGGTTAGCAAAGTGCTGATAGAAAAAAAGATCGTGGGGCTTGCCAATCATACCCTGCTCATCCGGAAAGACAAGTCGGAGATCGCCATTGATGACAGCGCCGCACCCATCGTGAACGATGAAGGTGAAATTACCGGTGTTGTACTGGTATTCAGAGATGTTACCGAACAAAAGATCAAGGAAAACGAGATCCGGTACAATGCACAGATGCTGTCTTTCATATCCGATGCCGTCATGTCGACCGACGATCGGTTCCGGATAAAAACCATCAACAAAAGAGCCGAAGAATTATACGGCTGGAAAGAAGAAGAAGTGGTGGGTGTTAGCGTACCCGACCTGCTCAAAATTGAAATACCTTATGAAGACAGAGCCGAAGTGGGAAAGGCCCTGATGCAGAAAGGTGAATGGCATGGCGAAGTAAGAGCCAGCACCCGCACCGGTGCCGTAAAAAACCTGCTCGTTTCGGCCGCCATGGTAAAAGATGAATATGGCAAGGTGATCGGCTCCGTCAATATCCATCGCGATATCACCGAGCGGATCGTTGTGGAAGAAAAAAACCGGTATAATTCGATACTGGTAGAGAATATATCGGATGCCATTCTTTCCACCGACGAAAAATTCAGGATCGTAACCTGGAACAAAGCCGCCGAAGAAATGTATGGCTATTTGCAAGACGAAGTAGAAGGGAAAACAGTGGGCGAAGTACTGAAAATCCGTAACCCGGAACGTTCCCGTGAAGAGGCTTTGTCTAAATTACATGAAGCAGACTACTACCGCGATGAATACGATTTCACCACCAAATCCGGCGAACTGATCACCGTACTGGCAGCTGTCAATGTTATCCGCAATATAAAAAACGAGATCACCGGCTATGTGGCTGTTCACCGCAACATTACCGACCGGAAAAAAGCGGCCGAGCGGATCAATTACCTCGCCGGGCTGATTGAGCAAACCAGCGATGCTATTATTTCCATTGATGATCAGTCGAAAATAATTACCTGGAACAAAGGAGCAGAATTGTTATATGGTTATACCCGGATGGAAACAACCGGACATATGATTCAACAGTTTACCCAGGCCAACCTGCTGGACGGACAGCATCCTTCGGTAATGGAAGACCTGCAGAAAAAAGGAACCTGGAGTGGCGACCAGGTACACCGCGACCGGCATGGAAATCTGTTATACGTGTATGTTTCTATTTCACCCATCAGGAGCGAAACCGATAACCAGCAACGGTTCGTACTCATCATCCGCAACATCACCGAACGGATCAGGCTGGAGGAACAGCTCCGCACCTTCAACCAGCAACTGGAACAACAGGTGAAAGAAAAAACCGGCCAGATCCAGGATATGCTTGACAGGATCAGCGATGGCTTCATGGCCCTCGATACGAACTGGCGCTTTACCTATCTCAATTTGGCCGCTTCGAAGATATACCGCATGCAGACCGAAAAACTGATTGGTCAGAATGTCTGGGAATATTTCCCCGAAGCCGTGGGCAATCCGTTTTACGAAGCCTGCCACAAAGCATTGAACACCCAGCAGCATACCAGCGTGGAAGCCTATTCGGATATCTTTGATTACTGGTATGAAACGCATATCTATCCGTCCGAAAACGGCCTTTCCATCTATTTCCGCGATGTATCGGAAAAGAAAAGAGCCGAACAACTGGAGATTTCCAATGAAGAAACCCGGCGATTGATCTTCAACACAGCCATGGATGCGATTATCTGCGCCGATCATTCAGGAAACATCACCATCTGGAATCCGCAGGCAGTAAAAATTTTCGGCTGGACAGAAGCAGAAGCCATTGGCAGGAACCTCGCGGACACCATTATCCCCGAACGTTTCCGGGAACTTCATCAGCGGGGAATGAGCCGTTACCTGGCTACCGGCGAAGGGCCCGTGCTGAACCGCCTTATCGAAATGTTTGCCCTCAAGCGTAACGGTGAAGAATTTCCGGTCGAAATCACCATCGTTCCCATCGAACAGAATGGTTCCGGCTTTTTCTGTTCTTTTATCAGGGACATCACGGAAAGAAAACGTACCCAGGATGCCATCATCAAGGAAAGAGATTTCTCCGAAAAACTGGTGGCCGGCCTGCCGGGTATCTTCTACTTCTTCGATAGCCAGGGCAAATTCATTCGCTGGAACCGGCAATTGGAGATCATTTCAGGATACAGCGCGGAAGAAATCAGCCATATGCACCCCTCTCAGTTCTTCGCACCAACCGAAAAAGAAACCGTGAGCAACCAGATGAAGGAAGTATTAAAAAAGGGATACAGCGAACAGGAAGGCTTTCTCATCACCAAAAGCGGCCAGAAACTACCCTTCTACTTCACCGGCACCTATCTTGATTTTGAAAATCAACCCTGCATACTCGGCACCGGTATCGATATCAGCGAGCGAAAGAAAATAGAACGCAAACTGGCTGATGAACGAAGACTGCTCCGAACCCTAATCGACAACCTGCCAGACTATATTTACGTAAAAGATGAACAGTTCCGGCATATCATCAACAACCGCGCGAATGTGGAATTGCTTGGCGCTGTAAGCGAATATGATACCCTTGGCAAAACCGTTTTCGACTATTTCGACAAACAGACCGCCCAGCCCTACCACGAAGACGATGAGCAGGTTTTCCGTACCGGTCAGCCGATCGTAAACCGCGAAGAAGCCGTTATTGATCCGGAAGGCGAACAGAAATGGCTGCTGACAACAAAGGTGCCGCTTGTTGACAAAAATCAAAAAGTGAACATGATTGTCGGCATCAGCCGTGACATTACCGAATGGAAAAAAACACAGGATGCCATCATCAAGGAAAAAGTGTTTTCCGATAAGATCATCGACAGCCTGCCGGGTATTTTTTATTTCTTCGATGAAAACGGAAGATTTATCAGGTGGAATAAACTATTTGAAACCATTTCGGGTTATTCGAGTGAAGAGATCCGGAAGATGCACCCCACTGATTTTTTTACAGAGAATGAAAAAGACTATATAACCGATCGTATCCGGGAGGTTTTTGAAAAAGGAACCAGCAATGCGGAGGCACATTTCCGTACCCGTGAGGGGGCCATGATCCCTTACTATTTTACAGGTTCCTATATCGATTTCGCCGGTAAACCCTGCCTGCTGGGTACCGGAATTGATATTACCGTACGGAAGAATACAGAAAAAGAGCTCGAACGATCTATAGAGAGGTTTGAAATGATCTCCGGCACTACCAATGATGCCATCTGGGAATGGGATATGGCCACCAACCAGGTATGGGCCAACTCCAGACATCATGAACTGTACGGCCTGGGCGATAAGGATGAACTGCCCGATCATGATGAGTGGCAAAACCGCCTGCATCCGGAAGATCGGCCAACAATCGTCAACGACTTTCAGCGTACGCTCAAAGGAAGCAGTAACAGCTGGATTGCCGAGTACCGCTTTCTGAATGGCCAAAAAGAGTTCATTAATATTTATGATCGTACCTATATCGTGAGGGATCAGCACGGAACACCCATCCGCACCATGGGCAGCATGATGGATATCACAGCCCGCAAACTGGCGGAAAAAAACCTGGTCGAGAATGAAGAAAAGTATCGCCTGCTGTTCTCCAGCAGCCCGCTGCCTATGTGGGTATACGATATCACCTCATTCCGGATCCTCGATGTAAATGAGGCTGCCACCCAGCATTATGGATACAGCCGGGAAGAATTCCTGGGAATGACCATCAAAGATATCCGGCCGGAAGACGACATTGAAAAGATGAAAACCCGTTCCATGCGTGAACAGGCAGGCGTTCGGACGGGCGGCAACTGGATACACGTGAAAAAAGACGGCTCCCTGATAGATGTAGAAATAAAGTCACATGATATTCTTTACAATAACCAGGACGCAAGGCTCGTGCTGGCCAATGATATTACAGAAAAATTAAAAACGGAAAAGATCATTCTGGAAACATCCGAGCAGTTGCGCCAGTTGTCTGCCCGCCTGCAGGAGATCAGGGAAGAAGAGCGGATGCATATGGCCCATGAAATACACGACGAGCTGGGTCAGCGGCTTACCGTTTTGAAGATGGACATGTCATGGCTTAACCGCAACCTGGGCGAAAAAGATCCGGCTGCCAAAGAAAAGATAAAGGGAACACTCGATTTGCTCGATGGAACCATAAAGATCGTAAGAAAGATCGCGACCGACTTACGGCCTGGCATACTGGATGATCTCGGTCTGATCCCCGCCCTCGAGTGGCAAAGCAAGGAATTTGAAAACAGATCCGGAATAAAGGTGAGTTTTCAATCAAATATATCCGAAATTGCATTACCGACCCATCTGGCAACAGGGCTTTTCCGTATTTACCAGGAAGCCCTTACCAATGTGGGACGACATTCTGATGCCGGTAACGTATATTCGAACCTGGAAGAAGAAGATGGTTTTGCCACCCTCACCATCCACGATGATGGAAAAGGTTTTGACACCACTTCATTAGGCAGTAAAAAAACACTGGGGATCATGGGCATGAAAGAAAGGACGATGATGCTGGGCGGCGAGTATTCGATCAACAGCGCCCCCGGAAAAGGGACCACCATCAGTGTGAAAGTGCCACTATCCTGAGATTCATCACAGCGTTAAGCCACCCGCTATGAAAGTAATTATCGCAGATGATCACTCCATTGTAAGAAAAGGGCTCAAGCAGATCCTGCTGGAAGAATATCCCTTTGCTACTGTGGGAGAAGCCTCCAATGCAGAAGAACTGATTAAACTGGCCATGTCAGACAATTGGGATGTGGTCATCACCGACCTGTCTATGCCCGGCCGCAGCGGCCTGGATGCCCTTCGCCAGATTCGGGAAGCATTTCCCAAATTACCGGTGCTGGTGCTGAGCATGCACCCCGAAGATCAATATGCCATCAGGGTTTTGAAAGCAGGCGCCTCCGGTTACCTCAACAAGGACACGGCCCAGGACGAATTGATTCAGGCAATGCGAAAAGTGCTGATCGGGAAAAAATACATCTCGGCAAAAGTTGCCGAACAAATGGCCGACGTACTCGAAGGCAACAGCGATGCCGCCCTTCATGAATCCCTTTCGGATCGCGAATTCGATGTACTCAAAATGCTGGCCGCCGGGAAATCGGTTTCCGAAATCGCCTCTGCCCTCTCCCTGAGCAGCACCACGGTGAGCACCTACCGCTCCCGGATCCTGGAAAAAATGAAAATGAAATCAAACGCGGACCTTACCCGGTACGCTCTCGAAAATAAACTCATCTAACCTGATCTCCCACCCATAACACCCGCCAATCAACAACCAGGTGTAGCAAAACACCTACACCAAAAACAGAGTTTATCTACTGTTTTCCAGGTTTCTATAAAATAGATTTGTATTGTCAGGAGAACTATGAAAGTATGGAGCCGTTGAATCAATACAGCACTATTTTCCCACAACTAGAGACCGAAAACAGTATGAAAATTCTCATTGCTGATGATCATGAAATCGTTCGCAAAGGCCTCAAACAAATACTGCTGGAACACTATAAAGGTGCGGAAGTAGATGAAGTCTCCAATGGAGAAATGCTCGTAGAACATGCTCTTACGGGTAACTGGGATATTATTATTTCCGACATCTCCATGCCGAAAATGAACGGTTTGGAAGCGCTCCGCAAGATCAAGGAAAAAAGACCGGAAGTAAAAATGCTGATGCTCAGTATCCATTCGGAAGACCAGTACGCACTCCGCGTATTCCGGGCAGGCGCCCATGGTTATATCACTAAAGATATGGCCGAACAGGAACTGGTAAAAGCAGTTGAAAAAGTACTGAGCGGAAGGAAATTCATTTCTGCCGCTTTCGCGGAGAAACTGGCCGAAAGCCTGGATACAGAAACTGAAGAAATCACCCACGAAATACTCTCCGACCGGGAATTTGACGTATTTAAACTGCTGGCCACAGGAAATTCTATCTCGGAAATCGCTCAACATCTGGGCGTCAACGTATCTACAGTCAGCACTTACCGATCCCGGATCCTGGAGAAAATGAAAATGAAGTCCAATGCGGACATCACCCGTTATGCCATCGAAAGAAAGCTCATCTGACTCCAACTAAGTAACAACCCCGGCAAACGCATACCCTATTTCCTGTAGTGCCTATACGACACGGAATAATATCCTAAATCTACCTTCGATTGAGCATTTGCGCTATTTTTCCCGGTTAACTTATCCAATAATTTGTGCCATATACCTTATTCCATGGGCAACTATACTCTTTACAAACTCAACTACCGGAAAAGAAAGCAATACTTCGGTAAAGCTAATACCGGTTACTCCCTTTCTTACTTTTCCGATTCACTGCTGCAGGAAATTTCCGCTGCCGTTCTGGGCAAACCCATCCGGTTCAAAAGAAAACTGATCGACCACAAGGCAATGCGCAAAGATCATTTCGGCAAACAGTAATGCGGCCGTTTCATTGGGGAAACCTCGAACCAACCTTTTCTTATGGAAAATCCACTATCTACCAACTATGCAGCGATCCGTTCATTCATGGAGCAGGATACCCATCCCAAATGGATTGCGGATACCGATGATAATATAATTTATGCCAATCAGTCTTTTTTAAACTATTTTCGTCTCAACGAAAAGATAGTACCCAGAAACATCAATGAAATCTTTCAGGGCGAGATGGCCGAACGGTTCAGAAAGACCCATCACCTCATCCGCAACAGCCCCGAGCTTCAACAGGCAGAGATGAAAGCACCTGGCGCGGACGGTTTGGATCATTTGCTACTGATACATTCTTTTCTGATCAATGGTTCTGTTAAACCGGCGTTGGTAGCGGCAAAAGCCGTTATTATTCAGAGAACATCTAAACTGGCTGACACTGTGGACTCTCAAAATCTGGAATCGACGCAAGTTGATCGCAATACCTTTGAACCCCGCTGGGAATGGGATATCCTCTCCGGTGACATTACCCGTAACAGGGCACTCACCGAATTGATCGGTCCGTTCAGCGAACCCCTGCTGGATATGGCCTGGTGGTTTGGTCGCATCCCTCTCACTGACCGCGAAAAAGTTCAGCATGGCATCGCCGCTGCACTGGAAAACAAACTCTCTTCCTGGACCGACGACTATCCCTTTCAATGCCTCGATGGTACGATAAAATTTTTCCGCGACAAGGCTTTCATTCTCTATGAGAATAACCGCCCCATCCGTATGTTCGGCACCATCACCGACGTAACGGAGATCACTCAACTCCGGCTGCAACTGCAACTGGAAAAACAAAGACACCAGCGCGAAATTGCCGAAGCGATTGTCAATGCCCAGGAAAGAGAGAGAATGAATATCGGCAACGAACTGCACGATAATATCAACCAGATCATCACTACGGTGCGCCTTTACCTGGATATGATTCAACCGGCTTCCGGACAAGACGAGGATCTGAAATCCAAAACAGGCGAATTGATATCGATGGCTTATGATGAAATAAGGAAACTGTCGAGAGAACTGGTATCACCCCAACTGAAAGGAGATTCCCTGATCGAAAGCATCAATGAACTGATCGCCGACCTGGAAGCAGCCAGCCAATTCAAGATCACCTTCCTTCATGATCCCGCCATCTGGACAAGCCGCAGCCTGAAAATTGCCCTCTTCCGTATTGTACAGGAACAGTTGAAGAACATCGTACGCTACAGCGAGGCTTCCGAAATACTGATAGAACTGCAGGCCACCGAAAAGAATATTTTGCTGGCGATTACTGACAATGGCAAAGGATTCGATCTTAAAGCCACCAGGAACGGTATCGGTCTTTCCAATATCAGGGAAAGAGTGCGCCTCTATGCCGGTGAGATCAGCATAGACACGGCTCCGGGTGCCGGTTGCCGGATTTCAGTAAATATCCCTGTCTGATTTTGTTTATTCTCCCCAGATATTGTCCTTACCCTCGAGCCAGAGTTTAACGAGATCTGTGGTAACAGATTTTGGCCTTTCGATGGGGAATCCCAACGCGCGGTCCCAGCATAAGCTGGCCAATACCCCCAGCGCGCGGCTTACCGCAAACAACACGGTATAATATTCATATTCCACCATGCCATAATGAACGAGCAGCGCTCCGCTGTGCGCATCCACATTGGGCCAGGGGTTTTTTATCTTTCCGAGAGACTGAAGGATGGGGGGAACGGCCTCATAGATATTCCATACCGTTTGCACCAATGGATCATCGGGCATATGCTTCTTGCCGAATTCCATCTGTGCAGTGAACCGGGGATCTGTTTTGCGAAGAACGGCATGGCCATAACCGGGTACCACTTTGCCTTCACTGAGCGTTGTCTTCACATACTCCGATATCTGTTCTTTGGTTGGAAGATCTGTTTTCAAGTCTTCCCTCATTTCAAAGATCCACTTGATCACTTCCTGGTTGGCCAGCCCGTGTAATGGCCCCGCCAGTCCGTTCATTCCGGCAGCATAGCTCAAATAAGGATCACTAAGAGCGGAACCTACCAGGTGGGTGGTGTGTGCAGATACGTTTCCTCCTTCATGATCGGCATGGATGGTCATGTAAAGCCGCATCAGTTCCATGAACCCTTCATCCGAATATCCGAGCATATGAGCGAGGTTGCCTGCCCAATCGAGCAACCCATTCGGTTGAATATGTTCAGCTCCCTTGTATTTGCGCCGGTATACATAAGCTGCAATACGGGGAAGACGGGCAATCAGATCCATGCAATCATCATAGATCGGATTCCAGTAATCTTTTTTATTGATTCCGCGGGCATATTCCTTCGAAAATTGTCCTTCTGTCTGCAGCGCCATCACCCCGGTAACGAACATGGTCATGGGGTGCGCATAGGAAGGAAGTGCATCTATGGCATCGAACACATGGCTGGGAACATGGCTGCGGCGCTGCCATACATTGGTGATATTATTGACATCTTCCTTGGTAGGAAGGTCACCGATCAGCATCAGGTAAAACAATCCTTCCGGAAGTGGCTCTGATCCGCCCTTGGCCTTCGGTAATTTTTGCTGTAGTTCCGGGATCGAATACCCGCGGAAGCGAATGCCTTCCTGGGCATCTAGCAGGGATGTTTCTGTTACCAATCCTGTTATTCCCCGCATACCCTGGTAAGCCTGCGAAAGGGTTACTTCCCCGATTACCTTGTTTCCGTGTTCCTTTATGATGTTTTTGATTTCTACATTGGCTGCGTCTGCTTTGGCTTTGAACCGTTCTTTGACAACTTCCATAATTCAATAATGTTATGTATGATGAAGGAAATTTTTTCGGTAATCAGGGCCTTAAAGGTATAACAAATCGCCTGAAAACCAGAAGCGCATAAATTAAAAGGCTATAAGAAATAACCGGAAAATCATTTGGGAGCGAAGCGGTAAAGCCATACGGCCACGATGCTGAACACGATGTTCGGGGTCCAGGCAGCCAGAGCGGGCGGGAAATTGCCCTTTGTAGAAAATGTGAGGGAGAACTTATCCATTACCACGAAAATGGCAGCAGTAATTATTCCAAAGGCGAGGTGCAATCCACTTCCCCCTCTTGTTTTACGGGAAGCCACAACTGCGCCGATAATGGTAAGAATAAATACGGAAAACGGGGTGGCGTCCCGGCGATACCGCTCCACCTTATAGTCGTTTAAGCCTTCCGTTCCTCTTTGCTCCTCCTGCCCGATAAACCGGATGAGCTCTGGAGTAGTCATTTTGTCCTTCAGATATTTGTCAGGCCTGATCGCGTCGGGCTTCACATGCAGGTCGATATTCATCGACGGGATCTGCTTCACCTCCTCTTTTAATCCATTGATCGTTCTTTCTGTTACATTTTCCAGCTTCCAGTTCTTTTTGGCAGTATCCCATCTTACGAAATCCGCTTTCAGCGAATAGGTCAGTTGGTTATCCTGGATCCGTTGCAAGGAAAATCCGCCGTTGGCCGACTTGGAGGCCGTATCGTAATTTCTGATGCCGGCAAAAGTGTTGTTGTCTACCCGGAGATAATACTTATTTTCCTTGCCATAGTATTGCGAAATCTCATATGAATTCTTGCTGTCGATATACGTTGCCTGAAAATTTCCCCTGAGTACATTCGCCTTGGGGATCAGATACTGGGTAGCCAGCCAGAAACTGCCGCCTAATATGACCGCTCCGATCAGGTAGGGCCTCAGGAAACGGTTGAAGGGAACTCCTCCGGCCAGGATGGCCACAATTTCCGACCGCCCGGCCATCTTGGAAGTAAAAAAAATGACGGCAATAAAGATCATCAGCGGGAAGATCATCGAAATGATGAAAGGAACAAAGCCAAAATAGTATTTGGTAATGATCTGGTAGGTAGACAGACCCGATTTTACAAAGTCGTCCGTTTTTTCACTGGTATCGATCACTACCGCTATGACGCAAAGCGTGAGCACCATAAACAGCGTGGTGCTGATGAATTTGCTCAGTATGTAACGGTCTATCCTGGTGATCATGTACAAGCGTCAAAAATAGACAAAAATTATGGTCCGAAAACCCTAACGGCGTGAACAGTTTGTGAAAGCATTACAAAATGAGTTGTATATTCCACCTATGAAAAAGCCTGCCATCACACTGATCATAACCTTGTTTTTCGCAACCGCCTATTCCCAGAATTTCCCCCAATACGAAAAAGCCGAATTTGTAAAAGGCGCCGATACACTTCGGTACCGGGTACTATATCCCCCCGATTACAAGCAAGGCAGGAAGTACCCCCTGGTGGTATTTCTCCATGGTTCCGGAGAGAGAGGCCGCGATAATAATCTTCAGCTGGCCTGGGGAGCAGACCTGTTCGCCAGCGAAGAAAACCGCCGGAACTTTCCGGCCATAGTCATCTTCCCTCAATGTCCGATCAATAGTTTCTGGTCGCAGATCAGCCGAAAAAAACTGGCCGATTCACTGGGAGCCTTCTCCTTCGAATCCAGCCTGCCGCCAACGGTTTCCCTTCAACTGGTAATGGACATGCTCGATGAATGGGCCGCTTCCGGCAAAGTGAATACAAAGAAAATATATGTCGGTGGATTGTCGATGGGCGGCATGGGGACCTTCGAAATTCTCTGGAGAAAGCCCGGTTTCTTCGCGGCCGCCATTCCCATCTGCGGAGGAGGCGACCCTGCTAAAGTGGCCGGATATGCGAAAAAAATGCCGGTCTGGATCTTTCATGGCGATAAAGACCCCGCCGTGCCGGTCGGAAATTCAAGGCTGATGAACAACTCACTCAAAGCAGCAGGCGCCAGGGTTAAATACACGGAATATCCGGGCGTCGGTCACGACAGTTGGAAAAACGCGTTCAGCGAAAAAGAACTGCTCCCCTGGTTGTTTAAACAAAAAAGAAAGTAGGTGTTGAATTAATTTGCCAATGTGAAAATTGGTCAATGAGCCAATGCAATGAGGCATGACGGATGACGGATGACGAATGATGGATGACGGATGACGGATGACGAATGACAAATGACGAATTACGGATGAATCCAACACCAGCATTCAACGTGAAACGTTAAACCCGAAACGATAAACGTATCTGACGGATGACAAATGACTCCTGAACACTGATCAACGTGAAACGTTAAACCCGAAACGATAAACGCATCCACCATCAGCGACGGGCCCTGGCAGCAAAGCCCCCAATTCGCTCGCAAATACACTCGCTCCCGCTCCCTGGAGGCCAAACAAATTTAACCGGACAACAATCATTGTCACATTGACCAATTTACCAATTGGCTCACTGCATTCTATAACCGGGTCTTTACCTGTTCAATCATAACTTTCTTCCAGCTTTCAAACTGGCCGGCGATGATCTGTTTACGGGCTTCCTTTACCAGCCAGAGATAAAAGGCGAGATTGTGCACACTGGCGATGGTAAGACCCAGTATTTCCTTTGATTTGATCAGGTGCCTGAGATAGGCTTTTGAATAGAATTGACTGAAGGCGCAGTCGATCTGGTCGTCGAGCGGAGAAAAATCTCTCTCCCATTTCTTGTTGTCAATATTGATCACTCCCCGGCTGGTAAAAAGCATGGCATTTCTACCATTTCGGGTCGGCATTACACAGTCGAACATATCTACTCCCATGCCGATGCATTCGAGAATATTCCAGGGTGTCCCCACTCCCATCAGGTACCTGGGTCGGTCGGCCGGCAATTGATCACAACACCAGTCGCAGATCTCGTACATCACGGCCTCGGGCTCGCCCACACTCAATCCACCTATGGCGTAGCCGGTTGCCTGTTTTGATTGTACATATTCGCAAGACTGGCTCCGGAGTTCCTTGAATGTGCCTCCCTGTACGATGGGAAACAGGTTTTGCGTATACCCGTATTTAGAATCGGTCTGGTTAAACTGATCAAAGCATCGGTCGAGCCAGCGGTGTGTCAACTCCATCGACTTTTTGGCATAGGCAAATTCGCTGCCACCCGGCGGGCATTCATCAAAAGCCATGATGATATCGGCTCCGATGCTGCGCTGTATATCCATTACTTTTTCGGGGGTGAACAGATGCCGCGAGCCGTCTATATGGCTTTGAAACATGACCCCTTCCTCGTTGATTTTACGGGTACCGGCCAGCGAAAAGACCTGGTAGCCGCCACTGTCGGTCAGTATGGGCCTTTGCCATCCGTTGAATTGATGAAGTCCCCCGGCTGCTTCGAGCGTTTCCAACCCCGGCCGCAGGTATAAATGATATGTATTGCCCAGGATAATTTGTGCCTGTACCTCTTCTGCCAGTTGTTGCTGGCTTACTGCCTTAACACTCCCTGCTGTGCCTACGGGCATAAATATCGGGGTCTCTATCACCCCGTGATCGGTATGAATCAGTCCTGCCCTGGCCTTGGAGTGCGCGTCCCGGTGAAGTAAATCAAATGATAATGCCGCCATAAAACGCGCAAATATAGGATTATTCACAAGTGTGAAATGATTAACCCGAGCCGATTGTTGAATCTCTCCTATTTTCGCCGTTTGACGACCCCTAAAGCGTGTGGATATGAACCTTATGCAACTGCTTATGCATTGGCCGATGCTGTTGTTTGCCCTTTTTTGCCTGGTAACCCTGCTCCAGTTATGCTATTACTGGGGCATCTTCTCCCGTCTGGCGTTTTACCGGAAGCCCCCCAAGGGAACAACCCTTCAGCACCCGGTTAGCGTGATCGTTTGTGCCCGCGATGAGGCGCCCAACCTGGCCCGCAACCTGCCCGGATTACTGGTACAAAAATACCCTTCCACGCATGAGATCATCGTGGTGAATCACAACAGCCAGGATGATACTCGTTACCTGCTGGAAGAATTCAGGAAAACGTTCAAAGGATTGCAGATGGTTAACCTGGAACAGGAAGCCAAGGGTATACCGGGAAAAAAATATCCCTTGTCCATCGGTATCAAAGAAGCGAAATATGAGATCGTGCTGCTGACAGATGCCGATTGCGTTCCGGCAACTGAAAACTGGATCTACGCCATGCAGGATGCCTATGACGACGGGGTGGAAGTGGTACTGGGCTATGGGTCCTATCACAAACGTCCCGGATTGTTGAACAAACTGATCCGTTTCGAAACCTATCATACGGCCCTTCAATATCTCTCTTACGCCCTGGCGGGTATTCCCTATATGGGAGTAGGCAGAAATCTTTCCTACAAGAAAGACCTGTTCTTCAAAAACAAAGGATTCTCTTCCATCAATCATTTACCGGGAGGAGACGATGATCTCTTCATCAATATGGTCGCCAACAAGCACAATACCCGTATCGCTATTGAAGAAGATACGCTCACTTTGTCTGAGCCCAAGAAAACGCTCGGCAACTGGATCCGGCAAAAAAACAGGCACTACTCCACAGCACGTTTCTATAAACCCGTTCATAAATTTCTGCTGACGCTGTATAATTTTTCTTTTTTCCTTTTTTACCCGCTCTTCATTGTCAGCCTTATCTTTTTCGACTGGAAACTGGTCCTGGCCGTTTTCGCCATCAGGTTCGTTTCTCAGGCATGGATATTTTACAAGACCATGAAGAAACTCCAGGAAGGAGACCTCTTCGCCTGGTGGTGGTTGCTGGATATCTGGATGTTCTTTTATTACTGCATCTTTGCACCAGCTTTATGGCGCCGGCCTTCACATAAATGGATTTGACAGGAATGGACATCGTGCTAAAATATTTCAGCGACTTTACCCCTACTCAATTGGATCAGTTCAACCGATTGGGACCGCTTTACCAAGAATGGAACGAAAAGATCAATGTGATTTCCAGGAAAGACATCGACAGCCTGTATGAAAAACATGTTCTCCACTCATTGGCTATTGCCGCTGTTTTCGATATCCCTGCCGGCAGCGAAGTGATAGACCTGGGCACCGGCGGCGGGTTTCCGGGTATACCCCTGGCCATCTTCTTTCCTGAAGTAAAATTTCACCTGGTTGACAGCATCGGCAAGAAAATCAAGGTTGTCAATGCAGTGGCCGAAGCGCTGAACCTGGCTAATGTTACCACACGCCATAGCCGGGCGGAAGAGATTCGCGACCGCCAATTCGATGCCGTGGTGTCAAGAGCTGTTGCACCATTGAAAGACCTGCTCGCCTGGAGTCATCACCTGATCCGCAAGCCCCGCACCGGAAATGAGTTTACTGGTTTGATTTGCCTCAAAGGCGGCGACCTGGCCCAGGAGATCTATGAGAGCGGGAAAAAACCATTCGTAACTGATATATATGAACTTTTTCCGGAAGAATATTTCCGGGACAAGTTCGTTCTACACGTACCTCGCTAAAGGTTCTCTCCTACAAAATTTGTACTTAGTAACAGCAAAACTACCACAAAGTGGTATTTCCGGATTTTTCAAAACAGATCAATTTTGCAGTATGGTCATATCCGTTTGTATTGTAGATGATAACAAGGATATACGTTCCGCGCTGGAACAAATTATCCTGATGTCAGATGAGCACCTCCTGCTGGGAAGTTTTGCCTCCGCCGCCGAAGCCCTTGAAAAAATACCCATTTTAAAGCCCAACGTAGTGCTGATGGATATCAATTTGGGAGAGGGTGAAACGGGCATTGATTGCGTCAAGCATCTGAAAAGCGATAACCCCGATATATTGTTCATGATGTGTACGGTATACGAGGATGATGAAAAAATCTTTGAAGCGCTCAGCGCCGGGGCAAGCGGTTATATTCTCAAAAAAACGGCTCCGGGCAAATTGCTGGAAGCCATCAAGGAACTCAATGATGGCGGCTCACCCATGAGCAGCCAGATCGCCCGCAAGGTGGTGGCGGCTTTTCAGAACAGGAACGCAGAAACAGCTTCCTCCAATCCCAATGCCACCTCGCTGAGCACGCTTTCCAACCGGGAAAAGGAAATACTGGAATTGCTCGCCAAGGGAATGCTTTATAAGGAAATCGCAGCCAAGTTATTCATCAGCCAGGAAACGGTTCGCAAGCACGTTTATCATATATATGAAAAACTGCATGTCAATAACCGCGTAGAGGCCATCAACAAGTTTTTTGGAAGATAAGGGGGAAGCTGTCATCCGGGCCAACCGCCCGGCCGGACTGTAGTATTAAAACTACCACAAAGTGGTATTGTCGGAGGGTGAGCAGGCCGATACCTTTGTATCGAGGTGCTAATCAAATACCGTCAATCATTAAACCTTATCGGGATCTCTTCTGAAAGCACGAATCATTAACCTGACCTTATTCTGAATGGAAAATCCCGCCAAAAGCGGGATTTTCTCATTTTATGATTTGCTGTAACGACTACCAGGTTATTTCAATCCGGTTGTTCTTTCGTTCGATGTCGGCCATGCGTTGGGTGGCATCGATCTCGATCGATTTCAGGTCACTAATCTTTCCGTCGATTTCAAGTTCGTATTCGGGATGTGTCCATTTCCAGGCGTCGTACACTTTTCTGGGAATATTGTTTTCCGCGGGCTTTTCGCCAAACATCAGGTATTGGGGAATATAGCATATCAGCTGGCGGCCGTCCTTATACTGTATCATCAGGTCTACAGGCATGGGCATCTTGCCGATACGGCGCAGCCGGATCCTGGTTTTTCCGTTTACTTCCCAAAGACTGTCAATTCCGTAGTCAATCGTTTTGGTGCTGTTCACGAAATACTCTTTGTACCAATCCAGTTTCAGTCCGCTCACTTTTTCGGCCACTCTCATAAAATCGTTCACGTTGGGATGCTTGAATCTCCACAGCCGGTAGTATTCCAGAATGATCTTGTCGCGAACGGGCGCTCCTGTAATATATCCGAGCTGTTCCATGAAAACGGATCCTTTTGAATAGGCAGCGAGGCTGTATCCGAAATTGGTATTGTAGTGATCGGAGTGGGTGGTCATGGGTTCTTCATACCCGCTCTTGGCAAGATAAAAATAGCTCTGATAGGCGCCTGCATGTTCCAGTGGCAACACCGCAGCGGCGGAGTCGAGTTTTTTCAGGGCAACCGGGTTGTCGGCCAGGCGTTTCCTCGTTACGTTATCGCGGTAATAGGCTTCCACCAGGTCCGTTGCCCAGTCGGTAAACCCTTCATCCATCCAGGGGTAAAGGCTTTCGTTGGTGCCCATCATCATCTGGTACCAGGTATGCATCCATTCGTGAAAAACAGTGCCGAGACTGGGGCCCGATAAAAGCGTTCCCATGGGATATTCCATACCGCCATCACCTCCATGAATAAACGAATATTGCTTGTACGGATAGGCGCCGAATTTCTGCTGAATGAAAGGGAGAACGGTAACCGCCGCATCTGCCACTTCATTCCAGGCTGTGTCGTTGCGGGGATTGTTCGCTTTATAATTATAGAGTACATGAATGGTGGGACCGTTGGGAATTCTTCTTACCAGGTGTTTATAATCCGGATCGGCGGCCCACATAAAATCATGGACATTGGGAGCTGTGAAATTCCAGGTCAGCTTGTCGCCCGCCGGCTGGTTCACCTTCACCCCGGGATCTTCGTAGCCGTATCCGATCTGGTTGGCATTGACGAGGTAACCAGTGCCGCCCAATATATAGCTTTTATCGATGGTGATGCGCACGTCAAAATCGCCCCATACTCCATAAAACTCACGGGCAACATAAGGGGTAGGATGCCAGCCTTCATAATCGTACTCGCACATTTTGGGATACCACTGGCTCATGGAATAACGAACACCGGTGCTCGGGTTGTCGCGGCCGCTTCTGCGAACCTGCAGCGGAACCTGCGCCTCGAAATCCATGTCGAAGGTTACGGTGCTGCGGGGAAGAATGGGTTTGGAAAGTTTTACTTCCAGGATGGTTTCGTCCACCTTGTATTCCTGAACAACGCCATTCATTTTCAAAGAAAGTATTTTCTGATACCCAATCTCATCGGGTTTCAAATTCAGGATACGGTCGCGGACCCGGCCATCCCAATCCTGTCCGCGTCCGATACGGGTCTTACCCAGCTCACGGCTGCGTGCATCCATCATGCTGTTGGGCTGAAAGGCGTTAAAATATAAGTGATAGAATACCTTGGTCAGTGTATCGGGAGAATTGTTGGTGTACTGCAGTTTCTGTTTTCCCTTGAACTGATTGGTAGTAACATTCATATCGATATCCATCGAGTATTTTACCCGTTGCTGCCAGCGATCTGGCTGGGCCACTACTGAAACGCTGGCGAAGAGCAACAGCAGCAGAGAAAAATACCGGCATGAAAATGATTCGAATTTTTTAAACATACGGCTTTCTTTATTTAAACAAATATCTGCGTTTCGGTTGGAGCGGGGATTGCTTTTATATGGCCGGTTAAACAGGAGTAATTGCTACCCTGCCTGATCGGTTCCTTCAACTACAATCACGATCTCGCCTTTCACTTCTTTCTGACTGAAATGAGTACAAACCTCCTGCAGTGTTCCGCGGGCGGTTTCCTCATGCAGCTTGCTCAATTCCCGGCTGACGCTGCATTTCCTGTCGGCGCCGAAGTGTTCGATAAATTCTTCCAGCGCTTTCACCAGGCGGTGGGGAGACTCATAAAAGACCAGGGTCCTTTCTTCAGACGCCAATTTTTTCAACATGGTTTGCCGTCCTTTCTTAACAGGCAGAAATCCTTCGAAGGCGAACCGTTGGGTGCTGAGGCCGGAATTGACCAGTGCGGGAACAAAAGCAGTAGCCCCCGGCAAACATTCCACCTTCACTCCTACTTTTATACATTCACGTACCAGTAAAAAAGCGGGATCCGAAATACCCGGAGTTCCGGCATCGGAAACCATCGCCATTTTTTTTCCCTGCATCAGTTGGTTGATGAGATGCTGCAGCACCTGGTGTTCGTTATGCTGATGATAAGGTGTCAGCGGACAAACGATCTGGAAATGATTCAGCAGCCGGATGGAATTGCGCGTATCTTCTGCCAGGATCAGATCTACCGATTTCAGCACCTCCAGGGCGCGCAGGGTGATATCCTGCAGGTTGCCGATGGGTGTTGGAACGATATATAACATGCGGGTTCTGTTGACATCGCCTCTGCGGCAATGATCAGTTTACAGAGATTTCAAAATACTCCATCACAGGGTTGGCCAGCAGCTTTTTGGCGGCGGTTTCGGCCAGTTGTTTGGCTTCGCTTTCGTTGGCAGCATCCACCTGCAACGTGATGTTCTTTCCAATCCTCACATCAGAAATTTCCCTGATGCCTAAATTGGAAAGTCCACTCATTACCGCCTTACCCTGGGGATCGAGTAATTCTTTAAGCGGCATCACTTTCACCTGGATGGTATATGTCATGTAGTTTTATTTTTGAAGGCCAAAGATAATACAATATAGAGGACGAATACTACCGGAACAGCCAGCCATTGGAGGAAAATGCCACACACAACAGCCGCCAGCAGGAGTATGATTTTCGGAAGGTTATTTTTTACGGAGAAGTCTTTAAATTTCAGCGCCATCAACGGCAGGTTGCTGACCATCAGCCAGCACATCACCACTATCAGCCCGTACCAGAACCATTTATTATAAAACAGTACGGTAATGCTGTCAATCCCCTGGGCAAAGATCAGCGGCAGGGAAGCCACCAGCAATCCGGCGGCGGGCGTTGGTACACCTTTGAAACCATATTGCTGATCCGTGGCAATATTGAATTTTGCCAGCCGGTAAGCGGCCGCGCAGGCAAACAGAAAGGCGGGCGATAATAACCACCAGCTGGTGTTCAAAGCTTCCACATCGGCCGAATAGCAAACCCGCAGAAAGTGATAGATAATGAGCGAAGGCGCCACTCCGAAACTGACCACATCGGCCAGCGAATCGAGCTGCTTGCCCATCTCAGAACTGGCTTTCATGGCCCGGGCAACAAAACCATCCAGGAAATCAACGACTCCGGCCAGGCCGATAAAGGCACTGGCCCACCAAATTTCTTCCGGCATGGAAATAAATTGCGCACCCTCTTCAGTATACGCCAGCGCGATGCCATGCTGCATCACAAAAACTACCGCGCAACAGCCGAAGAACAGGTTGAGAAGGGTAAAGAGATTGGGAATTTGTTTCATCATTAATGGATTGGTAATACGACCTCTGGCCGTCCTCAAAGATTCAAAAGAATTTTCAGATTTAACGGGGAATATTTCCCGGTACTTTTCAAGAGTTATTTTTTCATCACCGCTTCAATCTCTTCCACAGTAATAGGCACTTTCTCAAAAAGGTCTTTATTGCCGCCGGCCGTGATCCATACATTGTTTTCGATACGGATGCCCATCTTTTCCTCTTCGATATAGATCCCGGGCTCCACGGTAAAAACCATTCCTTCTTTGATGGGTTCGGTACGGGTACCCAGGTCGTGTACGTCTATACCCAGGTGATGCGAAATACCGTGATACAGGTATTTGCGATAAGCCCTGTTTTCGCGCGATTCATTTTTGACATCGTTCTCCGTCAATAACCCGATCGCCAGAAACTGCCGGGTGGCTTCCTCCCCTACTTTGTCGGTATAGTCGAGGATGGAAATTCCTGGTTTAAGAATGCTCTTTGCATAGTTATGAAGAGCCAGGCAGGCATTGTACACTTCTTTCTGACGGGTGGTAAATTTTCCGTTTACGGGTATCGTTCGGGTGAGATCGGCGCAATACCCGCCATACTCGGCGCCAAAATCCATCAGGATGAGATCGCCCTCTTTGCACTCCGCGTTATTGGAAATATAATGAAGGATTCGCGCATTGTCTCCGGAGGCGATGATCGACTGATAAGCCGGGCCGGTGGCTCGCTGGCTCAGAAACGAATGCCATACTTCCGCTTCGATCTCGTATTCCATGATACCCGGTTTAACTTTCTTCATCACGCGCAGGAAGGTTTCATGGGTGATGTCGATCGCCTGCTGCATCACCTCCACTTCGAGCGGCGATTTAATGGCCCGTAATTCTTTCATGATCCTGGCGCTCCTTTCGTACTGATGAAGGGGAAAGCGCCTTCTCATTTCTTCCGCATAGCGGTAATCGCGTACGGGAACTGAATTTGCTTTTCTGTCGTTCTCGTTGCTGTTCAGATACAGAACATCTGCGAGGTGTATCCAGGTTTGCAACACCGCCTCCAATGCATCGAGCCAGATCACCGTTTTGATACCCGATATCTTGCGGGCTTCCTCGGCCCGGAGCCGCTTACCATCCCATTTTTCCTTCAGTTCATTGGGCCTCACCAATACCAGCACTTCCCGGTAAGCCGGATCGGGGTTGTCCGGGAAAAGAATCACCATGGTATCTTCCTGGTCGATGCCGCATAACCAGTACAGGTCGCTGTTCTGCTTGAAGCGGTGGAGGGCGTCTCCATTGGAGGGCAGCTCGTCATTGCTGTTGAAAATGGCAAGGGAATGAGGTCTTAATTTTTCGGTGAATCTCTTTCGGTTCTGGATAAATATGTCCGTATTCAAAGGCAGATACTTCATAATGACTGATCGTTTTGAGAATGGCCGTAAAAATAAGATTTCGCTGCCATGCCAGGCGATTATGACTACCAGGGCATTATAAAAAAACGGGTCGTTCTTCGGATTACCGGTTGTCCACGCTTCAAAAGCCTCTTCCCAGGCTCCCCGCGCTCGCTCTGCCTGCCCGCAAAATCCCAGATTTAGATATCGTATATGCCTTCATCCACAGTCAATCGCCAACCTTCAATACTAACGATTGTTAGCGAATGATTGCTTAATGGTTTTACGATTTCATTAGATATTTTCTAATCCAGAGGCGTTTTTGGGCTTTGTCTTAGACAAGTTTTAAAATTAGCTTTGCCGTTCAACAAACGTTTGAGTATGTCATTGTCTGTGCTAACCCTACCCCTGGAACAGTTTCATCAGCTTGGGCTGAAGCATTCCAATATTCATTACCAGACCTCCCCGGAAGAACTGATCCAGGATACCCTGCGGTTAGGTCAGGGTGTGCTGAACGATACCGGCGCCCTGGTGATCAGGACCGGAGAGTTTACCGGCAGAAGCCCCAAAGACAAATTCACGGTAAAAGATGACCAGACCGCCAATACGGTCAACTGGAATGAATTCAATCTCCCGCTGGAAGAAAAATATTTCCATTACATACACGACCAGATCATTCAGTACCTCAATCAGTGCCCCGAGGTATGGGTGCGCGATTGCCAGGCCTGCGCAGATCCCCGGTATCGCCTGAACATTCGGGTGGTGAATGAACAACCGGCCGGAAACTTATTTGCCTACAACATGTTCATGCGCCCATCGGATGCGGAGCTGGAAAATTTTTTACCGGACTGGACGATCCTCTGCGCGCCCGGTCTGAAACTGGATCCTGCCCTGGCGGGTGTGCGTCAGCACAACGCAGCCGTCATTTCATTCCGTCATAAAACCATCTTGATTGCCGGAACAGGTTATACCGGCGAGATCAAGAAGGGAATTTTTACGGTTCTGAATTATATCCTCCCGCTTCACCATAATGTTTTATCGATGCACTGCTCCGCGAACAGGGGAAGCAAAGGAGATACGGCCCTGTTTTTTGGATTAAGCGGAACAGGAAAAACCACCCTGAGTGCAGACCCCAACCGCCGGCTGATCGGTGATGATGAACACGGATGGGGTCCGAATGGAGTATTTAATTTCGAAGGAGGCTGTTATGCAAAGTGTATAGACCTGAGTGAGGAGAAGGAACCTGAGATCTATCGCGCGATCCGCCCGGGCGCGCTGGTTGAAAATACCGGCCTGTGCTCACAATCAGGCAGGATAGATTTCTGCTGCAAAGACATCACCGAAAACACAAGAGTATCCTACCCTCTTCATTTCATCTCCAACGCCCAGGAACCTGCTGTGGGCGGCATTCCCGAAAACATATTCTTCCTCACCTGTGATGCATACGGAGTGCTACCTCCTATTTCCAGGCTCAATGAAGCACAGGCGATGTACCAGTTTATCTCCGGATATACCGCCAAAGTAGCCGGAACAGAAGCCGGGGTAACAGAACCCAAGACCACCTTCAGTGCCTGCTTCGGCGCCCCCTTCCTTCCTCTTCACCCGGGGAAATATGCCTCGATGCTGGGAGAAAGAATGCGTAAAAACGAAGTAAAGGTTTGGCTGATCAATACCGGCTGGACAGGCGGTCCTTACGGAACCGGCACACGAATGAAACTGGCTTATACGAGGGCGATGATTACGGCCGCCCTGGAAGGCTCGCTGGATCATGTTGCTTTCGAAACCCTTCCGGTATTTGGCTTATCGATGCCTACTAGCTGTGAAGGAGTTCCCTCCGGGATACTCAACCCACGCAATACCTGGTCGGACCCGGCCGCTTATGATGCCATGGCCCGTAAGCTGGCGAGCCAATTCATTGCCAATTTTGAAAAATATACGGCAGGTGTAACGGAAGAAGTAATGTCAGCTGCACCTAAATTATAATCGCGCTTGTTTTTAGTGTAATAATCAATGCTTGCTTGTCATCTGATCGTCCTGCCTTTGGCGGGACGATCCTTTTTTGTTGCATCAGGCGAGTCACCTTCGATTCATCGAAGAGACTCGCCGCGAGTTTCGGAGAGCAGCCTGTTTATTTATTGATCTAATTAAAAGCTACTCCCTCAGCGAGTCACCTTCGATTCATCGAAGAGACTCGCCGGGATTTTCGGAGAGTCGCCAAATCATCCCCCTCGCTTCCGGCGAGTCACCCCCGATTCATCGGATGAATATTTCACATTGATCCCTGGTGATTTCACAATTTCTTTGAACTTTTACAATAAACTTTGCGTTTCTGATTATCGTCTCAAGAATATGTTCAAGTATTTCCTGCTTTCTTTTTTCTTGTTACCACTGACCCGAAGCGGTCAGCATCATTTTATCGACTGGAAGGCCGATCGTAAACTCACCTGGGCCGACTTCCAGGCCAGGCCCGTTAACAGTTCCGATAATGCGGCCCTCACCAGCAGCAATATCAATTTCCAGTATGGATATGGCAGTAACGGATTTCACTATTCCATCAGCTGCCGTTTCGATAAATCGAGATCCTGGGTAAGAGTAAAATCGGATCATATCCTGGCACATGAGCAGGCTCATTTCGATATTGCGGAATTACATGCCCGGCTGCTGAACCAGGCCTTATCGGGTTACCGCTATAATGAAAAAACGGTTGATGATGACATCAACCGCCTTTATGACGGGATCATGAAACAACATCACGACATGCAGCAGCTGTATGATGCGGAAACCGATCATTCCAGGAATAACAGGAAACAAGCCGAATGGCTGAGCGCCATCCGGGAAAACCTGAAGAGAACCCAGCCATTTGCTGCTTACCGGAAATAAATACGCCTCTCAGGAAATCACAATCTTTACCGGCTGGCGCTGGTACACGTTTACCGGTTTACCGGATTGCCTGGCAGTCTTCCAGTTTCCTTTGTATCCCTGTATATGATTGATAGCCTTCGCAGCAAGCCCATAACCCGGATCATTAATCGCTCTTGCTTGCGATATCTTTCCGTGAATATCTACCATAAACTCAACATTGACACTGTAGGTTCCTTTGGGAATATTGACGCTTTCGTTAGCTGGTATTACCTGCAATTTCAGCAGGTAATTCTCCCAGTCGAGTTTATTCTCGGGCCCTGGATACATATCCAGCTTAATAAGATTTTTTTCGTTACCGGAATCATTTTTCTTCTGCTGCGCATAGGTTGTTGCACAAATTAGCAGGATAATACAAATAGAAAGTGTTTGTCTCATAAACGATTTTTCACTGAGACGAAACACTATAAAAAATCCACAAAAAAATTTTAAAATAAACCGTAGAGTTGCGAATCGATCTTCCGGATGATCTCTCCGAGGTGTTCTTCGTTTTCGGGGAATTTATTTTTGTCCACATCGATCACCAGCAGGGGGCCTTCTTTGTACCCTTCGATCCATTTATTGTAGTAATCGTTGAGTCGCTTCAGGTAATCGAGACGAATATTTTCTTCGTATTCGCGTCCTCTTTTCTGGATCTGGGCCACCAGGGTAGGCACAGATGCCTTCAGGTAGATGAGCAGGTCAGGCGGCTGCACCATGGTTTTAAGGGTTTCGAAAAACTGAAAATAGTTATCAAAATCCCGCTTGCCCATCAGTCCCATTTCATGGAGGTTGGGGGCGAAAATATGAGCATCTTCATAGATCGTACGATCCTGCACCACGGTTTCGGTGCCCCGATGAATATCGAGCAACTGATTGAGGCGGCTGTTAAGGAAATATATCTGCAGGTTGAAGCTCCATCGGGGCATATCCTCATAGAAATCCATCAGGTATGGGTTATGATCCACATCTTCGAATTGAGGAATCCAGCGATAATGTTTGCTGAGCAATTCGGTGAGGGTGGTTTTACCGGCACCGATATTTCCAGCTACCGCGATATGTTTTGGTTTTTTACTCTTCGCCATGCCCTTGCCTGCAGGAGTTTATTGTTTAAAGAATGAATATAGACAGTTTAGGCTTTTCGTCAAAAGAATATTGGTACGACTTAGTAATAGTTGAGCTTCATGGATTCCCTCACAATTTGGATGGTTTCCCGGGCACTCTTCCTGGCCTTTTCGGCCCCTTGTTCCATCACCTTCTTTATGTAAGAAGGATCATTCTGGATGGACTCGGCTTTTTCGCGAATGGGGCGAACAAATCTGACCATATCTTCTGCCAGCTGTTTTTTCAGATCGCCGTACCGGATGGTACAGTTGTCGTAGTCGGCTGAAAACTTATCGAAAACCTCCTGAGTACTTACCAGTTTCAACAGCAGGAAAACATTTTCGATATAATCGGGTTTGGGAGAATGGGGTTGCGAAGGTCCGCTGTCGGTTTTGGCTTTCATGATCTTTTTTCGGATCATGTCGTCGCTATCCGACAGGTAAAGGGTTGCCAGCTGGTTTTCGCTTTTGCTCATTTTACCGGCACCGTCGAGGCTCGGCACTTTTACCAGGCTCTCGCCAAAGTTAAAGGCCACCGGCTCGGGGAACACCTCTCCATATCGGTGGTTGAAACGGCGGGCGAAGGTTCTTGCCATTTCCAGGTGTTGCTCCTGGTCTTTACCTACGGGAACATACAAAGCCCGGTGCAGGATAATATCCGCCGCCTGCAAAACGGGGTACGTAAGCAAGCCCACGTTTACATTGTCGGGCTGCTGTCTTGCCTTCTCTTTAAAAGTGGTTGTTTTCTCCAGCTCCCCCATATAGGCAAGCATATTCAGGTACAGGTATAATTCTGAAGTTTCGAATACGTGGCTCTGGCAATAGAGAGCCACTTTATCGGGGTCCAGGCCGCAGGCAATATTCTCCGCCAGCACGCGGATCACGTTTGCTTTCAGTTCGCTGGTATCGGGATGGGTGGTTAAGGAGTGCCAGTCGGCCACCATGAAATAGCAATCGTATTCCTCCTGCATTCTTACATAGTTCCTCACGGCCCCAAAATAGTTTCCCAGGTGCAGGAAACCCGTTGGCCGGATACCACTCATGACAATTTCTTTTTTCTGGCTCATAACATTTCAGGCGACAATCTAATCGTCGGCGGGGCGGCGAAGATAGTAAAAAACGGTGTTGAGCCGCCCTCCTTCGACCGTATATCCCGGCTTTTCGCAACCGGGCGAAATATCGCCCCTGGCTTAGGGCATAAAGACTATATTTGGCTCATGGAAGTGACGGATGCATTGATTTCGAACCTCGCCAAACTGTCGAGGCTGCATTTCGATGAAAAAGAAACGGAAATGATCCGCAAAGACCTGCAACAAATGATCGGTTTTGTCGACAAACTGCAGGAACTGGATACCACTGGAGTAGAACCCCTGCTGCATATGAGTAACCGTATAAACGTGCTTAGGGACGACGAAGTGCAGGGTTCGGTAAGTCGCGAACAGGCATTAAAGAACGCCCCGGATTCGGATGGCGTCTTTTTCAAAGTGCCGAAAGTCATCAAAAAACAGGAAGAAAATCGCTGATAAAACTGGAATACCAGGTCAAAACTGAATTAACATGCAGTCAATTATCAAACTCGAAGGTATCAGGAAAAGCTATTTCATGGGCAAGCATGAACTGAACGTGCTCAAAGGCATTGATCTGGATATCATCAAAAATGAATATGTCACCCTGATGGGACCTTCGGGTTCTGGCAAAAGTACACTGATGAATATCCTCGGATGCCTTGACTCTCCTACCGCGGGTAAATATATTCTCAATGGCCAGGATGTGAGCAAGATGCCTGATGATGAGCTGGCCGAAGTGCGTAACAAGGAAATTGGCTTTGTATTCCAGCAATTCAACCTGCTTCCCCGCTTATCTGCTGCAGAAAATGTGGCGCTCCCCCTTGTTTATGCAGGCCTGAGTAAGAAATTAAGGATGGAAAAAGCCATGGATGTACTCAATAAAGTGAACCTGGCCGACAGAAGCCATCACCGTCCCAACGAGCTCAGCGGTGGTCAGTGCCAGCGTGTAGCCATCGCCAGGGCCCTGGTAAACGATCCCTCCCTGATCCTGGCCGATGAACCCACCGGAAACCTCGACACCAAGACTTCCCACGAGATCATGGACATCTTCGGGAAAATACATTCCGCCGGTAATACGGTTGTACTGGTAACACACGAAGAAGACATTGCCAATCATGCTTACAGGATCGTAAGGCTGAGAGACGGTGTGATTGAAACTGACAAGCGCCGTCAGCCCCAGACCGCCTGATTTGATTCCCGGTTAACAAAAGCCTGAACTTATATTACCTTTAATGGTTAGTGATACAGACTAACCTCAATTGCTTATTATGTCTCAGAAAATCTATACAAAAACCGGCGACCTGGGAAAGACCTCTCTGATCGGTGGCACAAAAGTTCCCAAAAATCATTTACGGATAGAAACATACGGTACGGTTGACGAATTGAATTCTTACATAGGGCTGGTAAGTGACCATGTGGCCGATGTGCATACGCGTACCACGCTGAAAGAAATCCAGGACCGGCTGTTTACGGTAGGGTCATCCCTGGCCTGCGATCCCGAGAAAGAACCGAAGATGACAATACCCGATCTTCATGAATCCGATGTCGTTTTGCTGGAAAAAGAAATCGACAGGATGAATGAATCGATACCCCCGATGAAACATTTTGTATTGCCCGGCGGGCATGTATCTGTCAGTACCATTCATATTGCCCGCTGCGTTTGCCGACGCTGCGAAAGACTCTGCGTAAACATGATCCAGCACGAAATGCCGGTTGAACCGCTGGTGATCAAATATATCAACCGCCTGAGCGATTACCTCTTTATTCTGGCCCGCTATACCGGCCATCAACTGGGAGTGGAAGAAATTGCGTGGAAACCGAGGAAATGAGGGCGGGGTGAGGTTTGGAGTTTGAGGTTTGAGGTTTACTGTTTACCGTTAGCGTACTACTCTTAGCGCACTTTGCGGTTCTTTGCGAGCTTTGCGTTCCAAAAAAATTTTGCCGCAAGTAGTATATTACAAAGAAGAGAAGTTTCTAAAAAATATTACTTTTTACTTTTTACTTTTTACTTTTTACTTTTTACTTTTTAC
>CAZSAQ010000010.1:0-176224 GCA_964605065.1 uncultured Chitinophagaceae bacterium
ACGAATGGCGAATTTCGAATGAACCGCGAACCTCAAACAGTAAACTTCAAACCTCAGGGCCAATTGGTAAATGAGCCAATGCAATTACGAATTACGAATGGCGAATTTCGAATGAACCGCGAACTTCAAACAGTAAACTTCAAACCTCTGGGCCAATTGGTCAATGTGCCAATGCAATTACGAATTACGAATGGCGAATTTCGAATGAACCGCGAACCTCAAACAGTAAACTTCAAACCTCTGAGCCAATTAGTCAAAGTGCCATCTGACTGCAAACGGCAAACAGCAAAACGCTAATCAACGTGAAACGTTAAACCTGAAACGATAAACGATAAACGCTTCTCATTGCTTTGGCTCATTTTTTCACCTGCTCCACGGCCAATTGTAAGCGATCAGTATGGCCGTAATGATACTGGCCAGGTCGGCCAGCAAGGCTGCCGATACAGCATACCTGGTTTTTTTGATTCCTACCGATCCGAAGTAAACGGCCACAATATAGAAAGTGGTATCGGCCGAACCCTGGAAAACGCAGGAAAGGCGGCCTACAAAACTATCTGGTCCATATTGTTCCATAGCAGTGATCATCAGAGCCCGCGATCCGCCCCCGCTAAAAGGTTTCATCAGCGCAGTGGGCATGGCAGGCACAAATTGCGTATCGAGCCCCAGGCTGGCGCACAGCCAGGAAAGCCCCTGGATCATATAATCGAACGCGCCGCAGGTTCTCAGAACGCTAATGGCAACCAGCATGGCAATAAGGTATGGAATGATCCGGATGGCCACGTCAAAGCCCTGCTTGGCCCCTTCGATAAAGGCATCATAAACATTAATGCGTTTCCATAACCCTCCCAGGATAAAAACAACGAAGAGGGCAAGGATTATTCCACTGCTCACGAGATTGGAAAATTTGGAAGCTCCTTCTGAAGAGAGGTGACGAAGCAGGTAACCCAGGCTCACCAGCAGTACCGAGCCTGCCGCACCCACTGCGATGATGGTGATCCATTGCCTGCGGCTGAATTTCTGCCAGAGTGCGGTCACCATCATGGCCACCATGGTGGCTACAAAAGTGGCGATCAGGCAGGGAATGAATATTTCAGTCGGGTTCTTTGATCCTTTTACGATTCGCATGGCGATTATACTGACCGGGATGATGGTAAGGCCCGAAGCATGCAATACCATAAACATGATCTGCGCATTGCTGGCTGTTTCCTTTTCGGGGTTGATCTCCTGCAGGCTTTGCATGGCCTTCAACCCAAAGGGAGTGGCTGCATTATCGAGCCCCAGCAGATTGGCCGAAAAATTCATCATCATATGCCCCATGGCCGGATGGTTTCTGGGAACCTCCGGAAACAGTTTGCTGAACACCGGGGCCACCAGCCTCGACAGGAAATTGATCGCCCCCGCCTTTTCACCGATTTGCATGAAACCCAGGAACAGGCTCAGCAAGCCCACCAGGTTCAGGGAAATCTGGAAACCCGAATTGGCAGAGTCGAACACACCATCCATGATCTGTTTGAAAATTTCGGTGTCGCCCATGAGCAGGCGGATAATGGCAATCAGGAAAGCCAGGAGGAAAAAACCGATCCAGATGAAGTTTAAAATCATAACCCGTTTATAATTAAGGAAGTGAAACCGGAAATTGAAGTTTCATCAAATTTACCAATCCTGCAAATATTAATCATCTAAAAAAGCATAATGCCTTAACTTTGCGCGCTAAAATCGAATCACTCATATGGGCTTAAAAGCAGGGATCGTCGGATTACCGAATGTTGGAAAATCAACCTTATTCAATGCTGTCAGCAATAGCGCCAAGGCGCAGGCGAGCAATTATCGTTTTTGTACCATTGAGCCGAATGTAGGCCTGGTAGACGTACCGGATGAGCGCCTGAGCAAACTGGCCGAACTGGTGATCCCGCAACGGGTAGTTCCTACCCAGATCGAAATTGTTGATATCGCCGGCCTGGTAAAAGGAGCCAGCAAAGGCGAAGGTCTGGGTAATAAGTTCCTGGCCAATATCCGCGAAGTAGATGCGATCATTCACGTGATCCGCTGTTTTGAAGATGAAAATGTACTGAGAGACGAAGGGCCTATCAACCCCGTAGCCGATAAAGAGATCATTGAAACGGAATTGCAGCTGAAAGACCTGGAAAGCGTGGAGAAAAAATTGAGCCGGGTGGAGAAAATGGCCAAAACCGGTGATGCCAAAATAAGAGCTGAACTGGATGTATTGAAAAGATGCTACGCCCATCTGGAACAGGGGAAAAATATCCGCTCGCTCGAATTGAATGAACTGGAAAGACCCGCGATTGCGGATCTTTTCCTGCTGACCGAAAAGCCGGTACTTTATGTAGCCAATGTAGACGAACCCTCCATGCATACCGGAAATAAATTCTCAAATGCACTCCGGGAAGCGGTAAAAAACGAAAAGGCGGAAGTGATCGTCATGAACAATTCCATCGAAGCACAGATCTCTGAAATGGAAGACCTCGATGATCGCCGGATGTTCATGGATGAATACAAAATGACCGAACCGGCGCTGAATCGTCTCATTCGTTCCACTTATAAATTACTCGAACTGCGCACGTATTTTACGGCTGGAGTACAGGAGGTAAGGGCCTGGACCATTCACGATGGCTGGAAAGCCCCCCAGGCGGCAAGTGTGATCCATACTGATTTTGAAAAAGGTTTCATCAAGGCCGAAGTGATCGGTTATGACGACTTCATCCAGTTTGGATCGGAAGGGGCCTGCCGGGAGGCCGGAAAATTGCGTATCGAAGGAAAAGAATACCTGGTAAAGGACGGCGATGTGATGCATTTCCGCTTCAACGTATAATATAATGTTAGTACAATAGTGGCAGACTGCTCAGTCGCCCCATAAAAAAACAGGCATCAGCGATCAGCTTTTGCCTGTTTTTTATTTCGGGTGGAACCGTGGTTCAATCGCCCCTATTTTTAGAATACGTTGTATCCAAAGCTTACATAGTAGATTCCGCCAATAGAAGGATTACCAAACGCCGTTTGGTAGTATTTGTTAAGCAGGTTGGTGGCACCCAGTTTAACAATAGAACGGCGTGCAGGAAGTTTGAAGCTCACCTGTGCGTCTACGTTGGTAAATCCTTTGATGTCTCCCTGCCTGAAATCACTTTCATAGAAGAACCCATCCTGGTTACGCACCATCACGCTGAATCCAAAGCGCTTCTGGTATCCGAAACCGGAGTTGCTCAATCCAATATTCAGGCGATAAGAAGGCACGTTGAAGAAAGAGATGAATCCGGCCGGAACATCTGTAATCCTGTCTGCCGTAACGTTTACGGTAGCGGTAAAGTTGCGGGGAAGCAGGTAGTCGATGCTGGCGCCAAATCCATAGGTTTTCACACGGCTGGCGGCATTTACGGCTACAGATACATTTCTGCGGGTAGAACCGGAAAGCAGTCCGTCGGGAGTGCCACCGGCTGTAGTGGATTGCAGTACGATCGTTCTTCCGAGGAAGTTTTCATACTTGCCCCAGTATCCGTAGATATCAACCAACACTTTTTTACCGAACAGCCCTTTGTAACCGGCTTCGATAGAACGCATGGTTTCAGCTTTGTATTCTGGGAACTCTGCTTCTTTGAGCAGACCCACGTTCTTTCCGATGGCCTGCTGAGGAGTAAGTCCTCCAATAATATCAGCCTGTACGGCGGCTCCGAAGGCTCCTACACTGGCAAGGGTGTAAGCGGCGTTTCCACCGGGGTTATCGTTGGGTGAGCTTACGCTTCTGAAATTATAGAACTTACGCAGTTCAGGCAAACCACCAATGAGTACGGTACCTCCGCCCACCACCAGGTTGATCCACTGGTTTTGGGTAGTCGGGAAGCGGTAAGCTGTCTGGTAAGAGACACGCAGATTATGGTTCTGGGCCACTTTAAACACACCGGTAAAACGCGGAGTGAAGCGGCCTTTAAAGTTTTCGTTCTTATCATAGCGTCCGGCTGCAGTCAGCTTTACCCTGTCGTTGAAAAAAGCCTTCGCTATCTGCGCATAGCCACCCACTTCATTGATCTTGATAGTGCCGGCTGTATCCGCGAAGAGCGTTCCTTCAGAATTGAGTACATACTGTTTAACGCTCGCTCCTACGAGCAGATCGAATATCTTGATCTTGTTGGAGAAATTGTATTGACCTTCTGCCAGGTACAGATCGGATTTATCGAGGAAGAGACCTCCACCTTTTTTGATGGGTGTCAGGCGTACTTTATCCAAAATTGTTTTAAAGGCATCTGAACCGGGAGCAGGGCGATTGGCATCAGCCGCAGAGCGCGCCAGCAGGTGTGAATTGTAATCGTCTACCACAGATCCGGGAGTTTGTCCGGGCAACAGACCGAGTTTGGACTGGAAGAAAACAGTCTGGTAAGTCTGGTACCAGCTTGCACTTGGCGACCAGGCCTCATTGAACAAACGGGCCGTGATGGTAGCATTAAAAGATTCCCCGGCATTTTCCTGTGTAGTATAGGCCCGTACGAACCAGTTGTTGTGCTTTATTTCCAGTTTGTACTGACCGATCTTCAGATCTTTCAGTGAATAACGGTCACTTCCTGTATAAACAGTATTTCCCGTTCCCCAATAAGCGGAAAGAGAAGCTTCAATATTGGGAGTAATCTTGTAGTGAAGAGCGCCGGTGAGTTTGAAATTGACAGTGTTGTTATTGACGATTTCATTTTCGCGATACCCTGTCCGGGAAACGACAAATTGCTTGTTGTTGTAACCAGCTACCACGTTGTCAAATAAGGCCTGCAACTGGGGGCTTGGCAATTGCGCCCGAACACCGGCCGCTACCAGCGAAAACAGGTTGGTGCCGTTGATGTTTTTTGTATCGAATACGGTTTCATCTCCATAAACATTCACCCCATCATAACCCGGATCGCTGCGGCGGGTGCCGGGCTTCACAAAACCGTAAGTGTTGATGGAAGGATCACCGGCCTGGTAGTTGGAAGAATCGTTGCCGATCCAGTCTTTGGCCTGGATCAACTGGGCGCCGATCTTGAAGGCCCATTTATCGTTCAGTTTCTCGGCCCAGCGAACGCTCCAGTCATAATAGGGCGAAGGTTTGCTGCGCTGCATTTTATCGGTGTGCATGATACCAGCTTTAACCTGGTAACTCAATCCCTGGTATTTGAATGGGTTCTTGCTGTTCAGCAGCACAGTGCCGTTCATTCCACCCGGGCCATACAATACAGAAGACGCTCCGGGCAGCAGTTCCATGCTTTCTACATCCAGTTCGGTTAACCCGATTACATTTCCCACCGAGAAGTTAAGACCCGGCGCCTGGTTATCCATACCGTCCACGATCTGGTTAACGCGGGCACTTCCGCTACCGTTAAAACCTCTCGTGCTGACAGTATTGAACGTAAGGCTGGACATGGTTAAATCCACGCCCTTGATGTTTCTGAAGATATCGTAATAGCTCGTAGCCGGCGCACTGCGGATGTTGGCCAGGCTTACCCGCTCGATAGACACCGGCGATTCCAGTATTCTTTCCGGAACACGGCTGGCTGAAACAACTACTTCCACTCCCAACGTGGAAGAGGGAACGAAATCTACCTGTACCACGATGCTGGCATCATTGACCACTACTTCCTGGGCTTCAAAACCAACGGAGGTGAATACAAGTGTGAACGGGGGTTTCTGGGTGGTAGTGAGTTTGAAATTACCTTTCTCATCGGTGAATGTACCAACCGTCGATCCTTTGATGGTAACGGAAACGGCCGGAACAACGTCCTTATTTGTACCGTTTCTGACATTTCCGGAGATGGTTACCTGGGCTACGGCAGCAAGCGAACAAAAGCTTACAAAAAGCAAAGCCGCCAAGAAACGGAAGCTTTTTCTCATAAAGGAAGTTTTAGTTATCGTTATGGGGGCAAAATACGGATTGTCCTATTTATGTAAAAATTTAATTTTTAGACAAATGAGCGGTGTTTGTTGATATTTCAATGCAGTGTTTTTTCCCATTTTCAACCCCTCCATTTAATTTCGGGATATGAATTCATTTCAGTTCGAAAAACAGACAGCCTTTTACCGCGGAAAAGTGCGCGATGTATACACTATCGACAATCATTTACTGGTTATGATCGCCTCCGACCGTATTTCGGCCTTCGATGTGATCCTGCCCCGTCCGATCCCATTCAAGGGACAGGTGCTAAACCAGATCGCGGCCCACATGCTGGAGGCCACCAGGGATATCTGCCCCAACTGGCTGCTGGATGTTCCGGCGCCCACCGTTTCGGTCGGGCTGAAATGTGTTCCCTTTAAAATCGAAATGGTGGTAAGAGGCAACCTGGTAGGCCATGCTGCCCGCACCTATGCCTCGGGAAAAAGGGTCCTTTGCGGCGCTACCCTGCCCGAAGGTCTGAAAGAAAACGACTTCTTCCCCACTCCCATCATCACACCCTCTACAAAGGCTGATGCCGGTCATGATGAAGATATTTCACCCGAAGAAATCATCGCCAGGCAGCTTTGCACGAAAAGTGAATGGGAAACCCTTACCCGCTATGCGCTGGCGCTTTTTGAAAGAGGGCGACAACTGGCATCCGCCAGAGGACTGATCCTGGCCGACACCAAATACGAGTTCGGAAAGATCGGGGAAGAAATCTACCTCATGGATGAAGTTCATACACCCGACAGTTCCAGGTATTTTTATGCAGAGGGATTTGAGGAAAGGCAGAAAAAAGGAGAAAAACAAAAACAGCTGAGCAAGGAGTTCGTCAGGGAATGGCTAATTGCCAATAATTTCATGGGCAAGGAAGGACAGACCGTTCCGGAAATGTCCGACGAATGGGTTCAAACCATCTCCAAACGATATATCGAGTTATACGAAAAAGTGATCGGAAAGCCCTTCGAGCCATTAAGCTATTCTTCGTCCGACATTCAGGCAAGCATTGTGAAGAGCCTTGAAAAGCTGAAAGAAAAGGCCAGTTAAGGAACAGCCTTGTTTGAAGTTCATCCGGGAATTAGTTAGCTTAGGTCAATAATCACTGCTTATGACCCCCGAATCAATTTTCCAGCTCAGTTCGAACCTCGCCCTGGCAGGCTGGCTGATCCTAATCATCGTTTCTCCTTTCTGGGTACAGGCCGACAAACTGATTGTGGGAATCGTGGTATCGCTGCTGGCCCTTGTATACGGATGGTTGATTTTCCAGGCCTTTCACCCCGCTGATTTTCAAAAATTCGGTTCCCTGGCAGGGGTCATGGATTTATTCACGAACAAAACAGCGCTGACCGCAGGCTGGGTTCATTACCTGGCATTCGATCTGCTGACCGGTGCCTGGATAAAAAGAAATGGAGACAGGCACCACATCTCTCACTGGCTGCTGATCCCCTGTTTCCTCTTTACCTTCCTGCTCGGGCCGCTTGGCTTTCTGTTATACATCCTCATCAGAGCCGTCCGCACCAGGAACTATTTTGCCGATAACCATTAATCAACTGTATGATTGCTTTTCTTTCAGAACTACGCAAAAGAAACCGCCTGTTGTACCTGGCCGGTTGGCTGGGTTTGCTCGGCACTTTTGCCTGTATGGTCATGTACCAGGCCGACACCACTTTTGTCTTAGGCATCAATGCCTGGCTGAAGCCCATGAAGTTTTTCCTTTCCAGCGCCATCCTGTTCTGGACAATGGGATGGTTTCTTCATTACCTGCAATGGCGCGGGAAAGTAAAATACTATTCGTGGATGCTGGTAATTGTGCTGGCCTTCGAACTGGTCGCCATCACCTGGCAGGCCGCCAATGGAAGACTTTCGCATTTTAATACCTCGACCACCTTTTATCTTGCCCTTTACCAGGCCATGGGTGTCGCTATTTTCATATTGACTTGCTGGACGTTTTATATCGACTATCTTTTCTTCCGTCAGAAAACTTTCCCCATACCGGATACCTATCTGTGGGGCATACGCCTCGGCATTTTGTTCTTTGCTATCTTCTCCTTCGAAGGAGGCCTGATGGCTGCCAGACTCTCCCATACGGTGGGCAATGTGGACGGCAGCCCAGGGCTCCCATTGCTCAATTGGAGCAAAACCTATGGGGATTTGCGGGTAGCGCACTTTTTTGGAATACACTCCCTGCAAATACTGCCCCTGATCGGTCTTTACCTGTGCACCAAACGCTGGCAGATATTCCTGTTTGCCTTTCTGTATTTCGCCTTCGTCGTCGTTCTATTGATACAGGCATTTTTAAAGATCCCGTTTGTAAGCTGATCATGAACAAACCAACAATAGCCGTCATTGGAGCAACCGGCCTCATCGGGGAACCGGTTACCCGCGAGCTTATTCGCGCAGGCTTTACCGTTACAATCATTGCTCGGAATACGGAAAAAGCCCGGCAGATGTTTCCGCACACAGCCCTGCGGGCCGGTGATGTTTTCAACCCCGAACAAATGAAACAAGCCCTCGCCGGGCAGGATATGGTATATATCAGCCTCAGCCCGGTAAGGACATCCCGCCAAAGCACACCGATGGCCGAAAGGGAAGGATTGAAAAACATTCTGGAAGCTGCCCGATCAAACGGAACAAAACGCGTGTTGCTGCTTTCCTCCCTGGTTCAACGATACAATGGCATGGATGGCTTTGACTGGTGGATCTTCCGGATGAAAGAAGAGGCGGTACACATGGTCAGGTCGTCGGGCATCCCTTATTCCATCTTCTATCCCTCCACCTTCATGGAAACAATGGGAAGAGACATGATCAAAGGAAGCAGAATCATGCTGGTTTCAGGAACAAGAGCCGGCATGTGGTTTATTGCCGGCAGCGATTACGGCAAACAGGTGACAAAGGCCATTGAGATAGCGGGCAATCAGAACCAGGAGTATTCCATTCAGGGGACGGAAGCATTTGACTGGAACCAGGCAGCCCGGGTGGTACAGCAAAATTATTACCGGCCGCTGAAGATCGTTTCGGCTCCCATCGGTTTGCTCAAACTGTTTTCACCCGTCAGCGGAATGATGAACTATGCTGCCCATATCTGTGAAGCCCTGAATAAGTACCCGGAAAAATTTGAAAGTGAAAATACCTGGACAGATCTGGGTAAACCGTCCATTCAATTTGCAGAGTATATTAAGTCTCTGAAACCTTCGCTATGATCCGCTGTCGTTAGACAAATGAAAATGGCTGTTCAGCCGTTTACGGGATTTATTGAATACATTTCTCCCTTTATCGATGCCTTTCCTGCGCTCTTTTTGCTGATCTTCCGGCAGGTGAATGAAATCAAGACACTCCTGGCTGCAACAGTGTTCCATCTTACGCTGGCATTCTTCGCATTGGATAAAAAGCAAATGACAGGAATCGTTCACGCAATTCACATGCGTGTCGGCTGGCTGGCCGCATTGATGACAATGCGCGATCACCTCCTCACTGATTCTTTCGCCCAATCGCTGATCAAATACAAAATTCTTCCCATGAAATTTATTGGGTAAACCAATTTCTTTTGCCTGCCTGGCATAATTGATGATTCCGCCTTCCAGGTGAAAAACATTCTTAAACCCTTTGTGCAGCATATAAGCGCTGGCTTTTTCGCAACGTATGCCTCCTGTACAATACATGATGATGTTTTTCTCCAGGTCTTCTTTCATCATCTCCACCGCCATCGGCAGCTGTTCACGAAAAGTATCGCTGGGAATCTCTATGGCATTCTCGAAATGCCCCACTTCAAATTCATAATGGTTACGCATGTCAATGACAACGGTATTGGGGTCGTCGGTGAGTTCATTGAACCGGGCGGCATTCACGTATCTTCCCTTGCGGCTCATATCAAATTCCGGATCCTCAATTCCATCGGCAACGATCTTGTTACGCACTTTAATATCCAGCACATAAAAACTCTTGCCATCGTCATCCACTGCGATGTTTAACCGAAGATTATTCAGAGCCGGAATGGAATAAAGGTAAGTACGGAGAGCTTCGAGGTTACTGGTTGGTACACTGATCTGTGCATTGATGCCTTCCCTGGCGAGATAAATACGTCCCAAGACGCCCAGCGTTTCCAGCTGGCGGTACATTTCATTGCGGAACTGCGCCGGTTCATGGATCGGGAAATAACAATAAAATGAAATGGTGGTGCGCGGAGTAGTATCTTTTAAAATACGTTCTTTCAGCTCCTTGCGGGAGATACGATTGTGTAATACTGCCATCTGTATGAATTTTAGTTCGCCAAGAACCCCAATTGCAGGTTGGGCAAAATTCTTAAAGCAGCGCAAAGATAGGCTACCGGGCTAAAATACACAACTGGCGGGCATTTGCGGGTTCAAAGAATACCTTTCTGTCGGATTTGAATAATTTCTTCAGGTTCTCACCTTCCTACCCTGATGCTGTTGCCGAATACGCCTCCAAATCCCAATCTCAGGGCAACCGTGCCACTCTTGCCATTCAGGTAGGAACCGACTACATCAACCCGCAGTATCCTGAATACGTTTTCAAGTCCGGCGAAGATCTCTACATAGTTGTTATCCTTGTTGACAAAAAAGGCATTGCTTCCACCCACCAGGAACCAGTTCAGCCGACGGAAGAATGGAATCTTGTTGGTCAGAAATCCGTTGAAATGATGCTCCCAGTGACCGAAGGTGAAAAAAGAGGCCGTGGTGCTATTGGCATAATAGGGCGCTACCTGGAAACTGTTCAGGTATTCGCTGGCGAAAAATAACTGGTTCCCATTAAAATGCTGGTAGTC
Source organism: uncultured Chitinophagaceae bacterium (assembly GCA_964605065.1). Lineage (GTDB taxonomy): Bacteria > Bacteroidota > Bacteroidia > Chitinophagales > Chitinophagaceae > Endoryza. The sequence goes on from CAZSAQ010000010.1 coordinate 10,686, forward strand.
CTGTATGAATACATCTTTCTTGCTGAGAAAACCGCCAATACCCAGACGGTAACGGGTTCTGCCCAGCAATTTCAGATTGATATCATCCCAGGCCATCACTCTCCACCTGTCGAAACTCACATCGCTTCCCAATACATCTTTCAGCCCGTGCTGGTAAGAAAACTGAAACGTGGGATATTTTGATCCGAGTGGCCTTTTGCCTTGCGGAAACTGAATATACTTCTGTCCGGGTTTATATTCTACATCCAGCGACAATACCAGGGCCTGGTGACGGGTGAACTGTGTATCGAGCTTTTCGAATGGATAATTTGGCGAGAATACTTTCTTTGTCTTGCTGCCAAAAAACGAAAAATCGGTGGTATTGTCGAGCGGAAGGCGGTCTTCGTACAAACCTTTGGCAGTAAAGGCAAGTCCATTGTCCATCCTCTTGCCGTATGACAACTCTCCAAACCAGTTCTCATAGATCTTCATATAGTTTCGTCTGTCCAGCAGGGTGTAATAGGTATTGAATAGCGGAGTGATCGGATTGTCCTTGTTAAACTGCGATACCCGCTTTCCCCCGGCAAGCGTCCAGGTATGTCTGCTGGCGCTGCCGCCTTCTTCATCCCAGGTAAACGATCTTTTGTTAAGACTCAGCAGGAGACTGCCGTTTAAATGACCATTGTTGAAACCGTACCGGGCAGAGGACTGTATAAGCAACTGTTCTTTCCATTTGGGCAGGTACCGTCGGTTGCTGAGTGTACCTTCCACAGCCAGTCCTTCAACGGTATTATATTGAATGCCCCTGATAATCGGTGTCCAGTTGAAACTTACAGGTCGGCGTCTGTCGAAGTTGCTGCGGTTAAAACCGGTCAGCAATATCTGTTTAGCGGTGATATTCCCCTGTTTTCTTTTTAATGAATCGATGGTTGTTTTGGAATAGGCGGAATCCCTCCGTGCTTCGTAGGCGCTGTCTTTGATCTTGTAGTCTTTGGCCTCTTCCGGTTCCAGCTGAACAGGCCGCACACTATCCCAGTACAATTTCGTTTTCTTGTTGACGGCGGTATCATATTGCACCACTACATTATTGAAATAGTTCTTACGGAAACTTGGATTGAGGTCATACTTGTTATAAACGTTCAGGAAGTTGCCAACGGCTTCAATGCCGAACATTTTAAAAGTAAAATTGACCACCTGGTCTTTGGTTTGCCAGATATCGGCGCCCACCGGAACATGGATCTGCTTGATGGTAAGCGTGTCCATGATCTGCAATTGTGATTCCTTTGTTACCAGCAGGTCCAGGCTATGTATTCGCCAGTCGTTTTCCGTGATATTGATGATGCCTGAAAACAAAGGTTCAAATTTCCGTTTGGGGGTCACCTTGATCTGGTTGATCTCTTTTCCGTCTTCAAAAAACGATCCCAGGTATTTGTAGCGGTAGAAGTTCAGGGCTCCTTCGGCAATCGGGGATACAAATCCGCGCGGGCTCAATTGCGAAGTGAAAACAACAACATTATTGTTATAGAAGTTGATAAAAGTGGGAAAGTTGAAACCAAAACCCGAGGAGCCGCTCTGTCGCCCCGAAAGCACTTCCAGTTTGGTTTTGCCGGGCTTCTTAAAAGCGATCCTCGTAAGTGATTCAGATAAAAAAACAATCCCTTTGCCGGCAGAATCCACCCCCATATCTTTTTTATCGTCCTTCTCGATCTTTTGACCAAGTATACGATCGGGCAACTTACGCGTTCTTATCAATGTTTTAATATAGGCCTCGCAGGTAAAGGAATCTATCGGCTCTTCATAACTTTTTCTCTTTTTAATGGCGTTTCGTATGATTTCATAGGCAGGGTCTTCTCCACCCGGACGTACAATTACTTCCTTAAGGGCGAGCTGCTGCAACGTAAGCCGGAAATCGAGCACTTCGGTATTGCCCGCAACCGTAACAGTTTTTTCCTGCCGAACATATCCAACATACTGGGCAACGATCACATAAGTACCCGCCTCGAGATCCAGGAAATATTTACCGTCATTATTGGCCGTGGTACCTTTGGTTGTACCCTTTACCAGCACCGAAGCAAAGGGGAGCTTCTGGCCTTTTTCATCAGTAATAGTTCCGGTAACGCGGCCTGCAAAAGAAATCAAATGGAACAACAGCCCGACTATCAGCAGGTAAAATTTCGTCATATGTACAAACTTAAGAAGTTGATCGGGAATTGTTTGTTAAAACCCGACCAGGCTGCTTTTCTTAAATGTACGGAAGCAGACTGCTGACAGATGTTGAAATGGTTTTATATTTTGACAGCACCAATCCATTAACTACATTGCCCAAAAAAGGTATGCGTTTATTGCTGGTATTTATATCAGGTCTTTTAGTTTCCTCTCTTTTTTCCCAGGCACCGGTAAAAATACTGGAGGCGCAACCCTGGGTTCCCTGCCAATCGGCCAGAAATACAAATACTTTGCTGGACTACGGCAACATCAGCAATGATCTCAGGATTTATATGGGTGATTACAAAAGAGGGCATATCCGCATTTCTGAACATGAAAAGATAATCCTGGCCATCAGTTCGCCGGTAGAATATTTGGTTTTGTCCCTGACTGATAATATGACTGTGAAATGGCAGCAGTCAATACCTGGTGTAGTTCTTAATATCGGAAGGTTTAACGACAAAATACTGGTTGTATATTTTCCGAAATCAGATAAAAGGGACACTTATAACAGTCTTTGCAAGGGATTACTGCTGGATATGAATTCGGGAAAAGTAATTGCCGAAAAGGATTTATTCCAGGGTTCAGCGAACACGGGCTACCAGTATAATTGCTTTTTTTGGGGAGACCGGAATTTTCGCCTGGGCGTAAGAAGAACGAAATTAGATTCTGATAAGGAACTCTATTTTGGGAGGAAAACCGATGCATTGATTGAAAAAGGCAGCCAGAGCGAAGGGTATCAATTATTGTCGTATGATGCAGAGCTAAACAGAATATCAGGCGTGGAGGTTCCTGTAAGAAAGACCGCTTTTTTCCAGGGCGTGGAAATGAACAGCCAGCAGGAATTGGTTTTTCTATACAAGGATGAAAATCATGCGCTCATCGTGCAGCGGGTTAGTGCAGATGGTTCTAAAGAAAAGAACACGGTCACTATTGAGCAGGAAGTGAGAAGCGAAACCACCCCATTGGCCAGGCTGTTACTCAGTAAGTCCGATCCGGATGCCGTCTTTCTGTTCAGCAGCTATAAAAACAAAGACCGCGACTACACCAATGCGGTCATCAAAGTGAATCTTTCCACCAAAAAAGTCGAATCAGATTTGCAGGTAATTAACAGAGACTTCAGAAGAGAAGCAAAAAACAATTATACACCTGCGGGTAAAAAATCTCAAGGACTAAACCAGGAATTCTGGGACTATCTGGAATGGATCGCGGCCGAAGAGGTTGGCGACTATTTAGTCGTTTACCAGGAAGTACTCCTGAACTTCCAGGAACCATCCGGCATGAATAGCTTCAAAACAAATCCTGCGTTTTATCAACGAGACGGACTGATTACTGTTTACGACAGGCAAATGAAGGTGGTGGATCAAAAAATACTTCCCAAAACAATTTCCTATTACGGTTACTACCGGATTTCTTCATCCATGCATGTTCGCAATGACAAGGTCTATATCATGTCTATTTTAAGAGTCGGCATGGCCTCTTCATTTCCTTTCTTTTTTGAATATGATTTGACACAAAAAAAAGTGACCAGGGAAGAAATATTTGAAAATGCAAGAACCGGTAAAGGACATATACCTGTTTCCGGCGCCACCATCTGGTTTGACCAAAAGCTGGTTTTTTTATTTGATCGGATAGGTATAGGAGGAAAGGATCGCTATTCTGGTGATCTGGCAACATACGATTACTGAATCTTGTATTACTTTTTGCCGGACAGGAAACTTGCGGTTAAGGCGGCAAGGCCGCCTGTCAATCCTCCTGCGATGGCGGTAACGAATACCAACATTACCGATGATCCACCTAACGGTAGTATTTCAGCAATCTTTTTTGACAGTATGTGTTGATTGGCCATATCAATGGAGAAAGCCAATATTCCCCACAATAGAAAAATTCCCATGAAGCCGGCCAGGAATGACTTACCCGGAGTTTGACGAAAAACAAGGGAAATAATAAAGGCTGCCAGCGCAATACCCCACCAGGGAAGATATAAACCGCATACAAAGGCAAGTAAAGCGATCAGTAATATGGTTACCAGAAATTTCATAAATGATTTATTGGGGGTGAAGGTTATTTGGTGAAAGTAATTTTGTGGATCACTCGCTTGTCGCCGCTTTCTTCTTTTTTCATCAGCCAGAGTGAATAGTATTTTCCTTTTGTCCAGTCGTCCACAAACAGGTCATAGTATTTACTGCCGGGGTTACCGTTCTGCCCGCCCGGATAGATTCCATAGGCTTCGGTTTTATCGGTCAGCGATACTACCATACGCCAGCTGGGGCCATGGTCTTTTTTAATGGCATTGATAACATGAGTGCCTCCTCCGGTAACCAGGTGGAAGCGGCTGAGTGCGGGCAATCTCAGGAGATGCCTGATTCCACTGTCCTTGAACCGGCTCCAGGTCAGCCTTCCTTCCTGCTCGGCTTTTACAATTCCGGGAATGGCCTTTTTAAACGCTTCGGTTACCTGTTGTTTGAGCGTTTCCACTTCCGGAGTATTGATATTATCCACAAATTGATAAATGGAATCTCTCAGCAATCCTTCCACCAACGTAAACTGCTGCGGATACGTAACCGGCCCTTTCACTTTGCCCAGCTCATCGCCATAAATAACTGTTTCCAGGCTGTCGTACCAGCTGGTGAAGACCCCAACAGCCTTTTCCTCGGGATCGTTTTGGAAATTCCACCTTTTCAAAATATCGAGATACCTTTTTTCCGCATCCGAAAGGGTTGTTTCGTCAATATTCTTAAGCAATACGGGCACGGCGGTTTCTGCGAACAGATTATGGTTCTCCGTTTGCAGTTGCTGCATCATTTGCGGGGTAATGGAACTCATCTGCGACAAATACCGGTTGATGATCTTGCCGCGATAGAGATCATGTTCGCCACCGATGTAATAACGATAGGTGGTATCCACCGGTAATTGGTTGGCGCTGCTCACAAAACCCCTGGGCGGGTTTACCAGGTGGGGGTTCTCCGCCTGTGGTATATAACCCTGCCACATATACGAACTGTCCTGACCGGGCATGATAAAATCGCCCTGTCTTTTCCATTTGGCTGGAAAAACCGCCTGCTGCCAGATGGCAATATCACCTCCTTTGGAGGCAAAGAGGCAGTTCTGCCCCGGACAGGTGAGATAACGGGTGGCCTCCTGGTAATCGGAATAGTTCTTCGCATGATCCAGCAGGTAAAAAAGCATCAGTTCGTTGGAAGGATCATGGGCTTTCCAGCGAACGGCAAAGTCGGCGCCTCCGGTGCGGTCTTCTCCCAGTCCTCTGAACGACTGGTCATACATTACCGGGCCGAACAAGGTGTAGGCTACCGTATCATACACAGGCTGTTGTCCTTTCACCAGCAGGGTATCAATGGTCAGTGTGGCGCTTTTCCATTCGCCATTGAACTTATATTCCTGCCGGCTTTTGTCCTTAAACTGGATAGCATAGTAGTCTCTTACGTCGCGCATGGCGTTTGTAAATCCGAATGCGGTACTGTCGTTGAATCCGATGATGACACAGGGTGCTCCCGGAAAAGTGGCGCCATACGCATTAAAGGTGGGCGTACTGAGCTGCATTTCGTACCAAAGGGAAGGCAGGTTCAGACTCAAGTGCGGATCGTTGCAGAGAATAGGTTTCCCGGTAGCTGTCTTCGATCCGCTCACAGCCCAGTTGTTGCTGCCATTGTCTTTGTCGGGTTTGCTGCGAACGATCGATGCCGTATAGCCGGAATGGTAATACAATGAATCAACCGATGCAGGGGCCACAGGATTCACACCGGCGGTATCGAATTTTGTTCCAATAGGAACGATGGGATCCAGCGAATCGGGTGCAATGGGGTATAGTTTGTTGAGTGCGTCGATACCGAGGCTGTTCAAAACATTGGTGTACTCAAAATCGTTTTCGGCTCCGGCCAGATCATAACTCATGTATTTTAAAAACAAGGCCGTTTTCAGGTTGGTCCAGGGTTCAGGCCGGTATCCGAGTAATTTATATTCAAGCGGCAGCGCGCTTTCTTTCAACTGGGCAATATAGGCATTTACGCCTTTGGTATAGGAATCGCAGGCAGTTCTGGTGCGGGCATCTTTTGCCATTTCCACTTCGGCTTTGCGGGCGCCATATACCATTCCAAGCCGGCGCATCTGCCGGTCTACCTGCACAATGATGCCTTTGTCGCCGGGGCCGAGTATCTCCGCCAGTCTACCGGCAGCAGCATGCGTTTGAAATTCCATCTGCCACAAACGGTATTTGGCATGCAGGTATCCCTGGACAAAAAACAGGTCGGATTCATCCTTCGCAAACACATGCGGAACGAGGCGATCATCCACATACACTTCAACCGGTTGCTGAAGCTCGGGGAAATTCAGGGTGAGTGACGACTCGGAATTTTCATTCTCGGCATTCTGCCAGAAGCCATGCTGCGGGCTCAGGAACTTTCCCATGGCAGGCACAGATCCCCAGGGTTTATTGAGGGCCCATACCAAAGCGATCGTAATAACGGCGGAGAGGCTAAACGGAACAATGCGCATAAGTGGATATTTCTCTGAAATTCTAAAATAGTGTTTTTATCAACAGAAAAACCCACCTTGTATCAACATCAATCAATGGGTTGTAAAAAGACTCATGAAAGAAACTGAAGCAAGCGGTCCACTTGTTCCCGGGTATTGAAGGAATGAAGAACAATTCTCAATCGCTCGCTGTTTTCCGGCACTGTGGGATACAATATTGGCCGCACATCCATCCCACCCTGTTGCAAGGTCCTGGCGAGCGACCTTACGGCCTGGTTCCCGGGAACTATCACGCCTTGTATGGGTGTCTGGCTGATCAGTTTGGAATATTTTATTTCCCTCTGCTGAAAATGAGACACCAAAGCATTTAATTGGGCACGTTCCGCATCCATGGCCGTCATCAGGTCATAAGAATGGGAAATGGCATCTATTGAAATTTCAGGAAGAGAAGTGGTGTAAATAAATGACCGGGCAAAATTGACCAGGTAGTCCTTTAACAACGCAGAACCGGCAATGGCCGCGCCATGACAGCCCAATGCTTTTCCGAAAGTATAGATCCTGGCAAAACAGGCATCTGCCAATCCCAGCAATTGAACAAGGCCTTCTCCTTTTGTTCCGATGACACCGGTACCATGTGCTTCATCTACGATCAGGTTTGCACCGTACCGCTCACAAAGGCGGCTCATTTCGGTCAAGGGCGCCATATCGCCATCCATGGAAAAAACGGATTCCGTAACCACGAAACAATGCCCCGTCGCCCCTTTGAGTTTTTGCTCCAGATCAGCAAGATCGTTGTGCTGAAATGAAAACGCCCTGGCAAAACTCAACCGAATTCCATCACGAAGAGAAGCGTGCGACAGGTAATCATACAGGATCGTATCTCCTCTTTGCGGAACGGCGCTGAGTAAACCGATATTGGCATCATAACCGGAATTGAACAGCAATGCCGCTTCGGCCTGGTGAAATCGCGCCAGCTTGCTTTCAAGTGCTTCCACCATCGGATAGTTTCCTGCCAGCAACCGGGATCCCCCCGAACCATGACGAAGTTCGCGTTCCGCTGTGTAGGGTTTACCGGCGATCCCGAGGTAATCATTTGAACAAAAATCGACCAGTCCGTTGGACACAGTCAGCTCGCGGAAAGCTTGTTTTGCTTTACGTTCCTCCAGTTTTTTGAGAAGAAATCCTTCTTTCATTCCCGCTAAGGTAATCTTTCACATCCAGTGAAAAGTTATCTTCGCACACAGATGACCAACGATGTAAAAAACATATTGGGATTGCAACTGCCGACCGATCCGCGTTGGACGGATGTGGGATCCATTCAGTTGGAAGCGATCCTTACCGATCATGCCTATTGCGAACAGAAAGCTGCTACCACCTGCATTTCGCTCATCCAGCGATATTCCGACCGCGAGAAGCTGGTGGCAGAACTGGCACCTATCGTCACCGAAGAATGGGGACATTTCCGAATGGTATTAAATGAGATCAGGAAAAGAGGCTGGAAACTGGGAAAGCAGCGTCGTGATGAATATGTAAACAGGTTGCTGCTGTTTCAAAAAAAGGGAGGCAGCCCCGAAGAAAGGTTGCTCGATCAGTTGCTCACCATGGCGATGATCGAGGCAAGAAGTTGTGAAAGGTTCAAAAGACTGAGTGAAGGACTGGACGATGAATACCTTCGCCATTTCTACCGGCGGTTCATGGAAAGTGAGGCCGGCCACTACACCCTGTTTATTGAACTGGCTGAAACTTACCTTCCCAGGGAGATGGTTAGAAAGAGATGGCAGGAATGGCTGGAACATGAGGTAGAAATCATGCAGGAAATTGAACTGAGGGGCGACCGGATACATTAGACGCAAACGATTCGCTAAATCACGCAAACGGTTGACCTTTTTTAGGGCTTCTCATTCCCTTATTTTTACGCCTTGATGATGACCAGTGAACTAAAGGAAACGGCTACCGTATTTGCTTCCCCGGGGGAAAGCGCAGATACATTAACGATAGACCCTGTAAAAGGAGGCCTGATCAATTCCTCATTCGTGGTACGCGGCCGGCAAACAAAACCGTTCCTCCTGCAGCAGATCAATCAGCAGGTATTCAGGGATCCCGAAGCCGTTCAGGAAAACTACATCCAGATATGGAGCGCCTCCCGCCAAAGCAATCATTCCCTGTCCATCCCTACGCCTATCTCCTATCTGGACAATCGCTATCTCTACAGAAGTACGGAAGGGCAATACTGGAGAGCCACCGAATTTGTGGAAGATTCCTATAGCAAATCGGTAGCCACCGATCCGAGGCAGGCATATACTACCGCTAAAACATTTGCCAGGTACACTGCCTCGCTTCATCATCTGGATCAGTCGCTGCTCAATATCGTTATTCCGGGTTTTCACAATCTTCACGAGCGGTATATACAGTTTGAACAGGCCCTCGAAAATGCGTCCTCCGGCAGAAAGGAAAAGGCGGAGGTGTACATACAGGCTTTGATCCAACGGAAAAAATACGCGGAGTTCTACCGGCAACTGGTATTGGATCCTGCCGGGTACCCGGTCAGGGTGATGCATCACGATGCAAAGATCGCCAACGTACTTTTCAACAGGGAGGAACAGGTGATCTGCGCGGTAGACTTCGATACGGTAATGCCAGGATATTTTTTTTCAGACCTCGGCGATATGATCCGCTCGATGGCCTGCAACCAGGATGAAAATTACCGGAACATCGAACAGCTTCACCTGCGCCCCGAATATTACGAAGCCATCGTGAACGGTTACCTCGAGGTAATGGAACCGTATCTCACCATGGCGGAAAAAGAACATATTCACTATGCCGGCATCCTGATGATCTATATGCAAGCCCTCCGTTTTTTGTCGGACTACCTCAACGGGGATGTCTATTATAAAACAGACTACGACGGTCAGAACCTTGAAAGAACCGCCAACCAGCTAAAGCTGTTGCGGGAACTGGAAACCTATCTCCAGCCCCGGCTCACGGAAAACCTCCATATTTAGGATCCGAAATAGCTGATTTCCCCCGAAAAATCAATAAAAGGGTATTTCTTCTGCAACGAACAGGTTTTCTCCAGGAAAGATTGCAGGAATTTTTTGTGCGCCTGCGTTTGAGGTTGAAAGGCCTTGTGCTTCCGGGCCGTGGCGATCTGCTGTATCTCTTCCGCTATCAGCTGTGTTTCCGGCGACAGGCAATACTTCATGAATTGTTCCATCACATACCGGGTTGCGGCAAAATTCGGATGAACCATATCGATATCATAAAACCGGTAGTCCCGCAGCACGTCGATCACCAGTTCATAGGCAGGAAAATAATACAGCCGGTTGAATTTGTTCACGAGATGATGCACCACTTCGATAAGACGGGCCTTGCTGCGGTTATTCTCCACCACCCCGTCGCGGATATGCCTCACCGGGCTGATGGTAAAGATGACCTCGAGCTGCGGATTGAAGCGGAACAATTGATGAAGACAGTTATCCAGTACGGAATTGATCTCTTCGATCGTCATCAGGTGTTTCTGAAAAGACTGGGATGGAGCACGGTGACAATTGGCCACCGGTTTTCCATTTTCCGTCAACCGGTAAGAGAAAGAGGAACCCAGGGTGATGATCAGCCAGCGTGCCTGTTTCAGAAACTGATGAGCGCTGGTCTGCGATTGATTGATTTGCTGCAGCACTTGTTGAGAATCCATTCCCGAAAAACGGCTGTGATGATCCCAGCTTTGCCAGAGTTCGTTGAAATATACCAGGTCAGATTCCTGATATTGCCGGTTCTGCACATAAGAGACCAGGCTACCGGCCACGCTTTGCGGATCGAACAGAATTCCATTCGGATTTTGAAGAATGCCGAACTTCAGCTCCTGCAGTTTGTCACCTATATGCTCCGTAAAACAGGAGCCTGTAAGCAATATTTTATCTTCATAACCGATCCCATTGGGTAAGACGTTCAACTGTATCGGTACCTGGAAATCCATCTGTCAATTCTTTTAGGAAGTAAAAATTTCATTGGCCAGCACCAGACAATGACGCAGATCGTCCATCGAAAGATGGGGCAATGCCTGATGAGTTCCAAAATACCGGATCATCCATTCCGTATCCATGTTTCCGACCAGTTCGTCGTTGGCCATCGGGCATCCGCCGATACCTTTGAGCGCGCCATCAAAGCGGCGAATGCCAGCTTCCCAGGCGGCTGCGATTTTTTCTTCCCGGTTGGCAGGAGTGGAATGCAAATGAACACCTATTTCATGATCCGAAAGCTCTTCAACCAGCTTGCGCGAAATAACGGAAACCTGTGCGGCCGTTGCCAGCCCAACGGTATCGGCCAGGGAGATGATCCGGATTCCCAGTTGCGATATCCAGTGCACCCAGTCGTAAACCCATTCCGGCGAATAAGGATCTCCGTAAGGGTTCCCAAACCCCATGGAAATATAGATCACCAGTTCCTTGTTGTTATTCACACAAAGCTCCTGTATCTCCTTTACCCGGTCGAGAGACACGGCCATGGTACTATTGGTATTTCTTAGCTGAAACGTTTCGGATACCGAAAAGGGAAAACCCAGGTAGCGCACCTGTGGAAAACGGCAGGCTTCCTCGGCGCCTCGCTGGTTAGCGACAATCACAAGTAATCGTGTATGGGATTCCACCCCTTCGAGCTGTTCCAATACCTGTGCCGTATCTGCCATTTGCGGTATCGCCCTGGCCGAAACAAAGCTGCCCACATCCAATGTATCAAATCCTACTTTCAGCAGGGCTTTGGCATATTCCACCTTTTTTTCCGTAGGAATAAAACTCTTCCAGCCCTGCATCGCATCGCGGGGGCATTCAATCAGCTTCAAAAGGGAATGTTGAGTCATATTTTTCGGCTGCACTTAACAGTAGATATTTATCCGGTGATCCGTTGCTTCATGGCTTCATACAAAATGATCCCCGCGGCCACAGACACATTCAGCGATTCGAAATTTCCGGTCATGGGGATACGGATGTTTCCATCGCATATCTTCATAAGTGCCGGAAATACGCCTTTGTCTTCACTACCCATCACAATACAACAGGGTTCGCGGAACCCGGTTTCATAGATCGGTTCGGAGGCCGTCATTTCGGAAGCATACGCCTTGATGCCATTCAGGTGGAGAGTATCCACGGCTTTCATCAGGCTGTTTACCCGCACCACATTGATTTTCTCTAACGCGCCAGCCGACGATTTCATGGCTTCTTCGTTCAAAGCCCCTACTCCTTTGTCGGGTATGATCAGCGCCTGCGCGCCGCAACAAACGGCACTGCGGGCAATCGCCCCGATATTTCTTACATCCGTTACTCCATCCAGCATTACCATTAACGGGGTACCGCCTTCTCCTACCACATGATCAATTACCTGTTGCAGGTCCAGGTAATTCACCAGTCCGGCAAAAGCAATGACTCCCTGGTGACTGGCGCGGGTCATGGCATTTAATTTTTCCACCGGAACCTGCTGTATCGGAATATTTTTTTCCTTTGCCAGCTTTCGTATGTCCCCGATCGAGGGCCCACTAACGTTCTGCTGAAACAGGATCTTGTCAATGGCACGCCCGGATTGCATCGCTTCTACCAGCGGTTGCCTGCCAACGATCAGCGAACTTTTTTTAGGGGCGGGTTTTTTATGAAATCTCTCCATGAAGCAGCATGAGTTTAACTTTTAATGCAGTGGCTACCGTTATCGAATCGGAAATCTCGCCTCGCGACACCATCTGGTAAACTTCCTCGAAAGGAAGCCGCCGTATGGCCAGCTCTTCTGTTTCTTCCGGTGCCGATTGACCCTGTTTCAATTGACGCGCCAGGTATACAATGGCCAGTTCATCGCTGACGGAATTGGAAAGATGCATTTGCAGAATGGGCTTCCAATAAGCGGCTTCCAATCCGGTCTCTTCCATCAACTCTCTTTTGGCCGATTCCAGAGGGTCTGTGCCGGTCAAACTGCCACCTTCCGGAATTTCCCAGCTGTATTGGTTCAGTACGAACCGAAACTGGCCGACCAGCCAGGTATGATGATCTTCATCAAGGGCAATCACGCCAACAGCCAGGTTCTTGAAATGAACTTTCCCATAGATACCGTCGCCCCCCGAAGGATTGATCACCTGGTAATCGGTCACTTCTATCCAGGGATTATCATATACCACCCGCTCAGTTTTGATCTTCCAGGGATTGTGTTGTTCATTGATCATGCCAAATGGTTGAAATCGATGGTTGATTGCGGCAGGGGTTGTCATTACTCAATGACATCACCTTCCAGATCGTAATCATAAGCCCTGGTAATTTTCACGGTTACAAAATCCCCCGGTTGAAGAACCCGTTGGCTGTTCACCACTACTTCATTGTCTACTTCCACACTGTCGAACTCCGTCCTTCCGAGGTATCGCCCTGCTTCTTTCTTATCGATGAGTACTTTGAAAACCTGCCCTACCTTTGCGGCATTTTTTTCGTAACTGATATCCTGCTGCACTTCCATGATCTCCTGCGCCCTGCGTTCTTTTTCAGCGGCTGGAATATTATCTTCCAGTTCATACGCGGAAGTACCTTCTTCATGGCTGTAGGTAAAAATACCAACTCTGTCGAACCGTTGCCTTTGAAGAAACTGTTTTAGTTCCTCCACGTCTTCCAGTGTTTCTCCGGGGAAGCCGGTGATCAGTGTCGTACGAATGCAGATACCAGGTACTTTTTCACGTATGGCATCCAGCAATTCTTCAATCTCCTCGCGGGTGATCTGGCGTTTCATCGCTTTGAGCATATTGTTGGCGGCATGCTGCAGCGGTATATCCAGGTATTTGCAGATATTGTTTCTTTCCTTCATAACGTCCAGCACTTCCATGGGAAATTTATGAGGATAAGCATAATGCAACCGGATCCATTCCAGGCCTTTTACGTCTGCCAGCCTGTGTAACAGATCAGGCAGCATTCTTTTCTTGTACAGATCGAGACCGTAGTAAGTCAATTCCTGGGCGATGAGCATGATCTCTTTCACTCCTTTTTTTACCAGCGACTCCGCCTCTTTCACCAGGTCTTCAATCGAACGGCTTTGATGTGCACCACGCATCAGCGGGATGGCACAGAACGAACAGGTTCTGTTACAGCCTTCCGAAATCTTCAGATAGGCATAATGCTGGGGAGTGGCCAGCAGCCGCTCACCGAGTAATTCAGCTTTATAATCTGCTTCGAATTTTTTAAGAATCAGCGGAAGCTCCATCGTTCCAAACCAGGCATCTACTTCCGGAATTTCCTTTTCCAGATCATCCCGGTAGCGATGGCTCAGGCAGCCGGTAACATATACTTTGTCGAGCTTGCCCTTTTGTTTCAGGGCCACCTGGTCGAGAATGGTATTGATGCTCTCTTCCTTGGCCTTTTCAATGAACCCGCAGGTGTTGACCACCACGATGTTGTGATCCTTCTGTTCATTTTCATGAACCACCTCTATCTCATTGGCTTTCAGCTGTCCACTGAGCACTTCGCTGTCCACCATGTTCTTGCTGCAGCCCAGGGTGATAATGTTGACCTTGTCCTTCTTTAAACTTCTCGTTTTCATGCGGTGCAAAAGTACGGAACCCGCCGCAGAGTGCCTTCCTACCCCTCATTTGTAAATTTTTCGGGAACTTGTCTGTGGAATCCTTAACCACCTGCGTCTCATTCTGTTTCAATAAACAGACCGGGAAATCTTAATAACCATTTCTCATGCGATATGTAGTCTTGCTCTTCGTGCTTGTATTATCTGTCAATGGAATGGCACAATCTGCTATCGCCACCAACAACTCGGCGGGGGTGGATAGCGCGCAGTCGGCCTGTGTTCAAAACGCAAGTCGTTTACTGGAAGAAGCTTTCACCCTGATGCAAAAGAATTATTACCGCAAGCAGTACGTGAACTGGGATACACTCAAGGCCGCCGCACGCGAAAAACTGGCCAGCCTGAAATGTGAAGACGCTTACGAAGCCATCAACTGGTGTTTCCGGGAGATAAAGGAAAAACACAGCTTCATCATGCCCACTCTCCGCGCATTTGAATACCGCAATGAAACGAGTTTACTGAAAGAAAAGCCTGCTCTCAGCGCACTAATGGGTAAGATAGGTACCAATATCCTTCCCGATTCTGTCGGATACATTTCTATTCCCTGGATCAATACCTCCGACGAAAAATTGGGTTCGCTGATAGCCGACAGCATTCAAAGCCTGATCGCCCGGATGGATGAAATCAACATCACCCGGTGGATTGTGGATGTAAGAAACAACAAGGGAGGCAATTGCTGGCCCATGCTGGCCGGGCTCGGGCCCCTTCTCGGTGAAGGCGTATGCGGTTACTTTGTACGCAACCAGGAAAAAGTACCTTTCAGTTACCAGCTGGGTTCGGCATGGCAGGGAAAATCGGAGCGATGCAAAACAAGCGTTCAGTACCAGTTAAAAAGCAAACCGGTAAAAATTGCGGTGTTAATGAATAACAACACCGCGAGCTCGGGTGAAATAGTGGCGCTCGCCTTCAAGGGACTCGACCATGTGAAGTTCATTGGTGAATCTTCTGCCGGCTATACCACCGCCAATGCCACCTATACTCTTTCCGATCAATCCATGCTGGTATTAACGATCTGCCAGGAGGCCGATCGCCACGGAAAAATTCATGCCGGTCGCCTTTATCCCGATATCGTCAGCTATGGAACGCCCGACGATGATGCTCCGCTCTTCACAGCGCTGCGATGGTTAAACCAGCTCTCGCCCTGAATAAATATATTTGCAAAAAAAGAGCATGCCGATCCTGCAACTGACCAGGACCTTCAGGAATTTTTTTGACAGTGAACGTGCCGGAGGGCTCGTACTGCTTTTCTGCACCATTTTATCGATGGTTCTGGCCAATTCGGCATGGGGTGAACAATATATTCACCTGCTTCATTCAAAACTCGACGCTTCCTTTGCCTTCCTGCATTTGAATTACTCGCTGGAACAGTGGATCAATGATGGTCTGATGGCAATATTCTTCCTGATGATCGGGCTGGAAATTGAAAGGGAAATTTATGCCGGGGAATTGAAGGAAATCCGCAATGCGCTGTTACCTGTTGCCGCTGCTGTTGGCGGAATGCTCGTGCCGGCAGGCATTCATTACTTCTTTAACCGCAACACTCCAACCGTAAATGGTTTCGGCATCCCAATGGCTACAGACATTGCCTTCGCACTCGGTATGCTTTCGTTGCTGGGAAACCGCATTCCCCCTTCCCTGAAAATATTTCTGACCGCCCTGGCCATCATCGACGATCTCGGAGCCATTCTCGTGATTGCATTTTTTTACAGCTCGGGAATTGCCTGGGGTTACCTGGCAGCCGCTCTGGCTATTTTCATCGGTCTTTTGGTGATGAACAGGTTGAGGGTTCACAAACTGATCTTCTACCTGGTTCCCGGTGTAGTGATGTGGTATTGCATGCTGCAATCGGGTGTACATGCTACCATTTCCGGGGTAATGCTGGCATTCGCCATTCCTTTTACCGAAAAAGATGCCCAGCAGGAAGGTGGCCCTTCCTACCGGCTTCAGCATGCCCTTCATAAACCAGTGGCCTTTTTCATTCTGCCCCTCTTTGCCATTGCCAATACCGGTATTCCTTTGATGAGCGGATGGGTTCATGAGTTGACGAGCCCCGACAGCCTGGGCATCATCCTGGGTCTTTTTGTGGGAAAAACGGTGGGCATTACACTCTTCAGTTGGATCATGATCAGGGCTGGTATCAGTACCATGCCACTGTCATCAACCTGGCATCACCTGCTGGGTGCTGCAATCCTGTCCGGTATCGGGTTCACCATGTCCATCTTCATTGCCAATCTTGCATTCAGCGATACTTACTTGATCAATTCCGCCAAAATCGCCATACTCACCGGTTCCATTTTGTCAGGCATGGTCGGTCTTTTTTATCTTTATGTCGCCTCTTCCCGATCTAATTCGATTACGGAGAATGATTTACAAGTACCTAACTAAAAATGGCATAGTTTTTACTTAAGGTGGGTCGAAATCAATTGACTATTTATGAAAAAAATCCTGACCGTATTGTTACTGGTTACTGCAGTAGCAGGTACTTCATTCGGACAAGCCAACGGCTCCGAATACCAAACCGCTCTCGGTGTGAAATTCTATCCCGGAGCCATCTCTATCAAGCATTTTACGAATTCAAAAACGGCACTGGAAGGGCTGGCCTCTTTCTGGAATTATGGCGCCCGATTTACGGGTTTGTATGAAATTCATGGAGACATTGAAGGCGCCGAAGGGCTGAAATGGTATGTTGGCCCCGGTGCGCATATCGGTTTCTGGAACAGCGACTGGAAAAACCGTTATCCTTATCGCGATCATGGTGTTCAGATTGGCGTGGATGGAGTAATCGGGCTTGATTACAAGATCAGCGGTGCACCTCTCAATCTCAGTCTCGACTGGCAACCGTCGTTCACTTTCACCGGTTACTCCTACTTCGAAGGAGCCTGGGGTGGATTTGCGATCAGGTACACTTTTAAATAATCTAAATCCAAGGTTTGCGGTTTGCTGTTTGCAGTTTGGTATTAAATCCAGAACAGCAAACCGCAAACTGCAAACTTCAAACTATTATTTGCTCAATGAAAACAGACTATCCACAAACTCATGTTTGTCGAAGACCAGGAGGTCTTCCATTTTTTCTCCGACTCCAATAAATTTTACGGGAATTTTGAATTGGTTGGCAATGGCCAATACTACGCCACCTTTGGCAGTTCCGTCAAGTTTGGTAATGGCCAGGGCGGTTACATCTGTCGTGGCCGTGAAATGTTTGGCCTGTTCCAGCGCATTCTGACCGGTGGATCCATCCAGCACCAGCAATACTTCATGAGGTGCGGAGGGAATATGTTTCTGAATGACTCTTTTGATTTTGTTCAGCTCATCCATCAGGTGAGCCTTATTATGCAATCTGCCCGCAGTATCTATGATGACAACATCGGCATTCCGGGAAACACCACTCTGAACAGTGTCAAAAGCTACAGAAGCCGGGTCTGCTCCCATCCCCTGTTTTACAATCGGCACACCCACTCTTTCACTCCATACCGTAAGCTGGTCAACCGCAGCCGCACGGAAGGTATCGGCCGCACCCAGCAAAACTGATTTTCCGGCTTTCTTAAAATTATAGGCCAGCTTACCAATGGTTGTAGTTTTTCCCACACCGTTTACTCCTACCACCAGGATGACATAAGGCCTGGCAGGAAGTTCGGATTGAAATGTATAGGAATTTTGTTCCGGGGCATCTACCAGGATGCTCACAATTTCATCCTGCAGCAGTTTGTTCAGATCCGCCGTGCTGACGTATTTGTCTTTGGCTACCCGGGCTTCGATTCTTTCAATGATCCTGACCGTAGTATCGACCCCCACATCGGCTGTTACCAGCGCCTCTTCCAGGTTGTCCAGTACTTCCTCATCAACAGTGCTCTTGCCCGCAATAGCCTTGGTGATCTTGGAAAGAAAGCTCTCCTTGGTCTTTTGCAAACCCTGATCGAGCGATTCCTTTTCCTTTTTACCAAACAGTTTTCCAAAAAAACTCATCGAATAAAGATTGAGTATCTAAAATACAAAAAGCTGTCCCAGCAAGAACAGCTTTTCCTTATTATCATGAACGCTCCATTATTTCTGGGCGAGATAATCTTTGATCTTGTCCTTATGAACGATCGCTTCCTTGAAGGTATAAGCGCCGGTCTTGGGGCTGCGTACAGCTTTGATCACTTTAGTCCAGTTCTTAGCTTCGGCTGCGGCCTTCTGGTCTTTGGTCTTGATCGCCGTTTTTGCTGCTTTTGCCATGGTAAGTTATTTGAATAATTAGTTAATGCCCAGATGTGCAAAGGGTCCTCTCTTCAGTTGCAAAGTTGATTTGCAAATTTGCACACTGATTACTTGATCTCTTTGTGAACAGTCACTTTCTTGAGGATGGGATTGTATTTTTTCAATTCCAGACGCTCAGGAGTGTTTTTCTTATTCTTGGTGGTGATATAACGGCTTGTGCCGGCCTGACCACTGTTCTTGTGCTCAGTGCATTCTAAAATCACCTGAACCCTGTTACCTTTCTTTGCCATCGTATAGCTTTTTAATACTTAGTGTTAGATTTTTTCACCTCTCGCTCTCAGTTCTTTCACCACATTGTACAATCCTCTCTTGTTGATAGTACGGATTGCCTCAGTAGAAACCTTCAAAGTTACCCACCTGTCTTCTTCAGCCAGGAAAAAACGCTTGCTTTGCAGGTTAGGAAGAAAACGGCGCTTGGTCTTGATGTTAGAGTGTGACACTTTGTTGCCGGTAACCGGTACTTTTCCTGTCACTTGACATACTCTTGCCATGATTCAATTATTTAATCCCGAAAAATTTCGGACGGCAAAGGTCGGGAAATATAGCTAACGAGCAAACTAAAATGAGATTTTTTTTGATAAAATTCTCAACACCTGTGAATTAAGTCGTCTTGGAAATCTCAACTATTTGCTCGCGAAGCTATGGTTAATTCACCAGAAAGATCTCCTGAATACCTTTCCTTACAGCAGCTTTCGCAACATCCTGATTATCTTCTCACTATACTCTCACTCCTGCAAGGCCGGCAACTCGGGGAATGAACACTTTCCACTGACCTCCTGCTTTTTTGCTGATATTCACAGATTTAGCAATGTTATCATTTTCCAAAACGGCCTCGCCACAATTAATAATTCCTTAATTTGAACTCCCTTTTTTATATGTCAATTTTGGCCAAATCTGAATAAATGCCTTCCATGAAGAGGAAAACAATTGCCAGGGATATCAGTTGGTTGTCGTTCAATGCCAGGGTTTTGCAGGAGGCTGCCGATCCTACGGTTCCTCTGCGGGAAAGGGTAAAATTCCTGGGTATCTTCTCCAATAATCTCGATGAATTCTTTCGCGTTCGGGTAGCCACTCTCCAAAGAATGGCTGAGTACGGAAACAAGCTGAAGAATATGCACCTGGAACATGAGCCGGGCAAAATCCTGCAACAGATCCAGGAAATAGTGATAGAACAGCAGGAAGAGTTCGGCCGGATCTGGAAAGGGATCCGGGAAGAAATGGAAAAAGAAAAGATCACCCTGGTCAACGAAAGGCAGCTGACCAAGGAACAACAGAAATATGTTCAGACCTATTTCGAAGAAGAAGTAAGATCGAACATCATCCCCCTGATGATCGAGAGCATCCCGAGCTTCCCCTATCTGCGTGAAAAATCCATTTTCCTGGGCGTAGTGCTATCCCGTAAAGATGGTAGCCAGAAAAGAAAGTTCGCCATCATTGAAGTGCCCTCGAGAGTGCTGGGCCGTTTTCTTCAATTGCCTTCTCCGCCGGGAGAACATAATATTATACTGCTGGAAGATGTGATCCGCTTCAACCTGCGCAATATCTTTTCGTATTTCGGATACGACCGATTCGGATCCTGGCTGTTCAAAGTAACCAGGGATGCGGAACTGGACATCGATACGGATATCTCAACCACTATTATTCAGAAAATCCAGAAAGGCATCAAGAACAGGCGCAAGGGAAAACCCGTCCGGTTTCTGTACGACCAGGACATGGATCCTGAATTACTGCGATACCTGCTGAAGAGACTCAACCTCACCAAACTCGAAAACGTGATCCCGGGAGCAAGAATTCATAACTTCAGGCACTTCATGGATTTTCCGGACGTATTTCAGCGAAAAGGGCAAAGAAAAAAACCATTTCAACATCCCTTGCTAAGGAATGCGATTCGTGTAACGGACGTTATTTCCGAACACGATATCCTTCTCAACTTTCCTTATCACTCGTTCAACCCGGTAATTGACCTGCTCCGGGAAGCGGCCATCGATCCGGATGTGAAATCCATCAAGATCACGGCCTACCGGCTGGCCAGTAATTCAAAAATTGTCAACACCCTGATCAACGCGGTCAGAAATGGAAAAGAAGTAACGGTGATGCTGGAGCTGCGGGCGCGGTTTGAAGAAGAAGCCAACCTCGACTGGAAGGAAAGACTGGAAGAAGAAGGAGTAAAAGTGCTGATCAGTATCCCCGATCTGAAAGTTCATGCCAAGATCTGCCTGATCAAAAAAAGACTCAGGAATACCACGGTGCATTACGGGTTTGTAAGCACCGGTAACCTGAACGAAAAAACCGCGACGCTGTATGGCGATCATTGCCTGCTCACTTCCGACCGGTTTATCATGGCCGATGTAAACCGGATCTTCAGCTACCTGGAAAAATCAAGAACGGATGCTGCGTCTGCCCTCCTGAAAACCTGCAAAACCATAGTTCCCTGCCCGGTTGGTCTTCGCAAGGAATTACGAAAGCTTATCCTACGCGAAACCAAAAACGCCCGGGCGGGCAAGCCGGCATCGATCATTCTGAAGATGAACTCCCTGTCTGATGAAGAGCTGATCACCTTTCTGACCGAAGCTGCCAAGGCAGGTGTGGAAGTAAAACTGATCATCCGCGGCATTTGCTGTATGCTCACTGAAAACAAGAAATTCAAATTCCCGGTAAAGGCGATCAGCATTGTGGACGAGTACCTCGAACATGCCCGCGTGTTTATTTTTCATAACAATGGAGACGAGAAAGTATTTATCTCCTCCGCCGACTGGATGGTGAGGAATCTTGACCACCGCGTGGAGGCTACCTGCCCTATCCTGGATGAGAATATTAAAAAAGTGTTGAAAAATATTCTGGAGATTCAATTGAGCGACAATGTAAAAGCCAGAATTTTGGACAACGATCTGGTAAACCGGTATGTAAAGGAAAGGAACAAGAAAAAAATTCGCTCCCAGGTGGAAATCTATAATTACCTGCACCAAAAAACGATCGACAAATCGAGCCTGGTGCCCATGGTAACTACCACCGAATCCATCCCGGCCTGATTTGAAAAATTGAATTAACCCATGAGGCTGGCAGCAATTGATATAGGCAGTAACGCAGCAAGATTATTGATCTCCGATGTAATTTTCACCGAAGACGGGAGCCCGCAATTCCAGAAGATCAACCTGGTGAGAGTGCCGCTCCGGCTGGGCTTCGATGTTTTCGAGAAAAAGCAAATCTCTCCCGAACGGGAAATGATGATATTAAACACGATGCTGGCTTACAGCCACCTGCTGGACGCCTACGGCGTTCCCAAAGCGAACCTGAAAGCTGCCGCCACTTCAGCCATGCGAGACGCCTCCAACGCGGCCAGTATCATTGATCGCATTCGCGAAAAGACAGGGATTGAAATAGAAGTCATTTCCGGAGACCTGGAAGCCAGCCTGATCTATGAAAACCATGTGGCGGAAAACATGGACAAAAACCATTCGTACCTCTACATTGATGTGGGCGGCGGCAGCACCGAGCTTACTTTTTTTGCGGATGGCAAACTGGTTTTCAAACGATCCTTTAATATCGGAACCATCCGTTTATTGAAAGACCAGGTCACTGAATCGCATTGGGATGAAATGAAAGAATTCATCAAAAAAGAAACAAAAGGCCACTCCGATGATATTATTGCGATCGGATCGGGTGGAAACATCAACAAGGTATTTTCCATTTCAAAAAGAAAGGAAGGCAAGCCGCTCCAGCTGGATCTGCTGAAGGATTATTACAAGGAATTCAACAGCTTCTCGGTTGCCGACCGGGTTCGTATTTACCATCTGCGCGAAGACCGCGCCGATGTAATTGTACCTGCCCTGCAGATCTACATCAACGTAATGCGCTGGGCCAATATAGAAGAGATCTACGTGCCCAAGATCGGACTGGCCGACGGATTGATCCAGCACCTGTATGTAGAAAAGAAAAAAGCCCAGGCAGCGCTCCTGTAACCGGTGTTATTCGAACGGTATCGCCGATTTCATTATTATTCCTAATTTAGCTCTCCTTTACGGTGTCAGAATATGTTTTATTCTAATGCAGAGCCATATTCCTCCGCTCACTCTTAAAATTACTCTGCATGTCTGTTCAGAAAGAAATCAAGAAAATTACGACCAACACGCTTCAGAAAATGAAGCAGTCCGGTGAAAAGATCTCCATGATCACAGCATATGATTTTTCCTTCGCCCGCATATTCGATGCAGCAGGAATAGATGTGATCCTGGTAGGCGATTCGGCCTCCAATGTAATGGCAGGCCACGAAACCACCCTGCCCATCACGCTCGATCAGATGATCTATCATGCTTCTTCGGTAATCAGAGGCATCAATCGGTGCCTGGTAGTAGTAGATCTTCCGTTCGGTTCCTTTCAGTCCAATCCCAACGAAGCTTTGCATTCGGCCATCCGGATCATGAAAGAAACCGGCGCTCATGCTATAAAACTGGAAGGCGGGGAAGAAGTAGTGGAATCCATCACCCGCATCGTGGCAGCGGGCATCCCTGTTTTAGGACACCTCGGGCTTACGCCGCAATCGATCTATAAATTCGGGACTTACTCGGTACGCGCCCGGGAAGAAGAAGAAGCGCGCAAACTGAGAAATGATGCCAAACTCCTGGAAAGGGCCGGCTGCTTTGGAATAGTTCTGGAAAAAATACCTGCTAAACTGGCGGGCGAAGTGTCGCAAAGCATTCATATCCCCACCATCGGCATCGGCGCAGGCGGCGACTGCGATGGCCAGGTACTGGTTATGCACGATCTGCTGGGGATCAATACAGAATTCAAACCCCGCTTCCTTCGAACTTACCTGAACCTGCACGACCAGATCACCGGCGCCGTTCAGCACTACATCAGCGATGTAAAAAGCAAAGACTTTCCAAACGAATCTGAGCAATATTAAAAAGAGAGACGTACCAGTTTGCACTCAAACAGTAGAAACCGTAAACAGCAAACCGCAAACCAACTGTAAACCATACGCAAATCTCCTACCTTTGCATCGCTTAAAAACATGTCTATGGACTTTCTCGCACAATTACGAATTGAACAGGTGAACAAAGGGGTATCTACCGGTAAAAATTGGGTAGAAACCAACGCGCCACTGATTGATTCCTTTTCTCCGGTAGATGGAAAAAAAATAGCTTCAACAGGTTCTGCCGATAAAGCGGCTTACGAACAGGTAGTTCACAAAGCCACGGAAGCTTTCAAAGAATGGAGAAACTGGCCTGCTCCCAAAAGAGGAGAAGTGGTACGCCAGCTGGGCGAAGCGTTACGTCAATATAAAGAGCCCCTGGGCAAACTGGTATCCTATGAAATGGGAAAAAGCCTGCAGGAAGGACTGGGAGAAGTGCAGGAAATGATCGACATCTGCGATTTCGCGGTAGGCCTCTCCCGCCAGTTGCACGGGCTAACCATGCACAGCGAGCGGCCCGCCCACCGGATGTATGAACAATGGCATCCCCTGGGTATTGTGGGAATCATATCTGCCTTCAATTTCCCGGTGGCGGTATGGAGCTGGAACAGCATGCTGGCCTGGATTTGCGGAGACGTATGCATCTGGAAACCTTCCGAGAAAACACCACTTTGCGCCATTGCCTGCCAGCATATCGTGGAAGAAGTATTTTCCCGAAACAACGTACCCGAAGGAGTGAGCAATATTGTTATCGGCGAAAGAGCGCTGGGTGAAATGATCAGCCACGATGCGCGTATTCCCTTGGTATCGGCCACCGGATCAACCCGTATGGGCAAAGCCGTAGGCGCTGCTGTAGGAGAAAGACTGGGCAGAGCGCTGCTGGAGCTCGGCGGCAACAATGCCATCATCATTTCCAAAGACGCCGATCTGAGCATCGCCATAACAGGTGCGGTATTTGGCGCCGTGGGCACTGCAGGCCAACGTTGCACCTCCACCCGGCGTTTGATCATTCACGATAGTATTTATGAATCAGTCAAAGAAAAACTGGTGAATGCCTATCGTCAGTTGCGCATCGGCAACCCGCTGGACGAAAAAAATCATGTGGGCCCGCTGATAGACAAAGACGCCGTTCGACTCTATGAAGAATCCATTGGCAAATGCAAAAAGGAAGGAGGAAAATTTGTAGTGGAAGGTGGCGTACTGAACGGTGACGGATATGAAAGCGGCTGCTACGTAAAACCCTGCATTGCGGAAGCCGAACCCGGCTATGCCATTGTACAACATGAAACATTCGCACCCATCCTCTACCTGCTTCGCTACAATACCATCGAAGAAGCGATCGCTATTCAAAATGGCGTACCTCAGGGTCTCTCCTCTTCTATCATGACATTGAATTTACGGGAAGCTGAACACTTCCTTTCAGCAGGTGGCAGTGATTGCGGTATCGCTAACGTCAATATTGGCACTTCCGGTGCCGAGATTGGTGGAGCTTTCGGAGGAGAGAAAGAAACCGGCGGAGGAAGAGAAAGCGGAAGCGATGCCTGGAAAAATTATATGCGCCGGCAAACCAATACCATCAACTATTCCTCCAAACTTCCACTGGCACAGGGCATCAAGTTCGATCTCTGAAACCAGTAAATCATATCGAAAAACCACGCTTCAAAAAGCGTGTTTTTTTTGTTAAATATTTACAAAGACAGGATAAACGGAGTCGCTTGTCGTTATATCGCCTGGTTACAGATGTAACTTGACAACAAACCAAACTGTATGGCCGACCTCTACATTCCACATCCCTGTCACGAAAACTGGTCTGAAATGCGCAAAACCGAAGAAGGAAGGTTTTGCCGCTTGTGCCAGAAACAGGTAATCGATTTCACCTCACACAGTGATTCCGGCATTCAACTTTATCTTGATCAGTTTCCCGAAGGAACGGTGTGTGGCAGGTTTTTAACCACACAGCTTGAACCTGCTCACACCGGAAAGCCTGATTCAGGCCAGCAGGTTAGCAGGAGCTCCTGGCTTAAGCAATGGATATACAAGGGCATGGTACTCTCCGGGCTGATGATTTTTGCGCAGTCCAAAATTATTGCACAGGGAGCTCCCTCCTCTAGAAGAGCGGCATCGCCCCAATGTCCGCCTGCCACGTATATTCCACCGGCAGCGGGAACCAAAGCGATTTTCCTTTCACAAAACCGGAAGTTCAGGATGAAATTGCTGGCCCGTAAAACAGAGGCCATCCGTCTGAAAAAACGTTCCTGATCATTACAGTACTTTATCATTCCTTGTCATGCCCCTGCTTCGTTACAGCCATATGAAATTGAGAATATCTTATTTACTGATGGTGTCCATCATCATCCCATTGGGATTGGCTACCCGAAAGATCCCATCACTTTTCCCTTCCTTTATTGCAGAATTCGGCGGCGACACCTTGTGGGCCACCCTCTTTTTCCTGCTGATCCGCATCGCAGTTCCCCATTGGAGCCGTATAAAAACGGCAGGAGTAACTTACCTGTTTGGGGTGTTGGTAGAATTGTCGCAACTATACCAGGCATCCTGGATCGTTGAGCTGAGACACACATTCGTCGGACAACTGTTACTGGGACAGGGTTTCCAGTGGAGCGATCTGCTCTGTTATGCGGCGGGTGTATCACTCGGATGGATACTTGCTTTTCTGTTTGAGGAGGCGCTGCTCATCGGGCGGTCATCGCTTGAATAAGCCATCCCTACAAATTCCACCAGTAGGTAAATTTCAATACCACCGCGCGGTTCTTCACGGAGAACGGGTAAGGCAGGTAGTTATCGGTATACACGATGAACAGGTCGGAGGCCGGCCGGTAACGCCATTGAAAGCGGGTGTTCACGTTCATATTCTTCAACTGGTTATTGTATTGAATAAACGTGGTAAGAAATAATTTGTTGGTCATGGTCAGATCCACTCTCGGTCCCACCAGCCAGAGGTCGGTCACCTTCCAGGGGGCAGGCATATCGATATGGTTGTAATTGGTACTGATGGCGATATTCACAAATGGTTGAAACCGGTACCCAAGTTCCAGGCTTACATTGGATCGGGTGCCACCGGCATAGAAGCCGCCAAAGCGGGTGGAAAGGCTGTAGGTAAACCGCGACTGGGGTTTGGAAAAATATTCCAGTCCGAAGGCTTTCCAGTAATGCCTGGTGCCCCGGGCCAGGGTATCCTTCCCTGAATTGGTAGGATCAAATGGATTCAATAATTCAACATAGTCTTCCGCAATCCATCCGTCGAGCACGGCCTGGTTGCGAAAGTTGACGAAGTAGATCATGAAATTTTCATGATCCGTCCGGCGCCATCGGGAATTGAAATAATAACTCGCTGATATTTTGGGGCCATGACTGACCACCGGCCCTGATTTGGGAAAAAAGAGATAGGAAATAACCGGGTTGATCCGGATGTAATCTTTCCGGGGCACGTATCCCACCTCGGCGTTGTAGTTCTTCCCTACGTATTCATGTTGCCAGGCAATCACCCATTTGCGGCTCGCATATTGCAGATTGGCTGCCTGTACCCAATCCTTGCCGGAACTGCCCGGGCTGAATGATTTCAGCGCCATGAATTTGCCTGTCCACAAATTGTTGGAGGAAGCGAGGTTGTATTCAAAGCCTGCATTGCGATTGTAGGAACTGTAAGCCTGCTTGCCGGAATCGGGTCCGTTATAGTTAAGGGATTGTTTGTTGATAAAAATAAAGCCAATGTTGGAGCGGGAAAAAATCTTTCGCTGCAGTGCCACTACGGCGAAATTCTGTGCGGGCAGGCCAATGGAATCTACCGCGCCTGTCTGCATGTCCATTACGCCCAGCCGCCAGTACTTGTTGAGTTTTCCGCTGAGCCTGGCGCCACCCCTGATGGGAGCGTTCAATCCAATTCTGCGGGAGAAGAAAGGGCGGATGGACGAATAGCCGAAATTGGAAAAATGATCTCCGTTTTCGAGAAAAAATTGACGTCTCTCCGGGAAAAACAATTCAAAACGGTCGAGGTTGGTGATCTGACGATCCACTTCCACCTGTGAGAAGTCAGGGTTCACCGTAAGATCGAGGTTCAGCGATGAAGTCAGCGCGATCTTGGCATCCAAGCCGATGTCTTTACGATAATCGGCGGATTTTTTTGTTTCATAGTTCTTGCTCAGCCCTCCCAGCACATACGGAATAATGGAAATATTGGAACCTGCAGAAGGGGGCGGCTCATCCCATACTAACGTTCCTGTATAAGCGAGTGAAGCGGTGGGAAACTGTCTGGGTATGGGTGTCCAGCTAGATTTTTCTGCCTTGGTGATATCAAGCCGGCTGAAATTGATCCCCCATTCACGGATGCCGGGCTTGTACCGGATGGTTTTGAAAGGAATGGCT
Organism: uncultured Chitinophagaceae bacterium; assembly: GCA_964605065.1. Taxonomy (GTDB): domain Bacteria; phylum Bacteroidota; class Bacteroidia; order Chitinophagales; family Chitinophagaceae; genus Endoryza. The sequence continues at coordinate 38,497 of CAZSAQ010000010.1, forward strand.
GCTTCAAAAATCCACCGGTCGGCATAGTTCTGTACCGACGAGGTCCATTTGTTGTCCCAGCTGAGATCCACCTTGCCTCCTTCATACATCATGCCATCCCATTGCGCTCCGGCCGCACTGGCGCCAAAAGCGAAACCGTTGGTGAGATCTTCAAAAGGATCCATGAACAAAAGAAAATTATCGTTCTTGCCGAAAGTGAAGTCACGCTTCAGCGATTCCACCATGTATCGTTGCCCCTGATCATGATAACAGATGGCCAGCAGGTAGATGTTTTCCTGGTCATAGGTCATCTTTACCTCGGTATTCACACGTGCATGGCTGGTATCCATGGGCAACACCATGTAAAAATGGGAAGCCGGTTCGGCCTGCTGCCAGGCCGGGTCGGAATCATTTCCGTCGACCTGCACAGGATCTGCCGTCTTGCGGATGTGGATCCGGTAATCCGCATTCTTTTTTTGGGCGAAAGAAGTAAGGGCAAAACAAAGCCAGAGCAGCAGCAGGCAGGTCTTTTTCAATTCGTTGGTTTTGGAATATGCAAATTACGGCTTGTCTGCCGATTGTCTAACCCGCTCATAACAAAGAAAATGCAGGGAAACCCTCCCTGCCGGTAAAAGAAAACACTGAACCCATGGCGGCTCCTTAAAAACCGGTTCATCCGGTGGCCGGAATTCACCAATGATCCTAAAATATAAAGGGTTATAAAACGTTATTAGCAGGTGATCAAGACCAATAAAATATGAAAAAACTGTACGTTTTATCCATTGCTACACTGCTTAGCCTCGCGGGTTTCAGCCAGTTGAAGGTAGGTTTGCTCGGTGGTCCTCACTGGGCGACGGTTAAAGAAACCAATTCCCTGCCGGGTTGGGATAGTACCACAAAGCCCTATTATTCCCGGAAATCCGGAATCAACATCGGGCTGATTGCCGAACTGCCGGTCGGTAATTCCACACGCTGGTTTGTACATCCCGGAATCTTCTATATGAGCAAAGGAAGAAAATACGACCAGGTAACCCGGGAAGGCAACCAGTCAACCACCGATACGTTTCGGTTCAACAGTACTTTCAGCATCAACTATATTGAAATTCCCGTGAACCTGGCCTACAAACTTCCGCTGGGAAAAAACAAGAATTTTCTTCTCAGTGCAGGGCCTTACCTGAGCTTTTTCTTCAACGGCAAGCTCACCAACGAACTCAGGGATACTACCAATAAGTACACGAAGGAAACACTCACCATGGAAACGGGTGATGCTCCGAATAAATCCAGAACTTTTGATTTCGGATTCAATGCCCGTGCAGGCTTTGAACTGAAGAATATCCTTATTACCGGCTTTTACAGCCAGGGACTCTCCAATTTTTTTACGGCGGATTACGACGGAACCTTCAAACACCAGGTGATGGGCCTCTCTGTTGGATTCTGGCTCAACAACAAGCCAACTGAAAGAAAGCCCAGGGACAAGGATAAGGATGGAGTTCCGGACGACAAAGACGCCTGCCCCACGGTTCCGGGAACTGCTGCCACGCAGGGCTGTCCGGACAAAGATGGCGATGGTGTTGCCGATAATGTTGACAAGTGCCCGGATGTAGCCGGATTGGCCAAATACCAGGGCTGCCCGGTGCCTGATACCGATAAAGACGGAGTCAATGATGAACAGGATAAATGCCCCACTACGCCCGGACTGGCCAAATACCAGGGCTGCCCGATACCCGACTCCGATGGTGACGGCATCAATGACGAAGAAGACTCCTGTCCTTCCAAAGCCGGTACCGCCGAATACAAAGGTTGCCCGATTCCGGATACGGATGGAGACGGGCTGAACGACAAGGAAGACAAATGTCCGACCGAAGCCGGCACGCGCGAAAACAACGGTTGCCCGGAAATCAAAAAGGAAATTGTGGAGAAGGTGAATTTCGCAGCCCGTAATATTTTCTTTGACCTCAACAGCGACAGGCTGCAGTCAAAATCATTTGCTTCTCTTGATGAAGTGGCCATGGTACTGAAGGAAAATCCAACATTCCGATTGTCAGTGGAAGGTCATACCGACAATGTGGGTAAGCCGGCCTATAACCTGGCACTGTCGCAGAAAAGAGCCGATGCAGTGAAAGCCTATCTGGTTAAGAAGGGAGTGACTGCCGACAGACTCACCGCCCGTGGATTTGGTCAGGATCAACCAGTTGGTGATAACCAGACAGCAGAAGGAAAAGCGCAGAACCGGCGGGTGGAGCTGAAATTGGCGAATGATTAATCACATAGTATAAACATTTCAGGGCCATTCATGTATTTAACAGACATGCATGGCCTTGTTTTTATATATTTGTTACCCTTTACAACCGCCCATCAACTTTCCTGTTAATGAATAACTAAAAGACTGTCATTATTTCAATCACGCAACGATAATTGTAATCACCTGCATCTTATCATAAAACAATAAAACACATGAGGAAACATTTTCTGGCCTCTTTCTGTTTGCTTGCCGCTTCCGTACTTGTGAATACCACTTTTGCTCAAACCGGTGTGAAAGGAAAAAGCGGAGGAACCCCGCAGGGTTGGCATCTGATGGACAGGGAAAAAGATGGACCATATGGAATCAGTCTCGATAAAGCCTATGATTTTTTTCAAACCAAAAAATTAAAAAGCAAGACCGTAGTTGTTGCCGTCATTGATTCAGGAGTGGATACCCTTCACGAAGATCTGAAAGATGTTTTGTGGAGAAATCCGGGCGAAATTCCGGGTAACGGAATCGATGATGATCATAACGGGTATATAGATGATATTTACGGATGGAATTTTTTAGGGAACAAAGATGGACGGAATGTGGAAAAGGATTCCTATGAGGGCGCCCGCGTTTATTTCGACCTGAAACCAAAATACCAGGGCAAGACGATCGACACCACCCAGCTTTCGAAAGATGATTTGTACGAGTATAAAATGTGGCTGAAATCGAAAGCCGCCATCGAAGGTGGCAACGAAGCAGAAGAATCGGTAGATCTCATAGAATTGTTCCAGGCTCTGAAAATCGCCAAGCGCCAGGACAGCATCCTGCGCAAGAGCATGGGCAAGGACGAATTTACAGGCAACGATCTCGATAAATTTGAACCCACCAATGCGGCAGAACGGGTGGCCAAAAACTATATTCTTTCCCTGATGAAGGCCAACAACATGATGGATATTTCCAACAAGGAATTCATCGAAGGGTTTGAAGGTTTTGCGAAAATGGAGGAAGAAAAAGCCGCCAGAAAGGAAAAAGCTCCTGTACCCTATCGCGCCCAGATTGTGGGTGACAATGAAAAAGACATCAATGACCGCCAGTATGGAAATAATAACGTGATGGTAAGCCTGGATGCCTGTGAGCACGGCACACACGTTTCCGGGATCATTGCTGCCTCCAGGAAGAACGGCAAAGGTGTAGACGGAGTGGCAGACAATGTGAAGATCATGATGCTCCGGGCCGTACCTGATGGTGACGAGCATGATAAAGACATCGCACTGGCCATTCGGTATGCGGTAGACAACGGAGCCAAAGTGATTAATATGAGTTTTGGCAAGAGTTTCTCACCTGGTAAAAAATGGGTGGACGAAGCCGTTGAATATGCCAATTCAAAAGGAGTACTGCTGGTACACGCGGCCGGAAACGACCATGTGAACATCGACAGCAGCGATAATTTCCCCAATAACATTCTTCTTAACACCCAAAAGCACGCATCCAACTGGATCACCGTTGGCGCCAGTTCGAGCGCAGAGAAAACTGAAAGACTTACCGCCTATTTCTCCAATTACGGAAAAGAGCAGGTAGATGTTTTCGCTCCCGGTACCAGCATCTATTCCACTTTCCCCGGTGGCAATGTATACCGCAGCCTCGACGGAACCAGCATGGCTTCGCCGGTGGTTGCCGGAACAGCGGCTTTATTATTGTCGTACTTCCCCTATCTGACACCTGAACAAATCAAACAGTGCATCGAAAAATCAGCCCAAAAGCCTTCTTTCAAAGTAAGGAACCCGGGAACCGATGAACTGGTGGAATTGTCTGATATCTCCAGGACAGGGGGTGTAATCAATGTGTACGAGGCAGCCAAGCTGGCCGCCCAGATCGAACCCACTACTAACCAGAACGAAAAAACAAGAAGACCCAGGCCTGTTTTGGAAAACAAAAAAGGCTGATTGTCTAATATTAAATTTGCCGTCCGGACATATCCCGGACGGCTTTTTTATTTTATTTTGTCAAAATTCCCTTTTTATGATTGTAAGATCGAATATTCAGGCGCCGGGTCATTTTCAGAACTATGTGAATAAAGTGAGTGAGGAAGACCTTTTGAAGGCAATCCGGCTGAACACTAAGAAATTTCGCAGGTTCTTAAAGGATATTCCCCGTAAAAAAATTGATTTCGCATACGCCGAAGACAAATGGACCATCAAACAACTTCTTCAGCATATCATCGATGCAGAACGGGTATTTGTATTAAGAGCGTTGTGGTTTGCCCGCAAAGACGTGGCCGCCCAACCCGGCTTTGATGAAAACAGCTGGGGTGCTACCATGAATGTCTCCGGCCGCAAGTGGAAGGAAATGATTGAAGAATTCGACGATTTAAGAGCTTCTACCGAAAAATTCTTCGCCTCATTATCTGAAGAAGAACTGCTCCGCGAAGGCATCTCCAATACCAGCGCCATTACCCCTGCTGCCCTGGGTTTTGTAGTCGCCGGCCATATAGAACACCATATGGATATTATCAGTGAAAAATACCTGAACGGAAACAAGAAAGAGAAAGGGATTGAGAAAGGGAAAGAGAAATTGAAGGGAAAATCTAAAGACAAAACCAAAGCCAGGGTGAAAGAGCTGAAATCGATCAGGAAGAAAGAAAAAGAACTCACCATGTGAGGGCAGAAAGAGAAAGGGAAAGAGATAAGGAATAAGAAATAAAGACCGGGCAGTACGCAGTCACGAATGGAAAACCGCGAAGTGAAAAATGCAATCTTACCCCGATTAAACTTCAGGATCCGGGCCGTTGCTCTGTCAACTTTTAAAATAAGCCTGTATGTATTGTGTAAACAATAGATACAGGTTTTTTAATTCGGGCTGGTTATCGAGCATCGACAGATGGCGCTCGATGGTAACCAGATCTCCTCTTACTGCCGGGCCGGTTTGTGTTTCAGCTGGTGGCTGGGTAAACAATCGATTGGCCGTTTGCTGAATCAAAGGAAGCAGCAGGTTAAAATCAACTCCCTGCAATCGACAATAATCGGAAGCCCTGGCATATAGATAATTGGGGAAATTATTGACGAGTATAGCAGAGAGGTGCAGGTGTCGCCGCTGCTCATCATTGGCCAATTGAACCTGGCCCGACAAGCTTCCCGCAAAATCAAGTAAAAGGGTCTGGGTTTCCAACGTATTACCCTCTACCAGCAAGGGGATCATCGGTAATTCTTTTGCTTCTTTGCGAAGGCTTTGCAGCGGATACAGTACACCATAATTCGCTGCTGAATTCTTCAGCACACTCATAGACACTGTTCCGGCGGTATGCACCAGAATACCCTTTTTCAAGTGAATGCCCGCGGCTACATTTTCCAGGGCCTGGTCGGCCACCGCCAACAGCACTACCTGGGCATGCTGGTCAATTTCCTCGGCGAGGGAAGCCGGTCTTGCCTCCAGTATTTCAGCAAGAGCACGGGCATGTTCGAAGTTCCGGCCCATCACCGTCAGCACCTGGTGACCAGCCTGTCGGATAAGCCGTCCCAGTATATGCGCAGTATTTCCCGTTCCAATGATTACAACTTGCATACGTATTTTTGTGGCTATGAAATTCGCCCAAAAGTTAGCGGTTAATTACATAAGAGCAAAGTTGAACCTGATCGCGGTGGTCTCCAAAAAAAGAGCCGCCAAAAAAGCCTTCGATATCTTTTGCACGCCCTTCAGAAAACCGTCCAAAAAAACCCCGCCGGTCTTTCACAAAGCGGAGAAGCTCTCTTTCGATCTGGACGGGCTCACTATTAAGGGGTACCGCTTCAACCATCCCTCTGAAAACAAACTCATGATCATTCACGGTTTCGAATCGAGTGTCAGAAATTTCGATCGATACATTGCCCCATTTATCAGAAAAGGATATGAGATCATTGCTTTTGATGGTCCGGCGCATGGGAAATCGGATGGCAAAAGAATTACGCTGCCACTGTACATCGCTACCCTGAAAAAAGCCAACGAACTATTCGGTCCGGCCAATCGCTTCATGGCTCATTCATTCGGTGGACTGGCGCTGGCACATTTGCTGGAAAGTCTGCCAGATCAATCCGGGCTGAAAGCCGTATTGATAGCTCCGGCCACAGAAACCACCACAGCGATCGATTCCTTTTTCCGTTTCCTGGATCTGAAAGACGAAGTGAGGGTGGAGTTCGACAAGTATATACTGAAAAAAGGAGGAGTTACAGCGGAACATTTATCCGTGCGAAGGGCGATGAATCACATTACTGCACCGGTACTGTGGGTACATGACGAAGAAGATGATCTGACACCTCTGTCAGACGCGCTGAAAGTGAAGGAGGATGGTCACCCCAACGTAGAATTTGAGATCACCCGGGGACTGGGCCATCGCAAAATCTATCGCGAAAACAGGATCGTTAAGCGGATAGTCGATTTCCTGTAGCAGCAGGTAAAATATCTGAACACAACAAGTCAAAATCGGTTCAAGTCGCTATCTTAGCGGCAAAGCGATTGACATGCAGATTGTTCAACAGGTTATATTCGCGTTGGTTACCATTCTCTCTGTCTGGTTTTTTTCCAGGAAGGTAAAAGAGATCAGGAGAAACATCCTGCTGGGAAAAGAGGAAGACTTTTCAGATAGAAAGAGTGAAAGATGGAAAAACCTGTTGCTGCTTGCCTTCGGGCAAAAGAAAATGTTTCGCAAGCCCCTGGTAGCCCTGATGCATTTTGTGATCTATGCCGGTTTCATCATCATCAATGTTGAAGTGCTGGAGATTGTGCTCGACGGACTGATAGGCACCCATCGCCTTTTTCTGCCTGTTCTGGGTTCTTTTTATTCGTTCCTCATCAACTCATTTGAAATACTGGCGCTGGGTGTGCTGCTGGCCTGTGTAATATTCCTGGTCAGAAGAAATATCTTAAAGCTGAAAAGATTCATCAGTCATGACCTCGACGGCTGGCCGCGCAGCGACGCCAATAATATCCTGATCACCGAAATTGTATTGATGACGCTCTTCCTGCTCATGAATGCCACAGACCAGGCCTTACAGGCAAAACAGGCTGCGGGTTATCATGAAACAGGTTCTTTTGTGATTTCCGGCATGGTGGCTCCTTCACTCAGCGGGCTTTCCATGTCCACCCTCCTGCTGATCGAACGCAGCTGCTGGTGGCTGCACATTCTCGGCATATTCGCTTTTCTCAATTACCTGCCCTGGTCGAAACACCTGCACATACTGCTAGCTTTCCCCAATGCTTACTACGCCCGGTTGTCGTCGCCCGGCAAAATGCATAATATGCCCGCCATTCAAAACGAGGTGCTGTATGCCATGCAACCCGAACTGGCATCGGCCGAAGCAGCAACTCCCTCCAGTTTTGGAGCGAAGGATGTAACAGACCTCAGCTGGAGGAATCTGATGGACGCCTATAGCTGTACCGAATGCGGAAGATGTACGGCTGCCTGCCCTGCCAATATCACCGGGAAATTATTATCGCCCCGTAAAATAATGATGGATACCAGGGATCGACTGGAAGAAGTGGGAAAGATCATCAACAAGAATGGCAAATTCGAAAGCGATGGCAAATCATTGCTGCATAATTATATTTCTGTCGAAGAATTGAGAGCCTGTACTACCTGCAACGCGTGTGTGCAGGAATGCCCGGTGGCCATCTCCCCGCTCGAAATCATCCTGGAACTTCGCCGTTCACTGGTAATGGAAGAAAGCAATGCCCCGCAGGAATGGAACAGTATGTTCAGCAATGTAGAGAACAATTTTGCTCCCTGGAAATTTTCACCGGACGAACGGGATGCCTGGACAAAATAACTGATTACAATAGCAAAAGAAAAAGTCACTCCCGAAAGAGTGACTTTTTTATTGAGAAGAGTTTACCCGGTTTAAAAAATGCACTTACCTTATTGCAACACGATGGGATAGTCCACATTCAGCAGGGTGATTACTGCATTCGCATCACAACCGGTTGCTCCGTAATTGAGCGTAACATCGGGAAGGCGTTCTTGTGTTAAGGTAACAGAACCACTTTCAAACCATTTGCAATTCATTTTACGAACCAATTCCTGGTTAATGGTGAGGCTGTAAGAATTTCCTGAAACGCTGGTGCCATGAGCCTCTCCGGTAATGCCATATACATCGTCCAGTATGTTCAGCGGCGTCAGTATGCCTGCTTTCCATTCGCGGTAGCGGGTACTGATCCAGGAGAAGGTACCGCCATTATTGGCCTTGTCCACCTGGCCATTCACTTCCACTTTGTATACCAGGTTGCCCGCCTGGTTGTTTCCCTGGTTGGTAACCTTTTTGGTACCGCTTATCTTGTTTTCGTTCACGAAATAGTTATCGAAACTGATATTTACAACGGTACCTGCGTCGCGGTATTTTCCGGTGTAGGTGGCAATGATCTTTCCGCGACGAAGCCTGTTATCCAGGCAAAGGCAATTGCTGGTTCCGAAGTCGATGGTGATGCTATGCGGATTGCTGACCGTATCAACTGTTACCGTTACGCAGCTGGAACCGATCACGCCAAGATCTCCGCCGGGTGAAGCCGTTCCCGCGGCCCCAAAAGTGACAGAGCCGGTAACTGAGGCCTGGTCAACCAGGGTAGTTACGTCGTTGAACTGTGCTTCGGCAAATGCGTTGTTTTCGGCGGCATCGAGGCCTTCGGCACGGTCGTTAGCGTTCTTTTTACAGGAAATGACAGACAGAGATCCTGCCAACAATAGCAGGTAAGCGCTGGATTTTAAGTAGTTGCGATTCATAAAGGGTATTTATTAATAAGCCGTTGACCGGCCTGTTAATAAACGAATCGTCGCTCGTTTCCTTGTATTAAGAATGCAACTATTTTGTTAACCGGCGGCCTTGTCGTCGGCACTGGGTCCATACAATCCGGGTACGGGAACATCGAGCAGGCGCAGGTAAACGGAAAGCTGACCCCGGTGATGGATCACATGATTGAGGGCATAACCCCGAATGGCTACTTTTTTTGGCATCGTTCCAAATACCGCCTCCCCTCTCCGGATGGTCCAGGGTGCGGAAAGATCTTCGTCCTGGTGTTTTGCCAACAGTTCGAGTGCAGCCTGTAAATGCCGGTCGTGAATAGACAACAATTCTTCAGAGCTGCCTGCCGTATGTGCTGTAAACCCTTTTACGGCGAAATCAAATTCATTGGCCGACAGGATTTCGCTGGCCCATCGTAAATTTTCTGCGATATGGGTAGCCAGTCTGCCCAGCGTCATTGATTTTTCATGCGGGCGCCAGTCTTTCTTGTCCAGGGGAACTCTTTCCAAAATCTTCCGGGTCAGGGCAGATTCATGTTTTATTTCACCGATCAGGGAGGTTATTAATGACATGGCAATTTGTTTTGACAAATATGAAATCTTTTTTGCTTTTTTCAGGCTGATTGTTCCAGCTTTTCAGAAGCGCTTCTATGAGAAAGTATCTTCCATAGTTGTATAAGAGCGGTTGCCGCGAAGATTCCGCCAATGATCCAGTTGATCAGGTTCTGGTTCTTATTGAGCGCCCCCACCAGCAGCTGCCCACCGAATATGAAAATGGAGTTACCCGCAAAAGTACCAATTCCGATACCCGCGATATAGGAATTGTACTGGCTGTTGACGGGTTCAAGTATTTTTTTGGTGAATAGTACCGTGCTCCATCCAAACCAGAATGGTATCTGCATGGGATTGATCGCGCTCATCATGGCTCCCAGTTCGAAGCGGGGAAGAGTATTGGAAAGAATCTGGTTCTTGTGATGTGCCGGGCTAAGTGCTGCGATGAAGCTGGAAACGGCCAGTGCAAGGATGATGAGAAAGGTGATCCATTCCAGCCAGCGAAAGAGTTTCTGTTGTTTCCTGACCCAGTTCATTCCCACCAGTGAAATGCGAACATAGATCACTTCAACCAGCAAGGCCCCCAGCGAAAAATACAATGCCTGTTTTACTCCGTCGGAAACCGAGATCTGCATAGCGGCTACGTTCAGCGTTCCCAGGGGAATGGTACCCAGGAAACTGATGAACATACCTGTAAAAAATATCCGAAGCAGTTTCATTATCAAAAATTGTTGACGCGGCATCATCCCGGCATCGTAGCAAGTTTCCGGCTCCACTCCTTATCTTCCCTGAACATCTGCATGCCTTCCGAAAGGGACAGGTAACGATGACCTCTGCGGTGATTGCGGGTACTCACTTTCCACAAAATAAACCAATGGCGGATAATTTCTTTCCAGGCAAAAAACAGGGAGTGACGGGGATCGTACATGTGGGTGGGTTCGGCCCCCGCCCCATTTACTTCGATGATCGCCAGTTTCTTTCCCTGTCTCAGATCCTCCCAGTTGTCAAACCGGATGTCCAGCCGGCCATAATAAAACTCGGGTATCTGCTGGCAGATACGATCGAATGACTCGGTGAGCGTTTCATCAATTTTATCCGAATCGTCGAGAAACAGGGCTCCCCTCGCATGGTTGCCATAAGGAGAAACGATATATTTTTCACCGGCAGGCAAGATCCTGGACAGCCCTTCTCCGTGAATGATTTGCAGATCGGCCAGGTACATCAGCGCTCTTTTATTTTGTTGCAGTAATTGTTGCACAGACAGCACTCCGTCTCCCGTTACCGATAAGAATTCCTTTCTCACAATACCGGTCAGGCGTCCTTTTGCTTCCCCCGGTAACCGGTGATAAAATATACCCACTTCATTCTTGTAAGACACAAATTCCTGGATATGAAAATCCATTCCTGCCGATTTCACATATTCTCTGACGTCTTCTTCATGTCTCAAGGCTTTTACTCCTCTTCCCCTTCCACCCACGTCTGGTTTACCAATCAGCGGGTACATCAATCCTTTTGTTTCCAGCTCCCTGATCACGATGTCTGCATTCGAGGGTTGAGAGAAGAAAGCAGTTTTAGGATGAAGATATTCCGGAATCAACGGGGCGATGTCCTTTTTGGATTCATTGAGGAAACCTCCATTTTTTATACGGGGATTAGCGGCTGAGAAAAAGAAAAAGGAACGCGCCCGCAGCGCCAGGAAGAGGTAGACCGGGTATATCCAGGCATACACTGCCGCGAAACTCCAGAACTCCCAGTTAAAAAGCCTGATGAAAAAAGGGCGATAAAAAAATTTCTGAATACCGTTCATGATTGTGTCAGCGCCGATTTTTCAATGACGAACTCGTCCTGGAATAACTGGTTGTTCCGAAGGTCCAGGTATTGAATGCGGGCTTTTTCTGAGTGTATGGAAAATGAGGTGACGCTTACTGTATAAACAACCCCGTTTCGGTTCATCCGAAGATCATTGTGATCGTCGCCCTCGCCGGTAAACTGGTGAAAGTGGAGGATGCTTTCCTGGTTGGGTTCGTGTTGCCTGGTCAGCCAGTCTTCGAACCAGCCTTTTCTTTTCAGAATGGTATTTTCATCATACAGCGTGGAGGAAGACCAGATATGCGGCCTGGTTTCATCCAGTTGAAGCTGGTATTTTACCGAACCGTCCCAGCGGCATTCAAAAAGTTCCCGATGGTCCCATACCACCGCAGTAAATGGTTCGATGTTATGAAGATTGATCGATTGAAACGCCTGTGCAGGATGCGAGGCTTCCAGCAGGTCTACCAGTACCAGCCCACGGCTTTTCCGGTAGGGAGGTTTTGGCTGATGTGCCATGAAAGCCCCATTGAGAAACACGATTGCATTGCCATTTTCGTGTACGGCAATCCAGGTGCCACCGGCGTCCGCATCACGGGGGAAAAACATGCTGCCATTCTCGAATTCATACATTCTGGGGGGCAGGGCGTCTTTACGCCAGCTCTTTTCATCCCTGTTGGAGGTGAGGTACACGGTATCTTTGCCGGGAACGAAGGTTACTGTGCACATTGCTTTCTATACTTGACGGTAGAACTGGCCACTCCAAAATCTTCCGGAAGAACGATCCGGGATACTTCATTCACGCCAACGCGAATCAGCGCCATATGGTGAATGGTATGTTCGAGATTATAGGCGATCTCGCGATAGAAGTTAGTGGAGATCCGGATGGCATCGGAGGAATTATCACTGTACGCCGCTTCCAGGATCAAAGACTTGTCAGGACGGCTCAGGTTATTATAGATGGTTTGAAGCAGCCCCTTGGCCAGCTCCTTATCTGTTTCGATATTGATATCCCTTTTTCTTTTTTCATAGTTTACCAGCCCTGCCTCATATCCACTCTCCAAACATTGAAATAATTCAATGATATGGCGGATATGTTGTCCAATCGTATTGTTGGAAAGTGTCTGGCAGGGTTGGATGTATTCCTGCTGCGACAAATCATTCATGGAAGTAGTGAGCTGGGCAAATACGGTATTGACGGCTTCCTGTAACTGCATTTCAAGCGTTTATAATGCAAAATAATGTTATTTTTCCATTAACAACCGGATAACACCGGTATAAAATCTCTACAATTTCAAACTGAATTTTTCTCTGGAGTAGCTCTATGAGGGGCTTATCTGCCCCGGTAATGATTACTGCCCTTTATCCTCTGGGGGCGAATATATTCAGTTGCACGGTGAGGTCGTCAGACAGGGTGAAACTGCTGCCTCCGACCCCAAAGTCCCGCCGGTTGATCTTGAATTCTCCTGAAAAATTATAGCCGTTTCCCTGCTGGGTGGCAGTAAAAGGAAAACTGATTTCCCGGGTCACCTTTTTTATGGTCAGCTGGCCGGTGATATTATAACTGCCGGATCGGCCGGTACTGACCCTGGTAGATACGAAATGTATTCTCGGATAGTTTTTAGCATCAAAATACTCTTCTTTTTTCAAGTGATCGTCTCTCAGGTCAATTCCCGTATTGATTGAACTGACTTCCACACTGGCCTCAAAACTGGAAGTGGCCGGATTAGAGGGGTCAAACAGGATCTTTCCCTGCAAACCGGTTAAAGAACCGGTAATGGAAACACCCAGATTCTTGATCCTGAACTTGACGGACGATCCATTGTCTCCGGGGATCCATACAGGAGCCTGCCAGGTTACTGAAATGATCAAAAAAGCAACCAAGGATTTCACCATACTTAAAAATTATTCGAAATTATCATTTATGCTACTGCTTCACAAGCATAGCGGCTCCAAATAAATGGTTAAATTGTTCGCAATGGATGAGCGCATACGGATATTCCATAAAATCCGGATTGCCGGGAATATCATAAAGCTGGTCACCACTGAAGGCCTTGAGTGATCCCAAACGGATAAAATTCAACGGCAGGCGCTCCCTCGAAATATACACTTTCAAATCGGGCCCGCTGCTGACAGAAAACCCCTCGAGTCTCAATTGCCATTTACCTGCTGTTAAGACGACTTTTGCAGTGCCCCGGGTTGTTCCGTAGGGGCCATTTTCAAAATTTCCGACATATTTAACAGCCGATACGGTAGTATCGATGGGTGGCGGGGGCATTTCCACCATGGTGGGTGTGTCATTCGATTTCTGACATGCCAACATCAACACAAGTCCTCCCACCATCCCTGCCGTTTTCAATAGTTTTTTCATAGTATTTGTGTGTTATCGTTTGAAAAAATACGATACGCCGATTCCGGCATTGTTGACTTTGTTCCGGAACAGATCGGTGGTATGTCCATCGGAGAATGTCTGTCTGACCGACTGTGCCGCATATTCCACGAAGAGGAACTGGTAAATTGCCCGCAGGCTCCATCTTGAGTTAAGTTGGTAGCGGACATAGAACTCCGAATTGAGAGACCCCTTATCGTGATCGCCGGTCAGCAATAAATTAAAGGAAGATGGTTTCGAGGCAGGGTCTGTTTTCGTAATGCCATTGCTGGTAAAAACGGAACTCGATTTTCTTCCAAAGCTCAGCCCGATCAGGTCGATATTAAATCCTGCATACCATTTCTGGTTGAAATGATAACCCAGGTTAATGAGCGCATTTATGGAATGTACGAGGGGGCGTTGCACGGTAAGGGTATCAAAATTCTCCTCGTTCTGTCCGGCAAAAAAGATGACAAAGGGCACCGTAAAGGAACGGGTATACCTGGCAGGCCCTGCCGTAATGAAATCTTTTTTGGTGCCAAAATAGCTGGTCCAGCGGCCACCCAGCCCGATCTCGAATTTGCCACGGGAACCCAGTTGCCAATTGTAGACAAATGAAGCGGCCCCGCTACCCTGTGAGGAGCCGATGGTACCGGCAATGTCTGCATAGTAATTGCGCTTCTGAGCTGTTGCAGTGAAAAACCCTGACAGCAGCAATATGATCACGAGTCCGAATTTATTCATCCCTTCTTGGTTTTTTTGAATTTTACGATGTCGAAGACCTGTTGCCGGTACACCAGCGCCAGGATCAGGCAGCACACAAAAGCGATGACCGCCTCCGTAAAGAGGCCATAGTCTCCATCGAATTTAACCGTCAGCACGGTAAGATGAAAGAAGATGGCTCCTGCCATGAGACCTGCTCCCAGCGCAGCACCCAGACCGGTAGTACGAGGAAAAAGGATCAGCGCCGAGGCTATCAATTCCATCACCCCCGTTCCAATCCTGCCCCAGGGTTCCATATTCAATTGGGTAAACAACCGAACGGACTGTTCATGGCCGGTAAATTTGAAAAACAGGGTAGACAGCATGATCGCGGCTGCGATCAATCTCAGGATCCACCAGGTAATGGTCGTCAGTTTCATGATTCGATGGTTTGGTTTGGCGATTGTTTATTTGAAGATCTTTGCCCAGTTCAGATCCGCATTCTTCTTCAGGTTGGTTTCGTCTTTGTTCCAGTCGGGCAGCGTATTGTTGAAGAGCTTGTTGTAGAACAGGTAAAGTTTTCCGTTGACGATCTTATATGTCTTGGGGTCGATGCTTACTTTTTCACCTTTGGCCCCCATGGCATAGGCGCACCAGCCTCCGTATTCCGGCTCGTATTTCGAAGGATTCTTCTTGAATTCTTCCTTGTTGGCAACACTGGAAAAATAATACAGTATCCCCTGGTGTATCACAGCCAGGTCCTTTGATCCCTTTACGGCCTTGTTCTGAAGAAAATAAGCAACGGGGTCGTATCCCTGGATAGCGACTCCTGATTCAAGATTGAAAGAGGATTTTCTTTTGACAACCGGGTCCTGCGCCTGCAAGGCCAGTGCCCCGAACACGAATGTTACAAACATCAAAACAAACTTTTTCATACTCATCTTTTGTTTATATACGTAAAAAAAATCTTTTTTTTGCAGGGAGTCCCACATTTTTCTGACAGCCTACGTTGCAAAATAACAGTGTACACCGCGTATTGATTGTCAGGTGTGTTACAAACTCCCCCAATATGCGGCCTGCATACCGGATTGACCTCGTCGCTTTTTATGCAGCTTTCACCCGCCGGCGCAGTCATTTCTTATACTGTTCATCTTTTTTTGGCTTCCATTGTCTATCATTGCAACGGAATTATCAGCCGGTCTTCTCACGGAAACGGTTGGTATGTATTGTTTACAGATTTATACAATCAATTTTCTATGCAGGTACCTTCCATGGCAGAGATGATGGCCGCCGGAGAACAGCCGGATATTCTTTTTTGGGTAGGATGCGCGGGCAGCTTTGATCAGCGGGCCCAGAGAATAACCAGGGCATTTGCCACCATATTACAGAAAGCCGGTATCAAATTCGCCATATTGGGAAAAGAAGAAATGTGTACAGGCGATCCGGTACGCAGAGCCGGAAACGAATTCATGTTCCAGATGATGGCCTACCAGAACATTCAGATCCTGAATAACTATGGCATCCGCAAAATCGTCACTACCTGTCCTCACTGCTTCAATACGCTTCGCAACGAATACCGCGAACTGGGTGGTGACTATGAAGTCATTCATCATACCACCCTGCTTCAGCAACTTATCGATGAAGGAAAAGTGCGTTTGAAGGAAGGCGGCCTGTTCAAAGGGAAAAAAATCACTTTCCACGATAGTTGTTACCTGGGACGTGCCAACAATATCTATGAAGCGCCCCGCAAGGTGATCGAGCTGCTGGATGCCGAACTGGTGGAGATGAAACGTTGTCGCAGCAACGGCCTGTGTTGCGGCGCAGGTGGTGCCCAGATGTTCAAGGAAGAAGAAAAAGGCAATACCAGGATCAATTGGGAAAGAACGGAGGAAGCCCTCTCTACAGAAGCCTCGTTTATTGCTTCAGCCTGTCCGTTCTGTAACACCATGTTAACTGATGGCGTGAAGACTCGGGAAAAAGAAGAATCTGTAAAAGTGGTGGACGTTGCCGAACTGGTGGTCCAATCGCTGGCCGACTGATCGCTCAGTTCGATCTGCGGGAAAAAGACTGATTCAGGGATTCCACTAATCTAACAGCTTCCCCCAGTTTGCCTTTCGGAATGGGAATATGTATTTCTTCACTGGCCGTTCCGCTGCGGGTATTCCAATGATAATCTATCTTCAGAATTTTAGGCTCGGTTTCTTCCAGGATCTGGCAGTGAGTAGCCCATCGTTTCTCATTCACAAAAACCGTCAGCCGGTTATTGATCAGAACCGAACAGGTGCTGATCACAATTTCTCCCCGTCCGCCAGCGGGTTTACCAATGGCTGCCAAAGTGATCTGGTAGCTGATCAGGCTGTAAATAACCGCCACACCAGCCCCTACAATCAGCGATACCCCCCAGCCCGCCTCCCGTAGAGAATGTATCAGCAAGGCCGAACCAATCGCCAGCCCGATACCCGCAAGAATGTTATTCATCTTTCGCTCGCGGGTTTCCCATTTCACAAATTGTTTCCATTCGCCACGTGTGGGGGTCCAGTTCACCAATACCACCGGCAGCGCTTCATTCGAAACAGGCACTTTACTTTCCGGCTGCGGCACGGCGAGACTGCTTTTTTCTGTTTTCATTCGAAAAATTTCTTCTGTGTTTCGCTCTTCTAATCGCCTTGCCCCTCTGAAAGTTCTGATAGCGGCAAATACAAGGAGCAAATCAATCAGCAATAGAAATATCCCCGCCACCCATTCCTTTGCGGGAAAGGCCCCAATCAACCCAATACCCAACGGCAGAATGATCAGGGCGGCTACCAGGAGCAGTACTCCTGTCAGGATCGAACCGGCAGATTGGGTTTTATGATCCATCGATGGGGTTTACAGCAATTTTACCGATTGAAACACCCGCTAACAATACCCGTCAGACGGTATTTATTGAATGCCGTATTTTTGCAGCATGAACTGGTCATTTCAACATTTATTACCCGCCGGATTTGCGGCCGACTCCCGGGTTTGGATCTATCAGTCGAGCAGAATTTTTTCGATGGGTGAAGCGCTGCAGATAGAAGAAATTCTCAAGAATTTCATCGCCGGGTGGAATTCGCACGGAACACCTGTTAAAGGATATGCCAATCTGTTTTTCGGGCAGTTTATCGTATTGATGGCCGATGAAAATGCCACAGGTGTCAGCGGTTGCAGCACCGATAGTTCGGTAAGAGTGATCAAGGAAATTGAAAAAACTTACGGCGTCAGTCTCTTCGACCGGCAGTCGCTGGCATTTATCATCAAAGACAAAGTCCAGTTGATACCGCTGGCCCAGCTCCAGTACGCTTTTGACAATGGGTTCATCCAGGAAGACACTGTTTATTTCAACAACCTGGCCGCAACCAGGGCGCAACTGGAAACAAATTGGATGATGCCTGTAAAAAACAGCTGGCTAAACAGTCGCATAAAAAAACCAGCCTGACCGGATGGGTCTCAGCTTTTGGAAGGTAGTAATGCCTTTAACCGGTTTCTCTCCTCCAGCTCTTTGGCCGTCGGTTTTTTAGGCGGCGTAATGAAATTCCAGGTAAGGGTCAGGCGATAGTTTCTTGTTTGGGTATAACTGTAAGACTCATGTACAAAATTGGGTCCGTAAGTGAAGGTCCGGTTCTCCTGTTGCCGGATCGGATCAATGATGTTGACGGTAATGATCAGTCTTTTCTGCAGCAGTTTGCGTTGCAGGCCCAGGTTCATACTGGTATTCCATCTCACATAACCCTGCGGGTTGGCAAATCGATTAAAGGTCATGCTGGCATTGAAATTCCATACATCGCGCGGAACATAATTTCCATTGATGTTTGAAGTGAAAGAACCTCCGTTCTGATATTTAAAAGTTGCCCGGTCTTTCAGGCTGTACCGGTTAAAAGTGTAACTGGCGCTGAAATTAACCCTCAGTTTTTTGGAAAAATTATATCCGTTCCAGCTGCTGATTTCGTATTCGAGCCGATCATCGATGTTCTGCCAGGTTGTAAAAGTTTTTCCATCGGGTTGCAAAGTCCTGATCTGGGTGTACACATCCTGAACGATATTATAACCCAACCCCAGGTTCAGGTAGTATTTATCGGCATTCCTTCCCAACAGCAAATCGAAATTGTGAGAGGTGGAAGGCAACAGATCAATATTTCCAAATCGAAGATTGTAGGGATCGGCATAGTCAATCACCGGATTGAGTTCGCCAATTCCGGGTCTGCGGATCGTGCGGCGATAAGAAACAGTAAGGTTCAGGATCTTTTCCCACTGTTTGTTGAAATTGAAAAAAGGCAACAAAGTCCAATAGCTGTTTTCCGAGTGTTGCTTCTGCTGGTACAGATCGAAACGAACCGTTGTCTCTTCGAGGTTAAATCCGGCAGAAACGCTGCTGCTCTTGCTGAACATCTGCCTGCCCGATAAACGCAGGTTCCGGATATCCTGTTTGAACCGGAAGTCATTACTAAGCAGATCGCTCTTGAGATAAATATTATCCGGCTTTTTCAGGTATTGCGACAGCAGTTCCACGTCGCTGATGTTCTTGTTCAAATAGGCGCCCGTGCTTACCGAGGTGGTCTTGTTGTCGAACAATTTATCGTAGGCCACCCGGAAATGATATCCTTTGTTACGGGTGTCATTGAATTGTTGCTGGGTTGAGTCTGTACCGTTTGGGCTATAATCCGCATTGAGGTACTGCTGAAAAAAATACCGGTCGTTTTCATTGTTGGAAAAATAACCGTTGGAAAAGAAGCGGAAAGTTTCACCGGGTTTTCTGCCCCGATGGGTGAAAGTGAAACTCATGGAAGGGTTGCGACCGCTCCCTTCTGATCGGATACTCCGCTGGCTCAGCCGGTATACTGTTTTGTTCTGGTCGAGGTTGACGAACTCAGCCAGGCTGTTGTTGTCATAATCGTTCTGATTGTATTGAATCGTAGTATTAATCGAGTTGCGTTCGTTGATGTCGTAGTCCAGGTTCAGCCGCGCGTTTGGCCGGTTGTTCTTGTTCCGATACTGGCTGGTGGTATTGAAATAATTGCTCGAATCGGGATAAATATTCTGTCGTTTCGAATACCCGTTGCCTTCAAACAGGTTGTATCCTTTGCCCACATTAATGTTCAGCGAAAACCCTTTTTTGCGGAGGTTGAAGTTGCCATTGGCACCGTATTCTCCCCTGCTTCCGGCATACAGGCTAATCCTCCCGGTTTTGCCTACTTTCCCTTTCTTCGTTACAATATTGATCACACCGCCGGGTTCATTCGCATATTGTGGAGGAGGATTGGTCATTACTTCGATCCGTTCGATCATGCTTCCTGGCATGGATTCGAGGAAATCCTGCAATTGCTGGGCATTCAATTCAACCGGTTTGTCATCGATCAGTATCTTGGGTTCTCTTCCCCGCACCGTAATCTTTCCGTTCGGATCATTGGCCACCAGGGGAACATTTTTGAGAAGGTCGCTCGCATTCGATCCTGCACTCAGAGGCGATTCACCGGCGTTGAAAGTAATATTTCCTTCCTTGCTCTGGATCAGCGGCTTTTCAGCATAGATTACGACTTCGGCGAGTTGATCGTTGCTGGCCTTTAATATGATGTCATTGAGGTTGAAATCATACCTGTCGGCCCGCAGGTTGATACTATCGATAACCGAAGTCTTGTAGCCAACAAACGAAATTTGGAGACGGTAGATACCCATGGGCAATTGGGTGAAGGAAAAGCCCCCATCCTTGTCGCTTACCGTGCCTTTTTTTACCGCCGAATCATGAAGGAGAATGATCTGGATAGAAGCTCCTGAAACCGCATTCTTTTTCTCATCCAGCAGATTTCCGGCCACCACCCCTTGTCCGATGGAACTGAACGCAACCATCAGCAGGCCGAGGAAAACCTGAAATCTTCTCATGTGCATGGGGCAAAATTAGCCTTCCCTGCAATTGGGGTAAAAAACTATTTAGCAAACGGTTATAAAGAAGGTTTGAAAGGAAAACAGGCTGAATCCCGTGGCTTTTTTACTACACAAAAAATGAAAAGCAAACTGCCATCCTGTCATTTTACTTTTCATTTTTGCTTATTTTTGCCCTTCAAATTTTTTTGAATGTCTGAGTTGATGATAAATAAGGTTCATGATGAAAGCAGGCAGGGCGAGGCTTTTGCGCCATTCGAAATGGACTCCAATGAGTATCCGCGAAAATTCTATATAGAGAGCTATGGATGCCAGATGAATTTCAGCGACAGTGAAATTGTGGCTTCCATCCTGAACAATCATGGCTTTGGAGCCACCCGCAATGCGGAAGAAGCAGACCTGGTGCTCCTGAATACCTGTTCTATCCGGGAAAAGGCCGAGCAGACAGTCCGGAAGAGACTGCATGATTTCAAGAAAGCCAAGATCAGGAAGCCGGGAATGCTGGTGGGTGTATTGGGATGTATGGCTGAAAGACTGAAGTCCAAACTACTGGAGGAGGAAAAGCTGGTTGACCTGGTAGTAGGCCCCGATGCTTATCGTACCCTACCTGCCCTGATTGAAGAAGCGGAAACTGGTCAAAAGGCAGTGAATGTTTTGCTGAGCCGCGACGAGACCTATGCAGATATTTCTCCCATCCGTCTCGACAGCAATGGCGTAACCGCCTTTGTAAGCATCATGAGAGGGTGCAATAACATGTGCAGCTTTTGTGTGGTTCCTTTTACACGCGGCAGAGAGCGCAGCCGTGATGCAGGGTCAATAGTCAATGAATGCCGCGACCTCTTTGAAAACGGTTTTCGGGAAGTAACCCTGCTCGGACAAAATGTGGACAGCTATTATTTTGTTGACGAACAGCACGACGAAATCATCACATTTGCGCGCTTACTGGAAAAGGTGGCAATGATCTCTCCCCTGCTCCGGGTTCGTTTTTCCACTTCCCATCCGAAGGATATTACGGATGAAGTATTGTTTACTATGGCAAGGCATCACAACATCTGCAAATATATTCACCTGCCCATCCAGAGTGGATCCAGCAGAATACTGCAGCTGATGAACCGCACCTACACGCGTGAGTGGTATATGGCCAAAGTAAATCGTATCCGTGAAATACTGCCGGGCTGTGGCATCAGCACCGATATTATCTGCGGCTTTTGTACTGAAACGGAAGAGGATCACCTCGAAACCCTGAGCATAATGGAGTATAGCCAATATGACTATGCTTACATGTTCTATTATAGTGAGAGACCGGGAACACTGGCGCAGCGCAGGTACGAGGATGATATACCCGAGGATATCAAGAAGCGGAGACTGCAGGAAGTAGTCGACCTTCAATACCGCCTTTCGAAAGAAAGCAACCGGCGAGATGTGGGAAAGGAGTATGAAGTGCTCATTGAAGGCGACAGCAAAAAGGACAAGAACGAATGGATGGGAAGAAATTCGGAAAACAAGGTGATCGTATTTCCGAAGGCCGATAACAAATTAAAGAAAGGAGATTATGTGAAGGTGAAGGTGACGGACTGTACCAAAGGAACCCTGCTCGGGCGGCAACTGACAAATTAACCCGTTACCATAAATGGCCTGATTCATGAGTGAGTGTGCGAGGAGCAATTGGAATTTAAAAGCATCGGAGGAATGACATTATGGATATTCAGAGTATCAAAAACAGGTTTGGAATCATTGGAAATTCACCTGCACTGAATTTCGCCTTACAGGTGGCAGCGCAGGTATCTAATACCGATCTCACAGTACTGATCAACGGAGAAAGCGGGGTGGGAAAAGAAGTATTTTCCCAGGTTATCCATTCCCTTTCTGCGCGCAAACACAATCCTTTTATCGCGGTTAACTGCGGAGCCATACCCGAAGGCACGATCGACTCGGAATTATTCGGTCATGAAAAGGGATCCTTTACAGGGGCCGTTGATTCCCGGAAAGGCTATTTCGAAACGGTTAATGGCGGAACGATCTTCCTCGATGAGATCGGAGAGCTTCCGCTGGGAACACAGGCCCGCCTGCTGAGAGTGCTGGAAACAGGAGAATATATCCGGGTTGGTTCTTCAAAAGTTCAGAAAACGGACGTACGTGTCATTGCGGCCACCAACAGAGACCTGCTGGAACGCACGCAACACGGAAAGTTCAGGGAAGACCTGTACTATCGTTTGAGCACCGTCCCCATCAGGGTACCGTCGCTGCGTGATCGCAAGGAAGATATTCCGCTGTTGTTTCGCCGGTTTGCAGTGGATTTTGCCGAACGGTACAAGGCCGCTCCTATTCAACTCGATGAGGAGGCGAAAAATCTGTTAATAAACTATCCCTGGCCCGGTAATGTGCGCGAATTGAAGAACATTGCGGAACAGATTTCTGTTCTTTCACCCGATAAACAGATTTCAGCGATGGATCTGCGCCGTTTTCTTCCCGAAGCCAATACCAATCGCTTGCCGGTAGTAGCGGGCTCGCTCAATGGAAACAGCAGTCAGGAGTTTTCGAATGAAAGAGAAATTCTGTACAAGCTCTTTTTCGATATGAAAAAGGATGTTACCGAGTTGAAGAAAATGTTCCTGGAAATTTTACAGAACCCGGGTACCGTAGCGCAAAATCCGGCCATCCTCAATGAATTAAAGGAGCTGAAAGCGCAGGAGAATTTTCAACCTGCCGTTTTTCAACCCATCGTAACCCATACACAGCCGGTGGTCATTCCGCACGATGAAATTCATCACCATGAAGAGGTGGAAGAATCTCTCAACATCATGGACGTGGAAAAGGAACTGATCCTGAAAGCGCTGAAAAAACACCGCGGAAAAAGAAAAGATGCAGCAGCCGACCTGGGCATCAGCGAAAGAACACTTTACCGCAAACTGAAAGAATACGATATTAAGGAATGACAGAATCACCCAACATGAGATACTTATTTTTCTTCTCTTTTTTATTGATGATTTCCTGCAGCGCCTGTAAGATCTACAAGTTCAACCAGGCCGTGGTTACTCCGGGTGCAAAAACTGTGAATGTCCACTTCATTGAAAACAAAGCCAGGTTTGTATATCCACAGCTGGCTCCGCAAATGACCGATAAGCTCCGGCAGAAGATCAATAACCTCACTCCTCTTACTCAGGTGCAGAATGACAATGCCGACTATGACATCAAATGTGAAATTACCGGCTACGATGTAACTACGGCAGGCATTTCGCAACAACAGGCTGCAACCAACCGTCTGGTCGTTACGGTAACCGTATCTGTAAAGAATCGGCTGGATGAGAAAAAAAATGTGGATGGTCCTGTTTCCCGTAACTTCGATTTCTCAGCAAACCTGAGCCTCGATCAGGCACAGACACAGCTGCTACCCACCATTATCCAGAACATGGTGGATGAAATTTTTAACCGTGTTTTTTCGAACTGGTAATTCAATTCATGCAAGCGACTGTAGACTTATTGGTAAAGCAATATTTCAGCCAGGATAAGTTGGATCACTTGTCTGAACAGGATATCCTTGACTTTATCGACCAGCACCCGTATGCCAGCTGGGGAAAAATCCTGCTTGCCCTGAAAAAAAAATCTGTGGGCGCCAGCTTTGAAAAGGAAGCCGGCAGCGCCGCCATGCACATGAACAACCCTCTTTGGCTGTATGCGGTGATAGAAGGACTGCAAAAGGAGAAAGAGAAAGAGAAAGAGAAGGAGAAAGAGAAGGGGAAAGAGAAGGGGAAAGAGATATTGTATGAGAAAGAGATAGTGCGGGAGGAAGAGCAAAAGATAATGCAAGAGAAGGAGGTTTTGAGTGATGGTCTGGAGCAGCGCGGGGTAGAAACGCAAGAGCAGACTGTGGCTACCCTCATCGAAGCCGACACCCAAAACGAAACGGAAGATCAGAATATGGCAAAACCGGCAGAATTCCGGCCCATCCCCAAACCGGAAGAAACGAGCAGCCAACCGGCAATCGATGAACCTATCGTTTTCGAGCCCTACCATACCATCGATTATTTTGCATCCCAGGGCATCAAACTGAGTGCCGACGATCTGACCAAAGACAAGTTCGGCAGGCAGCTGAAAAGCTTCACGGAATGGCTCAGGTCGATGAAGAAAATACCCCAGGGAGCACAGCTGAATATCAGCAGTTCTGCTGAAACAACAGTAGATCAATCCATACTGGAAAAAGCCGATGCCTCGGTTGAAACCAGCGAGGTCGACACGGAGGCCATGGCGGAGGTTTGGGCCAAACAGGGGAAAAAGACCCGGGCGATCGAAATCTACCAGAAATTAAGTTTGCTTAATCCCTCTAAAAGTCATTATTTTGCAGCCAAAATTGACCAATTAAACGCGTAAGTATATGATTTTTTTGTTCCTGATTCTGTTGATCGTTGCGTGTATTGCCATTGGATTTTTCATCCTCGTTCAAAACCCCAAAGGTGGCGGACTGGCTGGAAATATCGCCGGATTCAATAACCAGTACATGGGTGTTAAACAAACTACCGATGTTCTTGAAAAAGGCACCTGGTTTTTGGCTGTAATCATCGCCCTGCTCTGCATTTTCTCTGCCTTTTTCGTTCCCCGCGATGCATCCCCTGTTAAAGCGAAACAACAACAGCAAAGCAGCCAGACGCAGCCTTCCAAATAAGCGTTCCCGTTTTAAAATATTTAAACCCTGCTGGATGAAGCAGGGTTTTTTATTTATTTTACAAACAATACCTCTGTTATGTT
The DNA here is from genome assembly GCA_964605065.1 of uncultured Chitinophagaceae bacterium. Taxonomy (GTDB): domain Bacteria; phylum Bacteroidota; class Bacteroidia; order Chitinophagales; family Chitinophagaceae; genus Endoryza. The sequence goes on from CAZSAQ010000010.1 coordinate 63,535, forward strand.
GCGAAAACGTGTCTGGATACCACTGTTACTTTTGATATTGGCGGCAGGAATACCGGCGGTTATTTTTCTTCTTCCCAATACCACATTTTCTTCCCAATCGAAATACCTCTATATCCGAACCGATCACGCCACTTATGGAGACCTGCTGCAAACTATCCGGGACAGCTCTTACCTGAAAAGCCCCGGCGCATTCAACTTTTTGGCAAAAAGAATGAACCTGGAAGAAAAGATAAAACCCGGACGTTATGAGATCCGCAAAGGAATGAGTGTGCTGGACGTAGTGAGGATGTTGAGGAATGGAAAACAATCGCCTGTCAACCTGGTCATCACCAAACTAAGAACGCGGGAAGACCTGGCCTCTCTGATAGGAAGAAAGTTTGAATGCGACTCCGCCAGCGTCATCCATTTTCTGACTCAGCAGGACTCTCTGGCAAAGTTTCAGCTCGATACCAACACCGTGATGACAGGAATTTTTCCTAATAGTTATGAATTATTCTGGAACTCGACTCCCGCTGTTGTTTTCAAAAAGTTGTTTGAAGAAAAAGAAAGATACTGGACGGATGAACGCCTTGCTCATGCAGCATCACAAAAAATAACGGCCACCCAGGCCTATATTCTGGCTTCGATCATAGAGGAAGAGACCAGGGACAGGAAAGACAAAGACACCATGGCCAGTGTATACCTCAACAGGTTTTACAGCGGAATGCCTCTGCAGGCAGACCCCACCGTGAAGTTTGCCCTCAAAAATTTTACCCTGAAGCGTATCTACAACAAACACACGGAGGTGAACTCGCCGTATAATACGTATCGGGTAAAAGGTCTTCCTCCCGGTCCGATCTGTACCCCTTCCGCAGCCTCACTGGATGCAGTGCTGAATGCACCCTCAACAAATTACTATTACTTTGTGGCCAAAAGTGATTTTTCAGGCCGCCATATATTCAGCGCCACTTATGAAGAACACCTGGTACATGCCAAAGAATTCCAGGAAGCCCAAAACCAGCAAGAAAAAATAAAGGCGGCCCGGGAAACCGATCATGCGAAAAATTGATAGGATCATATCTGAACTGCCTGTTATCAGGTTCCTGCTGGCCAGGAGCAAAAAAATCATTTTACCCGGGTTTGAAGGTGCGGCGCTTTACGATGTGGCTGCATTTTTTTGGGCGGAGATCAAAAAGGAAGGCCTCAATGAAAGAGCGGCCGCCATCGCCTACAATTTCATCATGGCCATCCCTCCTACCTGTCTGTTTCTCTTTACCCTTATCCCCAACCTGCCTTTTGTACCCACCAAAACGATACAAAAGCAGCTTCATACGATCATTGTAGATATCATTCCCGCCAAAACGCATAACAGCAACCTGATCGCGTTCGTAGACAGCTTTTTTACACAGGGAAAGATCGGTCTGTTGTCTTTCGGTTTTATTCTGTTGATATTTTTCGCCTCCAATGGTATGATGGGCCTGATGCGGTCGTTCAACAAGATCTCCATCGGATTTTCCCGCAGAACCGGCCTGCAGTCGCGATGGATGGCCATCAAACTCACCTTCATGATCATGGGGCTGCTGCTGGGATGTATCATCCTGCTGATCATGCAGGGTACGGTAATGTCCTGGCTGGGAGTAAAGAACAAATGGATCGTGGGATTTTTAAGCACTTTCCGATGGGTGTTTATTCTCGGATTGATCTTTTACACCTTTGCATTCATTTACAAGTATGCCCCTGCAGTTACCAAGAGATGGAAACTGATTTCTCCCGGATCTATTGTAGGTGCATCGCTCAGCGTTCTGGCGACTTATGGTTTCTCGATTTTCGTCAATAATTTCGGCCGGTACAATGCACTCTATGGCTCAATCGGAACTGTAATCGTGTTCATGAGTTTGATTTATCTCAATTCACTGGTGCTGCTCATCGGCTACGAGCTCAATGCCAGCATCCATTCGCTTAAAGCGATGGCAGAAGAAAGAGCCAAAATTGAAAATGCGCAGCCACTCCCCTCTTCGAAATAAGAAGAAAATCATATTTATTAACCTTTCACCGTATTTTTAATATTCAGCGATAGCAATTCTCCCTCGTAGAATTGTCAGCCTGCTTTCGACAGCAGAGGAGAAAAACCAATATTGTTCCTGGGGTACTTATTCAGGCGACCCTAAGGGTAAAACCCGAATTACTAAAAAGCGGGTCGCTGAAAGGCAATTCAACCCGCTAAATATGAGTTTTGATGTTACTAAATGTTGTATATCGGGAAGTATGGCCCGCCAACTGACAGCATACAGTATAATCACGAAGTAAAGTTGCTTACTGTACTGCAGTCCTGTCTTCCTTTCCTTGCTTCTTTGCTTACCTTAAAATAAAATCTAATACCATGAAATCCATGACCCGGTCTGTTCGGGCGGCCTCGTCACGCCCCATTTTCACTTATTATTTTCCTGCAATTAGCTTTTTTCTGGTCGCTTTGTTTTTTGCATCTTGCGGTAATAACGGAAAGATTCCCGTGGATGAAACAAGGGCCAAATCGCAGGTAATTCCGATTGAACAGGGTGAGATTTACCAGGCCAATTTTCTGAAAACACATGAGGAATTGAAAAAGTTACTGGCAGACACCAATTTCCTGGAGAAGAATTTCCGGATTCCGAATGCGGAATTTTTCAACAGGGATGCCATCGCCGTTATGCTGAATGTGGAAGGTGCAGACGGAATCAGGGTGTATATCGGTATCGATCCTACAGGAGAAACCAAATATGTTCTGGTTCCTGTAGATAAATACGGTAAGGATATTATTACCAATCTGGTTCCTTCCAAAATAAAGCCGCCATATGGTGGCACCAATGATAGCATGGTCGTTGAAAACGGCCAGGTATGCCCGGAATGCAAGATCGGCAATCCTTAAACCAACCTAAATATGAATGCGACTGCTTTGTTCCTGATGAGTCTAACCGTAGCTTTCCCTGCCCTAGCAGGCCTGATTCGCCTGCTTAAGATGGAGCGAAGTTTTTATCCATTCATTATTTACCTGGTCGTTTCTCTTTTGAATGAATTGCTCGTGGGCATTTTTTTAAAAGATGCATCCAGAGCAACCAGGTTGCTCGACTGGCATTTATTCAATTTGTTTGAAGGGGTAATCTTCCTGGTCCAGTTTTACGCCTGGAACATATTCCGAAAGCAACACCAATGGCTGATCGCCGTGGGCGTTGTACTGGTTGGCATCTGGCTGGTTGAAAATTTTATAACGGGCGATACCTCCCGTTCTCACCCGGTGTACCCTATCGGTTACTCCTTTGTATTGTTGCTGCTCAGCGTACAAACCATCCACTACCTGGTTACACATGAAAACAGGCAGCCTCTTTATAAGAATGCGCGGTTTATTATCTGCGTTACGCTGGCCGTTTATTTTATCTATAACATTTTTGTACTGGTGTTGTTGTTGCTGGGAAGCAATGCCGCTACCAAAAAGCTGATGGCGCAGATCTTTGAGATCAGGGTGTATGTAAACGCGCTCTCCAATATAGTGTTGGGAATCGCGGTTTTGTATATCCCCCGAAAGAAAAACGGCAGCACCCTGTTTGAAGCATTCGACAACAACCGCCCGGTTCTTACACCTGGTATTTCCAATAACCCCGTCAAATCAAGCCAGTGAAAGAAGCAGGGAACAGTGGAGTATTTAATGCCATCCTGATCCTGGCCTTTCTGATCGGCCTGGTGGTAATCTATGTCGTCTTCACCGTGCTGCGCTATCATAAAAGATATATCCGGCTGCAGAAAGACCGGCTGCACGCCGAAATCAATACCCAGGAAAATGAAAGAAAGAGGATCGCCAACGACCTGCACGATAGCATCGGGCCACTCCTGTCGTCGGTGAAATTGCAGATCAACAGCGTCGACATTTCTTCGCCTGAAGATGAAAAAATCATCCAGAATGCGGGCAAATACCTCGATGAGATAATCGGCTCGATGCGTGAGATCTCCTATAATCTTTTGCCAAACACCCTTCAGAGAAAAGGATTGATGGAAGCGCTCAGGGAATTCGCTGCGAACATCAGCGCCAAACACCCAACTGCCATTGAGGTGCTGGTGAAAAACGAAGTGACCATCGCCCGGGAAAAGGAAATACATGTTTTCAGGATCCTGCAGGAAATCATTCACAATACCATTAAACATGCCCGGGCCAACCATCTGCAATTGCATTTCGGAACGGAAAACCGGGAACTGGTGATCCTGACCCGGGACGACGGACAGGGTTTTGATGCAGAAAAACTGAGGAGGGGCTCAGAAGGTTTTGGCCTGAAAAGCATGGAAAGCCGGGTGGATATGCTCAACGGAAATATGGAAGTTAAATCGGGCACACAGGGCACGAGTTTCCTGATCAGGGTGCCTTTATAAAGGCGATTATTAATGCATGTGACTACCCCATGACATAATTAATTGCCGAAAACCGGAGACCATTGCCTCTTTGCTTTTATTTTTGAGATGTAATAGAAGGGTATGAAGGAAAAAATAAGGCTCATTATCGCTGATGATCATGAAATCTTCAGAGACGGTTTAAACCTGATGCTTTCCAAACAGAAAAACATTGAACTGGCCGGAGAGGCTGGTAATGGAGAAGAGCTGGTCAGCCTGGCCCGGCTGCAGAAGCCGGATGTCGTATTAACCGATATCAAGATGCCCGGTTCAGATGGTGTGGAAGCAACCAGGCGCATTCTTGAATTCTTGCCCGGCTGCAAGATCATCGCGCTTTCAATGTTTGACGAAGAGAACCTGATTGTCGATATGCTCGAGGCCGGCGCCAAAGGTTACCTCCTGAAAAACGCCGATAAGAAAGAAATACTGGAGGCCATATCCACCGTAGTGGAAAACAACAATTACTATTGCCGTCACACCTCAGACCGCCTGGCAACCCTGATTGTAAAAAGCAAATTCAATCCCGACAGTCAGCGCAAGCAAAAACTTCCCGAATTCAACGACCGGGAAACTGAAATCATTAAATATATCTGCCAGCAGTTCACTGCACAGGAAATTGGAGAGAAAATGTTTCTGAGCAAACGCACCGTCGAAGGGTATCGTACCAAAATCCTGGAGAAGATGAACGTAAAGAATACCGCCGGAGTGGTCATCTATGCCCTGCGCCATCAGTTGATCCGGGAAAACGAAATTCAGATGTGAAGGTGGTTTGAGGTTTATTGTTTGAGGTTTACTGTTTGCTGTTTGCTGTTTACCGTTTCAGGTTTATCGTTTCACGTTATAGTTTGAGATAGGTTTGAAGTTTACAGTTTACTGTTCTGCGCCCTCTGCGTATTCTGCGTATTCTGCGTCCTCTGCGTCCTCTGCGTACTTAGCAGTTCCTGGCAATATTTACATTCCCAAAAAATGCCGCCGTGGCAGCTTTTCTTTATTGCCTGAAGGTTTCTAAAAGAAATTACTTTATACTTTTATCCCACTCACCGCAACAGCTTATTGAGTTCCACATCTACTTGCCGGTCGGTGACCTGCCTCTCTATAAAATTCCTGTATCCATTTTTATTGTTGATGAACAGGGTTGCCGGAATTCCTCCTTTCCACCTGGGAGACAGGAGACGACCAAAAGACTCCCCATCCATTTCATCAAGCCAATAATATCCTGTAGCCTTCCATTTTTCTCGGGCGATGAGGCTTTTTATTTTTATTGGGTAGGAAGATTGATAGTCCAGACTTACTAATATGAATTCAATGGAACTGTCATTTCTCTTTTCAATAGCAGCCTGAATCCAGGGTATTTCATGAATGCAAGGCCCGCACCAGGTTGCCCAAAAACTCACTACAAGGGGATGATCGGCATTCCTGATATACTCCGAAAGCGCTTCCATTCGGATACTTTTGATATCCTGCGCATCGGCATTTCCCAAAAATGCCATGAAGCAAAAAGAAAAAAACAAAAACCTGGTTCGCAGTGTTTGAAAATTTTTGTAATGATATAGTGGAAGTAATTGCAAAAGAAGTAAAAATTAAAAAACTCAAAAAGAAAATCCGGTTCACTTTACGCAGAACCGTAAACCTCAAACTTCAAACCTCAAACTGTAAACCCCAAACATCAAACCTCCAAACAACAGCCACTCCACTCAGTCTATTACTCTTTCTCTTTCTCTTTCTCTTTCTCTTCCTCCTCATACATTCTCCATTCTTTCAGCAGTTCACCCAGCAGGGGCTCCTGTAATTTTCTTTGCTGGTAGTGCCCTGCTCCAGACTTCTGGCGATAAGCTTCGTAGAGGGTGACGGCACAAGCCACCGAAATATTTAAGGAGCGGATGATGCCGACCTGTGGTATGATAAAATTTCCGTCGGACAGAGATAGAATTTCTTCACTTACTCCGGAGTGTTCATTGCCGAATACCAGGGCCACCGAACCGGTCATATCCAGGTCGTAGAGCCCTACCGCATCACTGGCAAGGTGAGTAGTGTAGATTTTATTATAATTTTTTCGCAACTGCGCAAAACATTCCTCGTTGTTGTCGAACTGGTGAATCGTAAGCCATTTGGCCGCGCTCGAAGAACTTTTACTTCCCCATTTTTTATGACGCGGTATCTTTGTATTCAATACATAGATTTCCTGTATGCCCACTGCATCACAAGTGCGCATTACCGCGGAAATATTATGCGGATCGAACACGTTTTCCAGCACAACAGTAAGATCGTTCTGACGTTTATTGAGAACTGACAAAAGCTTATCTTTTCTTTCTGGCGTCATATTTGTTGAATAGTCTGCGAAAATACTGAAAACCAGCATCTGAATCCAGAAAACCACTTAACCTGGCTAACCATGAAGAAGTTAAAAAAGATACTGAAGATCACCGCTATCACCCTGCTCGTTTTGATCGGTTTGCTTTTTGCCGCACCCTATCTTTTCAAGTCCCAGATCGTCGCCTTTGTGAAGAAACAGATCAACCAGAGTCTGAATGCAAAAGTAGATTTCAAAGATGTGGACATTTCATTTTTCCGTCATTTCCCCAAAGTGGCCGTAGCGCTGGAAGGCTTGCAGGTAACCGGAGTCGATGAATTTGTAGGAGACACCCTCCTGGCTGCAAAAAGGATCGATGCGGCTGTCAATATCATGAGTGTCATCAAGGGAAAGGATATGACGATTTACTCGGTTAGTATCGACGAACCCGGTATTCATGCCATCGTTCATAAAAACGGAAAAGCCAATTGGGATATCACCAGGCCCGATTCATCCCAACCTGGGGCTCCCGAACCGGAAAAGCCTTTTCAGATGAGTCTACAGAAATATTCGATCAATAACGGATACCTGTCATACGTTGATGAACCGGGAAACATGAGCGCAGAGATCAGTGGCCTTGACCATTCCGGCAATGGCGATTTTACCAGCGATCTTTTCACCCTCGCCACACAGACACATGCCCGCTCAGTCAGTTTTGTGTATGAGGGCATCCCCTACCTCTCTCAAACAGAAACAACCATCGATGCGGATATACAGGTGGATAACAAGCAGAATAAATACAATTTCAAAACCGACAAAGTCAGCCTGAACGAACTTAAACTTTCTACAGAAGGGTTCTTTCAACTGGTGAATGACAGTACCTACAACATGGATGTCAAATTCAATGCGCCGTCCACAGATTTCAAAAATATTCTCTCTTTGGTACCAGTCGTTTATCAGAAGGATTTCAAAAATATCAAAACCAGTGGCGAAGCACTTTTCAATGGATTTGTAAAAGGAACATACAGCGATACGCAGATGCCAGCCTATAGTGTTAACCTGGGAGTGAAAAACGGGTTCTTCCAATACCCCGATCTGCCAAAACCGGTGAAGAATATCAATATCAGTATGAAAGTAGACAATCCAGATGGCGTTACCGATCATACCGTGGTGGATATTCCGAAGGCGCACCTTGAGCTGGACAACGATCCATTCGATTTCCGCCTGTTGGTAAAAAATCCTGTGAGCAACATGTATATCGATGCTGCTGCCAAAGGCAAACTGGACTTGTCGAAAGTAACCCAGCTGGTAAAACTGGAAGACGGTACCAGGCTCACCGGTTTGCTGGATGCAGATGTGAATGTAAATGGAAATGTCGATGCCATACAACAGCAGCAATTCGATAAATTCAATGCGGGTGGTTCGATTGACCTGAGCAATTTCTTTTATTCCTCAAAATCCTATCCCGACGGCGTAAAACTCGATAAACTCCAGTCTACCTTCAACCCTAAAAATGTTGTACTCAGCAATGTTTCCGGCAGTTACCTGAAAACCAATTTTTCAGCGAATGGTCAAATCAACAACCTGCTTGCCTATGCGCTGAAAGACCAGCCACTGGATGGATTGCTGAATGTGAAGGCAGACAAGATCAATCTGAACGACTGGATGGGCGTTTCGGCAGATACGGCAGTTGCAACTCCCGGTTCAGCGGAAAGTCAGCCCTTCGCTGTTCCTTCCAATATAAAATTCGTAGTTAACGCGGCGGCCGATGAAGTCAGGTATGACAAGCTAACCATCAGTCAGCTTTCCGGAACCCTTAAAATTGCCGATGAAGCCGTGCAGTTAAACAATATCAAAGGAAATGCGCTGGATGGCTCCATGACCATTAATGGTTCCTATTCCACAGCCGCCAGCAGGAAGAAACCTGATATCACCCTGAACTATGACGTGAAGGACCTGAATGTTGAAAAAACCTTCTACACATTTAATACCGTTCAGAAACTGATGCCGATCGGCCAGTTCATCGCCGGAAAATTGAATTCGCAACTTACCATGAAAGGAAAGCTGGGCGACAACATGATGCCCGATCTTTCTTCCCTTACCGGCAATGGCAACTTGTTACTGATTGAAGGTTTCCTGAGCAAGTTCAAGCCTTTGGAACAGCTTGCACAAACATTGGACATCAAAGAACTCGATAAGATTTCCATCAGGGATGTTAAGAACTATATTGAATTTACGGATGGAAAGGTGATGGTCAAACCATTCAAGGTGAAAGTAAAAGACATTGAGATGGAAATTGGAGGATTTCATGGATTCGATCAGTCGATGGACTATACCATCAATATGAAAGTGCCCCGGTCGCTGATGGGCGAAAAAGGGAACAGCTACATCAACAACCTGGTGAGCCAGGTAAACAATAAGGGAGTGCCGGTGAAGCTGGGAGACCTGATCCCCATTCAGGTTAAGATGGGCGGATCGATCAGGAATCCGACAATCAGGACCGATCTGAAACAGACCGCCAGCAGCCTGGCCGACGACATGAAGAAGCAGGTAGTTGATTTTGCGAAGGCCAAGGTAGATAGCACCCGTGTTGCCGTAACCACGGCCGTAAAGGACAGCCTTGAGTCGGCAAAGAAACAAGTGATCAAGACTGCCGAAGACGAACTGAAAAAGCAATTGCTCGGTAAAAAGGACTCGACCGGCACACAGACCCCTGCCGATACCAAGAAGAAATTGGAGGAAACCGGAAAAGGTCTGATTAAAAATATCCTCGGAAAGAAGAAAAAAGACACCACGCAGGGCGGCAACCAGTAGCTGCCTGCCGGCATAAAAGTCGAAAAGGGCTTTCCGCTGCCAAAATCAGGCTGGAAGGCCTTTTGCTTTGCCCTGAAAACCACCTTAAACCGCCCCGCAGGGGCCTTAAAAAACATGGTCAGACACTATAATGTATAGGCATTTTACCCTATTTTTGCCGTCCTCTCAAAAAACAACTATCAGAATAAGAATTAAATGCTTATGAACAATTTGTTTTATCTCGTTCCTCTTTTTGGGATTGTCGGTCTTCTTTACACAATGGTCAAGTTCAGCTGGGTATCAAAACAGGATGCCGGCAATGACCGTATGAAAGAAATCAGCACCTATATCGCCGAAGGCGCGATGGCATTTCTTAAGGCAGAGTGGAAGATCCTGGCCTATTTCGTGGTAATCGTGGGTATCCTGCTGGCTGTTATGGCAAGCGGAAACCCTGAATCTCACTGGACCATTTCCCTGGCCTTTGTGGTGGGTGCGGTATTCAGTGCTACCGCCGGTTATATCGGTATGAAGATAGCAACCAGGGCCAACGTTCGTACCGCCAATGCGGCGCGAAGCAGTTTGAGCAAGGCGCTCTCGATCTCTTTTACCGGAGGTTCGGTAATGGGCTTGGGTGTTGCCGGTCTGGCTGTGTTGGGATTGGGTGGCCTGTTCCTGTTGCTGAAAGCCTATTTCGGAGCAGATGCCGTTGATTCCGTCGAAATGAGCCGAACCATCGAAGTGCTGACCGGTTTCTCACTCGGAGCCGAGTCTATTGCACTCTTTGCACGTGTGGGTGGTGGTATCTATACCAAGGCCGCCGACGTAGGCGCCGACCTGGTGGGTAAGGTGGAAGCCGGTATTCCTGAAGACGATCCGCGCAACCCCGCCACTATTGCCGACAACGTGGGAGACAATGTGGGTGACGTAGCCGGAATGGGTGCTGACCTGTTCGGATCTTATGTAGCCACTGTTCTGGCAACGATCGTTCTGGGAAGAGAAACACAGATAATCGGAGATGATGGCCTCGCCGGATTCTCTCCTATCCTGCTGCCGATGCTGATTGCCGGTGTAGGAATTATTTTTTCTATTGTTGGTACCTGGTTTGTTCGCATCAGCGAATCAGCCGGTGTCAATACCGATACCGTTCAGAAAGCCCTGAATATGGGTAACTGGGGTTCTATCATCCTTACCGCAGCCGCCTGTGTGGGCCTCGTGTATTGGATCCTCCCCGAAAATCTCAGCCTCCGCGGTCATGATTTTACCAAATGGGGGGTATTGGGAGCCATTGCGGTTGGCCTCGTAGTGGGAACGCTGATGAGCATCATCACCGAATATTATACAGCCATGGGCAAACGTCCGGTACTGTCTATCATTCGTCAGTCTTCGACCGGTCATGCTACCAACGTAATTGGTGGTTTGGCCATAGGTATGGAATCAACCTTCCTGCCGATCATCGTACTGGCGGGCGGTATATGGGGTTCTTTTGCCTGCGCTGGTCTGTATGGTGTTGCCATTGCCGCTGCCGGAATGATGGCTACTACAGCCATGCAGCTGGCTATCGATGCATTTGGTCCGATCGCCGATAACGCAGGTGGTATCGCCGAAATGAGCGAACTGCCCAAGGAAGTACGCGAAAAAACCGACGTGCTCGATGCAGTAGGAAATACCACAGCCGCTACCGGGAAAGGTTTTGCGATTGCCTCTGCCGCACTTACAGCCCTGGCCCTCTTTGCGGCTTTTGTGGGCGTAGCCAAAATTGACGGCATCAATATTTACAAAGCAGATGTACTGGCTTCTCTTTTCGTAGGAGGAATGATTCCATTCATTTTCTCATCCCTTGCTATCCGCGCCGTAGGCCAGGCGGCCATGGCGATGGTGGAAGAAGTTAGACGCCAGTTTAAGTCGATCCCCGGCATCATGGAAGGTACCGGCAAACCGGAATACGACAAATGCGTAGCGATCTCCACCCAGGCGTCCATTAAAAAGATGATGCTGCCCGGAGCGATCGCGATCGTTTCTCCCCTGATCATCGGATTTTTGATCGGGCCCGAAGCACTGGGAGGATTTCTCGCCGGAGCCACTGTAAGCGGTGTATTGATGGGAATGTTCCAGAACAACGCCGGTGGCGCCTGGGATAATGCCAAGAAAAGCTTTGAGAAAGGCGTTGAAATCAACGGCCAGGTGTATTATAAAAAATCAGACCCGCATAAGGCTTCTGTTACCGGTGACACAGTGGGTGATCCTTTCAAAGATACTTCTGGTCCTTCCATGAACATCCTCATCAAACTGATGAGCATCGTTTCGCTTGTAATCGCCCCTACGCTGGCCCAGATCAAGGAAAACAAAACAGCCGATGTTCCCGTGAAGAAGACAGAGATCAGCTATGTGCAGAAAAAAGAACTGAAATAACAGAATAGTATTTGTTGGCATTATTTGCCTGCGGAAATCGCAACAAGTCGCAAACAAATCACTATCTTTACAACTGACACTAATCATACCAAATACCAAAAGCCCGATGTTTCCACATCAGGGCTTTTTTAATGACTTCCCGAACCACCATGTACTTCCCGGACAGGGCAAGGCTGCCTCCGCCCACCCTCCGGCCACTCATCCGCCTTGTTTTCCACTTATTTATTCACTTTTGACCGATCCCGAAGGTTCGGTATCTTCCCTTTAACGATTAATTACGAAAAATGTCGTATTTTTAGGTCAAATCGTTTTTTTCTATGGCAGCAAAGTATGTGAAGCCCACTGAAAGTGAGTTGGAAATCCTTCAGGTTTTATGGGATAAGAAAACTGCGAGTGTGCGGGATGTACATGAAGAATTGTCGAAGACAAAAGAAGCCGGGTACACCACCACGCTCAAGTTGATGCAGATCATGTTTGAAAAAGGCCTGGTAAAGCGCGATTCGACCCTGAAAACACATTTTTATCAGGCAGCGGCCAGTAAGGAAAGAACCCAGAAGCATATGTTGGGAAAAATGATCGACACGCTTTTTGGGGGTTCACCAACTGAACTGGTCATGCAGGCTTTGGGTAACCACAAGGCCTCTCCGGAAGAACTGGAAGAAATCCAGAAACTGATCGAGAACCTGAAAAAAGTATAGCTTATGATTGTACTGGCGCAATCCGCCTTCCTGGGTGCTCTGGGCTGGGCTCTTCTTCACAGCCTTTGGCAGATGGGTCTTACCTGGCTTTTGTATGTTGTCGTTACGGCAAACGGGCAACGCTTTTCCGCGAGGCAGCGCTATAATCTTGCCTTGGGTGGCACCATCGTGGGGTCAATATTATTCGTATTCACACTGCTGGACCAGTTGTATGCAGGAACGGAGCCGGGAGTATTCTCGTTTTTCGAACCAACATCTCCGATAACTTTTTCCGGCATTGCCATTGCCGAGCTTTTTAAGCCGGCGCTACCCTACCTGTCGGGTATTTACCTGCTGATCGTCGTTTACCTTTTTCTTCGTTTCCTCAGGCAATATTATTACACTGCACAATTGATCAATTCCGGATTGAAGCGAGTGGCGCCGGAACTCCGGTTGTTCTTACAGGAATCGTCTGTTCAGCTGGGTATTCGTAAAAAAATAAGGCTCGGATTTTCAGACCTGATCAGTTCGCCCCTGACCGTGGGATTCTGGAAACCGGTGATTCTGTTACCGGTTGCCATTGCCAGTCATTTAAGCCTCGAGCAAACGGAAGCTGTCATTCTTCATGAATTGAATCATATCCGCAAGAACGATTACCTGGTTAATCTGCTGATCGCTACTTTCGATATTGTTCTGTTCTTTAATCCTTTTTCCCGGTTGCTTTCTGCCACCCTGGTTAAAGAACGCGAAAACAGTTGTGACGATCTCGTTTTACAGTTCAAATACCGGCCTGCCGAATACGCCAAGGCCCTGTTATTACTGGAACAAAACCGCATGGGTACTGTTCCCGCCCTGGCGGTATCAGCCACGGGCCATACCAGAAAATTATTGCTGAATCGTGTACAACGCATCCTGCATGGGCGCGCGCCGGGCAGCCTGCCGGGTGTTCGCCTGATGGCATTTTTGTTGTTTGCCTTCCTGTTAGGCATCGCGGGTTTCTTTAACACGCACAGCATTTCAGAAGCGCTCGTTATATTCAAACCAGCGGCGCAAGACATCCAGTCTTCTGAAATCACGCCCGTCTTTACCACGGCCACTCCCGGTGACAATGATCTGGTACGAACAAATTCCAACCAGGCCCGTAAAATAACGGCACAGCCCAAGAAAGTCTCTTCTGTACAACCAGAAGATGAGTCGGCACCATCAATAGCAATAGTTGAAGAAAAAGAGTACCAGCCGTTGTATGCAACAGATGTAGCCAATGTCTATGCAACGGGAACAGGCGTTTCCGGCTCTTTTACGGCAATGACCGTACCGGATCGGGAATATTCAATTGATGTCAGCAGCCCTGCTGCGCTCGAAGTGACCGGTGTACAACAGTCGGCTTCCGTTCCTTATATCCCGTCCAGCAGTTTCTCCTACGTTTACCAGATCAATAACGATACCGCTTTCCCCAGCCGCTATTATGTGAGCGAATCTGAGCTGAATGCACGTCGCGAACTGGAGAATGCGATTGCAACACTCGAGAACCTGGATATGACCAAACTGGAAAAGGGCATCGGCGCTTCCGCTATTCAATTGAAGCGACTCGAACTGCAACTGAAGAAGACTCTTCAGAGCGCCGAATGGCAGAAAATGAGTAAGGATCTGCAGGCGAATTACAAAGCCGTTCAAAATCAGCTCAGGCTTAAACAGGCCTACCTGGCACAGGCTGGAAACTATGTAACTGCACAGGGTAATTATAAGCAACTACAACAAACAGACAAGCAACAGAAGATTGTATTGGATCGGATCATGGAAAACCAGCAACTGCAGAAATGCGTAGAAGACAAGCAGAAGACAGAATTGAAGAAAGCCAGGGTCAAAAAGATTGTGGTTATCTAAAATCCCGAAAGCCCGGACTTGACTACCCCACATTAACTGAAAACTTCACATCATACCATAAAAAATCCCGCCGAAGCGGGATTTAATTTTTTGTAGCAGAAAGCTTATTTCAAACCAAAGGCTTTTTTCACCTTGTCTACGTAGTCGAGTTTCTCCCAGGTAAACAGTTCTACTTCTACTTTCTTCTCGTTATCTTTTCCTTTGTTGAAGGTTTTGGTAACGACTTTTGATTCGCGGCCCATATGACCATAGGCTGCAGTTTCAGAATAGATCGGGTTACGCAATTTCAGTCTTTGCTCTATCGCGTAGGGACGCAGATCGAATATTTTTTCTACCAGCCGGGCGATTTCGCCATCGCTCATGTCAACTTTCGCGGTTCCGCGGGTATCGATGAACAGGCCGCAGGGCTTTGCCACACCAATGGCATAAGAAACCTGTACGAGTACTTCATCACAAACACCCGCAGCCACCAGGTTTTTAGCGATATGACGGGTAGCATAAGCAGCAGAACGATCCACTTTGGAAGGATCTTTACCGCTGAAAGCTCCGCCACCATGAGCGCCCTTTCCACCGTAGGTATCAACGATGATCTTTCTTCCGGTAAGGCCGGTATCACCATGCGGTCCGCCAATTACGAATTTGCCGGTAGGGTTGATATGATAGGTTATTTTGTCGTTGAAGAGCTTCTGTATAGAAGGCTTCAATTGTTTTTTGACACGGGGGATGATGATGCTGATGATGTCTTTGCGGATCTGATCGAGCATTTTCTTGTCCGTTGCAAAATCATCATGTTGGGTAGACACTACAATTGTATCGATCCGGATGGGTTGATTGTTGTCGTCGTATTCAATCGTAACCTGGCTCTTGGCATCGGGGCGCAGGTATTTCAGTTCTTTTCCGGCACGGCGGGTGCGAGACAATTCCTGGAGTATTTTATGAGCGATGTCCAGTGCCAGTGGCATATAATTGTCGGTTTCCCTGGTGGCATAACCAAACATCATTCCCTGGTCACCGGCACCCTGGGCGTTGGCCCTGGTTTCAAAGTCGATTTTTTTGGTGCTGCGATCCACTCCCCTGTTGATATCTGCGCTCTGCTCGTGAATAGCGGAGAAGATACCGCAGGAATTGGCTTCGAACATGTATTCAGCCTTGGTGTACCCGATGTTGCGGATCACCTCACGGGCGATATCCTGAACATCCAGGTATGTTTTTGATTTTACTTCGCCTGCCAGCACCACCTGACCGGTAGTTACCAGTGTTTCACAGGCAACTTTGGATTCGGGGTCATACGCAAGGAAATTATCAATTAATGCATCGGAGATCTGATCAGCCACTTTATCGGGATGGCCTTCAGATACGCTTTCTGATGTAAACAAATAAGGCATAATAGTCGAAGATTCAGATTTAGAATTGGATGAGTTATTACAGGTCGCAAAGATAATAGGCTTGTTCCAAATGGTTACAATTTGGAGTAAATTATCCTTAACCGGGCTCGTTTGCTGGCATCGGGATAATTTCCGCCAGCCAGTACTACCCTGCCGTCCGATACCGGGGTATTGATCGTGATCAGGGTGGCAGGAATGAAACCAGTAGCATAGTCTGAAGCCCTTGTCTTATAGGGAGCGCTCAATCGAAGCGTATAATCGCGATTGCCCCTGGTAACGATACCCTGGACATACCTGGAGATGTTAAACACACAGCGGTTGCCGCTGAAAAAGCCGCCAAAGGTTGTCAAAAAGGAGTTCTCGTAGTTGAAATCGAATGGAACGGTTACGATCCGTTTGTTGGCGGTATCGTCAGCATCCAGGAACAAAGACGTTGGCCGGGTATAAATATCTTCCTGAACGGAGGGGATGGCCTCAAAAATCAGTTCCGCGCGATGAATGACCCGATTTGACAAAGTGGTCAGGTTCGGAATTTTTACGGTGGCAAATGAACCCTGCGAACTTTGAAGGTATATCTGTGGATCGCTTGTAGTGGCGCTATTCACGGCAGCCAGATAATTGCCGGCCGGCACCCTTCTAATAATATTCGCATTGGCATAGTTTACCGAGTTAAAAACGAAGGAAGTAACTACGGTATCCAGTATGGCTGAAGTGGTGGGCGATTTTACCCGGTAATAAAACAGCAGTGCCGAGTTGGTGCCGCTGGGCGAAAAATAGGCCAGCGCTCTGCCCGAAGGAGAAGCGGCCTGGTTTACTTTAATAGCCAATCCTTTGAAGTATTCCCGGAAAGCGGAATCAGTTTTGTAGGCATTGGTAGTATCGTAAGCCAAAAACCTGTTAAAAAGTGAGTTGTCGAGTTTGATCCGCAGTTCATTTTTCAGACGAAGCGTATCGCGCTTGCGAATATCGGTGACGCTGTCGTTGAGGGTGGTAAAATCAATCAGTTTTGAACCCAGTATGGGCGCTTCAAAAGGCATTTCAGCCGCCGTGTCTATCCGGTAGCCGATGGCTTTGGAAACCAGCCAGGAATCAGATGACACTTCATGCACTTCCACGGTTTCGCGGGAGGTCGTATCGCCGTAAATACTTTTGAAATCGAGCATCAGCACCACCGAATCGACCAGGAGGATACTGTCTTTTTTGGTAAACGGGTGCAACCCGAATGCATTGGGCGCAAAGGAAACAAAGAATTCAGCGGAGGTTTTGCCAAATTCAGGATCATTGTCAATGATACCCCAGGCATGGTCTTCGGCTCTTAAAATCCGGGTAGAATCATCGAGGAAGAAATTATCGGTAACCACATCCATCACTGTATCGAAGGTGGTCACATTATCGACTGCAGGTATCAGGTCTTCACCGATATCAGTGGTATCAATTTTCTTGCAGGAAAGAACAGTGGAGAAAGCTACAAATCCAATAAAACTGACAATAAGAATGCGCTTCACAAAAGGATTGATTATAACGGGTTACAAGATCTTAAATCTTACTTAGCAAGGTCGGCATACAATTGCAAATAGTCTGTTAAATCACCCGACTCATTGTAAGCAAGCACCTTTTTGCCTTTTACTTTTCCAAATTCCTCGACTAATTTTTTGTCGACTTTTTCTGCGCCAAAAGTAACCGCATCGGCATAGGTGGCACCGCCTTTGAAAAGGGCGTAGTTATTGACGTCCTTGAAAGGTTCGAGATCTTTATCCTTGATGGCAGGATTGATCTTGGCGTATTTAAGCAGGCTGGGGCCGATCTTCTCTTTAAAAGAATTGGCACCGACCGTATAGATCACTTTGCTGTGCGCAAACACCGGCTCCTTTTTATAGGCAGTTTTCAGGAAGAAGGGAATCAAACCGGTCATCCAGCCGCTGCAGTGAATAATGTCCGGAGGCCAGCCGAATTTTTTGACGGTTTCGAGGGCGCCTTTGCAGAAAAATACGGTTCTGAGAGCGTTATCATCAAACCATTTCTCTTCTTCGTCGTGAAATATAAATTTCCTTTTGAAGAGGTCTTCGTTATCCAGGAAGTATACCTGCAGGCGGGCATTGGGCAGAGACGCCACCTTGATCTGCAGTGGGTAGTCGTCGTTATCCACCGACACGTTGATCCCCGATAACCTTACTACTTCATGCAGGCGGTGTCTTCTTTCGTTGATGACTCCGAAACGGGGCATAATACAACGCACTTCAAAACCGGAGTCATTCGACTTTATTGCCAGGCGGTTTACAATTTCAGAGAACTCGGTCAGCTCCAGGTAGGGAGACATTTCGTTGGCAATAAATAAAATTCTTTTCTTTGTCAGCATTATGATTCAGATTGGTAAAAAAACCTTGATCTTCTCATGTGTGATCACGCCAATGGCGCAGCGATAAGGCGGGCAAAGTTAAGGTTTTTTTACCGGAAATGGCATTGACACAGGCTTTTGAGGCTAAAACCACGAAATAATGATTATCGTTAAGAACATCCGGGATCTGCAGGCTTTGTTGGCCACCGGGCAACAAAAAGGTCTTAAAACCGGCTTCGTGCCGACCATGGGCGCACTTCATGAGGGCCATATCGAATTGATCCGGGAAGCCCGCCGGCAAACGGGCCAGGTGGTTTGCAGCATATTTGTGAACCCGACCCAATTCAACGACCCGGGCGATTTCGCCAAATACCCGGTTACCCTGGAGTCGGATATCAGCCAGCTCGAACAAGCAGGAACAGACATTCTCTTCCTGCCCCCGGTAAAGGAACTGTACCCGCAAGGAACAACCGGCCTGGAACATTATGAGCTGGGCTACCTGGAAACTGTTCTGGAAGGCTCCTTTCGCCCGGGTCATTTCCAGGGCGTTTGCCAGGTAATGAACCAGTTGCTGACGGCCGTGATGCCCGACGAACTGTTCATGGGACAAAAAGACTACCAGCAATGCATGGTAGTGGCCCGGCTGCTGGAACTCATGAATAGCCAGACACTCCTCATCACCTGCCCTACCGTAAGAGAATCAGACGGGCTGGCCATGAGCAGCAGAAACAAAAGACTCACTCCCGAACAAAGGCAGATGGCCGTTGGCATTTATAAAACACTTTGTTTTCTGGAGGAGACATTGTTACCAGGTTACCTGGCGGATACCAAAAACAAGGCGATCGCTCTGCTGCAACAATACGGCTTCCGGATTGACTATATAGAACTGGCCGATCGCAAAACACTTCAACTGGTCAGCAACTGGAACGGCCGGCAGGAACTGGTTGCACTGGTTGCCGCATTTCAGGGCGAAGTGCGCTTAATAGATAATATGCTAATGAAACAAAGTCAATCAGTCAATTAACTCAATCTTTGTAAGTTTGCAGTTGAATCAAAGAATTCAAAGCAACAGTAGTATGGAAATCGAAGTTCTGAAGTCAAAGGTCCATCGTGCGGTCATTACGGAAGCAAACCTGAATTATGTAGGAAGCCTTACCCTGGATGAAGACCTGATGGAAGCCGCCAATGTTATTGAAAACGAAAAAGTCCAGATCGTCAATGTGAATAACGGGTCAAGGATCGAAACCTATCTCATCAAGGGAAAAAGGGGATCGGGGGTATGCTGCCTGAATGGTCCGGCAGCCCGGCAAGGCGCGGTGGGAGATATCGTCATCATCATCTCGTACGCTACCATGGACTTTGAAAAAGCGAAATCATTCAAGCCCTGGATCGTATTCCCCAAGGATGGGAACAGGCTTTAATATTCAGTTCACGCCCGCCTCTTAATTTCGGACCAAAACCGTCAGGATGAATAAAAAAATTCTAAGCATTCTTCAATACCTGTTCTTCCTGGGGCTTGGAATTTTCCTCGTATGGTGGTCACTCAGAAAAGTGAGTCCGCAAGACTGGGCAGATATGAAACACTCGCTGGCGAATGCACGCTACTGGTTGATCGTGCCGGTAGTCATTGCGTTGCTCGCCTCCCATTACAGTCGTGCCATTCGCTGGAAGATCCTCATGGAACCCTTGGGATATGAGCCGAAAATATCCAATACTTACCTGGCGGTGCTGATCGGTTATATGGCCAACCTGGCCATTCCGAGGCTGGGCGAAATTTTAAAATGCACGGTACTGGCCAGGTATGAAAAAGTTCCTGCCGACAAACTGGTGGGCACCATTGTAGCGGAACGCGCGTTCGATGTGATCTGCCTGGTAATCGTCATGCTGGTAACACTCTTTACTCAAACCGATATTATCGGTGATTTTCTTTCCTCCAAAATCCGCGAACTGTTCGGGTCGAAAACGGGCGGAGGTTCCGGTACAAAACTGATCATCATCCTTTCGGTGATCGTTGTTTTCATCATCACACTGTGGATCCTCTTCCGGAAGTTCGGGCACTTTTCCTTTGTTCAAAAGATCAAAAAAATTGTAAAGGGCGTTTGGCATGGGCTGATCAGTGTTCGTTATATCAGGAAGAAAGGCTGGTTCGTGTTTCATACCCTTTTTATCTGGGCTATGTACCTGGTCAGTGTCAGGATCGGGATGTTTGCCATGTCTGAAACTTCCGTCTACGGGTTCAAACCTTCTTTATCGGTTCTATCCACCGGCAGCATTGCGATGATATTAACACCCAGCGGCATCGGGGCCTATCCCTTTTTTGTGCAAGGCACCATGGAGTTGTACGGCCTGCGTGAAATTATTGGAAAGGCTTTCGGATGGCTGATGTGGTCGGTTCAGTTTTTCCAGCAATTACTGAGCGGATTTGTAGCCCTGAGCCTGCTCCCCTATCTCAATAAAAAAATTTCCTCTCATGCGAAACCCGAGTCATATTCCCACCAAGATCATCACGGTTGAACAGGCCAGGCGCAAAATAGCCCAGTGGCATACATTGGGGAAGTCGGTAGCCTTTACCAACGGATGTTTCGATATTTTGCACCGGGGGCATATCTTTTCTCTCTCCCAGGCCGCGGGTGAAGCGGATTACCTGGTAGTAGGCCTCAATTCGGATGCTTCCACCCGCCGGCTGAAAGGCGCCTCCAGGCCAATCAACGACGAGCAGTCGCGCGCTTTGATGCTGGCCGCCATTGAAGTGGTGGATGCGGTAGTGTTGTTTGAAGAAGACACTCCCAGGGAACTGATCACCGCCCTGGAGCCGGATGTATTAGTGAAAGGAGGCGATTATACGGTTGAACAGATCGCCGGAGCCAAAGAAGTAATGGCCAGGGGCGGACGGGTGGTCATCAATCCCATTGTACAAGGATTTTCCACCACGGGCCTGGTAGAAAAAATTACAAAACTGTAAATAGTTATTGAAGAATTACCCGGACAACAAACCTTAACTTCTTCCGCGGTACATGCGTTCCACTTCCAGAACAATTTCCTCGATGGTCTTGTCATCGCCATTGGCATCATAGGGTTGCTTGAGGCTCGAATGAAAAAAGAAGGCTACCGTTTGCCAGAATCGGGCAGAGAAGCTTCCTTTATACTCTTCGATGAGGTCATAACAGTTGTTGCCTGTCTGGCGGTTGATCAGTTTCATCAGCACCCTTCCCTGGTAAACGGAAAGCTGTGTAAGAGGATCGGTGAATTCTTTTTTGAGATCTTTTTCGCGGGTCTTTATATACTCCTTCCTTTTCCTTTTGTCGGATATGCCGGCAAGTTTCTGGTTGATATCATTGATGATCCATCCGGCCCTTCGGGCATAGGGATAGGTAACATACACGGCATTTCGCAGGCGTGTCCATTCCGCCCTTTTTGCCATTGATGCTTTTGAATACCTGGCGGTCACCCAGATCCATTCCATTGTCTGGCTGGGAACAATTTCCATATTCTGATAAACCTGGACAGGAACGGGGATGGTGTCATTCGGTCCCAGTTCGGGCAAGGGAAGGCGTTGGAGAATGGTATCCGGAATGGCCTGGGCATGTACTGTTTCGCCCGCCAGAAAAGCAGACAAAACAAGTATCGATATTATCCGGATAAACCTTCTCATTGTCTTGAACAAAATACAATTTATTCCTGAAGAATAATACCTGTAAGACAGGGAAAGTCACCGGTCTGAATGTGAAGTTTTTGCTAATTGTGTCAGGCCAACCGCGAGCGGCGGACAATGCTCATCACGAATCCTGCCAGCATAATGAGAATGCCGACCCATACAAAGTTGATGAACGGGAAACGCAAAACTTTCAAGGCTACGAAGGGGGTCATGCGCGATGATTCCTTCACTCCAATTCGGAACGACTGATTTTCATTGTCGATCCCCGAAAGGTTGATGGCAAGCCCTTGAGATATGAGGGTGTCGGGGCGATAGTCTATATCGCGCCCATGAAAATAGAAATAGGGTTCGGCCTTGATTGGTTTACCGGGTTGATTAAAGGAAATAACGGTGAGCTTGGCCATGATCGCCGTGTCGCCGGGATTGAACTGCACCCGGCTGTTGGCCGGAGCCATCTGCACCGAATCGAGAACCATATACCCGGCGGAATAGAAGATCGTGTCCCGGAGTTTGACATTGCTGATCCTGAATTGTGCTGTATCTGATCCTTCCTGCAGTTTGTCGGCATAGGTGATGTAAGTGAAGATGTCCTGGTGCAGGTAATGCCTGGCATCGGGATTGGCGGCATAGCCTTCCTGTCCCTTTGTGTTTTTGATGAGGTCAGGGTATAACACAAACTTTTCTTTCCCTGATTTGCTCTCCATCAATATGTGGAAATAGATAGTTTTTCCATTGTGCGTGGTGGTATCTCTCACATAGGTAGCCCAATACTTGCCCATATCCGTTCGTATGCCCTGGAACATGGTCAGGTTTTCAGTTCCTTTCTGATCGGAATTGGGTCCGAAATTCAGCGGGTTGAGGGTGTTTACAGAAAGTACTTCCTTTTTAGCGGATGACAACAATACCCCCAGCAGGAAGAGAGCAAAACCGAAATGCGCAACAGAAGCACCCGCTGCTTTCAGCTTTCCATTCAACCCAAGCCAGATATAGGAGGCATTGGCAATGATTGAATACACCGTGGCAAAAATGGCGATATGAATCGCCGCCAGGAACCCAATACCGTACTTATCGTAGTGAACGTCTCCAAATACACTGATCAGCACAGCTACCACCAGCGAAACGGCCGTTGGGATACCGATCTTTTTCCAAAAAGTTTCGCTGCCGGTTTTCCTGTATTTCAAAAACTGGCTTACAGCCGTAAGAATACCGATGATGATGGTTACAAAGATCTGCACCCGGTTATAGGGAAACTCCTTATCATCCCCGATATCAAACCGGGTACCGATGATTTTATTGATCAGCGGAAAAGAAGTAGGAATGATAATGGCGATGGAAGAGAGAAACAATACCAGCGAACCGATAAACATCCAGAACTCGCGCGACCAGGCATTCTCTTCCTTGGCGATATGGGGGATGGATTTGTATCTTTTAAAGAAGAGAAACAGCGATGGCGCCAGGAAGATGAAAACCAAGCTGCGCAACTGCCAGTTCATTCCGGAAGTAACAAAAGAATGCACGGAAGTATCCTGCAGGTCGCCACTACGGGTAAGGTAGGTGGAATAGAGTATCAGCAGGAAAGTAAGAATATAAAACAAGTAAGTTGCCCGCAACGAATGGCCGGTTGAGTTATAGACCACATGTGTATGCAACCCCGCTACCAGTACCAGCCAGGGCACAAGGGAGGCATTTTCTACCGGATCCCAGGCCCAGTACCCCCCGAAGTTGAGCGATTCGTAAGCCCATTTGGCTCCCATCATGATTCCCAAACCCAGTATGGCGCCGGAGAACAATGACCAGGGGAGGGCGGCTTTCACCCATCCGCTGTATTCTTTTTTCCATAACCCGGCAATGGCATAGGCAAATGGAACGATGGTAGAGGCAAAACCCAGAAATAATATCGGCGGATGTATCACCATCCAGTAATTCTGGAGAGACTGGTTCAGGCCCTGTCCCCCCCGTTTGTAAATGCTCGACAAATAATCTGCCTTTAATATCCCCTCATTATAGAAGAAGGGGGCATTGTCCGATGTCATCACTCCCGAGTTTCTCAGTAATAAAAAAGGGCTGCTCCCGATTTTCAGATCGAAAATATACAGGCCGATAATCATTGTGGCCAGGCAGAACTGGGCAAAGCTGATAGTGGCCATAACAGGCGCTTCCCAGTTTTTGGAAGTCTTCATCAATACCACGCCGATGATGGCATGCCAGAAAGCCCATAGCAGGAAACTACCCTCCTGTCCTTCCCAGATACTGCTCAACAGGTATTTGGATTCGAGAGATTCATCACTGTGCGTCCAGGCGTAATGGTATTCGAAGTAGTGATTGGAGATAATCAACAGGATCACTACAAAAATGGAGAGAACACTTACCACATCGATCAGGAATGCCACACGGCCGATTTTCTTCCAGCTGGCCGCATCTTCCTCCAGTTTGGCATTGGCAGATTTGAAATAGGCAATGGAAGCAACCAGGGAAGCTACTAACGACAAGGCGATCAGGAATTGACCAATCTGGCCTGGTAAGAGATGCTCACCAATATAATTCATCGGGGGTATTAGTTTTGACTGAGATTATTACTTGCTGCCCGGGGGTCGTCTTTATATTTTGAGGGGCATTTGATCAGGATTCCGTCTTTACGTGTAATTTCAAATACATCTCCTTTCATTTTCCCTTTCAGCACAATGCGATCACTTTTTTCCATATCCATCGGCTTTTCGAAATAGTACCTCACCATGGCTTTGTTGCCAACGCTGTCTTTAACATAGAACTCGGTAAGGTTAGGGTTTTTTACCGCATCAAAAACGATGGGAACAGGTTGAGATTTATCAAGCTGTGCGATAATAGTGACTGTTTTCCCGGGTTTCTGACGGGCCGACGCCAGCGTTTCATAAGTGGAGAGATTGCCCATCAGGCTCAGAAGGATCATGATTACGGCCGCAATCGCCACCAGCAAAACGATATGGATCTTTTTCATATACAGGGTTGAGGATGCAAAGGTAGTCTAAAATGACCTTGAGTTCTTGTGATTTTTATCAAAGGAAATACAAAGTTTGGCTGGTACCCGCTGGCAATCAGGTCATTTTATCCCGAAACCGGCGGGGCGGGCAACCTTTTAAACATATTTTGACTCTTATGAACGGTGCACTAACTTGCACCGCTTTTCGTAACAGCGAACTATCATGACAGACCTTTCTCATTTTGACCCGAACGTAGCCAGCAATCCAAACAACAACATCTTTGGACTGCCCTTCCCGGAGGATGATGCCAGAGTAGTATTATTGCCCGTTCCCTGGGAAGTAACCGTGAGCTACAATGCCGGCACTGCCCGTGCGGCGGAGCATATTTTCAAGACCTCGTTGCAGGTGGATCTTTTCGATGCGGATTATCCGAAGGCCTGGAGACAGGGCTTCTTCATGCGCGACACCGATAAGAAGATCCTCATGAAAAGCGATTATCTCCGCAAAGAAGCCGAGCTGTATATCGATTATATCTCCAAAGGCGAGGACGTGAACAAGAACCAGTTCATGTGCAAATCGCTGAAAGAAATTAATGAGGGCGCGAAATTTTTGAATAACTGGGTCTATGAAAAAAGCAGGGAGATCATTTCACAAGGACACCTGCTTGGACTGGTGGGGGGCGATCACTCCACTCCTCTTGGCTATTTCAAAGCGATCGCAGAAAAGTACGGCCAGTTCGGAATCATACAAATCGACGCACATTGCGACCTGCGTAAGTCTTTCGAAGGGTTTACCTATAGTCATGCCAGCATCATGTACAATGCCCTGGCCGAAATTCCCCAGCTGAGCAAACTGGTTCAGGTGGGTGTACGTGATTATTGTGAAGAAGAATGGGAGTTTCTGAAAGCGAACGACCGGGTGGTTTGTTACATGGACAAGGATATCAAGGAACGGCAGTTCGAAGGGGAAACCTGGAAACAGATCGTTGCTGAAATGATCAATCACCTCCCGGAAATCGTTTATATCAGTTTTGACATCGACGGCCTGGATCCCAAGCTCTGCCCCAATACCGGTACTCCCGTTCAGGGTGGTTTCGAAACAGACCAGGTATTCTATCTCTTCAAAAAAATCACTGAAAGCGGTCGCCGCATCGTTGGGTTCGATCTGTGCGAAACCGGCGTGAGCGAAAACGAATGGGACGCCAATGTAGCCGCGAGAGTATTATTTAAGTTGTGTAATTTACTGGCTGCAAGCAACTCTGCCAGCGCATGATCTACCACTACGTTGTTACCTTGAAAAATAAACAGACCCGTTACCTGGATATGATGGGCCTGCTGCTATCCTTGTTGTCGCTTTTCTTTTTTGTGATGGAAATGATCAGCAGCCATAGCATACACTGGGCCTACCTGATCGGCTCCCTGTTCATTGCCGGGTATGTTATCTGGGCGATCCACCGCAGCTACCGTTTACATAAGAAAGTTTACTATAGCCGGGCCCTGCTGATTGCCGCGCTCGTATGGATGAAGATGCCCTACTATCAATGGCTTTGCCTGGTGTTTGTGGTACTGGCCCTGCTGGAATACCAGGCCAAATACGCCATCGAAATCGGATTCACCGACCACCATGTGCTCATCAATACCTTAATCAAAAAAAAGTACGACTGGTCTCAATTTAATAATGTAATCCTCAAAGACGGGCTGCTCACCCTGGACTTTACCAACAATAAGGTAATGCAGAAGGAAATACTCGATGATGAAGACGATGATGCAGACGAAGACGAGTTCAATGAATATTGTCGTCAGCGACTTTTGGCAGCTGGCCGACTTCCGGTATAGTTTTTTTTTGAGAGTATTGTGGAAAACACGCTGAATTGCATCTTTCACAATAACCAAACTACACCTGTATGAATGGCCTCTCTTTACCGGTGATACATCCCTCTTTCCAGCAATTGAAAAGAAACGGGCGGCTATTGCATGTTGTGGCCGCAGGGTTGATTATTGTTCATGCCTTCTCGCATTTCAGGCAACCCGACCCCAGCAAAATTTACCTCGCCTGCCTGCTGCTGATAGCGGCTGATATTCTGATACTGGCTTTCCTGGGAAGACAGGCACTGAGCCAGATGCCAAGGCTTAATCTTTTTTTCAGAGCCGTGGAATGTATTTTTTTCCTCGGAATTGCCATCGAATCTTTTGTGCATAGTTCCTGGTTGACCGGCTCGATCCACCTGGCCATTTCTGTTGGCTACATGTACCTTTTTTATTGCGAAAGGAAACTCGGCTCCGAATGGCTCGGCATCCATCATACCGGTATTACTATCCCTTCCCTTCCCGACCAAAAATTCTTGCTGTGGTCGAATATTTCTCAGCTGAAAGCCGATTATTCTTCCATCACCATTCATACCTCCATCGATAAAACCTACCATTTCGATCTTCAGTCCAATCTTCAATTCGAAGAACTCGACCAAATTCACGAATTTTGCCGCCATTATCTCGGTAACGAGGGCGGATAGTATTTCCGCACTGCCGGGACTTAACAAAAGCAGTGCGGGCATGAAGCAATCTCCTTTTCTTTTATACAGTGATGGCCAGGGAAATATATTTGAGGATACATCTTTATATGCTACCGGTCGAAGCGGGTGGGAAGCTATGCCCGTTCCGGAAGAAGACTGGATATTGCTTCCCGAAGGCGGATCCTTATATGAACTACCCGGCCGCAAGGCAATCGGAATTGATGTAAAGACTGGGGAGATGAGACTTTGCGAAAGGGGATGGGCTGTTGCCGCCTTTATTCCACCTGCTCATACCGGGCTCTACCTCGCCGCCTATGAAACCGGAGCCGAAGCACCTACCCTCCCCCTTTTTTGCTACACTGCCGCCGGCTGGCTCGGGGAACAGTTTTACGTACCCGCGGTGAGAATAGAAGCCGACATTCGCCAGGAATGCTCAGGGTACGACCAGGATAAAATCGATACCGGCACTTCCAATTTATTAAAAGCTTACCCCCACAACCGACTGATAAAGCATTTGATGGAAAATTGCTGCCAAACCTATCATTGCCCGGCTGCGCGCAATTTTGCCCTGGGAAGATGGGAATGCCCTGTGCCTTCATCACCTGCCTGCAATGCCAATTGTATCGGATGTATCTCTTTTCAGCCACAGGAAGAAAGTATCGTTTCCACCCAGGATCGTCTCACATTCAAGCCGACTGCTGAAGAAATTATCGAGTTTACGGTACCCCATCTCGAAACCGCTCCATTCCCGATTGTGAGTTTTGGACAAGGATGCGAGGGAGAACCCCTGCTGATGTGGGAAACTATTGCCGAAGCCATCCGGGAAATTCGTAAGCACACCCCCAAAGGAAGTATCAATATCAACACGAACGGATCCAGACCGGAGGCTGTCCGGGCTTTATGCGAGGCCGGACTGAACAGTATCAGGGTCAGCCTGAACTCAACCCGCAAGCATATTTATGAGGCTTATTATCGCCCCAATAACTACCAGTTTGAAGACCTCGCCGAAAGTATCCGGGTGGTGAGAAGCTATGGCGGCTGGGCCAGTATCAACTATTTTGTTTTTCCCGGAATGACCGACACGGTGGAAGAATATGAGGCACTCAGCCAGTTTATCCGCGACACCGATCTGAACATGATCCAATGGCGCAATTTCAACATTGACCCAGACTGGTATCTTGGAAAGATAGGCCAGGGCGAAACTGGTGATGTGCTGGGAATCAAACAACTCATGAGTTTAATTGAAGAAGAATTTCCAAATGTGAAGTTTGGTTACTTCAATCCTTCCATGGAGAGAATCAAAGGAAACTATGAAATTGATTTTGCGCACTAAATAGCGCTAATCTCAAGTTAAATTTCAGGCAACTCCTAATCGCTCAAACATTCTCTGATTGAAGAACACATCCAAAAATATTTACAGGGGTATTGGACTGGCAGTATTGGCTACGATTATCTGGTCGGGAAATTTTGTAGTAGCACGCGGGGTGATCAAAGAGATTCCGCCGGTAGCACTGGCATTTTTTCGCTGGTCAACCGGAACGATCATCCTCACTCCTTTTGCCATTGGTCATCTCCGAAAAGACTGGGCCCTGATCCGGCCGAGGTGGAAGTATTTTTTCTGGCTGGCGCTGCTGGGGGTTACCCTGTACAACACGCTGATCTATTTTGCCGGTCATTATCTTCCGGCTGTAAATCTGGCACTGATCGGCACTACTTCCTCGCCCCTGATGTCGATCGCCCTGGCCGCGATCTTTCTGAAGGAGGCATTGAGCCCGCTTCGTTTGTTCGGGATTTTTGTTTGCCTGGCGGGTATCCTGCTATTGTTATCCGACGGCAGTTGGGCTAAACTGGCGGGTTTCCATTTTACCCGGGGTGATGTATGGATACTGCTGGCCGCGTTAACTTTTGCGATCTATAATATTCTCGTTAGAAAAAAACCGACCGGCATCTCTCCTCTGGGATTTCTATTAGCCACTTTCTGGTTTGGAACCATTATGCTTTTTCCGATGTATCTCGCTGAATCGGCGAATAGCCCGGCGATTCAATGGAACTCATCCCTGATCATGGTGATCTTATACCTGGGAATTGGAAACTCTGTACTCTCCTTTCTTTTCTGGAATGCGTCCATTGCCGAACTGGGCGCCGGAAGAACCGCACTATTCGGCAATCTGATCCCTATTTTCAGCACTTTTGAAGCGGTGGTATTCCTTCACGAAGAAGTAAGTCCGATCCATTTCATCAGTGGTATCCTGGTGATCGGTGGATTGATCATTGCCAATTTAAGAATCAGAAAAGCCATCAAATCTTGAAAAAGGTGATCATCATTGGAGCGAGTTCGGGAATCGGCCGGGAGCTGGCGATTCAATACGCTGCACTTGGATGGAAGGTGGGTATATCGGGCAGAAGAATTGATTTGCTGCAGGATATCTGCCGGTTGAACCCGGCTCAATTGCAGTACGAGTGTTTCGATGCCACAGGGCCAGATAATATTCACGGGCTGACCAGGCTTCTGAATCAGTTGGGTGGCGCAGACCTGGTGATCTATTGTGCCGGTTATGGAGGAACCAGTGAGCAGCTCGAGCAGGTGATAGAACAAAGGACTTTTGAGGTGAATGCGCGCGGCTTCCTGGATCTCGTCATCCAATCGTTCCATTATTTTCAGCAAAAGGGTTCCGGTCAGATAGCCGTGATCTCTTCGGTAGCCGGAATCAGGGGAAACAGTTTTGCTCCAGCCTATAGCGCCACCAAAGCTTTTGTGAGCGTGTATGCAGAAGGGTTAAACCTGAAAGCTCACCGGCTCGGTCTCGATATCGTGGTTTCTGACATCCGCCCCGGATTTGTAAATACGGAACAATCCGCCTCCAAATCACATCAGAAATTCTGGTCGGCCCCCGTTTCCAAAGCGGCGGCACAAATAATCAGGGCTGTTCACCAAAAGAAAAGAAGGGCCTATATCACAAAGCGATGGTGGCTGGCTGCAGTATTGCTCCGGATCGCGCCCTGGCCGCTCATCAGAAAATTTCTGTAAATCCGGTCCTTTTTAACAATTTATAAGTCAGGGGGTATGCAAGTTGCATGTTTATTGCATCGTTAATAACAACTGTTGATAAGAAGGATTCTGTCTCTAAAAATCATCAGATTATATTCGTATGGCAAATGCACTCAGTATGTTGGATCATCAGTTCGAATCAAAGAAGAATTGGAGGGCTATCAGCTACACCATTGGCGTGGTTGGGGTGCTGCTGACCTTATTCATCATCTGGAAATGGGACCTGCCGGCACTGGAAACGCCCGTAATGGAAGAGGGACTGGAAGTGAACCTGGGAAACAGTGACGCGGGTTTGGGAGATGATCAGCCGTTTTTGCCGGGAAAGCCAGCCCAGACAGAATCGCAGGCCTATACGCCCCCGCAGCGCAACGAGCCCAAACAGGCCGAAGAGTCAAAAGACTTCGCTACCGACGACAAGGACAAAGAAGCCCCTGAAATAAAAAAACCGGCGGTTACCAAACCCGAATCGACAAAAGTGCCCGATAAAGAGGTGGTAAAATCAAAGCCGGTTGTCAAGCCGCAGCCCGAGGCGCCCCCTACTCCTCCAGCTCCCAAGCCCAAGAATCTTTTCAAAGGTTCGAAGGGTGATGGCACCGGTGGAAATGACGCTGATAACTTCAAGAAAGGAGGCAGTGAAGGAATAGCCGGTGGTCGCGGTGACCAGGGTGCCCCTGGCGGCGATCCTGATTCGAAAAATTATACAGGGGGAGGTCGTGGCAACGGAGGCATCAAAATTTCAAAAGGATTAACGGGCCGCAGCATAACCAGGGTTCCGGCTTTATCGGATGAATTCAATGAAAATGCAAAGGTGGCGGTTAACATACGAGTTAATGAACAAGGAAACGTGATTTCAGCCGAATACACACCCCTTGGCTCCACTACTTCGGATCCCTCTTACAAGGAAATAGCCCGTAAGAAAGCGATGCAAGTGAAATTCTCTCCCGGCAGCTCGGAATCTTCAGGCACCATCGTTTTTGATTTCAAGATCAAGAATTAACAGCGGTTTGCGGGATTGAACAATTCTGTAGTCGCTTTTGTAGTTTTGCGGTCAGTATGACTTATTCCCAAGCGATTGAATACCTGTATTCGCAACTTCCGATGTTCAGCCGCATCGGCGCCGCCGCCATCAAGGAAGACCTGACCAACACGATCTTACTCTGCAGGGAGCTGGGTAACCCGCATCAGCATTTCAAATCCATACATATCGCCGGCACCAACGGAAAAGGCTCTACCAGTCATATGCTGGCTTCTGTTTTACAAACCGCCGGATATAAGACCGGTTTGTACACGTCGCCGCATCTGCGTGATTTCCGGGAAAGAATCAGGATCGACGGGCAGGTGATAACGGAAAAATTCGTTTCCGGCTTCGTGGAACGCATTCAGCCGCATATCGCCCTGATACAACCCTCTTTTTTTGAAATTACCGTGGCAATGGCCTTTGACTATTTTGCCAAAGAGAAAGTGGATATCGCGGTCATTGAAACGGGTCTGGGTGGACGACTGGATAGTACCAATGTAATTTCACCGGAACTTTGTGTGATTACCAATATCGGATGGGATCACATGAACCTGTTGGGAAACAGCCTGCCTCAAATCGCCTTTGAAAAAGCAGGGATCATCAAAGCGGGCATTCCCGTGGTGATCGGAGAAAGCAATCCTGAAACAGACCAGGTGTTCATTCAAAAAGCAGCCGCCGAAAATGCTCCGGTTCATTTTGCCGACAAAAACAGGTACGCCGCCGAATGGCAATACCATCGTCACCGTCTCACGGTTACCGTTGCCAATCGTTTCAACGATGAAAGAGAAGAGTACTCCCTGGATTTGCCGGGCTATTATCAAACACATAACCTGGTAACCGTTTTGGAAGCGCTACAGCAGCTTCGGCAACTGGGATGGAAACTGGAAAAGAAGGATATTAATAAGGGCCTTTCTCTCACAAAAAAACAGACGGGCCTTCATGGGCGATGGGAACTTGTTCACGAACATCCTGATGTAATACTCGACGTGGCCCACAATGAAGACGGCATGAGACAACTGCTCGAGCAACTGGAACTCGCCAGCTTCCGCGAATTGCATTTGGTTATTGGCATGGTGAAAGACAAAAAAATAGAGTCTGTGCTTCAGTTGCTTCCCTCCACTGCGCATTATTATTTTACGCAGGCGCAGATACCCAGAGCACTGCCCTCGGCGCAACTGGCCGAACTGGCTGCAGGGTTTCAACTTCATGGAAAAATTTACCCGGATGTGAATTCAGCGCTTATGGAAGCCCTTTCTCATGCGCATGCCGATGACCTCGTATTGGTATGCGGAAGCGTTTTTGTAGTGGGTGAAGTGAAGATATAGCCTGACGGGCAATCAGGCCCCTGCTTTGGAAGATATATTCAAACCTACCAGTCCTGCTACGATCAATAATATGGAAATGATCTGTATCGTACTCAGGTTTTCCTTAAAAAGGAATACGCCCAATACCGCCACCAATACCGTGCTTGCACCGGCCCAGATGGCATTGGCAATCCCTACCGGCAGATATTTGAGACAGAGGGTCAGGAAAACAAAACCCGCGATATAAGCCAATACCGCGATCGAAGAATAAACTTTGTTGCGAAAACCATCGGCCAGTTTCATGCAAATAACTGCGGCTGTTTCAGCAACGATTGTAAGCGCCAGTAAGAGGTATCCCATAAGCGGAGTTTACTGCGAATATAGGGGAGCTTCCATTATATCAGGTCATCCAGGCGAATGGTTCTTGCGGTATCGGACAGGTTGGGGAAGGTGTGCCGAAGCGCTTCTTCCCTATTCGTGCCGGGTGCATTGATACAAACGATACGATTGAAATATTCTTCGAGAGCTGGATCTTTTTGGGCAGGGATCTTTCCTGCCAGCGCAATAACCGGAATTCCTTTTTTGCGGGCCATCCTGGCCACTCCAAATGGCGCTTTCCCTTGCAATGTCTGATGATCGATGCTCCCTTCGCCGGTTATTACGATGTCCGCATCCTTCAGCGCTTCTTCGAACTTTGTGAGATGCAGGAATTGATCGATGCCGCTTTCCAGTTTTGCGTGAAGAAGTCCGTATAGTCCCGCGGCTACCCCACCCGATGCCCCACCATGCACTACCGCATTGATATCTCTGCCGTTTTTAGAAAATACGAGCTCTCTCAATCTGGCAAGTCCTTCTTCCAGTCTTGGTATCATTACCAGGTCGGCGCCCTTTTGCGGCCCAAATACCGCTGCTGCTCCGTTCCTGCCCAGTAAATGATTGTCGACATCACACAGAATAGTAAGGGAAAGTTCTTCGCCGAGGGGCGGTTGAGGAGATCGGATCTCAGTCAACAGGTGCAGCTGGGAAGGTTGCTGGATCTGCTGCTGGTGGTGATCAAGAAACTGAAAGCCCAATGCCCTTAAAATACCGGTGCCTCCATCAATAGTAGCGCTGCCTCCAATACAGAGAATGATTGACCGGCATCCTCCTGAAATGGCATTGGCCATCATCTGGCCGGTACCAAAGGTAGTAGTAAGATATGGGTTGTATTCATCTGGTTGTAGCAGCCGGAGGCCCGAGGCATTGGCCAGCTCGATGATCGCAGTGTTTGTCTGTTCGAGTATTCCATATTCCGACTGAATCGGTCGCCCCAGCGGATCGTGTACGGTTATGGAAATACGCGTCGCATTCAATCGGTTCATCAGCAATTCCCCGGTGCCGTCTCCTCCATCCGCCACGGGAAAGAGAATGGCCTGATGACCTTCCTGTCGCCTGATCAGTCCTTCGGCAATGGCTTCGGCGGCCGACTGTGCATCGAGACTGTTCTTAAAAGCATTGGGTGCGATCAATACATTCATGGTTACAATAGGAATTTACTCAATATAAAAAGCATCAGCAATCCGGTCAGTCCCATCCAGACACTCCCCGCTGTATGAACCCGCAACATGGTTCTTACATCCAGATCTGAAAACCGGGCGATCACCCAGAAATAGGCATCATTGGTATGCGACACCAGCATAGAGCCGACGCCCAGCGATAAAACTGCCATGAGCTTGCCGTTTTCCGAATCCAGTCCCAGGGCAGGTAATAGCGGCACGATGATGGATGCAGCCGTTACAATAGCAACGGTGGAAGACCCCTGTGCCGTCTTGATCAGCGCGGCCAACAGGAACGGGAAGAACCATCCCAGTCCGGACAGGTCAAACTCGCGGGCTAGGTGCTCACCCGGATGTGTAGCCGCAATGATCGCTCCAAAGGCAGCTCCTCCTGCGATGATGATCAGGATGCCGCCGGCTTTTTCAACGGCCTGCGACAACGACTGCATCCTCTCCTTTTTGTTCCTGGTAAGAAGAAAACAAATAATCAGCCCGATCGCCAGAGCGACGGCCGGTTCGCCGATAAAATTCAGGGCTTTCACCAACCCGGCTGAATCTCCGCTTTCTTTATGAAGTATGGAACGGGTAGCCATCAGCGCGATGGGCAGCAATACCGGTAAAAAAGAAAAGAAGACCGATGGGTTTTTCTGTTCCTGCACTTTATTCGTTGTCGGATGATGATGGCTTGAAGGAGGGATTCCAGTTGCCGAACCATTGTTTCTACCGGAATATACAGCCCACCAGTATCCCGAAAGCATGATGGGGATGGCCAGCAGGATCCCCCAACCAATCAGCTTTCCATAGTCTGCTCCGATGGTTGCGGCAGCAGCCGTTGCTCCGGGATGCGGAGGGATCAGGCAATGCACGGAATAGAGACCGGCTGCCAGTGAAATACCCGTTTGCGCCACGGTAAAATGCGATCTTCTGGATAGAGACTGGCTAAGTCCGCTCAGAACCACATAGCCCGAGTCACAAAAAATGGGCATTCCTACCACGAAGCCTGTTAATGCGGTGGCCAGCGCGGCTCTTTTTTCTCCAACCAGCGCCAGGATACTGTCGGCCATTACCCTGGTGCTTCCGTTCTTCTCCAGCAGAATGCCGAGTGCCGTTCCCAACACTATGATTAAAGTGAGTTTCGATAAAATATCACCCATGCCGCTTTTCATCAAATTCAAGATGTCAAGGGGCATCATGCCGGCGATCATGCCGGTAACCAGGCAGGCCAACAACAGCGCAAAGAAAGGATGCAACTTTCCGAGAACCGTAAGCGCGACGATTGCTGTAACTCCCGCCGCCAATGCAAAAAATACCTGAACGAGGGTAATTTCCATCTTTATCGTTTTAACAAGCTTTGGGCGAATTGACTGCTGTAAGTTAATTCATCATGCCTGAATAAGTTAACATGGTCATTGGCCGACTGGCATAAGTATTGAACCGGTTTCCTAAAACCGGCTATGGAAGAGGTATTTAACTGGGGCATCATTGGCCCGGGAAAGATTGCGCAGGATTTTATTTCCGATATGAAATATGTAGATAATTCTCTTCACAAACCTGCGGCCATCCTTTCGCACGACCTTACCAAGGCAGAAGAATTCGCTCATCAGCTGATGGCTCCGCAGGCGTTTGATCATATCATGGATTTCATCAGGAGCGCCAATATACAGGGAGTGTACATTGCTACGCCACACCCTTTGCATTTCAAGGAAACCTTGTTATGCCTTGCGCACGGAATACCAGTGTTGTGTGAAAAACCTTTGGGAATGAACGCCGCACAGGTTACAGAAATGATTGCCGCTTCACAGTGGCACCAGTGCTTCCTGATGGAGGGCATGTGGATTCGCTTTCTTTCCTCTATCGGGCAGGTATTGAGCTTTATCGAAAATAACAGGATCGGGAAAGTATTGTCCATCGACTCTGCAATGAGCTTTGTAGCACCACCGGATCCGGAGGGACGCTATTTCAACCCTGAAAAAGGAGGAGGATCGTTAATGGACCTGGGAATCTATAATGTCTATCTTTCTTTGCTGTTGCTCGGGTTGCCAGCATCGATCAAAGCCCGCTCGTCATTACATACCAATGGCATCGATGAGAGTTGCGAGGTTGAATTGTTGTACCACAACGGCAGCAAGTCACAGCTTCGGTCATCCCTGGTTGAAGATTTGGGGAACACGGCAATCATACAGGGCGAGCATGGGCGCATTATTATAGAACGACCGTGGAATGAGCAGCCGGTTGGATTGATATTGGAGACCCCATCAGGAACAGAAAAAGTTCCGTGCCGATGGCCAGGTCGCGGATTTCAATTTGAAATAGCGGAGATGTACAGTTGCCTGTCGCAATCAAAAATTATGAGTGCGCGTCTCTGTCATGCCACCAGCCGCGATCTGCATGTTTTACTGGATCAGATCCGTCTTGAGTCGGGAATCAGATATCCATTCGACTGAACTGTGTTGCCTGTCTTACCTTTATCCTAAAATTTGAAAAATGAGATACCGATCACTGGGAAAAACGGGTGAAAAACTATCGGCCATTGGCCTGGGGTGCATGGGAATGAGTTTTGCTTATGGTCCGCGCAATGATGAGGAGTCAATCGCCACCTTACATAAGGCATTGGATCTTGGTATTAATTTCTGGGATACGGCCGACATGTATGGTTTCGGGCACAATGAAGAATTGATTTCGAAAGTGCTGTCGACGAACAGGGACAAGGTCTTTATCGCCACCAAGTTTGGCTTTCGTCAAAGAGAAGGAGGCACTTCCAATTTTGCCGGCAGCCCTTCCACTTATTTTGACGGATCGCCAGCCTACCTGAAAACCGCCGTGGAGCAAAGTCTTCGCCGACTCAGAATAGACACCATCGATCTGTATTATGCCCACCGGATCGATCCGCAGGTGCCGGTAGAAGACATGGTTGGTGCCATGGCTTCGTTGGTGAAAGAAGGCAAAGTAAAATACATCGGGTTATCGGAGGCCTCTGCTGCCTCAATAAGAAAGGCGAATGCCGTACATCCTATCAGCGCACTCCAAAGCGAGTACTCGCTGCTGACAAGAGATATTGAAAAGGAAATTCTTCCGGCGATCAGGGAGTTGGGTATTACCCTGGTACCGTATAGCCCCCTGGCCAGGGGATTGATTACCGCAACCGTAACAAATAAAGAACAATTATCGAGCGATGATTTCAGAAGAACGCTGCCTCGTTTTAACAATGAAGAAAACTGGAATAATAACCAACAGCTGGTAAAAGAATTTGCCGCACTGGCGACCCTGCGGAGTTGCACTCCTTCGCAACTGGCATTGGCCTGGGTATTATCGCAGGGAGAAGACATCATCCCCATTCCGGGAACCAAGCAACAGAAATACCTGGTTGAAAATGCAGGCGCCGTTGATATTGTACTGACCAACACGGAAAGGCAGGCGATCGAAGCGCTGGTGATGCGTTATCCCCTGGTAGGGAACAGATACAGTGAAGGAGCATTGAAGCTGGTGAATCATTGATCACTAAACATCAATCAGCCATTGCCCGTGGAGGCAATGGCTGTTAGCTTTTCCACTGTAGTCCTTTCTCCCGATCTTTCTATTGAATGACCCCGCAACCGATCCTTGCTCCTGAATTGCCGGCGGGTTGAGAAGTATAGTCGTCTTCTCCTCCATGTACGATTACAGCCTTTCCAAGAATGTTGGAAGTTGACGGTCCACCCAATGTCCAGATCGTTGACTCCATGGAAAGGGTGCCATGACCGGATTTATCAAGTTTTACATTGCCGATATCTCCTGCATGGAAATTACCCGAGCCCCATTTTCCGTGAGATGTCTTTCCGGGGTTCCAGTGACCGTGGGCCATGTCTGCCATATTTCCGCAATCTCCCTGTTCATGCAGATGAACGGCAACCGATTTTCCTGCTTTGGAAGGAATATCCAGTTCAATGAGCATGACTACTTTTCCGTTTTGCTGATCGGCCGTGAATTTCGCGGTTCCTTTTACCAGAGTGTCGGCATGAGTAGGCGAAATCATGGCTTCGGCGGAGGGTTTGAACGGCTGCAAAGTGTCTTGCGCAGACGCATCCGTTACCGAAGTGTCTTTCTGTTCCCTGTTATCGGATGAACTGCTGTTTCCGCCACAGGCGAAAGCGGCGAGGGAGATGGCCAATATTAAACCAATGGCCCTTGGTGAATAATTTGCTGCTTGCATAAAAGTGTTTTTCATTTTTACAACACAGCAAATATCCTACCCGCCTGTTTACGGGCGGGCGCTATAAGAATTGGTGAATAAAATGCCCGTATTACGGATTTTGCGCAACACCATATTTGGTGACAACCGGTTGCGATTCGTTCGGCCCCCGGAGATCATTGATGTTGATGGGGAAATGCCGGGTATAGATCCCGGATGATTCAAACAGATTTTTCAGTCGCAATGCTGAAGCCTCCAGGTTGCGACCGTCTCTTGCGTCAAAATCATTCAACACCAAACCGCTTGCCTCTTTCATCATCGCCTGCGGATCGTCGAGATAGTAATAAATAACGGCCAGGTTGAAATAACTTGCATAGCGGATTTTTCTGTCATGCTTACTCGTTGAAGAATAGTTTTTCTTAATGGATTCGAAGTATTTGATTACCGGCTGCAGTTTTTCCCTCGCCTCCGAGATAGGTTTGTCTGCCCTCATATCGAACATCACGTCCTTGATAGTCAGGAACGCGTTTCGGTGTGCGCTGTATTCAGGGTGTTTCCGGCTG
Source organism: uncultured Chitinophagaceae bacterium (assembly GCA_964605065.1). Taxonomy (GTDB): domain Bacteria; phylum Bacteroidota; class Bacteroidia; order Chitinophagales; family Chitinophagaceae; genus Endoryza. The sequence goes on from CAZSAQ010000010.1 coordinate 102,458, forward strand.
TCGATGATCCACATAAAATCGGTGATAGTGGCCTCTCCATAACCGTATGCGTTGCTTAGTTGTGAGCTGAGATAGTTGACTGCCCGCCTGACGCAGTTCTTGTAGAGGTCGCCGGTCAGCTTCAACACATTTATCATAAAGTAGCCTTCCGCTACCTGTCTGACCATAAACTCCGGGCTTTTGTATACCTGTTTGTATCCTCGGTCGGCAAGAACGACATGGTCAATCTGCACTCCTTTATAATCCACGATATCGGCAACGGCTGCAAAAGTGTAAACCACTTCCTGATAATAATATGTTTTCGTGCCGGTTTGCTTCCCGGTTTTATCCTTGATGATTTCTACTCTTTCCCGGGTAGCATATGATTCGGGGAGTATATCATCCAGTTTGATTTGGATATTCAGGTGACCATCTTTAGATAACTGTTTCCAACCATCGATAATCACCGATTTTTCCGGCGCAAGTTCCTGGAAATAGTTTTGCATCAGGCGAGTGGCTTCAAATCCGACATTATAAGTTCTGTAAGAAGAGTCGATCCTTACCGAAGGAATGGTGCGTACATTAACGGTGAAATTGAAACGATCCAGATCAACTTTCTGACTGAATACGAAAGATGGAATGATTGCAAGCAGGAGTAGAATTCTGATTTTCACAGATTTGGATTTAGATAGCTTGCTAACGCCCGAACTATGGCTTTTATTTTCAGAATCTTGCAGTAACTAAACCAAACTCGTTGATTTTCAATTCAAAATATCGCTGCGCTGCAACTCAGAATGAGCGGATGTCTTTGATCCGGATCACAGGCACCCCCTCTCCGCTGAGGCCACAGTAGTACTTTTCGCCGGTAAATTCGAAGCAGATAAATATTTCCAGGTCTGTCTTCCTGAATTCTTCTGAAAGAGAGGCAGGATGATACCAGTTGTTGCCTACTTTAATGAGCCAGCCACAACCATCGGCAGTTACCTCGCCACTGTATATTACAAGTCCGTTGGGAACATCTTTGGGAGTATCGGGACAATTTTTAGTTAAACTGTCTCGTCTGCAGGAAGAAAAAAGGAATACCATCAATAAAACAGTCAGTAAACTCTTCATAAGCATCATTTCCCCTCTGACCCCCGCATTGCAGGAAACGTTGCCTTGATTAACAATATTTAACGTTTAAGGGCGGACTCATACCCTTCGATCCATTGCTTTACACTCACTTTTTTTACCAGGTCTGCAATCAGTTTAAACGGAATGTTTTCCGGTTTCCTGAAACGGACACAGGATTTCCCCATATCGAGTTTTGTGGGAACCTGTTTGGCATATTCTTCCCGGAACCATTTCAACAGGGCGGCATTTCCATAAAGGCCCATATGGTAAAACGCAATGTAATTTTTTTGGGAAGCCAGGCAAATGAACGGCAATGGGGAAGAAGGATCGACGTGATATCCTTTGGGATAGATCTCATGAGGAACCACGTAACAAAGCATATCATATCCGATCGTTTCCCTGAACCCTTTCGGGAGGTTCTTGAGAATGGTGTTTCTCAACTTGACAAATGCTTCCTGCCTTTCTGCAGGGATTGTTTTGAGATAGTCTTCGGGAGTTATCACTTTAGATGGCATATTCCCTGTTTCCTACAAGGTAAACGATATTCGCAAATAAGAGGCCTGCAGTTGAAATACGGAGGCCTTCGCGTTCGTTGTAGGATGACTGAAAGGGATTTCATATATTTGACTATCAAAATTTTGAAGTATGTCGTTACTGAACCAACAAAATAATAAGGACAAGAAGAAAGGCAAGAAAACCAGCCAGACCGCAAATCAGGGTTCGAAATTCATTGCCAAGCCCAAATCATCTTCCGGTTTTGTCAGCAAGCAGGCCAATACAGGCTCTCAACGGGGAAGCTGATCCGTTATTTATTTATAGTTGAAAATTACTTCAGGTATTCGTCTGCAATCAATTCGATTGGGTGATCTTGTTACAATGGATAAGTAATTACATTAACTACTTATCACATCTGCACTTGCCCGGTACTTCAGAAAGCGGTAACGGTCCATTTCTTTTCGAATGTCTGGCCAGCCTCCAGCCGTACAATACCTTCTTTTTGTTCCAATAGTTGATGGCTGTCTACGCTATCGGCAATGCCACACCAGGGTTCAATACAAACAAAATCGGCTCCTTTGGCGGCCCATATCCCCAAAAACGGGAATCCCGGAAAATCAAATTGTATACCGTGGGTGCCGGAAGGTGAATATACTTTCAGGCTATCGGAGGCAAGATGTTTCAGCACAATGGCATCTTTGGCAAACAATTCTTTTGACAGGGGCAGGTTACGGGTATCGTTCAACAATGGTTCGGATTGCGTTTCAATCAAACCGTCTTTTGAAATGGGCCATTTTCCCGCTGTTTCCGCCTGGCTGAAACTTATGAGGTAGTCTTCGTACCGAAGACCCGGCTCCAGCGGGATGGCGAAGGCGGGATGACCACCAATGGAAAAGAACAGAGGTTGTTTATCTGGATTGCTTACGAAATACGTCAGTTCGAGGGAGTGACCGGTCAGGCGATAGCGCAATTCCAGTACAAACCGAAAGGGATACTGCCCTTGCGATGTTTCGTCATCCTGCAAACGGAACACCGCGCTGTCACCCTCGTTGGATACCACCTCAAAAACTTTCTCCCTGGCGAAGCCATGCCTGCCGATCGAGTATTTTTTCTCCTTATAGAAGTAGCTATTATCTTTTAGGGTGCCAACGAAAGGGAACAGTACCGGTGAATGCTTGCCCCAGACCTGGGGATCCCCTTTCCACATATATTCTCTTTTATCTGCCACTGATTGCAGGCTGGTCAGTTCTGCGCCCCTGGGGTTGATCTGGGCGGTCAGCCACTCGTTCGAAAGTTGGATCATCCTGTTAGTTTTGCGCAAGATAGGCCAGGCCGGGCGGCCCTCCAACCGCAGTTCATCCAACCTACCGTCCACTGGAATAAAAGCCCGGGCCGGTTTCGCGCGAATGTTTACATTTGGGTATGCGTCGAATACTCGAAATCCTCGGAAGCAGTCTGGGCCTGACCTGGCAGGAATTCCGGTCACATAAAGTAAGGACTCTCCTCTCCCTATCGGGAGTTGCGTTCGGTATCTTTTGTATCATCGGGGTACTGGCGACCGTCAACAGCATGGAGTATGCCGTACAGAGCGACATCAAAGCGCTTGGCACCAACACTGTTTATATCGACAAATGGGAATATGCCGATGGAGGGGATGACTATCCCTGGTGGAAATACATCAAACGCCCGATTCCGAAAGTGGATGAAATGAAACTGCTGAAGGCCAAAGTAGCCACGGCAGAAAATGTGGCGATGCATGGCCGTATCGATGGCACACAGCTTTCGGTCGGAGATAATGTTGTAAGTGGTGTTTACTACTATGGTGTTACGGAAGATTTTTACAATATTCAGAAAATAGAAATCGAATCAGGACGCTACCTCAATCAGGGTGATTTCGATCATGCTGCCAATTCCATCGTAATGGGATATATCGTTGCTGAAAACCTGTTCGGTAAAGCGGAAAAGGCTGTCGGGCAATTGGTTCAGCTCAAGAATGGCCAGCAGGCGATAGTTGTCGGCCTGATCAAGAAACAGGGAAAGACGATGTTGCAGACCTGGGAGTACGATAATTGCATCATCATGTCTTATGGTTATCTGCGCACGCTGGTGAGAGAGGAAAATGCTCAACCTGTAATCATGGTTCAGGGTAAGTCTACCGTGCCCATGGCCATGCTTAAAGATGATCTTGCCGGGGCGATGCGTTCGATCCGGAAACTGAAGCCTACACAGGAAAATGATTTTTCCCTGAACGACATCGATTCTTTCAGTGATTTTATCAGTGGCATTTTCGGCGTGATCAATAAAGTGGGCTGGGCCATTGCTGCTTTGTCGCTGATTGTGGGAATGTTTGGGGTAGCCAACATCATGTTCGTTACCGTTCGGGAAAGAACCTCCCAGATCGGGCTCAAGAAGGCCATTGGAGCAAAAAGGAGAATGATCCTGACTGAATTTCTGCTGGAGGCCGCTTTCCTTTGTATCATGGGAGGTTTGCTGGGGCTTTCCGGCGTTTTCCTGATAACACTTATTTCCAATGCAGTCTTCGGATTTGCAGTTTTCATATCTCCGGGTATCCTGGCACTGGCCATCAGTATTTGTATTATTGTGGGTGTGTTGGCGGGTATCATTCCCGCTTCCATTGCTGCCCGCATGGATCCTGTGGTTGCCATCCGCAGTAAATAGTATTTGGCTACCTTTGCCCCTTTCAATTAAGTGGAGAAACAGGCATGCCCGTCATACTAGCTATTGAATCTTCCTGCGATGAAACATCCGCTTCTGTCTGCAAGGATGGAGTGATATTATCCAACTTTATAGCCAATCAGACCATCCATGAGAAGTATGGTGGAGTGGTGCCAGAACTGGCCAGCCGCGCGCATATGCAAAATATCGTACCCGTGGTGGAGGTTGCTATTCGGGAGGCAGGGATCACCCGACAACAAATCGATGCGATCGCCTTCACCCAGTCGCCCGGCTTGATCGGTTCGCTCCTGGTAGGATCGCAATTTGCCAAGTCGATGGCATTGGCGCTCGATAAACCATTAATTGCCGTTCACCACATGCAGGCACACGTGCTCGCCAACCTGATTGCGGAACCCAGGCCCTCCTTCCCTTTTTTGTGCCTGACGGTTAGCGGCGGGCATACACAGATTGTACGCTGCGAAAGCCCATACGAGCTCACTGTAATCGGCGAAACCATTGACGATGCGGCCGGCGAAGCCTTCGACAAGTCCGCCAAACTGCTGGGCCTTCCCTATCCCGGCGGCCCTTTGATTGATAAATATGCCCGGCAGGGTAACCCTCATCGTTTTCAGTTTCCGGAACCCCAGATAGCCGGATTGGATTTCAGTTTCAGCGGACTTAAAACATCCATTCTCTACTTTCTGCAGAATGCCGGAAAAAGCCTTGTTTATAAAGAAGCCTTCCTCGCTACAGAGGACAAGCGAAAAATTTTTATAGAAACCAATCTGGCAGATATCTGTGCTTCCATTCAGCACCGGATCGTCAGCATCCTGCTGAACAAGTTAAAAAAGGCAACGATTCAAACCGGGATAAAAGAAGTATGTATCGCCGGCGGAGTCTCTGCCAATAGCGGTCTTCGCAAGGCCCTGGAAGAAGAAGGCCTTCAATATGGCTGGCGAACTTATGTTCCCGCCTTTCAATACTGTACCGACAATGCCGCGATGATCGCCATTACCGGGTATTACAAATATCTCCAGTCCGATTTTGCCGGATTATCCGCAACAGCCAGTGCCCGGGCGGAGTGGTAACCGGTTTCGTCACTTCTAACGGCAGTTTCATCACTCTAATTTTCACGCCAACCGGATGCATAGTATTCTTGCTGAATGAAGCAGGAAATGACGATCAAATGGCGACAACATGAAATCATCCTCGGCGCTGTAGCCACCATCGGATTTATCATAGCAACCTGGCTGAGAGATTCACGTTTTAATGCTGAAATGTTGCGTACCCTATACGAGCAACCATTTACAGCGCGGCAGGTTCCGTTTAACTATTGGCGAAATATTTTCTTCCCTGATGTAATGCTGGTAGTGGTTATGTTCACCTGTCAATGCTGGCTGAATTTTTCCATTCTTCCGGGTTTGCTTCGCAACAACCATCGGAGGCGTTATTGGATGGAGCTGGCCGGCCTGCTGGTTTTTCTTTTTTCCGCTGCTGCGGGCTCCACCTTCCTTTTGAACGAACTCGACTATCGTTCACCAATCCTTCCCAATCGCCCCGATTGGCAGATCCTGTCATCTGCCTCACGCGTTGCTTTGAATATCCTGGTGCCCTACGGCATTTACCTGTTCATAAGAGAATGGGCGATCAACCGGTTGCAGAAAAACAGAAGAGCGGAATACCTGGCGCTCGTCACCAACAAATTTACTTTAGCAACTTTCTTATACCTGACACTCCTCACCCTTATCGTACTGTTCCGACTTCCCGGAAACAACCTGTTTTTTATCAGTTTCTTTTTTATTTTACCCAGTGTAGTCATCGGGTATTTATTTGTATTGTACGGGATATTGGTGCCTGAAAGCAAGTCTCAGCCAAACGACAATAAACGCTGGTTCAAGATCTTGCTGGCTACCTTTCTCATTTCAATTCCATTCACATTGCTGTACCAGGTAACACTGGGCAGCAAGAGCCAGCCGCTGTTGTTCATCGTTACCAGTATAGCCTTGCAGTGGCTGATTGCTATTCCGGCCGCCCGGTTCAGCTTCGGCCGCGAGAAAGAACAATTGCAACGCCTGGCCCGCCTCGAAAATGAACTCAACCGGACTCATTATGATCTCGAATTGCTGCGCATGCAGATTCAGCCGCACTTTCTGTTCAATACATTGAATGCCATCTATGGAACGGCTATCCAGGAGAAAGCCGGTAAAACGGCGGAGTCCATCCAGTTGCTGGGCGACATCATGAGATTCCATTTGCAGGAGGCCTCTACCTCACGAATACCGGTGGGCAAAGAATTTCAATACATCAAAAACTATATTCAACTCCAGCAGCTCCGCTTTCCCTCCGGTACCTCTGTCCGCATCGAATCCAACATAGCCGAACCTGAGGAAGAAGGATTTATCGAACCAATGATCCTGCTTCCCTTCATCGAAAACGCATTTAAACATGGCATCAGCTATACCGGCAATTCTTTTATTAAAACCGAATTACGGGTTAACAACGGATTGCTAGAGATGCGGGTTATCAATAGCCTGTTCCGGAAACAAGCAGCTGTATCCCATGAACCTGCTCCCGGCATCGGTCTGCAAAATGCCAGGGAGCGGTTACAACTCGTATATGCCAACAGGCATACTCTTTCCATTCAAACCAGCAACGATCAATTTATTGTTCACCTCACTATTAAACTGTCATGAAAAGCATAGCCATTATTGTCCTTTCACTCTGCAGCATTATTTCAAAAGCACAGGTATTTGAACTGACGATTCAATCTGCCTCTCAAAAGCATTCCGATTCCCTTTACCTGAATGTTCCCTTTATCTACGGATACTATCAGGAGAACAACCGGTTAATATCTCCTGGTAAAAACGGGCGGCAGACGATCACTCTTTCCTGCAAACAACCCCTGGTGGGAGAGATCGTCTTGAAAAATAATCCGATTCCAGTTCCGGTTCTGCTGATACCGGGCACCCAGCTGCAGGTACAATTAAATGAGAAGGATTCCATGATTGGAATGAGCGGGTCAGCAGCCACTGCCAACAGGTTGTTACAGAGCCTGAAGTTGAACGCCATTGCTTTTTTCGACCGGCCCGACTCCACCGGTAAGAATTATTACACCACCCTTCCATTGGATTCGATAGAATCCGCGGTTGTCATTCCACTGATGAAAGAGCGAAGCAAGAAACTGGCACTGATTGAAAAAAGCAAACTTTCAGCAAACCTGAAACGCCTGTTACAATCGGAGGTTATTTATCATACCCTCAACCAGCTCAACTATTATTCGCGGGGAATTGCAAGGTTGAAACGCGATGACCTCATCCGTTTTTACATCCAGACCATGGATACCTTAATGCCTACCCGATTTGTAGGCAATCCCGGGCCCGAGTTTCACCGATATGCGGAAAACTATGTCGGACTGCTGGAAGCAAAAACGTTTCAACATTACCAAAAAAACAAGCTGTCTGATAAAGACCCTTTGCCTTACTATCATTTCAGCCTCGATAGCGGCAACAGGCTGGTGAATGAAAAGGGGAAGACCTTCATGAATTGGGTAGCGGCCCGCAATACCATGGATACCGTTACCGCTACTGAATACGCCGTGCAGAACCTGCAGAAACTGTATTTCAGCAAGGATCTGAAACAGTTTCGTGCCTTGTTCCAGGATTTCGAGCGCTACCAGCCACAAAGCAACCACCTTACCCTGCTAAGAAAATACCTGACCGGACTGGAGCAATCGCTCCGGCAAGGTATTTCGGACAGCTCCATTGTAGTTTGGAAAGAGTATGAAAACGTCAGGACGATCCGTGAATTGCTGGCATCCTTCCAGGGCAAAGTGGTGTACCTCGACATCTGGGGCACCTGGTGTGGGCCCTGCAAAGAGGAGCTCAAACACTTGCCTGGCTTGAAAAAGCGCTTCGAAGGCAAAGATGTAGTGTTTGTTTACCTGGACATGGACGATGACAAACTGGACAAAGACTGGCGCGAATTCATTCACGTCAACGGAATGTCCGGCATCCATTTGAGAAAGAACAAAACAACCATACTGCCGTTCTGGGACGAACTGCTGCCTGGCGACAAAGAAAACCATGGTCTGTATCCAACCTACTTTATCTTTGACAGGCAGGGCCGGCTGGTTGTTCCGCGGGCGGCCAGACCGAGTGACCAGGAACGCCTGTACCAACAAATAGAATCTCTCTTATAATGTTAACAGCAATTGCCCTGGATGATGAGCCCATCGCTTTGGAAGTCATTCGCTCGTTCGGCGAAAATACTTCGGCAGTCCACTTGCTTCAACTGTTTACCGATCCCGATGCCGCATTAACCTGTATCCGGGAAAATCAAGTTGATCTTGTTTTCCTGGATATTCATATGCCCGACGTTTCTGGCATTGAATGGGCACGACGGCTACCCTACCCCGTGATGATCATTTTTACCACTGCCTATAGCGAACATGCCGTGGAGAGCTTCGAACTTGAGGCTATTGATTTTCTGTTGAAGCCATTTTCCCTGGAAAGATTTCAAAAAGCGGTTGATAAGGCAGAAAGACTACAGCAATTCAGAAAACAGCAGGCCACCGGCGATCATTTTGTGATTCGAACGGGCCATGATAAGGTAAGAATACCCCTGGCGGATATTGTCATCATCAAAAGCGCCGGTAATTATGTTCAGTTTGTGACATCAAAAGAAAAACATCTTTCGCGGCTTACCATGGCGGAAACCGAAGCCATGCTGCCCACTCATTTATTTGTTCGCGTGCACCGGTCCTATATCGTTCCGGTTGGCCGGATCCGCAAACTGGAAAAATCGCAGGTCTGGATCGGGGAGGAAGCGATCCCCGTAGGGGCTGGTTATTTCGAAATGCTCGAAAAAATTTTACAATGAACCTGTAGTTTTGCAGGGCAATGGCAAACAGTTATTTTCAGTTCAAACAATTCACTATTCACCAGGATCAATGCGCCATGAAGGTTTGCACCGATGCCTGCATATTGGGCGCCTGGTTTGCAGCCAAGGTTCCTGACATCGGCTACTTCCTCGATATCGGCAGTGGCACGGGGTTATTGATGATGATGATGGCCCAGAAAACCAATGCCGAAATACATGGTATCGAAATCGATCTGCCGGCCTTCAGGCAATTGAAGGAAAATATCAATCAAAACAAATGGAAAGAAAGGCTCCGCGTCTTTCCGGGTGACGCCAGGACTTTTCACTTTCCGGTGAAGTATGACTTTATCATCAGCAATCCGCCATTTTTTGAAAATGACTGGCAGAGTCAGTCGGAAGAAGAGCAGGTTGCCAAACACAGCAAACACCTCAGCCTGGAAGAACTACTGGATACGATTGATCATAACCTGCAGCCGTATGGCGCTTTTGGTGTTCTTCTACCCTGTCACCGCCTGGAGGAATTCGAATTACTTGCTGCCAGAAAGGGATTTTTTTGTACCGAAGAACTGCTCGTTCGTCAAACACCCCGTCATGCGCCTTTCCGTGCTATCCTTCACTATGCGAGGGCAAGGGAAAATTTTGTTCCCCGGTTTGAACTGATCATCCAGGATGAGCACAACCAATATACGCCCGAGTTCATGGAGCTGATGAAAGATTATTACCTGTATCTATAGGGTCAAAGTCCGTCTACATAATCCTGGAGATAGCTGAACTCCTGATTGAGCATACCCCCTGTGGCGATCGTGGCTCTGTTGATAATAGCAGATCCCCCGTTTACCAGGTCGGTGAGCACATATTTTATGAGTTGTTCCCCAAAATAGCGGCTCGCATCCCTGGGCAATTCATTGGGCAGGTTGCCTACTGCCATTATATCAATCGAGCCTTTGGTGTAAGGAGCCGTTTTTTCGAAACTGTGGCGATCTACTCCATAAACGGGATCTTCTATAGTTTGATCGCCAAGATTAATGGGTACGGAGCCATCAGCATCGTCTGTAATATCAGCGATGGTTTGAATGATGAAATCATCCTGCATCACGTCGCTTCGTTCAAAAAGGCGCGGCACATTCTTATCCCAATACACGCCATTCATCAAAATATCCGTTTGCGCCGCATAAGGCAGAAATTGGCATACATATTCAGCGGGATGTTCATGAAAATCGTGGCGGTTGTATTCTCCGGTCTGGCGATGACGATATAAATCTGCACCCCTCAGCTGAGTGTAAACCGGATAAGAGAACCGCTTCCTGAGATAGTCTTCGGGTTCCACTTCATGTATCCCCATCAGGTTCATGATCTCAAGCACACCATGTGCTACTCTTCCCGATCCGGTTACTGCAATTTTCACGTTGGGCAATCGCAATCCGAAATAAGTGTGGATCAGTTCGCGAAAACTTCTTTGTTTATAAACCCGATCAAGGTTGTACAATCCAGTTCTGAGTCCATAGGCCATCATTCCGTTATGAGCGCCTACCACCCCGGCAAAGAATCCGAATCCGATGATCCGCAAACCATCGTCATGTTCCAGGCATTCATAATCCACCAGGGTGATTTTTTGTTCGAGGATGGCCTGCAGCAGCTTTCTGTTATGGGGCTGTTTCTTTTTGGTATGTGAAAAAAACAGGTAAGTCTTTCCGGGGATCAATTGAGACACAGGTACCTCTTTAATGCCGAGTAAAATATCGCAACCGGAGATGTCTTCGCTGACCTCTACTCCTGCTGACTGATATTCGCGGTCAGAAAAGCAACGGGTATCCGAATGCTGAGCTATTACTTTTACCTGGTCTGAATTCTTGTGAATCCATTTACACTGGGCAGGCGTGAGGGCCACACGGTTGTCGGCCGGCACTTTACCTTCCCGGATCAGTCCTATTTTGATCATAACAAGCTATAAAATCGACAAGTCAAAAAATAAATCCGCGGCAAAATTCCTATTTAGGGCCTGAACAGCAAAATATTAACAGTAAAAAAGGCGAATTACCCGGAAAAATGAGTTTTTTTTGAAAAAACTTCCCTCTTACGGTTACGTTTAAACATACGGCACGTACATAAGAGGGAGAGACTTCATATGAACCGTTTGATCCTATATGTATTATCCAGTTTTGCAGTGATTCAATCTGCTTCCTGCGGAAAAGACGATCCGGGCATGACCAGCAAGTACCGGGTTGACTATGGAGATTCCGTTTTATACATCCGCAATTCGGGAACCGATATTACCTACGCTCCTTTGAATGTACCCTCAGGCGGTGAGTTTACGGGCTTTCCCGAAGGAATTGAAATAGATAGGAACACCGGGGTGATCAATGTCTCCAAAAGTGAAACCGGTCTGCGTTACCGGATCACCTATACTGCTCCCGGCGGAGATACCAGCCAGGCCATTGTGCTGATTTCGGGTATCAATTACCTGGATCATATTTACAGCCTCGACGCCAACGATACCCTGGCTCATCCGCTTTACAATGCCAGCCTGGCCAGGATCATTCCTCCCAACAGTATTTTTGATGAGGGCAATGGATGCAACGGGGTGGGCATTGCCGTCAACACACTGTCTGCAACCATCAACCTTGCCGAAACAATCCGAAATGGCACTTTTGGCTCGACGCCTTCCAATGGCGCCCAGAAGGAAGTTGAACTTAAATACCGTATCAACGATGGTAGCAACAAAACACTGAACGCCCTTAAAGTAAAGCTTTATTATTTCAATACATCGGCCGATATCAGTCCCGATCTCAAACAATTGCTGATCGACCGGCAGGGAACTCTCCTGATCCCCAACAACAGTGTGATGCCCTTCAGCGAAGTGCTGGCAGGAGCAGCCGGAGGAGGATCGGTGAAAGGAGTTGCTAAACCCAGGCCTCCCTGCATCTTCATTGTTGGCAGATTATAGTTTTCCGTAAATGATCCGTTCTCGGTCAGGGACAGTAAATTTGATGCATGTCCCGGCTCTATCATTATTTGTTGTCATTCCTGTTCTTGTTCATCCCTTTGGGCACCCTGATCTCCCAGCCTGATCTGAACAAGGAAGCAATAGATTGGTATCACAAAGCCGTCAGATTATACAATGATCCGAATGTCACCGATACCAAAGACAGCCTGGCACTCTCCTATTTTTACAAAGCCATTGCCTTGATGGAAAAGGCTCCGGTAAAGGACAGCATACTCGGCGATTCCTATCTCAAAGCTGCCATTTACGAACAGACCCTGGGAAACTTTGACAAAGCCATCCCGTTGTTACAAAAGAATCTTCGGCTTACAACCACTGCAGGTTCTGTTACCCCCTCCACCTTTCTGCCTAATCTTTACCTGGCCAATTCTTTTTATATGGTGGGGCGATATGACTCCGCCAGGTATTTTTATGAACAATCGGCCGGCATCGCCCGGCAGGCCCATATTGAAGAAGGCCTGGAGAGACTATACAACGCCTTTGGCGTCATGAACTATGAAACCGGTAATTACCTGCAAAGCCGGAACAATTTCGAGAATGCAGTCAACCTGTTGCTGCAGAAAAAAGATTATTCAAAGGCGTTGTTGGTAAACTTCAAGAGCAACCTGGCTTCCGCACTCGGTAAAATGGAGCTATACAACCAGGCATTACAGGTGTACGAAAACCTGCTGTCTTATGGCCAAAATACAGACGAACTGCAGCTGAATATGGCGGGCACCCTGATCCGTATGGGTGATTTCCCGGAAGCATTGTCACACCTGAAGAAAGTAAAAACGATTTCAACCAGCTTGTTGAACAGCCTGGGCTGGGCATATTACCAGTCTGGCAATACCGACAGTGCCAGCTACTATCTTCTGATGGCCTTTTACAGGAATGAATCCATCCGTCCCCGAAGAAAAAATATTGAAGCAGGGCTCACTCACTATTACCTTGCTGAAATGGCCAAACCATCCGGCGATTGGGAAAAAGCAATCGGGCAATACCAGCTTTCTTTGCAACAATTTCTGCCTGCCTTTAATGAATCCGATGTTCGCAGCAATCCGCAATCGTTCCTGGGTTCCTTTGCCGTCAGTGAAATCTTTGAAACCCTTCTGGGCAAAGCAAGAGCGTTTCGTCAGCTGTATAAACAGACTGCACAAAGGAAGGATCTGCAATCCGCACTGGATGCCTACAAAACACTTTACCGGCTGACCGACTATGCAGAAAAGTCGTATGCTTCGGATGAAGCCCGCATTTTTCTCAATCGAAAAAAATACCTGTCGCACGACGAACCCATCGAAACTTCCATCGAACTGTACCACCAAACGGGGTTACCGGCATACCTGGAAGAAGCGTTTTATTTCGATGAACGAAACAAGGCGTCTGTTCTTTCCAATGGCATCAGTGAAAAACAGTTGAAATCGATAAGCCACCTGCCAAAAGAACTATTGAGCCGGGAAACCAATCTGCGGGAAAGCATCAACGCGTTTTCGTTGAAGTTGTCGGTCAATACAGACAGCAGCCAGCAGGCTACCCTGATTCAACAAATACGGGAAAAGGAACTTGCACTGGAAACTATAACCGATTCCCTCAATAAATATCCCGAATATGCGCGCGCCCGGTTCGGCAATAGTTTTGTAAATCTTAAAAAACTGCAATCGGAAGTAATTCCTTCCGATGGCGCCATTCTCTCTTACCATCTCGGTAAAGACAGCCTCCTTACCTGGCTGATTACGCCCAAAGAGGTAACGATACAGAAAAGCAAGCGCCCCGATTCACTCGCGTTCCTGGTCGGGCGCATCGTTAGCAATCTGCGTACGGTCAACAATTTCAGTGTGGCCGACAACAAACCTGCTCTGAATTACCTGTATCGGCTATTGGTGAAACCGATCGAAAATAAATTAGCCGGTCAAAAGCAATTGATGATCATTCCTGATGACGAATTGAATGAACTACCATTTGAAATGCTGATGGACGAAAGTGATCATTACCTGCTGGAGAAGTTTGCCATTTCGTACAATTATTCCTGTAGCCTGCTGACCTCCAATCCTATTGCGGAAACCCGAAATAAAAACGCACTCGCGATGGCTCCGTTTGTTCCCGGAAGTGAAATGGTAGAAAATTCAGGCCAGGATGAATTGGCGCATTCAGGGGAAGAAATCCGGGGTTTGCAGGGAACAAGATTAGAAGGCAAAGAGGCCAGTAAGGCTGCCTTTCTATCGAATGCAGGCCGATATGAAATTCTTCATCTTGCCACACATGCCTATGCCAATGACTCCATTCCGGCGAAAAGTTTCATCGCATTTTATCCGTCTTCTACCGATTCGTTCCAAAACCGGCTTTACCTTCCGGAAATTTATACACTTCCCCTTTCTTCGGCTCGTCTTACTATTCTGTCTGCCTGTGAAACCGGCAGCGGACTGCTCTTGAAGGGAGAAGGCATCATGGGTCTGTCAAGGGCATTTTCCTATGCTGGTTGTCCAAATCTCGTCAGTTCGCTGTGGCGAGCAGATGATGCCGCCACTTCCTTTATCAATCACCGGTTTCGGACAAGGCTTCAGTCTGGCGATAACATTGCAAAATGCCTGCAGCAGGCAAGACTCGATTACCTGTCGGATTCAAAGATCGATGCGAGAATGAAAACACCTGCTTACTGGGCACACCTGAGGCTAACCGGGGTGTTTTCAAAGCCGGAACAGAGTAATTATTTATTGTGGCTTTCTCTGGTGGCTGCAGGTATCGGCATCGGCATCGCATCTGCAACACGCAGGCGGAAGAGTTCGTCCCTAAAATGATGACATAAAAAAGAAGCTGCCCTGTTGGTACGGGCAGCCTCAATGGGTTTTCATAGCGATCAACGATCATTGATTATTGATGCAGTACAATAGTTCCAACCTTCGTGTCTTCATCATGCTTCACCACCACATTGCTGATCACAGAATCTTTATAATTATTGGCCGTTGCATCCAGCAGCAACTGATAGGTGCCTGCTTTTAAACCAACGATCTTGAATTCGCCTTCCCGTTCTGGTTTGGCGGTGGCCGTATCGGTTCCATTGATAGCCATTACGATGGCTTCCGCACCGGCAGGCTGTACCCGCCCTTCAATTTCACCCGACTTGCTCTTGCAGAACGCCCTTATATGAGAACGCAATTCGAAGCCATGGTTATTGCCGGATCCGCTATTGTCCTGTTTAATGGAACGTCCCGCATCGAAGTCAAGCCAGAAATGAACCTGGTCTGAACCGACAAATTCAAAATTGGTTTCATCCAGATTGATGACTATTTCGTTGTTTTTGTCTTTGACTTTCAGTGGAAAGCTTTGGGCGTCTTTCACTACGGAGTTATTATTCCCAAGGGTCAGTCTGACCTTTTGCAGTTTTTTATTGGCGGGCAGCGTACCGGTAGCGAATAAAGTATCCAGTCCGTTTCGGAATTGAAGAATATCATACACGCCCGGGTGGATCGCCAGCGTCATCCATCCGCCGAGGCTGTCTACCCCATTGTCCTCGATTTTCACTTCGAGCTTCTGAAGATCTATGAATACTTTTTCCAATACCAGCGATTGGTCATCTGTCAGGTATACTTTGATGGCAGCGGCTTGCTGGCTCGTGCCATTGTTCAGATCACCGCTTTGTTCTTTGCGGCAGGCAAACAGGATTACGGCGAAGGAAAACAGGCCAGCGGCAACCAGTCTGAATCCGGCGAATGTCATTTTCATATTGTTGTGTTTTATAGTTAATTTTTTGAAAACTCCAGCACTTCATTGCTGGAACTGTTATCGTCCCTGAGGCTGATTTTTGTTTCGGATCGGGAAGACACTACCCAGTCGTCTGTCAGTTCCCCCAGCGGCTTGTTTGAATTGTCTTTAGGCCCCAATTCAATAATCAATTTGTGAGAAGAGGTGTTTTCGCTCCAGCTTCCCTCTTTTTGAGTAGCCCCGTTTTTGGTCACGATCAGCTTGCCATCAGACTGGAAAATGAACTGATAGCCAGAAAACTCGCCGGTTTTGTTTTCGCCAGGTTCGGTAAACAGGCTGACGACCCAGTTACCCTGGGTTACTATGGGCGTAACCGGCCCCGGGTCTGAAGTGGATTTTGTGCAAGATGTCAGCAGAAGAAGTACGGCGAGCACGCCGGAAAAGGTTAATCGTTTCATCGTCATTTACGTTTTATATGCATATTGGTAAATGCCGGAAAGGGGGATGTAACCAACCAATGAAAAAAAATTGTGCTTCTCCCGAACTATCATCCCTTGTGGCAGGCTTCCTCCGGTGTTTCGAACAGTTGCAGTACATTTATACGGATGTATTTCCCCCAGCTTATGTATGTGTCAATCCTGCGTTTGTTCGCGGCAATGTTGTGTATTATGCCAGCAACCCTGGCAGCCCAGGAGAGCGTTACTGGTAAAGTGCAGGGGCTTCCCAGCAATAATGTCTACTTCATTTCCCAGGATTCATCCGGTTTTTTGTGGATGGGTTCAGATAAGGGGCTCAACCGCTTCGATGGTCATGTGATGAAGCATTTTACGATGGGAGATGAACTGACCGACAACGATATCTTCAGCATGTTCCATGATCGCCAGGGTCGTTATTGGTTTCTCACCAATGGCGGTGTGCCCACCGTTCTTGACAATGGACTATTTCTGAACACCCGCAACACGCCCTGGCTATCGGGCATCCGTCCGGGCAGGCCCGGCCTGCATATTACACAAACACCTGATGGTACGATCTGGTACACCACCTACGATACCATCTATCGAATCGCCGCTGATCTTTCCATACAAAGATTTTCGAACCCCTATGCCGAAAAAAAGAATTTCGGATTCCAGGCGGTAGTCAGTTACCGGGACAGTATCTATTTTATCACCAACAGAACCGTCATCAATCATTCGTCGGGTAAATCCTACAGTTTTGGTGCGGATTCGTTATTCGTTCTGAACTACTACACCAAAATATTTCCGGCATTGGACGGCTTCTTTTACTTCTCCGTCGACAAGCTCTTCTTTTTTTCTTTTCGCAAGCACAGCTCCACCCTCGCCGCCCGCATACAGCCCGGTGAAATTATCTTGGGATACCTGGGCAGTGATGATAATGGGAATGTCAGGTTCAGCTCCGATAAAAATGTTTATCAGTTCCATTTTCCGGATTCGAAACTGGACCTGGTACCCGGTCCATTTCCCTCCCACGTAACTTCGATACTGACCGACAACAAACGAAACACCTGGATCGCGAGTATGAAAGAGGGTGTCTCTTACAGGTTAACCTGTTCCGGTGAAAGGGAAGCCATTTCCTTTCTGCCGGGATCCGGTAAATGCAATGGCATCAACCGGCTGAGTTCCGGTATTTATTTCTGTTTCGACGAGGGTCAATGGGGTGATTTGTCAAATGGCCGCGTCATCACACATTCCCTGCGTTCGAACCCTTATCATTTACCCGTTAGAAGGATTCGGGAAGATGTTAAGGGTGGGCAGTTCATTATTACCTATGGCGATTTGTATTATAAAAGAGGCAATGTTGAAAAAGCGCTCACCCAGGCAGTAAAAGATGTGGCTGTTACTGCTAACGGAACCTATTTAGCCACTTCTTCCGGACTGTTGAAGTTTCCTGCTTCCTCAGATGTACTGAGCAACCCTGTTTTCCAATATTTGCCTTCGGAACGCATTGATGATTCGAGGTATTGTCACCTGGAAAAAGGCAATGGAGACAGCTTGTTTGCCGGCACACCCGAAGGGCTGAAGTTGTTTGCCGGAGACAAGCCAGTTCCCTTACCCTGGAACGATCCCATCGTTAACAGTCATATCACTTCCATTCAAAAGCTACGCAATGGCGATATCGCTTTCAGTTCCGCCAGCGAAGGAATCGGATTGATCCATCAAAACTCCCTGCAGGTGTTTACCAGGGCCAATGGGCTTCTTTCCAATGCCTGCAATACCATTATCGAAGGAAGTCAATCAGATTTCTGGGTGGGAAGTACCGAAGGGATCAACCGGATGACAATTTCCGATTCGAAATACAAGATCATGAGTATCCCCGGCTTTTACCAGATGAGAGGGAAAAACATCAACGATCTTGAACTTTCCGGCGATTCGCTTTTTGTGGCAACCGACAATGGCTGTTTCATTTACCGGCTTTCGCATTCACAGCCATGCGACGTTGTGCCCGATGTCGCCTTCAACTCGTTCGTTGTAAATGACCAGCCACAAAGAATATCTCCTTCGTATGATCTTGCTTTTGATCAGAACAATATCGTGATCAGTTATGCCGGTATCGCCTTTAATACCAAAGGAGCCTTGTATTTCAGGTATAAACTGAGGGAGGAAGACAGCACCTGGATAACAACCACGGCTACTGAAGTAAGGTATCCTTTTTTACCGGACGGCCAGTACAAATTCCAGGTAGAAGCCTCTCCCGATCAGGAAAACTGGAGTCTGCCCAGGAGCATCCGGTTTGTCATTCAAAAGCCGTTTTGGAAAACCTGGTGGTTTATCGTGTCCGCTCTGCTCCTCGCACTCGCCATCCTGATTTTCATTTTTCGCTATGTGGCGGTTGCTCAGAAAAGAAGGATGCAGTTTGCCCAATTGCAACTCCGCTCCACGCTTGAACAGGTTTCCTCTCAGAAGAAAATGGCGCAGCTGCAACAAAAGGTGCTTGCCATGCAATTGAACCCCCATTTTATTTTCAACGCCCTCAATTCCATCAAAGGATTGTATGCCGGCGGCCAGAACCAGGAAGCCAAGCTTTTCATCGCCTCCTTTGCCAGCCTGATGCGAACCATGTTGCAGGCGGGTCGCCAGAACTTTCACTCCCTCGCCGATGAAATAGCGTTTACCAGGCAATATCTCGATTTTTATGCTAAGCGGTCTTCCTCACCCTTTACATACGAAATCAACCTTTCTCCTGACATCGATGCCTATTCGATAGATATTCCCGTATTACTTTTGCAGCCCATTATTGAAAACGCAGTTTTACACGGAATAGAGCCTTCTTCAAAAGAGGGATTCATACAAATTGCTATCTTGCGATCGGGTGATGAATTGCAGATCGACATCACAGACAACGGTGTCGGCCTGAATTATAAGAGTAAATATGTAGAGGAAGAAAAAGAGAGCTGGGGGTTGTTGCTGGTAAAGGAGCGTATCGCCCTGATTGGTGAAGGAAATGGTTCAGCCGGGGTGTACACCAGGGAAATAGTTACTGAGCAAGGCCTGGTTCAGGGCACAGCGGTGCAACTGGTGATTCCCATTATCAACAGAGAACAATATGATACGTTGCATTATAGTAGATGATGAGCTCAGCGCGGTAAGAGCCCTGGAAGAGGAGTTGCATGACTTCCAGCACCTGGTTCAGGTTGCTGGTGTGGCGCATACCATTGATGAAGCCGTGACTTTGATCGATGCTACCCGTCCCGATCTTGCCTTTATTGATATCCGGTTGAAAGAAGGTAGCGGATTCGACATTCTCGACAGGGTTGTCTTCAACGGGTTTAAAACCGTTTTTCTTACCGCCTTCGATACCTATGCGGTAAAAGCATTTAAATACAAGGCGCTTGATTACATCCTTAAACCCGCCGGCTTTGAAGATATCAAACGGGCTCTGAAAAGGTTTGAGGAACTGGCACCGGCCGAAGAATCCAATTTCCCCTCAAAACCAAGCGAGCGGCCAAGAGTACCGATCTATACTTCCGATGCCATTCACCTGCTGTATGTAGACGAAATCATCCGTTGCGAATCGCACAATAATTATTGCGAAATCATTACCCGCGAACGCAAAATATTTACCGCCAAGACGCTGAAGGAAATGGAATCTACCCTGTCGCCCTATGGATTTATCAGAATTCATCAGTCGCACCTGGTCAACCTTAGCGCCATCTCCATGTTTTCCAGTAGAGACGGGGACGAGATTCTTCTTGCTACCGGGGAAAGACTGCCTGTTTCCCGCAAAAGAAAAAATGAATTATTCAAAAAGATCAACGCCTCACTCTGACCAATTCTAAATCAGTATTACCCAATTCTAAATAGATATCACCAGGTTCCCACACGATTCCTTGCGATGAATCCAAATCAGGAAATTCACTTCATCAAGTGATATCTTATGAAGAAAATCTATTTATTACTGGTTTCCCTTGCATTGTTTTTTACCTTAAGAAGCCAGACCACATTAGCCGCGGGAGATATGGCCATCATTGGCGTAAATCGGGGCGCTACCGCTTCCTGTGAACTGGCCATAGTAACGCTTGTCAATATTTCCAGCGGCACAACCATTTACATTTCAGACTATGGTTACTCGCTCTCGTCCAGTTCATTTATTACTAATGCGGTAGTGTCGGAAGGAGCGATCACCTGGACGGTTACTTCAGCTATTTCAAAGGGAGCAATATTTTTAGTGAAGATTACGGGAGGGGCGCCTCCCGTTGTAACCGGATTACCCGGTAGTGTCAGCGTAGCCGGTTGGTCGACAAATAGTGTTTCAATTCCTATCAGTACGGGCGGGGATAACTGGTTTATCTACCAGGGCAGCTCCGCCACTGTACCCACTCAATTTGTTTATGGATTTACAAACTATGTCAGCACTACTTTCGGTAGCGCGAACGGATGGCTTACCAGCGGACAACTGATCAGCTCAAATGTTACAGGCTCTGAGCTACCGGCTTCGCTTACCAATGGCACCAATGCCAGATCCCTTGCCTGGCCAGTTGCCAACAGCGGCAAGCATGGCGACTTTAACGTGTATACCGGGATTCAATCCGGAACAAAGGCAGCCCTGCTGGCAGCCATCACCAACCCGGCAAACTGGACCACAAATGAAACTACCGCGTATTATTTAACCAGTTCCTCCTCTTACAGTGCCGGTATCACCAATAGCGGAAATCCCTATTTTACCGGAGCCAGCCCATCGTTTACCGTTACCGGGTCATTGCCTATTACGCTCGACTATTTCAGAGGCAATCCTTCTTCGTCGGGTTTTGACCTGCAGTGGAGCACCTCCCTCGAACAAAATGCCAACTATATCGAGGTGGAAAGAAGTATCGATGGAAAAAATTTCCGCTCCCAGGCAAGAATTACCGCCAAAGGAGTTCCGTCCAGGTACAGCTTTACAGACGCCCTGTCTGATGTAAACGCCAAATACTTTTACCGCCTTCGTCTCGTAGATATTGATGGCTCTTCAAAGTTCAGCCCGGTGATATTTCTAAGCAGAACCGGGCAGGGGCGAGGATTTGAAGTGAATCCCAATCCGGCAACCGATATCATCCGGATCCAGTCAACATTCACCAGCGCCACATTAAATCTTTATAATCTATCCGGAGTACTCGTAAAAACCCAGCAATGGAACGCCGGTACAGTAATCAGCCTGTCTGCATTGCCTTCCGGAATCTACCTGCTGAAATTGAGCGACGGAAAGAAATCGGAACAAACCTACCTGATCAAACAATAAAGACTGTCATCGCCGCTTGATTTTTGTAATCAGAGAAAGGGGGCTTAGGCCCTCTTTTTTTGTATGCGGTGAATAAAGGCGACAGTTAACCCTGCCTGAGTCCAACATAACCAACCCTCATTTTTTTTAACGAATCATCCACTACAGAATCCTCTAAAAAACGGTCAACCTTGCTGAAGATCCGGGGTGAACCGGGTGATTTGTAATATAGCCGACAAATTCTACCTGTTGGCGGCAAATTTATCCCCGGAAATAGCGCTCCTACTGTAAGTAATCGTCTTCTGCAACGTATAAACTGGTATAAAAAGCAAAGACAAAAAATGAAAAAGTTATTTACCGTGCTTGTGGCAGGATTTCTGGCAGTGTTGGTGTCTGATGTGAAAGCACAGGCCGATCTGCGAAAAACACAATTCAACATTGAAAAATCGGGGCTCGCCCTGCAGGGTTATGATCCTGTCGCCTATTTCACCGAAAACAAAGCAATAAAGGGTTCCAAAGAACTCGCAGTAGTAGCCGAAGGCGTTACCTATTATTTCAGCAGCCAGAAGAATAAAGAACTATTTAAGGCAAACTATAAGAAATATGAACCGGAATATGGCGGATGGTGCGCCTACGCAATGGGCGCCGCGGGTGAAAAAGTAGAGATAGATCCAGAGACATTTAAGGTTGTAAACGGAAAACTATTCCTGTTCTATCATAGCTGGTCCAACAACACCTTACCCAAATGGAACAAATATGAAACCAATCTGCATTCCAAGGCTGATGTAAACTGGGCGAAGCTTTTTCGTGGCAAATAGTTGTTGCCACTCGTTTTCAGGAAACAATGTCATTTCACGCTCCGCCTGCTTTCCCCAATCTTATACCATTCAAATATGATCCGGCAAATTCTGAGTATCGTATTGCTCACCGCATTTACGGCAAACTCACAGCAATCAATGTCCCATCATTCCCGGCCTCTTCCTGCGGAAGCTAAAGGCAATGGCATAGCTGTGCTTGAACTGTTCACTTCGCAGGGCTGCAGCAGCTGCCCGCCTGCAGACAAGCTTGCGGCGCGCCTACAAACAGAATACAGGGACAATCTGATCGTTCTGGAATTTCATGTGGATTACTGGGACAGGCTTGGCTGGAAAGACCCTTTCAGCAACGCTGTCTACACGCAGCGACAATGGAACTACGGGGAAAAATTTCATTCAAGAACCATCTATACCCCTCAGGCAGTTGTTAATGGAACGTTTGAAGTAGTTGGCTCTGATGAAAAAAAATTGAAAAGCTATATCGATCAGGCCATCGAAGACCCTTCCAGCAACTTTTTGGAAGCCTTTTTATCGCCCGGAGCGCACAACAGCATCGACGTAAAATGGAAATACACCGGCGCCAACGACGCCGCCATAAATTTCGCGCTCGTACAAAAAAAGGCTGTTACAGAAGTTATGGCTGGTGAAAACAAAGGAAGGAAACTGACACATACCAACGTTGTGAGGGACTTTATTTCCATAAACAGCAACAACAGCGGCAAGTCTGTTCGTTTTACGCTGCCCGATGGCCTTGGAAGAGCAGATGTGCAGGTGATTTCGTATGCACAACAGGACGCGAGGATCATTTCAGCCATTGCCCTTCAAATTCCGTAAACAAAAACAAGAATAAAATAAATACAAACATGAAAAAAATTATCTTTCTCGCTGCGTCTATCACTTTTCTGGCCCTGACCACCAGTGCACAAAAAGCACAGGTTTTCATTACCGATGGAAAAGCCATCAGGGGCTATGACCCTATCGCGTTTTTTACAGAAGGGAAGCCATTAAAAGGAGCCGACAGCCTGGTTTATCGATGGAACGACGCCAACTGGTATTTTGTTAGCCAGGCAAATATGGAAAAATTCAAGGCTAACCCAACCGCCTATGCGCCACAGTACGGAGGATACTGTGCTTATGGCGCTTCGGACGGGGAAGGACATAAAGCCCCGACTGAAACAGATACCTGGACGATTGTGAATGGAAAGCTCTACTTCAATTACAACAAAAAAGTAAAAGAGCTTTGGACAAAAAATCAAAGTGAACTGATCAAAAAAGCGGATGCCAACTGGACAGTCATCAAAGACAAAGGTTAGTACCTGGGGTACGACTGGCCGTTTGCCAGGCAGGGTTTTGCAATCAAATCATAAATTGAACAGTATCGAAGGGGAGGTGTCATGTATATGACACCTCCCCTTTTTAATCCTGTTTAACATTACTCAAAAATCATCACAAAGTACAGGTACAGCCATGCAAATCCTTAAACAGGAGCAAACAGCGTCACAGTGGGTTAATGAGTATTCCGAAATTCTGTATGCCTACGCAGTCCGGCGTGTCAGCGACTCGCATACAGCAAAAGACCTGGTCCAGGAAACCTTCCTGTCAGCCTGGCGGAATATCGACAATTATAACAGCAAGGCCTCGGTAAAAACCTGGCTTTTTACCATCTTGAAAAACAAAATTGTTGATCACTATCGCAAAATATCTGTTCGTTCCACAGACGAGATCACTTCGCTTTATTTTGAGAACGATGGGCACTGGACAATGGAAGCCAGCCCCGTAGACTGGCATTTTACACCTGCCCTTTCTGTTGAAACCAAAGAATTCCACGCCATCCTGAACGATTGCCGCGGTAAACTCAGGGAAATCCAGAATGCTGTATTCAGCCTCAGGTATCTTGACGGACTTGAAAGTGAAGAAATTTGTAAGGTTTTGGAAATCTCTGCGTCAAACTATTGGGTATTGATTCACCGGGCCAAACTTCAATTAAGGGCCTGTTTGGAAAAAAATTGGTTTCTACGTTAATGAACTATATGAACATCACCTGCAAACACGCTACTGAGTACATAGTAAGAAAGGAAGAAGGGAAAATAACCCTGCTGCAACGCTATCAGTTATGGAAGCATTTAGCTGTTTGCAGGGTATGCAAGTTGTTTGACAGGCAAAACAAGGTTGTCAGTATTTCCTTAAAAAATGCCTCCCCCATCCATAGCCCCTCTTTGGACAGTATGGACCGGGAAATAATGATAAGAGCCATGATGGAAGACGATGGACTTCGTGATACGGAATAATAATCACCCTGGTTTGTTGATGGAGCTGCACTCTTAATCCGGGATAAAAAAAAAGACCCTCAATTTCTTGAAGGTCTAACGAAGTGCCCGGGACTGGAATCGAACCAGCACATCCTTGCGAATGGCAGATCTACCTGCCGGCAGGCAGGTTTTGAGTCTGCTGCGTCTACCAATTCCGAGGATTAAAATGATTCACTCAGTTAGATTGCTTTCGACTCTTTAATATGTTTCTGAGTTTTTCTTTTCCGATTCCAGACTTGAAATACTTTTCTCGCTTTCTGGCTTCCGCCCTGGTTTGAAATTGCTCAAAATAAAATAGTTCAAACGGTCGATACGCTCGCGTCGTTTTGCTCATTCCAGCCTGATGTTGCTCCACCCGGCGGTCAATGTTGTTAGTTAATCCAACGTAAATGTAATTGCGATGAATGCTGACGAGGCAATAAACAAAGTACATGGAACATACTCTTAATCCGGGATAAAAAAATGACCCTCAATTTCTTGAAGGTCTAACGAAGTGCCCGGGACTGGAATCGAACCATAGCTGGGTGTCAATCATTTATAGACAATGTGTGTCAGATTTGTGTCGGAAAACTAAAAGAGCTTGAAATGTGTGCCATTTCTACGCACCTTTTTTCATTTTCTACCTGTCAGAACAAATATAAGAAACATTATACGAAACTTTTAGTATTTCAATCAGCTATTCATTTCCTTCAAGGATTTTAAGAGAAAAGAATATCGCCCAATTCTCAATATAGGATGTGAAATCACTTTTTGAAAAACCTCGCTTTGTACCTGACAATACCTCATAAATTTGACCTTCATTGTTAGTCTTAAAATAAAGATTTAGGATTAGATTTCCTGTCTTCGTTAATGATCCTGTATATTCTAAACGATGTTTATTGAGCAAATCTTCACGTTTTAAAATAATGAATGGTTGCCATTTTTTTCTATATCGGGTCGTAAAAATGTATCTAAGATCATTCCCTTTTTCACTTGTATCTTCTAATTGTCTAAGAGAAAGTTCAAATTGAGCTTTGAATCCATTCTTGTTTTGCTTGCCAGTAGCGGTTTTAACCTGAACTTTTGCTAAACGACTTGTAGCATCTTCGACCACAAAAATATCCTCCCCTACATCAACTTCAGGTATGGCAACATTCCATCCCCTACTGAGGCATTCTGACATTGCCGATAAATGGCCAGCCCTTCCAATATAAAGGTGATTATTGCTTTTATTTCTTGCCATTTAGAACGACTTTATTTCCTTATTATTACTGGCATCAATAAAAGACTTCACTTTAATTTTACTCAATTCATCCTGTGAAAGCCCAGTTAGCGCAGGCAAAATATAATCTCTCAACCTGCCAACCAGTGTTTCGAAATCCTCTTTTATATCATAACTGACAAAAATGCTCCTAATAGGTTTCGCCAGCTTGTTTCTCGATATAATTACCTCCGCACTATCCTCTGGAAGGCTGAAAGTATAGCCATCCAAATCTTTATTTACTTTCACAATCAATTTATTCTTTATAACCGGGTCATAAATTAATCGCAGATGAACCAATTTTTCAGGTGAATGGATTTGCAATTCTGTAAAGGCACAATAATGTATCTCAACATCAATCGGCAAATCAGTATTATTATCACGCTTTGTATTAGACCAATATCCTGATGGGTGAAAAAGACTTTGGTAAAATCTTCCATCTGGGAATTTTGTAGAAATCTTAATAGGGTGAAAAAGGTCTCGATAATTGTCCCCTAAGACCCGAACCTCTTTAATCATTATCGAAGGGAATCCCAAAGGTTCTAAAGAGATTGGTTGATCAGAAGAAACATCAATATATGGCATTTTTTGCTTTTTTATATTTTAGAAAGATTAATTTTCAAGGGCTTCTCTTATCATTAATTTATCTTTTTCACTAAAAAGTTCCCAGCTCGAATAGTTGATAGAAAAAAGTCCTTTTTTCTATTACTGATCTGTATTTGCTTTTTAAGGTCTCAATAATGTCTTCGACAGTTGTACCGAGTTGCAGTCCGCTTCCAACTAAGAGAGATATTTTTCCATTTCCCTGGTTTACAAAAGGCTTCCCACTATAGTAACTTTCATGCACTCGTCCAATTAACCCCAAAACATTTTCTCCTATCGAATCACAGTAAGACAAGGTTACTATATTCTCATCATTTGAATAATTAATTATTTCCTTTAATAATTGATCAATGTCTTCAATGCACACACTTTCTGTCCCACCGATTTCCTTTTTTGCCCCAAGAATAAAGGGTATTGTCAAACCATCTCTTTTCCTATTTTTTACCCAATAAAATATTAATTTGTACCAATAAGGTTCACGGTTCATAATTACAAATTGTTAGAATGTCTATTTTATTCTTACATTAAGAAACCTTTTCCCATCCGATCCATACCCAAATTTCACGAATACTTCACCATCAGAGTTGGTTGTTAAACATTTTCTTTGCGTTTCAGTCCCATTCTTATAAACGCTCCAACCTCTACTTTTTGAAGAATACCTGGGGTTTGCACTTGTGTCACAAAACCTTCCATCAGAGATAATTGTTATGCGTGGATAAACGAGATTCACAAAATCATCAAAATACCCGGAGAGTCTTCCGTGATGGGGAGCTAATAAAATATCTGCACCGCTTATCGCTTTAATAAAAGCATCACTCTTCAGTAATTCTTCAAAAGATTCATCCTCATTGTCGCCTGGCACTACAACTTTCAAATCAGCATAAGAAAATACAGAAATAATGCTATGATTATTGAAATTATCTCTTGGACAGCCAGTAGGTTGAAAACACTGTATCTCAAGACCACCATAATTCGCTGGCTTAACGCATACGGGATCAGTGTCCAAAATTGGCTGATTGTATCTGTTACTTATTTCAAGATATTTTTCAAATTTTGGCTTGTCTTTCTCTCTAATAGCATCATGATAAACTTCTTCATCTTTTAAGTGTTTTGGCCTTAAAAGAACTTTTGGATTAAGTGCATCAAAATTCAATATATCATCAATATGATCAAGATGCGGATGCGTGATTATTACAAAATCTAACTGATTAACGTTATAATTGTTTCTCAGATGAAGCAAGGGGCTAAAGGCTTGATTATTGTCATCGTATGAACCAATCCCTAAATCAACCACTATATGCTTATTGTTCGGACTTTTAGCATAGGTCGCATGTCCATGTTGAACATCCCAAAACACCATTTCAACCCAAGAATTCGTGATCATAAACTTAAAAATTGTTCGTAAAGAATTTTTGCATAGTAACGGCCAAAATATTTAATAATTGGCTTGCTTAAAATTATGGGTATTGAATAAACGATGAAGCATATTATACCAATAGTTTTCAAATCTCTTAGGCCATTATGCCATCCATAGAAGAATATCGAGACTGAGAAAATTACAGCTAATACGGAACCCCCGATTAGATTTCTCCAAAAGCCATATTCAATATTGTGTTGTAACAGCATTGAATTGCCTCTTAGCGCAATTCGTATCTGTGAAACACCTGTAAGTATAAGTTTCCTTGCCTTATTTTCATCTTGATCTTCCTCGGTTGACGACAAAAGGTTTATTCCAAAACTTGTGGTCACTTTATCTCTGATTTTCTTTTTAACAGCAATATCATAGTAGTTATTTGTCCAGAGTAAATGATTTGTAGTCGGCATATATAGCTCATCTCGAAAATAGAAACGTTGAAAAATTTCTTTAGCAAGCAGCCGGTTTACTTGCACACATAGAAAAATGATTGCTGCTGACAAACCTAAGTGGGTTACAAGAGGTAAAATATCATAAACGTTTTTAAGAGCATCATTATATTCTATAGCAAGGACCTTATTTACAAATATCAGCATAGGGATAGATGTTATTAGAGCGGGAAATAGTCTTGCTCGGTAGAAATAAATATTCTTAAACATGGTGACTTAATTAATTTAGGTTACTAAAAGGTTTGCAAAATAATACCTCTTACCAGCCGGATGAACCGTACATGAAGGCTCCCCTCGATTGGAAAAAATGATCATTGCCGGGCTTTCAGTTAAATACTCCTTTCGAATCGCAATTTCTGAAAGACTCTTAATATCAGTCCCGCTTGGATGATTACATAACGATGGGTGAGAATGCCACTCTCCAATGTACACAACTTTTTGGTTCGATTGAATGTATAGGTTATCTAAAAACCGCTGGCAATATTCAACATCTTTCTCAAACTTCATGGCTGATTGAACAGCTTTTGGCCCAGGCTCAGAGGCATGTGTGACTATGATATCTCCATTTTCATCCATTCGTCCAGCCATAACACCACCGGTTTCAATTGTTGGATTTTCTTTTATTAATCCTTGCATAAATTGTATCACTTCTTTCGAGATAGAAACATTGATTTCCTTATGGTGATTGCAATAAGGACAATTTGGATGGACGGGCAAATGCTGATGATAAAATTGATAGGGTGCTTTCAATGCTGTACCCTCGATTACTTCGGATGTCCACAGCCAATGATTAAACGGAGCTTCTCCGTTTTGTATATGTTCAATCAGCAATCTTGATGCAAACGAAGCAATAAATTTTAAGTCAGCCGCACTTGCAGGTCGAATGGGATTATTACATTCATTTCTTAGTGTTGGGTATTCAAAGTCTTCAGGTATTTCAACAAAATCTTTTTTTTCTTGCCTGTATAGAGTTAAGCAATTGAAACAAGCATCTTTCCCTGGAATAACCCTGAATATTCTTCCCACCATTCCACCTCGCAAAGCTCTTACATAGAAAGCAGTTCTGTTTGCAATAACGAGCTGTTCATTCACAAACCCCTCAGCATTGTCATCCGCAAGCGAATTAATCGAAATTGAATCGTCGTGCAGGTGATAAGCTACATCCAGTTCATAAAGATTTAAAGGTATTGGAGCAACACGAATAAATGGGTTATGATGACTGATTATATCCGCTACTGCGATCACCTTTCCCTCACCAACATGATCTAATCCTGCTATGTGTCGTACCGCATTATGAGCTTTGAGAGTTTGGTCATCAAACAAAAAAATTCTACCAATGCCTGCTTTTGCAATACAATCGGCAATTTCGCTCCCAATAGCACCTACACCCATTACGTTCACACAGGCATTTTTCAATATGCCATAGTCAGCTCTCTTACTGTTTCTTTGATGAAAGGTATCTTCAGTTATTTTTTCCCCTTCAATTGCTTCTACTTTTTCATAGCTGTCCAATATCAATGGCATACGCTCATCAGGGTTTTGATGCAGCACCATCACTGGAGGCTCTGGTTTCTTATAAATCTTAAATAGTTGAAATTCAAAAATACCTTTCCTATTTGGAAACCGAATACCCAAAATAAAATCGTCAGGCATTAGTTTGAGAAATT
Source organism: uncultured Chitinophagaceae bacterium (assembly GCA_964605065.1). Lineage (GTDB taxonomy): Bacteria > Bacteroidota > Bacteroidia > Chitinophagales > Chitinophagaceae > Endoryza. Next base: position 132,487 of record CAZSAQ010000010.1, read on the forward strand.
CAAAACATCTTGCTTTTAATCTCTCAACTCCCTTATTACAATCCCCATTACCTATTAAAATGACTAATTCTTTAAACAAATGAAATGGTTTAGGCTCAATATCAACATGAAACCATGTAGCTTTAAGTATTCTACCCTCAGAAATCAATCGATTAACAATGTCCGGGTATTTATAAAAGTCGAGAGTAGTTTTCAGTTTTTCGTGAAGTAGATACCTATTCAAGTCTAATTGGAAAGGCTCCATTATCCCTCGCATTGTGATGCCGTCAAGAAAGATACCGGAGTAGAATGATCTCGTAATAGCATAGTACATGCCTTTCGGAATGACATTATACAACACGGCATAACAATCACCTTCGATCAGTGATGGGATTAAAAATTGTTCAGGATAAAAGAGCTTAATTTCCCTATTAATTGATGTAAAATGTGAGAATAAATCAACTTCTTGACTATCGGGAGGAAACTCGTTAGTAAAGTGGGCAGCATACCAATCTCTAACTCGTTGTAAAATTGTGGAAATACCAAAAAATTTGCTGCCGGTATCTAAGTTTTCCCATTCAAGGAAACACAATACCCCTGTACTATTTTGGTGACGTAATTCGTGATAGAATTTAATTACAGGTTTGGTCCTTTCAATTGCTTCGGCGATAGGCAAAGTGGAAAGTTCTTCAACTCCTTGTTTTGAAAGTTCTCGCTGCAAAGGAAATATTAAAGGCAAACGATAAGGAGTAGCATCTGTATATATAATCAATATCGGGAAGCGACGAGTTCCATTATATCTCACAACAATGTTGCCGTGAGAAATAAATAAGTTATTCCGGCATTGATGAAGCTCTTTGTAATTACTATCGTTTGAAAGAGCTGCACTTTCCTCTCGAAGGAATCGGTGGTGTTTCTTAAACCATTGTAACATTATCCCATCGGTTTTTTATCTATTCTCGATGTCTGTGACCCTATATAGATATTGCGAGCCGTATTGTCTTTGTTGTCATCATTATCATCATCGTCTCCATTGCCCTTTCCGTATGCTTCAATAAGTTCCTTGTCAGTACGAACATCTATATTTCCATCCGAATCAATATCTACAACTACTGATTCTATGTTTGCTCCTAAATGCAAAATGTTATCTTCTTCAATATGCTTTTTATAAAGCTCTATTGCATCGCCGTGAGGATGACCGTGTGGACTATCTTTTTGTTTGGGTGCACTTATAACTAAATAAGTTGGCTTTATCTCCTCGATATGTTTCTCATAAACATCCACATCATCTTCATCATCCTTAAAGAAAGTTCTCGAACCATGATGGCTTGCACTCAAAACATACGAAGGAAGATTTTTTTTATGGTAATCAGTTATATGTTCTTTCCATGCTTCCTTATCAGAATCTCCAGTTATCATTATGCTCTTTGCATCCTTGCCGTAAGTGAATTTAATAACACCGCATTGCTCATGAATACGTTTGTTGCGTTCGTCCGCATCGTTATCATCTATATCCTCACACAAATATTCAGCAGGTGATAAGACCTGGTAATCCACTTCCCCCAACTTCTTGATTATTACATCATCGTTAGACTTGCGGATTTTATTTAGGTCATTAGTTCCTTTTATAAAATATTCATTAGATTTTCCCACTTTATCTAAAACGTATTGGAAGTCCTTAAATTTCTTTTTATGTTCTCCTCCTGGTTTATGATTGGAATGCCAAACTTCAGTAAAACCGATTTCATCATAAACATCCCTGATTCCACCAATATGGTCATTGTGCGGATGAGTGTTTATGAAAACTTCAAGCTCCCCACTTGTGATAAATAAATCTTTGAACATTTCAACCAAATCAATTTCGTTCGGCTCCTTATCTCTGTCCGAATCAACAAGGACATACTTATAATCATTCACCGATGAGCCGGTTGGAATAACTAAAAGAGTAGATTCTCCTTGTCCAGTGTACAAAAAGATAATTCTGAAAATTCCTGCCTTTGTTGGCTTTATTATTTTTTCGGCTACAGTCATATTTCTCATTTTTTGAGGATAACGAATATAAGGGATTGCTAAAAATATTGGTATTTTTGTTTTTTCCACTCTTTGTGAATAATTAAATCCTCTTATTTACCATGTCATTTTGGATTTGCAATAACTTGTCAATCAAAAAGATGCAAAACACTAAACTTGATATTGGGAACTTTTTCATTTGGTTTGGTGATCAACCAGGACGGGGGAAAATTACAATTGCTACGGGTGATTACGGTTATCACTATACACTGTTGGTTGATCAAAGGCGGCGTGTTATTAATATTCACAAGACTATCGAAAATGATAATGGGCAGAAGAAGTATGAGCAGCTATTTGAAATGAGTTTCTATACTTTCTTACGTTATGCTGTTTTGTTTAATAAGGCCGACATTCAACTCTTAAAGAAATATTGGCTATCCAAGCGTATCAATATTGGAAAACTCTGTCGCTATAACAGCATTTTGTTTCCGTTAACTGAAGATGAAAGTGTAGCTAAACATTTCATTGATCAGAAAAGAAAAAAGCAGATTCGGTTCAAAAAAGAAATTTCAATTGAACTTCTGCTTAATCTTTATAAGTATCCCGAAGAAATTTACGATTCACTGCATTCAGTATTTTGGATATATTCATTGAGACGTGGAAGGTGTAGGCAGCAAGGTTTTATATTCAGACATCCACAAGATAAAAGACGGCGAAGCTTTTTCTATGTCACTAAACGAAATTTTGCGAAATATAAAAAGGAAGTCGCTGCTACATTATTTACCATTCTTCAAAAATTAGATTTCAAATACAAAGAGGAGGTTTTAGAATATATGTTTGATCAACTCAATGAAAAATATCCGGCAGCGTAGATAATTATGTTCTCCTGATATTTAATGTATCAACCATCTACTTAAACTTTCCAACTTATCATTTCCTGGCACTTTTTCCGTTTGGTGAGACTTTTTTGGCAATCAATTGCAGGATTCTTTTTGCAGAACAATTCGTAAGTCACTAACGAAAGATCATGTAGTGTGTCAATAATATTTTGCACTTCTTCATCTGATATGCAGACCCGGCAAGGATTTCAAGGGAAATAGAAATAAAAAAAGCTCCGAAAATTCGGAGCTTTCCAATGGGTGCCCGGGACTGGAATCGAACCAGCACATCCTTGCGAATGGCAGATTTTGAGTCTGCTGCGTCTACCAATTCCGCCACCCGGGCTTTATTCGGGGATGCAATATTACGATTTCAGCCCAGTCCCTCCAAAATACGTTTGAGGTATTTTTTCTTGTAATAATACTCCTTCACTCGCAGCATCTCTTCCTGGGTAGTAACCCCTTCCTGATAATTTTCAACAATCGCTTTAACAGGTTCATAAATGTCTTTTTCAAGGTCATTAATGGCCGCTTTTCCCTTTGCAATAGCTGTCTCGTCGCCTTCCATCTTTGCTTCGGCCAATTGCTCATTAATTTCCAGCATTTCCATCAGGAAAGCCGGTGGCAGGGTATACTTCTCCTCTTCTTCCAGCAGCCCCTTCAGCTGTAACACGTACTTAAGGGTTTCATCGGGATCCTGGAAGGTTTTCCAGGCCTTGTTTAACCGGGAAGACTTCTCCAGCATTTCCATCTTCGCAGCATCGTCGGCCCGGGAGTGAAAATCGGGATGAAACTGACGGCTCAGGCTGAAAAACCTGGCTTTCAGCGACGAAACAGCAGGGCGGAATTGAACGGGTATGTCAAAAAGTTCGAAGTAGTTCATTGCGTTGATTTATCTCAGCATCCAACCTTTATTTTTTCTGTAGTTTAGGTTACAAAAATAGGCTTATTGTTTACAAATAACCGTTAAGAGCATGGATTCGGCTGAAAACTACACGGATGGACAACTATTGGAATGGCTTCGGTCTGGCCGCCAGCCCGACCCAATATTGCGTTACCTGTACCGGCAGCATTTTGGATCATTGAGTAACTACATAGAACAAAATACCGGATCCAGAGAAGACGCGGAAGATATTTTCCAGGAAGTGCTGATCAGCTTTATTGAACTGGTCAGGCTGGAGAAATTTCGGGGAGACTCCTCCGTCAAAACCTTTCTGTATTCGATGAACCGAAACCTGTGGCTGAATGAACTGAAAAAAAGAAACCGCTCGCTGGCCCGGGAGAAGATCTATGAGAAGGATCGCCCCTCGCTGCAAACGGCAACCGACGAGCTGATCGCGGGCCGGGAGGCCCGGCAACAGGTGCTGACAGTAGTGGGAAAGTTGGGCGACACCTGCCGGAAGATCCTAATGGGATTTTATTACCGGGAACTTTCCATGAAGGAAATACTGGCCGATACTGGCTATGAAAACGAACAAGTGGTAAGAAATAAAAAATACAAATGTCTCAAACAACTGGAACAGATGATCGCCGGTGATCCTTCCCTGGCTCACTCACTCAAAAATGCATTGAACTATGAATGACAATTCTACCCATACCGACCTGCTGATCCGGTATCTCGATGGGGAGCTGACCGACTCCGAAGCCGCCGAACTGAGGCAAAAGCTCGAACAATCTCCTTCTCTGAATGACGAGCTAACGTCGCTTGCTACCGCCAGGATGGCCATGCAGCATTTTGGGTTGAAAAACGATATCGCCAGGGTGCGCGCTGAAATGCTCGCTTCCCGGCAGCCAGCCGCCAGGGTGGTTCCGTTCTATCGCCGGCCGATGGCGGTGGCCGCTGCGATTATTCTGATTGCGATTGTTTCAGGATTGTATTTTTACTTCGGCAGCTCGAGCCAGGAATTCTACGCCTCCCATTTCTCTTCCTATTCGGTTGGTGTTACCCGCGGTACCAGCAACTCGCCCCTGACAAAGGCATATGAACAAAAAGACTATACCCGGGTTAACGCACTGTTCTCATCCCTGGCACAGCCGGGCAATGAAGATTATTTCTTTTTTGCACTCAGCCTGCTCGAACAAAACAAAATCAAAGACGGTTCGGTATTCCTCGAAACCATCGTTCAGCAGAAAACACCGGATTCTTCAGGTAGCTATCGGGAGGAGGCAGAATATTATCTCGGACTGGCCTATATCAGACTTCACCAGCCCCAGAAAGCTGTTCCTCTATTCGAAAAAATTCGAAACGATAAATTTCACCACTACCACGACAAGGTAACCAGGATGGATATGTGGAGACTGAAAATACTCGGCTGGAAAAACTGAGCCTTGAGGGATGTCAGGACAGTAACTCTTTGGCCTTGCCCTCGATGATACTCTTGATAGTACCACTGAATAATGACACGGCAAAGGGAAGATTGGCATCTATGTCTACGCTATCTTCCTTAACGAGGATATCGCCGGAAAGATCAAATCCTTTGGCACTGAAAGCAAAAACACCTTTATCGCCCTCCCACTCTTCCTTTACATTACTGATCAGATCTTTCTGCTGTTCTTTCAGGTTGGCTAACAGTTGCTGTATGCGGGAAATCGCTACAGATTTCTCTAACTGATGCGGAATGCTCATGCTTAACCTTGACATTTCTTTACTTTTTGTGATGGCTCTTTGAGTTCTGTGAATAAACCGCAAAGTTAATACCAGCAGGCGAAATAACGAATCCTGTTAAATAAAGAGCTACCAGTCTGTCATCAGCTTGATTACATGGTTCCCCGGCTTGAGAAGGGTCGAAAATTGCTGCTTTAGCTGATCCATGGGCGCGCGGTGGGTGATCATGGGAAGCGGATCAATGGAACCGGAACCGATCGAGTCAATCACCATTTCAAAATCTTCACGGGTGGCATTGCGGCTGCTCATCAGGGTCGTTTCCCTTTTGTGAAACTCCGGATGAGAGAACGAAAAGGACTCTTTCTGCAGGCCCACCAGCACATAACGTCCGCCATGCGCCAGGTAGTCGAGCCCGCTCTCGATTGCCTTGAGATTACCGGTTGCATCGATCACCACGCTGCATTTCTCGTTTTGGGTAATCCTGTTGACAGACTGGAGACAGTCGACAAACAGGGTATTGATGGTATATTCGGTTCCTAAATGATTTTTACAAAATCCAAGTCGGAATTCATCGCGGTCTGCCACGATCACCCGGGCGCCAGCCAGCCTGGCAAACTGGATAACCGCTATTCCGATGGGCCCGGCACCTATTACCAGAACTGTTTCGCCGGGTTTCACTCCGGCACGGCGTATGGCATGGGCACCGATAGCCAGTGGCTCCACGGTGGCGAGCTGATCCAGGTTCAATCCATTTGCTTTCACCAGGTACTTCGAAGGAATGCTGACGCGCTGGCGCATTCCGCCATCGATATGCACACCGTATACTTTCAGGTTGGCGCAGCAATTGGTTAGCCCCTGCCGGCAGGCCACACAATCGCCACAATGAAAATAGGGAATGATGGTAACCTCTTCTCCGGCCTGGAAGGTGTCATCGGAAGAGCGGATTACACGGGCAGCCAATTCATGCCCCAATATCCGGGGATAGGTGAAATAGGGCTGCGTGCCATCGTAGGCGTGAATATCCGTACCGCAAATGCCAACTCTGGCTATTTCGAGTAATGTTTCTCCTTCGGTCCACCCGGGCTCGGGAAACTCGGCAGGTACGAGTTCATTCGGTTTATGACAGATCCATCCTTTCATAGTGTTATTCAGGAAATGGCTTTTTCGGGTTTCACCGGCGGCTCCATGGGTTTATATCCCCTGAGTGCGAAATACAGCACTACCAGGAACCCGATCAGTGGAATAATGTAGGCTTTCTGAATGGTGTAGTGATCGGCAATGTAAGCGAACACGGGCGGAAGCGCGGCTCCTCCGGCAATGGCCATAATGATCAGGCTGCTTCCATATTTGGTATCTTCTCCCAGGTTCTTAATACCGAGTGAAAAAATCGTTGGAAACATAATAGACATAAAAAAGGCAATGGCAATTACAATATAAAGCGCGGTAGTACCCGAAGAAATGATTGCGCAGGTGCAGAGCACGCAATTGATGATGGCATATAGCGCCAGGAGGCGGTGCGGGGCCACATACTTCATGAAGAAAGTTCCGGCGAACCGACCCACCATGAACGCCATGCCGCAACCAAAGCCCAGGTATTTACTGGCCTGGTCTTCCGATACCTTTGCAGCCTGCGTGGCAAAAATGATGAAGAAACTGAAAACGCAGACCTGCGCACCTACGTAAAAAAATTGTGCGATCACTCCCCATACGAGGTGTTTGTGCTGAAGCGCATACCGGATGCCTCTCCCTCCCCTGGAGTCTTTCACATCGGGCATTTTGGTCAGGTAAAATGCGAGGGCCACGAGTAAAATGACAATCGCCAATACCAGGTAAGGTGTTTTTACACTATGGGCTTCCGATGCAAGAGCGGCCTTTCTGGCCTCATCGGTCATGGCCTTTAACTGTTCATCAGAAAAATTTCTGACCCCCAATATGATCTTTGAACCAATAATAGGCGCGAGCGTAGCAGCAAGTCCATTGAATGATTGGGAGAAATTCAGCCGCTGTGTGGCCGTAGCGGGATCGCCCAATATCGAAGCATAGGGGTTGGCAGCTGTTTCCAGCATGGCAAGACCGCAGGCGATCACAAAAAGGCCGGCCAGGAATATCGCATATAAACCGGTGTTGGCTGCGGGTAAAAACAACAGGCATCCGCTGGCAAACAAAAGCAAGCCCATGATGATCCCGGCTTTGTACCCAAACCGCTTCATGATGATGCCTGCGGGTATGGCCATCGCAAAATATCCGATATAAACGGCAGAGTCAACCAGAGAAGACTGCAGAATGGAAAGAGTAAATGATTTACGGAGATGTGGTATCAGGATCGGGTTCAGATTATTGGCAAATCCCCAGAAAAAAAACAAGGAGGTGACGAGTATAAAAGCAAGCCTGTACTGACGGTTCGTTAGAGATGGCATTCGTTGTTGTTTTGGTGTTATTAGTACAAGAGGCCGGTGAACAATGGCCTTCTTTTGCATGCAAAAAGTTGGCTCTTCAAGATAAATCATTTTGGTCAACCTGCTGCGGGAGATATAGTAAATTTGAACCATGGAGTATTTCAGGAAGCTGCAGGAATTATTAAAGATGGAAAGAAAGGAGGACGAGCGCGCATGGAAAGAACTAACACAGAAAATGTCCGTCCAGGATCGTCGTGCCAATGGTATTTGCTGGTATCCGATTGCCATCAGGGGAACGGAGATGGGTCGCGGTGATTACCTGACGGTCGAAGTGGAAAGAACCACCCATCAGGATATACAACACCTGTTCAGGTTTGGCGTATCTGCCCAGCTATTCTCCCATCACGACGCTGCCAATGATCATATTCCGGGTACCATTACTCATATCAGCGGAGACCGGTTGAAGATATCGCTGCAATCTGATGAGTTGCCTGATTGGTCGCGCGATGGCAAACTGGGTATTGAACTGCTGTTTGATGACAACAGCTACGACGAAATGGAATTCGCGCTAAAGAAAGGCATCGAACTTTCGGAACAGAAAGATCACCGCCTGATAAGAGTCCTGTCGGGCCTCGAAAGCCCGGCCTTTGAACAGGCACATTATGACTACCAGAATTCCTCGCTGAACGAAGGGCAATGCCAGGCCGTGGCCTCCATTCTATCGGCAAAAGACCTTTCCATCGTGCATGGCCCGCCGGGTACGGGCAAAACCACTACGCTGGTGCAGGCCATTACAGCACTTCTTAAACAGGATAATCGCCAGGTACTGGTTGCCGCGCCAAGCAATGCAGCGGTGGATCTGCTGAGCGAAAAACTGTCTGAACAAGGATTGTCGGTGGTTAGAGTGGGAAACCCGGCGAGGGTATCGGAAAGCCTGATGAGCCTGACCCTCGATCAGAAAATGGCTTCGCACCCTCTTACCAAAGAGATCCGGAAACTGCGCCGGCAGGCTTCCGAATACCGGGATATGGCACATAAATACAAAAGGCATTTCGGAAAAGCGGAACGAGACCAGCGCAAGGCGCTGTTCGATGAAGCGCGCAACATCATGAAAGAGGTGGACAATTCCGAGCAGTTTATCGTGAAAGATGTTTTGGAAAAAGCGCAGGTGGTTACCTGTACACTGGTAGGCGCCAATCACTATACGATCCGGCAGATGAATTTTCATACAACTATCATTGACGAAGCCGGTCAGGCACTCGAACCAGCCTGCTGGATCCCTGCCATCAAAACACAAAAACTGGTACTTGCCGGAGATCATTGCCAGTTACCCCCTACCATCAAATCGGAACAGGCTGCCCGGGAAGGGCTGTCCGTTACCCTGCTCGAAAAACTGGTCGGCCTCTTTCCACAATCGGTTACCCTGTTACAGGAGCAATACCGGATGAATGAAGTGATCATGGGATTTTCTTCCCGCGAGTTCTATGAAAATAAACTGAAAGCCCACGGGTCGGTGGCTACGAGAACATTGTTTGCGCAGGATGAACCGCTGCAGTTTATCGATACCGCCGGCTGCGGATTCGAGGAAAAAACAGAAGGAACCGGTATCGTCAATCCGGAAGAAGGCGCATTTCTTTTTCAGCACCTGGATCAATTGATCGGCCAGCTGGATCCATCACTTCAGGGAACCGCTTTCCCTTCGATCGGCATCATTTCACCCTACCGGAAACAGGTAGATTGGTTAAAAGAACAGGCGCCTCACCAGTCCTGGTATTCCAGGTTGTTTGATCGGATCACCATCAATACCATTGACAGTTTTCAGGGGCAGGAAAGGGATATCATGTATATCAGCCTAACAAGAAGCAATGCGGATAACAAAATCGGTTTTTTGTCGGAGGCAAGGAGAATGAATGTTGCCATGACAAGAGCCAGGATGAAGCTGGTTGTGATCGGCGATGGGTCAACCCTGGGTCAGTCGGATTTTTATTCGGATTTTATCAGTTATGCGGAATCCTGCAACGGCTACCACAGCGCCTGGGAATTCATCAACACCTAAATTCATTCGAAAATGGAATACAGAAAAATCGGTCAGTCGGACCTTCAGCTCTCGGTGATTTGTTTTGGTGCCTGGGCAGCGGGAGGCTGGATGTGGGGCGGCAATGATCGCAAAGAAGCCATAGAAGCGATCAGGCGTTCTTATGATCTGGGCGTTACCTCTATTGATACGGCACCCGTTTACGGACAAGGCGAGAGCGAAGAAATCGCGGGAATTGCCATAAAAGACATACCCCGCGATCGTGTACAGATTCTCACCAAGTACGGGATGCGATGGGACAGCCAAAGCGGAAATTTTGCTTTTTCAAGTCAGAATAACCAGGGTGATGCAATAGATATCTATAAATATGCCGGGAAAGACAGCATCATCAAGGAATGCGAAGACAGTCTTCGTCGTCTCGGCACGGACTACATAGATCTCTACCAGATTCACTGGCCTGACCTCAGCACTACAATCCAGGAAAGCATGGAGGCTGTTGACCGGCTTATACAACAGGGAAAAGTGAGATATGCCGGTGTTTGTAATTATGATGCTGCACAGGTGGCTGAAGCCGCCAAATACGTGAAGCTGGTATCAGACCAGGTGCCTTATAGCATGTTGAAAAGGGCTGTTGAAAAGGAACTCGTGCCTTATTGTATCAAAGAAAAACTGGGCATACTGGCCTACAGCCCACTCGAAAGAGGAATCCTCACCGGCAAAATTCGTCCCGGTCATGTATTTACCGAAGGCGATCACCGGTCGAAACTGGTCTACTACAAAGACGAAAACATAAGACGTACCAATTTATTTTTGGAAAGGATTCGCCCCATGGCTGAAGTTCACCGGGTAACACTGGCGCAGCTGGTACTTCGCTGGACAATCGAACAGCCGGGCATAACCGTAGCTTTGGTGGGTGCCCGCAATGCCGCACAGGCAGCGCAAAATGCGGGGGCAGTACAATGTAAGTTGTCACCCGAAGAAATACAATTCATCAACCGCGAACTGGCGCAACTGGAGCTGATAGCCTAACCGGTGTATCAGGCCATCATTTTAAATACCAGTTCCTTCATGAGCGAAGCGTCGGAATGACCCGGGTTGTTAACGCCTACGCTTTTAAGGTTGTACTCGTGCAAGAGCAGCAGGGCCGCTTCCACACCTTCATAACCATAATTACGCGCGGTAGTCAGAAAATCCTTGACAAAGAACGGAGATACACCCAGGGCGGCCGCCACTGATTTCTCATCCTTGGATGCCTGCCCGAAATACATAAATGTTTTGCTGAAGAGATTGTATAAGGTTGGCAGGATGAGTTGAATGGGGGCCGCTTTTGGATTGGCTTCAAAATACTGTATGATGCGTATCGCTTTGGGCAGATCTTTTTTTACGATGGCATTCTGCAGCTCAAAGGGATTGTATTCTTTGGATACGCCCACATACTTTTCTATATCGTCTTCGGTAATGTCTTTCCTGCTGCCCAGGTTTACCATGATCTTGTCGATCTCGTTGTCGATGCGACTCAGATCGTTGCCGATATGGTCTACCAGCAACAGCAGTGCTTTGGGAGATATTTCCAGGCCTTTCGACTGAACCAGCTCGCTGGTCCAGTCGGGCAGCTGGTTGTCATACATTTTTTTGGTGGTCAGTACTTCCGCTTTTTTCTTGAGGGTTTTGGCCAGGGTAGTTCTGCCATCCACTTTCTTTTCCTTATACGATACCACGAAGATCGTTGAGGCCAGGGGGTTGTCTATATAGGCTTCGAGCTTTTCAATATCGCGCATGTGCTGGGCCTCTTTCAGCAGCACTACCTGTCGCTCCGAAAACATGGGGTATCGCCGGCAGGCATTGATCACATCCGGCCAGGAGGCGTCTTTTCCGTAAAAAACAGTCAGATTGAAACCGGCCTCACTTTCCGTTAAAATGGAGTGTTCGGCATATTGTACCAGTTTGTCTATATAGTAATCCTCCTCCCCCTCCAGCCAGTAAACCGGTTTAAACTGCTTCTTTTTCCATTCTGAAACTATTTTCTCGGCCGACATATTTCTTAAAAAATTGTTGAAAACAGCGCAATATTAACTCAAAAACGAGTGTTTATCTATGGATTTTTTACACAGGCGGAATCTAGTACCAGAGCGGGTTTTAGCCAAATCCGACCGGTCTGTGGAAAAGCCCTCCGGCATTTCTGGCATGGTTTTGGAAAAATTATGCCCGAAACAGATCAGGAACAGGGTTTCAAAGCCCTCCGATAAACTTTGAAAATAAAATAAAACAATTATGAGTACTACCAACTATCCATCCGCAACTCCACAAAACCAGCCACCCAGAAAAGATTCGAAGAATCTGATCATCGCGCTGCTGGCCATTGGTATCCTTGGTACATGGGGCTATTTCCTGTACGACAAGAATAAATCCGACAAAAACCTGGCACAGGTTCAGAAAGAGTACGTAGCCGTTGACTCTTCCAAGAACGAATTGGAAAAGAGCTATAACGCCGCTCTCGGACGTCTGGATTCCCTGACAGGATACAAAAACGAGCTGGAAGGAAGACTTTCAGATCGCAACAGTGAAATTAAAAAATTGAAAGGCCGCATCGATGGTCTGATCAAGAAACAAAATCTGACCGCCAGTGAAAAGAAAGAGGCGGAAAGACTGATCGCCGAACTGAACGAAAAAATCAACGGTTTGGAGCAGGAAGTGGAGCGTCTGAAAACTGAAAATACACAGTTGAGCACAGACCTGGGTACTGAAAAACAAAAGACAACCCAGCTTACTACCGATCTGCAAACCACCACTACTGCGAAGCAGGAACTGGAGCAGAAAGTAGACGTAGCTTCTACCCTGAATGCTTCCAATATCAGCATCACTCCTATCAACGAAAAAGGAAACGGCAAGGAGAAAGTAACTACTACTGCCAAAAGAGTAGATAAGCTGGTGATCGGTTTCGATGTAGACAACCGCATCGTGCAAACAGGCACAACCGATGTATTTGTTTGCATCACTGGCCCCGACGGAAAACCTGTAGCGGTTGAAGCCCTGGGTTCAGGAAGCTTCAAAACACGCGAAGAAGGTGAAAAAGTATATACAGCCAAAGTGAATGTTGATTTCGAGCAAGGAAAGAAAAGGCATGTAGAATTTGCCTGGAAGCAAAACAGCGATTTCCTGAGAGGCGACTACAAAATTGAAATCTATCATAACGGATTCAAGATTGGCGAAGGCGTTCGCACCCTGAAAAAAGGTGGTTTGTTTAGCTAATCTGTATAAGGCCGGGGCTTCCAAAGGCCCGGACAGCAAGAAAATGGCCGGTTACCAAAAGGTACCGGCCATTTCTTTTGAATATAGTGAGATAATACAACCACATCGCTCCTCCTGCCACTTCACTATTCTTTACAGGATCGCCCGAATGGACGCTCTTCCGATATGCACCACTCTTGACTCGCCCGGCTTTCTCCCCTCATATTGAATATTTACTTCCAGGCTGTTGGATAATCTCCGCGTAAGATCAATACTCCATAAGAAGTTCTTACCGGGCAGTAAACCATCCAGCATGATGTACGCGGCAGGCGTATTGGTATTGGTGACAGGCAACCCTGAAGTAAAACTGATGGTGCTGTAGGTGAACTTGGATTGAAGGGAGGTGCTTTGAAGAATATTGTATTTCATTTCATTGATCAGCGAATGAATAACGGATTTCTCTCCATCTCCCTGCTGGTTGAATTTATCGCTGAATTTATACCCCAGAATGACCCTGAAATTGGATCCTTTGGTATAACTGAACCGCGGCTCGAGGGAGTACTGTCGGATGCGGTAGTTGCGGTTTCCAAATTTGGTGTTGGAGTTGATCAACTGGTTGATTCCCGAACGACCTGAGGTTTCAAAAAGGATCGTCCGGTTGAAGTTGATCCTTAATTTACCTCCCCAATCGGTGATCACCCGGCTTTCATAACCATAGGTCAGCAGTGCTTTGTTACTGTTTCGGCTCTGGCTGATATCGAAACCCCATTTGGTGCTGAAACGGTTAAAGGAAAGTGTATTGATGAAGGTGTTGGAAAGAGTGATCAGCGAAGAATCACTAACCGAAGCGGTAAAGGGATTGAGTTGCAGCTTTCCATCACTGAGCTCCTTTTTATTGGTTTGGAGAGAAGACTGCAGGTTGATCTTCGACAGGAATTTCAATATCTTTTTCGTCGTGCCGGGGTCAATAACGGCTCTCGGATCGAGTGCGAACCGGTAATTGAAAGTATTGTAATTGGCCTTCACAAATTCATTGGTGGGTGTAAAGATGCGGATATAGCGGGCCTGGTCCTGAAAAAGCGCGATTTCGAATTCATTGAGTTGCTGAATACCGTCGTTATTGTAATCATTCCAGGTATACACGCCCTGTCCTGCCGGCACCTCAACATAAGTAATATCTCTTTTCTGCTCCTGTCCTGCCCCGATCTCGTACAGCACACTGCCGGTAAGCAATCCGTGCCATTCGTTTACTTCGTATTCGGCACGTCCCAGCAGGCTGTTATCGGCTTTCTGACTGGTGATCCCCTCTTTGAGAATATCGAGTTTGCGATAAGTGGTGTTGAACCGGAATCGATGGTGTTCGCTTTTCAGCAACTCTAGTGAAAGATTTACGTTCTGGCTCCGGTCGGCTTTCACCAGGTCCTTTCCCAACGGATAGGCGTCGGTACGGGTAAAATAGGCCAGGCTCCATTTGTTGGGTTTGGCTTCGTCTGACCGCAGCGTGGCCTGGATGGTCTGGAATGAAAAACTCTGTATCGCTACGGTGTCGGTGATCTTATTCCGCACGGCATTTCGCTCCAGCGCATAGCTTCCCGTAATGGAATAGTTTTTCCACTTGGGAAATACGCGGGTGATATTGAGGGAAGGGCGAAAGAAAACACCCTTGGTAGCAGTGGCATTGAACTGCGATAACGTAATCACGTTATTGAACCGCCAGTTTTTCTGATTCTGAACATGGGTAACAGCATTGCGGATACCACTGAAACCATCTGACCGGTCGTAATGCGTAAACTGATACCGGACGGAGTTATTCCTGGCATCCGACAGCTGGGTACCGGCGGTAATGATGGTTTCATCCTGCGCGGTTACTACCAGTGGCAGGCCCCAATCGCGGGTAAACTCCACGTTCCTCAGCCGCTCGAGCGGTTTGAATTTCGCCTGTACGAACTCAAAACCGGCGTCGCTGTTCAGTTTCAGTTTGCCCAGGTTCTTTTTATTGGAAAGCGTCCACTTGGTAGCAAATCCGTTTTTGTTTTTCTTGTCGAGCGTTGAAAACAGGTTCACATCATAGGTACTCATGGCTCCTTCTGCGGTGAGCAATGTGTTTTTGGTGATGGCATAGTCCACGCCCAGGTTCAGCACCTGTTGTTTTTTGGGTGTTACCAGGAAAATGGCGGGTTCAAATCTTCCCTGTTTAACGCCGTTTACGGGAGCCACCCATTTGTATACTTTGCCATTGGCGCCATTGAAATCGGGAATGTAGTCGCCATTGCCCTGGCCAACCTCAATAAAAGAAAGTGTATACCGGGCGCTGTCGGGATGGGTGGAATACTGGTAGATGGAATCCCTGTTAAGCCCTCCGTTATAGAGGGTGTCGATCTTTTTGTACATGATCTTACCCGCAGCGAATGTATCCAGCACCGCATTGGGATAAAACGCCTTGTTGATGCTGTCGCCCAGTTGCGCGAGGAAATCTTTTTGCGGCCCATCGAGCGTCTGATTAATGGGCGAACTCTTGGCATCGCTGTTGCTGAAGAAACCCATGCGCAGCTTTACCTTCTCGTTGAGATTGGTTTCATTGGTAAGGTAGATGTTTGCATTGAGATAGTTGCGGTCCGCGTATTCGAACTCCACCTGTATACGCCGGTCCTTGGTGATCATTCTTCGGGGGGTAAAGGTTATTTCTGCAGTGTTGTAGTTGATCACGTAGTCCTGGTCTTCTCCCCTTTGCAAAAGTTCGCCGTCGATAAAAACCCTTTCGGTATTGGCCAGCACCACAAAAAAGAATTCGTTATTGGCGCCCTGGAGACGATAAGGTCCCTGGTTTCCTTCCTGTCCCTGGAATACGTTGCGGGTAAATTTTCCCTTCGCGATGGAACCGCTTACCAGGGTGCGGTTTGAACTGTGTTTGCCCACCTGGCTGGTTGTTTCGAAGGCTACACCCTGCAATCTTTTGTAAAACGTAAGAAAATAACTCTGCTGCTGACGGATATCGATATCACCGAGGCTGAGCTGCCAGTTTTTCTTCTTGAACTGCAGAAAGATCCGGTCAAACTCATTCAGCTGCTGGGTGGTACCGTCGGGTTGTATCGGAATGTTGTTATCGGTTATGGCAGCGAGTATTTCGATACTGTCTGCGAGGTACCCGCTGAGCTGAAGATTTAGGTTTGACGTGAGTACGGCATCCTGGTTGTTGCCAAACGAGATACCCCGCCCGAAACTTCCATTGTAAGTGAGGTTCCCGAAATTAAAGAATCGGGTATCGTTTTCCCTGCCGCCATAGTCCGGAACATAGGGCTGCCCCATGAAGTTGTTCATCACACTATCATAGTTCATTCGCTTAACCGAAGCATTTAACCGGTTGGGGAAAACGCGGTAAATCACCACCACCGAATCCAATACCGGTTGCGATTTCCAGTGAATGGTGGCATTGATGAAATCGATATCATAGAGGCTGTCGCTGATACCGATGATCCTGACAGAACGAGGAACGATACTAACGGTATCGATTACTGTATTTTTATGCGTGGATATGGCCTTTTTGCGTAAATTGGACAATGATGGGCTGGTCCGCGGGTTTTGGCCTGCAGCAAAAGAAACGGCTCCCAGTAAGCACAGCAGTATCAGGAAAGTACGACCCAACGGGCAACCTTTATTTATAAGCGTGAAAATAGATCGTTTTATTGTCCTAACACCCTGTTTTTCATAGATTTTGACACCCAAAACCCGTTTTGTGAATAACCATACCCCCCATATACAGTCTCGCCTGATCGTATCGACATTCCCTCCGGGCCCATTGCTGCTTGTGGCGGCCATGCTCCTGCTTTGCAGTTCCTGCGCCACCTATGCGGTATTTCAGCATCCGAGTCTCCAAAACACCCATGCATTTCCTACCAGGTGAAAGGCTATTATACCCGCTCCCTCCAGATTGGATTCAATATCCGTGTGCATCGAAGAAAACAAGGAAGACAGCCTTAAATTTGAGCCTGCTTCCGGGTATCCCTGCAACGAAGCGAGTGACCCGGCTGTCATTTCAACTATGAAACATCCCCTATTTGGCATTCTGCTTTGCCTGACCCTGGTGTCTTCTTCCTGTGTTCACTATGCCGTTTATCAGAATCCCATGCGTTTGAACACTTACTCCTACCGTGCCATCCCTTTACAGGCAGATAGCGCCAAAACGGCTGTGTATGGAGAAGGTGCCGGTTTTTTTGGATTCTCCAACGAAGGCTGGCGAGATGATGTTTCCGGAGGCTATGCGGGTATTCACCTGGCTCATAATTTCAGCAATTTCCAGTTGATGTATGGCGTCAATGGCGCGGTTGGTCAGTACCGGGCATCAGACTATCTTTTTCCGTCAATACCCTATGCTGGCTACAGCGTCTTCCCTTACGATACCTTCCTGGATTCCATCAACGGCAGTAAATTCTTTGGAACGCTGGGGGGAGTAATGGCCGCCAATTATGTTCTGCCTTTTAAGAATGGAAGCGAATGGAGAGTATTCGGGGCGGAATGGAACTACCAGTATGAATGGGATAAGGACTATTTTTCATTTCGGAAGAAAATACCGGTCAACTATGCCAATATGATTGATTATGGGAGATCTTATAATACCCTATCCTTCACTTCGGAATTTATTTTCCGCGATAAAGACCAGTCTACCTTCGGCTATAAACTGGCGATGGGTGTTGCCACCACCAAGGGATATTTTTATGACGACCCTTTCCAAAAGCCCAGAACACTCCTTCGCGGCCACATGGTCAATACGCTTCATTTCGGTTTCAGGAAACTCACCGGTTTCGCGCAGCTGATGTTTGGCTATCGCGGTTCTTCCTTTCAAACGGGGCTTAATTTCAGGCTCTGATTTCCTCAGGCCAGTTGCAGTTTGCGGGCTTTCTTTTCCTCGAGATATTCATCGAAGCTCATCAGCTTGTCGAGTACACCCGTTGGCGTGAGTTCAATCACCCGGTTGGCTACTGTTTGCAGGAATGTGTGGTCATGAGAAGAGATCAGCACGATTCCCTTGAAGTTTTCCATGCTTTCGTTGAATGATTGAATCGATTCAAGATCGAGATGGTTGGTGGGTTCATCGAGGATCACCACGTTGGGGTCCTGCAACATCATTCTGCTGATCATGCACCTTACTTTCTCTCCTCCGCTCAATACACCGGTTTTCTTCAGGATCTCATCGCCGCTGAACAGCATCTTTCCGAGAAAACCCCGGAGAAATGGTTCATCCACATCCGTTACGTGCGGCGGAACATATTGCCGCAACCAGTCCATCAGGGGCAGGTCCTGGGTAAAGTATTTGGAGTTGTCGTTGGGCAGGTAGGCCGAAGTAACGGTGGTTCCCCATTCGTAAGTTCCGCTATCGGCCTTCATTTCACCGCTAATGACCTCAAAAAATGCCGTGATGGCCAGTTGATCATCTGCAACCACCGCTATTTTATCTCCTTTATTGACAGTAAAGCTGATATTGCTGAACAGCGTTTTTCCTTCAATCGATTTAGACAGTTTTTCAATATTCAGGATCTGGTTACCTACTTCGCGCTGTTGCTTGAAAATGATGCCCGGGTACTTTCTGTTGGAGGGAGTGATCTCTTCGATCACCAGTTTCTCCAAGGCTTTTTTACGGGAAGTGGCCTGCTTGCTCTTGGAGGCGTTGGCGCTGAAACGGGCGATGAATTCCATCAGATCCTTGCGCTTGTCTTCCATCTTCTTGTTCTTGTCGGACATCTGGCGGGCGGCAAGCTGCGAACTTTCGTACCAGAAGGTATAGTTGCCAGTGTAGACTTTTATTTTCTGGCGATCCACGTCAGCCACATGTGTACAGACCGCGTCGAGGAAGTGACGGTCGTGGGAGACCACAATCACGATATTTTCATAATCTGCCAGGAAATTCTCAAGCCAGGAAATCGTTTCCACGTCCAGGTTGTTGGTAGGTTCGTCCAGGATCAGGATGTCCGGGTTTCCGAACAATGCCTGTGCCAGGAGCACCCGAACTTTCAGGGCCGCGTTGATGTCTTTCATCAGCATGCCATGCAGTTCTTCCTTCACGCCCAGTTCGCTGAGCATGCTGGCTGCGTCGCTTTCCGCGGTATAGCCACCCATCTCACCAAATTCTCCTTCCAGCTCTCCGGCACGGATGCCATCTTCTTCGCTGAAATCGGCTTTCGCATAGATCGCATCACGTTCGTGCATCACGTCCCATAATTTCTTATGGCCCATTAATACCGTATTGATCACCGTTACTTCGTCGAATTCAAACTGATTCTGTTTCAACACCGCCATCCGCTCGCCGGGAGTGATCTCCACGGTTCCTTTATTGGGGTCGATCTCGCCGGACAGGATCTTGAGAAAAGTGGATTTGCCGGCTCCGTTTGCCCCAATCACGCCATAACAATTACCCTTGCTGAAGCTCAGATTCACCTCGTCGAACAGTACTCTTTTTCCAAACGACAAGGTCACATTATTCACTGTAATCATGCACGAAAATTTGAGGGCGCAAGGTAAGCAAAAAACAGGGGATTGAAGGAAAGGATTTCCTCAGGGCCTGTTAAAAAGAAAGCCCTGTGTTCCAGGCAGGTACACAGGGCTTCTCAGTCTGGTGAAAAACTATTTCTCGATCTTGTTCTCCAGTGCCAGCAGGAAAGCATACTGGAGGGCTACGTCTTTGAGATAATCAAAGCGGCCGGAGGCTCCTCCATGCCCTGCCGACATATTGGTATGCAGCAGCAATACATTCTTGTCGGTTTTCATGTCGCGCAACTTGGCCACCCATTTGGCAGGTTCGAAATACTGAACCTGGCTGTCGTGAAGCCCCGTTGTTACCAGCAGATTGGGATATTCTTTCCGGGTAACGTTATCATAGGGCGAATAGGCTTTCATGTAATCGTAGGCCTCCTTGTTTTTGGGATTGCCCCATTCGTCAAATTCATTGGTGGTAAGAGGAATGCTTTCATCGAGCATGGTGGTAACCACATCCACAAAGGGAACCGCGGCAATGACCCCATGCCAGAGATCGGGACGCATATTGGTGATGGCGCCCATCAGCAGCCCGCCCGCACTTCCGCCAAATGCATATAAATGTTCTTTGGAGGTGTAGTTTTCCTTAATGAGGAATTCAGCACAGTCGATGAAATCATTGAAGGTATTCACCTTCTTCATCATCTTACCGTTCTCGTACCATTCACGCCCCATTTCCTGGCCGCCTCTTACATGGGCAATGGCGTATACAAAGCCCCGGTTCAGCAAGCTCAGCCTGGAAGAATTAAAAGTCGGATCGGTACTGTAACCATATGAACCGTAGGCATACAATAACAGCGGGGCCTTGCCGTCTTTGTTCATTCCTTTTTTGTATACGATGGAAACAGGGATCTTTTGCCCGTCGCGTGAAGTAGCATACAGCCTTTCCGTTACATATTCTTTCTGGTCATACCCGCCCAATACTTCTGTTTGTTTTTGCAGCTTCTTCTCTTTGGTCTTCATATCGTAGTCATACACCGAACCGGGAGTGGTAAGCGACGAATAGTTATAGCGCAGGGTGGCGGAATTGTATTCGGCATTGGCTCCGATGGAGGCGGTATAGGCGGGTTCGCCAAAATCAAGGTAATAGGACGAAGAGCCATCAGGTGTGCGCACCTGTAATTGCAGGAGGCCGGCCTTTCTTTCAGACACCACCAGGAAATCCTTGAACACTTCTACCCCTTCCACCAGTACATCGGGGCGATGTGGGATGTAGTCTTTCCAGTTTTCTACCCCTGTTTTGCCAACTGGTGTTTCCATCACCTTAAAGTTCTTGGCGTCTTTATTGGTTACGATCAGGAAACGATCGCCCCAATGATCTGCCTGGTACAGCACATCCTTCATCCTCGGCTGAAATACGGTAAAAGCGTCGCCTGGCCGGTCGGCATCGAGCAACAGCATTTCCGAGGAAAGAGTTCCGCCTGAATAGATATACAGGTATTTTCCGGATTTTGTTTTCCCGACCCCGATATAGTTGGTGTTATCTTTTTCTACATACACTTCGGTATCGTTTTTAAACGGAGTGCCGAGTACATGTTTCTTGATTTTCTCCGTTAGCAGGGTAACCATATTGGTTTGGGTATAGAACAACGTCTTGTTGTCGTTAGCCCAGGCTGATTCACCGGTAGTGGGGAAGAGTTGATCCTTGTAAATTTCTCCGGTTTCGAGATTCTTGACATAAATGATATACTGACGGCGAGAAACGGAATCCACTCCGAATGCCATCAGTTTATTATCGGGACTAACATTATATCCTGTAACGGAAAAGTAATTGTGTCCTTCAGCCATCTTATTTACATCGAGGAGTATTTCTTCGGCTGCGGTCAGGCTTTCTTTTTTGCGGCAATACAAAGCATACTGTTTGCCTTCTTCAAAGCGGGTGTAATAGTAATACCCGTTCCTGAACAAAGGAACTGATTCATCTTTTTCCTTGATACGCCCTTTCATTTCATCAAATAACTTTTGCTGAAATGTTTTGGTGGCCGCCATCATGGTGTCTACATAGGCATTCTCCAGCTTCAGGTAATCTACTACCCGGGTGCTATCGGGTCCTTTCTTGAAATAGTCGTTCATCCAGTAGTAGTCATCCACTCTTTTATCGCCATGCATTCCTACATCATGAGGTTTCTTTTCGGCCACAGGAGGCTTTGCCTCCGCGGGCCACTGATACACTTCGTTCATTGATTTTTCAGATTGAGTACAGGCGAATAAAAAGGAGGTGACGCCCACAGATAATAGCAGTTTGACATTCATACATGCAGAATTATCACTGAATTTACAGTATTTACATGTCAGAATATGACCGCTGGCGTAATTGCCAGGTCAAAAACAGCAATTTGAGCAGAATAGCACAACTATTTATCGACGGTAAGGCCGGCCATCAGGTATTCCTGGTTGAGGCGCGCGATATTGGTAATGGAGATTTCCTTCGGACAAACCGCTTCACAGGCGCCGGTATTGGTGCAGGCACCAAAGCCTTCCTTATCCATCTGGGCGATCATGTTCATGACGCGGCTTTTCTTTTCAGGTGCTCCCTGGGGAAGCAGCGCGAGATGCGACACTTTCGCAGATACAAAAAGAAGAGCGGATGAATTTTTGCAGGCGGCCACGCAGGCGCCGCAACCGATACAGGCTGCAGCAGCAAAGGCGGCATCGGCCTTATCTTTTTCTACCGCGATGGCATTGGCATCAACGGCATTTCCGGTATTGACTGAAATATACCCTCCTGCCTGGATGATCCGGTCGAACGCGGTACGGTCGACCATCAGGTCCTTGATCACGGGGAAAGCGTTGGCGCGCCAGGGTTCAACGGTAATGGTATCCCCGTCTTTATACGCCCGCATATGAAGCTGGCAGGTGGTATTGGCGTGCCAGGGCCCGTGAGGGCGGCCATTGATATACATCGAGCACATACCGCAGATCCCTTCGCGGCAGTCGTGATCAAAAGCAATCGGGTCCTTTCCGTCGCGGATCAGCTGTTCATTGAGAACATCAAACATTTCCAGGAACGACATTTCCGAAGACACGTCCTTTACCTGGTATGTTTCAAACTGACCTTCTTCCGAACTGTTTCTCTGTCTCCAGACCTTCAGCGTAAGATTCATTGTATAGTGCTCCATGATACCGATGTTGGTTATATGAAATAAATTCGATTGTGTCTGCGGTTGTTATTTATAACTTCTTTGTGTAGGCTTGGCTACTTCAAACTGCAATTCTTCCTTATGCAATTGCCATTGGTGATTGTCTTTGTATTCCCAGGCTGCTACATACGAATACTGCGAGTCGTCGCGTTTGGCCTCTCCTTCTTCCGTTTGCATTTCTTCCCGGAAGTGACCTCCGCAGGATTCATTGCGCTGGAGCGCATCGAGGCACATCAGTTCACCCAGTTCGATGAAATCCGCCACCCGGTTGGCCTTATCCAGTTCGGGGTTGGTTTCTTTCACGGCGCCCGGTATGCGTACATCAGACCAGAATTCCTTTTTCAATTGCTGAATCTCGGCAATGGCCTGTTTGAGTCCTTCGGCATTGCGAGCCATTCCGCATTTGTCCCACATGATCTTTCCGAGGCGTTTGTGGAAGCTCTCTACTGTTTTTGTGCCTTTGATGCTCATCAGTTTCTCGATCCGGTCGGCCACTTCTTTCTCTGCGGCTACGAATGCAGGATGGTCGGTGGGAATCGAATGGGTTCTGATTTCATCGGCAAGATAATTACCGATGGTATAGGGAATCACAAAGTAACCATCGGCCAGACCCTGCATGAGAGCAGAGGCGCCGAGGCGGTTAGCGCCATGATCACTGAAGTTGGCTTCTCCGAGCGCGTATAAACCCGGAACAGTGGTCATCAGTTCATAGTCGACCCACAGGCCGCCCATGGTATAGTGAACGGCGGGATATATCCGCATCGGTACTTCGTAGGGATTTTCACCGGTAATCTTTTCGTACATATCGAAGAGGTTACCATATTTTTCTTTCACCACTTCCTTACCCATCCTGATAATGGTATCGGTGTCGGCGTTCTCCATGCCGTGTTTACCGGCTTCTATTTTTCCATACCGCCTGATGGCATCTGCATAGTCGAGGTATACCGCCTGTTTGGAAGAACCGACTCCATAACCGGCATCGCATCTTTCTTTTGCCGCCCTGGAGGCTACATCTCGGGGTACCAGGTTTCCGAAGGCAGGATATCTTCTTTCCAGGTAGTAGTCTCTTTCTTCTTCGGGTATTTCGTTGGGTTTGCGGTTATCGCCTTTTTGGCGGGGTACCCAGATACGTCCGTCATTGCGCAATGACTCCGACATCAGTGTCAGCTTGCTCTGGTGATCGCCGCTCACCGGAATACAGGTGGGGTGAATCTGCGTGAAACAGGGATTTCCGAAATAGGCCCCTTTCCGGTGTGCCTTCCAGGCAGCGGTTACATTGCTGCCCATGGCATTGGTGGAGAGATAGAATACGTTTCCGTAGCCGCCACTGCACAGTAATACCGCATGACCGAAATGTCTTTCGAGTTCACCGGTAACGAGGTTACGGCAGATCACTCCCCGGCATTTACCGTCGATCATGACGATGTCGAGCATTTCGTGACGGGTATACATTTTCACATTACCCAGTGAAACCTGACGTTCGAGAGACTGATAGGCTCCGATCAGCAATTGCTGCCCGGTTTGGCCCGCTGCGTAAAAAGTTCTTTGTACCTGTGTTCCTCCGAAAGAGCGGTTGCTCAGCAGTCCGCCGTATTCGCGTGCGAAGGGAACACCCTGCGCTACGCACTGGTCGATGATATTGGCGCTTACTTCCGCCAGGCGGTGTACGTTGGCTTCGCGAGCGCGGTAGTCGCCCCCTTTGATGGTATCGTAAAAGAGGCGGAATACACTGTCGCCATCGTTTTGATAGTTTTTGGCTGCGTTGATACCACCCTGTGCGGCGATGCTGTGTGCCCGCCTGGGGGAATCCTGGAAACAGAAGGCTTTCACTTTATAGCCCAGCTCGCCCAGGGCGGAGGCCGCCGAAGCGCCTGCCAGGCCTGTACCGATGATGATCACTTCCAGTTTACGCTTATTGGCAGGGTTAACGAGTTTACAATGACCTTTATAATCATTCCATTTCTGGTCAAGTGGTCCTGCGGGAATTTTTGAATTAAGCATACTATCAATTTGCGATTGGCTAAATGCGTTTTTTGATCAGCACAATTTTATTCAGTAAACCGTTACTTTATTCGTTCTGTTTAAAGTTGCGGCCGTTGAAATCAATAAGGCAGGGCTTTCTGTACCCATCCCAGGTGCATGGCTATAGGCATCAGGGCGAAAACGGTACATACAATGATGGAAAAAGCGAACCCGGTGGAAGAGGCGATCCTGATATAACGGGGGTTGCGTAATCCGAGAGTGCGGAAAGCGCTCTGAAATCCATGAAAAAGATGATACGCCAGGGAGATACATCCCAATACATAAACCAGCACCACCCACCATTGCTGGAAAGTGATCTGCATCAGCGCGAACATATCATGACCGGTCTGTCCGTTTGAAAAAGTTATGGGGAATTCCAGGATGCCCGAATGCGTGAAGCGGGAAGGAATCCAGAACTGCCACCAGTGAAGGATCAGGAACAGCAGCAGCAGGGTGCCCAGCAGGCCCATCGAGCGGCTGTACCATTTGCTGCCCTTGTTGCCCATGGGTACGGCGTATCCCTTGCGGCGCTTGCTGCGGTTGGATACTTCCAGTGCCAGGCCCTGGATGATATGGATGAAGAACCCGATGAACAGTACAATTTCCATGATGCGGATAACAACCATGCTTCCCATGAAGTAGGCGGCCCTGTTAAACATGTCGCCATCATCGGAGGGATCAATGAAAGAAAGATCCTTGAATATACAGGCATTCACTCCGGCATGCACCACCAGGAAGCTGATGAGAAAAACTCCCGTAACTGCCATGGTAATCTTTTTGCCGATTGAAGAAGTAAAGAGTTCAGACCATTTCATGAGCTGCTGTTTGTCATTGAAGTTCCCTGTTATAACAAATAAACATGGGAACTGTTGTAAATGAAGGGGCTAAGTTTCCGCAAAAATAAAGCAGGCAATTGAAAATGTACAATTTTGTTTCCCGTTTACTTTCTGAACCTCCTTATTGTCAATAAATAAGTATAACTCCTGATTGAAATGACCAACCTGCATAGTATATTCCCCGCAAGGCAGGGATCGGGTTCGTTGAAAAACTAAAAACGCCGCCTGCAAATGTCAAATTCCCTATCTTAGCCGCCCAAATCCAACAACCGCATGAGACAAGAAGAGGATTTTGATGCCAACCTGGCTGGAGATGATGGAAAAACGGATGAGACGAAAACCAGTTGGTTCAAACGAATCAAAAAAGGCATTCTGACAAGTACGGCTGAAAAAAAGGAAACACCCGAGGGACTTTGGAGCAAGTGCCCCGAGTGCGGCTTCATATGTACCGTTAATGAATTGCGGGAGAACCTTTTTGTATGCCCCAAATGCAACCATCACCATCGCATCGGCAGCGCCGAATATTTCGAGATTCTGTTTGACGATAACCAGTACCAGGTCATGTTTGAGGAGATCCGGGCCAAGGATTTTCTCGGTTTCACCGATCTGAAGTCGTATCAAAAACGGCTCGAAGAAACCTGGGCAAAAACCGATATTACCGATTCTATCCGGGTGGCAGCGGGTAAAATGAAAGAAGCGTCACTGGTAGTAGCCTGCATGGATTTTGAATTCATCGGCGGTTCATTGGGTAGTGTGATGGGAGAACGAATTGCCCGCGCAGTAGATTACTGTCTCGAACACCGGGCTCCCCTGCTGATCATCTGTAAATCCGGTGGCGCGCGCATGATGGAAAGCGCGTTTTCACTGATGCAGCTGGCCAAGGTATCGGGTAAGCTCTCACAAATGACAGATGCTAAAATTCCCTACATCTCCCTGCTCACCGATCCTTCTTTCGGCGGCATCTCCGCCTCTTTTGGGATGCTGGGAGACCTCAATATCGCCGAACCGGGCGCCCTGATCGGCTTTGCAGGTCCGCGGGTCATCAAGGAAACCATCAAAAAAGACCTTCCCGAAGGTTTTCAGCGTAGCGAGTTCCTTCTTGAACATGGCTTTCTCGACTTTATCGTTCACCGCAAAGAATTGAAAGAAAAACTGGCTACGGTACTCGGGTTGTTTCGTAACTAACCTGAACAGGTTTTCAACTACCGGCTTTGCTTAAATTGGGCAACGAACTATTTACATGACCCGTAAAGTTACTGTCCATATATTTCTGCCATTATTGCTCGGTCTGTTGACCTATCTGTTGTTTCGGTCGCCCGATACCCTGTTTCACCGGGCCATCGGCATGACTACCACCCCCCTCCCGCTATCCGACAACCCGCTTAACAATTTTATTAAATTTCATCTGGCTGATATGTGCTGGGCTTATGCCCTTTATTCGGGGATATTGCTGATTACAGGGCTCAATCGATGGGCGAGTGCAACGGTTGCTTTGGTGACCTTGTCCTTGTTCGAGATTGTCCAGGCGCACGGTAGTTGGAGTCGGGTAGACGGGTGGGATATTGGATACATGTGCCTGGCCGTTTTAATGGCCCGTTTAACTGTTCGCACATGAAAACCTTCTTTAAATTAATGTTTGTGCTCGCGTTTTTTGGCTTACTGGCAGTGGCTTCCACCAAAAAAATAATCCCCGATGTATGCGATGGCCCCATTAACAATTATGTAAAAAGCCTGAATACCCAAAACTACTTTACCTACTATTTGGGAACCTTCCGCGATTCACTGGTTTTCAAAACCTCGAGAACCTCCGGCTGGGATGGCTATTCTGCTGAAATCTGTAGGATCCTGAAAGATTCGTGCAAAGTGGCCGGATACAAAATCATTGTAGTGGATACTTCATTCTATTCGCAACCTCAAAATACTCCCTACGGTCACCAGATTTACTTCAGGGATTGTCGTTAACTTTGCTGCTATTTTGCAGCTATGGCTATCCAGAACAGATCGGCATATCATGATTACTTTATCGACGAGAAATACGATGCAGGCATCGTTCTGGCAGGAACCGAAGTAAAATCCATCCGCGAAGGGAAGGCGAGCTTTGTAGACAGTTTCTGCCTGTTTATAAAGGGAGAACTCTGGCTCAGGAATATGCATATTGCCGAATACCGCTTTGGCACCACCAACAATCACCTGGCCGTGCACGACCGCAAACTGCTCCTCACCAAACGGGAATTGCGAAAGCTGGAAGCAAAAACAAGGGAAAAAGGCTTTTCGATTATCCCCCTTAAAATCTTCTTCAACGAAAAAGGATTTGCCAAGGTAGAAATAGGGCTGGCCCGCGGTAAAAAACACCATGATAAACGGGAAACGCTGCGGCAGAAAGACGCCGAAAGAGAAATGAAAAGATATCTTAAATAACTCACAGTGGGGGATAAATCGGCACGGGTCGCTCCCACACTGGCGTGATTTTTTCTGTTACCTTCATATATGCAGAAAATTGGATTCCTTCTCTTGCTGGTATTGGCCTCCCTGGCAGGCATCTCCCAATCCGTTACGGGCTCCTGGTATGGCAGGGCCGATGTAAATTCCTCGACGGGCTCCAACAACTATCTGACCGAACTTATCCTCAAACAAAAAGGAGACGAAGTAGAAGGCGTTTTCGGTTATTATTTCAAAGACAGCTACCAGAGTTTTTTCGTGAGAGGAACCTATGATAAAAACACCCGTGAAGTGCAGATCAACAATCTCCCGATGCTGTATTACAAGGGTTCTACCATCAATGGGATCGAATGCCCGATGAACTTCAAAGGCATCCTGATGGTATCCTCCGTTTCCTCCACCCTGAAAGGAAGTTTCTACAGCGATGATAAATACAAATATACCTGCCCCGAACTGCGCGTGTCTTTCGAAGTGGACAAAACAGAAGGAAGCACCGACAGCGCTTTGAAAAATGCAGTGGTAGGCAAGAAAATATGGAAACCACAACAGGAAGACTTTATTGTTACCGATGCGGTCAACGAAAAACCGGTTACGATCAATGCCGATGCGGTCAATGGCAGCGCCGCCCGGAAACTGAAAGAATCTGAGGAAAAGAAGCTGGTGGAAAAACTGGAGAAGAGAAGCAATATCTACAGTAAAGACATAGAAATAGAAGGAGATTCCGTGCGGCTGAGCTTCTATGACAATGGCGATATAGATGGCGATATCATCAGTGTATTCCTGAACAAAGCCCCCGTTCTTACCCGCCAGGAGCTGACCGCCCGTGCGCTCAATATTTACCTCGCCCTCGACAGCACCAAAGATTTCAATGAGATCAGTATGCTGGCCGAAAATCTTGGAAAATATCCCCCCAATACCGCCCTGCTGGTTGTGTCCGATGGCATCAACAGGCATGAAATATATCTGTCCAGCAGTCTAACCCAAAATGCCGTTATCAGGATCCGCAAAAAGAAACACTGATCTCTCCTTTCGTCCCATAACAGGAAAAACATCCCCTTCCGGGAAAGTGTCGCCAAAATATACGGGTGTACATTGCTGATTATCAAGTCATCATGATTTGGCATTGGCATTGAAATTATTGGATCAAACACCCGTACCCATGAAACGAATTATACCCATCCTGTTTTTTTTGATAAGTGCCGCTGCTGCGGATGGTCAAATCATCACCAAGTTCAGCTGGAACAGCAACCCTGTTACCAAGGCAGTGATCGGTCCTGATGCGATCTCCGTAAGTGCCAACGCTACTTCTTCCGTTAACGGAGTGAGTGGAACCAACGGCCTGAACGCCGGTACGCCGAGCGCCGACATCAACCTTACGCTTACCGGTAGCTACTACGATGTACCGGGTATCGATATCAGCCTTTATTTCCGCAAAGAAGAGAATGAGGCCAGCTTCTTTAAAAGAGGAAGCAATTTCAATTTTGGCATGACGGGTGGTCAATTATTTGTAACCTTCATGGTAAATAAGAACGCCAACGGCAATGGTGGCGCCAATACTGTGAGCTCCGGAAACATTGTTGCCATCCCGAATGATCACAGCTTTCACAACTACCGATTCCAATACATGGCTTCTACAGGAGTTGCAAAGGTTTGGTTGGATGGAACAATTGTGTATACCTACAATGGTACCGCTAACAGAGACCTGAACTGGACAGGCGCAGGCAATGCGGTGATCGGTTCACTGATGGATGGTACCGGAAGCAATGTATCCATTCTCGATGAAATGATCATCCAGAATTCAGCTGCCGCTGCCGCCCTTCCGCTGCAACTGATCTCGTTCAACGTAGTTGCCAACACAACTTATTCAAACCTGAACTGGTCTACCAGCAAGGAAGTGAATACACAGCAATTTGAGATCGAAAGAAGCCTTAACGGACGTGATTTTGCGAAAATCGGAACAGTACAGGCTACCGGCGGATATGCGATCGTTAACCAGTATTCTTATAAAGACATGACCGCTCCTTCCGGCGACGTATACTATCGCTTGAAGATGATCGACCAGGATGGCAAGTTTACTTATTCCGAAGTGAAGCAGGTAAATAGAGGAGTTCAGAAAAGCCAGGTAACGGTTTATCCCAACCCTGCTACTGATTATGTAGTGATCGCAAACAATAGTTTCTCAGGAAACTATAGCTATTCGGTAGTCAATGCGGCAGGTAAAACCATTCAGGCAAAAAATATTCAGCTGGCCGCCGGCACCCGCCAGGTAACAATCGATCTGACTTCTATCAACGAAAAAGGGTTGCTGTTTATTCAATGGAGCAACAACAGCACCGGTACCAAAGAAGTATTCAGCGTTGTAAAAAAATAATGCTCTGTGAGCATCAAAAAAGGCTGTCTCCTGCAGGACAGCCTTTTTTATTATGATATTGTTTAATCACTGGTGTCCGGTTAAAAATTCGAAGACGACTAGACAATGGACCAGTTTCTTTTTAATCATTTCATACATCCTCGCGTACTTCCACCCTCACCCCCGGCCCCTGTCCCGCGGGGGAGAGGGGAGCAATGCTGCGACTAAATTTCTGAAAGAATACTGTTGCCGGTTTTGTGCTTTTATGGTCTTTGAATCATTGCCCGGCTTTATTCTACAGCTGTTCACCACCGAAGAACCGAAGCTGGGCTTTAGACCACGGAAACCGGGCTGTACATCGGTTTCCGTTCGCCTTTTTTTGTGGTACTTTTTTTGGCGAAGCAAAAAAAGTACCATCAGCGACGGGCTCTGGCAGCAAAGCCCCCAATTCGCTCGCAAAATCACTCGCTCTTATTCCCACTCCCGCTCCGTTAAGGGGCTTACCTTTCAAACTGCTCGAAAAATAGGAAGTTCTCAGCGTAAAATGAGAGACCTGCCGACTTTAATCAGACAACAGTGATTGTTTAATTAGAACAGTTCGGGCTGGTCATCGCTTCCGGCTGGTTTCACCCACTCCATTTTCACGCTCTTGCTGAAATCAAGCAGCTTCGCTCCCACTATTTTCCATCCGCCAGTTTCCACCACTTTGGCGATCTTGAATTTTGCTTTTCTAACCTGGTCTCCACGGCCCTGCTGAACAGCCAGGATCGGCTCCTCATCCGTGCTCACTGCCTCCAGGTAATTGCCCTCTCCTTCCTTGATGAACAGAAACTTGTTCTTGATGGTAGTGGTTTCAATTTTGAAACGCTTTACATTGAACTGAAGATTCTTCTTATCCAGATAAACGGCGGAGACCGTTTTATCGGGATTGAATTTCTCGATCCGGAGTACTTTCTCGGCATCTACCTTTTGCGTCAATTCCTGGTCTATGATTTCGTAATACCCGTCGCGGTAGAACACAATGATCTTTTCTTCCGGGTCGAAGGTTCCCAGGTATTGCCCTTTCGATTCGGTGTTCAGTCGGCCAAACTGGTCATCGAACCATAACTTCAATCCGCTGAGGGTTGATTTCCCGGCTTCCTTGAACTTCACCGATTTGATCGGGTACTTGGTCACCTGGTTACCCATGCTGTTGCGGCCTTTGATCTCCAGCTCTTCAAAGTAGAAATCAAGTTCCTTGATACGGGCCGATGAGGAAGGACTTAAAACGATTTTCACTACTTCCGCTTCACCGTTGGGATTGACGGAGAAATAGTGCACTTTGCTCTTGTCATCTCCCTTGGTGAGATCATAGTCCTTATCACGGGTGATTCCGGTTACGTTGAAACGTTTGGCGTAGCTGACGCCGGTTTTGCCATCAACATAGATCATGTTATAGGTCGTGCGTTCGTCGTTCTTTTTGAATACCGCCACATGAATGATGTCCTTGCCGATATAGGCCTTGTCTGTTACCTTCACCACTTTCATGATCCCCCGCTTGGTGAAAACGATCACGTCATCGAGATTGGATACATCGGTAATGAATTCGTCTTTTTTAAGGCCGGTGCCTACAAAACCATCTTCCCGGTTTACGTACAGCTTCTCGTTGGCGATCGCCACCTGCTTGGCCTGTATGGCTTCAAACAGTTTGATCTCTGTTTTGCGGCCCCTGTCTTTTCCGTATTTGTTCAGCAGGTTTTCAAAATAGGCCACGGCAAAATCTACCAGGTTGGCGAGATGGTTTTTCACCTGTTTGATGTCGGCTTCCAGGCCTTTGATCTGCTCGTTCAGTTCATCGATATCGAGTTTATAGATGCGGCGAACCGGTTTCTCGGTGAGCTTGACGATGTCTTCACGGGTGATGTCTCTTTTCAATTGCTTCCGGAAAGGCGTGAAGGCATCGGCGATGGCTTCGAGTACTTTTTCCCAGGTAGCGTGTTTTTTTTCGAGTTCTTTATAAATCTTCTCTTCGAAGAATATTTTTTCCAGTGAAGTATAGTGCCACTTCTCCTGCAATTCGGCTAGCTTGATCTGTAGTTCTTTCTGCAGGAGTTCCTTGGTCTGATCCGCGGAAATCCTCAGCAGTTCATGCACACCGAGAAACTGGGGTTTGTGATCAACGATCACGCAGGCGTTTGGTGAAATGCTCACTTCACAGTCGGTGAAGGCATAAAGCGCGTCGATGGTAATATCGGGTGAAATACCGGCGGCCAGCTCGATGTGGATCTCAATGTTCTGGCCTGTATAATCAGTAACTTTTTTGATCTTGATCTTGCCCTGGTCATTCGCTTTTACGATCGATTCCATCAATTGCGTGGTGGTTACCCCGTAAGGAACGTCCCTGATCACGAGAGTTCTTTTATCGAGTTCTTCAATCCGGGCTCTTACCCTGATCTTCCCTCCTCTTTTTCCTTCGTTGTAGTTCGATACGTCTGCCATACCGCCGGTCTGAAAGTCCGGAAACAGCTCGAATTTTTTTCCTCTCAGGTATTTGATCGATGCATCGATCAGTTCACAGAAGTTGTGGGGCAGTATTTTGGTTGACAACCCTACCGCGATGCCATCCGCTCCCTGTGCCAGCAGCAGCGGGAATTTCATTGGCAGTGTGACGGGTTCATTTTTCCTTCCGTCGTAGCTCAGTTGCCATTCGGTTGTTTTCGGATTGAAGGCTACCTCGAGCGCGAACTTGGACAACCTCGCTTCGATATACCGGGGAGCTGCTGCTTCCATCCCTGTTCTTACATCACCCCAGTTACCCTGCGTTTCGATCAGCAGGTCTTTCTGTCCCATATTCACCAGCGCATCGCCGATAGAAGCATCGCCATGCGGATGGTACTGCATGGCCTGCCCGATGATATTGGCCACCTTGTTGAAACGGCCATCATCCATTTCACGCATCGCGTGAAGAATGCGGCGCTGCACGGGTTTCAGACCGTCTTCCACGGCCGGAACAGCGCGTTCCAGGATTACATAAGAGGCATAGTCGAGGAACCAGCTTTTATATTGACCCTGTATCCCTGATTCGTTCTCAAAAAAATTCTCTTTCTTTTTAGCTGCACTCATACTTTTTTATTTCCGATTTTTCCAAGATGCGTGTATTGAAATCCTTCGGTAAGCTTTAATCCATAGCCGAAAAAACGATCCATCGACGAATGCCCGATCAGCACGAGCCCCGTTAGCAGCAGGTAATGATGCGGCAGTAACCACCCGCCAACCAGTATGGCTGCGGCCAGTCCTTTGTGGTGAAAAAAATTATAGCCTGCTGCGCCGATCCTGTTTCCTCCCAGGTAGGCCAGGAAACTGATATCGGGTCCCAGCAGGAATAACAGGTACCACCACCATTCCGCCCCCAGGTAGTAAAGCCCTGCCAGGGCGGCCAGCGCCATCAGCAGTTCTTCCAGTTTGAGGGTCGTTTTCATGGTTGTTTTATTTATTGCAATTCTCCTATTTCGAGTTGCTGCGCGGTCTTTTGCTTTATTTCAAATTCTTTCCATCCTTTGGTAACATCCCCGTTCACGTCCAGTCTTTCTTCCTGGATCAATTGCCTGATGCGCCAGGCCAGGAATACATCACCCGTCCTGATCTTCATCCGGTTTAATGTATTATTCAATACGCGGGAAGCCTTTTGCCAGTCACCCGTAATGTTCTTCAGAATTTCCGCATCGTAAAAACTCACTTCTTTGCCTACGATTTTCTTTCCGCCCTCGAGAATTCGAACCATTGCGTTTTCCTCGCTCAACTTTCTCCATTCATCCGGATCCACTTCGTATTCGCTGAGTGTGATGGGGCGGGAAAGTCTTTTTGCCTTGATCGCTTCTTTCGGAAGGATCTCGTGTACGCCCCAGGGATAAAACAGTTGACCTTTTTCATTGATGAAGGGCAGGTTGTTCAGATAGAGGATCATCACCCGGCCCTGGAATTCGCGCAACTGCGGCATCAGCCAGTAGTAGCCGGTAACATCATGCTGATTCTGACCCATCCATATCCAGGCTTCTTCGGTGTCATCGGCTGCCAGTCTGTTTTTGATGGCCGCTACGGTCTGGCGATCATCAAAACTGCCTGCTGTATCTGCTCCATAGGGAGAATACTGCAACAATTCACGCCACCAGTCTTCGCGCGCTTTCCAACCCTCCTCGGTTTCGATACCGGCCAGGGGGCCTACCCCCCACTCGTCTTTTATTTCAAAGATGTCTCCCTTCAGCGATTCATCCAGTTCCATCGCCTTGGTCAGCACTTCTACATCAGCCGTTTGAAATACTATATGAATCATAACTTGCTTTGAATAATTTGAATTACTAAGGTTTGGTGTTTGACTACCCGCCGGTTTCTTCAGCCAGGTCCACTTCAATACGCAGGTTGTCGATGATGAAATCCTGTCTTTCCTGCGTATTCTTTCCCATATAATACTCCAGGAATTGCTGGATATGGGTTTCAGGCATCAGCATCACCGGGTCCAGGCGCATGTCGGCGCCAATGAAGCGGCCGAATTCATCGGGTGAAATTTCTCCCAACCCTTTGAAACGGGTGATCTCGGGTTTGCTGCCCAGCTTTTTGATGGCTGACTGCTTTTCCTTTTCGTCGTAACAATAAATCGTTTCCTGTTTGTTTCTCACCCTAAACAGCGGGGTCTGCAAGATGTAAACGTGCCCGTTCTTTACCAGGTCGGGGAAGAACTGGAGAAAGAAAGTCATCAACAAAAGCCTGATGTGCATGCCATCCACATCGGCATCGGTAGCGATTACGATGTTATTATAACGGAGATCTTCATACCCATCTTCAATATTCAACGCATGCTGCAGCAGGTTGAATTCCTCATTTTCGTAGACCACTTTCTTGGTTAGTCCGAAACAGTTCAGGGGTTTTCCTCTCAGACTGAATACTGCCTGGGTTTCCACATTCCTGGCCTTGGTGATGGAGCCGCTCGCACTATCGCCTTCGGTGATGAAGATGGTGCTTTCGCGGGCCTTCTCCATAATGGTTTCTTTGTCTTTACCCGATGGTTCATCGTTGAGGTGGTAACGGCAATCGCGCAGCTTGCGGTTGTGCAGGTTGGCTTTCTTGGCCCTTTCATTAGCGAGTTTCTTGATACCAGCCAGCTCCTTTCTTTCCTTTTCGTTTTGTTCGATGCGTTTTTTCAACGCTTCGGCTACGGAAGGGTTTTTATGGAGGTACAGGTCGAGTTCCTTTGCCAGGAAATCGCCCACGAAATTTTTCATGGAGGAACCGCCTTCCGACACATACTGCGACCCCAGTTTGGTCTTTGTCTGGCTTTCAAATACAGGCTCCTGTACTCTTACCGAGATGGCGGCGATGATACTGCCCCTGATATCGGTGGCCTCATAATCTTTTTTGAAAAATTCCCTGATCGTTTTCACATATCCTTCCTTGAAGGCCGCCAGGTGCGTGCCTCCCTGCGTGGTGAACTGACCGTTTACGAATGAATAATATTCTTCGCCATACTGGTTTTCGTGGGTGATGGCTACTTCTATGTCTTCTCCTTTGAGATGAATGATCGGGTAGCGCAATTCTTCCTGGTTGGTACTGCGCTGTAACAAGTCGAGCAGCCCGTTCTTGGAAACATATTTCTTGCCGTTGAAATTGATGATCAGGCCCGCATTCAGGTAGCAGTAGTTCCAGAGCTGCTTGTCGAGGTACTCGTGTATATAATGATAGTTCCGGAAAACGCTGTCATCGGGCACAAACGTAACCATCGTACCGTTGGGTTCGGAAGACTTGGTTTCTTTTTGATCTTTGATCAGCACCCCTTTTTCGAATTCGGCCGTTTTTTCTTTGCCATCCCGGAAAGAGGTAACCTTGAAATAATTACTCAGCGCATTGACAGCCTTGGTACCCACACCGTTCAAACCAACAGATTTCTGAAAAACCTTGCTGTCGTATTTGGCGCCGGTATTGATCTTGCTTACGACGTCCACAACTTTTCCCAGGGGGATGCCACGACCAAAGTCGCGAATCGTTACCGTTCCTTTTTCAAGGGTAATGTCGACCTGCTTGCCATAGCCCATCGTATGCTCATCGATACAGTTATCGATCACCTCTTTCAGCAGTACATAAATACCGTCATCGGGGCTGCTGCCATCTCCCAGTTTTCCGATATACATACCCGGGCGCAGGCGTATATGCTCCCTCCATTCGAGGGTTCTGATGCTGTCTTCGTTGTACTCAAATAGATTGACGTCTTTTTCTTTTGCCATTAGTCGTTTCTCCTGGTTTGTCAATTATTTTAATCTTGCCGCTTATTTACAGGAAGTTGTCAACTTTAATTCAAGTAAATATTGAACTGCCGAGTGTGTGTCTGATTCCCTGGTCGGCACAAATTTTCCCTGCTAAACAGCGTGCAAAAAAAACTCAAATCGGACAAATATACCAAAACCAGTTTTTGAGAATGAGGCGGTAGTTATTAACCTGTGTGGATAAGACGCCTCGGAATTACACTTATTTTCCTGGGTAAATCACCAGTTCAGGCCAGGCTGTGCTGCCGTCCCTTTCGCGGCGGAATGTGAGAGAATCGCTGAATTGAATCACGATCTCCGCCGTGGTGTACACCAGGTTTCCTTCCAGCAGGTGCCCTCCCCAGGCCTTTCCTTCCGGATCGGCAACCATCAGATGGAGATGCGATCCGTTGGTGCTGAGGGTGCCGCTGCATCCGAGGATTTCGAAAAAACCCTCCCTGATACTTCCTTCGCTTTTATTGGCGAACCGAAGGTTCAACCGGGTAAGGCTTCCGACAACCGTTACGATCCAGCCGGCCCTGATCTCCTCTTCCCGAACTATTTTTTCTATCGCGTTTTTGAGGTCGTCTCCGGGGAGCAGTCTGAACACCCGGGTGTGTACCGTTTCTGCCATGAGAATTTCTTTAGGCAATAAATTTAACCATTCATGGCTTCCTCTCGCGATCGTCTTATTTTTAGCCATAAATACAGGCAGATTGGCAACGCGAACATCAAAAGAACTTCCGCAATATCATCCCGGCACGAGAAAAGACTGGAGGAACTGGTTGCAGAAAAATCATGGCATTCACTCCGGTGTATGGCTTATCTATTACAAGCAAAGCACCGGTAAAAGAAAGCTGAGTTACGAGGAATCAGTTGAGGAAGCGCTTTGTTTCGGATGGATCGACAGCCTGCCCCGAAAACTCGATGAAAACAGGTCGATGCTGAAGTTTTCGCCGAGGAAACCCAAAAGCGTGTGGAGTGCGTCAAATAAAAAAAGGGTGACGATCCTCATTAGAAAAGGGTTGATGACAGAGGCGGGTTTGGCAACGATCAAACTGGCAAAGAAAAACGGATCCTGGGAGAAACTTTCCGACAGCGACCGCAATGCGGCGTACAATACCATTCCGGAAGACCTGGCCAGGGCCTTCGAAAGCGATCCCGGCGCGAAGGAAAATTTTCAGGCATTCGCTCCCGGTTACCGGAAACAATTTTTATCCTGGATAGACGGCGCCCGCAGGCCGGAGACCAGGAGCGCGCGGATCGAACAAACCATTAAAATGTCGGCTGCCAACAAAAAGCCGGGAGTGCAGGGTTTTAAATTATGACTCATCCCATCATCGAACTCAGCAATATCATTGTCAGAATGCCGCAACAGGTCATTCTCGACCAGGTTTCCTTTGTGGTGTTACCGGGTCAGCACTGGCTGATCACCGGCAAAAGCGGCAGCGGTAAAACGGCATTGGCACATGTGATGAATGGCCGGTTGTTTCACCAGGGCGAAGTAAAAGTGGCGAAAGACCTGGCAATAGAACTCGTGGAGCAGCAGCACCGGTTCAAGACCCTGTCCAACACAACCGAATTCTATTACCAACAGCGATTCAATTCTACCGATTCAGAAGATTCGCTCACCATCAGGGAATTTCTGCGGGAGTACCTGGAAAACGACCCTTCTGCAACACTTCATTTGCTGAAGTCAGTTCATCTCGATCAGCAGGTGGATGAACCCCTCATTCAACTGTCGAATGGGGAAAACAAACGCCTGCAGATAGTACAGGCCCTGTTAAGAAAACCCGACCTTTTGTTGCTGGATAGTCCGTTTACCGGCCTGGATAAAGATGGGCGTGCATTGTTGCACCGGGTGATCGATACCGTGGCGTCGGGCGGAATTCATGTGATTGTTTTCGGTGGCCATACAGAAATTCCGGCTTGTATAACCGGGGTGCTCGAATTGGAAGCAGGTCGCGTAAAATTCGCCGGCCCCCGTGATTCCTATCATCCATCGCCGGAATTCACTTTTTCTGCCCCCACTCCCGCACCTGTTCAGACACAAGGGCATTGGCCCGACTTTCAATTGGCCGTTAAAATGGTCAATGTAACGGTTCAGTATGAGGGCAAAGTCATTCTCGATAAAGTGAATTGGGAGATCTCCAAAGGAGAATGCTGGTTGTTATCCGGTCCCAACGGAGCAGGAAAGTCTACTTTGCTCAGCCTGGTAACCGCCGACCATCCCCAGTCCTATGCCAACGAAATTTATTTGTTCGACAAAAGAAGAGGCCGTGGAGAAAGCATATGGGATATCAAGCGCAATACCGGTTTGATCTCGCCGGAGCTACACCTGTTTTTCCCCGATCAGTCGACCTGTTTCGAAGTTGTCGCCTCCGGTTTGTTTGATACCATCGGGTTGTTCAGAAGAATTTCCTCAGAGGAGGAGACAACAGTGAAGGACTGGTTGCATTGGCTCGGATTGGAGAAATTGTCGGAAAAGCCATTGAGATTGCTTTCTCTGGGGCAGCAGAGAATGTGTTTGCTGGCCAGGGCCCTGGTAAAGAACCCGCCCTTGCTCGTACTCGACGAACCCTGCCAGGGACTTGATCCCGGGCAGACTCATTTCTTCAACCAGTCAATAGACCAGATCTGCGCGCAGCAGGGAACAACCCTGATATATGTGAGCCATTACCAGGAGGCCCTGCCCCCCTGTATCCGGTTTCATTTGCCACTCGATGGCGGCCGGGTTGTTTCGGCGTCAAAATGATTTTTGGGAAATTGGGTTGATGACTTATCTTGACTTTACAATAACTGCATTAATATGGAAAGACAGCTGACATCCTGGTATAGCCCCTCGCTGAATAAGGAAATGCCCATTGCCGTTTATGGTCATTACGGATTTGCGCTACTGCTGATCCCCACCGCAGCCGCGGATTATCTCGAATATGAAAGATTTCAATTGATCGATCACCTGCAGCCATTTCTCGATGCCGGCAAACTCAAGATCTATTCGGTAGACAGTATTAACAATGAAAGCTGGCTGAACAACAACATGAATCCACGCGATAAATCCATTCGCCACCAGCAGTGGAATGAGTATATTTTCAATGAAGTGGTGCCCTTTATTCGCAATAACAGCAGCCAGGACACGATGATCTTTACCTGCGGTGCGTCATTCGGCGCCTTGCACAGCATGAATCTTTTCCTGAAGAGACCCGATCTGCTGAACGGCGTGATTGCAATGAGCGGCGTCTATGACCTGACCGAATATACCAAGGGATATTTCGATGACGATGTGTATTTCAACAGCCCTGCGCATTATATGCCCAACCTGACGGATCATAATATCCTGGAACAGATCAGGCGCAGCGGGCATATACATATTGTTACCGGTGCAGGCGCCTACGAAGACCCCGCTGCCGGCGGCAATTTCGCGCAAACGCTTTACAACAAAGGCATCTGGTATGAGTTCGACAATTGGGGTCCTGAGTGGGGACATGACTGGCCCACCTGGCGCGCCATGTTACCGCATTATATCGGGGCGAAATTTTAATCGAGGAATTGCAGTCGTTCCAGCAGCCTGACAAAATCTGCTCTTGGAATCATTTTCGCGCCCATGCTTTCGAGGTGTTCCGTATAGACCTGGCAATCTATCAGGGATACTCCTTCGGCCTGCAGGTATTGAACATATTTGATAAACGCGAATTTACTCGCATTACTTTCCTTGCTGAACATGCTTTCCCCGAAGAAAACATTACCCAGGCGAATGCCATACAGCCCCCCTACCAGCTCTCCGTTCATCCAGGCTTCCGCGCTGTGAGCGAAACCCAGTTCATGCATGTTGATATAGGCTTCCCTGACTTCTTCCGTGATCCAGGTACTGTGTTGTCCCCTTCTGCGGATGGATTTACAATTGGTGATTACCTGGCGAAAATCGCGATCGATGGTAAACTCGAATTTTTCCTGTTTGAACAGTTGCTTCATGCTCTTGCTCACTTTCAGTTCTTCGGGGAAGAGCACAAACCGGGGATCGGGCGACCACCAGAGGATATGCTCGCCCTCATACCAGGGGAAAATACCACTTCTGTAAGCCAGCAGGAGTCGTTTGGGAGAGAGATCGCCGCCTACCGCCAATAGTCCGTCTGGCTCGGCCAGATCAACCGGTGGAAAAATAAGATCACTATCGAGCGCGAAGAGTGGCATGGCAGTGTTAAAGAAAATGGAGTACCTGAAAATTCAGAGGTGAAAAATAACAAACAGCTCCATTCAAAATTTGCGTATAACTACGGAATCGTGGGCGAAAATCAGGAATTCAGAATAATCTCTTAAGAGGCCGGCAGGATTCAGGAGGCAGTCACTTCGATGGTGGCGCCGATTCCCCGCTCGGTGATGGCCTCACATTGCGGTTTGAGATCGTCGTAGCTGCCCTGCTTAACGGCATATTTACCATGGGTGTGGATGATGTAAGCGCATTGCTCCGCCTGTTCGGCCGAGTGGCCACATACTTCCATCAGTGTTTCGATAACCCATTCGAAAGTATTCACCTCATCATTCCAGACGATCAGGCTACAGGGGTCTTCAAAGTCTGTCAGCACCTCTGTATCCGGAAGGTCTAGCTCAAGGGGTCTGGGCTTATCGAAAGAAACGGGCATCTGGCAATTTTTCACAAAAATAGCTCAATAAACTGCTATTATCAACCCTTTAGTTGCATTTATAATAGTATCGGATAGCCACCGATCCGTCGAACAAGAGTTCCTTCAAGTTGCTCTGTGAATCAAGGGTATAGTCTACCATAACATCACTACCAGAAAAACTCACTTTAGTAACGTTGTTTCCGGATAATGCGAGAGGCAGACTGGTTCCGTCAAGCTGGTTGAAGAATAAGTCGGTAAAGAGACTACCTGCTTTTTTATTGAAATAGTTGGCTTTATTATCGTAAGCATAGCTGAAGATGTCTGTCACATTGTTCAGCACATCCTTTTGTTCAACTTTTGTAATGTTGTTACCGGTATAGGTGTAGTCGTATTCGTACACATTGATCATGGGTGCCCCCTGGAAGGAGGTGTCCGCCTTTTCGACCATGCGGGTGAGCTTTCCGGCTGTGTAGGTGAAATCGTAGGCATAGACCAGTATGCCTGCCGGCAGTTGAGGAATCACCAGGTAGGTTTCAATTTTTGCCACCGTGCCATCTCCATTGTAGCTGATATTATCGAATCCGGCGATTTCGTTATTGGTGATATCGTAGTACGACCTTTTACTGACGCGGCCGCTGGTATAATCGAAAGTGGTGAAATAGTCAGTGAAACTTATTTTGCTGACCTTATCGCCGGTATAAACATAGCCAGCGGTATCCTGGATTGCACCTGAGTCAATAGACTCCGACCGAATAAGCTGGCAGGCCGCCGGAGTAGTACCCAGGAGCGCTTCATCGGGTTCTTTCTGGCAGGAAACAACGGCAAAAGAGGCCAGGATGATCAACAGGAAGGCGTTCACAACTCTCATAACAGGGTGTTTATATGCGATAATAAGTATAAAAATGGGGTTCTGAGTGCATTGATACTCAGTTTTGACAGGTCGAAGTACTGCTTTCGCTGCAAGTAAAAAAAGAAATAAAAAAATTTGGCTAAAACGCTGCAACCCTTATCTTTGCACTCCCTAATAAAAAAGGGTAAAGGGAGTTTAGCTCAGCTGGTTCAGAGCATCTGCCTTACAAGCAGAGGGTCGGCGGTTCGATCCCGTCAACTCCCACACAAACCTCAGTTTAAAAGCTGAGGTTTTTTTGTGTTATGTGGAAAGTATATATCCTTTTTTCGGCGAGGCTGAAAAAATATTATGTGGGATTTACTGGAGATGATTTACAGGAAAGAGTACGAAAACACAATTCAAATCACAAAGGCTTTACTGGTGGAACAGGAGACTGGAAAATTGTCTTTTCGGAAAATTTT
Source organism: uncultured Chitinophagaceae bacterium (assembly GCA_964605065.1). Classification (GTDB taxonomy): domain Bacteria; phylum Bacteroidota; class Bacteroidia; order Chitinophagales; family Chitinophagaceae; genus Endoryza. The sequence continues at coordinate 175,132 of CAZSAQ010000010.1, forward strand.
GAAGGAAAGCAAAGTGCCCAATTACGTGAAAAGCAAATTAAAGGGTGGAAGAGCCGCAAGATGATTGAGAAACTCATTGGTTCAGAGCACCCCGACTTATAGTCGGGAGGGTCGGTCCCGTTCATACGGGATCAACTCCCACGCAAACCTCAGTTAAAGCTGGGGTTTTTTTTGTGTTATGTGAAAAGCATTACACAATTTAAAGGGAGGAAGAGCCAAAAAAAAAGATTTAAAAACTCGTTGGTTTAGATCATCCCGACTTATAGTCGGGAGGGTCGGTCCCGTTCAAACGGGATCAACTCCCACACAAACCTCAGTTTAAAAGTTGAGGTTTTTTTGTGCTATGTGGAAAGTGTATATTCTATTTTCACCAACCCTGAATAAGTATTATGTGGGCTACACCGGTGACAATCTGGAAGAGCGGTTGAGAAAACATAATTCTAATCACAAAGGCTTTACGGGAGGCCTTGGAGACTGGAAAATGGTTTACGAAGAGAATTTTGAATTGAAGGAAATGGCGTCTCAACGTGAAAAGCAAATCAAAGCATGGAAAAGCCGCAAGATGATTGAGAAACTCATTGATTCAGAGCATCCCGACTTATAGTCGGGAGGGTCGGCGGTTCGATCCCGTCAACTCCCACACAAACCTCAGTTAAAGCTGGGGTTTTTTTTGTGTTATGTGAAAAGCATTTACACAATTTAAAGGGAGGAAGAGCCAAAAAAAAGATTTAAAAACTCGTTGGTTTAGATCATCCCGACTAACAGTCGGGAGGGTCGGCGGTTCGATCCCGTCAACTCCCACTCTAGCCTCACTAACGTGAGGCTTTTTTATTTTTTGGGGTTGGTCTTTATACGTACGGGATCAACTCACACGAAAGCCTCTGAATAAAAATGAGGTTTTTTGTGCTATGTGGAAAGTGTATATTCTATTTTCACCAACCCTGAATAAGTATTATGTGGGCTACACCGGTGACAATCTGGAAGAGCGGTTGAGAAAACATAATTCTAATCACAAAGGCTTTACGGGAGGCCTTGGAGACTGGAAAATGGTTTACGAAGAGAATTTTGAATTGAAGGAAATGGCGTCTCAACG
>CAZSAQ010000011.1:0-47359 GCA_964605065.1 uncultured Chitinophagaceae bacterium
AGAATGGCAGTAGAGTGCTGTGCTTTTTACCTTGAAAAACTTTGCGCGCTTTGCGTCCAGGAATTTGGGGAGCAGGAGTGAGAGAAACAGAAAGAGAAAGGGAAACAGAAAGAGAAAGAGAAAGGGAAACAGAAAGAGAAAGAGAAAGGGAAAGAGAAAGAGAATGGCAGTAGAGTGCTGTGCTTTTTACCTTGAAAAACTTTGCGCGCTTTGCGTCCAGGAATTTGGGGAGCAGGAGTGAGAGAAACAGAAAGAGAAAGGGAAACAGAAAGAGAAAGAGAAAGGGAAACAGAAAGAGAAAGAGAAAGGGAAAGAGAAAGAGAATGGCAGTAGAGTGCTGTGCTTTTTACCTTGAAAAACTTTGCGCGCTTTGCGGTTCTTCGCGCCCTTTGCGTCCAGGAATTTGGGGAGCGGGAGTGAGAGAAACAGAAACAGAAAGAGAAACAGAAAGAGAAACAGAAAGAGATAGAGAAAGAGAAAGAGAAAGGGAAAGAGAAAGGGAAAGGGAAAGAGAAAGGGAAAGAGAAACAGAAAGGGAAAGGAAATGGCAAACTGCCAACCAACGTGAAACGAAAAACCTGAAACGTTAAACGTACAATCCGCAAACCGTTACCCCTATTTCTTATCATTTAAGTTAAATCATACATATGCTTAGTCGAATCGCGGATTCAATGTATTGGCTGAACCGGTATATCGAAAGATCGGAAGGATTGCTTCGTATGCTTCATACCAGTTATGTGTTGTCGTTGGATAAAGGGCCAAACACTTCCAATACCTGGCGCCCCATGCTCCAGATATTTGCCGGCTTGCGGGAGGAATCCATCGCCCAGATCGAAAACAAACCTGCCGATGTGGTGAAGCTGCTGTTGCTGGATACCAAAAACCTGAATTCCCTCCGGGTAAATCTCAACCGCGCCAGGGAAAACGCCAGAGGCATGCAGGATCACATCACCAAAGAAGTATGGGAGCAGGTCAACCATATGTATCATGTGATCAACAACCCCAAGACCGAACAACAACTGCTCAGCAGCGATTCCCTGGCAGCCATCGAGCACCTGCTTAAAAACTGCCTGCTGTATACGGGAATTACCGACAGTACCATGCCCCGGGGTATGAGCTGGAGTTTCATGAGCCTGGGCAAGTACATCGAACGCTGCCTGCTCACGATCGACCTGACCGATAAACAATACCAGAGCATCAATTACGATCTGAACCAAAGCAAAGATATCCTGTACTGGAGAAGCCTGCTGTTCTCTCTTTCAGGGTATGAATTCCATTTGAAAAATTACAGGAGTACCGAATACAATCACAATGTGGCTCACCAGGTCATTTTCAATCCGCTGTTCCCCCACTCCATCATGTACTGCCTGATAAGGGTCAAAAAATATCTTGATGATGTGGTCAGGGAAAACAACCCCAGCGAGAAGTACACCCTGCTCAAACAATTCGGCCGGCTTTACAGCAATGTGGAGTTTGCCGATTTCGAATGGATCAAGAGAAGCGGCCTGCCCGGCTACCTGCAGGAAACCCGGACCAATTTGTTACAATTCAGCAGGGCGCTGAGCCAATCTTTTTTTTCTTATTCTTAAGTTTGCATCATGCCTGTTTTCAAGATCCATCACATTACCAAATACGAATACGAAAAGCCCGTAACCGAAAGCGTGAACGAGATCCGTGTTTTTCCCTTTCATTGTTCCACTCAGGAAATTCTTCAGCACGACCTGAACATCACCGATCATCCCGACATCCAGGTCTTTCAGGACTACTGGGGCAATAAAACGGGCCAGTTCAGCCTGATCCATTCGCACAGACAACTGGTCATCGAGAGCCGGCTTATCGTTCGCACCACCGCCTCTTCGCAATTGCAGCTTAATTTCCACAGCGGCTTTGATGCTTTACAGCAGGAAGTGCAAAACAACCTGCTGCTGCTCGAGCTCATGCGGCCGGATTCCATCGATCATCAATCCCTGATCAACGACATCGGGCGGGAAGTGTTTCAGCCCGGCCGGCCGGTAGCCTCCGTGGTAGAGAAGAGCAGCGAGTTTATCTTCAAGAACTTCAAATACACCAAGGGCATTACTACCATTGAAACAACAGTGGACGAAATCCTCCATCACCAGGGAGGCGTTTGCCAGGATTTTGCGCATGTGCTCTTGCAGATCCTCAGAACGCTTTCGATCCCCTGCCGCTATGTGAGTGGTTATATCTGCCCCAACAAAAACGGCATGCGTGGCGAAGGCGCCACCCACGCCTGGGTGGAAGCCTGGATACCACAATACGGTTGGGCAGGCATCGATCCCACCAATAATGTATGGGTCACCAACAACCATGTTAAACTGGCGGTAGGCAGAAACTTTACAGACTGCAGCCCGGTAAAGGGAACCTTCAAAGGCCCGTCCAGGCAGGAACTTTTTGTATGGGTGAGCGTGGGATACGAAGACGGACATACCTTCGAAGAAACGAACCGCGTTCGGATGGACAAACAGGAAACCGCAGAAGAAGAAGCATTGATTACCGAAACCTTCGAAGCACAGCAGCAGCAACAATAAACTGTTTTAACGGCTCAGCTCAACAAATGTTTTCAACTGCCTGCTGATGAACCCTCCAATATTCTTTCCCTGTACTACACCATTCTCCACAGCGTCTCTGTAATGGATGCCGCCATACAATCTTGAAATGGCTGCTTCACCGGAGGCTTGCAGAAACGATTTGTATTTTCTCGACCGGAGACCAAACTCCGCTTCCGTATTATCTGTATACCCAAACTGGTATCCGAATATTTCACTCAGCAAAACGGAACAGGCTGAAGAGATCACGCTATGCCCGGAAGTATATTCCGGAAAGGGAGGTGTTTGTAAAAAAGGTTTCCAGGCAGGATCGATCCAGCGGCGGATAGCCGTTTCGGGTCTTACCCGGTTGCTGCTATACTTTTCATGCCAGCAACAAACAAAGGCATCGCAGAGCGTCAGAGACGCCAGCGTATGAATGAGTACCGTTTGCTGAAAACTCTTACCGGCTTTGATACAGGCAATGCCGGTAATGCCAATCCAATGACCACCCGGCGACATCTTCTTCAACCCAAACTCCACATGACCCATTTGCTGCAATGCAAAAGGGTTGCAATCCCAGAAAGAGGCGATCTCCACCTGTTTTCGGGAAAGGTGGTTAACTGTAGTATACACCTCTGTAAGTTGTTTGAAGAACGATGATTGCGAGCTGGTATCGAAGGGCGCGGCCGGCAGCGAACGAAAGCTGTCGATTCCCGGCAACACAAACAGGCGAAGGGTATTCCAGTTTGGTTCGAGCGCCTGCATATACCCCGGTGCAGTGGGTTGCCAGTACGCATCTCCCTTCGTTGGCGTATATTTTTTCAGCGAACTCATTTCACGGAAACGATCCGCCTGCACATATCGCAACAGTCGGGCCACAATACTGTCGGCAATCGTTACTGAGTGCCGGATCACCTCTTCCTTCAGTCCTCTCTGCTGCGCATTGACGCGCAGCGAATCTGCCTTGGGTTGCAGAACCGGCCCCGAAGGAAGCAGTCTTGCCGACATGCGGTATAATGAATATAAAACTGTAAAAGAACTTTCAGCATTCTCCGAAGACAGATCATTAACCTGCCAGGCAAGGCCGTTGAGCGCTGTGCCCAATGAAAAACGCGGCTCAAATACCGACTGGGCCTGGTTACCCGCCAGTGTGATATAGGAATAATAACGGGCCGCTGCCACCGGCGAGGTTACGTCATTGATCATTACATCCGTAGCTTCTTTCAATACCCGTATGTAGTCTACCGGCTGGTAAGTTTGAGCTCTTCCTGCCGTCAGCATACTCACCATCATACAGGTCGCCATCCATTTCTTCATCGGGAATAATTATATAGTTGAGGTAAGGCATTGCTGATGCCGATACATACATTTTTCTTTCCACCTATGCGTACCGGAAGTAATTCACGGATCTGGCCCTGGATCGACAAGCCGCTAAGGGTCTGCGGCAGGTAAGAGAAATTTCCTTTGCCATCTCCCTGCAATAGTGTTCCATAACCGGCATCCATCCGCCCGATCTTGATCCTTGTTTCAGACAGGTTACCGCCCAGTAAAATATCTGTTTTGCCGTCGCCGGTAAAATCATCTGCCGCAATGGCATATACCGGGAAATAATTGGCCTCCGGCGGAAAGGAATGCCAGATTAATTTACCACCGGCGTTCTCATACCATCCGCTTTCAAAAAAATCAACCTGCAGAGAATCGCAGGACCTGATCTGATCGGCAGTCAGTATTTCATGGATCGTTGCCTCCGCATAGGAGTCGTAGGTAGGGAATTTTTGCCTCAAGCTTACTACCTGGTCGGTGAGCTCATCCCGGCTGGCCATGGGGTAAGACCGGCCCTGTATGTAATAGCAAATTAAAGGATCGATAGAGCCATTCTGGTCAAAATCGCTGAAATATACGGCTGCTGGTTGCTGTGCACTTACCTGCAGCTGGCTGTTGGTTCCCCAGTTGCCGGCTACAATATCTGCATCTCCATCACCATCTATATCTGTCACGCATAACCGATTCCACCATCCTTTTTTAGGCTGGTCCAGCAATGCGTTTGTCTGTTCTACAAGCCCTTTTCCGGTATTGATAAATATCCGCAAAGGCATCCATTCTCCTGCCAGCACGAGATCGGGCCTTCCGTCTTTGTTCAAATCCATCCATACGGCATCATTGATGAGTCCGGCCGCTGCCAGGGCGGGAGCAAGCGATACGGTCTGATCGCTGAAATGCCCTTTTCCGTCATTAACGAGCAAATAGGAAGGAGAAGACTGCGGATAGAAACCGGGAACGATTTTTCCGCCTACAAAAAGATCCAGATCGCCATCGCCGTCTATATCGGCCGCTTTTACACAGGTACGAAATCCCTTCAATGCCGGGATAGAGGACGGCGACAGAACAAAGCTGCCGTTGTTATTAATATACAGGTGATCGGAAGGCGATTCAGAAGCGGCGCTGTAATAGTCTGCTTCGACTACATACAGATCCGGATCTCCATCCTGGTCGGCATCAAAGAACAGCGCGCCGGTTTCTTCTGCCGGATGATTCATTTCTATAGCCTGTGGCTGAAAGCTGCCGTCTTTTTTTTGAATCAGCAGTTTTCCTGCCTGTCCTCTTCCTCCGCACATATAGATATCCTCGAGTCCGTCTTTGTTGACATCAGCACTGATCATATGAGGGCCGCAACCGGATAGCATGGCTGGCATCAGGGGTTGAACCTTAAAATCATTTACTTTTTCGGAGGAATGTGACACCGGTATAAAAGAAGAAGAACCCTCAAAAACAAAGTGGATGGGTTCTACAGGCACATTTCGCCTGCCGCCCGGTTGGTAGGCAATCCGGATTCGCTGATCCGGCCGCAAGTCTTTCTGCACCTGCATCGTTCCATCAGGCCATATTATCTGCAACGAATCAACTGTTGAAAAGGAAAACCCAAAATGTACAGGCCCCTGCATGGCAGACTGAAATCCATGAACAGGATAGTTCTCCATCAACATTTTTTGTTTTCCGCTGTACAGGGTTAGCCGGGCGCCTATGCCCAGCGGGTTTTTATCTTTCATTTGCAGCTCCACGTCCAGATAGTGGCCCGCTCCTTTATTTTCTACAGCATTGTTTCGGTACAAATGCGCGGTTTCATTCATGCAATTGACAACGAGGTCCAGGTCGCCATCATTGTCAAGATCGGCATAGGCAGCGCCGTGCGACAGGTTCTCTTCGTCAAAGCCATCCACGAGCGAACGGTCAGTGAAGTGAATGCCGTCTTTATTCTTGAAAAAGTAGTTGTGTAAGGGAGTTGTTTTAATACCCTGCAACATCTGGAACATCCGGTCGCTGGATTGTCCCTGCAGAAATTTCAATCTTTCGTTGGCGTAGAACTTAACGAAATCCCTGTTGATCATGTCTCTTCCGTAACCATTGGTCACAAAGAGATCCTTGAATCCGTCGTTGTCGAAGTCTGCCAGCAGCGATGACCAGCTCCAGTCGGTATTGGATACTCCGCTCAGCTGCCCCGTTTCGCTGAAGGTATTGTTCCCATTGTTCAGCTGGAGCATGTTTCGCATCAGCTGATGATGAAAGCCGTTATCGACCTGGTTGTTGTAGAGTTCGTAATTGTCGGGGGCATATAATAATTTTTGGCGCCGGTTATCGGCGGGTAACATGTCGAGCGTGAATACATCCGTCCAGCCATCGTTATTGATATCGGCTATATCGGCCCCCATCGAGAAGTTGGAGATATGCCCCATCTGCTGTTTGAGCGATTCGGTGAAAGTGCCGTTCTGGTTGTTGATATAGAGATAGTCCTCTTCCACGTAATCATTGGTTACATAGAGGTCCGGCCATCCGTCGTTATTAAGATCGGATACGATGGCGCTCAGCCCATAGCCCAGCGGATTGGAAAGGATGCCTGCCTGTGCGGTGATATCGGTGAATTTATTTCCGTCGTTTCGATAGAGGCGGTCTCCTGCGCCGGGGTCAACCATTTTTTTGACGAAGGCGGCGTCGAAGTTTCTAAGATTTTTGATGTTGTGATTCAGAACGAAAAGGTCGAGGTCGTTGTCGCGATCGATGTCGAAGAATACAGCCTGGGTAGTATATCCTTCGTCTGCGATGCCGTATGCTTCCGCCTGTTCGGTGAAAGTAAGGTTGTGATTGTTGAGGAAGAGCTGGTTTCGTCTTTGTTTTTCATCCAGGTCGCCCGAATAGCAAACATAGATATCGAGCCATCCGTCGCCATTTACATCAGCCACGCTGACCCCTGTTTTCCAGCCCCGGCGGCCTTCGAGGCCGGCGGCTTTGGTGATGTCTTCAAACTGCCAGTTGCCTTTATTGAGGTAGAGCGCGTTGGGCTGCATGTTGGCCGTAAAAAAAATATCGATCAGTCCGTCATTGTTAAAATCGCCCGTCGCTACGCCACCGCCATTATAATAATATTCATAGGTGATGATGTTGAGCGAAGGGGATTCGATCAGTTTATTCTGAAAGAGTATATGAGTCTGTTCGGCCGGCTGTCGCGAAAAAAGTGACTGCGCCTGCAGTGTGTTCACAAAGCTGTTCAGTAAAAGAAAGCATCCGATCACTGCCTTTTTCATACCGTTAATTTACTCCAAACATGACAAGTATATATCAAAAGGAACCTTTGATAAACAAATAACCCACCTCCGGAGAGGCAGGTTATTATTATCAAAACTCAAAAGACTGCCGGTGTTATTTATCCCACCATACCTTGGTCACGAAGTTATTCGCGCCCTGGCGACCGATGGCCGCATCGAGGTTAGCCTTGTTGAGGCCCGCCTCGCTGGCAGGATATTGCAATCTGCGAGGGATCACCCCACCGGTATAGTTACCCTGGTAGTTCACCGCGGTGAGTACAGGGTAGCCTGAACGGCGCCAGTTGGCGAAGGGTTCATATCCGTCGAGCAGAGAGGCGATATAATACTGGGTGTTGATGGCTGCCAGTTTCTGATCGAGTGTACCGGCTGCAGGATAAGCTACCGTGGTAGAGGCGAATGTGTTGATCGCCGCATCATCGAAGAGTGATCCTGAAGCATTGTACAGTTTCAGCTGGTTGATCGCTGATTTCACCCCATCGCGGAAAAGCTGTTGGGCGTTACCGGTTGTCCAGCCTCTTTCCACTGCTTCTGCAAGCAGGAAGAGAGTCTGTGCATGCGTGATCAGGATGTTGGCTACATCTGCTTTCGCAAAATCAGAACGCAATTGCGAATAGGAAGCCAGTGTACCTACAATCGTAGTAGCGTCTGTACCATTGGGAAGGCCTTTCTGGATAGCCACGTTGTCGTCTTCAGCTCCGATGATGGGTGAAGTAACGTCTCCGGTTCTAACTACAGACAGGATCTTCAAACGCGGATCGCTGTTGGATTTCAGCAAGTCGACGAAAGTTTTGGAGAACTTGAAAGAGTTGCTGGAGAGTTCCAGTCTGGAACCATTGTAATATCCCAGTACGTGGCTGGTAGGGTTATCATATACAGAAGCGAGGTGACCGATGCGGAATGATTCGGTATAGTCGCTGAACACTCCACCGGCTACGGCTTTGGCTACGCCGTCTTTGGCTGCATTCTGATCAGCTTTAGACATGCGCATGGACACGCGGAGCATCAGAGAATAAGCCGCTTTTTTCCAGAGAGCGATGTTTCCGTTATAGGAAGAAATATCTCCTTTGAACGGCTTGGTAGCATCAAATGCCTTTGCTGCCGCATCCAGGTCGGTGATCATATCGGCCAGGATGTTCTTCTGCTCGTCGTATTTGGGAGCGAAGTTGCCGGTCAAAAAGCCAAGTGATGCTTCGGAATAAGGAATATCGCCGTACAGGTCGGTCAGTCGCAGGAAAGCAAAGGCTTTCAGGATTCTGCCCGCGCTGTTATAGTTTACTTCGGCTGCATTGCCTTTTGTTTTTTCTACCAGGTTTACCAGGTTCTTGATGGCATTGCCATAGTAAGCATCCCAGAGAGCGGAAGAATATCCTTCGTCAAAGAAGTACTTGTCGCCCTGGTTCCAGCTGGTTGAAGCAAACTGCTGTACAAACTGTGTAGTGTAGATCAGGTTTCCGCGCCATGCTTCATACTCACCGCCGGAAACATCGATCATCGTGCGCGTGAACAGCGCATCGGTAGAGAGTTCGCTCAGGTTGGTCGGATTCACATTGACCTTCTCGAAGTCCTTGGTACAACCCGTGAAGAACAGGGCTGCCACCAGGGAGAGCTTTATAATGGATTTAGTCGTCATAATTTAAAGTTTTAATTTCTTCAGAAATCTGTTTACAATCAGAATTTGATGTTAACATTCACACCATAAGAACGCACCGGCGGAACACCATACCATTCCAGACCTTGTCCGTTGGTTGAGTTGTAAGTAGACTCAGGATCGATGTTCGGCACATATTTCTTCAGGATAGCCACGTTGCGGGCAACCAGTGAAACAGAAGCGCCTTTGATCGGTGATTTACCCAGGAACGCAGTTGGTATGCGATAACCGAGAATGATCTGGCGGAGTTTGATGAAATCCGATTTGTAAATGAATTCAGAAGAAATATTCAGACCCACTGTCTGATAATAAGTCTGTGCATCCACTTTGGTAGTGTTGGGCGTTCCGTTGGCATTTACTCCGGGGAAGATCGCGCCACCATCACGTCCGGTGAGGGTAAGCTGTGTCAACCCGCGATAGGTGCCGAAGTCGTTGGTACCACTGTACATCATACCTCCGAACTTGGCATCGATCAGGAAGCTCATGAAGAAAGACTTGTAACGGAACTCGTTGTTAAGACCCATCGTTGTAGGTGCTACACCGGTACCATACGCTTTCAGGTCGCCACGCTGGGGAAGACCGTTGTTCAGGATCAGCTGACCTTTTGCGTCACGCAGGTAGTCGAAAGCCATTACCTGGCCATAAGCCTTACCGGTGATCTGATCTACAAACGCAGTCAGTGAACGGGCATTGGCAATACGGGCGCTGGTCAATTGATCAGAGATCTTCTCCACTACGCCTTTGTTATAACCAATGTTGTAAGAAACATCCCAGCTGAAGTCTGAATTCTGTACGGGAGTACCATTCAGCAACAGTTCCACTCCTTTGTTGCTCACTTCACCCACGTTCAGCAACACGCTGTTGAAACCGGATGTTTGTGAGATCTGGCTGCTAACGATATCGTTGGTTGTTTTCTTGTTATAGATAGAGAGATCGATACCCAGGCGATTCTTGAGGAATCTTGCTTCCACACCAAACTCCAGCGTGCTCACTTCATAAGGAAGGAGGCCTTTGTTAGGAATGGTACCGGTGCCGATTGCACCCACAGGCAAACCATTGTAAGGGTTACCCAGGCTGTAAGGCAGTGTCAGACCATATGGATCGCGGTCACCGCCCACTTTCGCCCAGGAAGCACGCACCTTGGCATAATCGAATACGCTGGGAAGTTTAACAGCGTCGGAGAGAATGAAGCTGGCTGCTACTGAAGGATAGAAGATCGACCAGTTTTCAGGAGACAGGGTAGAATACCAGTCGTTACGACCTGTAACAGTCAGATAGAGGTAACGGTTGTAAGACAATTCTGCAGAACCGAAGAGAGAGTTGATTCTCTTTTCGCTGTAGTTGTAGTAAGGGTTCTTAGTTTGCAGGTTGCTTACGTGGTAGAAACCGGGAGCGAAGAAATTGTCACCGTTCACGCCTTGAGTCTCATCTACCTGGCGCATGGCGTTGCCACCTACAAAGGCGTCAATACCGAATTTGCTGCCCAGGTTTTTCTGTGCACCCAGTAACCATTCTGCGTTGAACTCACGGAAACGGCCGGTAGACTGATCATTGATCTGTCCGCCCGGTGCATATTGTGTTCCGGTAGGAGTTACTTCGAAGTTGCTGCGTGTATACTGATCTGTTCCGAGGCGTCCGCGAACATACAACCAGCTCAGCAGGTTATATTTTGCTTCGATGGCGCCGATCAGGCGATCTCTGGAATCTTTCTGCTGGAACACGTCGGTAGCCCAATAAGGATTGGTTACATAAGGGTTCGCGTTGAATTTATTCTCCCCACCTGTTGAATTGTACAGGGCAGTTTTGAATGTTTCCACATCCCAGCTTGTAGGCATCAGTCCCACGGTGAAGTTGGCATTACCCGGAGAGTCAGACAAACGGGGGCGGTTTTTTACGCGCTCACGGATATAACGGAGGCTCACGTTAACGCTCAGTTTGTCGATCGGGTTGAATGTAGTATTCAGCGAGAAGTTATTTCTGCGCAGGGTTGAATTCGGAACGATGCTCTTGTTGTCCAGATCAGATACAGAGAAGTTGTAAGTCATCTTGTCGCCGCTTCCGTAAAGGGTTACGGAGTTGGTGAAGTTGGTTCCGGTATTGTAGAACTTCTTGATGTTGTTGGAATGGCCTACATAAGGTCTTTCCACACCATCCCAGTTCATTGCCGGAGATCCATCCAGTTTTGCACCCCAGCTGTTGAGGTTGATGTTATTGGCACCGTCGAGTGTAGTCGGTTTTACGCCGTTAACACCATGACCATACTGGTATTGCCAATCGGTATGATCGATCACGCTTTCCGCAACAAAGTTGCTGTTGATCTCGATGCCCATACCTTTTTTCTTGGAACCTCTTTTGGTAGTGATCAGGATCACACCGGTTGAGGCGCGTGAACCGTAAAGAGCCGCCGCGTTGGCGCCTTTCAGTACAGACACGCTTTCGATCTCGTCGGGGTTGATCATCTGGATACCATCACCGGCATCTCTGCCACCCCACTCACCCGCATTACCACGGTTGGAGTTATCGATGGGAATTCCATCGATCACATACAGAGGCTGGTTGTTTCCGAAGATGGAAGTGTTACCGCGAAGAATAACGCGGGAAGAACCACCCGCACCGGTAGCGGTGCTGGTTACGTTCAAACCGGCTACTTTACCCACCAGGTTATTCATGAAGTTGTTGGAGCGGGCTTCTGTCAGCTCTTCTCCTTTTACTTCGCTGAGGGCATAACCCAGGGCCTTTCTTTCTTTACGAATACCCAGGGCCGTTACCACCACTTCATCCAGTTGACGGGCAGATTCGTTTAATTGAATAGTAACGGTATTGCTGTTGGCTTCCACTGTAACCTCGCGGTTAGCAAAGCCGATTGAGGACACTTCCAGTACTACACGGCCGGCAGGTACAGTTATAGAGAACTTACCGTCGGCGTCTGTTGTAGTGGTGGTTGATTGTCCTTTTACTTTAACGGTAGCAGAAATGATCCCAGAATTAGATTTGGCATCTACTACCACTCCATTGAGTTGACGCGTCTGTGCAAATGCGCTGACATAAGCGAGAAAGCACATCGTCAGGATGAGAATCCGTCTCATTTGAATTGGGTTTTGGTTTAAACAATTTGGTTGCTTTGCACGGCTTTATGCCTCTGCCGGCTCCAGAGGTTTTATTTGTCAGATTTATCCCTCTCAAAATTTTCCATCACCAGGGCTGCTGCTCCTATCAGCTCTGCATCATGACCCAGGGCAGACATCTGCATTTTGGTGTGCGCCCCCAGTCTCGGTATGCAATGCTCAATCAATGCCTGGCGTACGGGTATTTCAAGGATATTGCCCAGGGCTGATCCTCGTCCGCTGATGATGATCAGTTCCGGGTTCAGCACATGGATCAGGATGGCTGCGCCCCTGCCTATGTTATAACCCGCTTCCGAAACCAGCCCGATCGAAAACTTGTCGCCCTTCCTGGTGGCGGCTATCAATGCCTCCAGACCTGTTTCCAGGTCTGCCTTTCCGAAACTTTCTGCTTCAAGGCTGCTGAGCTTTCCCGTTCTGAGTCCCTCCCTGGCTTTTTCTACCAGGATGGTCATCGACGCTTCTGTTTCCAGGCAACCGCTCTTGCCACATCCGCATAATTTATTATTCTGAAACAGCGGAATGTGACTGAACTCGCCCGCAAATCCATTATAGCCTCTGAACAGCTTGCCATCCAGGATCATTCCCAATCCAATTCCCCAGCCTACGTTGATCACCATCACATTGCTCTTGTTGCCTACTCCTCCAAACTTCAGTTCTGCCAGCGCAATCAGGCTTGAGTCATTGTCGATGTATACCGGTAGTTTCAATTCGCCCGACATATACTTCGACAAACTTTCACTTCCCAGGCTGTTGATATAGGTATAGTTCAACCCTTCCTTGGCATTCACAAAACCCGGCATCCCGATTCCGATACCGATGATCTTGCTGCGTTCTACGCCGCTTTGCTGAATAAAATGTTCAATTTTTTGGGTAAGGATCTTCAGGGCGTCCGGATTATCATGTAAGGGCAATTCGAATTTTTCGACCCCGGTTACATACTTGTTCTGCATATCCACCAGGGCAATCCGCGTTACAAACTGGTCCATAGCCACAGAAACCATGTACATCATAGAAGACTTGATTGTATATAATGATGGCCGGCGACCACCACTCGACGGGCCAAAACCCGTATCCTCGATCCAGCCTTCCTCCAGTAGCTCCTCAATGATCTTGTTAGTGAGAGGTATACTTTTTTTGATCAGAACACTCAATTCGGTGCTGGAAAGTACCCCAGAGAAATACAAATGCTTAGCTGTCAGCTTTTTGTAATGAAGCATTTTGTCATGACTTCCCATGCGTACCGTTAGAGTTGTTGAATTAATGGGGTTAAAAGTAAACTATATTTTAAAAACCCATTAAAACTTTTTTAAAATTTTATTAAGTAAGAGTTTCTTTCTTAACAAATCGCTGCTTGAGGGTTGGATTTTTTGAGGAGCGGCGGCTGGTGGAAAAATAATCCGGCAGGATTGCTGGGGCTGTTTCCTAAATTCGGAGAATAATTCATTATTAACCAACGCTGATGAGTCTGCTGATTGTTGCCTGCGCCATTTTCCTGCTAATTTTATTAATTACATGGGCGAAGTTTAATCCCTTTCTGGCCTTTCTGCTGGTATCGATCCTGGCGGGGCTTTGGCTGGGAATACCTCCAGCCGAACTGACCCGCTCGGTAAAAAAGGGAATCGGCGACATGCTGGGAGAGCTGGTTATTATTATATGTATCGGGGCGATGCTGGGAAAACTGGTAGCCGAGAGCGGGGCGGCACAGAAAATATCGAACGTACTGATGAGGACTTTCGGGGAAAAGTATTTTCAGTGGGCCATGATGGTGACGGGTTTTATTGTAGGCATCCCTCTTTTTTACAGTGTAGGTTTCGTATTGCTGATCCCGCTGATCTTTTCGGTAGTATACCAGACCAGGCTTCCGGCGGTATATGTGGGTGTTCCGATGCTGGCGGCCTTATCAGTTACACATGGCTTTCTGCCTCCGCACCCCTCGCCTTCCGCCCTGGTAGCGCAGTTTAAGGAATTCAATGCCGACATGGGCACCACCCTGTTGTATGGAATCGTCATATCCGTTCCGGCGATCATCATAGCCGGGCCGCTCTTTGCCAAAACGCTGAAAAATATCCGCTCTGCACCGATGCAGGCCTTTCAACCCCGTACGATTGCCGAATCGGAACTTCCTGGTACGGCCAATAGTTTTATCTCTTCGCTCCTGCCGGTAATCCTGCTGGTGATCACCACAGCGATTCCCTACCTGGTAACACTGGACGGGAACGCCAGGATAGGGGTGCAGTTCATGGGTGATTCGGTGATCGTGATGTTCGTTTCCCTGTTGGTGGCTACGTATACCCTCGGCATCGCCAATGGAAAAAAGATAAAAGACATCATGACCCTTTATGGCGAATCGGTAAAAGATGTAGCGCTTATCTTGTTGATCGTGGCCGGCGCGGGAGCGTTCAAAGAAATACTGGTGGCGAGCAAAGTGGACAAAAGCATTGGCGCCATGCTGGAAGGTTTGTCCATCAACCCGCTCGTATTGGGCTGGATGATTGCCGCGCTTATTCGTGTTTGCCTGGGATCGGCCACCGTAGCAGGGTTAACAGCAGCCGGTATCATTTACCCGGTCATAAAAAGCTCGGGCGTTGATCCCAACCTGATGATCCTTTCCATCGGTGCGGGCAGTTTGATGTTCAGCCACGTCAACGACTCGGGTTTCTGGCTGTTCAAAGAATATTTTAACCTGTCTATCAAAGACACCATCCGTTCCTGGTCGCTGATGGAAACAATTGTATCGATCGTGGGATTGCTGGGAGTGTTAATTTTGGACATCTTTATCTAATCAATCATGAATACAAGAACGATCGAACAGAAATTACAGGAACTCGGGCTGGAGTTACCAAACATCCCCCCTTCCAAGGGAATTTATAAATCCTGCCTTACCGTGGGCAACCTCGTGTATGTATCCGGCCACGTCTCCATCAATACCGATGGCAGTTTCATTACCGGCAAAGTGGGACAGGAAGTGGATGACGAAGAAGCCAAAAGAGCCGCGCTTCAATGCGGGCTGGCCATCCTCAGTTCATTAAAGAATCACCTCGGTTCACCAGATGCCATTAAAAGAGTGGTGAAGATCCTGGGAATGGTGAACGCGGTTCCGGACTATACCCGGCATGCGCTGGTGATCAACGGATGCAGTGAATTGTTTGTTCAACTGTGGGGAAACGATCAGGGCAAAGGCGTTCGCAGCGCCGTGGGCATGGGTTCATTACCCAATAATGTAGCGGTGGAAATTGAGGCGGTTTTTGAGATTTGATTTTTTGGTTATGCAAGCAGAATAAAATGGAAAAAGAAGACATCCTTCAGTTGGCAAGAGTGCAGGGTTTGTTGCCTCCTTTCAATCACAAAGACCTGAAAACAGCAAAAGATATCCTGAGCGCAATCTATGCCGGCGGGTTACGCATCATTGAATTTACCAACCGCTCCGGTAATGCGCTCGATGTTTTTGAAGACCTGGTGAAATACGCCAGGAAAAATTGCCCGGACCTGGTAATCGGGGTGGGAACCATCATGAATGCCAAACAGGCCAGGCAGTTTCATAAGGCAGGCGCCCAGTTTATTGTGGCACCCACCCTTAGCCTGGAGGTAGGCGCCTACTGTTCCAAACAAAATCTGTTCTGGTGTCCCGGCGCCGGAACCGCCACGGAAGTCATTCAGGCACATGACTGGGGTGCTTCCCTTGTAAAAATTTTCCCGGCAGAAGTGCTGGGAGTCGCTTTTATCAAAGCGCTCAAAGGTCCTTGTCCCTGGACAAGAGTAATGCCTTCCGGCGGAGTTACCATGGAAGAATCCAATCTGAAGCAATGGTTCGACAGCGGAGTGGAATGTGTAGCGATAGGATCTAACCTGTTTTCTCCGGAAATCATGAACGAAGGAAAAATGGATCTGCTGCAACAACGCATACAATGGTTGCTGGAAACGATCCGCAACGTTCGCCGGCCTTCGTGATCTCCTTCTTGTTTCAACCTCAAAAAAAAGATCATGACAACACCTGATCAGTGGTATCATATTCAGCATCTCGAAGTCCTCGACAGTCCCGCCCTGGTGGTGTTCCCCGACCGCGTGCGTCACAATATCCGTACCGCCATTGATGTGGTGGGTGATGTAAGCAGATTGAGGCCCCATGTAAAAACACACAAGAGCCCGGATGCCACCCGCCTGATGATCGAAGCCGGCATTACCGATTTTAAATGTGCCACCATTGCCGAAGCGGAGATGCTGGCACAATGCGGGGCAAAAGATGTGCTGCTGGCTTACCAGCCGCTGGGCCCGAAGCTGAAACGTTTCGTTGAGCTGATCAGGAAATACCCGGCCACAGGTTTCAGCTGCCTGACCGATAACAAGGAGGCCTTGTATGAACAGGCCGCCGCCTTTGCCGATGAAGACCTGATCGTTCCGGTATACATCGACCTTAACATCGGGATGAACCGGACGGGCATAGCTCCGGGCGAAAAAGCGGTTTCGCTTTACCGTGAGATCAATATTTTGAAGTCGGTAAAAGCGGCGGGGCTTCATGCTTACGACGGGCATCTCCGCGACAAAAACCTGGCGGCCAGAACGGAGCAATGTAATAAAGGCTTCGCCGCGGTGGAGCAGATGGCCGACGACCTGCGTGCCCTTGGGCTGACAGTTCCCCGCATCATCGCCGGCGGATCGCCCTCCTTTCCCATTCATGCCCAAAGAAAAAACGTACAATGCAGCCCTGGCACTTTTGTGTATTGGGACCAGGGATACCTGGAACTATGTCCCGAACAGGATTTTTTACCGGCTGCCGTACTGGTTACCCGTGTGATTTCCCTTCCTTCCCGCGGCCGGATCTGTACCGACCTCGGTCATAAATCTGTCGCCGCGGAAAATGAGATCTCTCGACGAATCCATTTTTTAAATGCAGAAGGACTGACGCCGGTGGGGCAAAGTGAAGAACACCTGGTATTGGAAACTTCACCCGATCATTCTTACCGGCCGGGCGATGTGCTGTATGGCCTGCCTTATCATATCTGTCCAACCGTGGCACTGTACGATCGCCTCATCACCATTCAGAACGGACTAATTACCGGTGAATGGAAAACCATTGCCCGCGACCGGAAGATCACCGTATAACCGACTTATTTTATTCATCCATATGTTTACCATTGACGCGCACCTTGACCTGTCTATGAACGCCATGGAGTGGAACCGCGACCTCCGCTGCCAGGTAGCCGCTATTCGCGAACGGGAGCGTAACCTGACCGACAAGCCGGATCGGTCAAGGGGTACCGTTAGTTTACCTGCTCTGCGGGAAGCTGGAGCGGGGCTGGTGGTAGCCACACAGATCGCCCGCTATGTGGAACCCGGCAGCAAACTGGCCGGCTGGAATTCACCCGAGCAGGCCTGGGCGATGACACAGGCACAGCTGGCATGGTACCGGTCGATGGAGGAAATGGGCGAAATGATCATGATCCGCAACCGGAAAGAACTGGAATTGCAGGTAGCGGTCTGGAATGACGGGAGCCCTTCGAGCGGCAAACCCATTGGCTATATCCTGAGCCTCGAAGGGGCCGATTCGCTCGTTACCCTCGATCACCTGCACCGGGCATACGAATATGGATTGAGAGCCATCGGACCTGCCCATTACGGGCCGGGTTGCTATGCCAATGGAACCGATTCCACCGGTGGATTGAATGAAAACGGACTGGCCTTGCTGAAGGAAATGGAAAAGCTGAACATGATACTCGACGCTACCCACCTGTGCGACGACGCTTTCTGGCAGGCCATGGATCATTTCCAGGGAACGGTTTGGGCAAGCCACAACAATTGCCGTGCCCTCGTTCCTCACAACAGGCAGTTCAGTGATGACCAATTAAAAGTACTGATAGAAAGAGACGCCGTTATCGGCGCTGCCATGGACGCCTGGATGATCGTTCCCAACTGGGTACGCGGGCAATCCACTCCGCAAAGCACGGGATGCACGCTGAACCGGCTGATCGATCATATCGATCATATCTGTCAGCTGGCGGGCAACTGCCTGCATGTGGGAATCGGCTCCGACCTGGACGGCGCATTCGGAACCGAACAATGTCCATCAGATATAGACACGATTGCTGATCTCAATAAATTCCCGGCGCTTCTGCAACAGAGAGGATACCATGAAAAAGATATTGAAAATATCATGTATGGCAACTGGCTGAGAGCGATGAGGAAAAATTTGCCAATGAGCTGACAGGGCAATTACGAATGACGAATGACGAATGAACAGCAAACCTCAAACAGCAAACCTCAAACAACAAACTTCAAACAGCAAACCGCAAACTAACATGAAACCTGAAACGATAAACGTTAAACCTCAAAAGATGACTCCCACAGAACTTAACACATACATTCGCTCTCGTCGCAGCACTTTTATCGACCAGTTTGAAAGCGGAAAAAGCATTCCTGATGAGGTGATCTGGCAAATACTGGAAAACGCCAATCACGCTCCCACGCACAAGCGCACCGAACCCTGGCGATTTTTTGTTTTCAGCGGCGAGGGTTTGCAGATACTGGCCCGCGAACAGGCGCGCATTTATAAAGAAGGAGCGGGAGAAAAATTCAAGCAGGCTAAATATGATAAGATGCTTACTTCTCCGCTTCAGTGTTCGCATATCATTGCCATTGTTATGAAAAGACATGAGGGATTACCGGAAATGGAGGAGATAGCAGCTACGGCTTGCGCTGTTGAAAATATTTATCTAAGCCTCGCGGCATATGGTATTGGCGGCTACTGGAGCACGGGTGGTATTACCTTTATGAAAGGCGCCAAAAACTGGTTGCAACTGGAAGATCAGGATCTGTTGCTGGGATTTTTTCAGCTCGGCTACATCAAACTGCCTTCCCAGCCCCGCATACCGGGCGATATCAAAGAAAAGGTATGCTGGTTCCGTTAAATAAACTTGCGTTAGAAGGGCGAAGGACTGATCGCCGACCAGCCGCCATCGATGATGAGTGTCTGGCCCGTGATCTGCTTTGCCTGTTCACTCACCAGGAAAAGCGCAGCACCCGCAATGTCTGCGGTGGTGGAGGGTCTTCCGGTTGGAGACAGTCTTGACCAGGTGGCCGCGTATTCCTGATCTTCCAGGGTTCTTTCGGTAAGGGTGGCGCCGGGAGCAATGGCATTTACATTGATGCCGAAGCCCGCAAGTTCGATCACCAGGTTTTTCGCCAGCATTTCAATACCGGCTTTTGTCATGGCATAAGCCGCCAGTTGCTTATGGGCCTGGTGGCCCACTACGGAAGAGGTAAACAGGATACTTCCTCCTCCACTTTGCTTTTTCATTTCACGGGCAGCTGCCTGCGTAAGAAAAAAAGTTCCTCCCATATTGACCTGCAATACACGGAAGAACGCTTCCGGGGTATAGTCAAAGAAATCGCTGAACAGGGTGATGCCTGCATTGGCAATGGCAATATCGAGACGGCCAAATTGACGAACCGCCGTTTCCACCAGGCTCTTGGTAAAGGCCGTATCTCCCACATCTCCCGCGATGGCGAGGCATTGTCCGCCCTCTTTCACGATCCTCGCAGCAGCCCTGTTGCAGAGATCGCTCTCCAGGTCGTTCAGGATCACACGCGCGCCTTCCGCCGCCAGCTGACGGCATATCTCAAAACCGATACCCTGGCCTGCTCCGGTTACGATCGCTACTTTATCATCAAACCTTTTCTTCATGAATGATTTTATTTATTAGTGCGAGTCCCGTATCACTTCGCTAGATGATTTGCCCACCAGGAAATCGAGATCCGCGCCGAGATGGGCCTGCTGCACATGCCTTACATACAGACTTACATAACCCCTGCCCGGATCCGCAGCTTTGGATTGCCAGTTCTTTTTCCGCCGGGTCAATTCTTCGTCAGACACTTTCAGCTCCAGCCGGCGGTTCATGACATCCAGCTCGATGATATCACCATTTTGAACAACCGAAAAATTTCCTCCCGCCGCCGCTTCCGGCGAAGCGTGCAGCACAACGGTTCCAAAACCGGTTCCGCTCATTCTTCCGTCGGAAATACGTACCATATCCGTGATGCCTTTGGCCAGCAGTTTGCGGGGTAATGCCATATTGCCCACTTCCGGCATTCCGGGATATCCCATGGGACCTACATTTTTCAACACCAGGATAGAGTTTTCATCCACTTCCAGGCTGGGATCATCAATGCGGGCTTTATAATCTTCAATGTCTTCAAACACGACCGCTTTGCCGCTATGCTTCATCAGTTTCGGGCTGGCAGCAGAGGGCTTGATCACGGCCCCGTTTTCGCAAAGATTCCCTTTCAGCACAATGATCCCCGATACCGGGTTAACCGGCTCGCCGACCGTAGCCACGATCTCGCGGTTATAGCACTCCGCATCGCTGATGTTCTCCGCTACCGATTTCCCAGTAACGGTAAGGGCTTCCTTATTCAACAGTCCCAGCAGTTCTTTCATCACCGCCGGCAGACCACCTGCGTAATAGAGGTCTTCCATGAAATATTTTCCCGAGGGTTGAATGTTCGCGATCAGCGGCACGTGCGTTGAATGCTTGTCAAAATCTTCCAGGCTCAGATCGATGCCTACCCTTCCGGCTATCGCCATCAGGTGGATGACAAAATTGGAAGACCCTCCTATGGCGGCGTTGACCATGATGGAGTTCTCAAAGGCTTCCCTGGTCAGTACTTTGGAAGGAGTCAGATCTTCCTTCACCATCTCTACAATCCGCATCCCCGAGTATTGCGCCAGTACTTTTCTTCTCGAATCGGCTGCCGGTATGGCCGCATTGCCCGGCAAGGTCATGCCCAGCGATTCTGCCATGCAGGCCATGGAGGAGGCCGTGCCCATTACCGCGCAATGCCCCCGGCTGCGGCACATGCTGGCTTCTGCTTCGGCCAGTTCTTCTTCGCTCATCTGACCGGAACGAATCGCATCATTGAAGCGCCATACATCACTCGTGCCGATCTGGGCCCCTTTATAATGACCCGTTAGCATGGGACCACCGGATACAACGATGGCCGGGATATCCACGCTGCAGGCGCCCATCAGCAAAGCCGGCGTGGTTTTGTCGCAACCGCACATCAATACCACCCCATCAACCGGGTTGGCGCGAATGGATTCTTCCACATCCATGCTGACCAGGTTACGGTAAAGCATAGCCGTAGGCTTGATCAGCGTTTCGCCCAGCGACATTACCGGAAATTCTACCGGAAATCCGCCTGCCTGCAGGATGCCTCTCTTCACACTCTCGGCCAGTTCTCTGAAATGAGCGTTGCAGGGCGTCAGTTCACTCCAGGTATTGCAGATGCCGATCACCGGTCTTCCCTGGAATTCAAAATCGGGGATTCCCTGGTTTTTCATCCAGGCACGATAGATAAACCCATCCTTACCTTTTTTGCCAAACCAGCCCCTGCTTCTTAGTGGTTTCATATAAAGAATTAATTATGCTTGGTATTAAAAAATTGAATGACGTTGTCGGCAAACAACTGACTGCGCAAGGTAGAGCCATGATCTCCCGGTATGACTTTTAATTTCGCGTGCGGGATCATCTTCTCCAATTTTTCCGGAGACCCGTTATCGGGATCGTTGTCACCATCGATCAGCAACACGGGTTGACGAATTCCGCCCAGCTTGTCCGGCGTAACGGAAGGCTGCTCTTTTTGCAAAAAGGCGAGTGCCTGCTGATCGAGGGAAGCAGTTGATTTTACATAGTTGACCATATTCTCGAGCTCTTTCACCGGCTCGCCACTCAGCGCTTTATAGAACAGGATGCGCCGCGGCCATTGGGGATCGGTGAAGCCATCGCCCATACCTCCCATGACGGCCTTGTGAATTCTTTTATCGAGCAACAACAGCCGGGCTGTTATGATCGACCCCCTCGAATAGCCAATTACATGGTACTTCCTGACGTGGAGATGATCCAGCAAACCCATGACATCCTTTGCTTCGGCGTCATTTGCGTATGCTTCGGCCTCATGAGGTTTATCGGAACGGCCATTGCCGCGAAGGTCCATGCTGATCACCTGGTAACCTTCTTTCAGCAGATCGCTGTAGAGCGGCAATTTTTTCCAGGATTCGCCATTAGCAATAAAACCATGTACGAGTACGACCGGGCTTCCTTTTCCGGTTACTTCATAATAGATCTTGCGGCCATCGAAGGAACTGTAGTATCCGGAATCCTTCTGCGCCCGGGAGAGGCAGCAAAAGAACAGGCAAAACAAGGTGGTAAAATATAATTTCATTGCAAGATCATTTTACAAAACTTCCCCGCAGCAGAAACTGTTTTTTGCACTCTTTTCTGATTCGGGACCAATACAAAGGCATGAATGAAAAAATAATCCGTGAAAAAGTAATCCGAATTGAAAGATAGGAACTTAATATCGAAAATCCACTCCCGCTCCCGCTCTCACTAGTGCACCCGCTCCCATAAGCGCTCCCGCTCACATTGGCGTTCCCGCTTCAGCCCTAATCTCCGCCCCGGGAATTTTTGTGTATTTTTATTCTTACTGCAATTCTATGAGCAACAAAAAAATCAAGACTGGGTTAGTTGGATATGGATTGGGAGGAAAATGTTTTCATGCTCCTTTTATTGGAACATTGCCCCAATACGAGCTGACCAGTGTGGTGGAAAGAAAAGCCGAGGAGTCCAGGGAGAGGTATCCGCAGGTACAGGTAGTGAAAAGCCTGGAGGATCTGCTAAAAAAAGAGGAGATCGAACTGGTGGTGATTACCACTCCCAATGAAACCCACTATCCCTTTGCGTTGCAATCACTCGTTGCCGGTAAGCATGTGGTGGTCGATAAACCCATGACGGTTACATCGAAGGAAGCGCTTCACCTGATTGAAACTGCCAAAGAACAACAGAAGATACTGAGTGTATACCAGAACCGCCGCTATGCCAGCGATGCGCTCACCATCCGCAAGGTGGTGCAACAACAACTGCTGGGCGATATTTTTGAGTTTGAAGCCCAATACAATCGCTATCGCCCCGAATTGAAACACAACTGGAAAGAAAAACCGGAAGGCGGCAGCGGTATCCTGTATGATCTGGGTCCGCACCTGATCGACCAGGCCTTATCGCTTTTTGGTTTGCCTCAGTATATCACTGCTGATGTACGAAGGCAGCGACCGGGTACCCTGGCCGACGATTATTTCGACATCCGGCTTGATTTTGGGTTTACCCGGGCCATTCTGAAAGCGGGCATGCTTATCAGAGAGCAGGGACCGCGATATATGATCCACGGTACCAAAGGATCGTTCATCAAATATGGCGACGATCCGCAGGATGCCGATGCGAGAGCCGGAAAAATGCCGACTGATGTTAATTGGGGTAAGGAACCGGATGAATATGCCGGCTTGCTGCATACTGAGATCGACGGAGAAATCGTCCGGCGCACCATACCTTCTGAAAAAGGAGATTTCGGTATCTTCTACCAGAACCTGTACGACACCATAATAAACGGCGCGCCATTAAAAGAAAAACCCGAGCAGGGTTACAATGCGGTTAAACTGATCGAACTGGCCCTGAAAAGCAGCCAGGAAAAAAGAACACTCGCTTGCAACGATCTCCTCGACGTGGATTACTGGAAATGATTTTACACCGTCATCAGGCTGCATCCCCTTATATCGCTGTTGTCCACGCGGCCGAGCACTTCAAAAGTTCCGTCGGGATATAGCTTGCCGGCATCATCGGTAGCAATGAAACTGCAGGAATAAATGTTGGCCAGGTCAATCACATTGATCACTCCTCTTGACTGCCCCGATTGAACCTGCAAGGGGTCGTCTTCTTCCCGAAGCAATATTTTCATCCAGGGAGGGCATTCAAACAATCCTTCGCCCCGCGAATAGGCCTGTGACAACAGCTCTGTCATGCCGTATTCCGAATGAATCCGGTCAAGCCCAAAGGCTCCTTTCAGCACTTCCTGTACTTCTTCGCGGATCATTTCCTTTTTTCTGCCCTTCATGCCACCGGTTTCCATGATCACGGTATGCTTCAATGGTTGCGGGAAGGATTCGGCAAAATCAAGCAGGGCGAATGTGACGCCAAGCAATAAAGTCTTTTGGCCCGATGCTTCCAGGTTTTTCAGCTTTTGGGAGAGCTCACTGAAATTATACAGGTAAAAGCCGCTGTCGGGATGACCCGATTCCCTGATCAGGTCATCGGCCATCATTACCAGCGAAGAATGCTGACGTTCGAGATAGGCAGGCAGCAGGGCCAGTACGCACCATTCCTTTACCGGACCATAGAAACGCTCGAAAGCTTTCCGGAAACTTTGCCGGTAGATATCCAGGCTTTTCACCGGATGACGGCTGTTGGTGGTTTGGGTGGTGCCGCTGCTTTCAAAAACCGCCTCGGGCCGGAAAACCCCCGTAGCTACGGTATGTGTTTTAAAGAAAGAGATCGGTAAAAAAGGGATTTGCTCCACCAACTTAACCTCCGCCGGCACCGTATGTATGGTATCGGTATAGCGGCGGTACAATTCGTTGTGCTGGTATTGGAACCGGAACAGTTCCAGCGCCAGTTCATTGAAATCCAGTGCCGTGATATTGAAAATTTTATCGTCAAATTCACAAATCATATAGGTAAATTCAGGGCCAGTCCGTTAAATTTGTAATCAATCCATGAAAAGTATGCGTCGATCAGTATTGTTCTTCCTGTTTGTTGCCGGCATCGTAGCCTGCAACAAAGATAAGTTTGCCACCAAACCTTCGCTGAAAATAAAATCAGTGAATGGCAATTTCGTTCCCGCCGGCGCAGTACTTTCCGTTGATATGGAATTTACCGACAAGGAAGGGGATGTCAGCAATACCCTCTTTGTTCAGAAGATACGACTCAATCAGAAAGTGGTTCCAACGATCCGCGATACCTTTTCATTGATCGTGCCGGAGTTTCCTTCCAAGAACAAAGGTGAAATTCTGGTAGACCTGGAATACAATAATTATCTCGTTTCCGCCATCAATCCCCCCAAAACAGGAACTCCTCCCAATGAGCGGTATGAAGATGATACCCTGATCATTCGTTTTGCACTCCGGGACCTGGCCGGCAATGTGAGCGATACTGTCTCTACCGGGACAATCATCGTTAGCAGGAATTGATACCTTTGCGGGCCATGGCCATGCTTCGCAAAATCTTCGATTTTTTTATTTTCAGCAGTCTCTTCATCGCCCTGTGCGCTGTATTGATGGTGCAGGAAACGGTACGGATTCTTCACCTCGACACGGATCTCTTTGCGTTGCTGTGGTTTGTATTCTTTTCCACCCTTTGCAGCTATAACCTGCACTGGTACTTCACCCCCTTTGCTCCGAACGAAAGGATCCGTTCGCTCTGGACCCAGGACAACCGAAGCCTCCACCTGATATTATCCGTGAGCGGGCTGATCGGGTCGGTCTATTTTTCTATTCGTTTTATCGATCAATGGATCTGGCTGCTGCCCGCGGTGATACTGACCTTCCTCTATACAGCTCCCAAGATTCCATTTGGCCCGCTGATAAATCTGAAGAAAATAGCGATCGGCAAAACCATCTACCTCGCCTTTGTATGGGCCTATGTTACCACAGCCTTGCCCATTCTTATCTCCGGCAAAGAGTGGCAGGGCAGGGAGATGCTGTTAACCACCGGCCGCTTCTTTTTTATCTATGCTATTTGTATTCTGTTCGATTACCGCGATCGGGAACAGGATAAACGAGACGGGATCCGGAGCATGATCACCTATTTCGGTCAGCAGGGCATCAACAGGCTTTTCCTGTTTTCTCTGGCAATTTATGCAGGCTGCTGCCTGGGGCTGGGAACACTGGGCATCGACTGGCGGCAGGTAATCATCCTGACAGTGCCTTCGCTGATCGTTCTCAGTCTTTACCGGTATGCCCAGACCCACTATTCCGATTATCTCTACTATTTCGTGCTGGACGGCCTGATGATGTTTTCGGCACTCTGCGGACTATTCCTTTCAATTTGACTATTTTTGAAGCCTTAATAAAGTGACTATGGCAAAACAAGCGAGGACAACGAACAGAAAAGGAAAATCCATTCTTACCGATCACTCTCTCGAATTTTTAAAGAATTATATCAACAATGCCTCCCCGGTTGGTTTTGAAAGCTGGGGGCAGAAACTGTGGATCGAATACCTGAAGCCTTTTGTCAATGATTATTATGTTGACCCCTACGGCACAGCCGTGGGAGTGGTGAACCCCGGTCATGCTTTTAAAGTGGTAATCGAAGCACATGCCGATGAGATCAGCTGGTTTGTAAATTATATTACCGCCGACGGACTGATGTACCTCAAGCGCAATGGCGGTGTTGATCACCAGACGGCGCCGGCTTCGAGAGTGATCATTCACGGAAAAAAGGGGCCTGTTAAGGCCGTATTCGGATGGCCGGCTATTCATACCCGTATCGGGAACGATACCAAGGAAACGCAGCCGCGCACCGACAATCTCTGGCTGGATGCGGGCGCAAGAAACCGCAAGGAAGTGGAAGAACTCGGTATCCATGTGGGGGCTGTGGTTACTTACCGCGACGGATTTGATGAACTCGCCAATGGCAACTATATCGGCCGCGCTTTCGATAACCGCATCGGCGGCTTCATGATCGCCGAAGTGGCGAGGATGCTCCACGAAAACAAGAAGAAATTGCCCTTCGGCCTGCATGTAGTGAATGCCGTACAGGAAGAGATCGGCCTGCGCGGTGCGGAAATGATCGCCCGCCGCATCAAACCCAATATGGCCATCGTTACCGATGTAACCCACGATACCACTACCCCGCTGATCAATAAGAACATCGAAGGGGAAGTGCAATGCGGAAAAGGTCCCTCGCTCTCCTATGCACCCGCCGTACACAACAAATTGCTGGGCATCGTGGAAAAAGTAGCTGCCGACAACAAGATACCCGTGCAATGGAGGGCGCTGAGCCGCAGCACCGGCACCGATACCGATTCCTTCGCGTATGCCAATGATGGCTGTCCATCCGTGCTGATTTCGATCCCGTTGAGGTACATGCACACAACCGTGGAGATGCTTCACCGCGACGATATCGAAAACACCATCCGCCTCATGTATGAAACTTTGTTAACTTTATCTCCTAAAACAAATCTGAGTTACCTGTGATTTTTTCCACCATTTTACTATATGTAGATCCCGGAAGCGGAAGCTACCTGGTGCAGGTGATCATTGCAGCCGTGCTGGGCGCCCTGTTTTACTTCAAGAATCTCTGGTGGCAGATCAAGGCATTTTTCACGAGATCCAAGAAAGAAAAACCGCCCACGAACGAAACTACCAATGATTAATCCCGCTTCGTTCCGAGACCCATCCGGTTTTATTTTTGAAAAAGACCATACTGTTTACCGGCAGGTAAACCAGGTGTACGCCTCCTGCTACGATCAATTCATCCAGTCGGGTTTATACGACTCGCTGGTTCGTTCGGGAGAACTTCTTCCTCATGCCGAAGTAAGGACTAACCTGCTCGACCACCCGCAGTGGTATATCAACCTGCTTCCCGAACAACTGCCATTCATTTCCTATCCTTATGAATGGAGTTTCGATCAGCTGAGAGATGCGGCCCTGCTCACCTTGTCCATCCAGTTGCAGTCGATCAAAAAAGGCATGATCCTCAAAGACGCTACGGCCTATAATATCCAGTTCCGGAAGGGGAAGCCGGTTTTCATCGATACGCTTTCCTTTGAGAAGTATGATGAAACCAAGCCCTGGATTGCCTACCGCCAGTTCTGTGAACATTTTCTATTTCCTTTATATCTTGAGCACTACCTGAAAACGGACTTCAATCCCCTGTTGTCGCGATTCGTGAACGGCATCCCGGTTTCCTTTACGGCCCGATGCCTCCCGTGGAGAAGCCGATGGAACCTGGGCGTAAGGTTGCATGTATTGCTGCAAAACAAGATCGGTCACCGGGCCGCAGACCAACAGGACAGACCCATTCATTTCTCCAGACAGAAACTGCTAAATGTGGTTCGTCATCTCCAATCAATCATTGGTTCGCTGAAACCCGGATATCCCGCCGTCAGCACCTGGAGCAATTATTATGGAGAAACCATACTCGGTCAGCAGTACCTGGAAGAAAAGAAAAGACTCGTCGGGCAGTTTTGTGCCGGCCTTCATTTCAACACCGTGCTCGACCTGGGCGCCAATGAAGGGGTGTTCAGTGAGCTTCTGGCTTCTTCAGCCGGGCAGGTGATTGCCACGGATTTCGATAGCCGATGCATCAACGATCTTTATGTAAAGCTGAGAAATCAATCTTCCACGCCTATTCTGCCACTGGTGCTCGATCTGAGTAATCCATCCGGTGGCGTGGGCTTTGAAAATACCGAACGCAGGGCATTTTTTGACCGGGTGAACCCCGACCTGGTTATGGCGCTCGCGCTGATCCATCACCTGGCCATTGCCAACAACATCCCGCTGCCCCGGCTCGCTGCTTTTTTTGCCCGCCTGGCCCCATCGCTGCTGATCGAATTTGTTCCGAAAGAAGACCCCAAAGTGAAAGAGCTTTTGAAGAACAGGGAAGATATCTTTTCGGATTATACCCGCGAACATTTTGAAACCTGTTTCGGACAATATTACGAGATTGCGAAAAAGTCGGTGGTACCCGGAACCGAAAGAACACTGTACTACCTGAATAGAAAATAAGTTCATGTTGAAGCTGATTCAGAAATACCCGCTGTATCTATTCCTGCTGCCCATATTCTTTGTGCTGCATGGTTACGTAGAGAATTATGGATTTGTTCCCCTCAGGGAAGCCGCCCTGCTGCTGCTATCTTATCTTTTTCTGACCATGAGCATCGCCGGCTTTTCTTACATTTTTTTCCGCAACTGGAACCGTGCGTCGCTGATCACTCTTTTCTGGATGTCCTTTTTCTTTTTCTTTGCGGCCCTTCATGAATTTCTGAAACAGCATTCCCCCATCAAATTCATTACCCGTTACAGTTTCCTGTTAAGTACGGCGCTGGTGATCCTCTTTCTTCTGTTCATCTTTTTCAGGCGATCCAACAAGCCTTTTCAGCGATTCAGTATTTACCTGAACGCTCTCTTCCTTATTTACATAGCGGTTGATCTGGGCACGGGAGTTTACAAAGCGATGAGCAAAGACAACGAAATGCTGTCTGTTTATCGTTTTGCCAGGGAAAATGAATACCCCCGTTGTGATACCTGCACCAGGCCCGATATTTTTTTCCTGCTCTTCGATGAATATGCCGGATCGGCTTCGCTGAAAGAGCAATACAATTACCACAATGATATAGACAGTTTTTTGCTGGCCAAACATTTCAGTGTTCAGAAACACAGCCGTTCCAACTATAGTTTCACTCCATTTTCCATGTCGTCCATTCTGAATATGTCGTATATCGAAGGCATTCAGAATCCCAAAGCGGTATCTGCCGATGACTATGCCAACTGCAGTTTGCTGATTCGGGATAACCAGGTGATCAAGTACCTCGACCGCCAGGGATATGAGGTGGTGAATTATTCCGTATTCGATCTGGCCGGCAACCCGTCGCGGGTAGACCAGTCTTTTCTTCCTCTCAAAACCAAACTGATCTCCGACCGCACCTTGTTTTCGCACATGAACAAGGACATCGGGTGGCTGCTGATCACCCGCTTCCCTTTTAACCTGTTCAGCAAAAATTACTTCCTGCGTCACCGGCTGAACAATGAAAAATTTGAAAGCCTTTTATTGAAATCCGCCAGTGAAAGGTCTGAACGGCCCAGGTTTATCTATGCTCACTTCTATATGCCTCACCCACCCTATTTTTACGATGCCCAGGGTAAACCCAAACCACAAGACGTCGTTTTCCAGGAATATAATACCAATCCTTCCGCCTCCTATCTGGAGTACGTTACCTATACCAACACCCGCATCCGCAACATCATCAATACCATCCAGCAAAACAACCCGAAGGCTGTCATTGTATTCATGGGCGACCATGGTTTCCGGGAGAAGGATTCGAAAAAATACACTTATTTCTTCCAGAACATGAATGCTGTCTATTTTCCCGATCAGCAATATGGCACTTTGTATGACAGTATTTCCGGGGTTAACCAGTTCAGGGTAGTACTCAACAAGTATTTCCATGCCGGTTTTCCATTATTGAAAGATTCTACCGCCCTGCTTTTCGACAAGAAATAAGATCCCGCCGGAATTTTACTTCAATTTGTCATACAGTCGGCTGTTTTTTGAAGATGAACGGATATTTTTGCTCAAAGATTTCATATATGCATGCAGCCATCAGGAATAACTGGTCATTGGAAGAAGTAACAGAGATCTATAACAGCCCATTGATGGAATTGATGTACCGTGCCGCAACGGTACACCGCGAGTATAACAATACCGGGGAAGTACAGGTTTGTACCCTGCTGTCGATCAAGACCGGGGGATGCCCGGAAGATTGTGCCTATTGTCCGCAGGCAGCCCGTTATCATACCGATGTAGAGGTGCAGGCGCTGATGCAAAAAGAAGAGGTGCTGGAGTATGCACGTCGCGCCAGGATGGCCGGCTCCACCCGTTTCTGTATGGGTGCAGCCTGGAGAGAGGTAAGAGACAACCGCGATTTTGACCGGGTGCTCGATATGGTGAAAGGAGTGAATGAACTGGGAATGGAAGTGTGCTGCACGCTCGGCATGCTAACAGAAGAACAGGCAAAGAAACTGGCCGATGCCGGTCTGTATGCTTATAACCACAATCTCGATACCTCCGCCGATTATTACGGCGAAATCATCTCTACCCGCACTTATGACGATCGTTTGCAAACGCTCGATAACGTGCGCAAAGCCGGCGTGAGTGTTTGCTGTGGCGGAATCATAGGTTTGGGGGAAACCCACGAGGACCGTATCAAAATGCTGCATACCCTTTCCACACTTCCCGAACATCCCGAAAGCGTTCCCGTAAACGCGCTGGTGCGTATCAAGGGTACTCCCCTGCAGGATAATTCCAAAGTCCAGGTTTGGGAAATGATCCGGATGATCGCCACCGCCCGAATCCTGATGCCTGCCACCATGGTAAGGCTGAGTGCCGGGCGTACTGAAATGACCGTGCCCGAGCAAACACTGTGCTTTATGGCCGGCGCCAATTCCATATTCGCGGGCGACAAATTACTCACCACTCCCAATCCTTCCTTCGACGAAGACATGGCCATGTTTGACCTGCTGGGATTGCAGCCGAGAGAAGCGTTCAAAGCGGAAATGGCTTAATCGTTTATCGATTCGGGGTTAGCGTTTGGCGTTGTACAGGAGAGATCACAGCAATCTTCAAATAGTTTGCCAGTTGCATTTTATAGCCTGATGGTTGTTATCAGCTATCTCTTGACGAAAAACGTGAAACGCTAAACCTGAAACGCACTCACTTGCTCAGATTATATCCTCTTATTTCTTTGCCGATGTATTTGAATCCTTCGGAGACCTGCATGATCGCATGAATCATTTCTTCGCCCGCCGAGTTTTTGGTGACGTACCCGTTAGCGCCGGCATTCATAATGGCATTTACGTGGGCGAGATCGGAGTGAACGGACACTCCCAGTATTTTTACGGAAGAATTGAATTCTCTGATGCGGCGGGTTGCTTCCACGCCATTGACCGGTTCCATGGTAATATCCATCATCATCACGTCGGGAGACAGGTCCCTGGCAGCTTCAATAGCCTGCTCACCACCTTCACAGATAGCTATAACCGAAATACGGTTATCCCGGCTCAATAATAATTTCCACGCCTCCCGTACAAGACGGTGGTCGTCTACAATTACCAATCTTACCATCGCGCGCTTTTAATTTAGAACCAGATATTTTGCACAATTGACGTGCCACCTTTACGACAACTGAATGCTCAGGTCATAAATACGGACATCAATTCATAAAATGCGTACTATTACTTATTGTGGTCTGAGGAAAGGCTACTGAGAGAAAAACCAATGCCAAGTTGATTGCTCACCTGGTTTGCCTGGAAGTAGGTCCGGGCGTACCTTAACTGGAGCTTTTTGACCAGGATACCGACGCCCATTGAGAAACCATTTAGTCCATTGCCGGCATTACCGATATTCAGCTCCTGCCTGCGAAGATAATTATATCCGGCGCTTATTTCAATTTTATTCGATACAAAAAATTGTGCGGAAAATACGAAGTGCCGAAACAGCTGATCGAAAAATTTCTGCCCCGTTTGTGTAAAGCCGTTATCCGCATTGAAAACGGTATCCTCATAGCGGATATTGAACTGGTGAAGGTGATGCAGGGTAATGCTGAACTGAAGGGGGGCCCTATCCAGTCTTTTCGATACGCCCAGCTGAATATCGAAGGGCAGATCCTGCCTTGAGCTGCCCTCATAAGGTTTCAGCTGAGTGCCCATATTCTTCAATACCAGCGCGGCCTGCCACAAACGGGCGGTATCGGTATAAGTCAGCCCGAGATCCATCGCCACCCCGCCTGACCGATAAACCCCGTAGGACGAGTAAATGAATTTCAATGATGCACCATATTTCCAATGTTCGGCATAAGAACGGCTGATGCCGGCCTGGACTACATAGTCAGTCGGTCTGAATTCTCCTAAAATATTGCCACTCGCATCAGTCTGAGCAATATTTCCATAATTAAAATAATTGATACCAACGTGTAGATCGCTCGCAATCTTTTCGAGGTGAAACCCGCTGAGCAGGTGATAATTTCGGATGCCTCCCCCGAGTGAGGTGAAAGAAGCCTGCCACTGGCCACTCATTTCAGGTGTCTGCAGCGATGGATTGTAGTAAGATAGCGACAGGTCAGCGCTTTGCTGGCTGATATTGATACCCCCGAGGGCGGTGGCCTGAGGCGACGATGAAAATCGTAAAAAGTTGAAGACAGTGCTCCCTCCCAGCGTCTGAAGCCGGGGGCACAGCCAGGAAAGAAGAAGTAAGCAACTCAGTAGTGACTTTTGCACGATCGAAAATACTCTATTTGCCGTTGAGTAAGCGGCCTCCCGGCCAGGTAATGGCTAAAATGGAAATTCCCCCGAAAAATCCGGGGGAACTTCTTAACCCTTAAAACAACCAACATGAAAAATAAAACCAGAATAATAACTATTTCACAGGCTGTTTTGTTCAGTCATTTCATTATTTCTATCCGGCCAGGGCAATGTCGAGTACCTGCTGCATGGTCTTTACATAGTGGAATTTCAGCCCTTTGATAAAACTGGAATCTATTTCGTCAATATCTTTCTCGTTCTGCCAGCACATGATGATCTCTTTCAGTCCGGCTCTTTTGGCGGCCAGCACTTTTTCCTTGATGCCACCAACCGGCAGTACCTGGCCGCGGAGGGTGATCTCTCCGGTCATGGCCAGGAAAGATTTGACCTTCTTACCCGTAATGGCCGAGGCGATGGAGCACATCATGGTGATGCCCGCACTGGGTCCGTCTTTGGGAACGGCTCCTTCGGGTACATGCACGTGAAAACTCTTATTGGTGAACACGGATGGATCAATATCCAGCTTTTTGGCATTCGATTGCAGGAAAGTAAGGGCAGTGCTGGCACTCTCCTTCATCACATTGCCCAAATTACCGGTCAGCTTGAGATCACCTTTTCCTTCACTCACTACGGTTTCCACAAAAAGAATATCGCCGCCCACATAGGTCCAGGCAAGCCCTACGGCCACGCCGGGAATGGTAGCCACTTTGTACAGATCGTTGCTGTATTTGGGTTTGCCCAGTACCTTCTCCACTTCGCTCACACCGAGCGTAGGTCTTATCCTGCCTTTGATCGCGTACTCCTTGGCTTCATACCTCATTACCGATGCGAGCTGACGATCGAGTTCTCTCACGCCGCTTTCACGGGTATAGTCCTGTATGATTTTTTCCAGCACCTTATCTCCGATTTTGAACGACATTTTCAATAATCCGTGCGCCTCTTTCTGCTTCGGAACCAGGTGTCGTTTGGCGATCTCTACTTTTTCCTCAACCGCATAGCCGTTGAGGTCGATGATCTCCAGGCGGTCGCGCAGAGCCGGTTGGATATTCTGAAGATTATTGGCGGTAGCAATGAACAGCACCTTGCTCAGGTCGTACTCGAGTTCGAGGTAATTGTCATAGAAGGTATGATTCTGCTCCGGATCCAGCACTTCCAGCAATGCAGAGGAGGGATCGCCGCGAAAATCATTGCCGATCTTGTCAATTTCATCAAGTATCATGACCGGGTTGGACGATTTCACTTTGCGCAGGGCCTGTAAAATACGTCCGGGCATGGCGCCGATATAGGTTTTGCGATGTCCCCTGATCTCGCTTTCATCGTGCAGGCCACCCAGGCTCAGGCGCACATACTTACGACCGATGGAAGCGGCGATGCTGCGGCCAAGAGAAGTTTTTCCAATTCCCGGAGGGCCTACAAAACAGAGTATGGGGCTTTTCATATCGCCCTTCAGTTTCAATACGGCCAGGTATTCGAGAATTCTCTCTTTTACTTTACCCATTCCATAATGATCCTTGTCGAGTATTTTCTTGGCTTTCTTCAGATCGTATTCGTCTTTGGTAAAATCGTCCCAGGGCAGATCGAGCATCAGGTCGAGGTGATTGTACACCACCGAATAATCGGGAGTGCTGGGATGCATTCTTTCGAGCTTTTCGATTCCTTTCTTGAAGAGATCGCGGGCAGCGGCGGGCCAGATCTTGCTCTCGGCCTTTTTCTGCATTTCCTTTAATTCTCTTTCGTTGGTATCGCCGCCCAGTTCTTCCTTGATGCTCTTCATTTGCTGCTGCAGAAAGTATTCGCGTTGCTGCTTATCGAGTTCGGTCTTGGTTTTATTGGTAACCTTATTCTTCAACTCGGCAAACTGCAGTTCCTTTTGCAATAGCTTCATCAGCAGGTCTGCTCTCTCCTGCAAATTGTCGAGGCGGAGCAGTTCCTGTTTTTCGGCCAGTTCGGTATTCAGGTTGCTCGATACGAAATTGATCAGGAAAGAAGGGTTTTCAATATTCTTCAAAATGATCGCCGCTTCGGTAGGGATATTGGGAGAAAGCTGCACGATCTGACCGGCGAGGTCTTTGATAGTAGCCACATAGGCTGCAAAATCATCCGCCTTTTCAGACTCCTGCTCATCGAGCACGATGATCTGTGCCTTGAAATAAGGCTCTTCGGCAGTAATGGTACCCAGCCGAAATCGCTTCTTTCCCTGGATAATAACCGTGGTGCCGCCATCGGGCATTTTGATCAACTTGATGATCCTGGCAACCGTGCCGATATCTTCCAGGTCATTAATGGCGGGATCTTCTACATTGCTGTCTTTTTGGGCCAGCACACCTACCAATTTGTCAGCCTTGTAGGCATCATTGATGGCTTTGATACTTTTATCGCGCCCAACCGTAATGGGCAGTACCACGCCGGGGAAAAGTACCGTATTGCGGAGGGGAAGAATTGGTAATTCGTTGGGAATCACAACATCAGCTCCGTTCTGATCATCCTGTTCATTCAGGGGAATGATGGGGATGAAATCCATTTCGTCTTCAGGTTTCAAATAATTCGGGTTCTTAATCATATTTCTCGTTCAATGACAAAATAACGCATAAAGCGCAAAAAAACCACTGGTTTTCAGTGGCTGATATAAGGGTCAAGATTAGTGCCAAGAGCAATGAGCCAATGAGCAAATGGGCCAATGACGGATTGCGAATGACGAATGGCGAATGCAATGTGCCAATGAGCCAATTTGTAAATGGGCCAATGAGCCAATGACGGATTACGAATGACGAATGGCGAATGGCGAATGCAATGTGCCAACGAGCCAATTTGTAAATGGGCCAATGCTTCGATGAATGACGGATGGCGGATGACGAATGACGAATGACTCCAGCCCACTGATCAACGTGAAACGTTAAACCTGAAACGATAAACGTTCGATGCCGCTGGCGCGGGTATGGTCGGTCGGGTTTCATGATCACTGAGTTCCCCGACCTACCCGTGCCAAAGATGTTACACGCAAGTGACTGTTTGAATTGGAATGCGAAACTCGCCGGATTATTTAGCCGTGTTTTAGCCTGCAGTCATTTATTCGGTGAGCTATGGCGAATGCAATGTGCCAATGAGCCAATTTGTAAATGGGCCAATGCTTCGATGAATGACGGATGGCGGATGACGAATGACGAATGACTCCAGCCCACTGATCAACGTGAAACGTTAAACCTGAAACGAAAAACGGCCCGCATGGCGGGCCGTAGATAATTCGTGTAATTCGCGTCTAAAAGATTCTCAACCCGACATAGGCCTGAAAACCTGTATTCTTCCATTCGCTCTGATTGGGAAGATCATTGATATTATTCAGACCGATTACATAACGGGCTCCTGCTTTCAACGGACCGAGGTTCAATTGCAATCCGCCGAGCATAGAGAAGTCGCCCTTCTTGAACGCATCACCCCCATTTTGTAAGAGTGTGCGGTCTTCATTGATCAATATCCCAAACTGTGGGCCCGCCTGCAGCGATAAGAAACTTACCGGACGATAACTAAGCAATATCGGCATTTGGAGATAGTTGAGTTTTACGTCCACATCAGACTTGGAACCGGGTATTACCTGGTCGAGGTTGTTGGCAGTCCGGTACGTACTCTGACTCCATAGTACTTCCGGCTGAATTCCCCATTTCTTATTGAAGTTGATCTCCGCGAAAGCTCCAAGGTTATAGCCGAATTTAAATTCATCTTTGAATGATTTATCGTCTATCTTATACAAATTGGCTCCGCCTTTGATACCCATATGGAACCCCTGCGCTAACGAAACTGTGCTAATCGCCATTGCTAATGCAAATACGGCCAGGATTTTCTTTTTCATTCTGATTGATTTTTGGTTCGATGAAAATATTCAAGTTCTATACCACTCCATATTTTGCGCTGTTAATTTCCATTAACTCAAGCGTGAACAAACGCTTAAAAATAAATGAACACTATTGGCAACGGGTGGTGAACTATGACTAAAAAGCCAGGCTAAGGTTTATTGAAAATACAGTATTAAAGGCGTTGGAAGTGGTGGGCAACAGGTAATAGTCGAATAACACCTGGGGTTGAATCAGCACCTTCCCTTTCATATAACTGGCCCTGATGATACTGCTTACAGATTGAAAAGCGAATTCGGTTTGATCCGAAGCACTGCTGTTGCTGGGAAGAGAATTTATTCTTACGGGGTTAAATGTATAGGAGTAGGAAGTATTGAATCCGTATTGCTGTGTTCCGGCATTTGCCAGGATCACCGGCGTAAGCGTGATATTGTCGTCTTTGCCCAACACATCATACCAGTCGAAGTCCTTTCTGACCGATAGGGTCACAGAAAAATCCCTAATGCTTTCTTCGTTTTTGGTGGTGATATAATAATCGCGCGATTGTTGCAAGCGCCGGGACCAGATCCTGTATTTCTGTTCTTCAAAGGAGGTATTGGAACCCCATCCATAGCTGAAGCTGATGGTAGGCCGTACCCACCATTTCTTATAGGAAAAATAGGCATAGACCTCATCATGAATGGGAGTTGTATAAAAGTCGAGTGAGTCTTTGGTAAAATAATGGGCGTACGATATGCCGGTCGAGTATGAACGCCTGATGATATCGAAGGAAGGGGTGAGCGAAAACTGGTAGAGGGTAAACTTGCTATTGTCGTTGAGCGCATAGCCAGTGGCCGATATCCCTAAGCCAGATTTATGAAAATATCCGGCGGAGGGGGAAACGATGAGTTTCTTCTCGTTGCTGACATACACCGAACTCTTGTCTTCGAAACTGAATACACCGGTGCCCACCCCTACGCCAATAAAGAACATACTCTTTCTTTTGGCGAGAGAATCGAGGTAGTCATCGAAATCTGCAAAAAGGGAATCGAGTACTGCCGTGGTATCGGCATTCCGGAACAGGGAATCAAGCTTGCTGTCCTGTGCGTGAAGGGCAGGAATATAGAGTATATACAGCGGTAGTAAACACAGAATAATCCTGATAGTCCTTTTCATTGAGGTAGCGCTTGGTGGATGGTAATGGTGTTAAAACGGAACTTGGAAGGCCAA
This sequence comes from uncultured Chitinophagaceae bacterium, assembly GCA_964605065.1. Taxonomy (GTDB): domain Bacteria; phylum Bacteroidota; class Bacteroidia; order Chitinophagales; family Chitinophagaceae; genus Endoryza. The sequence continues at coordinate 37,874 of CAZSAQ010000011.1, forward strand.
AATTGTTAAAGGTTTAACCATTACCATTTTTTTTAATGCCCGGACTCAGGACAGCTCGATGACCGTAATTTCAGGCAATATTCCGACCCTGCCGGGGTACCCGATAAAGCCAAATCCACGGTTGACATACAGTTTCTGGCTGCCCTCTTCGTAAAGGCCCGCCCATTGTTTATACATGTATTGAACGGGGCTCCAGCGAATGCCGGGAAGTTCCACGCCGAACTGCATGCCATGGGTATGGCCGGAAAGCATCAGGTCGATATCCTGGTATTTTTCGCGCACTTCGGCATCCCAGTGACTGGGGTCGTGGCTCATTAAAATTTTGAACGGATGTTTTTCTGAGCCGGGATAGGCTTCTTCCATCTTCCCGTACTTTCTGAAGTTGCCTTTGGCGCTCCAGTTTTCTATTCCCAGCAGGGCGATAGACTGCCCGTCTTTTTCCAGCACCACGTGCTCGTTCATGAGCAGCCTCCATCCCAATTCGCCATGCACTTGTTTGAGGCGTTCAAGATTGTCGCGCTTTTCCTGGTCGCTGTCCCATCGCACATAGTCACCATAATCATGATTGCCCAAAGTCGAATACACTCCCATTGGTGCTTTCAGGCGGCTGAAAACATCCATATAGTCTATCATTTCGGAAGCCCGGTCATTAACCAGGTCGCCGGTGAACAATACCAGGTCGGGTTTCTCCTTCAGAATTTTATCGATGCCTTTCTGCACCGCAGGTTTGTCCATAAAGCTGCCGGAATGTACATCGGAAATATGCACGATCCTCATGCCCCTGAAGGCATCGGGCAGGTTGGGGTAGTTTAGGCGGACACGACTCACCTGGTAGCGGTATTTGTTTCTGAATCCATAGAGCAGTATCGAAAACAATCCACCTCCCATGGCAATGCCCAACCAGCTTAAAAATACGGAGCGGGTGATACCCGCCGGCGCGTTGGTGATTTCTACGGAAGGATTGCTGAACAATTTTCCGATCACCCACATGCTCCCTCTTCGAATGTCATCTATCAAAAGAAAAATTGAAGCGATGAGCTTGGAAAAAAACAGGCCAACCAGGATCGCGAATACATAGGTTCGGGCAGCCTTGGGCCAGTTGCTGTAATTGACATAGGGAAGTATGATCAGGGTGGTGATACAGGCAGCAGCCACCAGCCAGTAAAGAATAAATATGATCATGCGGATACGGGGAGAGGAAGGACTAACCACCTTTATCGCCTGAAAAATGTACAAGTCCAATACGACCATAATGCCGATGATGATCCATAAAAATCCAGGATTACGCATAGTTGAAGTTTATGATTATTTTTCGAACCCGGTCTGCCGGAAAGGCTGGTGAAGTTCGGAAATGATTTGATTGCCACATTTTATGCCGAAGCGTTAAATTTGCCAGCTTGGCAGCAACTGCTAAAAAAGCTGATATGAAGTTTATTTTTTATGGCCATTCCTGTTTCCAGGTAACTGTCAACAACCGCAGGCTTCTTTTCGACCCTTTCATTACCTATAATGATCTGGCGAAGGGAATTGTTGACCCGGAGCAGGTGGAAGCAGATTATATCCTCATTTCTCATGGTCATGCCGATCATACGGCCGACGCCGTGGCAATTGCCAAAAGGACCGGGGCCAGGCTGATCTGCAGCTGGGAGATCCATGAATGGCTGAATAAGCAGGGAGTGAGCAACACCCACCCCATGAATACCGGTGGAAAATGGGATTTCGGCGATTTTACGGTGAAATGTGTGGTGGCCCAGCATTCCTCCAGCCTGCCCGATGGCAGTTACGGCGGCAATCCCATGGGTTTCATAGTAATGGCACCCGAAGGCGCCTTTTACTACAGCGGGGATACCGCCCTGACGCTGGACATGCAGCTGATTCCGCGCTGGGCAAAACTAAATTTTGCCGTTTTACCGATTGGCGACAATTTTACCATGGACGCTGTGGATGCCGCAGAATGCGCCCGCATGATCGACTGCAAGCAGATCATCGGCGTTCATTACGACACCTTTGGCTTCATCCGGATCAATGCCGAAAAGGCCAAAAAAGCATTTACCGATACCGGGTCTCAACTGCATCTGCTGCCGGTTGGCGGAGCAATAAACCTGTAATCGGATTTTTTTAATAAAACATTCCGCTGAAAGCGGGGATCTTATGGCAAGAGTTATAGGCGTAGCAAATCAAAAGGGAGGTGTTGGAAAAACCACATCGGCCATTAACCTGGCAGCCAGCCTGGGCGTTTTGGAATTCAGAACACTACTGGTAGATGCCGACCCGCAAGCCAACAGTACCACCGGCGTGGGCTTCGACCTGCATAATATCCAGCAAAGCCTGTACGATTGCATGGTCAACGCCATACCGGCAAAAGACGTGATCCTGAAAACGGAAATCCCTTTTCTGGATGTGCTGCCCTCTCATATCGACCTGGTAGGCGCTGAAATTGAAATGATCAATTACCCCAACCGGGAAATGGTATTGAAAAATATCCTGGCACCGGTAAAAGACGACTATGATTTTGTGATCATTGATTGCTCCCCTTCCCTGGGTTTGATTACGGTCAATGCCCTGGTGGCGGCAGATTCGGTGATCATTCCGGTTCAAACCGAGTTCTTCGCCCTCGAAGGCCTCGGTAAATTGCTGAATACGATCAAGATTGTTCAGAGCAGGCTCAATACCGACTTGCAGATAGAAGGAATTCTGATGACCATGTATGACGGCCGCCTCCGTTTGTGCAACCAGGTGGTCAGTGAGGTAAGGAAACATTTCGATGAAATGGTGTTCAGTACCATCATTCACAGAAATACACGCATCAGTGAAGCACCCAGCGTAGGCAAGCCAGTGATCCTTTATGATGCGCAAAGCAAGGGATCCATGAACTACCTCAACCTGGCCAAGGAAGTGCTGCAAAAAAACGACATGACGAAGATCAAACAGGAGGAGAGGATTTTGGAATAGATAGAGGCTGTTTGAGGTTTACGGTTTGATGTTTACGGTTTTTTGGTGTAACAGCAAACAGTAAACAGTAAACCGCAAACTGCAAACTGCAAACTACAAACTATCAACAATAAACGATTAACGAGCTATGACTGCTCCCAAACAAAATAAAGAGGCGCTGGGCAAGGGGATCCGCTCCCTGTTGCAGAGTATAGATTCTGATCTGAAAACCAATACGGGAAATCTAAAGACCTCGGTGGTGGAAGCTGCCACGTCGATGCAGCGAATACCCGTGGGAGACATTGAAACTAATCCCAAGCAGCCCCGTCGTGATTTTGACGAGCAGGCGCTGCAGGAACTTTCTGCCTCTATCAAAGCACACGACCTCGTTCAACCGGTTACCGTATCGCAGCTTCCCAATGGAAAATTCCGGTTGATATCGGGTGAACGTCGCTGGCGTGCGGCCAAAATGGCCGGGCTCGCCGATGTTCCCGCTTATATCCGCCAGGCGAACGACCAGCAATTGCTCGAGCTGGCCCTTCTCGAAAATTTACAGCGGGAAGATCTCAATGCCATGGAAATCGCGCTGAGTTATAAAAGGATGATGGATGAGCTCAACTATACACAGGAACAGGTGGCCGAGAGAATGGGAAAAGAACGCAGTACCGTGGCCAACTATATCCGCCTGCTGAAGTTGCCGCCGGATATACAGGTAGCTGTTCGCAAAGGCGAGATCAGCATGGGGCATGCACGCGCATTGATCAATGTAGACACCATCGACAAACAGTTATACATCTTCCACGAAACTGTTGAAAGAAAACTCAGTGTACGCCAGACCGAAGAGCTGGTCAGAAAATTATATAAGGTAGCCAACCCTGTTAAATCTGCCGTAAAAAATCATCTCCCTCCGGCCTTCAAGAAAATTGAAGATAATTTAGCCTCTCACTTCAGTACCAAGGTGAAACTGACCCATAACAAAAAAGGATATGGAAGCATCACCATTGAGTACTATTCCATTGACGACCTCAACAAGGTACTCGACCAGGTTGGTGTTACGGCTAATTAAGAATTGAGCATGATAAGAACCCTGCTTTTAGTACTGTCCCTGTTTGTTCTGGCCCTGCCGGCGTGGTCGCAGGATCTCTCCAATGACAGCGCCAGGATCGTTCCGACGGCGGAAAAGAAGCTGCGCGACTATACCATCAACGATTCCCTTGGCAAACCCCGGCATAGTCCGAAAAAAGCAGCCATTCGTTCCGCTATTATTCCGGGATGGGGGCAAGTATACAATAAGAAATACTGGAAAGTACCCATCGTTTATACAGCCATCGGTATTCCGATCGGTACTTTTCTCTATAATCGCAAATGGTATACACGCACACGCGATGCCGCCAAGATGCTGGCAGCCACGCCGCCCGATACCGCCAATTACCGGCAGAGAGTAGATGAAAAACTCTATGTTTATTTCAGCACACCGGGAGCGCTCCCTACCCTTCTGCGTTACCGCAACGATTTTCGAAAGAATATGGACTATTCCATTCTTTTCACCCTGTTGTTCTGGGGTCTGAATGTAGTTGATGCCACCGTAGATGCGCATCTACGCGATTTTGACGTGAGCGATAATCTCTCCATGCACATCAAGCCGACCATCATGACCGGTTCCTATACTGCCGGACTGAGTGTTGTATTCACCATCGGTCGCAATGGTTCAAAAACCATATCTTCACGTTAACAGTATCCAAAATTCTTAAAGGAAGCAACGGATCACAGGCGGAAGCCCGTCTGCACAAACATCTCAATATGAAAATTGCGCTAATTGGCTATGGTAAAATGGGTAAGGCCATCGAGGAGATCGCTTTACAGAAAGGACACCAGGTGGTGCTGCGGATCAACAGCAGCAACCGATCCGAGTTCACTAAAGAAAATATCAGGGATGCCGATGTGGCCATTGAATTTACCAACCCCGAGAGTGCTTTCGAAAACGTGATGACCTGCCTGAAGGCCGGAGTGCCCACTGTTTGCGGATCAACCGGCTGGCTGCAGCATCTCGAAGAAGCCCGTACCGCCTGCCTCGATCACCAGGCCGCCCTGCTGGTAGCCAGTAATTTCAGTGTAGGCGTGAATATTTTCTTCGAGATCAACAAACGCCTGGCCGAGCTGATGCAGTTGCAACCCCAGTATGATGTAATCGTGGAAGAAATCCATCATACACAGAAAAAAGATGCCCCCTCGGGAACAGCGATCACGCTGGCGGAGCAGATACTGGAAAGACTGGACCGCAAGACCGATTGGATGAATCAACGCTCTTCCAAAACCGGAGAGCTATCGATCCTCAGCAAGAGGGTCGATCCCGCCCCCGGCACTCACCTCATCACTTATCAAAGCGATATAGACGATATTCAGATCATACATACAGCCCACAATCGTAAAGGCTTTGCTTCCGGTGCCGTACTGGCCGCCGAATACCTGGCGGGCAAAAAAGGCATCTATGATATGGGCGATGTATTAGGTCTTTAACCCGGCCTAAACCAACTTGACAATGAAACATGCCTGCACCATCTTAGTGACGGGGCTGCTGCTGTTTGGACAGGCACTATTTGCCCAAACCCAGCGCAGCGATAGCCTGCGGCATTTGCTTACCGCAGAGACCAATCCGCGTGAACGCTTTGAGCTGCTCATTAAATTATGTGAGGAATACCGCTCTTCACAACCCGATTCCAGTAATGTTTATGCAAGGCAGGCGATACAATTATCCGTTCAGCTGAACGACCGGGTCTTCACCGCGCGTGCCGAAATGTATGCCGCCGCTTACCTCAATGCGGTAGGTCAATCTGATTCAGCCCTTGCCATTGCCAACCGCAATATCGACTGGCTCAAAACCCGGTCCGACCAGGCGGCTCTTTGCGCGTCTTATTATTCCTTTTCCGGTCTATGCCTGATGAGACTAGATCAGAAAAAAGATGCGCTGGAAAGATTCTATTCTGCCCTGAAATTATCCGAACAGATCAACGACTACTTTACCCAGGTAAAAGCCAATGTGAATATCGGCTGGGTAATGATGGAAACGAACCAGAATGAAAAAGCGATCGAATACTTTCGGAAGGCCATTCAACTGATCACCACTTACGATGTTCTTCCCAAAAACATCGGCACCGTTTATAACAACATGGCTTCCTGTTTCGGGGCGATCAGCCAGCTGGATTCGGCGCAGAAATACGCAAAACTGGGAATAGAATCAGCGGTAAAAAACAACGACCTGCATTCGGAAGCCAACGGTCATTTCATTCTCGGTACTACTTTTGAAAAAATGGGAAAGCTCGATGACGCTCTGGAAAGTTTTCAGCGCGCACAGCCTCTTCGCGAAAAAGTAGGCGACCCGTTTTTTATCGTTTCCGACCTCGCTGAAATTTCCACCCTGTATGCGCGTATGGGAAAAAGTGAGGAAGGCATCGCCACTTCACTGAAGGCCCTCGAAATGGCCAATAAGAACAACCTCACCGCTAAGCTCCCCATGATCTATTCGGCCCTGGCAGGCAATTACGAAACAAAAGGCGATTACAAGAACGCGAATATTATTTACAAACGACTAAGCGATCTGAAAGACAGTCTCTACAGTGATGCCAACCCCAAAGCACTGGCAGAGATGGCCGCCAAATATGAAACAGAGAAAAAAGAACAACAGATCCTCCTCCAGAAATCAGAATTAAGCCGGAAGAACCTGACCATCGGCGCCATCATCGCCCTGGTACTATTAGGCATCATACTCACCTATTCGCTTTATCGCCGCTACCAGTTAAAGCAAAAAGCGAGGATACAGGCGGCTTTCATCAAACAACAGGAAATGGCCACCCGGGCTGTGCTTGAAGCCGAAGAAAGAGAGCGGCAGAGAATTGCCAAAGATCTGCACGATGGCGTTGGACAGATCATGAGCGCTGCCAAAATGAACCTGTCTTCCTTTGAAAATGAACTGGCCTTTCGCGATCACGATCAGAAAACACGCTTTGAAAGAATCATACAACTGGTAGATGAATCCTGCAAGGAAGTGCGTTCCGTGTCGCACAACATGATGCCCAATGCCCTGCTGAAATCCGGCCTGGCTTCTGCCATCAGGGAGTTTACCGATAAGATCGACGACAACATCCTGAAAATAGACCTCTACAGCGAGGGATTGAACGAACGGCTCGACACCAATGTGGAAACCGTATTGTATCGGGTGATACAGGAATGCGTGAACAATGTAATCAAACATGCCGGCGCCAATCATCTCGATATCTCGCTCATTCGCGACAAAGACGGTATCAGCGCCACCATCGAAGACAATGGCCGGGGATTTGATACCAATGATGCGTCGCGATTCGACGGAATGGGGCTGAAGAACATCCGCACCCGCATCGAATACCTGAAAGGCACGGTTGAATATCATTCCAGTCCCGGAAAGGGAACACTGGTGGCCATTCATATTCCTGAAACAAAACCCGAATTGATTGAAGAGGAGGCGTAGGCTCTATTATTTTCAGTATTTTAACAGGAACCAATTGTGAGAAAAATAAACCTGATCCGTCTTTACTAACAACTACAAGCTGCATGAAAAGATTCACCCTGGCCATTGTAGATGATCACCAGATCGTTATTGACGGACTGCTATCATTATTGAACGGTCTCGATCATTTTGAAGTGGTGTATACCACCACCGATCCAACCACGGTGCCCGCCTTCCTCGCGGGGCAACCGGTTAATATCCTGCTGACAGATGTGATGATGCCGCTCATGAACGGAGATGAACTGGCCAGGCAGGTTAAGCACCGGTTTCCGGCGACCCGCATCCTGGCTCTTTCCATGAGCGGCCAGGGAGATATCGTGAACCGGATGATCGAAGACGCGGACATTTCAGGATATGTTCTCAAAAATATCGGCAAACAGGAATTGATCAGGGCGCTCGAAAAGATCGCGGGCGGAGGAATTTATTTCAGCGAAGAAGTGTTACAGGAAATGACCCGTGCCAGTACAAGAAAAAAGGAAAATGAACAAACCCATCTCACAGAAAGAGAAATAGAGATCATCAAGCTGATCGAACAGGAATACAGCAACAAGCAGATCGCCGAAAGCCTGTTCATCAGTGAAAGAACCGTGGAAACACATCGCAAAAATATTTTCAGGAAAACACAGACCAGCGGGGTGATCGGCCTGATCAAATACGCGTATGAACACCGGCTGATCTGAAAGGGAGCCTGCTAACTTTTGAATTGCTTATATGAAAATACTTTGTATCGGGGAAGCCCTGATCGACATGATCTGCACGGATAAAGGGAAAGCCTTGTCTGACGGTGATCATTTCCTCAAAAAAGCCGGCGGCGCTCCTACCAATGTGGCCGCAGCCATTTCCGCACTCGGGGGCGATACCGAACTGGCCGCCAAGGTGGGTTCCGATCCCTTCGGTAAACACCTGATAGAAGTGATGCAATCATTCGGTGTCAATACCCGCTGGGTATTGCAGGATCCCGACTACTTCACCACTTTCGCCTTTGTATCATTAATGGAAAATGGCGAAAGGGATTTTTATTTCAACCGCGGCGCAGACGGGCAGCTCAATCGCGAAGAAGTAGACCAGATCGATCTGGGTGAATTTGGCATTTTACATTTCGGTTCTGCCACCGGATTTTTGCCCGGCCCCCTGCAGGCAGCTTATCAACTGCTCCTGCAAAAAGCACTGACCCAGGATATCTTTATCAGCTTCGACCCCAATTACCGGCACCTGCTGATCAAAAACAATACCCAGCCTTTCATCGATCAATGCTGGAATTTCATGCAGCATTGCCACTTCTTTAAAGTAAGCGATGAAGAAGCCATATTGCTGACCGGACGCAACAACGTCAATGACGCCGCCAGCGACCTGATGGAAAAGACCAAGGCTGTTTTTTGCATTACCCTGGGCAGCGAAGGCACGATGCTGGGTTTTCGTCAGTCGCTCCATAAAATAGAAAGCATCCCCGTTAAACCGGTTGATACTACCGGTGCGGGCGATGCCTTCGTGGGAGCCATTCTTTTCCAGCTCAGCCGCCTGAAATCATCAGCGATTGCTGAATTGGATATCGATCAATGGAAGAAAATCATCTTCAATGCAAACAAAGCCGGCGCCCGCACCTGCGAGTACATGGGGGCGATGGAAGCGTTCCGGCACCTGAGCAGAGACATTATTCAGTAATGTGCCAATGGGCCAATTGGTCAATGAGCCAATTCAATTACGAATGACGAATGGCGAATTCAATGTGCCAATAAGCCAATTGGTCAATGCGCCAATTCAATTTCGAATTACGAATGACGAATAAACCGCAAACTTCAAACCTCAAACAGCAAACATCGCCAATGCAACTACGAATTCTCTTTGCGCTCTTTGCGGTTCTTGGCCCCATTTGCGTTCCTAAAATAGAGACTGAAAGAAAATGCAGTTCCTTAAATAGTAAATTGGTCAATGAGCCAATTCAATTACGAATTACGAATGGCGAATGACGAATAAACCGCAAACTTCAAACCTCAAACAGCAAACATCGCCAATGC
>CAZSAQ010000011.1:47459-70038 GCA_964605065.1 uncultured Chitinophagaceae bacterium
AACTACGAATTCTCTTTGAGCACTTTGCGGTTCTTGGCGATCTTTGCGTCCAGGTATTCTGAGGGAGTGAGTAAATTAATGAATGGCCGATGATGGAATACGAGCGCATGCAATTAGTGAATCAAACAACTTATACTAAACGTGAAGACTATACGAATACAAGTAAGAGGAAAAGTGCAGGGAGTTTACTATCGTCAATCCACGTGCCGGACCGCCCTCGAACTTGGTGTAAAAGGATGGGTGAAGAACTGTCCCGACGGTTCAGTGGAATTGTTGGCTACGGGAACAGAGCAACAGCTAGCTGCCCTGAAAGAATGGTGCAGGAGCGGCCCTGCGCGGGCCGTGGTAGAAAGCATGGAAGTAAATGAAACCGACTTACAGCATTTCCCCGATTTTGTGATCGCTCGTTAGTTTTTATATTTTTGCCACGCGTATTTCCTTTACCCGATACCTGTTGGCCTTTCTATTCGCCAATAACAAAAAAATAACCGGGGCAAAAGCAGTTTGTATTAACTTTCGGTTTAAGAATCCTAAAAACAGTTATATGAAGAAAAGCATGCTCTTTTGCCTGGCCATGGGTGGTTTTGTGGCAGCTTCCGCGCAGACCGCTCCCCGCACAGGCGATCCCAAACTAACAGAATACTGGGTGCCCGAACCAAAAGTTGTAACACCCGGCAAAACTTCCCAGGACCCGCCCTCTGACGCCATTGTCCTTTTCAGCGGTAAAGACTTCAGTCAATGGAAAAGCGCCAATGCGTCCGGTGGTGACGTAAAATGGAAGATTGAAGACAATGCCATGACCGTTGTAGGCGGTACCGGCGCGATCCAAACCAAAGAAGGATTTGGCGATTGCCAGCTGCATATCGAATGGCGGACTCCTGCCGAAGTAAAAGGCGAAGGCCAGGGACGTGGCAACAGCGGTATCTTCCTGATGGGACGGTACGAATTGCAAATACTGGACAACTACAACAACAAGACCTATGTGAACGGGCAGGCGGCCAGTATCTACAAGCAATTGCCGCCCATGGTAAATGCCTGCCGTCCTCCGGGTGAATGGCAGACCTACGACATCATATTTACCGCTCCCCGTTTCTACGAAAACGGAACCGTTAAATCGCAGGCCCATATTACTGTTTTGCACAATGGAGTGCTGGTGCAAAATGACGCCGTGCTGCTCGGTGGCACACAGTATATCGGTGTAGCCAACTACGAGAAGCATGGAGACAAGGAACCCCTGATTCTGCAGGATCATGGCAACCCTGTTTCTTTCAGAAATGTATGGATTCGTCCGCTTTAAACTATCAAGCCAACAATATTCCAGACCCCGCCATGTCACCGGCGGGGTTTTTTGTGGCATGTATGAAGCTGGCTGCGTACATTTGACCAACCATCTGTTTGCGCCCATGATCTTTGCTGCCGCCCAGACCAGGCCTGTAACAGGCAACCTGCAAGCCAATCTTCACCAACATGAAATATTTACCAGGAAAGCGCAATCGCTCGGCGCCGATCTGATTGTATTTCCTGAATTGTCATTGACTGGCTATGAGCCTGCACTGGCACCGGAGTTAGCGACCACAGACGAGGATTCCGTATTCGACGGACTGCAAACCCTCAGCGACCAGTTTCAGATGGTGATAGCCGCCGGCATGCCCTTGCGGAGTGAAGAAGGGATCAGTATCAATCTAATTATTTTCCAACCGCATTTTCCCCGGCAGGCTTATTGCAAGCAATACCTGCATAGCGATGAGATCCCCTATTTTACCAGCAGGCAGTCAACGGTTGACTGGAAACGCTCTTCGCCGGAGATCGCCCTGGCCATCTGTTATGAGATTCATGTGCCGATGCACTGCGAAAAAGCCGTCAGCGATACAACAGATATTTACATTGCTTCCGTAGCAAAAACAGCCACTGGCATGGATCATGGTGAGGCTGTTCTTGAAGAACTCGCCCGCGATCGTGGAATATATTGTCTGCTGTCCAATTGCATTGGACTCAATGATAATTTTATCGGGGCGGGAAGATCCGCCGCCTGGTCGACCGCCGGCGAACGACTCGCTCAACTGCCTCCCGATTGCGAAGGACTGATTTTGCTGGACACTTCTGCGTCTGCAGCGAGAGCAGTGATGATTTGAGGGAAGTAAAAATTAAAAACTCAAAAGTTAAAAGTCAAAAAGATAATACACCCTGCTGGCGCGGGTATGGTCAACAATTGTTCGATTCGATCAGCAACTCGCGGCCTACCCGTGCCATAGCATTTCGAAGCAAGGAAATCTCTTCATTTTAAACTAGACCTGGCCTGTTACCAAAGACACACCAAGATGTAGCACCTTCGAAGCCGCTACACTCCGACCTCCGAAGAATATGAGCGTAAAAGGATGTACCGTAGTCTCAGACTACGGTACATCCTTTTACGCTCACCGACTGCCAACGGGCTAATTGGCAAAATAGCCAATGGCTGGACTTTCTAATTGCCAGGAAATTTACAAATTGGCCCTGCTCCAGCAAGAACGTATACTATTCACCCGGATGTATATGCGCCATTCTTTCCCCTGAATTTAACTAATTTTTTTAAACCCAAAGTCGCTGTCTCGATTGTTCCAGACGATTCGTGTCGAACACTCGAGACAGATCTCCAAATTTTAAACATACTTAGGCCAGCGGGGGGAAGTGAATCTATATAAAGAACCTAAATGGAACAACTTGCGCCTGCGTGAAGTAAAACCTATTTCTCCAGGTACACAATCTCTCCGTTTTACGACACGTGAAGGATTACCTATCTGAAGTAACAATATATTTGCTTTCATCGCTCAAATATCCCAAGGCCGGATTCGTTCCGAGGAATAGCTTTTCAAAAAATAACTTAGATGTTTCAAAAAAACTCATTCTTCTTTTAAATAGCGGCTTCCCATAATGATGATTAGGATAAACGATAATACTTCGGCCTTCCTTGTATTCATTGTCCTTATAACTTGCAACGTCCAGGCTTAATCCATAAACTTCCTGAAGCTTTCTAAAAGATTGTTCATCAAAAAAGCAACTGTTCAATATATAGACATTTTGTTTGTCATCAATCAGCACAATAAAGTATTCAAAATCGTCTACTATTATAGCCAGCTTTATCCCTATAATCTTAATACTCTTTAATAAGATATTAAAATCTTCCTGCTTCCCGATCATTCCGGCATTATTAGGGTTAACAAACTTAATGTGGCCATTATCGATAACAATACTCATACTATCTTTTAATTTTGTGGTATATAATAGATAGCCCCACCCGGCCCTTGTGTTGATATAATTTGATTTTGCTGCTCAAGCGGCATTTCTTTAAAGTTACTATATGCCATTCTGCCCATAGTAAAATAAAACCCAACTCCAAAACCTACTGCACCTCCGAACGTCATTACTCCCGTTGTACTCGTGTTTAAGGCAAAATTGCCAGGACTAACCACGTTAAACGCAGTAGGATTATTATAATAGTTGTATAGTCCTGCAATATCCCACGTAAGACTTGCCGCCCCTAAGCCACGCATTCCCCATGTTACCTTAGGATTTGTATACCAGAATCTAGGATTCGGCTTTGTTACAGGGTTATATTTATTAAAATCCGGATACTTTTCATCTAAAAATAATCTGAGGGGGTAAGGAGTAGCTCTGTTTCGCAATAAAGATTTAAGTTCTGTCCTTGCAGCGGAACCTGTGGCATAATCTATTACACCATTAGCTCTTGTATATTGACCTTTTAATGAACCAGCTACTGCAGCATAATACTCTCTTGCTCCCCACAACATCCACAAACCATTTGCATTAATCCCACTACCTGAATTTTTAGTGCCCGTCACTGTTACTCCCGGTAACGAACCTTCATCTATACCACCTCCAACAAATCCATTAACCGCATTACTATTGCCGGGATCGTAAGTATAGTAGGACGTCGTTTCTCCAATAGTCCAGGCCAATACGTCGCCCTGCCTGATCTTGATATTATGCCTCCCCTCTCCGCTTACCCTTACAGTATCTAATCCGAGTGGATCGTTATAAAGCAATGGATTATTCTGTACAAATGAAAAAGGAGAGTAATCTGAAGTTTCCTCCAATAAGGGGTCCATCTGATGGAACCTACCTATTTGGGCATCATATCCGCGATGCTTTGTTTCGTACCACTCTAAACCCAATTCAGAATTTAATTCAGTTCCATTATTGAACTTGTATTTATTTTCTACCCATCCAAAGTTAATTGCCTTCGAGCTTATCCCCGCCATCGTCAACCCGAACGGATAGTAATGCGTCTCCTCCAATATCCTGCCCCGCTCGTGCGTGAACATCAGGTTGTCGAAATACACCAGCTCATCACTCTCATTGCTGATATAAATATACGCATATCCGTTGTTTTTTACAGTCACCGCATTCGCTCCAAACTTATCGAAGGTATTCTTTCCGGGGCTGCCGCTAACCTGGGCTACATAACTGTTGACATTGTCGAACTTAAACCGCTCGTCAAATAACAACACATGCAGGTAGGCCTTGGGAGATCTTCATCCAGCGCACCCTGCTTATGCAAGTACGTATGCTTTTTCCCGTTTGTTTACCCGCTATTTCTAACCATCAATTAATTCATTTTATTAGAACCAAAATCGCTGGCCCAGGTTACACTTCCCTCTTCGATTCATCAATTTCGTCACTATTATTTGAGTGAATCCCTCACTCGATCCAGAAACTTAAGATTCTCAGAACTTATCGTTTCTGAAGTTACATTTCGGGCGTCGTATCCGAACAGATAAACAATATCGTTTGATAATTTGTAGTTGTATATCCGGCTTAAATAATAATTAATACAAAAATCTCTATTCGCTTCCTTTGTCTTAATAGATCTGACCGCTTTAACCAAAGGTTCAAGTTTTGTCGCCACCTGCTTTGCATATTTTTTAGTTCGGAATTTTACTAGGTCAACTTGAGTATTAGAACCATCAACAAAGTCGATAACATAAGACCTGACAAATAAAATTGAATCCTTATTGTATTCAAATCCACACTTTTCCTCATTAGCGTAAAATAATAGTCGGTTTAACGGAACTTCCATCTTTCTAATTTCCCTAATACCAAATTTTGACTTACACATATTTAAGCTTTCAATATCCGTAATTTCACATTGATTGAATTCCTCTCCTCTTTTGAAATTGCTACTATAGACTACAAATACCAAAAGATATATAAAGAATTGATTCATATATTTTTTATTGATTGTAAAGCTGCCATACCAGTCCTCTAATGCTAATATCTTTCTCGGGGTTCGCAAATGTTTTACCTTCGACAGGAAACCCTTGGTAAAATCTTTGAGCATGATAAAGTAAATTTCTGACGGTTTGCCCAAGTTGCTGTCTATTCATATATTGAACTCCGCCATAATCTTCCATATAAATAAAAAGTGGATTTTTTGTGCTTCCTTTATAACTTTTTCCTGATAACGGATCATTAATTTCAGAGCCATCAGTTACCACTGAAATAACTGCTGAATGATACCCTGCGGCGATTCCAACAGCAAAAAAGTAAATTCCTGGTTTACCACCAGTTAGTTCAATTAGCTTATCTGGAATACCTGTTGAAGTTGTATTCAAATCCACACTACCCCCGCTTCTTGAACTAACTATCTTGCCATTATTTCTCGCATAAACATTAATAACTCCACTCGCAAGTCCTTTTTCTGTAAGTCCTAAAAGAGTTTTTTCTATCGTACCCTTTTTCGCCACCTTCACACCTAAAATTGTTTCCAAATTAGACTGCAGTGCATTTAAACAACATAAGCCACAGTTTCTGCCATTCTCATCTTTCGGGTCATCTTGCTCTCCGGTTAGTGCATTTGCAATTGCTTCACGTAATTTTGCAATCCCGAATTGTCTCCTTTGCTCTTGAAAATATTCCTCTGCCCGTCCAAGTGCTTCCTCCATTGATTGTGCAACCGCTTCCAAAGATCCTCTATTCCTTTTATTACGTTCATTTGATCGATTCATCCAATCTGACATGCTTTCTTGCGCCATCATCCCATCCGGATCAATAAAACGAGACGGATTGTTAAATGCATAATTATACGGGCTGTACCTGCGCATTGATTCAGACAAGGGATCAATATGATTCCATCTCGCAATTTGCGCATCATACATCCTTGCCCCATAGTCATACCAGTCGAGGCCTGTACCATCTGTGAACTCCCTCTCCTGCTTCTCCTTTCCGTTGTACTCGTACTTGTTATCTAAAGCACTGGCTGCCTTCGAGCTTATCCCCGCCATGGTCAACCCAAAGGGATAATAATGTGTCTCTTCTAATATCCTGCCCCGCTCGTGTGTGAACATCAGGTTGTCGAAATACACCAGCTCATCACTCTCGTTGCTGATATAAATATACGCATATCCGTTCTTTTTTACGTTCACCGCATTCGCTCCAAACTTATCGAAGGTATTCTTTCCGGGGCTGCCGCTCACCTGTGCTACATAACTGTTGACATTGTCGAACTTAAACCGCTCGTCAAATAACAACACATGCAGGTAGGCCTTGGGGGCTGTTCCGCCAGCGCCACTTTCAGCGCTGAAGAAATTCGTTACATCGGTACTGGCATTGAGGCCCGAGGTCACCGATGAGGCCTGGTCTTTGATCAATGCTCCCGTAGCGGGACTGTTGGTAAGGGCTCCCAACAAGCTGCTGATCATGCTGCTCAGCCCATTGGCGCCGGTATTGTTCGGGCTGGATACATTATGATAATAATCCACTTTCAGGTGTAACCGGTCCCCGCTCATGACTTTTACCAGCTTGGTAGCGCCTACTGATCCGGTACTCTTTCTTAACAACTGCACGTAGCTGCCATTGGCGGTGGCATCCCCGAATGCTCCTGGCCGGCTTACCCGCGTAGCTGTGACATTGATCGATTGTCCGCTGCTGTTCTCCCAGAATGTATTCTGATCGGTCACCTGCTGCGTACCCGAGGTTCCCTCAAAGGACAGCGTGGGATACTGGTTGAGCTGCTCTTCCTCGGTCAAAACCATCCGAACATTGCCCAGGTGATCTTTCAGAAAATAATCATACACAAATACACTGGAGGCAGTATTATAGCGAATGCGTCCTTCCTCCTGTGTAATGAGTTGGAGTATATTATTTTCATAAACAAAGCCGCCCACATAATTGGTGGTTTTTATCCCTACCCCGGTTTCATTCACTTCTTTCTTCAATTTCCGGCCCGCCGCATCGTAAGTATAGGTGATGGTTCCTTTGTTGGTTGTAATGACCTGTGGCAGGTTCAGGTAGTTATAAGTAATGGAAGTGATATTCTTATTCTTATCGAACGTCAGGTTTCCGTTATTATCATAGGTATAGTCATCCAGGGAGGTGTTTTTATCAGTAAAATCCCCCAATTTATTATCCTGATTACCTACCACCAGTTCTTTCACCGACAATAACTTATTACTGAAATCACTGTTCAGGTATTTATACTCCAGCTCATCGATCACCGTGCTGGTAATCCCTTTCAATCCCCATTGTTTGAGCTGGGTGATATTCCCGTTAAGATCGTAGTTGATGTTCTCCAGGTTATAGTTTATCCCGGCGCTGGTATTCCAGCCGGTACTGCTGTTTTGGGTAAAATCAGCTTTCTTTA
Organism: uncultured Chitinophagaceae bacterium; assembly: GCA_964605065.1. GTDB lineage: Bacteria > Bacteroidota > Bacteroidia > Chitinophagales > Chitinophagaceae > Endoryza. The sequence continues at coordinate 55,099 of CAZSAQ010000011.1, forward strand.
ACCGGTTGCTTTGATCATAACTAAAGCCATAGGCCCGCTGATCCCAATCCCCCATCGTGCGCCATTTGGAGCCTGCTATATTGCCATTGTATTGGTTTTGTGAGAATCCAAAATCGTAGTCCAGCGTCATCCCAAAATAGTTCTCTATTCCCGCTTCGGCGTTGGCGAATTTTTTATTGATCCCATTGACCCAACCCCGGATATTGTAACTCATATCCTGCACTTCCAAAGGGGTAGAACTGGTTCCCGGTTTGATCCCCAGGTTCTTCTTTTTCATCCGGCCCAGTTCATCGTATTCGTAGGTGGCGATTGTTTTATCGGCTCCCCCATTCATGGCCTTCTTCAAAGTCAACAACCTCCCGGTAGCATCGTAATTCATTTTTGTGAGAACCTGGTAGGTCTGGCTTGTCCCTGAAGTATAACTATGATACAGATGCGACCGGAGCAGTTTCCCTTCGAAGTCATACTGGTTGGTCTGGCTTTCATATCCGCCGGTAGTAATATTGGTACTGCGGGACTGGATGACCCGACCATACTCGTCATAAAAATTTACGGTGTACAAATAATTACTGGTTCCAATGATCCGGATCTTCATGCCGGTGGCAAACCCTTTGGTTACCGTACTTACCGTTAACGGTTGCGCATAGTAGGGACTGGCATTGTATGTCAGAATAAAATTGGTGCTGTTGATATAGGTTTGATCCAGGCTACCGGAAATACCGGTTACACCACCGGGTACCCAGGTGTAGTCGTCATAGTACGTTTCGGTATAAATATCAGTTGCATTCAGTGTGGGGTAGTTGATATCGGCATTTGCATTGGTTTGAATGGTTGCTCTCGCAGAAGCATTGGTTATGATTCCCGTTCTGACAGGGCGGTTCAATTCATCATATTGCGTTACAAGCCATTGATTGTTTGTCCGGAGGTTTCCATCCTGGCTCATGACCAGTTGGTCTCTTTTGTTATAAACCAACATCACTTCGTCGGCGCCCGGTACTCTTTTACTGATCATCCTGTTTCGGCTGTCGTATTCATACACAAAACAGAATTCTTTTGCAAGATTCGAACTGCTGACTGTGCTGGCATCAAAAGTCCAGCTGTTATTTCTCAGCCATTCCACCGCGCGGGGTTGTAACACAAAACGAAGATTGGTCAACTGATCGTAAATATAATAGGTACAAATCCAGTTCTGGTGCGTTACCAGGTCTGTCCCCCCATTATCTACCTTCTTCAGTATCAACTTGCCATCCTTGTCTTTGTAAGAAATAACCCGTTTCCCATCCTCATCAACCGTCATGCTCTTTACAATCGAACCGGCGCTATAAAATCCGGAAGTAGTAGGTACCGAACCTGATGTAGTGCTGATGGACCAATTGATAACCTCATTGGCCACATTCGCTTCTACACTCTGAGTAATACCTCTGCCATTACCCGCCCAACTATTACCGGGAGCCATTGTTTTAAGCACCCGGGCAGCAGGAGAGCTTTCATAGTCGAATTTTGAATAGTAAACCTTTTCGCCGTAATTATCCTGGTCGTACAATCCCTTATAGAAGTTCCCCTGCTCGGTAAAGGGGTTGTTTTTAAACGATCCGTCGGATGTAGTGGATGTGAATGGAAGGTATTTATAAATCTCCCGGCTGTACTCGTCATACAGGCTCGGAGAAACCATGTCATAACCCGCCGGGCTCGCTTTCCAGCTAACTGCCTGCAACGGTCTTCCCAGTCCATCAAAATACTGCGAGTTTCTTTTTACTTCCTGTACTGTCCGGGAAGTTGAAATCACCTCGAGAGGATCCGTCTGGGGTACACTGGCATCCCAGGATCGTACAAAGTTTAACTTGCTCGATCCTCCATACGCTCCGGGCGCTGTATTTACGGCCGCCGGAGCAGACGGATTAACTTGCGTGGTAGGAACTACCTGGGCTGTTATACTGTTTACTGATACCACTACCGCGATTAGTAAAAAACAGTATCTCAAATATAACTTGGACCTTATCATACAAGGCAATTGTTTAATTAGTTTTATTTACCTGATAAGTTTATTGTAAGTCACTACCTGATTGCAACATCTGTTCTATCACCTCTATTGGCGCATTTAACTCCAATACGCTATATAACTTTGCCCCGGTCGCGACCATAAATAATTGGCCATCTTTGGTAGCGTCTTTGTCAAAATGAGCGTTCCTGTTTACATCCGTCAGCCATTTGAATAAGGGATGCTGATTAAGTCCGCTGGATTTAGAAACCTGTATAGGGGAGGTCATCATAACCGAAGGACAGAACTGGTTTTGAAACAGCCTTAGCTGTTGCGATTCTCCCGGGCCATCAAAATCATCGGCCGGCACTGCGATAAACACAATCCCCGTATTGGCTTTTTGTAATATTTCCAACGTGATCAACTGGCTCGTATCTGGCTTTGCCGCACTAAGGGGTGTAAAAACTATTTTCTTATTTGAGAAAGAGGCAAGTGACAGCGTATCGCCATTAATATCCTTCACCTGCAAATCGTAAAATCCGTTCTGGCTGGCAGCTCCCCAGAAGCCAAGTATAAACAAAAGCATAGTCAATCTCATAAAATAATCATTTATCAATTAATTCATATACGCCAACGCAGTGGCATTAACAGAAATATTATAGAATATGGCACCCCCGGTTGCATATTGACTATATCCATTTATGTAAAAGGTGGCCGTAACTGAATTGCTTTGAGGAAAGAATTGAACCGTATAGGTTCCCGCGGGTACCTGACCCCTGTAAGAGGCGGAGGAGGTATTGGCGGGTAAAGTAAAGGTATAAACCTGTCCCGTGCTGTTGTTGGTGAATTTTACATTGTAAGTATAGGCCTTCGTATTGTATCCATTCACGTTATACATCGTAACATTCGGAGTACAGGTACCGTTGACATTGGCATAATTCTGCCCATTCAAGAGTGCATCCGCCTGCGCCTTGGCATCGGCGTCCGCCTGGCTGATGGTTGACACATAAGTATTTGCCGGAACAGTATAAGTAACCGAGCCTCCTGTGTAACCCGAACCGCAATTATTCCTGGTAAAACTTTGATTATACACAACATTCTTGTAAATCGAATTGCAATCCACTGTTTGACCGGTATAGTTATAGCAGAACACTTTTCTGACATTTCTATTTTGATCACGAATAACTTTAAGTCTTCCGGCTGCGTCATAATCATAATAAGTAATTATGTTATTAACATCAATTTTACAGGAGGCTCCTATCAGTGGTTCATAGGTGGAGGTTGCCATGGTGGCTTTAAACGGATACAACCTGACTTCGTCAACCAGCCCGGATCCGGACAGACTTACGGTAGTTACCCCGTATACCTTATGTATAAAACAACGCCATCCGTTGACAACTGGGCCAGCGATGGGATATCCGCTTTGGGTACCCGATATCGAATAGGCACTCGAATTCTTTGTCCAATAAGAAAGTATATAATAGGCAGTGGAACTGAGCCCGGTAGATTTTGTTACCGCGCCGTTACTCAAATTATAGACCCGCTTTCCGGAAATTGCAGTAGGATCAATATTTACGGTTCCGCTGAACGTCCAGTTTCCCTTTCCATCAGATTCGAAACTGGTATAAGCTACTTCGCTTTCTGCTGCATTCACTACTTCAGCAACTGGCAACGCATTTTGATAGTCCCATATATAAACCATCTTCACATCGTCGGACTTGTTCATTTCCTGGATACTGCCGCGGATATTATACTTGGTGAACTGAGCTCTGGTTTCATTAGCATTCGAAGCCACCTGGAGATCTATACTTCCCGGCAGGTAATTATCGTTGCCCCAATTGCTATAATTATTCTTGAGCAATGAAAGTTGTGTACTGGTAGAAGTATTGGTTAGCTTCTCCTCTACTACCCGATTCCACATATTCTTTGTCACCATATCATTATATGGGGACGTTGGCGCCATGTCATGGGGATACTTCCTGGTATTTACCAGGGTCTCACCCCGGCTATTAGTTGTTTCCACGCGCGTAACCTGCATGTGGTTAAAATTGTCGTAGTAGTATTTAGTAAGGGTTGAAAACGACTTGGAATCGTCATTCTCATCATATACAATCTCAGATGTCTCTTTCAACCTGTTATCACCGGTACGAATCGAATAGTTTTCGAATCTGTAGCTATAGGTGTCTTCATTGTCGGGACAGGTTCCGGTATTAACGGGCCCCCAGGGAAAATTATCGGACACGTTTTGGTTGATGCGCCACTTAAAGGCTACCAGGCCTAAATACGAAGTAGACTGCTCCGCAAAATACTCATAGGCATTAGTCGTCTGCGATACTTTCTTGAAAATTCCCCCGGAAGTTTTCTTTTGAATCAATTTGTCGATCAACTGCCCCCTATTGAAATGGTAAGTAGTAATGATTGGCCTGCCATAAGCAGTTACCAGATTTAATGGATCAACATGATCATTAAATTGATAAATCGTTCTGCCCTGATTATTCGTTTCATCCCCGACATATTCAGTCACATAGGGATATACCACTGGAGAACCATCGTATGGTTCGATGTCGATAGTTGGGTTGGAAAAAAAAGTTCGGGCTCTTTTTAAGGCAGTCGCAGCGCAACCAGGATATATCGATTTCCAGGAACGGTTTGTCTGTGAACTCTGAAAGAAATAGTTATTCAAAATAAAGTTTGCCCGCCCGTTACCAGATTCCCCCGTACCATACTTATAAGTTTTCACGATTGGAGTGCTGGTAATTCCGTCATAGTTTTTCAACTTTTTTATTCGAAGACCTCCCGCATACTTGACATTGCTTTGTTCGTCCAAATATTTGTTGGTTTCAAATTCAAATTCAGTATACCCTCCGGTTGGATAATATAACTTATTCAACACCCATGCCTGCATATAATTCGGATCAGGTTCTCTTCCGTCCGTAATATTGCTCCCAATCCAGATATTTGTGGTTCCTGACTGAGTTGTATAAGGAATCTGCATCCTGGGGACCAGGGTGCTATTATCTTTATTGTTATAGTAGCCCCAAAAATCCTTCATCTTGGATTCCTTTCTGGGAAGTCCCACCGCAGTATTGTATTCAAAACTATATTTTTCCACCTCGTTACCCGTACTGCTCATGATCGACACCGCATCAAGCCTTAAACGTTTGGTGTAATCGTCCGTACCGTTGATAAAATAACTGTGGTAAAACTGAATGATTCTTATCAGATTGTAACTGTTTGAAACAATATCATAATTATAAACTTTAATAGCATTCAGGCGATTGGGAGCGGTAGTTGAATTGAAGTCTTCCCGAGCCTGAGAGCCAGCTTCAAAAACGACTTTGCCATTCTTAAATACAATTTCAGTAGGCACTTGCCCATAGGTAGTAACATATCCAAAACTTACATACCCGGTTCCGGGATCGTAGCTATAATTATTTTCAGTCTGAGTAATCTCATCGCTGACTACTATGTACTCAGAATAATGAGAATCCTGCGTTGTAGAACCAGTTGAATTATTGTAAGAAAAAGAAATTGTGTCTTGCTTGTTGGAAGAGATCATCTGTGTTAACATCCAGGATGAAATAGCGTTCACTGTCCCTGAACCCGAGCTATTGCTTGTCCATTCTGGCGCATCAAATTTGTATTGGATCCCTCCTTCATCAGTTACCGAAAAAAGCATGGTAGACTGATTGGGATGGCTGCGGCTAATCGTAATCGGATCATAAGGCATAATTATCGGCTTAAAATTATCGCGCTGGTTAAATACAAATTTCCCTGACTTACCCGGAAAGCTATAGGAATAGATATCTGGCTCCGCATCAATGTTTCCTTGTGTTACTCCCCATAAATAATCCAGTCCTGCCTGCGTTGCTGTATTGATTTCGCTTACAGCCTTAGCGGTAACTCCGCTCAAATAGTTTCCCGACTGTTCATCGGGCTTGCCCATCATTCGTCGATTGATAGTTCCCCCTGCAGATATGCTCCACCCCAGACCCGCGCGGGAGGGAATATCACTTACTTTATTTCCCGCCGCGTGATAACTAAGAGTAATGGGAACTCTTAATTCCCCGACCTGTATTTCATACAAGGGAATGGAAATATCTGGAACACCTGTAAACATATTCACGGGAATATTGCCGTAGCGGGCAATTCCGGCAGCTTCCGGCGAAGCAGGCAAAACCTTAGGTAAGAACGCTTGTGTTTGTGAAGGTTGTGATTCAGCAAGTAGCGCAACAGTCATTAAAAGGAACAAAAAGAGACCATACTTCTTTATCATACAGTTCAGTTGTTTCGGGTTTTATTTTGTAAAAGTGTACCCCACTCTAAAAACCAGCGGTGGAGCAGCCGGGGCCTGTCTTTCGTGTAAAAAATCGTAAAGCAACTGTAGTCTTCCCTGCAGCTTTTTTCCGGCTTTGTATTTTTTACTGATTCCAAGCATGGCAGATTTCTGCCATGCGTTCAAATCTTTAAACAGATCAATTTTTTTGATCTGGCTGCGGTAGTTTAATTCAGCACCCGCACTCAGCCAAAAACTCCCTTTCCATCTCCAGTCCCAAAAGCTTCTTAATCCGAGTCCCTGGTGAGTCACCCGGATATCTCTCCAGCCAGATCCCCAACCTATTTTATAAGCAATACCCAATCCTGCGGTGTTACGATCGGAGAACCGGTAACCTATTGAAACAGCGAGGTCACTGGTCATCGGAAAATAATAATTGGCCTTTACGGATTGTATATTGAATCCCGCCTCGAGTCTCTTGCCAAAAGGTCTCCCCTTCTGACTGTTTCCTTTGAAACCCGGCAGATCCTCGTCCGTACTACCGCCCTTTCCGTACTGACCTATCTTATCTTTCAGTTGATTCAATTGGCCCGACAGGCCGGGGTTAGTTTGCTGAATGACTTGTTGCGGATCAAATGAGGTGCCGAGAGTCTGCTGCATTTGTTGCAACACGGAACTCCTGGTCTGAAGTCCGGGAACAGAAGTAGCACTACCAGGGGTAGAAGAATTGGGAAGCCTGAATAAGCTGGCCAGCTCCGAGTTCCTTGAAAGAAACTCTGCCACAGCCGGGATGCGCTGCAAAAGCCTTATTGCTGTTGCTTCCAATTTTTGGGGATCATTTAAAATATTGGAGTATTCTTTTACCTGCTGTTGATAGGTATAAACCTGTTGTTCAAACCTCCGGAATTCACGGGCCAGGGCTGTCTGCGAAAGCTTTTGCTTCAGAAATTGCTTCCTTTCGATCAGCATTTTCTTTATCTCCTCGGTCTGATTGTACTTTCCCTGGAGTTGATGAAGCTGTTTGAGCGTAGCTTTCACCTCTTCCCCATACCCTGATGTCTGCTTTTTAATATCCAGGTCTGATTGATCTATGAATTGAAGCGAGGTTTTGAGCGTATCTAAGAAAGGAAGATAGCTGTTGTGCAATGGATTATTCCCTTCTGTTTTCTTTTGTATCTGTGCTCCTAACCTGGAATATAATGAATCTGATTCCTGAAAAATTTGCCTGGCGGCTGCTGAATCTATTCTATATAGTTTTCCTTTAAGCCTTGCTTCCTGTTTGGCCAGTTCCTGCAGATAGCTAAGCGTCTGTTTTTCTAAACGCATCTCCATTTTATCAGCGCTACGACGAATTTTCAGTAAAACAGCACCAGGAAGGTCTACAACCTTTTCTATTCTCAACGAAGTATTCTGGGCCTGCAACAGGTGGGTAGTCAGGCAAAGCAATACAAGCACAATACAAAGACGCCATCTCATTTCAGTCGAAATAAAAAACTGATGCAATTAGTTATTATAAGAATATATTACTTCCGCCTCGAATTACTGGTTTATGAAAAACATCCAAGACAGCAATTCAGCCCACTTTCAAACGCCCTTGCCTTATCATACCTAACGTCTATCTGTCAGGGCTAAGTCGACAATCCATACCGAATCTATTTCATTTATTCCTATCAACAATTTTTTTTTTACAACTGTGTCGTTTTTCCCGACAGACGTGCTAATATCCCCGTCGAATAAGCGTAAACACTTGCCGCGTCTCTTTTCAGAAATTCGCATACCCTATTCTGATTGCCATGTTGATATCTATCCGAAATCGGCTCGATGGTCCTAAATCCCCAACAGTTATAAAGTAATTTTGCCCTCCACTATCCACCCTCTTACTAGAACCGATCATCCCGAGCCTGAGGGGTGAGCAGAAAATAAATTTGCGCAAGTAAATACTTGCCTATATATTTGCAAGCAAACACTTGCATATTATGGAGGCACGCAGAGATGTATTCCAGGCCATTGCCGACCCGACCCGGCGACAGATCATTCATCTGCTGTCCCATCACCCCCAAAACCTGAACAGCCTGTCGGAACAGTTCGACATGACACGTCAGGCGGTCTCGCTCCACATCAAAATACTGTCGGAATGCGGCCTGATACAGATCCGGCAGCAGGGGCGCGAAAGAATCTGCGCCGCCCGGCTGTCGGCCCTCAAAGAAGTGCACGCATGGACAGAGCAATACCGATCCTTCTGGTCGCATAAACTGGAAGCCCTGAAATCACTGGTCGAAAAAGAACCGGTTACGGCGAATAAGAAAGCACCTGCCTCCCATTCATCCATTTCCAAATCAAAACGAAAATGAACAGCACACCACTGGTAATCGAACAGTTCATAGAGGCCAGCGCTCACCGCATCTGGCAGGCTCTCACCAACAAAGACGAGATGAAACAATGGTATTTCACTCTTGACGATTTTAAGGCAGTGCCGGGCTTCGAGTTCAGCTTCCCGGGAAAGGGAGCGAAGGGCGAGGAATATATCCATCTCTGTAAAGTGCTGGAGGTAGTACCGGCACAAAAACTTAGCTACAGCTGGCAATACAAAGGCTACCCGGGTTTTTCAACCGTAACCTTCGACCTGATACCCCGCAGCGGCGGTACCCTGGTAAGAATTACCCACGAAGGACTGGATAGCTTCCCGAAAGATATGCCCGACTTCGCCATCCAGAGTTTTCAGCAAGGCTGGACCAGCCTGATCGGAAAACACCTTCCGGCTTATGTATCTGCAAAAAATTGAATAGTTGCGGGTACACATACTTGTGATCGGCTATTTGTATTACATTTAATGCATGACTCCGTCTGAGTTTGCCGATCACTTCAAATCGCTGGACAATGCCGCCCTTTGGGAGGTATTGCAAAGTAGGAATCGTTACCAGCCTGCGGCCATACAGGCTGCCGAGGCGGAATGGACACATCGCCAACTGGATGAAGAAACAGTAACATCCCTGGCGAATAATTCCATAGCAAGGAAAAACAAAGTTGAGCAAGAGATCGCGGAAAAATTGGAACAGGAAAGCCAGGCTAAAAAAGACGTTCTTGATTTTTTTCTCCGGGAAAAAGAAGAGGAAACGAAAGTAAGCAGGGTGGCCCAAGCCACTGGCGCCATCCTGGCCGTATTTATCCTGATTACCCTGATCCAATATTTCGATGCCTACCTGTCAATGGTCACGGACTTTCTGTATGAGCCAGTCAATGCATTTGTCTTTTTTTTGCCGATCGTAATCGGGGTATTGGGTTGTATCCGGCTGATACGCCTAAAGCAATCGGGATGGTACCTGACGATGATCTTCGTGGGTTTGAGTTTCAGCTTTACGGCAAGCTCTTTCCTTTTGTACATATGGTATGGAGCTCCTGACTTTTCGGGGTGGATAATACACCTGATAAAACTGGCGATTTCGGCATTGCCTGAAGTGGCATTGATCTGGCTTGGTAAGAAATATCCATTCAGGATACCCAAATCAGGGATGGCTGCTACGATTGCTTTTCAGATTATCTTTCTTCTTTATATTATTTACAATTCTTTTTATTTGACCTTACATTCACTTGTAGTCCCAGGTTTTAGTTTACCTAAATAATCAAAAACCGGTATGCTAATCTAAAAATGCAACCGAGCCGCCAACAAAGCTGCCTATCAGCGAAATCAACTTCTACTGAAACACTCTCACATAATCCACAATCATTCGCTGGGGAAAAGAGGTGGTCGCGTCAGGTGAGCCGGGCCAATTGCCACCCACGGCAATATTGAATATGAAGAAGAAATCGGCATTGAATGGATAGGTGGCTCCTACATCCGCCTTGGTAACCTGCACATATTCCTGGTCATCGATCAGCACTTTAATAGAATCCTGCTTCCAGATCAGGCTGTACACATGGAATTGCTGATCAAAAGACCCCGGGTTTAGCACATAACTGCTTCCTTTGGAACCATGACTGCCGCCACCGGTGCCCCAATGCATGGTGCCATATATTTTGTTGGGCTCGTGGCCAAGTAATTCAAGAATGTCGATCTCGCCGCAATTAGGCCAGTTGACCACATCGATATTATTTCCCAGCATCCACAAGGCAGGCCAGATACCCTTTCCTTTGGGCATCCTGGCCCGAATATCAATCCGGCCATACTTAAATACCTTTTTGTTTTTAGTGATCATCCGGGTAGAAGTATAATTCTGTGCGCCAAAGGTTTCATTTCGCGCTTCGATGATCAGGTTGCCATTCGATACAAACACGTTCTCGCTGCGGCCGGTATAATTTTCCAGTTCATTGTTTCCCCAGCCGCCATTGTTGCCGGATTCAAATGTCCAGGCACTGCCATCTACGGATCTTCCGCTGAACTCATCACTCCAGGTAAGCGTATAACCGGGATAGGTAGCAGGGGTGCTGTACCCGGTATTGTCTACCGGAAAATACAAGCCGTTGTCATTTTTGATGGTACCCGTTCCCTTTCCTACTTTGATCGTACTGTTTTTAGGATTGCTGAGCTGCACAAAAAACAGCTGGCTCTCCTTTCGCAAGCTGTCACCCTTCACCTCAATAGGTATCGTGGCCCGGTTCTGACCGGCAGGAATCGTTAAGGTGCCTGTTTTTGTTACATAGTCTTTATCGGCCAAAGCAGTACCAGGTTCGGTGGCATAGTTAACAGTCACCTCGCTGGTGGCAGGTTTATCGAGATAGACCTCAAAGGTAAAGGTGGTCGACACCTCGAGCCTGTTTTGGGTTACATTATAAATGGTGATGGAGTTGTCGGATCCGCCGGAGCTGCTTTTCTTGCAGGAAGCGAAGGCAAATAATAACAGGGATAAGGCGATGATGGTTTTATTCATACGGGCAATCATTACAGTGAAATTAAGTGCCCTTAAATATACTGCATAATCGAGTAAAACAACAGACTATCCTGCAAACTTATTCGGCTAACAAACGTTCCATCCGGGCAATAAACTCTTTCCGGTAAAGGCCGTAGTAAGCTCCCGTGCCGGGACCACTGAAGCCTGTTTCAATATGTTTAACTTTTCCGTCCTTTCCGATGAAAATCGTTGTCGGAAATGCCTTAATGGGGCTGATTTCAGGAATTGTTTTTTCGGTGCGAAGGCTGTCGTTTACCCATACACCTGTAATAAGCATGGGATAGTCGACCGCGAACCGCTGCCTGAATTTGTCCACGGTTATCTTACTACGCTCAAAATCGGTGCTGTACTCATAGGCCAGGGCAACCATCTCCACGCCGCGATGCCGGTTCTTTTTATAGTACTCACTCAAAAACCTGGTTTCGTCCATGCAATTGGGGCACCAGCTCCCCATTAATTGCAGTACTACCACTTTATTTTTAAAACGAGGGTCGGTAGAATAAACCATCTTTCCCTCCAGATCTTTTCCGTTAAAGCTGATCGATTGCTGCCCCTCTTTCAATACGGGCACATTTCCTACGTCCGGCAATTTGGCATTCGCATCTCGAAATCCGGTAAATATTTCCACGCCGGCATAGCCGGAATAAAACCACGCGGAATCGATTTTGCCTTCTTTCCCAACATATCCTTCAAACCGGTAGGCATGTGCACCATCGAAGGTGGACAGTAAAAAGCGGTTGCCCGTTACTGTTCCCTCCAGGTAACGGTAATCTCCGGAAGGGGCAAGGATCGTACCGCTGAGGTGCTGCCCGGTTTGTTTCCATTCCGCAATGGCGGGCCTTGTTTTCGTATCCGGCGGCCTGGAAATGCCAAGCATCCATCGCCCCGATACATTCACCGTTGCCTTTCCATCGGCAGGCTCAAAGCGATTGATGATATTGGGAACAGCAGTAAACAACCATTGCTGGGTTTGGTTAGCCGTTCCCTTGAACCAGGTGCCCCTGAGCGACCCATCCGGTTGCAGTACTGTTTTAAACGCCGATTCGAACAAGGGCATCTCGAACAATACCGAGTCTCCGTTAACCCGTACTTTCTTAAGCGGGATTCTTTCCTTATCATTCTTAATAACTATAGCCCACTGGCTTCCGGTCTTTTTCAGGTCGAATAAAAACACAACCAGCTTTCCGTCTTCCCGGTGCAATTCACCTCTCCAGGATCCCTGGAAAAGACGGTTGCCGGATTGTGCCTTACCAGAAAAAGACAGTACAATAAATAAAGATGCCGCTACGAGGAATTTCATAGCGGCAAATTTATGTGTTGATTCAACAAGTCTGCACCCTGCTGTGTAAAGGCGGCGACAATCCCTCCCGTTTTAACTTTATCTCGCGCTCACCCGCTCCTGGTGGTAATTGGGAACATAGCCGTCGCCGCGAAGAATCTTCAGCAGATCTTTCTCGAGGCTGGCAATGGGGTATTCCACAATACGGCCCTGCTCTTTGCCAGCGGTTTCGATAATAACGGTAGGCACGCGAACGATATTTCTTCCCTGCTCCTCATGTTGGGGGCTTTGCTTATAGGTTCCCTGCTGGTTACTGACCATCACCAGTTGCAATTGCTGCGGCGGGAAATCACAACAGTCCAGCATCTTCAATATCTTGGGCACCTCACGCTGGCTGTCGCCGCACCAGGTCCCCATGAAGATGGTGATCTTTTTATCTTTCAGCAATGGACGTATAAACTGGCAGGTGGCGGTATCCACTACATAGTTGTTATAGTTCGACTCGAACCAGTTTGCAAACGGCGCTTCGCGCAAGGCGTCTCTCGAACATTTTCCCAACAACATCGGGTTGCCGTAAGCGTCCTTTATTTTTTGTGAGATATAGGGAGCTTCCTGTGCAAAGGAAGTCAGCATAAAAAAACAGATAGCGATAACTGTCAAAATAATATTTTTCATATAAAAAAAGTATTGGGTGAATGGAATGATGGCTGGCCAGGCAACCGGCCTGCCATTATCGATAATAGCATGCAAATGATGCCGCCTGTGCGGGCAGCTAACCAGTTTTAATTAGATGATTGAGATCAGGCGATGGGGGGACGAAGCAGTCCGCTGGTGAACCGGTAAAAATAAAGGGAGGTGAAAAAGCCGCCAGTCGTGTCAGCCGATTCAACAGGGATGGTGGTGAGGGTGATCTCTCCTTTCTCCGCGTACTCGAAGGCGATCTCCTTCAGGGTGGCAGGGGAACTGTGGGTCTGATCGTCGGCAAACAGCCCGGTCAGGTGTTGTTCGCAACCACAATCTTTTAACTGCTGTATTTTCTCTGCCTGCCATTTACAATAAAGGTAGTTCATCACCTTACCGTACTGGAAGCTGAAAAATACCAGGAGGATGATTATGGATGAGGCAACGCGACGCATTCTTACTGTCAAGATAGCGATAAATGCCGACACCTGCAACGGCGGATAATCCCTACTGCGGCAGGTTTTGCAACATATCGGCAGTCATCTTCTCCAGGTCGAATTCATGCTTCCAGCCCCAATCCTTACGCGCTACCTGGTCGTCGATACTCTGCGGCCAGCTGTCGGCAATGGCCTGCCGGTAGTCGGGTTTGTAAGAGATCGCAAATGCCGGAATATGTTTTTTGATCGCGGCGGCAATTTCGGCGGGAGAAAAACTCATTGAAGAAAGGTTATAGGAAGTACGGACATGTATCCGGTCGGCCGGTGCTTCCATTAGTTCAATAGTTGCCCGGATGGCATCGGGCATATACATCATGGGCAGGTAGGTATCTTCTTTCAGGAAACACTGGTATTTCTGTTCTTCGAGCGCTTCGTGAAATATCTCCACCGCATAGTCGGTTGTTCCGCCACCGGGGGCGGATTTATAGCTGATCAGACCGGGATATCGCAGACTGCGTACATCCACACCAAACCGCTGGAAATAATAATTGCACCAGAACTCACCGGCATATTTGCTGATGCCATACACGGTAGTGGGTTCGATGATGGTTTGCTGGGGGCAGTTTTGCTTGGGGCTGGTTGGTCCGAAAACCGCGATGGAACTGGGCCAGTACACTTTTTTGATCTTTTCTTCGCGGGCGATGTCCAGCACGTTCAGCAGGCCGGCCATGTTGAGGTTCCAGGCCAGGTTGGGGTTCTTTTCGCCGGTGGCGGAAAGGATAGCGGCCAACAGATAAATCTGCGTGATGTTTTGACGGATCACCTGCACATGCAGCATTTCCTTGTTCATGACATCCATGCTTACATAAGGACCCGTGCCCTCCAGCAGGGGGTTTTGTTCCCGCAGGTCGGAAGCGATCACATTGGAATTACCATAAATTTTACGAAGAGCGAGCGTCAGTTCAACGCCGATCTGACCGGAAGCCCCGATCACCAGGATTTTGTCTCTAACCATACAAGCAATTGATAATAATGCGCAAAAGTAGGAAAATACAGTTTACGAATTTGCCAATGGGCCAATTGGTTAATGGGCCAATGGGTGAATTACAAATGGCGAATGGCGAATTACGAATTACGAACCATGGTCAATTAATCTTAGACTACTTAGTACTTTGTACATTCTCTTTGCGTACTTCGCGGTTCTTTGTGCCCTTTGCGTCCAGGTATTTTGGGAGCGGGAGCGGGTGCGAGTCGTGAATGGCGAATGACGAATGACGGACACAATTTGCCAATGTGACAATTAGTCAATGGGCCAATGGTTGAATTACAAATGGCGAATGGCGAATGACGAATTACGAATTACGAACCATGGTCAATTAATCTTAGACTACTTAGTACTTTGT
>CAZSAQ010000011.1:70138-86913 GCA_964605065.1 uncultured Chitinophagaceae bacterium
ACATTCTCTTTGCGTATTTCGCGGTTCTTTGTCTTTGCGTCCAGGTATTTTGGGAGCGGGAGCGGGTGCGAGTCGTGAATGGCGGATGACGAATGGCGAACACAATTTGCCAATGGGCCAATTGGTTAATGGGCCAATGCAATTACGAATGACGAATGACGAATATCGAATGAACCGCAAACTTCAAACTGTAAACTGCAAACCAACTCAAGTCAGGGAAATGAGCCAATGCAATGACGAATTACGAATGGCGGATGACGAATTGTAAACAGGAATGCGATACGTTGGTTGCAACCATATATAATCCCCCCCCTCGCCCTTGGGAGAGGGGCCGGGGGTGAGGGCTGGAGTAAGTGAATATGATGGAAAGGATGTGAAAGAAAACGGGGCCATCATTTTCTTCCCAGCAAAGTTTCATCCGGACAACAGTGATTGACTAATTGACCAATTGTCACATTGGCAAATTGGATTCGCTATTCGTAATTCGCAATCCGTCATTGGCTTATTGGCCCATTGGCACATTAGCCATGCTTTTCCTCCGCCCGCTCATTGTTTTCCGGTAACCGCTCAATCCGGCTTTCCGGTTGCTACTTGTTCCGCAAATTACCGCCCGATCGACCAACCAGGAACAATTGATATCTCTCTTTACGAACCGACCCGATTGGAGAAGGTTCTGCTTTTTTAAGTGCTGCTAACCCTTTGACCATCCATCCAAGAAGCCGCAGTTTCAGCTGGAACTTTGCGGCTTTGTTTTTACTACGATCTGTAGCAAGTTGATAACTGGCCCCCGCCATTGGCTCAATGTTAAAAATACAGACCCCGGAATTGATGACCTTTCCCCCAAGACTTTGCAATAACACCCATTCGGTCGAGCCTTGCTTTCTGGTCCTGCTTTCGTAAAATGCAGGGGAAGAACCAGGTAACTGGCGACATGGGGTGTACAAGAAAATTAAAGTAGCTTTAGTTATGCGCCCGATCCTGGTAGTAATTAGCTGTTGCCTGCTGACCTGCGTGGCCAGGGGACAGGCACTTCTTTTTGAAAACTATACTTCCGACCAGGGCATCTCGCAAAACAGTTGCTACTCGATCGCGCAAGACGGAAACGGTTTCATGTGGCTGGGTACCCAGGACGGACTGAATCGTTACGATGGCAAAGAGTTCAAGGTGTTCCTGCCGCAAACAGATATCGGCCGCAAACTGCCTTCCAATTATATCTCTTCGCTTCATTACGACAGTCAGCATCAATTGCTCTGGATTGGCACTATTCGCGGGGCCTGCCTCTACCTGCCCCGCAAAGACTCCCTGATGACGGTTACAGAAATCTACCCTTATGCAGGACTGCTGAATAATGTACCGGTCAAGAAGATCGTCAGCTTCCGGGAAAATGAATACTGGATACTCACCTACAACCGCGGGCTGATGCTGCTCAATACACTGCAGAAAAAACTGACCAGCTATTTTGGCGACAGTCTTTCAAGGGCCAAGGTCAACAGCCTGGTGGAACACGATGGCAAACTGATCGTCGCAATCTTCAATCAGCTTTATTACCTCAGTCCGAGGGGCGATGGATATGATACGAAACCGTTGATACCGAATTATTCCTTCCCGGAAATAAAGGAACTATACAGTTACCGCGATGCCCTTTGGGTGGGAACCCTTGCTCAGGGATGCTATTATCTCGATGGCACATTGTCGTCTTCCAAAGACGTACACGAATTTCCATTGCCCGCCAATGGCATCGGCTGCTTTACCACAGACAATAACGGCAACCTGTGGATCGGAACCAGGGGCAATGGGGTAATTCGATATGACCCTTCGCACCAACAGGTGGAAACCGCTATGAACAACCCTTACGACAGCCGCTCGCTGGGGAAGAATTTTGTGCTGTCCCTGTTCAAAGACCGGCAGGGTTTGATCTGGTGCGGGCTCAGTGGAAGCGGGGTCGCGAAATTCGATCCGCTCAAATACCAGTTTCAGACTTACAGCAAAGAGCCAGTAAACGAACGGTCGCTGCCCGACAACATGGTCTTTACTCTATTTCGCTGCCGCGACGGGTCGGTTTACGTTGGTACACAGAACAAAGGCCTGGCCAGGTGGCAGCCCGGAAAAAATGAATTCATTTCCTATTCCGAATCCTCCCGATTCGGAAGGATCAGCAATACCATCTACGACATAGCCGAAGACGAACACGACAATCTCTGGATTGCCAGCTGGGGCGGACTGATCAACCTGGACCGCAAGAGCGGCAGATTAACTTTCAACGATGAACAGAATCTGCTCACTGCAAAAAAATTATATTCTATTCATAAACTTCAGCAGGCCGACAGCCTCTTTATCACCGGCGAAAACGGCCCTGTATTCTTTTCTCTGAAAGACCGAAACTGGAAGCCCTGTACCCGGAACCTGATGGAAACGAACAATTACATTGGGCGATATATTTATGAGGACAGCAGTCAGGTTCTCTGGATATGCACAGTAGGCGCCGGCCTCGTTCGATTCGATTACCGTAATAATAGTTACTCGGTGATTGAAGAAATAAAGAGGTACTCCATTTATGCCCGTCACCTCCTTGCCGATGGCGCCAATTTCTGGCTCGCCACTGATAATGGCGTGGTGATATACGACTGGAAAAAACAAAAGGTAATCCGGCATATCGACCTGAAGGCTTCCAACGAATCGAATGTTTGCTATGCAATTGAAAAAGACAGGAGTGGATTTTTCTGGGTCAGCTCCAATACCGGTTTGTACAAGATCAATCCGGATACTTATGAGTTACAGAACTATGACCTCGGTAACGGACTTTCTTTCCTGGAATACAATACCGCCTGCGCCATGAAAGACGGAAACGGTACCCTGTACTTTGGAGGGGTTGGCGGCATCACCAGCTTCAATCCCTTCCAGTTGCGATCCAATGAATTTTCGCCAAAGCCCCTGCTCACCTCCCTGCAGGTTAATGATATCCCCTGGAAAACAGATTCGGCGCTGAACCTGGTAAAGCAGCTTTCATTTAACCATAGCCAAAATTTCCTGACCATTCATTTTTCCGTCAATAATTTTTCCATCCCCAACAAGAACCAGTTTTCCTATCGCCTGAAAGGGTTGTCCAATAGCTGGACAAGGCCGGATACGCGCAACTATGCCACCTATACCAGTTTGCCACCGGGCGATTACACTTTCGAGTTGCGGGCCGCCAACAGCGATGCCAGGTGGAGCCCCGAGATGGCCAGTTTCACTTTCACTATCCTGCCTCCCTGGTGGCAAAGCTGGTGGTTCAGGTCTGCCGCCATTGCGCTGATTGCTTCGATCATTACGCTGCTTGTCAGGCGCCGAATCGCCTCCATCCGCCATGAAGCAGAAATGAAACACCGAATCGCGGAAACAGAAATGATGGCCCTTCGTGCCCAGATGAATCCGCACTTCATATTCAATTGCATCAACAGCATCGACGCGCTGATACAGAGCAACGACAAATACCGGGCAACGGTGTACCTCAACAAATTCGCCAAGCTGATCCGCAATATCCTGGACAGCTCCAAACAGAATATGATACCCCTTGGCAAAGATGTGGATACCCTCAGACTCTATATAGAGCTCGAACAACTCCGGAATGAAAATAAATTCACCGCCAGCATCCAGGCCGATGAAAACCTGCTGCAACACGATTACAAAGTGCCCGCCATGATCATTCAGCCGTTCGTGGAAAATGCCATCCTGCATGGATTGCGCAACCGAACAGACAATAACGGACATCTCGAAGTATGCATCCGCCGGCAAAACGGCCATCTCGAATATATTGTGGAAGACAATGGAGTGGGGCGTTTCGCGGAAAGCAATTCGCTCAAAAAAGAAAGGCAGTCGTACGGTATGCAGATCACCAGCGACCGGGTGAAACTGTTCAACAACGAATCGAATGCTTCCGTGGAAGTGGAAGATCTTTTCTCGAACGGACAGCCTGCCGGTACCAGAGTCAAACTATTCTTAAAACTGAAATAATGCTGACAGCCATTATCATCGATGACGAAGCCAAGGGCAGGATCGCCCTCAAACAGAAACTGCAGGATTATTGTCCGACAGTGGAAGTGCTGGGCGAAGCCGCCGATGGCACCGAAGGCATCGAACTGGTGGAGAAATTCAATCCGCAGATCCTGTTTCTCGATATTGAAATGCCCCGTATGGATGGCTTCGAGATGCTCCGCCACCTGCAGCACAAAGATTTTCATATCATCTTCACCACTGCCTATGATCAGTACGCCATTAAAGCCATCAAATATGCCGCCTTTGATTACCTGTTAAAACCCGTTGACATTGAAGAACTGAAATCCGCCGTGGATAAAATTCAGCAACAGAGCGGTCATCCGCTCACGGAAAAAAAACTGGAAACACTCGAACACAACCTGCATTCCATTCAAACCCTCAATAAACTCGCCATTCCCACCCTGGAAGGGTTCCTGTTTTTTGACATTTCCACCATCGTACACCTCGAAGCGCAAAGCAATTACACAGCCATATACTTCACCAATTACCCCAAGCTGATCGCCAGCAGAACCCTGAAAGATTTTGAAGACATGCTTCCAACCGACGTGTTCTTTCGCCCCCATCACTCGCACATCATCAACCTGCATTACATCAAAAGATATATCAAGGGCGATGGCGGCCAGATAGAATTGCAGAACGGAACCTTCGTTACCGTGGCCAGAAGAAAAAAAGACGAGTTTCTGAAAGCCATCGGACACTGAGTGGGAGTGGGAGCGAGAGCGAGAGCGGTTGGGATGCGAAATGCGTTTATCGTTTCAGGTTTAACGTTTCTCGTTGATCAGTGGGCTGAAGTCATTCGTCATTCGCCATTCGTCATTGCATTTGCCTTGGCTCATTTACAAATTGGCTCATTGGCACATTGCATTCGTCATTCGTCATTCGCCATTCGTCATTGCATTTGCCTTGGCTCATTGACTAATTATCACATTGGCCAATTTCTCTGCCTATCTTTGCGCCATGGAAAAATTTTTAACCTCCCTTTTTGAGGGTCAGACCTACGACAAAAACAGTTTTTTCCTGATCGCCGGCCCCTGTGTGGTGGAAAGCGAAGAACTGGTGATGGAAGTGGCAGACAAAGTGTCCGGTATCTGCCGCAACCTTGGTATCCCATACGTTTTCAAGGCTTCTTACCGCAAAGCCAACCGGACCAGTGCCGGTTCCTTTACCGGTTTGGGCGATGATACCGGCCTGGAACTCCTGAAAAAAGTGGGTGAAAAATACAAGTTGCCTGTTACCAGCGACATTCATGCCCATGAAGAGGCAGCCATTGCGGCCAAATACGTGGATATCTTGCAGATTCCTGCCTTCCTTTGCCGGCAGACAGACCTGCTGATTGCCGCCGCCGAAACGGGCAAGGTGGTCAACGTAAAGAAGGGGCAGTTCCTCAGCGGACCGGCCATGAAATTCGCGGCAGAAAAGATCCGCAAAGCGGGCAACGACAAAGTAATTCTTACCGAAAGAGGCACCACCTTCGGGTACCAGGACCTGGTGGTCGACTACAGAAATATTCCCTGGATGAAGGAACACGGCACACCGGTGGTAATGGATGTTACCCATTCGCTGCAACAGCCCAACCAGACCAGCGGAGTAACCGGCGGCAACCCCCAACTCATCGAAACCATCGCCAAAGCAGCAATAGCCACAGGCGCCGATGGCCTCTTCATTGAAACCCATCCCAACCCGGCCAAGGCCCTGAGCGACGGAGCCAACATGCTCAAACTCGACCTGCTCGAAGAATTGCTGGTGAAACTCGTGAGGCTGAGGAAGGCGGTGGTTGTTTAGGGTTGGTTGGCGGTTTTATCGTTTCGCGTTTTTCGTTTCAGGTTTCACGTCGGCAGCCTTCCATTTGCTGTTCATTCGAAATTCGTCATCCGTAATTCGCCATTGCATTGGCTCATTTCCCTGACTTGAGTTGGTTTGCAGTTCTATCGTTTCGCGTTTTTCGTTTCAGGTTTCACGTCGGCAGCCTTCCATTTGCTGTTCATTCGAAATTCGTCATCCGTAATTCGCCATTGCATTGGCTCATTTCCCTGACTTGAGTTGGTTTGCAGTTCTATCGTTTCGCGTTTTTCGTTTCAGGTTTCACGTCGGCAGCCTTCCATTTACTGTTCATTCGAAATTCGTAATTCGTCATTCGTCATTGCATTGGCTCATTTACTAATTGGCACATTGGCGCATTGAATTTGCCATTCGTAATTCGTCATTGCCTAAAAAAAAAATTCCCTTCCGGAGAACCGGAAGGGAAACAACTAAAAACAACAATCGTGCGTGTAAATTGATGGGCTCGATTGGTATGGTACATATTTAATCAGGCTTCTTACCATCCAGAAACGTATTGATGGTAGTAATCCTTGTGTTGCTGTCGTCATCTTTTCTGACTTCGTAATTGCTGTAAAAATTCTCTACGCTGGAGATGGTGTTGTAGAGCTCTAAATTGCGGCGGATATAAGCCGGCACGGTTTCAAACTCATTGTTAGGGTCTGTCGCGTTGACGTTGAAAGACAGATTACGTAATTTCTGTATTCTTTCTGCCGCACGACGTTTTTGTTCTTCTACCTCGTCTCCGATTTCACGGAGCTCCTCTGCAGAAGTATTTGCCGTAACTGTTGTGGGAGTTTGATGGGCCCGAGGCTCATCCGCCGCTGGAATGTCATCTTTGAAAACCAATTGCAGTTCGCCTTCGGAAGGTTCTTCTTCCTGGATTTTTTTTGCAACCGTGTTCAAGATTGGTTCCTTCACAGGTGAGTGTTCAGGGATGGATTCGTTCTTGTCTGGTTCGGCATAGATATTAGATGGCTTGGCCAAGTATCCTCCTTTTACTGCAGACGAAGGAGAATTATTTTGCTGTATTTGCGTTGCTGATTCGTTAGAAGATAAGGTAACGGGCGACGGAGATTGCGAAAGTACCCATTCAACTCTTTCCTCTTCTTCCTTTTTTTCCACGGGCTTATCAACAGTAATTTCACTAACGGGAGTATTCGTAAAAATCACAACCGGTGAAGACTCTTTCTTAACTTCTGGCTCCACCAGCTTTGGTTGCATTTCTTCTCTCAACTCCAATTCTTCTTCTTTAACCTGGCTGTTCACCATGATCAACACCTCGCTCTCGCTCCCACTCCTGGTCCTGCTCTCAACTTCGATCTCCTTCACACTCTCTTTCTCTTTCTGCTTCTCTTTCTCGCTTTCCTTTTTTTCCATTTCGAGTACCATTACGATCTTCTCATCCTTCGCGGCTGCGGGTTTCTTGTCTTCTTTGCCGGTGAATGGATCTTTGTATTCGAATCCGGTAGCGATCAGGGTGATGCCGATCTTGTCGCCGAGGTTGCTGTCGTAACCGAGGCCCAGGATCACATCAGTACCTTCGCCGGCGCGGCTGAGCAGGTAGTTCTGGATGATTTCCACTTCGTCCATGGTGAATTCATGATCTCCTTCGGCGGAATTGATGTTGATGAGGATCCATTTGGCGCCGCGGATATCATTGTCGTTGAGCAGGGGCGAATTCAGCGCTTCTTCAATAGCCTGCTGTGCGCGGTTGGAGCCGTTGGCGGCCGCGCTTCCGAGGATGGCTACTCCGCCATTTCTCATAACGGTGCACACATCGGCAAAGTCGACATTGATCTGGCCGGTGCTGTTGATCACGTCGGTGATACATTTGGCGGCGGTGGCCAGCACATTGTCTGCTTTGGAGAAGGCTTCCTTCATTTTCAGGTTACCGAACTGGTGACGGAGCTTGTCGTTGCTGATCACCAGCAGGGTGTCCACGTATTGTTTCAGATTGCGGATGCCTTCTTCTGCCTGGAATTGCCTTTTCTTTCCTTCATAGGAAAAAGGTGTGGTAACGATTCCCACCGTGAGCACACCCAGGTCTTTACAAATTTTGGAAATGATGGGAGCGCCTCCGGTTCCGGTACCGCCGCCCATACCGGCGGTGATGAAGGCCATCTTGGTGTTCACTTCCAGGATACGCCGAATTTCTTCCAGGCTTTCCTCGGTTGCCTGACGCCCGATTTCGGGGTTGGCTCCCGCACCCAATCCCTGTGTAAGATGAGGCCCTAACTGAACCTTGTTCGGCACACGGCTCTGCGCAATGGCTTGCGCATCCGTATTACAGATTACAAAGTTCACACCCTCGATATTCTGGCTGTACATATAATTGACAGCATTGCTTCCGCCTCCGCCTACACCAATCACTTTGATGATAGAGGATTTTTCTTTCGGCAAATCAAAATGGATCATAGTTTTCAGTTTAACAACCCCCGGTTGCCGCTAAACAAACCGGGGCGAATCAGTTTAATAACAGGTTAGTAAAAAAATGGTGGTTCTTACAGCGCGTGATCTTCTTCTTCCTTGAACAGATCGATCAGGCTGGTCTTGAACTTGCCCCAGAAATCCTTTAATCCTTTCCTGTTTCTCATCTTATCTTCTGAAATCATCGTTTCTTCTATCGTTTCAGGTATGGCCTCGGCCTGCTTCAGGCTTTCAGGAACCAACACCTTCTTGTATTCTTTCTCGAATTGCTTGCGGTTGTGTTCATAGTCATCATATCCTTTCAGGATCAAGCCCAGACAGGTGGAGTACATGGGCTTGGCCAATTCTTCGATATGACCGGCAGCCAGGTGCTCGGTGGGATACCCGATGCGGGCATTCAAACCGGTTACATATTCGGTCAACTGGATGAGGTGTTTCAGTTGGGAACCACCTCCGGTTAGTACGATCCCGCCATTGAGCATGCGGTTATCGAGACCCACCTGCTTGAGATGATAGGTTACAAAGTCCATGATCTCGCTCATGCGTGCCTGTATGATATTTGCCAGGTTCTTCACGCTGATCTCTTTGGCAGGCATGCCTCTCAACCCGGGTATAGTGATGAAGGCATTGGCCTTGGCTTCGTTTGCCAGTGCGCTGCCGAACTGCACCTTCATCTGCTCGGCCTGTGTTTTCAATACGCCCAGGCCGGTTTTGATATCATTGGTGATATTCTCTCCGCCGAAAGGAATGACCGCGGTATGTTTCAGGATGCCCTCATAAAATACAGCCAGGTCGGTGGTGCCACCGCCAATATCCACGATTGCTACGCCCGCTTCCAGGTCTTCCTGGCCCATCACAGCAGAAGCAGAAGCCAAGGGTTGCAATACGAGGTCTTTGGTTTTCAACCCGCTCTTCTCCACAGCGCGGTTGATATTGCGGATGGCGTTTTTATCGCCGGTAATGATGTGGAAGTTTGCTCCCACTTTCACCCCGCCATACCCGATCGGGTTGGGTATATTCTGGAAATTATCCACCGTAAATTCCTGCGCGATAACGTCAATGATCTGGTCTCCTGCAGGAATATATGTCTTGTACTGATCGTTGACCAGCTGATCTATTTCGCGCTGGGTGATCTCTTCATTGGTATCCTGGCGCACAATATCACCACGGGTTTGCAGGCTCTTGATATGATGACCGGCAATACCAACATACACTTCATTGATCTCCAGGTCGGGGTTGGAAGCATAGCAGTTATCAAGCGCCATCTGGATGGCTTTGATGGTTTCGTCGATATTCAGTACCTGACCATGTTTAACGCCATTGCTGTTGGCACGGCCAAAGCCAATAATTTCCAGTTTGCCGTACTCGTTTTTTCTTCCGGCAATGGCAGCAATCTTGGTGGTACCAATATCGAGTCCTACGATAATGGGTTGTTGTTCGTTGCTCATACTGTATGTGTGTTTATAGTTGTTGTTTTTACGCTGATTACGCTGATTACGCTGAAGGCGCAGAGAACACTGAATCTCTACCGCTCTCACTCCCGCTCTTTCTTACCCTCTCCACTCCCTTTCCCTTTCCCTTTCTCTTTCTCTTTCCCTTTCTCCTTCTCTTTCTCTTTCCCTTTCTCTCTCCCGCTCTCACTCCCGCTCCTTCTTACCCTCTCCACTCCCTTTCCCTTTCCCTTTCTCCTCCGCTCCCCAAATTCCTGGACGCAAAGGGCGCCAAGAACCGCAAAGCCCGCAAAGAAAATATTTCTATCCTCTCTTTTTCTCTTTCTCTTTGTCTTTCTCTTTCCCTTTCTCTTTCTCTTTCTCCTTCTCTTTCTCTTTCTCTTTCTCTTTCTCCTTCTCTTTCTCTTTCTCTTTCTCTTTCTCCTCTTCTCCTGGTATCATATTGGGTGTGGCGGTGTTATTCTCAAAAAACCTGGCATTGGCATCCTCGCTGTCGGTGCGGTGCCGGATGGTATTGAGCGAATCCATTTTCAGCATACGCTCCTGCTCGGTTTGTGCCATCTCGATCAGTTTCTGAATATTCCTGATCGCCAGCAATGAATCAGCCTTGCTGATCGGATCGGCATGCTTCACGCCTACTACCTGCCCTGCATACTGCACTTTGATCCTTTCATAAATGTTGAAGCCCGTCTTGCTGATCACCTGCCTGTAAAAGATCATCAGGCGCCTGAATTTATCTTCGAGATCGGTACCATCTCCAAATTCCACCACCTGGTTGCCAATGGAGGGGATGAATTCGAATTCGCGGCTGGTTGTTATGTCGACCTGCGCGATCAGCGACATCCAGAACGGATCTTTCCGGATCTTTTCCGCCAGCATTTTTATCTGGAGCAGCAGCTCTTTGTCTTTGGCAGAAAGCTTCTCTGCGTTTGACGGAAAACTGGTGAACACAGGCAGCTCGGCTGAAAACTTGTCGGACAGCGGCAAACGCGTTGCCGAGCTGTCGATATAAAAACTATTTCCCAGGCTCGTGAATATCCTCGCCACGGGCTGGCGCTCCCTGATATTCACCTGCAATTCGTTGGCATTATCGAAATACAATTCTGCTTCACTGATCCACACATTCTTCTTCAAGCTCTCTTCGATCTTTTTCAGGTCGAAGGCTTTGATGGGCTTTCCTTTTACGGGGAAACTGCCTTTTGCGGTTACGATGTCGGCAATGTCTTTCTGATCTACAAAATATTGCCGGCCTTCTCCTTTGATATGAATGGAGAAACCACTGCATGATTCCTGCTTTTTCACACGCATGGCTGCGATGAGCAATACCAGGATGCCGGCGCTGAAAACGCACCAGAACGCCACGAAAAGAATCTTCCTGATATTGCCTTTTATACTCATGCTTTTTTATTATCCCCAACCAACGGTCGGTACTGACCGTCAGATGGGTACAACTTGAACCGGCTTTCGCCGGGAATAACGTTCATCAAGATTCCAGTATGCCTTTCACGGGTTGCACCAGGGTATCAATGTCTCCAGCTCCTGCCGTGATCAGCAGTGTATTGCTGAACTGGCTTCTTTCTCCTCCCATTTTCCTGACCCATTCCAGCAATTCGTTCTTCTCCCTGATCTGTCTGTGTGTCTTTTTCATCCTGTCCAGGATCATTTCGCTCTTCACTCCTTCAATTGGCTTTTCACGGGCCGGATAGATCGGCAGCAACACTACTTCATCAGCCAGGTCAAGGCTTTCCGCGAATCCATCGGCCAGATCGCGGGTACGGGTAAACAGGTGCGGCTGGAAGATCACGGTGCATTTCATTTCCGGAAACAACTCCTTAGCTCCAGAGATCAGCGCTCTCAGTTCTTCGGGGTGATGCGCATAATCATCTACAAATACCAGGTCCTTCCTCTTTATGATGTATTCAAACCTTCTTTTCACTCCTCTGAAAGCTTCCACCGCTGCTTTTATTTTTTCCTCTTCCACGCCCAGTTCATGTGCTACGGCAATGGCTGCGGTTACATTCTCCACATTGTGTGCCCCTCCCATGTTCAGTACCACTTCTTTCAACGTCCAGCCGGCCTGGGTCACATCAAACCGGTAGCTGCCGGATTCCATTTTGATATTGACCGCCCTGTAATCGGCCTCGGAAGCAAGACGGCTATAGGTCTTTTTGCGACTCCCTTTTAATTCTGCCGAGCGTACAATTCCTTTTCTGTAAAGTACCAGACCTCCTTCTTTTACCTTTCCGGTAAAATCAATGAATGCCTGCTCCATGGCTTCCGGTGTTCCGTATATGTCGAGATGATCCGCGTCCATAGCAGTGATCACCGCGATATCGGGTGCCAGTTTCAGAAAACTGCGGTCGTACTCATCGGCTTCCACTACGCATACATTTCTTTTGTCGCTCCAGAAATTGGTATCGTAGTTAACGGCAATCCCGCCCAGGAAGGCGTTACATCCGTATCCGCTATGACGCAGGATGTGCGCTACCATGGTGGTGATGGTTGTTTTGCCGTGTGTACCGGCCACGCATATATTAAAAGAACTTTTTGTGATCAGCCCCAGCACATCGCTTCTTTTCAATAAGGGATGACCTTTCTCCTTAAAAAAATTCAACTCTTTATGGTCTGCGGGAATAGCGGGTGTATACACTACTATGTCCGCTGTTGCCGGTGCCAGATCGATATTGTCTTCATAGTGTACCGCGATGCCCTCGGCTACGAGTTGCTTTGTCAGTGCGGTTTCCGTTTTGTCGTATCCACTGACCTTTTTACCATGAAAAGCAAAATACCTGGCCAGTGCACTCATCCCGATGCCACCGATACCTATAAAATAGACTTCCTTTATTTTCTCCAGTTCTGTCACGTTCAATGGATCGTTTTCAAAATTTCGCGGGCGATCACTTCATCTGCGTTGGTGATGGCCAGTTTCGCTATATGTTGTTTCAGTTGTTCCTGCCGCGCGTTATCCTGCAGCAGTGCGATCACGGCGGGAATCAGTTTTTCTTTCGCTTCACTGTCTTTCACCATCAGGCCGGCCTTTTTTGCTACCATGTTCTGCGCATTCACCGTTTGGTGATCTTCCGCCGCGAACGGAAAGGGTACAAACACCACAGGTTTCTTTACCACACAGAGTTCGGCAATGGCCATGGCTCCCGATCTCGACACCACCACATCTGCGGCCGCATAGGCATTTTCCATTCCTGCCAGAAAATCATTTGTCCAGATATTCTTAAAAGTTGCCGCTCTCTCCCGCGCTCTTACGGCATAAGGTTTTCCCGTTTGCCATATCAGCTGGATCTGATGGCTCGCCAGTTGCCCTAATCCGGCATCGATCGCTTCGTTGATGCCTTTGGC
Organism: uncultured Chitinophagaceae bacterium; assembly: GCA_964605065.1. Lineage (GTDB taxonomy): Bacteria > Bacteroidota > Bacteroidia > Chitinophagales > Chitinophagaceae > Endoryza. Next base: position 83,227 of record CAZSAQ010000011.1, read on the forward strand.
ACCGAGGCTGCCACCCGTTACAAACAGTGTTTTTAGGGTCGGGTCCAGGCTGAACGAACGGATCGCTTCTTCCCTGTTTACCTGGCTGCCGGCGATCTGTTGCCTGACAGGGTTACCGGTGATCATGATCCGGTCGGCCGGGAAAAATTTTTCCATTCCATCGGTGGCCGTAAAAATCCTTGTCGCCTTTTTGCCAAGCAGGATATTTGTTTTTCCTGCGAAAGAATTGGACTCATGGATGAAGGTGGGGATCCCTTTGGACTGCGCGAAGCGCAATACCGGGAAACTCGAATATCCACCCACACCCACAACCGCATCCGGCTTGAAAGAACCGATGATCTTTCTTACCTGGAAAAAACTTTTGATGAGCTTGAACGGCAAACCGATATTTTTTATCAAAGAACTCCTGTCGAACCCTGCAATATCCAGCCCTTCTATCCGGTAACCAGCCTGGGGTACTTTTTCCATTTCCATTTTTCCTTTAGCCCCCACAAAAAGAATGTCTGTGCGGGGCTCCTGCCGGCGAATCGCATTGGCGATCGCTACCGCCGGAAAAATATGTCCGCCGGTGCCACCTCCTGCCAATATGATTCTCTTCACATTCATATCAATTGCTTGCCGCCACAGCGGTTTGCGGATTTTCACTTTGCTCTACATTCCTGGCCACACTCAGAATAATACCGATGGCAAAACAGGTAAACAGGAATGAGCTGCCGCCCATACTCACCAGAGGCAGGGTAACACCTGTTACCGGGAACAGATTTACGGCCACGGCCATATTGATCAATGCCTGGATCACCAGCGTAAAACTTAATCCCAGCGCCAAAAAAGCACCGAACGCATAGGGGCATTTTCTGAAAATGCGGATGCTCCGGAATAGAAACAGCAGGTAGACAAGGATAATAAAGGCTCCTCCCAGCAAACCATACTCTTCGATGATGATGGCGAAAATGAAATCCGAATAGGGATGGGGAAGAAAATTTCTTTCCACACTATTACCCGGGCCCAGTCCGAAGAGTCCGCCCTGGGCAATGGCAATCTTTGCCTGGTTGATCTGGTAATTTTCGTCTTTATCTACCTGTTTATTATCGTATACAAAATTCTGCACGCGTTTGATCCAGGTGGGAATACGTCCCATTTCCAGCACGGCCGGTAGATCCTTGCACTTTCCTTCTTCTTTATCATAATAAGCCAGCGACAGGATGATCAATAACAACACCGGAACTGCAGCCACACCGATGGTTAAACCGAGGTGTTTGGAGCTTACTCTTCCGATGAACATCAGCAGCATACTGGTAGCGCCTACCAGCAGGGCGGTAGACAGGTTGGCGGGAGCTATAAGTACGCAGATGATAGCCACCGGCAGCATTACCGGGATAAATCCTTTCCTGAAATCCTTGATGATCTCCTGTTTGCGGCTGAGAAGCCGGCTGAGGTACATGAACAGCGCCAGCTTGGCCAGGTCGGAGGTCTGGAAGGTCAGTTTAATGATCGGGAGACGGATCCACCGGCTGCCTTCGTTCAGTTTCACTCCAAAAAATAAGGTGTATACCAGCAGGGGTATCGAAAGCAGGAAGAGGATCCTGGCGGCTCGCGAATAAAGCGTGTAGTTCACGCGGTGCGAGAAATAGATCACGGCCATACCAATGGCGATAAACGCGATCTGTTTGAAAAGATATACTTCGGTATTTCCTTTATTGTATTTGTAAGCGAGCAGACCCGTAGAACTGTACACCACCAGCATAGAAGCCAGGGCCAGTACAAATACCAGCGCCCAGATGACTTTGTCACCCTTCGTTCTGGAGCCGATGCCGGACAGCGGGTTTTGCTTTATGGTGGATGTCTCGCTCATTTAAGGTTTACGTTCCGGCTTTTGCCGGTTGCTGATTAAAGTTCACGTACCGCCAGCTTGAACTGGTCGCCACGGTCTTCATAGTTCTTGAACAGATCAAAACTTGCGCAGGCCGGGCTCAGCAATACTACATCTCCTTTACTGGCCAGGCGGAAAGAAGCATATACTGCCTCCTGCGCGCTTCCCGTATTCACGATTACCGGGCAGATCGATTGAAAGGCTTCATGGATCTTGCGGTTGTCGGTACCCATGCAAACGATCGCCTTTACTTTTTCCTTTACCAGGTCATGGAGAAGGGTGTAATCATTTCCCTTGTCAACGCCACCCAGGATAAGGATGGTTGGCTTGGTCATGCTTTCGAGGGCATACCAGGTGCTGTTGACGTTGGTGGCTTTGCTGTCGTTCACAAATTCCACTCCTCTTACGGTAGCCACCGGCTCCATACGGTGCGCTAAACTCTCAAAACTCTGTATGGCTTCCCGGATTTTTTCTTTTCTTATTCCCACTGTTGAGGAAGCAATGCCCGCTGCCATGGTGTTGTATTGATTGTGTTTTCCCTTCAGGGCAAAATCGTAGATGCTCATCTGCATTTTTTCATCTCCCGTCTGCACCGTCATCATGTTGTTTCTGATAAAAGCACCGCGATTGTTCTCGTTGTTCATGGTAAATGGTAGTGGGTTAGCTTTGATGATATAGTTGTGGATGTATTGCATCGTCACCGGATCATCTTCACAAAAAATAAAATAGTCGTCATGGGTCTGGTTCTCTGTGATCCGAAACTTACTGTTGATGTAATTTTCGAAACGGTAGTCATAGCGGTCCAGGTGGTCTTCCGTGATATTGGTGAGTATGGCCACATCAGGCCTGAAAGAATGGATATCGTCGAGCTGAAAACTGCTGATCTCGGCTACATACCAGGGCTTTGGATCGACCGCCACCTGTTTGGCAAAGGAGTATCCGATATTGCCTACCAGGGCCGCGTCCAGTCCACCGTGCCTGCAAATATGATAGGTCAGCGCGGTAGTGGTTGTTTTCCCATTGCTTCCGGTGATGCCAATGATCCTGCTGTTTCCTTTATATCGGTACGCGAGTTCGATTTCACTGATGATGCGAATACCTTTCGCGCGTATCTTTTTTACCAGTTCATTTTTTTCCGGGATACCCGGACTTTTCATTACCTCGTCGGCATTCAGTATCTTCTCTTCTGTGTGTTGCCCGCCTTCCCATTCTACATCATAGCTCTCCAGCTCCTTTTGATACTTTTCTTTTACCGGGCCGCCGTCGGATACAAATACTTCGTACCCGCGTTGCTTTCCCAGTATCGCGGCTCCTACTCCGCTTTCACCCGCACCCAGAATGACCAACCTCTTTCCCATAATCGAAATGATTCTTACTGGTTTTTCAGGGCCCGGATTAAGGGGGTTCTTCGTTAGTATGGTATTTCACTGCACCACAATCTCTTCACGTGACGGTTTTTCTGAGTAGGATTTTATGAGAACGTGGTTTTTCAGTTATTTTTTTTTTAACGCTGATTGCGCGGATTACGCTGATTACGCAGAGAGCGCTGATTACGTCTCTCATACGTCATTCACCATTCGCCATTTTCACTGGCTCATTGACCAATTGACCAATTCTCACACTGCTCCCCCTCATTCGTCATTCATAATTCGTCATTCGTAATTTTCACTGGCTCATTGACCACTTGACCAATTATCACATTGCTCTCCCTCATTCGTCATTCGTAATTCGTCATTCGTAATTCGTCATTCGTAATTTTCACTGGCTCATTGACCAATTGACCAATTATCACATTGCTCTCCCTCATTCGTCATTCG
>CAZSAQ010000011.1:87013-102145 GCA_964605065.1 uncultured Chitinophagaceae bacterium
CCAATTATCACATTGCTCTCCCTCATTCGTCATTCGTAATTCGTCATTCGTAATTTTCACTGGCTCATTAACCAATTGGCCCATTGGCCAATTTTCCTGTTCTCTCTATCTCACTTTCAGCGTTACTATCGAAAACATTACACACATTATGGTCACGATCCAGAAGCGGGTAACAATTTTTGCTTCATGATATCCCAGTTTCTGGTAGTGATGGTGGAGCGGGCTCATCAGGAAAATCCTTCTTCCCTCTCCGTATTTCTTTTTCGTGTATTTGAAATAGCTCACCTGCAGGGTCACGCTCAGCACTTCTACCAGGAACACGCCACAGAATATCGGGATGAGCAGTTCTTTTCTTACGATTATGGCCAGCGCGGCGATGATACCACCCAGCGTGAGGCTTCCGGTATCGCCCATGAATACCTGAGCGGGATAGGCATTATACCAGAGAAAACCGACACAGGCCCCGATCAGCGCACCGATGAACACCGACAACTCACCGAGATTGGGGATGTACATGATATTGAGATACTCCGCAAACCGCAGGTTGCCGCTGGCATAGGCAAACACACCAAGGCAGGATCCGATCAGGGCGCTGGTACCCGTGGCCAGCCCGTCCAGCCCATCCGTTATATTGGCGCCGTTGGATACCGCCGTTATGATGAATATCACCACCAGGATGTATAGCAGCCAGGTAAGACCTCTTACCGCCTGGGGTAACAGCTTCGCATAATTGAACTCGTGCGATTTCACGAAGGGGATGGTAGTGATCGGTTCGTTGGCTACGACAAAATATTTGGTGTTGCCATCGAGCTCGATCTTTTTTACCGTTGTGTCGCCCGCCTTCACTTCACCGGTATATTCGCGCCAGACCTTGGTATTTTCATTAAATAAAAGAACTGTTGCTACCACGATCCCGAGTACAACCTGACCCAGCACCTTAAACCATCCCGCCAGTCCGTCCTTATCCCCCTTTTTGTAAGCGATGCCCTGTTGCTGGGCGATTTTTTTAGCTCTCAGTTTCAGGTAATCATCGATAAATCCGATCAATCCCATCCATACCGTTGCGAAAATCATCAGGCGTATATATGCCTTGTTCAGGTTCGCCAGTAACAGCGTAGGTATCAGGATGGCCAGGATGATGATGAAACCACCCATGGTTGGCGTTCCCTTTTTTTGCTGTTCGCCCTGCAGGCCGAGATCGCGAACTGTTTCGCCCACCTGTTTTTTCCGCAGATAGTTGATCAGCTTCTTGCCAAACACCGCGGAAATGATCAGCGAGAGGATCACCGCGAGCAGTACGCGGGAGGTAATGAACCCGAAGAGGGCACTACCCGGGAATTTCATTCCCATTCCTTTCAACCATTCAGTCAGGTGATACAGCATACTAGTTGGTTTAGCGGGCAAGAGTGAAAGAGAAGAAGCTTATTCCTTTTCTTTTGTGGTTCCATTCTTCTCAACATCCTTCTTCCTCTCCTTCAGTCCTCATTGCCATTTGATAACCGTCCGTGTTATTCTTTTTATGTCGAGACCTCGCTGGCACTGTTTCATTTTTCCAGCAGGTCAAACAATTCCATTAATATCTGTTTGTCGTCAAAGGGATATTTCACTCCTTTGATATCCTGGTATTTTTCATGTCCCTTACCCGCTACCAGGATAATGTCTTCGGGTTTGCTGAGGCTCACCGCTGTTTTGATCGCTTCTTTCCGGTCGGTGATCGCCAGTACTTTTCTCCTGGCGGCTGCGCTTACGCCTTCCTGCATATCGCGAATGATCTGTTCGGGGTCTTCGCTCCTGGGGTTGTCGGAGGTAAGAATCACCTTGTCGCTATGCTCGCAGGCCACATCCGCCATTACAGGTCTTTTGGTTTTATCCCGGTCTCCGCCGCAGCCCACTACCGTTATCACCTGTTCGTGGCCTTTGCGGAGGTTCTTGATGGTGGCCAGTACATTCAGCAGCGCGTCGGGTGTATGCGCATAATCCACAATGCCGATCACCCGCTCATTGTGAGATACGATATAATCGAATCTCCCTTCCGCTCCGGTAAGCACGCTCAGGCAGCGCAGCACTTCCTGTTTGTCTTCGCCCAGGCAAACCGCCGCACCATATACAGCCAGCAGGTTATAGGCATTGAACTCACCGATGAGCCTGAAATGAACTTCCTGGTCGTTGATCGTCATGATCAGTCCGGTGAGCCCGTTTTCGAGGATCTTCCCTTTGAAATCGGCCATGGTCCTCAGGCTGTACAGGTATCTTTTGGCCACTGCATTCTGCAGCATCACGATTCCGCGTTTGTCGTCGGCATTCGAAATCGCAAAGGCTGAAGGAGGCAGCGAATCAAAAAATGATTTCTTCACCCGGATGTATTCATCGAAAGTCTGGTGATAGTCCAGGTGATCGTGCGTGATGTTGCTGAACAGGCCGCCCGCGTATTTCAGGCCTGCGATCCGGTGCTGATGAATGGCATGTGAACTGCTTTCCATAAAAGCGTACTTGCAGCCTGCATCCACCATTTTCTTCAGCAATGCGTTGATGGAAACCTGGTCGGGTGTAGTATGGGTCGCTTCCAGTACCTGGTCGCCAATCCGGTTCTCCACCGTGCTCAGTAATCCGCATTGATATCCCAATGATGTAAAGAGCTTATATAACAACGTGGCAATGGTTGTCTTGCCGTTTGTTCCGGTAACACCTACCAGTTTCAGTTTTTCGGAAGGCTGTCCATAATAATTATGGGCGATATAACCCGCCGCCACACTGCTGTTTTCCACCTGCACATAAGTAACTCCCTCTTTCAGGATCGACGGCATGGATTCTACTACTATCGCCGATGCTCCCTGTTCCACCACCTGATCGATATACTGATGACCATCGGATTTCACTCCTTTGATCGCGATAAACAAAGAGCCATTGGTCACTTTTCTCGAATCGATCTGCACATCTTTTATCTCCAGATCGGTAGTGCCTGTAACCGACCTGATTCCTGACTTATAAAGTATATCCTGCAACAAAGCCATAGGCTCTCCAGGTGATTTTTTAGTTTAGTTCAATGGCCACAATGGCTTTCTTATCTACCGGCATTCCGGGTTCGATGCTTTGCTGTTTCACCTTGCCTCTTCCTTTTACATTTACCTGGAGGTTTCTGCCTTCCAGCACAGTCAGGGCGTCTTTCAGTCCCATTCCCCTCACATCGGGCATACGCCCTTCGTTTACTTCCTGTCCCTTCACTACCGGCGACCCGCTCATCGCATACATTCTTCCCCATTCGTTGCGGGAGGTGGAATCAATGAATTTCCATTGAAGGGTGTTGAGCACCTGTTTCATACCTTCCACCGAACCCGCGTACAGGTACGCGCTGCTGTCTTTCCTTGCTACCATATTGGCCGGCAGGTAGTCGGTTTGGGATTGGAGCGCATTCAGTTTGTCTGCCACCTCTCTGAAAACCGGGCCTGCCACTTTAGCTCCGTAATACACTTTGGCGAATGGCTTGTTACGAACCACTACGATGCAGCTGTAGATCGGATCCCGGGCCGGGAAATAACCCGCGAAAGACGACTGGTAAATGTGATCCGCATAGCCTCGTGATCCGTTTGCCATCAGAGCGGTTCCTGTTTTGCCGGCCACTTTATAAGGAGCGTCTTTAAACAGGCTGAAGGCCGTTCCGTCGGTTTCGTGGCAAACGCCATACAGGCATTCCTGCAATAGTTTAAGCGTTTGTTCCGAAGCAATTCTTTCATTGACTACTTCCGGTTCTATCTTCCTCAGTGTTTCCCCGTTCTTGCGTATTTCGCTTACCAGGTAAGGCCGCATCATCTTTCCATTGTTAGCAACGGCATTGTAGAGGGTCAGGCTCTGGAGCGGACTGATCATCAGCTCATACCCGAAACTCATCCAGGGTAGCGTGGTGGCGCTCCATGTTCTGGATTTTGGTGTTTTGATGATGGGTGTTGCCTCTCCCTTGAGGTCAATCCCACTCGGTTTATGCAGGTTCAGCGATCGCAAATGTTCAATGAACTGTAAAGGGTTTTTGCTGTAATTGGCCGTAACCATCTTCGCCATCGCCACATTCGAACTTTCTTCAAATGCCTGTTTGAGTGTAACCATTCCCGGCTTGTGCGGTTCGGAATCATATACCGTTCTGCCGTTCACTTTCCAGCTTCCCCCTTCCATATCTACCAGGCTGTTGAGACCCGCATATTTATCTTCCAGCAAAGCCAGCATGGTAGCCAGTTTGAAAGTAGACCCCGGTTCAGATCCGCGGATCGCGTAGTTCAGGTCTTCCCAGTACTGGCCATCCGATCGGCGTCCCAGATTTGCCATCGCCTTTACCTTTCCGGTCTTTACTTCCATCACGATGCAGGTTCCATAATCCGCTTCATTCAGTTCCAGCACCCGCTGCAGCGCATTCTGGGCGATATCCTGGATATTCACATCGATCGTGGTTACGATATCTCTTCCTTTCTCCGGTTCTATCTCTGTTCCTTCTACCGGAACATAGATTCCCGGCGACATTCTCCGGACTGCCCGCTCTCCTTTTTCTCCTCTTAATACACTATCGTAGGTATATTCAAGTCCGACATTCAATGTTTTTACTTTTCCGTTTTCATCCAGGTATTCTCTCGACAAACCGATGGTGCGGTTGGCCAGCAAACCGAAGGGAGTCAGGCGCTTGCTTTTGGGTTCGGCAATGAAGCCGCCTTTATTCGGGTCGAGGCGCAGCAGCGGAAAATTCCTGATGACTACATAATCTTTGAACGGAATATTTTTTCTGAGCAGGAAGTACCGGTTCTTGCGGGCGTACCCCTGCATGATGTCTTTTTTGTACTGTTTGCCTGTTTTGTCTTTGAAAAACGCTGCCAGCCGGGTGCACAGAGAGTCGACATTATCATGAAACACTTTGCCGTTCTTTGCCCGCAGTCCGTCTGCCGCGAAATCAATATAGAGGTCGAAATAAGGAATAGAGGTACTCAGCATGCTTCCGTCTTCACTGTAAATCGTTCCTCTTTCCGCGTCGATCTGTTCGATTTTCTGTTGTTGTTCCCTGGCCATCTCTTTCCACACCGCGCCTTCCGCCTGCTGGATATAGGCAGCTCTTCCCAGGATCACCAGGCCAAAAAGGACTATGCCGATGAAGCACAGGTAAACCCGCCATAATATGTCCTTTTTAACTTCCACTGTTGTTTGCGTTAGTAAGCCGTATCCCGATTTATTGATCGGTGCTGTCTTTCAACACCACCGGTGGCTGAACCAGTTCTTTCAATCCGAAGGCCCCAACTACCCGGGCCAGTTCGCTTTGTTTGCTTTTGAACATCACCTCCCCCTGGAGCGTTTTGTACTGATACTGCAATTCCTTCAGTTCCTTATCCACTTTGTTGATATTGCGTACCGTTTTGTCGGCATTGTGACCGTTATAGATATAGATCACCGCCAGCAGCGCCAGGAAAAGGAAGTAAGGAACGTTCTGCACGATCCAGCGATAGTTGAACCGCCTGCGTTTCGACGTTTTGCGATCAGCAGGCTGATCCTTTTTTTCCTTTATTTCTTGTTCTTCGCTCATTTATTTATGTCAATCGCACAACTCTCGTCATGCAATCAAATTTCCCTGATGGTTGAGTGACCAGCAAGGCCGTGACCTGAAAGTTCCTGGCTTGCCGATCGTCATTTTTTTTCCGCAATCCGCAGTTTCGCGCTTCTGCTGCGCGGGTTCGCCTTTAGTTCCGTATCGGAGGCAACTATCGGCTTCTTGTTTACTACAGTAAGTGGGTGAGTTGGAGTATTTCGCCCGAAGGGGTCTGTCAAAAGTTCTTCTTCTTCAAAGCTTCCTTTCTTAAAATAATTCTTTACCAGCCTGTCTTCCAGGGAATGAAAGGTGATGATCGCGGCGCGACCACCCGGTTTCAATACACCCGGTATTTGTTGTAATAATTCTTTCAGCGCTCCCAGTTCATCATTGACTTCTATTCTTAAAGCCTGAAAAACCTGGGCAAAGTACCTGTTGGGATTTCCTTTCACTACGGAATGCAATGCCTGTTTGAAATTGGCAATGGTCTTCATCGATACATGATCTCTCAATCGCACAATGGTTTGAGCCAGGGTTTTGGAATTGGTTACTTCCCCGTACTGTTCGAACAGCTTATGCAGTTTCTGTTCGGGGAAAGTGGCAATCACGTCAAAGGCTGTCAGCTCCTGCCGCTTGTCCATCCGCATGTCGAGGTCGCCATCGAAGCGGGTGGAAAAACCCCTCTCTGCTTCATCAAACTGGTGGCTGCTGACACCCAGATCGGCGAGCAGGCCATCCACTTCATTCCATTTGTACAGGCGCAGAAACCTGGTGAGATGCCTGAAATTATGCGGAACAAAGGTGACCCTGTCGTCGTCCGGCAGGTTAACTTTCGCATCCGCGTCCTGGTCAAACACAATCAGCCGACCATTTTTATTCAGCTTCGCAAGTATTGCCTTTGCATGACCTCCCCCGCCGAAGGTGCAGTCCACATATACACCTGAGGGGTTTATCTTCAATCCTTCGATGACTTCATGAAGCAAAACCGGTATGTGATATACAGGCTCGCTCATGCATCAGGATTGAGGAGGAGTTCCGGCCATTACCTGCTGGGCCAATTGGCTGAAAGATTCCGGTGAAAAAGATTCAAAGAACTGTTGGTACTTATTCTGATCCCATATTTCAATTTTGTTCATGGCCGCCACCAGCACGATGTCCTTCTCCAGCCCCGCGTGCTCCTTCAGATTGGGTGGCACCAGTAATCTTCCCGCACTGTCCAGCTCCACTGTAATCGCCCCGTTTAAAAAATATCTCCTGAATTCACGAACTTTGGGATCGAAATCATTGAGTTTGCTGAGTTCAGAAAATATAGGCTCCCAGTTTTTTATCGGGTACAGGGTTAAACACTTCTCAAATCCTCTGCTCATGACAAACTGGGTCGGGTCCTCCTCTTTCAGCTGCTTTTTAAAGCCCGCCGGAAGAAGAAAGCGCCCCTTTGAATCCAAGGTAGCCTCGTATTCGCCCAGAAAACCAATCATTTACAAAATTTGAGTTCAAAACAATCACGAATTCACACAAAATAACACTTTTTCCCACTGACTAACCAAATTTTGGAAATTTTATTTTTTCCACAACTCTTTATTTGCCCGATAGTTAGTGTGGATAAGGGTTTCAGCCAACCCACCCCGGCGGTTGTTATGAAAGCCTGTGAATAGCCTGTGGATTACGGTGAATTGAATGGGGACAGAGGAAGTGAGAAAGAGAAAGAGAAAGAGAAAGAGAGAAAGAGAGAAAGAGCAGCGACCGGGTTATTGAGCAGCGCAGCTTTCAATTTATTTCTTCACCATTGCTTTTCTTATTAAACATCAAACCCCCAAACATCAAACATCAAACATCAAACCTCAAACATCAAACAAACCTCAAAACCAAGATACTCCCGCCAATGCATCCACGTAATTTATCCATTGCCGACTTTTCCTATGATCTTCCTTCTGAAAAAATTGCTTTTCATCCATTGACACAGCGGGATGCTTCGCGGTTACTCATTTACAGAAACGGATCTTTGAAAGAAGATACCTATGCCCACATCGCTGAATACCTGCCTTCCGACAGCCTGCTCCTCTTCAATAATACCCGCGTCATTGAAGCGCGTATCCTCTTTCAAAAACCTACCGGCGGGCATATCGAAATTTTCTGCCTGGAACCTGATAAACAATATGGCGACATCACCCGCGCCATGATCCAGCAGGGGCGCGTTCGCTGGAACTGCCTGATCGGTGGCGCTTCGAAATGGAAACCCGGACAGGTTCTCGAAAAGAAAATCATCCTGGCTCAACAGGAAATCACTCTCACCGCGCGCTATGTCGGCCGCAATGAAGACAGCTTCCTGATTGATATGGAATGGTCGGATCAGCGGCTCAGCTTTGCCGAACTGCTGCACCTGGCCGGACTGATGCCCCTGCCACCCTATATCAAAAGACAAACCGAAGAACAGGACAAGGAAAGATATCAAACCATTTACGCGCAGGAGCAGGGATCGGTAGCGGCTCCTACGGCTGGTCTTCATTTTACCGACCAGATTTTCAAGCGGCTCGATGAAAAAAATATTCACCGCCTGTTCGTCACCCTGCATGTGGGCGCGGGGACTTTCAAACCGGTTAAGGCAGCAACCATGGAAGACCATAGCATGCATGAAGAATTTATTGATGTATCGATGGAGGCGATTGCGACGCTCCGCTCCTCTCTGCCGAAATCCATCACAGCGGTTGGCACCACTTCGCTAAGAACAGTGGAAAGCCTCTACTGGCTGGGACTAAAAACAATTATTGATCCGGAAATTTCGCCAGCCAATCTGCTGGTCCGGCAATGGGATCCCTACGAAATGCCTGCCGCATACAGCAGCAGCGAAGTGTTGCAGTCATTGGAAAACTGGATGCACCGAAACAACCTGAGCAGATTGATAACGACCACGCAGCTGTTGGTAGCGCCGGGATATTCGTTCCGGATCATCAATGCCCTGGTCACCAATTTTCATCAGCCACAATCTACCCTGTTGTTGCTGGTGGCGGCATTGATTGGTAACGACTGGAAAAAAATGTATGAATATGCCCTGGAGAAAGAGTTCAGGTTTCTCAGTTATGGTGATGGATGCCTGCTTCAACCCCATTTAACTTTTCCGTGAATAACGGCACTTCTACTGTGAAGAGGGAGCCTTTGCCGGGAGTGCTGTCTACCTTGATGCGTCCATCGTGAGCATCCACCATGGTTTTAACATAGTTCAGCCCAAGGCCAAATCCTTTTACATTATGAAGGTTACCGGTATGAGCCCGGTAAAATTTTTCAAAGATCCTTTTAACTGTTTCCTTGCTCATACCAATACCGTTGTCTTCCACTTTCACTACCAGGTTTCGGCTATTGTTGTGCGTAGATATTTTTATCAGCAGGTTATCCTTTGAATACTTGATGGCATTATCCACCAGGTTGGAGATCATGTTCCTGAAATGCACCGGGTCTCCATTAACCAGGTCGCTCTTCGCATCGAGCTGCATCTCCAGTTTACCCTGCTTCTCGGCCATCTGCAACTGGTGATTGTCTGCAATTTCCCGGATCAGTTCATTGACATGCAGGGGTTGTTTGGACAACTGTACTTCCTGCCGGTCGGATACCGCGGCCTGCAGTATGGTTTCCACATGTTTGTTCATGCGGCGGTTCTCTTCCTTGATGATATCCCGGAAATAATCCATTTTATTCTTGTCGCCGATCACCTTATCGTTCTTGAGCGCATCCACGGCCAGTGAGATGGTAGCAATGGGAGTCTTGAACTCGTGGGTCATGTTGTTGATGAAATCGTTCTTGATTTCACTGAGTTTCTTTTGGCGGATGAGCGCATACACTGTTACATAAAAAGCGGCAATGATCATCAGCGTAAAGAAGAGCGCTCCCAGGATCATCCATCGCATCTGCACCAATACGATCCTTTTGATGTTGGGAACAATCACGCTGATTTCCTCATTGGGTGTCAGGTTTTCCCAGTCGCTGCCGCTGCCGGGTTGCAAAGGATAATAAGTGATCAGGTTCCTGGTGGTATCGATCTTGTTTTCTCCCAGCATCCGCTCATACTTGTTTGTCTTCATTTCATAGCGGAGCAGGTTGGTATTGATGATCGCGAACTCAAAGGGAAGCTTGGGCAACCCCTGATTATTGAATGCCTGGCGGAGTTTTTCAGCCACTTCAAACTCGGTGAATTTCTGCGCTACCCCACTGGGTTGCATCAGCTCCAGCTGAATCTGTTCGGAAGGAAATGAAAAACCCGGCTTGGAACGGTAAGACTTTAAGGTGGGCAGGGTACCTTTTTGCTGAACCAGTTGAACGCTCACGTCCACAACACCGCTCACCACCTTCCAGGAGAATTCTTCCTGCCGGTCGGCCAGCATGATCCGCAACCAGTTGTACTGAATATAGATTGTGCCAATCAGCGAAAGGCTCGTTAACACAATGATTACGGGAAAAAGCTTTTTCAACGGTATATACTGTTTTAAAAGACCCATCCATACCTTTGTTTGTTCAACATCTTCTGCTTTTTTTAACTCACCGCAGGTATTCTGGTAACGGGCAAATTTACCAAATGGGGTTCTAAATGACTAGCGAGCTAAGATACCCTAATTTATTTTAACTAAGATTTACCGTTGAAATGGTATCGCCAAAGCCTCTTTGCAGGGTCTTTTTCCGTAACAATTAATCCCTTAATTTAGAAACATGATTGACCCGGGACCTGGCATATTGCTGATAGCGGAACCCTTTCTGAAAGATCCCAATTTCATGAGGACGGTGGTATTACTTTGCGACCACCAGGCAGAAGGAAGTTTCGGATTTGTGATCAACCGGCATTACGAACACACCCTGAACGAACTCATGAACGATATGGACGAACTGGATCTGCCGGTGTATTATGGCGGCCCCGTTCAGATGGATACCATTCATTTTCTTCACCAGTATCCCGACAAAATTCCCGGCGGACATGAGGTCAGAAACGATATTTTCTGGGGAGGAGATTTCGATACCGCCATCCGACTTTTGCTGAGTGGCGAAATCGACAAGAATAAAATACGCTTCTTCATCGGCTACAGCGGTTGGAGCCAGGGTCAGCTCGATTACGAGTTGAAAGAAAAATCATGGCTAACCGTGGAGGCTAACCGCAAAATCGTATTCCACAAAGACGCGGAAGAAATCTGGAAGGCTTCGCTTCGTTTGCTGGGCGGAGACTTTGAACAACTCGTCAATTATCCCATCGATCCGCAACTCAATTAAACCGCCATCCCGCCGACACATTCAAACCAATACTGGAAAGACTGTATTGAAACTTGCCGGGCTGCGGTGGATAGGAAGGACCGGCAGGCGGGGGAACATAGTTATACTTGTAAGAAGGTCTTGAGTCGAAATAGTGAATGTTCATCAGCAAGAAAACATTTTTGTCAAGCTGGTATCCGAGTCCGGCAGCGCCTTGCCAGGCAAAACTTGCCGGCAGGTTTTTCTTTGCCATTTTCAGCTGAAACGCGCCAGGAACGGGGCTCATATCGTTTTTTACGCCGCTAATTTCCACGCCGGGCTCTTTGGTTTTGGCAATACCAGCCATCAGTTGTACTTCAATATATAATTTCTTATCTGCTGAAACCGGCTGCCGCCAGGCGATTCCAGCCAATGCTTTCAGAATTGCCCAAGACTTGTTTTTGACGGAAATATTGTAGCCGGTGCCGAAAATGTCTTCGGAAAAATCTTCGAAACTCTTTTTATCCTGCTTGTTCCAGCCGTAGCCTGCCAGCAACAGCGCCGAAAAATTATTTGTAAACTGATAGCCTCCGGTGATGGAAAAATGAAAACCCGGAAGGGCCAACCCGGAAAAATCCTGGTTGGGCGCATTGGTAATAGAATAGTTTTTATCCGCAAACTGACCCACCGGAATAACCATTGCCTGGTCGAGGCTGATCATGAAACCGCGACGGGGAGTTTGTGCCACTCCAACCACTACAGTAAATACGCTTAGTGCAAACAGCAGGCAATATTTTTTCATCATTCAAAATTAACCGATATCAGTACCTGAGCAAGCCGTCTGTCATATTTGACCAGTCGGCCACCCCGAAAACTACCTGGCGGGCGATAGTCATTTGGGGGAAGATCAATGTAAAGCAGGTTCCATTGGAATGGAAAGGTTTTAGGCTTTCACGCGCCTGGAAAAGAAGAGGATCATAAGACTTAGGGCGAACAGGATCAGCAGCGACCATCTCAGGCTCACTTCATGCGCCACAAAACCTATGATCGGCGGGCCCACCAGGAAACCGGTAAAACCTACGGTACTCACGGCTGCCAGTGCGGTGCTGGTGGCCATTGTTTTGGTGCGGCCGGACAAGGAATAAACTATTGGAATGATGGTGGACACGCCCAGGCCAACCATTCCAAATCCGATGATCACCGAAACCGGATGCTGAACAAGAATGGCGAGTATTAATCCTCCCGCTACAAGCAGACTGTTCAGTGCCAGTATTCCTTTATAGCCCAGTTTAGCGGTGATGCGGTCACCGATCAATCGGCCGAGAGCCATCATGAAGGCAAAGGCGGTATACCCGGTTGTACTGACGCGATGAATATCGTTGATCACCTGTTTATAGTAAAGCGAACTCCAGTCTGCCATGGCTCCTTCACACATCGCGCAGCAAAAGCAAATGGCGCCCAGCAATAATAAGGCTTTATCGGGCCAGGCAAACAGTTTCTGGTCTTCGGTTTTCACATGATCCTTGCGGATAAGCCGGAAGAAAAAGAAGGTGGAAAGAGCCACGACAAACAGGGTTGCAAAGGAAAAATGCTGGGCGGTGCTGAGCCCGGCTTTCATCAGGATGCCCCCCATCAGGGCGCCTGTCATCGCGCCCACACTCCATAAGCCGTGAAAGGATGACATCAGCGGCTTGTCGTACATTTCCTTCTGAACGAGTATCGCCTGCGTGTTCATGGCAATGTTGAGCACATCGCCAAAAAAACCGAATGCGAAGAGCAGGATGGATACCAGGGTGATGTTATGACTGAATCCAATCCCCAGCAGCGAAAAAATATAGAAAATCACCGACAGGTAAGTGATGATCCGGCTACCAAAACGGTGCACCGCCCAACCTGCGAATGGAAGCGCTACCAGCGATCCGAATGGCAGCATGAACAGCACCCCTCCCAGTTGCGCTTCGTTTAGATGAAACTGATCCTTGATGGATGGAATACGCGCTGCCCAGGTAGCAAATGCGCAACCATGGCAAAAAAAGAAAGCCGAAATCGCTATGCGGTGTATGAGGGGTTTGGTGTTTATGGTTTGAAGTTTGCGGTTTGGTGTTTGCGGTTTGATGTTTACGGTTTTCTGTTGCTCACTCCGTACTCCCCTACTCTCTTTCTCTCTTTCTATTTCTCTTTCTGTTTCTCTTTCTAAATATAAAGCCCCGGAGGATGCCGGGGCTCTTAAACTAACAAAATTTTTCGCGGATTATGGACCGCCCATCCAAGTGGGTAGATACTGAACTTTTCTTTCTTCACAGGTACCTCTCTTAAAGCGGTCTCTCACCAGAAACAATTATTTCTCAATGGTTGAAGCACCTTCAACCAGTACGGTTACTTTGTTGTTCAATACTTCCACAAATCCACTTTGAATATCCAGGTATTCGAGGTGGTTATTTTTATCCTTGAGGATCTTCAGCTTTCCCGGTTTCAGGGCACTTACCAATGGCGCGTGCTTGTCCAGTACTTCAAACAGACCGCTGATACCCGGCAGTTGAACGCCGTATACTTCGTCGCTGAAGACCTTTTTTTCGGGAGTTAATATTTCCAGGTTCATTTTTAATGATTGTATTACTTCAAGACCGCAATCGGTAAACGGCAAACCATAAACAGCAAACCGTAAACTTTAAACCAGTTACCCTTGCGATTGTGCCAGCAGTTTCTTGCCTTTTTCGATCGCGTCGTCGATGGTACCTACCAGGTTGAAGGCTGCTTCCGGATAGTCATCCACTTCACCATCCATGATCATGTTGAAGCCACGGATTGTTTCTTCAATCGGAACCAGTACTCCTTTCAGACCGGTAAAGGCTTCTGCCACGTGGAAAGGCTGTGACAGGAAACGCTGTACTTTACGAGCACGCTGAACGGTCATTTTATCTTCATCGCTCAATTCATCCATACCGAGGATGGCGATGATATCCTGCAATTCTTTATAACGCTGAAGGATCAGTTTTACCCGGTTGGCAGTATTGTAATGCGCTTCGCCCACGATCTGCGGAGTGAGGATCCTTGAAGTAGAATCCAGGGGATCCACCGCGGGGTAGATACCAAGGTCGGCAATCTTACGGCTCAATACCGTTGTGGCATCGAGGTGAGCAAAGGTTGTTGCCGGAGCGGGGTCGGTCAAGTCATCCGCCGGTACGTACACCGCCTGAACGGAGGTGATAGAACCGTTTTTGGTAGAGGTGATACGTTCCTGCATCAGACCCATTTCAGTTGCCAGGGTAGGCTGGTAACCCACCGCTGAAGGCATACGTCCCAGCAGGGCGGACACTTCAGAACCGGCCTGTGTGAAACGGAAGATATTGTCTACGAAGAAAAGGATATCACGTCCTTTGCCCTGGCCGTCGCCATCGCGGTAGTATTCTGCGATGGTAAGTCCGCTGAGCGCCACACGCGCACGGGCTCCGGGGGGTTCGTTCATCTGTCCGAACACGAAGGTGGCCTTTGAATCGGCGAGTTCTTTCATGTTCACTTTCGACAGGTCCCAGCCACCTTTCTCCATACTGTGTTTGAATTTTTCGCCATATTTCATGATACCCGCTTCGATCATTTCACGCATCAGGTCATTTCCTTCACGGGTTCTTTCTCCTACACCGGCAAATACTGACAAGCCGGAATAGGCTTTGGCGATATTGTTGATCAGCTCCTGGATCAATACTGTTTTACCCACACCGGCGCCACCGAACAGACCGATCTTTCCCCCTTTTGCATAAGGCTCGATCAGGTCAATTACTTTAATACCGGTAAAAAGCACTTCAGAAGCCGTGCTCAGGTGTTCGAAAGCAGGTGGTTTGGCGTGGATGGCACGTCCTGTTGTTTTGGGAACGGCGGGCAATCCGTCAATAGGGTCTCCGGTAACGTTGAACAGGCGTCCCTTAATGGCCTCGCCGGTTGGCATGGCGATAGGCTTTCCGGTATCAACAACATCCAGCCCGCGAACCAGACCCTCGGTACCGTCCATCGCGATGGTACGTACACTGTCTTCACCCAGGTGCTGCTGTGTTTCGAGAACCAGCACATCACCATTTGGGCGCTTCAATTCCAATGCATTATAAATTTCGGGGAGTTTGCCATCGAACTGTACGTCTACAACCGCACCGATGATTTGTTTAATCTTTCCAACGTTAGCCATAATGTTGATTTAAGGAGAGCCCCCGCCCCATTGATTAGGATGTCAAGGCGGGCTAATTAATTTGGCCGCAAAGGTAAAGGAACAGGAATACAAAATGAAGAATCCGGAACAAAAAAATCGGGGTCGTGGAAAACAAGGGGAAAGGCGGGAGGGAGAATGAGAAAGAGAAAGGGAAAGGGAAAGAGAAAGAGACATG
>CAZSAQ010000011.1:102245-159718 GCA_964605065.1 uncultured Chitinophagaceae bacterium
GAAAGAGAGTAATGACTTGATTTCCTTTGCTCACCTGGCGGTTCTTTGCGCCCCCCGCCTTTTTTGGAGCGGGAGCGGGAGGGAGAATGAGAAAGGGAAAGGGAAAGTGAAAGAGAAAGGGAAACAGAAAGAGAAAGAGACATGGAAAGAGAGTAATGACTTGATTTCCTTTGCTCACCTGGCGGTTCTTTGCGCCCCCGCCTTTTTTGGGCGGGAGCGGGTGCAGGTGCAATTCGTATAATTCGTGTAATTCGTGTAATTCGCGTCCAAACAAACCAACCCGCCACTTATCCCGTATATATTTCTGGATGTGCTTACCGTTTATATCCTGAAGGGGCTGCCTGTCAGCCTCTTCTGATTTTATTCCCCCTCCGCCGGATAATTCACGCTTCTGCAACTCCCAGAATTGTTTATCTTCCTCATCGTCCCCAACCATTTCAAACAAACCAAAACATCGCATATGAAAAAATTCCTCCTTCCGGTTTGCCTGCTGGCCCTGGCTGCCTGCAACAATGCCGAAAACAAGAGCGCCAAAACCGAACCGGCCAAAGAAGTCAAACAATACACCATCGAACAATTCTATAAAAGCACCAATGTGGGCGGTGGATTTTTTTCGCCGGACGAAAACAAACTGCTGATCAACAGCAACGAAAGCGGTATCTACAATGCCTATGAAATCGATATCGCCTCCGGTACCAAAAAAGCCCTGACCAATTCCACCAAAGAATCAACCTTCGCGAACGATTATGTTCCGGGAAGCAACCAGATTATTTATAGCGCCGACAAAGGAGGCAACGAGAACGACCACCTCTTCCTGCTTAAACCAGACGGCAGCTCAAAAGACCTTACTCCGGGTGCCAAGGAAAAAGCCAGCTTCTTCGCCTGGTCGCGCGATAAAAAATACATGTACTACACTTCCAACAAACGGGACCCCCGGTATTTCGATCTGTACAAAATGGATACCGGCAGCTGGACCCCGCGCATGATCTATAAAAACGACAATGGCTATGATGTAGGCGCCATTTCCGACAACGAACGGTACCTGGCCCTGGTTCAGAACAACACCACTTCCTCCACCAACCTGTACCTCGCAGACCAGCAGACCAGACAAACGAAAAAAATAAACACCGATGGAGTGGAATCGGCCAGTTTCCCACAACAATTCTCCCTCGACAACAACATTCTTTATTACATGACCGATGAAGGAAGTGAGTTCCAGCATGTCATGAAATACGACATCGCTTCGGGCAATAAAGAGGAAGTGTACTCCACCAAATGGGATGTGATGTACATGTATCTTTCCTATAATGAAAAATACAGGGTGATCGCCATCAACGAAGACGGCACCAACAAACTCTACATTTTCGATCACAAAACAGGTCAGCCCGTCTCCTTCCCCAAGATCGAAGACGGCGATGTACAGGCTGTGAACATCTCCCCTTCCGAAACAAAAATGCGACTGAGCATCGGCGACTCGAAATCACCCAATAACATTTACCTCTATGATTTTGCCAATAACCAGTTGAAAAAACTGACCAACACGCTGAACCCGGAAATTCAGGGCGGCGACCTGGTGGCGGCCGAAGTGGTTCGCTTCAAATCATTTGATGGCCAGGAAATCCCCGCCATTTATTACAAACCCCAACAAGCATCGGCGGGCAACAAAGTTCCTGCACTGGTATGGGTTCACGGCGGACCCGGCGGCCAATCGAGAGCAGGCTACTTCTCCCTGATCCAATACCTCGTCAACCATGGTTATGCCATCCTCGCCGTCAACAACAGGGGCAGCAGCGGCTACGGCAAAACATTCTTCAAGATGGACAATCGCAACCATGGCGACAAAGACCTGAAGGATTGTATCTGGGGCAAGAAATACCTCTCCTCACTCGATTATATCGACTCCTCAAAAATTGGCATCATCGGCGGTTCTTACGGAGGGTACATGACACTGGCAGCGCTCTCCTTCCAGCCCGATGAATTCAAAGTGGGGGTTGATCTGTTCGGCGTAGCCAACTGGCTTCGTACGCTCAAAGAAATTCCTCCTTACTGGGAGTCTTTTAAAAATGCCCTGTACGAAGAGATTGGAGATCCGAATACGGCAGATACGGTCCGACTGAAGCAATTCTCTCCTTTGTTACATGCTTCCAATATCACCAAACCGCTGATGGTATTACAAGGCGCCAACGATCCCAGGGTACTCAAAGTGGAAAGTGATGAAATAGTGGAAGCCGTAAAGAAGAAAGGCGTACCTACCGAATACGTCGTTTTCCCAGACGAAGGTCACGGCTTCCTCAAAAAGGAAAATGAAATCAAAGGCTATGGCCAGATCCTTCAGTTCCTGGACAAATACCTGAAAGGGGAAAAGAAGGGGGAAATGAAATGAGTGATTCGTTTCATGTTTATGGTTGGTTTGCGGTTTGCAGTTTACGGTTCGGGGTTGTTTGGGGTTTGAGGTTTGCAAACTTCGGTTACATTACAACAAACAAACCTCAAACAGCAAACCTCAAACCTCAAACTGTAAACCAACATTTTTTTCACGATCTGTCCGGAATCGGTCCGTCCGTTCGTCTTAGATGACAAAAACCATTTAAAAAACTAAAAACACTTTTATGGAAAAGTTCATGTTAATCTTCCACGGCGGTATAGATTTCAACGCAAGCCCCGCAGAAATGCAGGAAAATATGGGCAAATGGATGGCCTGGGTGGACAGGCTTGCCAAAGAAAACAGGTATGTCAGTGGCGAACCTCTTCTTCCCGGCGGCAAACTGGTAACCGGAAAAAAGACAGTAACTGACGGGCCGTTTACGGAAGGGAAAGAAGTGGTGGGTGGTTACTTTATCGTAAACGCTAAAGATTACGACGACGCCATCAGCCTCTGCGGAGATTATCCCGACTACGAATATGGCGGCCAGATACAGGTGCGCCAGGTTATGAAAGTGGAAGTTCCCGCCTGATTCCTGCGAAAATGATTATTTTAAAACCTCTTGCCAGGCCCGGCAGGAGGTTTTTCATGTATCAACAACGGGAGATTCACGGGCCGATCCTTATCTTTAAAGGCCTTATCTTCTACTTCCATTGTTTTAAACCTTTCAACTACCAATGATGAGCATGTCAGTCCGCCCACTATTTGCATTCGCCGCCATCTCCGGGCTGTTAATTTTACAAGCCTGCCAATCCCCGTCCACCGAACCGGTTGCCACCGATCGCCGGATCAAGGAAATCAATCCGGCCGAGGCTGCCCGTTTCGCACAGGGTATTGATTCGATGATCAAGCCGGAACTGGCTCCGGGCCTGAGCCTGAGCCTCTGGGGTATCGATTCGTTGGTGATCTCTCCCATCGCCATCGATGTGGACGACAGCGGCAAATTGTATTATGTCACTACCAACCGCCAGAAAAATTCAGAGTTCGATATACGGGGGCACCGCGACTGGGAAATAGCTTCGATAAGCCTTCAGACCATCGAGGACAAAAGAAATTTCCTCCACACCGAACTTTCCCCGGCCAACAGCAAACGCAATGAATGGCTGAAAGACCTCAATGGCGATGGGTCGCACGACTGGAAAGACATGACCATCGAAAAAGAAAACATCTACCGCCTCGAAGACAGGAACGGCGATGGGGTGGCGGACCTCTCACAATTGGTGCTCGATGATTTTCACGATGAGGTAACAGATGTGATGGGTGGTGTACTGGCCAACGGAAAAGACCTCTATGCCGCAGTAGCGCCCGATCTGTGGAAACTGAAAGACAAGAATGGTGATGGGCTGATCGATGACAAGACCTCTCTTTCCAATGGATATGGCATTCATATCGGTTTTGGGGGTCATGGCATGTCCGGCATCGAAATGGGACCCGACGGCAAGATCTACTGGCAGATCGGAGACATTGGGTTCAATGGAAAAAGCGCCGACGGACAAAAATGGGAATACCCCAATTGCGGCGTAATCGCAAGAGCCAATCCGGACGGAAGTGATTTTGAAATTTTTGCCTATGGACTCAGAAATACACACGAGTTCGCATTCGATGCCTATGGCAACCTGCTCAGCGAAGACAATGATGGCGATCATGCCGGGGAAAAAGAAAGACTGGTATATATAGTGAACGGATCAGATGCCGGATGGAGAAGCAACTGGCAATACGGAAAGTACCGCGATCCGAAGAACAATACATATAAGGTATGGATGGATGAAAAACTGTGGATGCCCCGCTGGGAAGGACAGGCGGCCTACATCACTCCCTGTATCAGCAATTTCGTGAGCGGTCCTGCCGGTTTCCTTTACAATCCGGGAACCGCTCTCGGTCCGCAGTATGTCAATAGTTTCTTTGTGGCGGAGTTTGTGGGCAGTCCGAACAACTCCGGTATTCACAATTTCCGCCTGCAACCCAAAGGCGCCACTTTCGAGTTGGGCGAACACAAAAAAATTGTTGGTAACATTCTGCCTACCGGCCTGGATTTTGGTCCCGACGGTGCATTGTATGCTGCCGACTGGATAGAAGGATGGGACACGCACAATTATGGCCGGATCTGGAAGATTGACGAAACCGCCAGCAGAAATTCACCCGAGAGAAAACTGACAAAGGAATTGCTGGCTGCAGATTTCACCAACAAAACAGAAAATGAATTATCGTCCCTGCTCGCCAATGCGGATATGCGCGTTAGAATGAAAGCGCAATTCGAACTTGCCGGGCGGGGTGAAAAAGGATTTGCCGTTTTCAATGCTGCGATCTCACAAACACAATCCCAGTTTGCGCGTATTCATGCGATCTGGGGTATCTGCCAGCTGGCCCGCAAGGATAAAAAATTTGCCGCACCCTTGCTCCCGTTGCTGAAGGACGCTGATCCTGAAATAAGGGCACAAGCCGCCAAATGGCTGGGTGATATAAAATTTGAAGAAGCCGGGGCTGTGTTGGTACCGGTACTGAAAGACACCTTCAGCCGTGCCCGCTTTTTTGCCGCCGAGGCGCTGGGAAGAATCAAATATAAACCTGCCGTACAACCGATCATTGACCTGCTGCGAACCAATAACGATGCCGATGCTTACATACGTCATGCCGGAAGCCTGGCACTTGCCAGGATCGGGGACGCCACCGCACTTACCTCGCTTGCCAAAGACAATTCCCGTGCCGTGAGGATCGCAGCCGTGGTGGCGTTGAGAAGGATGTCAAACCCCGGCATATCGCAATTTTTGTCCGATGCGGATGAATACATAGTAACCGAAGCGGCTCGCGGCATCAATGATGATCTGAGCATTCCGGAAGCACTGCCTGCGCTCGCCAATTTATTAGGAAGCACTTCTTTCACCAATGAACCGCTGATTCGCCGCTGCATCAGTGCCAACCTGCGGGTAGGAACCTCTGCCACCCTCCAGAACCTGCTGAACTATGCCGGCAAGGATGGAACGCCGGCAGCGATGCGCGCAGAAGCCATTGATGCACTCAGTGTCTGGGCCAATCCTTCTGTGCTCGACCGGGTAGATGGCAGACTGAGAGGACCGGTTCAACGCGACGAGAACCAGTTGAGGAATGCCGTCGCAACAACCCTGATCAATCTCACTCAAAATAAAGAGCTGGCCGTCAGGTTGAGTTCCGTTAAAGCAGTCAATCATCTGATGATTGCACAGGCAGGGAACAATTTGATGGCGCTGCTCAAAGCAGACAAAGAACCGGTCGTTCGCGCTGAATCGCTCAAGGCTCTCGTCAACCTCAAAGATGCGCAGGTGGAACAGGCCGTAAAAACAGCCCTGGCCGACAAGGAAAAAACTGTTCGCGCCACTGCTCTTGATCTCATTGAAAAAACGACTATCGATAAGGTAGTAATGGCAGGCTTACTGGCCGACGTGATTGCCACAAAGACTACAGAAGAGAAGCAGGCAGCGCTGGTTTCGCTCGGTAAACTGCCGCTGGAGAACACGCAAAAGACCTTTTATGAACTGCTCTCAAAAATGGAATCACGCAAACTTCCCACAGAAATCTACCTCGAACTCGGGGAAGCCATCGACAGCACCCGATCTGCATCGCTGAAATCGAAGTATGAAGAGCTCAGTAAAAACCTATCGCCCGATGCATTGCTGGCCAGCTATACTGCCTGCCTCAATGGGGGCGATGTAAACAAGGGCAGAAATATTTTCTATTCGAATCAAAGTGCACAATGTATCCGTTGCCATTCTTATGATGACTATGGTGGAAATGCCGCTCCCCGTCTGAACGGAGTCGCCAAACGCAATTCGCACCAGGAATTACTGGAAGCATTGATCAGCCCCAGCAAAAAACTGGCTGCCGGCTATGGCATGGTCACCCTCACCCTGAAAGACGGAAAAACTGTTTCCGCCTTTCTTAAGTCAGAAAACAACCAGCAGATCGTATTGAAAGGAGGAGACGAACCCGACAAAACCATTTCTAAAGACCAGGTGGTCAAAAGAGTCAATGCCCCCTCGAGCATGCCCGATATGAAACAGGTATTATCGAAAAAAGAAATAAGGGATGTAGTGGCGTTTCTGTCTACGCTGAAGAGTGACAAGTGAGACGGTTTATGATTGGAGTTGCGGTTTGAGGTTTGCTGTTTACTGTTTGGGGTTTACAGTTTGTAAACTTCGGGTATATAACAGACAAACTTCAAACAGCAAACCCCAAACCTCAAACCGCAAACAGCAAACCACCATAAACCTCAAACAGCAAACCGTAAACAAACATCCCAAGCCATAAACAAGAAACGCATATGTTTTCCCTTCACCAAACCATCGACCAGCTTTTCCGGCGGGAGTCGGGGAAGATCACGGCGGTGCTGGTGAAGTTATTGGGACCCGACCATTGGGATACGGCGCATGATATTGTGCAGGATACTTTGTTGCAGGCGATGCAATACTGGAGTTACAAGGGCATTCCGGATCAACCATCGGCCTGGTTGTACAAGGTGGCCCGCAACCGCGCGATCGATTTATTGCGAAGGGAAAAGAAATTCAGGGAGATCAGTCCGCTGCTTCAATCGGAATACTCGCTGGCTCCCGCGATCAACCAGATCTTTCTCGAAGGAGAAATACAGGACAGCCAGTTGAGTCTCATTTTCGCCTGCGCGCATCCTTCCATTCCCGAGGAATCACAGGTGGCGCTGATCCTGAAAACGCTTTGCGGATTGAGCACCGCGGAAATAGCAAGGTCATTTCTGACCAGCCCCGATACGATCGAAAAAAGAATATACCGGGCCCGTGAAAAATTCCGGTCGGAGAAAATCAGACTGGATATTCCCAACGGGAATGAGTTGCCGGAACGACTGGAAGCAGTATTGAAGTCTATATACCTGTTGTTCAATGAAGGATATAATTCCTCTCATCCCAACCAGCTGATCCGAAAAGATCTTTGCGAAGAAGCGATTCGATTGGCTCATTTTTTAACGCAGAATAAAATAACAAGGTTACCCCGCATCTACGCGCTGCTTGCGTTGATGCATTTCCAGGCATCCAGACTCGATGCGCGGCTGGACGGCAGCGGTCAGATCGTATTGCTGAAAGACCAGGACCGCCGACTGTGGAACAGGGAAATGATCCGCAAGGGATTTGATTTGCTGGAGCAGGCAGCGGAACCTTTTGAAACCAGCACCTATCATTTTGAAGCCGCCATCGCTTCCCTTCATGCGTCTGCACCTTCCTTTGCCCAGACCGACTGGAAGAGCATTTATCACCTGTATGAAATGTTATACGCCCTGCAACCCGGCCCGGTAATCGGGTTGAACAAGGCCATCGCTTCTTCCTATGCCATCGGCGCCCGGCACGCTATTTCGGAAATGTCGGCGCTGAAGGGTCTGGAAAAAAATCATCTTTTTTATGCCAGCCTCGGCGAAATGTATCTTTCCATGGAAGAATTTGCCATGGCCCGCCGCAATTTTGAAATAGCCATGGAACACACCTCCTCCCTGTCGGAAAAAGCATTGTTGAAAAAAAAGATCGGGCTTTGCGGCCATTAATTTTTTCCAGCCACTTTCCACCTTCACCAACGGGTCAATTCTATTCGCGAGACCTTTCTTATCTTGCAAGCCTCAACCGATAAGTGCGTTATGGATAAATTCATCGTTTCCGCCAGAAAATACAGGCCCCAGCTATTTGATACCGTAGTGGGCCAGGAACATATTACTACCACCCTGCGCAATGCCATAAAAAATCACCAGCTGGCGCATGCGTTTCTTTTTTGCGGGCCGAGAGGCGTCGGTAAAACTACCTGTGCCCGTATCCTGGCTAAAACGATCAATTGCGAAAATCAGACTAAGGAAGGAGAAGCCTGCAACGAATGTCAATCCTGTGTTTCCTTTAACGAAGGCACTTCGCTGAACATCCATGAGCTCGATGCCGCCAGCAATAACTCCGTAGACGATATCCGCACGCTGGTAGATCAGGTTCGCTTTGCTCCGCAGGCCGGCAAGTACAAGGTCTATATCATAGATGAGGTGCACATGCTCAGTTCTTCGGCATTCAACGCCTTTCTGAAGACCCTCGAAGAACCACCTCCCTATGCTATTTTTATCCTGGCCACCACCGAAAAACACAAGATCCTGCCAACGATCCTGAGCCGTTGCCAGATCTTCGATTTCAAAAGAATCACCACCGCCGATACTGTTGCCCACCTGCAGGATATCTGCAAAAAAGAACACATTAAAGCCGATAAGGCAGCCCTGCAGGTAATTGCCCAAAAGAGCGAAGGATGTATGCGCGATGCACTCAGCATCATGGATAAGATCGTGAGCTTTACCAATGGAGAAGTCAATTATGCCAATACTCTTGAGCACCTGAATATTCTTGACGCCGATTATTATTTCAAACTGCTGGAAGGTATGCAGCAACAGGATCTTGCATCTGTGATGCTGCTTTTCGACGATATCAACCGGAAAGGTTTTGAGGGGGACATGTTACTGAATGGATTTTCGGAATTCATCAGGAACCTGCTGGTTTGCAAAGATGAGAAGGTGGCCGGTTTACTGGAAGTGGTGGAAGGATTCAGGGAGAAGTATATATCTACTGCGAAAAATGTAAATACCTCCTGGCTCATCAGCGCGCTGAATGTGTTGAACGAAGCAGAAATCAACTTCAAGCAGGCCCGTAACAAACGCCTTCATGTGGAGTTGGTATTAATAAAATTGACCTACCTCTCGCAGGCTATCGAAATTGCCTCGGGCGAACCCGCTGCTAAAAAAAAAGTAACGGAGCCGGCTAAACTGGTTGCCTTCCGGAAAATCGTTCCTTTTGAAGCCGCCGGTGAAGCCACCAACATCGGCAGCAAAACAACCGGCAACCGATCCACTCCCTCCACTGGTGGCGCCCGGCTGATTATTGAAGCCCCGCTAGATCAGCAAAGAAATGTGAAGGAAAGCAATCCGGATTCAACGGCTCCTCCTGAAAAAACTGCAGAAACAAAAACAGCCGCCCCCGGACCGAAGATCAAAATGCTTCAGAATATCAGGCAGCAGTTTGCCGGAAAAAACAGCGAAACCGCCCTGGCAATTACTCCGCTCGAGGATAAAATGCTTCGCGACAAATGGGATGAATATGCCATGATGCTGAGAGAACAGAAAAATCCGGCTGTCCAGAGTTTCGATCTTGCCAAACTCGTGATACAGGACGAAAGCTCGTTCCAGGTATGCGTTCACAATAACCTCGAACAAAAATTCATCGAGCAGGAACGACTGAAGCTCTCCGATTTCTTACAACAGGCCTTCAATAATAAAAAACTGCTGTATTCGGTCATCATCGATGAAACCATTCAGGCTCTCGAAGAACCCGGAGAAAGACCTCTCAACACCCGCGAACAATTTATAAAGATCGCCGAACAGTACCCGCTGGTGAAAGAATTGAAAGACCGGTTAAGGCTGGAGCTGGACTATTGATGACTGCCATCGGCCGGCATATACTTCAACTGAAACAGAAGAATTTGTTTCCATTGCGAAAACACCTGCAGGTGTGCGGCAGCCAACAGGGCAGACGACACTTCATACAATTCCGCGAGCTCTGATTCAAAGAAGCTGGTACCGGTAAAATAGGCATAGTTGCCTTGTAAGAATTTCTCTATTTTCCCTCGCCCGGAAGGATTGGCATCGAAAGCGCCCTTGACGATCCATTGTTCCATTTGCTTTTTCAGGGCCGGTTCATTGCGGCTTTTCAATGTTTCGATGATCTGCTGAATAGTACCAATGGGAATGGTTTCCCCGGCATAAATAGATTGCAGGTCGTTGAAGGTGCGGTTGAAATCTTCCACCAGCGTGTCGTACTCCTGCCTGCTTTGATAATATTGAAAGTACCGGTCCTTCAGGTTTATTCCTTCGTCTCCGGAAACGGCATTCGCCCGGCGAATAAAGAAGGCGAGAACAGCGTGATCCAGTGTCACCTGGGTTTCTGCTAGGCTCTTCTGTTCGTTGTGAAGCAGGTCCCTGATCTTTTTGTACTCCTCCTTTCCGTATTTAACGCCATCGAAGTCGAAGGTCTTGGTATCGATTTGCCCGGCAGACAGCGCCTCGAGAGTTGCCAGGTCAGCGGTTATTCCTTCCTGCCTTTTACTCAGCAGCCCGTTCTCTTTGGTGAACAGTTCATTCCAGTGTTGCGAAGATCCGGCCAGTCGCAGGTTCTCCCACTCCTGTTCATTTACCACCGTAAAATTTCTTCCATCATAAAATCCCTGGTATTCCTTGGGCAATTCATAAGAATGAAAAGAATCCTGCAGGTATTGCAGAAAGGTTTGCCTGTCGATGAGGGTGGCGGATTCTTTACCGTCTGCGTTTTCATAAAGTTTTTCAGTCAGTTCCTGCTGTATGTTTTCCGGTGAAGAAAACAACAGCCAGGCAGATCTCGGGTCGGCGGCTGCATTTACTCCCAGTGATTCCAGGTGCCTGATCCTGTCTTCGGTTGCCGGATGCGATGCCCATTGATCTTTGAAATTGATACGGGTGAAATGGGCAGAACGGAAAGAATCGCTGGTAACAACAGGCAACGATCCTTCTGTTGGCAGTTCCCATTCCCGGGCAAGATGCTCCAGTACGGTCAATTGATCGGGATAGGCATTACTGCTTTTTCTTTTGTCTTTCCACAGTTCATTGTATTTGTCGATCAGGAGCTGGAAAGCCACGCCGCTGACTTCCACGCGCCTCAGCGCGCTCGCCAGGTTATTTCCTCCGCTGGCGCCGGCGGCCACCGCATCGGCATGAAATTCCATTTCCCTCGACAGGCCCATGTATTTCCTGTTTACAAAGCCGTACATCTGGCGGAGTACCCACTGAATGGCTCTCAGTATTCCCACGGTTATTTGAGCAAAAATCTGAAAGATGCCGCTCATGTTTGCCCAGGTGTTCAACACCTTCGAATAGGAACTGTTATCGAACAGCATATTATGAATGATCCGGTTTACCTGGTATACAAAACTGCCCAGCTTCATGCTACTCTGGGAAAAGTGTCCGAACTCATGCGCTACTACCGCCTTGAACTCACCCAGGTTGATGGTATTCACCAGTCCTAATCCGATCTGCAGGTTTTTTTTTACCGGGAAGAACATGCTCCAGAAACTGGAATCATAAAAAACACAGGCATTCACATCGGCCGAGAGGTAAATTCTTTTGGGAAAGGGAGTGCCGGTTTCTTTGGCCAGTCTGCGCACAAAAGCAAACAGGGCAGGGTGATCCTGTTCTGACAACTCAACACTACCGGATCGGTCGAACCGGGACACGGTAAAAAGGAACTTTACCAGGAAAAAGAGAACGAGCAAGCCCATTCCGATCAGCCCGGCTCCCAATAACAAACCCAGGAAACTGGTTAGCGTTGTTATCACTGCCACGCCCCCGATCATGCAGCCGACGGCCAGCCCTGCCGCCAGCAAAAAGAGAAGCAGGTAGACCAGGAAGAACAACAGGATGGCCATCATGACCTGCAATACTTGTTGCCGGAAGGCCGGAGAAGGGTCCAGAAAACTGCTGTCGGCATACTTCGGACTGTCGGGGTAAGGAAACTCAACGGATTTCATGTTAAGGGTTTAGGTCGGTAAAGTATTAAATTTCCGGTTAACCGCACCGATTTTAAAAGCGGTGACGGATTCATGTTTTTGCCTTAATTTCGGCCTCTTAAATAAAGCTTGAAATCAGAGTCACCTGGCAAGCATTGATCATTTAAAATATTGATGGCGATATGGCTGAACAGATATTAATGCCTCGATTGAGTGATACGATGACAGAAGGCGTTATTGCTGCCTGGCATAAGAAAGTAGGCGACCCCGTAAAAAAAGGAGATCTTCTTGCCGAAGTGGAAACCGATAAGGCTACTATGGAACTGGAGAGTTATAAGGATGGTGTGCTGTTGCATATCGGAACAGATAAAGGCGGAAAGCTGCAGGTAAATGACCTGCTGGCAATCATCGGCCAGGCCGGTGAAGACATCAGCGGAATGCTGAAGGGTGGTACCTCCGCCCCTGCCGCCTCTGCCTCTGCCGCACCCGCTCCCACTCCCGCTCCTTCAATCGCTCCCGCATCCGCACCATCCCTGGATCTTTCCAAGGTTCCGGAAGTAATACTGATGCCGCGCCTCAGCGATACTATGACCGAAGGAGTCATCGCTTCCTGGCACAAGAACGTAGGTGACCAGGTTAAGAAAGGTGATCTCCTGGCCGATGTGGAAACAGATAAGGCAACCATGGAGCTCGAGAGTTATAAAGATGGCGAACTGCTGTATATAGGCGCTCAAAAAGGAGACAAAGTAGCCGTGAACAGCCTGCTCTGTATCATCGGTGATAAAAATAAAGTAGATGTAAACGCAATAGTAGCTGCCGCCCAATCCGGCGGAACTGCTGCAAACGCTTCTGCTGCCTCTCCGGCGCAAGCTGCCGCTCCCGCAGCCACTGCTGCACCTGCCGCCACTGACGCTCCTGCTTCCTCAACCGCTACCAACGGAAGGATCAAGGCCTCTCCGCTGGCTAAAAAGCTGGCCGCTGAAAAAGGGGTTGACCTTGGTAAAGTACAAGGCTCCGGCGATGGAGGAAGAATCGTGAAATCAGATGTTGACAATTATAAACAGGCAGCTGGCAGCTCACCCGCTGCAGCTCCCGCCGCAATGGCCCCATCTGCTCCTGCCGGACAGGTTTCCTTTGAGGAAGTACCGGTTTCCCAGATGAGAAAGGTAATCGCCAAGCGACTCGCTGAAAGTAAATTCAGTGCGCCCCATTTCTACCTGACCATGGCCATCAATATGGACAAGGCCGTAGAAAGCCGTGCGAAAATGAATGAAGTCAGCAGCGCCAAGATCTCTTTCAATGACATGGTGCTGAAAGCCTGCGCTCTTGCCCTGAAGCAACACCCGAAAGTAAACAGCAGCTGGCTCGGTGACAAAATCAGGATCAATCATCATGTAAGCATCGGAGTAGCCGTTGCCGTGGAAGAAGGCCTGCTGGTTCCCGTAGTCCGTTTTGCAGATACCAAGTCACTTTCCCAAATCGCCGCCGAAGTAAAAACACTGGCTCAAAAAGCTAAGGATAAAAAACTGCAACCGGCAGAATGGGAAGGAAATACTTTCACCATCTCTAACCTGGGCATGTTTGGCATTGAAGAATTTACCGCCATCATCAACCCGCCCGATGCCTGCATTCTCGCTATCGGCGCCATTAACCAGGTACCAGTAGTAAAGAATGGAAAAGTGGAAATTGGCAATATCATGAAAGTGACTCTCAGCTGTGATCACCGTGTTGTAGATGGCGCCACCGGGTCGGCTTTCCTGCAAACACTCCAGGGACTGCTGGAAGAACCGCTGAGGATGCTGGTTTAACAGTAAAAAAATGATTATTTGATAAATACCTTTCAAATCCCGCCTTTCTGGCGGGATTTTTTTATTTTACCTGTCTGAAACATCATCGGCCATGCGCAAATTAATATTACTCCTGATCGCCGGTTTGATCACCGGCCTTACCTCATCGGCACAGACGCCCGAAGAACAAAAAGAGCGGTTGCCGGGGAAATGGAATTTCGAAAAATTCGATTCCACTGCTACCACCAGTGGAACCAACAAGGCGCTGCTTGCTCAAAGAAGCCAACTGGCAAAGGCCCTGGTGTTCACATTCGGCAAGGACGGAAGCTTTCAATGCGAATGGCCCGGCGGCCCTCCCTCCAAAAACTACAGCAGCAAATACCGGTTCTATCCCCAATACAAGAACCTCATCATCGACGAAAAAGACAATTCAGTTACCAAACTAACTGTAGTCTCCATCACGACCACCACTCTCACCTTAAAAGACAATGAGGAAGATGTATTGATGGTATTCAAAAGAAAAGAATAAAATGAAAGCCGTTTTACCGGTACTGTTTTCCTGTTTCGCCCTCGTCGCTTCGGGTCAAACGGATTCACAGAAGAAAGAATGGCTCGTGGGCAAATGGCAATTTGAAACCTTTGTCACCTCCGCCCACCCTTCCAGGCAGGAACTGGATTCATTGACCTTCTACAACAAGAAAAACAAAGGCCTGGTCTTTACTTTTACCAAAGACGGCAAGGCAACCACTTTTCTGCCCACGGCGCCGGCGCGTGAAAACTTTGCCGGTGTATACCGCTATTACCCGTCGCGCAAAAATCTTGTGCTGGAAAGGAATACCGGCGAGGCCAGCGGCTTTGTCGTAATCCAGCTTTCGGCCACGGTGCTTCAGATCGGTATGAAAGAGAGCGCCTGGCAAATGAAACTCAGGAAGCTTCGATGAGTGGATTGATAGCAAAACCCTAAAAAAAATAAGGAAGGCCAGCCTATGGCGCTGAGGGTCAATCATCCCCGGTTAAGCCCTGAAAACCAGCGAACAAACTCTGCCCCGCTTTTATTACCTTTGCCGTCCTGTCAAATTGGCCCGAATTGCATTGTAGCACCCTTTTTGACACGAGTAAAAAATTCAAATTCATTCAATAATAGAACATGTTAGGATTTCTTTCCAAACTGATCGGGGGCAGCAAGTCTGAAAAAGACATCAAGAGTGTTGAGCCCATCGTTCAGCAGGTGAATAAGCACTTTGCCGAATACCAGTCGCTCAGCAATGATCAATTGAGAAACAAGACCCAGGAATTCAGGCAGCGAATCAAACAGCATTTGCAGTCGATCGACTCGGAAATTGCAGACTTGGGCCGCAAAGCGGAAGAACTGGACATTGCCGACATCACCGGCAAGGACGAGATCTACAACAAGATCGATGCGCTTAAAAAAGACCGGGACAAAAAAATAGAGGAAGCACTCCAGGATATTTTACCCGAGGCTTTTGCGGTGGTAAAGGAAACGGCTCGTCGTTTCAAGGAAAACTCCGAACTGGCAGCCACGGCCACTGAACTGGATCGCAATCTGAGCGTAAGAAAACAACATATCAAAATCGAAGGCGATCGGTCTATTTATCAGAATAGCTGGATTGCCGGAGGCAACCTGATCACCTGGAACATGGTTCATTACGATGTTCAGCTGATCGGCGGTACGGTTCTCCACCAGGGGAAAATTTCCGAGATGGCTACCGGTGAAGGTAAGACCCTCGTGTCTACCCTGCCTGCCTACCTGAACGCGCTGGCCGGCGAAGGCGTGCATATCGTTACGGTAAACGATTACCTGGCCAAGCGTGACAGTGAGTGGAACGGACCCATCTTCGAATGGCTCGGGTTAACAGTAGATTGTATCGATAAGCATCAACCGAATAGCGCCGCCCGTCGCTCGGCTTACCAGGCAGACATCACATACGGAACCAACAACGAATTCGGTTTCGATTACCTGCGCGACAACATGGTGCACAGCCCCGATGAAATGGTACAACGCAAACACCATTTCGCCATGGTGGATGAAGTGGATAGTGTACTGATCGATGACGCCCGTACTCCGCTGATCATTTCCGGACCGGTACCGAAAGGCGACGAACAACAGTATCACCTGCTGAAAGACCGTGTATCAAGACTGGTAGAAGTACAGAAACAGGTTACCAATAAAAACCTGGTAGAAGCCCGGAAGAAATTCGCCGAAGGAGATGATGACCCCAAGAGCGGAGGGCTGGCCCTCATGAAGGCTTATCGGGGCCTGCCGAAAAACAGCGCTTTGATCAAGTTCCTCAGTGAACCTGGTGTAAGGGTAAAACTCCAAAAAGCAGAAAACTTCTACCTCGCCGACCAGCAGAAAGAAATGCACAAGGTGGATGAAGATCTTTTCTTCCACATAGATGAAAAGAACAACCAGGTAGACCTGACCGATAAAGGCATCCAGGCAATCACCCGTGCGGGAGAAGATCCTGATTTCTTCGTGCTGCCCGACATCGGCGTACACCTCGCGGAAGTGGATCGCAACGAATCCCTGTCGCCCGAAGAAAAACTGCAGCAGAAAGAAACCATTCTGAACGACTATACCGTGAAGGCCGACCGCATTCATACCGTTCAGCAATTGTTGAAAGCATACACGCTTTTCGATAAAGATGTTGAATACGTGGTAATGGACGGACAGGTGAAGATCGTGGATGAGCAGACCGGTCGTATTCTCGACGGTCGCCGTTACAGCGATGGCCTGCACCAGGCGATTGAAGCCAAGGAAAATGTGAAGATCGAAGCGGCTACGCAAACATATGCCACCATCACCCTGCAAAACTATTTCAGGATGTATCACAAGCTGGCCGGTATGACCGGTACAGCGGTAACGGAAGCAGCGGAATTCTGGGACATTTACAAGCTGGATGTGGTTACCATCCCCACCAACGTAAAAGCCATCCGCAACGACCAGGAAGATCTTGTGTACAAGACCAAGCGTGAAAAATACAAAGCCGTCATTGACGAAATTGAAAAGTTGCGCAATGCCGGAAGACCCGTACTGGTAGGTACCACCTCTGTTGACATCAGTGAATTGCTGAGCAAGATGCTGGGTGGAAAGAAAATACCGCACAATGTATTGAACGCAAAACAGCACGCCCGGGAAGCACAGGTGGTGGCTGAAGCCGGTCTGGCAGGCGCTATCACCATCGCCACCAACATGGCCGGCCGTGGTACGGATATCAAGCTCGGGCCTGGTGTGAAGGAAGCAGGAGGTCTGGCCATCATCGGTACAGAACGTCACGACAGCCGCCGGGTTGACCGCCAGTTGCGTGGCCGCGCCGGTCGCCAGGGTGATCCCGGATCTTCCCAGTTCTATGTATCACTCGAAGACGACCTGATGCGCAAATTCGGAAGCGAAAGGATCGCGAAGATCATGGACCGCTTTGGTTACAAGGAGGGCGAAGTGATCCAGCACAGCATGGTCACCAAGAGTATTGAAAGAGCCCAGAAGAAAGTAGAGGAAAACAACTTCGGCATCCGTAAGCGCCTTCTCGAATACGATGACGTAATGAACAAACAGCGTAACGTGGTTTACAAGAAAAGAAACCACGCCTTGTTTGGTGAACGACTCGCGCTCGACCTGGATAACGCATTCTATACAGTTGCCGAAGGACTCGTCACTTCTTTTACAGAACAAAACGACTACGAAGGATTCAAGCTGGCCGCCATTGTGAATTTCGCGATCGACAGCAGCATTACACAAGAGGAATTCAGCAAAGGCAATACAGCAGAGCTGGCTGGCAAACTGTACGATGAAGCCATCGGCCGTTACCAGCACAAGCTCAAAGATCTTCAGCAGCAGGCTGTTCCCATCTTCAAAAACATACGCACTACCGAATCGAGGCCGATCGAAAATGTAATCGTTCCCTTTACCGATGGTAAAAAAGGAATGCAGGTGCAAGCCAGTCTGGAAAAGACCATTGAAACCAACGGGCGCGAACTGAGCAGCAGCCTCGAAAGACAGATTACACTCGCCATCATTGATGATGCCTGGAAAGAACACCTGCGCGCCATGGACGACCTGAAACAGAGTGTTCAA
This sequence comes from uncultured Chitinophagaceae bacterium, assembly GCA_964605065.1. GTDB lineage: Bacteria > Bacteroidota > Bacteroidia > Chitinophagales > Chitinophagaceae > Endoryza. The sequence goes on from CAZSAQ010000011.1 coordinate 120,097, forward strand.
ACCGCGTACCTCGAACAGAAAGACCCGCTGGTTATCTACAAGATCACCGCATTCGATCTGTTCAAGCAGATGGATGGAGATGTCAATAAAGATATCGTAAGCTTCCTCTGTCACGCCAGTATTCCGGTGGAACAACAAGGCCCGGGCAACCGTCCTGCACAGCAGATCCGCGAAGGTCGCGAGGAGAAAACCGACATGAGCAGGATGCGCGCCAACAAGGAAGAAGTGGAAAACAGAGGAGAAGATTATGCAGTGAATGACAACGACTACTTCGATCCGTCAGGAGCGCCCTCGGTAAAACAGGAACCGATCAAAGTGGGACCTAAAGTAGGCCGCAATGATCCATGTCCCTGCGGCAGTGGTAAGAAGTTTAAAAATTGCCACGGCAAGGACGTGCAATAAATTAAGAAGTTGCTTAGATCTAAAAAGGTATCGCTCCACGCGATACCTTTTTTTATTTTAATTTTTTCATTTGAAAAATCCAGGGTTTCGCGAAGCAGCCTTTGAAAAAAAAAGGTAAATTAACAGTCGATCCGCTTCCTGAAAATCTGCCTTGCCGTACGCCAGTGGTTTCAATATCAGCCATTCTTAAACCAAACATATAGCCATGTTAACCAATTATCTTAAGATTGCTTTTCGCAATCTTTGGAAACACAGAAGTGTTTCTGCCATTAATATCGGCGGCCTTGCCATCGGGCTCGCTTCCTGCTTCCTGATTCTTCAATACGTCAGCTTCAAGCTCAGCTACGACCAGTTTCACCAAAATGCAAAGAACCTGTACAGAGTGGTCAATGACCGGTATCAGAATGGTAAACTGATTCAGCATGGAACGATCACTTACTCCGGCGTGGGCCGCGCCCTGAACGATGACTATGAAGACGTGATCGAAAATGCCCGGGTACGACCCGGAGGAGCTCAGATCATTATTACAGATAATAAAAAGATCAATGAAGACAAGATCCTGTTTGCCGACCAGAGCTTCTTGCAAATGTTCTCTTTTCCGTTGCTGGCAGGCAATAACCTGTCGGCACTGAAAGATCCAAATACGGCCATCCTTTCTTCCACGCTCGCACAGAAATTGTTTGATGTCGATCCATCGCGGTTTTCATCGATTGTGAGCAAAACCATTCAGTTTGGTACTGATTCCACTCCCTGCAAGATCACGGGCGTATTCAGCGATATGCCCGACAATTCACATCTGCAGTTTGATATCATTCTTTCCTATTCTTCAGTAACCTCGCGATGGAAAGAGGCCGACTACGATTTTACCCAGTCGGATTTCTGGCATTATATTCAATTGAAGCCGGGAGCAGACTATCAACAGTTGAATGCCCGCCTGGCTGCCTTCAGCAAAAAACATTTTGAGGGAAACAAAGTTTCCGGCAGCGACGAGGTCTTTTACCTGCAGCCGGTAACCAGGGCGCACCTGTATTCTGATTTTGAATACGAGATCGGACAAACGGGAAGCGCTACGGTGGTCTGGAGCCTGCTTGCGGTTGCCCTGTTTATCCTGGCGCTTGCCTGGGTAAATTATATCAACCTGGCTACCGCCCGTTCGGTAGAAAGAGCCCGGGAAGTTGGTATCCGTAAAGTAGTCGGCGGATTGAAAAATCAGCTGATGGTTCAATTTATGGTTGAATCATTGCTGGTGAATATGCTGGCGATCGTGCTTGCCGTAGCCCTGGTATGGCTGTTGCAGGGAAAGTTCAATCAATTACTCGGAATCAATCTTTCCTTCTCCTATTTATTTACGAAAGGCATGAGCGGATACCTCATCCCGGCCGGACTGCTGATCGTGCTGTTGACCGGTATCTTCATCTCTGGTTTCTATCCTGCATTCATTCTATCGGCCTTCAGGCCCATCACCGTATTAAAAGGCAAACTGGGTCATTCGAAGAAAGGAGTGCTCTTACGGAAATCACTGGTGGTTACGCAATTCAGCGTTACCATCATGCTACTGATCGGATCATTGATTGTGGTTCGGCAGATCAGGTTCATGAATCAGAAATCACTTGGCTTCAACATGGACCAGGTGATGATCATCAGCTCGCCGCGACTGACGGAATGGGACTCCACGTTTATCAACCGCATCAATAGTTTCAAGGAAGACCTGAAGAAATTTTCCTTTGTAAAAGCGGCGGCCAGTTCATGGAGCCTCCCCGGCGCAGAGATCGGTCGTAGTTTCAATGTTCGCCGCCGGGAAGCCGATGGCACCCAGCGTTTCACTATGCGGCATACCGGGATAGATTATGATTTCATCAATACACTTGGCATCAAACTGGTGGCAGGCAGAAATTTCGGGCCTGCCGACCACGATCCCAATTTTGAAAAACTACATAATGCGCTGCTGAATGAATCGGCAGTCAGGCTGCTGGGCTTCGCTTCGCCGGAGGATGCAATAGATAAAGTGGTACTCCGGGGAGATAAGGCCTGGACAGTGGTCGGAGTGATCGGCGATTTTCATCAAAAGTCGGTCAGGTATCCAATCGAACCGGCGATGTTCTTTCCGGCCTATAGTACCTACAGTGATATTTCCGTCAGGCTGAATACGAAGGAAACCTCGGAAGCGATTGCCACCATCCGGCAGGAGTATGACAAATTTTTTCCGGGCAATCTTTTCGATTATGCATTCCTGGATGAAAGATTCAACAGCCAGTACAAGAACGAAATGCTGTTTGAAAAAACCTTTTCGATCTTTTCCATATTGGCAATACTGGTGGCCAGCCTCGGATTGCTGGGGTTAACCATGTACGCGGTATATCAGCGAACCAGGGAAATCGGTGTCAGAAAAGTGCTGGGCGCCTCGACACTAAACATCCTGTACCTGGTATCTATAGACTTTCTCAAGCTAGTGATGATCGCCTGCCTGATTGCGATACCGGTGGCCTGGTGGATCATGCAAAGCTGGCTGAACGACTTCGCTTACCGGGCTCCTGTCAGTTGGTGGATATTTGCTTCTGCCGCAGGGCTCTCCATCCTTATTGCAGTGTTGACGATGAGTTACCAGGCTGTCAAGGCAGCCTGGCTCAACCCGGTGAAAGCTTTGCGGACAGAATAGATGATAAAGAAACTTCTCTACCGGTGCTGCTCGTAACGCAGTACCGGTATCTTTTCTGATAATTCGGTCAACAGGTTGGGAGGAACAGGCTGCTGCCAGGATTGAAATACATCCAATAGTTGCGCTTCATTTATTATGCCGGCTACGGCCGAACAGACAGCCGCATGACCGATAACATAATGAAGGGCGATCGAAGTAGGAGACCAATCAGCCAGATCCAGCCATTGACGAATACGATGAACCTCTTCGGAATTGAATGAAAGATATTTTTCGGAAAAAGCGGCCGAATGCAGCGAAGTATTCGCAAGTAAGCCGCCGGCCATCGTTCCTCTCGCTAAAACGCCAATGTTATTTTCTTTCAGCAAGTCAAGGCAAGTTTCCTCCGGCCGGCGATCGAGCAGGCTGTATTGCATCATCACGCTTACAATATTCGAACGCTTCACATATTCACGAATCACATTTGGGCGAATGGATGAGATGCCATAATACCTGATTTTTCCCTGCTGCTTTAGTATTTCAAATGCCTCGATGGTCTCGTCTATCGGGTCTTCGATCGTACCGCCATGCAACTGGTATAGGTCGATAAAGTCCGTCTGTAATCGGCGAAGGCTTTTTTCTACAGAAGATATAATGTATTCTTTTGAAGCATCCCAATCCCATCCGCTGCCATCTTCTCTCAAACGATTTCCCACTTTAGAAGCCAGAATGAGGTTCTTCCGATGATCGCGTACTGCCCTGCCTACACTTTCTTCATTAAATCCTTTTTGATAAAGGTCGGCCGTATCAAAATAATTGATGCCAAGCGAAATCGCGCGGGAGATCAATCGTTGGTTGCTATCCTGCAGGTTACCCAGCGACATGCAGCCAAATCCAATTTCGCTGACCATCAGATCCGATAGTCCTACTCTGCGGTAATTCATACGGGAAGTTAGCGATCACAACGGAAAGAACAGCTCAGTTCTCTTCCTCCTCCTGTAAAGTATATACCGCAATAGCGCCACCCGGGCCGTTGCCAAAGGCTCCGGCAAAAGGAGGCCGGAATATCTTGATCAGCCCCACGCTGTTGAGGTCAATCATATTGAGAAGGGATGGATCAATTCTTACTTCATCCAGGAAAATGGCGGTTGTACTCATTCGCCAGGTCACTACGGGCCTCACCGGATTATACGTATTGATCTGCAGGCCGGGGACCCTGCCCTGCAGGTACTGGAATACATTCAGCCTGCCAATGGCATAGGCGTCTTCCTGCGGAGTAAACATATAGGCATTCCGGTCTTTGAATAGTCCGGAAGCATATTGATCATCCAGCCTCTGTTTGTACTGACTATCGGTTACCGGTTGGGCAGGAGCTACCCATGCGATGAACAGGATCGCTATCACTATCAATAATTGCTTTTTCATGGACAGGCCGGCGCTGCTTTAAAAATCGCCTGTCATAATTTACGACGAATAGCGGCGGACCGCTGTCAAGGAATTCTTAAATGAATGTGCCTTTACAACTGGTGCTTTTTCAGGTAACGATCCATGGAAACAGGACCTCCGCCTTCGTACAGGAAGAAAATCAGCAAAATAAGGGCGAGTATGGACAAGAGAAATTCTGATCCCAGGCCAAAAAGTTGTCCGCCACCATTAAAGAAAAGCACGGCACCCGCCAGGATCGGAATTTGCAAAGCCACCACCCAACGTGTAAGCAGCCCGATGATGATGAATGTGCCGCCGAACAAATGGGCGAAAGTAATGTAGGTGACCAGGTAGGCAGTACCATATCCGAAGCGGCTGTCGCGGATCATGGCCTCCAGTTCCTCCGCATGACTGATAAAAAAAAGTCCTTTCAGCAATAGAAGTATGCCTAACGCGATCCGTAGCACCAGGAGCAGGAACGGCTGACGCTCATGGGCCTTGCTATTCAGTTTTTGAACGATACCCATAATGACAGTTTTAGAAGTGAAAAGAACGTACTTAAAGGTACGAAGGATTGCAGGCAGGTACTCCAACCTGACAAAAATTTGACCGGGCGCTTTACCTGTTAATTCTCAACGGAAAACAGCCGATTCTTTTCCATCTTTTGAAATTTAACATCCGGTATCTGACAAAAAAAACCTCCTTCCCGGTATGGAAGGAGGCTTTACTCTTTTTATGGAAAGAATCCATTTACTTGATTCCGTACTTCTGCTTGTATCTTTCGAGCAGTTGTTTGTGCTTATCGGTCAGGTCAACCAGGCGTCCCTGGATAAAAGCATGTGTGATGATACTTGATTTCATATCCAGGATATCTCCTTCGCTTACCACGATGTTGGCGTCTTTTCCGGTTTCGATGGATCCGGTTTTATCGGAAACACCCAGTATTCTGGCGGCATTGAGCGTGATGGCGGACAATGCTTCCTCTTTTGAAATGCCGTAAGCGGCATAGGTGCCTGCATTAAAGGGCAGGTTGCGGCCGCGTGCAGAGGCATCGTCATCATTGATCGCATACAGCACCCCGGCTTTCTGCAGAAACGAAGCAGCGCGATAAGGCTGGTCTACGTCATCATCCATCATAGTCGGAAGGCTGTGCGCCTGGCTGAGGATGACGCTCATATTGTTTTGTTTGATGAGGTCCGCCACCTGCCAGCTTTCACTGGCGCCTACCAGCACGATCTCGAATCCAAATTCCCTGGCGAAATCCACTGCTACCAGAATCTCTTTTACAAGGTCGCAATGAACAAACAATTTTTGTTTCTTCTCAAACAATCCTTTCACTGCCTCAAACTTGAGATTGGTATTCTCATGCTTGTCCTGTGCGAGGTAGGCCTTTGCCTGGCGGAAAAAGTCTTTCACGCGCTCGATGGCTTCCAGGCCACGCTTTACCGGATCACCCTGGTCGCCACGGGGGCCGAAAAATTCGGCAAACGGATTGGGGCGATTGATAAGCGTCGGCATGTTATAATGAATACCATTGTCGAGCTTGTAAGCCGCATCTTCCCAATTCCAGGCATCGAACTGAACAACAGAAGAGGAACCGGTCAGGTTGCCTCCTTCGGGGATGATGTTGGCCAGCAGGATCCCGTTAGATTTTAAGGTGTTGATGATCTTGGAATCGGTATTGTAGGCGATGATAGACCTGATGTTCGGGTTGAGGTCACCGATTTCTGATGCATCGGTAGTGGCACGCACCGAAGAGATGTCGATCAGTCCGATTTGTGAATTTGACAGGATCAGACCAGGATAGACCTGTTTTCCTTTCACATCAAATACACGCACGTCGCCAGCGGGTACCGCGATGTTCTGGCCAACCTGTTCGATCTTTCCGTTATTGATTTTAATGGTGGCATTTTCCAGTACCTGGCCGTTGCCGATATGGACAGTGCCATTGGTAATAAAGGTGAGTCCTTTATATTCCTTCGCCGGATAAACATCATCCTGGGCCGTGGCCAGGCTGACGGTGGCGATGCTACATACTATTGCAAATAATTTTTTCATGTTCGTTTGATTTTGAAAAGCAGAAAATATTAATCCTGTGTATCGAGCACGAGCAGTCCGTGCTTGTGCTGGTGTTCGCTGCAGGTATGCATAATTTCCATGCTGGGCTGCGCGGGCTGTACCGGGAAGCCTCCTCTTTTTTCACCCACCATTTTCTGGATGAGCCTGTTCCTTTCTTCGGCTGCTTTCTTGCGAAGCTGCATGTCTCTGTCGCGATCAAAATAAACGATACCGTCTACAATTGTCTTTTCCGCTTTTGCATAAATGCTGAGGGGGTTATCGCTCCACAGTACGAGGTCAGCATCTTTACCCACCTTAATGCTTCCTGTTTTGTCGTCTACATGGAGCATCTTCGCCGGGTTGATGGTCACCATCCTGAGCGCATCTTCTTCGCTCATGCCGCCATACTTCACGCTCTTGGCTGCTTCCTGGTTGAGGCGGCGGGCCATTTCGGCATCGTCCGAATTGATGGCCACATTCAATCCTACCCGTTGCATGATAGTAGGGTTGCCGGGAATCGCATCCTGCACTTCCATTTTGTAAGCCCACCAGTCGGCAAAGGTGGACGCATTGGCGCCGTGCGCCTTCATCTTGTCGGCCACTTTATAACCTTCCAGGATATGCGTAAACGTGTTAATGGTGAAACCGAACTGTTCCGCCACACGCATGGTATTGGTGATCTCGCTTTGTACATAAGAGTGGCAGGTAATGAACCGCTGTTTGTTCATGATCTCAACGAGCGCATCGAGCTCGAGGTCGCGGCGAACGGATTTGCCGTTGGGGCCTTTCAATGCCTTCTGGTAATCGGAAGCGCGGGTAAAAGCGTCTGTCAGTACCTGGCCTACACCCATCCTGGTATCAGGGAAACGGGTATTGCCCTGCGTGGAAGATGAACGTTTTACGTTTTCGCCGAGGGCGAATTTGATAAAACCAGGCGCTCCCTGGAATTTAAGCTGCTCGTCGTTGGCTCCCCAGCGCAATTTGATCAGCTGCGTTTGTCCGCCAATGGTGTTGGCCGAACCGTGCAGGATGTGGGAAGAAGTAACGCCACCACTCAACTGGCGGTAAATATTGATATCATCGGGGTTGAGGTTATCGGTGATCCTTACTTCGGATGTAACGGATTGGGCGCCTTCATTAATGGAGAAAGCGGCGATATGGGAGTGCTCGTCGATAATACCTGCTGTCAGGTGTTTGCCTGTTCCGTCTATCACCCTGGCAGATGCATCGGAAAGATTTTTTCCAATCTGGGTGATCTTGCCATTTTTCACCAGTACATCTGTATTGGAGAGCTTACCCTCCTTGTCGCTGGTCCATACCGTAGCGTTTTTGATCAGGATGGTTTCAGCCTTGGGCATCTCGTCCCATCCGTAAGCATTCATGGGATAGGTCAGCTTGCCTAAACGAAGCGGTTCTTTTTTTCTTCCGCCTGCGCTGTCGGTTTTAGCAGCAGCGGCTTTATCGTAGCTGGCTGTCCAGGTGAGTTTGTTGCCTGCGGTATCCTCTCCTACTCCCTGCCAGCTGTTGCCATTGCTTACACCGCTCAGGCGGATATTGGCTCCCCGGGCGCGTTTTGTTTCGGAAAAATTGATCTTCACCATTTTGCCGTCGAAGCTGAACTTGGCAGTAACCGTGTCTTTGGCAATGATGGTAGCGGAATTGCTGCTCTTCACTTCCATGGAATAGTCGGTAGTTCCCTTGGCAGAATTAACGGTAAGCTTATAGATGCCTTTGATATCGTTCCAGGAATTTTCGTTGATCGCGTATTTCTGACCCTGGATCCAGTTCTGAAGCAGGGTAGTCTTCTCGTTGAAGGGCGATCCGGTGGTGATGATAAAATTGGCCAGCTTTCCATTATCGAGGCTGCCCACTTTATCATAGATACCCAGCAACGAAGCCGGATTTTTGGTCAGAGCCTCCAGGGCCTTTGTTTCACTGAGTCCGTATTCAATTGCCTTGCGCAGGTTGGCTGCAAATGTTTTCAGGTCACGCAGATCGGCGGTAGTGAGGCAAAAATTGATATTCGCTTTCTCAAAGGCAGCGGGGTTGGAAGGAGCGAGTTCCCAGTGTTTCATGTCCTGCAGGGACACGAAGCGTGCATCGTTGGGATCTTCCACATCCATGGCCTGGGGGAAGTTCAGTCCTAGTATGTAGCTGGCTTTGGTGGCCGCGATCTCATTGATGCGCTGGTATTCGTTATTACCCCCCTTGATGATGTACTGCACTCCAAACTCATCACCCACACGATCAGCCCTGATATCGGTCCATTTATCGCCGGCCTCAAATATCTGGGGCAAAGATTGCAATTCGTTCCAGGCTTTCAGCGACAGGTTCACTCCTTCTTTGGCCGGATTGGATTTGTACCACTGTGCGTCCAGGTAGGTTTGGCGAAGCAGGGCTACGGAGCCCATCATACTGCTCGGGTAACTTTGAGAAGAAGCGCCCTTGCTGAAGGAATAATGGGCAGAAGCTTTTTCTTTTACAATTACCAGGTTCTCTTTTTCGGCAGCCAGGGTAACCACTACTCCGGTTCCACGGGCGATGCCGTCTTTCTGATGCGTCAGTACCGTTCCGAATCCAAGATCCCGAAGTGGTTTGGCTTTCGCGTCGTCTGTATTGAACAATTTTGAACCTTCCACATCGGCTCTGATGGCCTGGTTCCATCCAAACGCACCTTTCTGGCTAGATGTCATCTGGCCGCCGCCAAAACCACCGCCGCCCTGGCGTTGCGGGGCAGTAATGCCATAATCGCTATAAATGTCGATGAAGGAAGGGTAGATAAATTTGTCTTTGCAGTCAATTACTACCGCATCTTTGGGAATCGCCAGGTTGGTACCGACGCCGACGATCTTGCCGTCGCGTATCAGCAGGGTGGCGTTCGTAAGTGTTGTTTGCGCATCTTTCACGATGGTGGCATTGGTGAAAGCAAAAACACCTTCACGCTCATCTGCCACACCATTAACGGGGAAAGTTTGTTGTGACCGGACGGTAAGGGCCGAACACAGTAACAAAATCCCACCAAGGATTTTTAATTTTCTCATATCAGTTGGCTTTGTTTTGGAATTAAAAGCGAGCAACGATGTTACAACAAAACAGGGTCTTATGCGCTAAAAATCTGGATAAATGGTTCTGCGATCACCCGGGATCTGAACAGCATGGCTAAAAACCAGGCAGCGGAAGGGTTACAAACGGTCGTTCCACCCTGAAATACTGTACTTTTGAACTATATAGGAATTGTATGGCGAAGACTACTGAAAGAATCTACCTGCCCGATTTCCGCCAGTCGCCCACCATCGACCAGGTGGGCGTGGAGGAAAGGGCCGCCCGCTTCACCAAAAGAAGTATCAAGAAAGAAACAAAGGTGTCCGGGCTGAAGCTTGCCCTGAGCATGATCGACCTTACCACTCTCGAAGGAAAAGATACACCTGGTAAAGTAAAACAGCTTTGCTACAAGGCGATGCATCCGCACGAAGCCCTGGAAGACGTACCCACGGTGGCGGCAATCTGTGTATATCCTTCTATGGTGTCCATCGCTAAAAAAGCCCTGGAAGGTTCTGGTATTAAAGTGGCTTCGGTAGCTACCGCTTTCCCGAGCGGACAGGCGCCTCGAGACGTGAAGCTTCGGGACACCCGTTATGCAGTGAATGAAGGAGCCGATGAAGTTGATATGGTGATCAGCCGCGGGAAGTTCCTGGCAGGGGAATACAATTTCGTATTCGATGAAATCGCTGCCATTAAAGAAGCCTGCGGAACGGCCAGGCTGAAAGTGATCCTTGAAACCGGCGAGCTGGTAACCTATGATAATGTCAGAAGGGCGAGTGATATCGCGATGCAGGCAGGAGCGGATTTTATCAAAACTTCTACAGGCAAAATTCAACCGGCGGCCACCATGCCCGTTACCCTGGTGATGCTCGAAGCCATTCGTGATTTTTACTACGATACCGGCAAGATGATCGGCATGAAGCCGGCCGGGGGCATCTCCAAGTCAAAGGCTGCCCTGCATTACCTGGTGATGCTGCACGAAGTACTCGGTGAAGACTGGATGACGAATCAATGGTTCCGGTTTGGCGCGAGCAGCCTGGCCAATGATGTACTGATGCAACTGGCTAAAGAAAAAGACGGATTGTACCAGAGTGCCGATTATTTTTCACTGGATTGAGTACACCACGATAACTGATTCACGCTACATAATTGTTCAAGTCATAAATTTTGCATGGCAACTACTACGAGAAAGAAGAAAGCTGAGCCCCGGCTGAAATTCAACAGCGGGTGGGACTATGCCCCCGCGCCGGAAAGCAAAAGCCATATTCAATTAAAAAAGCAGTACGACCTGTTTATCGGGGGAAGGTTTGTGAAACCATCTTCCGGAAAATATTTTGACAGCATCAACCCGGCTACGGAAGAAAAGATCGCCGAGGTAGCAGAGGCCAGTTCGGCCGATGTGGATAAAGCCGTCAAATCGGCCCGCCAGGCCTATGAACAGGTATGGAAGAAGATGCCTGCCACCGAAAGAGCCAAGTATATTTTCCGCATCAGCCGGATGATACAGGAAAAAGCACGTGAACTCGCCATCATTGAATCCATCGACGGAGGCAAACCTATTCGCGAATCACGCGATATCGACATCCCGCTGGCCGCCAATCATTTCTTTTATTACGCCGGATGGGCCGATAAACTGGAATATGCCTTTCCTAACAGAGTGCCACAACCGCTGGGAGTGGCGGGCCAGATCATACCATGGAATTTTCCCTTGCTGATGGCAGCCTGGAAGATAGCGCCGGCGCTGGCAACCGGAAACACTGTTGTTCTCAAGCCCGCGGAAACAACTCCCCTTACGGCCCTCAAACTGGCCGAAATCATACAGGAAAGCGGATTGCCGGATGGAGTGGTCAACATCATCACCGGCTTTGGAAATACAGGAGCCGACCTGGTATACCATAAGGATGTCGACAAGATCGCTTTTACCGGGAGCACCGAAGTAGGAAAGATCATTCAGAAAGCTGTTGCCGGCACTTCCAAGAAAGTAACCCTCGAACTCGGAGGAAAAGCAGCCAATATCATTTTTGAAGACGCGCCCATTGATCAGGCCATTGAAGGAGTCGTCAACGGTATCTTCTTTAACCAGGGTCATGTTTGCTGTGCCGGTTCCAGGCTGTTCGTGCAGGAATCGATTTACAATAAAGTATTGCGCAAACTGAAAGACCGCATAGAAACGCTGATCGTGGGAGATCCGCTCGACAAGAATACCGATATCGGTGCGATCAATTCCCGCTCTCAACTCGAAACCATTCAGAAATACATTAAGCTGGGCAAACAGGAAGGAGCGGAAATGTTCCAGAGCAGTTGCTCCATTCCGAAGAAGGGATTCTTCTGCAAACCGACCCTGTTCACCAACGTATCGCAGAGCCATCGCATCAGCCAGGAAGAAATTTTCGGTCCCGTGCTGGCCATACAAACCTTCAGGACCATAGACGAAGTAATCGAGAAGGCGAACAATACTCCTTACGGACTTAGCGCCGGTGTGTGGACCGACAAAGGTTCAAAGATCTTTAACCTGACAACAAAAATGAGAGCCGGTGTGGTGTGGGCCAATACCTACAACAAATTCGATCCCACCTCTCCTTTCGGTGGTTACAAAGAAAGCGGTTATGGAAGAGAAGGCGGCCTGCACGGACTGGCCGCATACCTCAAATTTTAATTACACTGTCATGATGGAAAAATCAGCAATCAATAAATCCATGAACGGGAACGGACAGCCAGAAGAAAAAAACGGGAACAAAAGACTGGAGATTCTTAAAACGTACAAACTCTATATTGGCGGTCAGTTTCCACGGACGGAATCGGGCAGATACTATGTTGCCCGCAACAGCAAGGGCGAACAACTGGCCAATGTATGCCTGAGTTCGCGAAAAGATTTCCGCGATGCAGTCGTTTCCGCCAGATCTGCCTTCAAAGGATGGTCTGCCAGGGCCGCCTTCAATCGCGGTCAGATACTTTACCGCATCGCCGAAATGCTGGAAGGAAGAAAGGCACAGTTTATTGAAGAACTGATTACGCAGGACAGTACCAGGGCGCAGGCACAAAAAGAAGTAAATGCGTGTATCGACAGGCTGGTTTATTATGCCGGCTGGTGCGATAAATACCAGCAGCTTTTCGGCACCGTTAACCCTGTGGCCTCCTCACATTTCAATTTTTCCGTTCCCGAGCCATCGGGAGTGGTAGCCGCCATCGCTCCGCAGACAGATGGTTTACTCGGACTGGTTTCTATCATCGCACCGGTGATTGCCGGTGGCAATGCCGTCATCATTCTGGCTGCCGAAAACAAACCACTCTGCTCCATCACCTTTGCCGAAGTACTGAACAGCTCTGATCTTCCGGGAGGCGTGGTTAATATTCTGACCGGTAAACCTTCAGAACTCGCCGCTCCTTTCGCCGCACATATGGATGTCAATACAGTGATCATGGGAGACGACAATGCAGCATTGATCAGGGAAATTCAGGAGAAATCGGCAGTGAATGTTAAAAGAGTGCTGGTGTATGACCAGGTGAATTGGACATTGCCGCAGGGCGCCGGGCCCTATTTTATACTCGATTGCCAGGAAATCAAGACCACCTGGCATCCGATTGAAAATATCGGCGGCGGCGGCTCAAAATATTGATCCGCTTGCATCCATTGGTAAGATTTTTGAATCTTAGTACGAAAACCCGCTATATGAAATGGATTTGTTTGCTTTTGATGTTGGGTGTTGCCGGCAGCCTCCAGGCCCAGGATACCAGTTCGGTAATTGTGCACAAGGATGCCCGCCTCAACCTCCTGCTGAAAAAACAGGTGGAGGTAAATGAATTCAACACCAGAGACGCCCGCCGCAATGTGCCGGGATTTCGCATTCTGATCATCAGCACCAACGATCGCAATAAAGCCAATGAGGCCAAGTTAAAAGTGTATCGCAATTTCCCCGAACTGAGCGCATACCTCGTTTATCAGTCGCCCTACTACAAACTGCGCGTCGGAAATTTCAGGGATCAGAAAGAAGCAGAATCATACCTGAAGAAAATTGAATTGTACTTCCCCAACGGCGTATATGTGATCCGGGATATCATTGAGGTCAATCCCGACCGGTCGGGCGATCTCCAATGAGTATCCGCCTGCCGCCCTTTTACCCCTCCTGCTGGGTGAATTGCACTATTTTTGCGCCATGAGCGATTTACCGAATAAGATTCAGCAACTGGCAAAGCAGTTTCACGCAGAAATGGTGAGTATTCGCCACCACCTGCACGCACACCCTGAATTGAGCTACCAGGAATTTGAAACATCAGCCTATATCCGGCAGCAGCTAACCGACATGGGCATTCCTTTCGAGGTTAAAGCGAAAACGGGTGTAATCGGATTGATCCGGGGAAAAAATCCTGAAAGCAGGATCATTGCCCTTCGGGCAGATATCGACGCCTTGCCGATACAGGAGGAAAACAAGATTGAGTATGTTTCTACCCGGCCAGGTGTGATGCACGCCTGCGGGCATGATGTACATACCACCTGCCTGCTGGGCGCGGCCAAAATTCTTACTGCGCTTAAAAATGAATGGGAAGGGACCATTAAACTCATCTTCCAGCCGGGTGAAGAAAAAAATCCCGGAGGCGCAAGCCTGCTGATCAAAGAAGGCGTATTGGAAAATCCTGCTCCATCCGCCATCTTCGGACTACACGTTCATCCGCAAATGGAAACGGGCAAGCTGAGTTTCCGGGGAGGGCAGGTAATGGCCAGTGCCGATGAATTGTATTTCACCATTCGCAGCAAGGGCGGTCATGCCGCGGCTCCTCATCTCACCGCCGATACCATTCTCATCGCTTCCCAGCTGATCGTTTCATTGCAACAAATCATCAGCCGCAACAATAATCCGCTCTCTCCTTCTGTATTATCGATCACCTCCTTCCAGGGTGGGTACACCACCAATGTGATCCCCAGCGAAGTAAAACTGATGGGCACTTTCCGGGCCCTCGATGAAGGCTGGCGTTTCCGGGCACATGAACTCATTCGACAGCAGAGCGAAGCAATCGTAAAAGGCATGGGGGCAGAACTGGACCTCCACATCGATGTCGGCTATCCCTCAGTTTTCAATAATGAAACCTTGAACGAAAAAGCCCGGCTGCTCGCCGAACAATACATGGGCGAAGAGAATGTGGAAACAACAGAAATGCGAATGGGCGCCGAAGACTTTGGCTTCTATACGCAGAAAATACCAGGTTGCTTCTTCCGGCTCGGTTCGGGCAATGCCGGCAAAGGAATTCAATCAGGTGTTCATACTCCCACCTTCAACATCGATGAAAAAGCCATAGAAATCGGAATGGGAATCATGGCGTGGCTGGGCACCTCAGCGAGAGAATGACGGTATCACGTTTGACGTTTTACGTTTCAAGTTTCACGTTCAATATATTTGTTCATGCCCAAATGAAGTTGAACAGTTTTTTCAACGCGAAACGTTAAACGTGAAACGCGAAACTCCTAAAACTTCCTTTTCTCCACCGTTCCTCTGAACGCTTTTGCGCCCAGGCGGGTGTTGGCAGTTTCTATCGCTTCTTTTGTTTTGACGGTGGTGTTGGCCTGTCCGGGTATTTCCGGCAGGAAGCCGAAAGTTCCGGTTCCGATATACTTGATGATGCTGGCCAGTGAGCTTTCGGTGATATCGCCCCAGTCTTTATCCAGGCCATCTGCTACTGTTTTGTCTGGTGTAAACCCGTTGAAATAATTTCCCTCATTGTTTTTATTGGTGCTTCTGAAAGAAACAGGAAATACATACCAGGTACCAACAGGTATCGGGAAGAACCCTACGGGTTTACCATAGGTTGCCTGCGGACCAACGATCTTGACGTTCATGTAAGGCCGCAGGTTGTTGATCAGCAACTCGCTGGCAGAAGCAGTATTGTTGCTCACAATAAAAAACACACGCGACAGGTTCAGGCTACCCTTTTTACTGAAGTTGGAGGTGCTGTTGTATATCGAATACTTGTCGTTGAACTTCTCGCTCATCATCACCTGGCCATTGGCTGCATTGGGGGCGAGGTAATCCGCAAATCTTTCCTGTACACTCACATATCCTCCACCGTTATAGCGGAGATCCACAATCACATCGGCTACCGATTGCGTGCCGAATTTATTGAATACCGAAGCAAGCTTGTTGTTGATCGCGGTCGTATCGCCCAAAAATGAATTGAAAACCACATACCCTACTTTGGAAGCCCCCACAGTATACACGGTATCCAGCAGGAACGGATCAGACTGGTAGGTAGTGCCTGTCAGCGCAATATCGACCGAAGAATTGTCGGCCCTGGTGAAACTGAAATTACCGCTGGAACTGTTGAAAATGGCGTTCACAATAAAATTGGCGTTGCCGGTAGTGATATTGGTACTGCCATTGATCTTCGTCACTCTCCATCCGCGACGGATGCCGGCATTGTAAGCAGGTGAGTTCTTCTCCACATACTTCACGCGGAGATCTCCTTCTGCCAGGAAGAAAACACTGAAGCCCATATCCTGAGAAACCCCGCTGCTCACGTTATCCCATTCTGATTGCAGGTAGCCAAAACTCCACCGGTCTACTGCGTTGCTGAAGCCGGGCTCTTTGCTGTACTGACGGATAGCGGTCATGATCTTGTCAGGGTCCGCATAGCCCTGCCCATCGAAACCGGAAGGGATCTGGTTATACCAGAGATAAATATCGCGGGCGATGTCAACAGCCGAGTCTTTTACTTTGTCACGAACTGCCGGTGTACCTCCGCCGGAATCACCTTTTTTACAGGCTGTCATAATCAAAACGCCACAGGCGATGCCCATCAACAACTTACTTTTCATATGGAAAATTTTCTTTTGATTGGTATAGTTTGAACCTGATAGACAAGATAATCACTGTTGTACAGTTAAAACTTTACTGATCTTAAAACAATTTCACGGCTTTATTCTACAGCTGTTCACCACCGAAGAACTAAAGCTGGGCTTTAGACTACGGAAACCGGGTTGTACATCGGTTTCCGTTCGCCTTTTTTTGTGGTACTTTTTTTGGCGAATCAAAAAAAAGTACCATCAGCGACTTGCCTCGGCAACAATGTCTCCCATTTGCTTGCAAAAGCACTCGCTCCCGCTCCCACTCTCGCCCCTTACGGAGGGCTTACTTTTTTACCCCTCTAAAAATGGCACGCTTTTCAGCTTACTATCGGAGACCCACCAATTTTAACCGGACAACAATGACAAGATAATAAGCAATTTTTATCGCCAAAAGCAATTTAACAAATATGTTTACCGCAACCTGCAGCCTGCAAACCCGACTCATGGTATCCGAAACAAAATGAGTAACTTCAAAGCCATTCCTCAACAGAACAATCGCTTATGAAAAAAATTATCAGGCAGGTACTGCTCACAGCAGGCTGGATACTTGCTGCATTCTCCACTTTCTGCCAGGTCAGTTATGAACGCCAGGAACTGATGATCACCATGCGCGATGGTATCCGGCTCAATACGGTCATATACACTCCAAAAGGCGTCAGTGAAAAAGTACCATTCCTCCTCTTAAGAACACCCTATGGCGTTAGCGACATGCCCCTGCCGGATAAAAATAATTACGTAAAAGACATGGCAACAGATGGGTACATATTCGTGTACCAGGATATCCGTGGCAGGTATAAAAGCGAAGGGCAATTTGAGATGCAACGGTTTACACGCGACAAAAAAAATGAAAAAGCAATCGATGAGAGCACCGACACTTACGACACCATCGACTGGTTGTTGAAAAACATACCCAACAATAACGGGAAAGCCGGCATGTACGGGGTAAGCTATGACGGCTGGACCACCGTGATGGGCGCTATCGACCCGCATCCGGCACTCGTGGCAGTATCGGAGCAGGCCACACCGTCGGATATGTGGCTCGGCGATGATTTTCACCACAACGGCGCTTTTCGGCTGAGTTACGGATTCGAATATGCCTTCATGGAAGAAGCAGGCAAAACCGATTCGCTGTTTCCCTTTGGCATGTTCGATCTCTACGACTGGTATCTGAAACTGGGTCCCCTGTCGAATGTCAACAGCAAGTATTTCCACCAGAACATACCCACCTGGAACAATTATGTGAGTCATCCGGATTATGACCAGTTCTGGCAAAAACAGGGGCTGGCATCCAGGCTTGATTCACCCCGGGTGTATATTATGCATGTGGCAGGCTGGTGGGACCAGGAAGATTTTTACGGCCCTATCACGGCTTACCAGCTTCTGGAAAAAAACGATCGCTCCCACCGAAATCATGTAGTGATCGGCCCCTGGAATCATGGCGGATGGGCAGGCGCGAAAGGAGACCGTCTGGGAAACATCAAATTCGACAGCGCCACAGGTGAACAATTCCGGAAAAATATCCAGGCTCCCTGGTTTGCGTACTATCTGAAAGGAAAGGGCGATGGAAATTTTGCTGAGGCCACCACTTTCCAAACCGGATCGAATAAATGGAAAACTTATGATCAATGGCCGCCAAGAGAAGCAACGAAAAAAAACCTGTATCTGCTTCCGGAAGGAAAACTGTCTTTCACCAAACCCACTGCCCTTGCGGGTGCTGAAAGTTATCTGTCTGACCCCTCCCGGCCCGTTCCTTACCGGCCTCGCCCCATCGAACAAACCTATGGCCCCGGCTCCAGGTGGTTTACCTGGCTGGTAGAAGACCAGCGATTTGTACACAACCGCCCCGATGTACTAAGCTGGGAAACGGATATCCTCACCGAGGATGTAGAGGTGAGTGGCTATGTACTGGCCAAACTGTTCGCTTCCACTACCGGCAGCGATGCCGACTGGATTGTTAAACTGATTGATGTGTACCCGGCAGAAATGCCCAAAGACATAAGAATGGGAGGTTATCAATTGATGGTGGCCAATGATGTTTTCAGGGGGCGTTACCGCAAGAGTTTCGAAAAGCCCGAACCTATCACGCCAAATAAAGTGGAGAATTACAATATCGACTTACACTGTATCAATCATGTGTTCAAGAAGGGCCATAAGATTATGGTACAGGTGCAAAGCAGTTGGTTTCCCATCATAGACCGCAATCCGCAGAAATATGTGCCGAATATTTTTGAAGCAAAAGAATCAGATTTTATAAAAGCCACACAAACTATCCAGAGAAACGCGAGATATCCGAGTTGTATAGAAATACCGGTGGTGAATTAATTAGTCAATGTGATAATTGGCCAAGGAGCCAATTCAATGGCGAATTTCGAATTCCGAATGACGAATGGAAAGGCGATTAGTCAATGTGATAATTGGCCAAGGAGCCAATTCAATGGCGAATTACGAATTACGAATATAAGGGCGATTAGTCAATGTGATAATTGGCCAATGAGCCAATTCAATGGCGAATTTCGAATTCCGAATGACGAATGGAAGGGCGATTAGTCAATGTGATAATTTGCCAATGAGCCAATTCAATGGCGAATTCCGAATTACGAATTACGAATATAAGGGCGATTAGCCAATGTGATAATTGTTCGCTGGCGCGGGTATGGCTAACAGACTTCTGCAGCATCGGTATTTTACAGCCTACCCGTGCCGTAGTTGACCGAAAATACCGAACGATGCCATCAATGTTTTGCATTCAAAATACAAGGACATCAAGCGAGCGGGAGCGGAAGAGAAAAAGAGAAAGAGAAAGGGAAAGGGAAAGAGAGTAATGAGTTGAATTCCTTTGCGCGCTTTGCGGTTCTTGGCGCTCTTTGCGTCCAGGAATTTGGGGAGCGGAAGTGCGAATGAGAAAGAGAAAGAGAAAGGGAAAGGGAAAGAGAAAGAGAGTAACGAGTTGAATTCCTTTGCGCGCTTTGCGGTTCTTGGCGCTCTTTGCGTCCAGGAATTTGGGGAGCGGAAGTGCGAATGAGAAAGAGAAAGCGCAGAGGTGAGGAATGTGTCAACCATTCAGCGTCCTCAGCGCATTCTACGAAATCGATTTATTTTACTTCTTCCTTTTCCTTGATGAAGAAACAGATCTTGTCGGAAGGCTGGCTTTCCGGCACTCCGTAGATTTTCATTTTTCCATCCTTGCATTCAACTTTGAAAAACATCTTTTCATTCCTGGTCTCATCTCCCCTCGTCATCGTTACATCGGTTTTGTATTCGATGGTACCGTTGGAATAATCATCATTCATTTTGCAAATCGTTTCCGTATGCTTTCCGCTCACTTCAACGATCTGTCCGTCGGGCGTTGTCAGGCTGATGATGATACTGTCTTTTCTAATTGAGATCTCTGCCGTCAGCGGAATTTCTTCGCCATCAGATCCGTCTTCCTGTACAGAAACGATCTTTTCGGTTTTTAGTTTGTATTTCTTATCGCACTGCTGCGCTCTGAGGGTTAGCATTACCAGCAGGAACAATGGCACGAGGGCCAGTACTTTTTTCATGAAATGGTATTTCACTCAATGTAACTATAATTTGCTGCCCGGGAAAGCGCTGCCGAAAAATAACGATCATTCGTATAGAAGCCTTTTTCCGTAACTTGCCACCGCTCCTGTGACCGTCCGTCCGGGAGTTGCCAGCCGATATCCCATACGAATGGGAAATAGGGTGGCCATATCCTAAAATGATCATCATCAGTATGAAAAAAGAATTGAGAAAGGAACAGGCGCTGGAATATCATGCTAAAGGCAGGCCCGGAAAGATTGAAGTCATACCCACCAAAGAAGCAAAAACCCAGCGGGATCTCTCCCTCGCTTATTCGCCCGGAGTGGCGGAACCCTGTAAAGAAATTGCCGCGAACATCGAGAATGTGTATAAATATACCGCCAAGGGAAATCTGGTGGCGGTTATCAGCAATGGAACCGCTGTATTAGGCCTCGGCGACATCGGTCCGGAGGCAGGCAAGCCGGTGATGGAAGGGAAAGGTGTACTCTTCAAGATATTTGCCGATATCGATGTCTTCGATATCGAGATCAATGAAAAAGACCCGGAAAAATTTGTTCAGATCGTCAGGGCGCTGGAGCCGACATTCGGGGGGATCAATCTTGAAGATATCAAAGCTCCCGAGTGTTTTTACATCGAGAAGAAACTGAAAGAGCAGATGAAGATCCCGGTGATGCATGACGACCAGCATGGTACGGCCATCATCAGTGCCGCAGCATTGCTCAACGCCTGCGAAATACAAAAAAAGAAACTCGACAAAGCCAGGTTTGTGGTCAATGGTGCCGGCGCGGCCGCCATCGCCTGCATCAAATTGTATGAGGCCCTGGGCGCCAAACGCGAAAACTTCATGGTCTATGACAGCAAGGGGCTGATCCATGAAAGCCGCAAAGACCTGGATGAACTGAAAAAGGAATTTATCGCCACGGGTAAGAACCTGACACTCGAAGAAGCGATGAAGGATGCGGATGTATTTATCGGTCTCAGTAAAGGAGACGTGCTCAACGCAGATATGATCAAAGGCATGGCTAAAAACCCGATTGTATTTGCGATGGCCAATCCCGATCCGGAAATCAGCTGGGAACTGGCCACGGGTACTCGTAAGGATATCATTATGGCAACCGGTCGCAGCGACTATCCCAACCAGGTAAACAACGTTCTCGGTTTCCCGTTCATCTTCAGGGGTGCACTGGATGTAAGAGCGACCCAGATCAATGAAGCCATGAAGCTGGCAGCTGTGAATGCACTGGCAGAACTGGCCAAAACGCCGGTGCCCGATATCGTAAACATCGCTTACAACGAAAGAAACATTTCCTTCGGGCCAAACTATATCATTCCCAAGCCGCTTGACCCGAGGCTGTTGTCTACCGTAGCCCCGGCCGTTGCAAAAGCCGCCATGGAAAGTGGTGTGGCGCAATTCCAGATCGGCAACTGGGATCAATACGCTATCGAACTCAACAAAAGGCTGGGACTCGATAACCAGATTATGCGGATACTCGGAAACAAGGCCCGCCGTGATCCCAAGCGTCTGGTATTTGCGGAAGCCGATAATATCAAGATCCTCAAAACAGCGCAGATCATTTTCGATGAAGGCATTGCCTATCCCATCCTGCTTGGAAAAGAAGTCAAGATCCGGGAAATAGCCAGGGAGCACAATATCGATATCGAAGGACTTCCGATCATTGACCCGCAAAGCGATGACCAGGAAGAAAGGAGAAAGATGTTTGGCGATCTCTATTTCCAAAAGAGAAAAAGAAGAGGCGTTAATTTGTACGAATCGCAGAAAGCCATGCGCGACCGCAACCACTTCGGCTGCATGATGGTGGAAACCGGTGAAGCAGACGCCATGATCTCCGGGCTCACCAAGAACTACGCCGATACCATCCGGCCGGCAATCCAGATCATTGGCCGCGAAGAAGGAGTTCAGAAAATTGCCGGCATGTACCTGCTGCTCACCAAACGCGGGCCGCTGTTCATGGCCGATACAACTGTCAACTTCAACCCCACTGCCGAAGAACTGGCCGATATCACCCTGATGGTGGCCCGTGAAGTGAGAAATTTCAATCTCACTCCGCGCATTGCCATGCTCAGCTATTCCAATTTCGGCAGCAGCGATTCGCCGGAAGCCCGGCTTGTAGCCAAAGCAACGGAAATAGTAAAACAGAAAAATCCTTCCCTGATTGTGGATGGTGAAATGCAGGTAAGCATGGCCTTCAATAAAGACCTGCTGAAAGAGAATTACCCGTTTACCGAGTTGGCAGACAAAGATGTAAACACCCTCATCTTCCCTAACCTGGCCGCCGGAAACGTGGCCTATAACCTGCTTAAAGAAGTCGGCGATGCCGATGCCATCGGGCCGATCCTGCTGGGATTAAAAAAACCGGTCCACGTTTTGCAACTGGGCAGTTCTGTCCGCAGCATCGTAAACATGGCACTCGTGGCAGTGGTCGACGCGCAGATCAAATCCAAAACATCCACCAATGATGTGATCAATAAAAGCCCATGGTGGAAGAGATTCAAGAAAGAAAACAAGGAAGCCTGATCACCTGCCCAATCGAATTTGGCGTAACTTGACATCCACCAAATCGTCGAACCATGAATCGTTATGCCATATTGGGAATCGTATTGCTGTCGGCAGCCATCTGTTACAACTGTAACCGCGTGAAGAAAGGCGTTAACGAAGCGGGTGAAAAAGCCGGAGAGGTGATTGGCGAAGCCGCAAAGGGCGTTTCAAGAGGAGTGGAAAACGCGTTCGAAATCAACATTGAAAAGAAGGATACCAGCCGCCTGCGCGATATTGAATTTGGTACGATCCGGTTATTGTCAGACAGTACCGGTTCGGACAACCGGCTCAGCGTGTATGTGATTTTCAGGAACGATTTCGACAAGGAAGTTGTACTGAAGGTATTCGATAAAAACAATCTTGAATCCGGCAGAGTCAGAAAGCTGATCAAAGGAAAAAAAGACGATGCCGGATACGTTGATTTCATATTCGACCCCCACACCAATATCGACCACGATTGCAGAATTGTTATGGAATGATATTATCTTCACCCTAAATATTTCGGTGTGACGTTATTTACAGAGTTTGGCCGTTACATATTGATGATAAAAGGAATGTTTTCCAAACCGGAAAACGGCAAGATGTATTGGAAAGAATTGCTTCACCAGTGCTCGGAGATCGGTATCGGATCACTGGGTATTGTGGTGATCATTTCGGTATTCATGGGGGCAGTATCGGCGCTCCAAACGGCTTACCAGCTGGTAAGCCCGGTAGTTCCGCTCACCGCCATTGCACAGGTGGTCAGGGATACCGTTATCCTGGAATTCGCTCCCACCCTCGTCTGTATCGTACTCGGCGGCGTTGTCGGCAGCAAGATCGCCAGTGAATTGGGAAACATGCGGGTGAGCGAACAGATCGATGCGCTCGAAATCATGGGCATCAATACAAAGGCCTATCTCATCCTTCCAAAGATCATCGCTTCGATGGTCATGATACCCCTGCTGGTGGTTATATCCATGGCGCTTGGCATTGTAGGAGGCCGTTTTGCGGTGGTGATGTCGCATATCATGTCGTACAACACTTTCGACAAAGGACTGATGGATGCCTTTCTGCCTTACAATGTTTTTTTCGCGATGGTGAAAGGTTACACTTTCGCTTATATCATATCCAGCATCCCGGCCTATTACGGGTATTACGTACAGGGCGGAGCGCTCGAGATCGGTCGGTCGAGTACCAAGGCCGTGGTGGTGAGCTGTGTGGCGATCTTATTTGCAGACTATATCCTGGCGGCCCTGCTGCTGGCGAAATAATACCATCCTGATGATCGAAGTAAAAAACATACAGAAGAAGTTTGGGGAAAAGATCGTGATCAACGACGTGAGCGCTACCATGGAGGCAGGTAAATGCAATCTCATCATTGGCACCAGCGGAAGCGGAAAAACTGTGCTGATGAAATGCATGGTCGGCCTGTTTGTGCCCGACAGCGGATATATCCTGTATAATGGTACCGATTTCAACCAGATGAATGACGACGACAAGAAAAATATACGCAAGGAAATCGGCATGCTCTTCCAGGGATCGGCACTCTTCGACAGCCAGACGGTTGAGCAGAATATCATGTTCCCGTTAAATATGTTCACCCGCGATTCGTACAAAACCAAAATGAGCCGCGTCAACGAAGTACTGGACAGGGTCAATCTGAAAGACGCGAATAAAAAGTTCCCCGCCGAAATCAGCGGCGGCATGAAAAAAAGAGTGGGCATCGCCCGGGCCATCGTATTAAATCCCAAATACCTGTTTTGCGACGAGCCCAACTCCGGCCTGGACCCGCAAACTTCACTCGTGATCGACAAACTGATCAAGGAGATCACCGCAGAATACAATATCACTACCGTTGTCAATACGCACGACATGAACAGCGTAATGGAAATCGGCGACCATATTGTTTATATGTACCAGGGGTTGAAAGAATGGGAAGGAACCAACCGGGAGATCATCTTCAGTAAAAATGAAAAGCTCAACGAGTTCATTTTTGCCTCCGAATTCCTCAAGGATGCCAAAGACATGCGCATGCTCGAACAAACCGGCAAAATAGCAGACAACCGGAACATGGACGACCTGCTGAAGAGTTAAACCACACAACAAGTTGGGAGCGGAAGAGAGAAAGAGAAAGAGAAAGGGAAAGAGAAAGAGAAAGAGAAGGGGAAAGAGAACCATAAACCGCAAACCTCAAACAACAAACTTTTGACAGTGACAGTCCATTTTTGATCACCTATTGATTTCCTTTGCGCCCATTGCGGTTCTTCGCGCCCTTTGCGTCCAGGAATTTGGGGAACGAGAGCGGAAGAGAGAACGAGAAAGAGAAAGGGAAAGAGAAAGAGCGGGAGTGAGAGTGAGAGTGAGAGCGGTAGTGGGAATGAGAAGGGGAAAGAGAACCGTAAACCGCAAACCTCAAACAGCAAACCCCAAACTGCAAACCCCAAACTGCAAACATCAAACCTCCTATCTCAAACTCATCTTTTTCCCCTAATTTTGCCGGACTTTTAATCAGCTTATGAGCATCTTAGTAAATAAACAATCGAAGATTCTTGTTCAGGGATTTACCGGAACGGAAGGTACCTTTCATGCCACGCAAATGATCGAATACGGTACGAATGTAGTAGGTGGAGTTACGCCCGGAAAAGGCGGCACCCTACATCTCGACAGGCCCGTTTTTAATACCGTAGCCGAAGCAGTAAAAGCAACAGGAGCAAATGTTTCGATCATTTTCGTACCACCTGCCTTTGCCGCCGATGCCATTATGGAAGCGGCCGAATCAGGCATCGCGCTGGTGGTATGTATTACCGAAGGCATACCCGTTCAGGATATGGTGAAGGCCAGGCATTACCTGCAGGGCCGCAACACCCGCCTGATCGGACCTAACTGCCCGGGCGTGATCACTGCCGAAGAATGCAAAGTGGGCATCATGCCCGGTTTTGTATTCAAAAAAGGCAGGATCGGTATCATCTCGAAATCCGGTACACTCACGTATGAAGCTTCCGACCAGGTAGCAAAAGCCGGCCTGGGTGTTTCCACTGCCGTTGGCATTGGAGGCGACCCCATCATCGGCACTACCACCCGCGAAGCCCTCGAGTTGTTCATGAACGACCCCGAAACAGACGCGGTGGTCATGATCGGCGAGATAGGTGGCGGAATGGAAGCCGAAGCAGCCCGCTGGTACAAGGAAAATAACAAAAAACCGGTTGTTGGTTTTATCGCTGGCCAGACAGCCCCTCCGGGTCGCCGTATGGGACATGCCGGCGCCATCGTAGGCGGTGCTGATGACACAGCCGCCGCCAAGATGAAGATCATGAGTGAATGCGGTATCCATGTAGTATCAAGCCCCGCGGATATCGGTTCAACAATGGCTAAGGTTTTGAAGAAGTAAAACTTCAACAAAAGAAAAAGGCTTCCGGTGGAAGCCTTTTTCTTTTGCCGTTTGCAGTTTGCTGTTTACGGTTTGCAGTTCCCGTTCTGCTCCCGCTCGATTCCGCTATTCCCAATTCGTCATTCGCCATTCGTAATTGATTCACCAGCTCCTTGAAACATTAAATAGTGGGTCCATTGCCAATCTAATTCCCCTTTCCAAATTCGTCATTCGTCATTCGCCATTCGTAATTGACTAATTGGCTAATTGACCAATTCCTACCTGTATCTTCTAATGTACTCTGCCAACTCTTCCTTGCTGCGGCTGAAAGAAAACACATCATTGACGATGAAATAATTATTCTTGTCTACTGTTTTGCCATACGCATACCGGGCAAGGTCCAGTTTGTTGTCTTCAAAAGCAAAAAGCAATGCCATTTCCCTCACCTGCTTGGAACTGAAATTATTCCGGTCGATAGTTTGCCTGGCTATTTCGAGCCTGGTTTTTTCAAAGCTCTCCCTGCCCAATGCTCTTTTCAGCATTTCAAACGACTGCACATCCATGGCGCTGCGGGTAGGATCGAAACGATCGTCGTTCCTTCCGTCGTAGCGATCGTCATAAGGATCGTAACGGTCATCATGATCGCGATCGCGACCACGGCCCCAGTCGTCGTCACGCTCATTGCCTCTGCGTTCGTCTATAATCACGCGTCCTGAACGGTCGATCATGATGTAGGTAGCCTGGCGGGGTCTTACATTTACGTTAGACTGGTAAATTACCGTAGTACGGTTTCGGCTGAAAATACTTCCCCAATCGCTGTAGCGCTGCTGGGCAATTACTTTCACAGTATGCATACCGGGACGCAGGTTATTGATCACCAGTGACCGGTCGTTGTTGGCATAACGGTATCCATCTACCTCGATCCAGAGCTGTTTGCGGCTGTTGTCATTTACTACGATGCTGCCTTCCCTTCGGTCGGCGGCGAAACCAGTGAGCGTAACAAAAGCGGCTGCTAAAAGTGTAAAGATTTTTTTCATGTTTTAAATCCTCCTTGCTTCCTGAGATCGACAAAGATTTCGGGAGATTAATCGCTGATACATAAGGTTTCGTTAAAGGAATTTCCTCTTCGCCCCGTTTATGCATTTTTGTGCGGTTTTTAATCTTATTCTGGCAGCTTCCTGCAACGAACCTGACCAGAAAACAGTTAAGGAGATAAATTATAACTTGTACCAAATTTGCCCGGCATGTTTACCAAAAAGCTATGTGCAGTACTGATACTATTAAGCGGATTTTTATTTACGATGGGTCAAAACAAAGACAAATATGAATCATATTGGAAGAAGGTAGACAGCCTCCGGGAAAAAGGCTTGCCGGAATCGGCCAGAAAGGAAACTGAGAAAATTTACACCCTGGCCAAAACAGAAAAAAAAGAAGATCAGCTGATCAAATCGCTGGTGTATCTGGCCCAGCTTGTCAACCAGAAAGAAGAGCATCCGCAAAAAACAATTATTCTTCGAACTGAAAAAGAAATGGCTGGTATGTCGGCGGCAGGCAAGTCCATTTTGCTGAACCTGCTGGCCGGTCAATACCTCTCCTACTTTAATCAAAATCGCTACAAGATTTATGACAGGACGTCGGTAAGTGAAGCAGCCGGCAAGGATTTTGAAACCTGGACGGCCGACCAGTTTCAGTCAAAGATTTCTGCTCTTTATCTTCAATCGCTTCAGAACCCGACCCTCTTACAAAAAACTCCCCTCGAAAAATACAAGGCGATCATCATCAGGGGTAATGTCAGCCATCTTCGGCCAACCCTGTACGACCTGCTGGTTTCCGAAGCGCTGGATTATTTCAAAAGCAGCGAAAGGGAATTGAATCAACCGGCATATGCATTCGAGATCGACCAGGCGGCAGCCTTCGATCCGGTGGCGGATTTTGTACGGTTCCGCCTCAATACCAAAGACAGCATCAGTAAAAAATTCATCGCCCTCAAACTGTACCAGCAGTGGTTATCTTTTCACCTGCCAGACAGCAAACCGGATGCACTAATCGATGCCGATATCGATCGTCTTGAATTTGTTCATCAGTATTCTGTTCATCCCGAGAAAGAAAAACTATATAAACTCGCCCTTACGCATATCTCCTCTCAATATCCGGCTTTGCCGGCTGCGGCACAGGCTGGTTACCTCCTTGCTCAACTGGCAGGCCGGGAAGCCGAAAACGGAACAGACAGCAACGGCTTCAAAAAAGCGATTGCCATACTAACGCCCCTCCTGCAGATGCGCGATTCGAGCGAAGGAAAAGTCAATGCGCAAAACCTGTTTAACTCTATCACCCGAAAAGAACAATCCTTCCGGCTGGAAAAAGTAAACCTACCGCAAAAACCGTTCAGAACTCTGATAGAATACCGGAACACCGATCGCCTGTTCATTCGACTGGTGAAACTGACCGATCAACTGCGAAAGCAACTGGACAACCGAAACAATGAAGAACAGGCCGCTTATTTCAACAAACTGGCCCAATTAAAACCCGAACGCTCCTACGAACAAAAATTGCCGGCAACCGACGACTATCGCTCGCACAGCGTAGAAATAAAAATCGAGGGCCTGGAGCCAGGCGAATACCTGCTGCTCACCAGCCTTAACGATGACTTTCTTACCGAAAAAAACAACCTCGCTGCTCAGGAATTTTACGTTTCAGCTATTGCCTGGTTTAACGACAACAATAAATATTTTGTGGTGAATCGCGAAACGGGCCAGCCATTGGTTCGTGCCAGCGCGCAGATATGGTATCCCGTGTATGATTATGTTACGCAAAAAACAAATCTGCGCCAGGGCGAAAACATCATGACTGACCGGAACGGCTTTTTTAAAATTGCCCAACCACACTATAGCAACGAAAACAATTACCGGTTACAGGTTTCCTATGGAACCGACAAGCTGTTCATCCGCGATGATGTCTACAGAACATATGATTATGACGAGGAGTTGGGAGAAAAAACAACTGACAGTTCTCTATTTCTGTTCACAGATCGGTCTATCTATCGTCCCGGTCAAACCGTTTTTTTCAAAGGACTGCTGACAGAAAAAAACAAGTCGGGCAATTACCGCGTGCTGGCAGGTCACACTTCCCTACTCTATCTCGTAGATGCCAATGGAGTGAATGTAGATTCCATTAAACTGACCAGTAACGAATTCGGCACATTCTCCGGACAGTTCAGATTACCGGCCTCAGGCTTAACCGGATCATTTGCCATTGAATCAGACGATATAGATGCCAGGGCTGAATTCAATGTAGAAGAATATAAACGCCCCAAATTTGAAGTGACGCTCGATAAACCTTCCGGATCTTACCAGCTTAACGAAACCATCCTGGTTACCGGACTGGCAAAGGCTTACTCCGGTTCTACCATTGATGGCGCTACTGTAAAATACCGCGTTACCCGGCAAACGATCATACCGTATTGGTACGATTATATGCCAGGCAGAAAAATGCCGCCGGTCTTCGGAGCCGACAAGCAAGAAATCGCGCACGGCACCGCCACCACCGATGCCACCGGCAAATTCCAGCTTTCCTTTCCGGCCATCCCCAACAATGCCGTCGATAAAAAGTCACAACCCATTTTTACCTATACAGTATCTGCGGAAGTCACGGATAATTCCGGCGAAACAAGGACAGCAGAATCTTATGTACAGGTGGGATATCAGTCGCTGCAACTCACGATCGGTACGGCTTCAAAGATCGACCAGGATAGCCTGGCATCCCTGCTCATCAGCAGCCAGAACCTGAACGAAGTATTTCAGACGGCCCTGGTGGCCGTGAAAATCTATCCCCTGCAATCGCCCGGTAGAGTATTCCGCCCCCGATTCTGGGAAGAGCCCGATCAGTTTCTGTATTCGCCAGCCGAATACCAGCAGAATTTTCCATTCGATATTTATAAGAATGAAAACCTGCCTGCCAACTGGCCGAAGAAAGCAGCCATTCTCGACCGGATGGATTCTACCAACGCCCAAAGCCGTTTCGATCTGAAAGGAATAAAACTATCGCCCGGTTACTATTCGGTAGAAGTATCCACCAAAGACAAGAACGGCGAGGAAATAAAAGCAACCAAGATCATTGAAGTCACTTCCCGGCAATCCATCAGCAACGAAAATGCCGTCAGTCTGCTGGTAGAAAAAAGCGCCGTTCAGCCGGGCGAAACAGTCCGCTATCAATTGCAAACCTCTTTCGACAGCCTTTGGGTAATTCATCATGTAACCAAGGTGGACCAGCAATCCGATAGCAACATCATCGTACTTTCCAAAGGCGCACACAACTTCTCCATTCCGGTGGAAGAAAAAGACCGCGGTACGGTTTCACTCGACCTGGTAACGGTGAAGAACAATGCCTTTTACCAGCTAAACGAGAGCGTTCAGGTTCCCTTCACCAACAAAATGCTCGATATTTCTTTCAGCACTTATCGCGATAAAACCCTGCCCGGCAGTTTGGAAAAGTGGAAGGTAAAAATTACCGGACACAAAAAAGACCAGGTGGCAGCTGAGTTGCTCACGTCGATGTATGATGCCTCTCTCGATCAGTTCAATCCTCATTCGTGGAGGGTTCCTGCCATTTGGGGTGCCTCAGCCGAATCGATATTACTACAGGAAAATTCGAATTTCGGCTTACTATACCCGAACATTTACATCACTCCTACCAATATAGTTTCCTTAAAAAAGGAATATGATCGTTTGCTTTTTGAAAGACAGGGGGAATTTTACTTGAATTTACAAAGGGCTTACAAAAGAGAGAATATAGACAACTTTATTGATCCTGATGGATCAAAACCAATCGTAGCTGATGTACAATTGGAACAAGTAAGCTTTGCACCTGCAACCAAACTGGCATTTACTTTGAGTTCTGTAGACAAGGCAGGCACCGATCAATCAGAACAAAAGACCTCCTCTATTCAGCTGAGAAAAAACTTCAATGAAACCGCCTTCTTCCTCCCCGACCTGCACACCGACAGCCTGGGAAATATTGAATTCAGTTTCACCATGCCGGAAGCCCTGACCAGATGGAAATGGATGCTGATGGCGCATACCAAAGAACTTCAATTAGGATATGCAGAGAAAGAGATCGTGACCCAGAAAGAGCTGATGGTACAGGCCAATGCGCCGCGCTTTCTGCGAGAAGGCGACCGCATGGATTTCAGCGTAAAGATTTCCAACATCACCGACAAAGAATTGACAGGCCAGGTTGAACTGCAACTGATCGACCCCACCAATAACCAGCCGGTGGATGGATGGTTCCGTAATTTCTTCCCGAACCAGTACTTCACTGTTCCGGCAGGTCAATCGGTACCCGCGAGCTTTACCATCGAGATTCCCTTCCAGTACAACCGACCGGTGATCTATCGACTGTTCGCCAGATCCGGAACCATCAGCGATGGGGAGGAAATGACCCTGCCGGTAGTAAGCAATCGGACACTGGTAACGGAAACACTTCCGATACAAATGAAAGGAAACGGAAGCAAGGCGTTCACTTTTGAAAAATTGCTGAAGAGCGGCAACAGCGAGTCGCTGAACCACCAGGCACTCACGGTAGAATACACGAGCAACCCTGCCTGGTATGCCATTCAGGCCCTGCCCTACCTCATGGAGTTTCCGCATGAATGTGCCGAGCAGACTTACAATCGCTACTATGCCAACGTTCTCGCACAAAAAATCGCGAACACCTCACCACGCGTGAAAGAAATCTTTGAAAGGTGGAGAAAGATAGACACAGGCGCTCTCCTGTCTAACCTGAACAAGAACCCGGAACTGAAATCCATCCTGCTGGAAGAAACACCCTGGGTATTTGAAGCCAATAGCGAAACGCAGCAGAAGAAAAACATCGCCTTGTTGTTCGACCTGGTAAGACTGGGCAATGAAATGAACAACACGCTTTCGAAACTGAGCAACCTGCAAACGCCCAATGGAGGTTTCCCCTGGTTTGCGGGTGGTCCCGACGATCGGTACATCACCCAATACATTCTTTCCGGGCTCGGTCATATGAAACAACTCAATGCGCTGCCTGTTGATGACCGGTTAAACAAGATCATCGCAGCCGCCCTGGCTTATGCCGATAAGGAACTGGTAAAAAATTATGAAGCAAGTATAAAAAACAAAGCCAAAGGCGTAGCGGAATCGATCGGCACTTATGAAATTCAGTACCTGTATATGAGGAGCATGATTGCCACCAGCGCCATTCCCGGCAATGTGTTCAAAGCTTATAATTATTACCGCAAACTGGCCCAGCAGCAATGGCTGAAACAAAACAAATACCTGCAGGGAATGATCGCGCTCTCGCTGCACCGCACCGGCGATCTTCAGACTGCCCTGAACATTGTGAAGTCGCTCGAGCAAAACGCGCTGAAGTCTGAAGAGCTGGGAATGTACTGGAAAGAATACAACAGTGATGGTTATTACTGGCATCAGTCGGGAATTGAAGCACAGGCCCTGCTGATTGAAGTGTTCAGCGAAATCAAAAAAGACGTGGCCACCACCGATGCATTAAAGACCTGGTTGCTGAAAAAGAAACAGGTTCAGAACTGGGGAACCACGAGGGCTACTGCCGATGCCTGTTATGCGCTGTTGTTGCAGGGAAGCGACTGGCTCAGCAAGGAGCCCGCTGTCAGTGTAAAACTGGGTAATATGGTGATCAACTCCGGTACGGGCGAAGCAGGAACCGGTTATTTCAAGAAAGTGATCGAAGGACCCAAAGTAATGCCTTCCATGGGGAACATACAGGTAGTGGTAGCCAGCAACGAATCCAGCGCCAGCTCCTGGGGTGCCGTTTACTGGCAATACTTTGAAGACCTCGATAAAGTGAGTTCGGCCGGTAATAGCCTCGGCCTCGTGAAAAAAATGTACATCCAGAAAAATACCGATCGGGGTCCGCAACTGGAGTTGGTAAAAGACGGCGACATACTGCACGTTGGCGATAAGATTACCGTGCGGCTGGAACTGAAAACCGATCGCAGCCTGGAATATGTACACCTGAAAGACATGCGTTCGTCGGCACTTGAACCCGTAAATGTTT
The DNA here is from genome assembly GCA_964605065.1 of uncultured Chitinophagaceae bacterium. Classification (GTDB taxonomy): domain Bacteria; phylum Bacteroidota; class Bacteroidia; order Chitinophagales; family Chitinophagaceae; genus Endoryza. The sequence goes on from CAZSAQ010000011.1 coordinate 152,993, forward strand.
TAAGCGGATACCGCTGGAAAAACGGCTTGGGTTATTATGAAAGCACCAAAGACGTAAGCAGTCACTTTTTCTTTGATCGCCTGCCAAAAGGGACCTGGGTGTTTGAATACAATCTGTTCGTGACGCATACCGGTACTTTCAGCAACGGGATCGCCAGCCTTCAATGCATGTATGCACCCGAATTCAACGCGCATTCGCAGGGAATAAAGATCAATGTGGAATAAGGTAAGGGAGATATTGCCACTCCCTCTTACCTTCGCGTATGCAAACGGATTTCCTGATCGTCGGGCAAGGCATTGCCGGTACCTGGCTGAGTTATTATCTGCAGAAAGAAGGGTATTCCTGTATCGTTATCGACGAATGGAAAGATAATACCGCTTCCCGTGTTGCCGCGGGTATGATCAACCCCGTTACGGGACGAAAAGTGGTGCGTACCTGGATGATCGAAGAGCTCCTTCCTTTTGCGGAAGCGGCTTATCAGGAAATCGGGCAAGCCCTGCACACTACCACCATCGAAAGAAAAGACATCATCGATTTCTATCCCACCGTACAGATGAAACTGGCTTTCGAAAAAGCCGTAACCGAAGAACCCGATTTTGTCAGCCTCCCGGAAAATGAAAACGATTGGCTGTCCTGCTTTCATTACGAACTGGGATATGGAAAAATTCAACCGGCCTTCGTGGTATTCCTTCAGCACCTATTGCCGGCATGGAGAAAACATCTTTTACAAAACAACCAACTGATCGATCATCGGTTTGAAGTATCGGCAGTTGAACTGCACCCCGATCAGGTGCGTTACCGGGATATCATAGCGGGCAAACTGATATTTTGTGATGGTGTGTCCGGTTACGAAAACCCCTGGTTTGGGAACCTCCCCTTCGCCCAAAACAAAGGAGAGATTATCTGGATCCAAGTGAAGGATCTTCCCGATCAACATATTTTCAAAAAGGGAATAACACTATCTCCCTGGCAGGATGATGTTTTTTGGGCGGGACCTTCCTACGACTGGAAGTTCGACAACGATCAGCCGACTGCCGCTTTCCGCGAAAGAACCGAAGCGATCCTTCGCAGCTGGCTGAAACAGCCATTCAAAACGGTCGACCACAAAGCCTCGCTTCGTCCGGCAACAGTAGAAAGAAGACCTTTTGTGGGTTTACACCCTGTCCATTCCAGCCTGGGCATCTTCAACGGGATGGGTACCAAGGGATGCTCCCTCTCTCCCTACTTCGCGAATCAGTTTGTCAAACACCTCAAAGAAGGAACGCCCCTTACTCCCGAAGCCGATGTAAAACGGTTTACCCGGTTGCTTTCCCGATGACCGGCCGCAAACATATTCCATCGGTTACCTACATTTGTTCTCCATTTCAAAAATACTGCTCATGACACAGCCGAAAATGTATGCCATTCCCGACAGGTTTCGTAAAACGGAAAATCTCCACATTGTATTCTGGCTGCTGAAAGATATCAGTTGGGCGATGCTCTGGCGCCCGCTTGGATTGATCATGTTGTTACCCACACTCACGCTGGCGATCCGCATCACTATACAGACACGTCACCTGAAATCAGAGTTGTTCCATAACCTGGCGGTCGTATTCTGGATCGCCGCAAATGGTTACTGGATGATCGTGGAGTTCTTCTGGTCGGACTTTGATTTTCTTCGCTACTACGCCGCCATCCCTTTCGGTATCGGCATTATTTTTATAGCGATCTATTACCTCCTTATTCTTCCGAAGGAAAAGAGAACGGAAAAAATGGTGACTGTTACAGTGCAGGTGCCGGAAAATTCGTTGAAGATGTGAGCGTCCCCCGGCCTAGCCGGGAGGCTACTGTTTGGGGTTTGAAGTTTGATGTTTAGAAAGAAAACAATTTATATACCTCTTACTTCTTTACAGACCAACTAAGTTCGATTTTTTTTTTGGAACGCCATGTTCGAAAAGAACCGCTATGGGCGCTAAGTTAAGATGGAGCGGACGCAGAAAAACGCCTATTGTCCAGAACCTCAAACCTCAAACAGTAAACCTCAAACTCCCTCCCTACGCCGCTACTCTCTGATTATTGACTACCACAATCGGATCCTGCCGGAGCAGCGAGCTCAGTGCTTTGTAGAGAGTAGGAAGCTCATGGCGCATACGAATCGGGTTTTCAAAAAACACTTCCACGCTCACCGCCCAGAATTCGTGATAATTGGTTCCGGCATAGTCGCCCAGTATATTTTTGGATCCTTTCTGCATGGCCTCATAGATCGGACGGGCCACTTTCGAAAAGTTTTTAAACTCCTTTTTGAAATGCTTGTCTTCTTCTGTCTGGGTGATGAAGTTTACATACGTAAGGGCATGTCCCATTTCATGCAAACCCACATTACAATTGGCAGTAAGGCCGTGAATGCCTTTGAGGAAGTTATCCCAGCTCAGGTAGATACCGCTATGATCTACATGGCCCTGGAAAGGCCTTGAATAGAATCCATAGTGATAATCGTCTTTCAATACGAATATATCCCTGAAATAATTAAGCATGAATTTATCCAGTCCGAACGTCAATTGAACAGCCACCGCGCTGATGAGGATCGGCATTTCAGCGCTTTCTTTCACTTCTATGTAATGGAATTTTTTGGAACGCTGGAACAGGTAAGTGCGGAACAGGAACTTCCGCTGGTCTTCCAGGTTCAGCCGGTTGTAAAACCTCATGTGAGGAGAGACGACAGAATGATACCAGGTTTCCTGAGACAGGAATTTTTTGTATTGTGACTTCACTCGCATCGAGCTGATACACTCAAGCACAGGTTGGTGCAGGATGATGATCCCAAGCACAATTGAAAGGATGAGTAAAATTTCCATAAGGGCTCCATTTTTCTTCTTGTAAGATCCAGGTACGAGGTCAGCGCTTATGGTTTTACAAAAGAAATGGATTCAGAAGTGGCCTTCAGGAAAATGGAAATCTCGGTTTAATTCAGGGGGAGTAGAGGAGTTATTTTGCGATAGTCTGATCCAAAATAGAAATAATAGTTTAAAAATAAAAGCCCCCGGCCCTGCTTTCTTAACAACTTTTTGAAGAAAGCGTTTTAGGCCCGCTCACTATTGTTGATCAACAAGTTATCGGAGAGGGGGTCCTGGTTCAGCAGCATAACCAGTTCAAAATAAAGATCCGGGAGCTCATTTTTAAGGAGCCGGGGTCGCTCAAAGAAGTTCTCGATACAAACAGCCCAGAACTCATTATAATTGGTGGCGGCATAGCTGCCGAGCAGGTTCAGCCTGCCGGCCTGCATGTCATTAAATATACGGCGGCCGGTCTGGGAGAATTCTTTAAAGCGCGACCGGAAATGATCGTCTTCCCCGATCCGGGCGGTGAAATTGACATAGGCCAGCGCATGTGCCATTTCATGCAGGCCAACGTTATTGCCATCAGCATAGTCTTCAAAAGATTTTTCGAAATTGAACCACGACAGGTAAATGCCTACGCTGTTTACATGACCTTCATAGGGGATTGCAGATAAACCAAAATGGTAATTGGTCCGAAGAACATAGATATCCCGGAAATAATTCATTTCAAATTCTTCCAGGCCGAAGCTGATCTGCACGGCCACGGCGCTGATGAGCAGGGGCGCCTTTTCGGTTGGCTCCATGTCAATAAAGTGAAATTTCTTCTTTCGCATGAAACGGAGGGTCCTTTCCAGGAACCTGTCCTTGAGATCCTGCGGAAGCCTTGCATAATAGGGGCTGTGCGACAGCAAATAGGTCTGAAATCTTCCGAGGCTGTCGTCTTCCACATTCGTCAGTTTCAGGACGGGATCTTTTGACCGTTCTTTCCAGATATCGCCGATCACCCGTGCCAGGGCCAGCACGGTAAAACCCAGGAACACGAACGCCAGGGGAGTTACTCCATTTATGGCCATTACATACCGGTCTGTATAGTCGCTGAACGGGGGCATCAGGGGCTGAAAAATAGGCTTTCTTTACTAAAACTGGGAATTGAGCACTTTAGTATTACCCGGCTGCCCCCCAAAACGCACATTTTGTTACCTTTGCGGCCATTACCAAGACAAGCATTTATCATGTACAGAACGCATACTTGTGGAGAATTAAGATCATCGAATGCCGGCAGCCAGGTTACCCTCGCCGGGTGGGTGCAAACAGTTCGTAAGTTTGGAAGCATCACCTTTGTAGATCTCCGGGATCGATATGGAATTACCCAGCTGCTTTTCGGCGAAACGGTCAGTCCGCAACTGGATGCCAGTCCGCTGGGGCGCGAATATGTATTACAGGTGAAGGGCAGCGTTCAGGAACGCACCAACAAGAACCCGAACATTCCAACAGGTGATATTGAAATTGCGGTGCAGTCATTCAGCATTCTCAACAAATCAAACACCCCTCCATTTACCATACAGGATGATACCGACGGTGGCGATGACCTGCGCATGAAATACCGGTATCTCGATTTACGCCGCCAGGCTGTACGCAAGAACCTGGAACTGCGATATGCCGTCAACCGCAGTGCGCGTAACTACCTTCATGAAAACAATTTCATGGATATCGAAACGCCCTTCCTGATCAAATCTACTCCGGAAGGTGCGCGCGATTTCGTGGTACCCTCCCGCATGAACCCCGGGCAATTCTATGCACTGCCGCAAAGTCCGCAAACCTTCAAGCAATTGCTGATGGTCAGCGGGTACGACCGGTACTACCAGATTGTAAAGTGCTTCCGCGATGAAGACCTTCGCGCCGATCGTCAGCCCGAGTTCACACAGATCGACTGCGAAATGTGCTTTGTGGAGCAGGAAGACATCCTGAACATGTTTGAAGGAATGGTCAAACGCATTTTCAAAGATGTAAAAGGCATTGATTATTCCGAAGCGGTGGAACGCATGAGCTGGGAAGAAGCCATGTGGCAATATGGCAATGATAAACCGGATATCCGTTTTGGAATGAAACTGGCCAACCTCAAATTCCCTTCCCATACTTTCCCCGGAAAAGAAAGCCTTTCAGCAGTGATCGATGGCGCCGGCTTCCAGGTATTCGACAATGCAGAAACCGTGGTAGCGATAGCTGTACCTGGCTGCTCTGAATACACCCGCAAACAAACCGACGAACTGATCGATTGGGTAAAAAGGCCGCAGATAGGAATGATGGGCCTCGCCTTCCTCAAGTGCAATACGGATGGCTCCTATAAAAGTTCGTTTGATAAATTTTACAGCGAAGACAGGTTGAAGGCCATTGCCGCCACCTGTAATGCGCAGCCCGGCGATCTTGTGCTGATCCTGGCCGGCGCCGAAGAACGTACCCGTAAAGCGATGAGCGAACTGCGACTGGAAATGGGAAAACGCCTTGGCCTCCGGAAGGAAACAGAGTTCAAGCTGTTATGGGTACTCGATTTCCCCTTGTTTGAATACGACAGCGAAGAGAACAGGTGGGTGGCCCGCCATCACCCCTTCACTTCTCCCAAACCCAGCCAGATAGAAACCATGATCGGCAACGATCCCGTCATTCACGATGCGGCGCGTTACCTCGAACATCCTTATGCCAATATCAAGGCAAATGCCTACGACATGGTATTGAACGGAAATGAAATCGGGGGCGGGTCCATCCGGATCTTCCAGCGCGAACTACAGGAGAAGATGTTTGCCGCACTCGGGATGAGCAAGGAAGAATCACTGCACAAGTTCAGCTTCCTGCTGGGAGCGTTTGAATATGGCGCCCCTCCGCACGGAGGAATTGCGTTCGGCTTCGATCGCCTTTGTGCGATCCTGGGAGGAAGTGAAAGCATTCGTGATTTTATCGCCTTCCCCAAAAACAACAGCGGACGCGATGTGATGCTGGACGCTCCGGCAACGATCGACGATAAGCAATTGAAAGAACTGCAGATTCAAACCACCGCTTCCCAGAGTTAACGATTAACAGAAAGCCCGAAGGGGTTATATTGTATCAAATTATTCGTGATGAATGAATTGACCCGGGGATGGAAACTGTTCAGGCTGCTGATGATCCTTCAAATGATCATCATTGGCTTTGATTTGACTTTTTCAACAGTTGTGTTGTTTGAACACCTTGGATTGACCTTTTCAAATGTCCTGAAGATGCTTAGTTATGCCGTTGTATTCGGTTTCCTTTATATGGGAATTGTAATACTGAACAATCATTACCCGGACTCCCCTCTTAGCCGCCGTCAGAAAACCTGGTTTAATTATTTATTCATGCTGAATTTCATGGCCATTGCCCTGCTGTTTGCAGTGTGCCTGGTGGTATGGAGAGCCACGGTCCCTATGCTTTTGGCCGAAGCTTCATCAGAATACCAGCTCAACTATATAAATATCGCTTTGATTCTTTTTTTCGCCACCTACCCTTTCCTGTTTCATCTAATCTTCCTGGGTGGCATGATGAAATTGCGAAAACTGATTTACCGGAACTCGGTTGAGAAATGGGAGAAACAGTTTGAGAAATGAGAGGGTTTTGGGTTGGTTTGCGGTTTGCTGTTTACAGTTTATCGTTTCAGGTTTATCGTTTCACGTTATAGTTTGGGGGAGGTTTGAAGTTTGGAGTTTACGGTTTACAGTTCTGCGTAATCTGCGTTTTTCTGCGTTTTCTGCGTAATGTGCGTTCCTCTGCGCCCTTAGCGGTTCTTTGCGAGCTTTGCGTTCCTGAAAAATTTTGCCGCAAGTAGTATTTATTAATAAGAGAAGTTTTAAAAAATATTACTTTTTACTTTTTACTTTTTACTTTTTACTTTTTACTTTTT
>CAZSAQ010000012.1:0-12704 GCA_964605065.1 uncultured Chitinophagaceae bacterium
GGTATCAAATGTATCTCAGCAACAGGTGTTGGATAATTATTACCAGGTGAAGATGGAGGTGAAGCGGTTGATTGCGAGAGAAGTAGAAAAACTTAAAAAAATGCAAGTTGGCAATACTTGACTGAAACAATGTTCGAAAAAATCATTTGTGAATTTATTCAAATTTAGCTGAAAATTACTGCTTTCGAAATTAGAGGTTAATTCACTTGCCGCTAGTTGATATCATATTGAACAGCATTTAACCTAATTCAGCCAAATATTTCTTTAATATATCTTGGATTGGCCTCTATTTTCTCTATATCATTGTATAACAATTCTGACAAGTCAATTTTTTGTATGTTATTTAGTTTTGAATTAAGGTTATTATTTGAATTACTAGCATCTACGTATCTACATTGTTGTATTTTCTTTGCAATAAAATTCATACTGTTCAGCAAATTTTCTGTATCAGAAAAATGCACCCCAAATCGGCTATCTGAAAGGGTATCAACGACACATTGGTCAATAATAACGCTCGGCAATTCTATGGCGTTTCGTACTTTGTAAGTTTTCAAAAGTTTTATTACCCTTCTGGCCTCAGGCTTATTCACTGTCATTTTCTTTTGTACCCCAATGTTTGTTTTAAAAGAACTTCCTTTTTGCCATACCCAGTCCGGCCTAACATACAAATTAAGATCCTTATCAGTTTTATAGTTACCTACTTCTCTGCCGGGGACAATATCAAAATGTATTGGTAGACCATTATGTTCAAATGTTAAACCAATTGCTTTTGTTTGCTTAGTCACTATAGCCTTATCTTCAAATTGTGTTTTTAAAGAATTATAAACATCAAAATACATTTCTTCAAGAGAATAATAACTACTGTTTCTAAATGGCAATACCATATCTAAATCACAATTGGAAGCAATGGCTGTACGTTTAAAAAAAGAACCAGCATCCTCAACTTTGCAAACAAGTTTCGATTCAAATTCTTTATTCAGCCAATCTTTAATATCAGCCTTGTACGAAAGATATTTTTTTAACAGAAGTGGGTCCGATTTCAGATTTTCTTCAGACAATACTTTCCTTAAATATTCATCGGAATTAAAAGGATGTTTAGCTTCCTCAGATAATTTAGCCTGGTAAGCTAAGTGTCCAACACCAGCACCAATAGCGCTACCAATGAAAGCATATTTTAATGTTCGTTTACCATTATAAGATTTCCATGTGAATGGCTTCTTATCCAGCAAATGTTCTAACCATTGTAATAAAAAGTCAACACCGGCAGTTCCGGCAAAACCAATCAAAGCCCATTTAGTAACATATTGTTCTTTTCTTCTCATAATCTTTATAAAGGATGTTCACCACCACCAAGCCAATCGCCTGTTACATGCCATACTTCATAATGGTATAACCACAACGAAGTCCATGGCACAATAGTGGCACTCAGAAAATCTGAAAATTTAAATTCATTGTATTTTGGTTGATAAAGGCAAAGTTTATCACCTGAATAAACATGCGGTATATCTTCGCCTTTAAAATTCTTTATTAATACTGGTTTCAAAATATTTACATTAGGACGCTTTCGAAAATGATAGATTATTTCAACCGTATATATATTACTGCGTGAAGTAGGTTGCAATTCTCCTCTTATCCAAAGAGAATTTCTTTCAACACTTGTAGTAAAATTGATATAATTCCGTTTGATGGATGCCATCTGTTCCATTATCGTTTTATCCTGTATTTTTAATCCGTAAATCATTAGCCTCCAAAAAATGTATTAGCTTTAATTGTTGATGTAGCGGCAGCACCAAGCGAACTAAGAATTCCTGATTTTCTTTCAATGCCAAGTTGGTTATTTTTTCTAAAAGTTTCCAGCATATTAGTCTGTTCCGTTTGCGCCTTAATGAACAAATCGTCACCGAATAAGCCTTTTAAAATTCTACTTTCATTTAGCAAACCTTGTTTACTTTTAAGTGATTGCCATTCATTATACAGGTGCTCGCAGAATTGCTTAAATGCAGTATAATACTCAGGTTCACGTTCCCACTTGTCAGTAAAATCTTCCTGCTCATTTACAGGATTAAAAACTTTAATACGGGATGGAATTCTGGCGACCTGATTTTGAATTGCTGTAATAATATTATCTACAGCGTCAAAAATGCTATCCTCACCATTGTAGAATCTACCGGCAATAGTCGTCAAAACAATGCTCGAAGTTTTATAGGTATCATCCTTTTGAAAATAAATATCTCTGTAGCGTTTGATAAGTTGTACTGCACGTTGCAGAGGCTTTTTGTTTTGAAAACTATCAGCCGGTAAGTTCTCCGCTCTCAAAGCCTTCTCAAGCAAGCTCTCCTTAACAAGATTGGCTCTTTCCATAAACCAGTTTGCATAACCTCTCGGGTTACTGCTAACCCAAGTGCCCAGTTCTTTATCCGGTACTTTTAATCTGTTATCATCCCATGCAAACTCTTGTACACCCGGAAGAATATCCATGTGAAAGTCACCTGCATAATTTAGCCTTATACACCTGTTTTTTGTTTCCAACATAGCCTTATAGGTCTCATGTTCTTCCAGCCGCCTTTTTAATTCTGCATAAATTCTTGCAGGGGTGTGAGTACTAAGCAAGGATGTAAGATGAATTGCAATGTCCAGATCGAACTCATCCTTGCCTATAGGTTTTACGGTTGTAAGAATTCTCACTGAACCATGCGGATAAACATCATACTTGTAAGGCTTGAAAAACTTTTCATCACTTTCTATCCAATCCTTCACAGCCTCATAATGCTTTTTCATCCTTTCATATCTGGATTTATCTAGCTGCACAGATTCTGCCATCTTATCAAGCAAATCATCTATTTGTGTTCTTGGGTCTTGTAACGTAATCATTTCGGCAAAATTTTAAATGTGTGTGGAAGAATTACATCTCCCTTGTTCGATGCTCTTTTTCTTATTTCATCAGGGGTAGCAAACAATATCTCTGTTTCATTATTTTGTAAATCACTAATTGCTTTTCGTTGAATATCGTTTTCAGGACGTAATTCAAAAATGTCAGCATATCTGAGTTCATCATCAGGATATACAGGTGACTTTAATACACCTTCAATATGCTTTCCAATAAATACATACTTTATATGCTTAAAAGCATCCTTCGGCAAAAAACCAGGTTCAAGTAATTCCTCACAGAACTCACGGTAGGGGTCCATCTCACGATTCTTTCTGCTTTCAAACCATTTTAGAAATTCGATTAAATTTTTTCTTTTCTTAATGATTATCCGCAGATCATATTCAGTGTCCTCATCTCTAGGAATATGATTGCAAGGTTCAATTCCTAATTTATCAAATAATTCTCTGTTCTCTTCTTTCAAATATTTGTATGCTCCGCCTACTGGTTGGTAACCGGGATTGTCTTTTTTATGTCTTTTAATAAGCGCATACTTTCCGTTAACTTCTATTCTGAATAAATAAGCCACGGTAACTCTTACCGGCTGATTTCTTTTAAATAATTTAGTTTTCAATATTCCCCAGCGCTTTTTATTTTCACAAATAAAAACGATGAACTCAATAATACTTCCAATAACAAACCCAAGTGCTATTTTAAGGATAGTACTCTTGAGTTCAGTACTGGTAATGAATATGCAGGATATCAAACCAAGAACGCCTATAATAAAACTGATTTTTCCTTTCATCTCTTAAACTGTTGTTTTATAAACACACTGAATTAGGCATACAAAAGTTGCGTAACTCAGTGTGTAGGTTTTGTAGTTTAATTCCTGGTATCTTTTGGAGGCACCGGGTCATTCCCATAAGAGTCTTTGTCTCTTATTTTGCCATTAGTACCATGAATTACTACTTCCGATTTATTGTTTTTTGCGATCGGAATAGCGGCATTGATTGCCTGCTTTTGTGTGTCGGTAACTTTTGTTGCTTTTGCATTACCAGCACCTTTTACTTGCCATCCACCTCCGGGTCGGGGTGTAACATGAACGTTCTTTCCCATTTTTTTTAAATTTAATTGGGTCAATAAAATGCCTGTCCACAATATTATGCGGAGTAGTGAACAGTAATAGCCGGAGAATGTACTAGAAGGAAAAACTAGCTGGCAGGAATTTTGTATGATTCTGCATGAGAGATTGCAATCAGCAGGTATTGTTTATTTATAAACAACACCTACCTTTGCAGCCTGAAATAAAAATTGGAAAGGAGACATTCTCAAAACTCATTTCCTGAAAGCCTTGGGGTCAAGACCAAGGCTTTCATCCTTCTATAAAAGAACCTTTAATATATCCATAAATTTGTCTTTTAATAATTCAATTGATTAATTCCAAAATTACAGCTTTCTTCCGATTAGTAATAATTTTAGTATGTTGATGCTAATAATTTGTGCAAAAACCCATCTTAGCCGTTCAATCTAATTCTCACTTCTTCTCTGATCTTTACATTGCTATGTATAAAACTAAAATTATTTAATAGCTGCGTTACTTCGTTGTAAATATTCCCTTTCTTCTTTGTATCCTTAATTGTAAGCATTAGGCAAAATTCCTGACTAGGTACTGTTTTTTGCATTTCGCATTTTACTTCTGTAAAATGCCTGAATAGACCTTCAAGTTTCAAATACCAATTCTTTGGTGCCTTCAGGAATTTCTCTTTATTGCTTTCGGTAAATTCATCAAAGTTTACGCTCCATTTCTTTACGGGTTGGTATTTATCGCCGTATGACACGAGCATTCTCTCTGTCGCAAAAGGCGTATCCATATTTTTTGTGGCTACTTTGCTATACACCGCAGTAGAAAGTACATTCTGCCTGCCACCTGCTCCAATCGGGTTTTTAATGATTGGCTTAGTTGTATCTCGTTCCACCTTTTCGTCATAACTGCCAAACATTACATTAATATTCGATTGACAATATTCTGCGCCCTGCGAAACATCTAAAATTGGTGATGTTACAAGCGTTACTGTTACCTCTCCATAATAATAACCATCATCATCTATCATACTTTGCGGAAAAGGGAAATCAAGAATATCAATAAAATTCCCTCTTTCTAAAGTATCCTGTAACACCAACGTAATTTCATTTGCCTCATTAAAAAGTATATCCTTGATATTAGAAGGCAAACCAAAACCTGCGGCATTAATTTTATCAGCCATGCCAAGTTTCATTTCTTCAGGATATCTGGCGGAGTGTATAATAAGAGCCTTTAATAAGATAGGATTGAATTTCTCGTTAAGCAAAGAATCAAGCCCTGCGGCAATAGCAGAAATACGGGGAGTTGAAAAGCTGGTGCCAACTTGTTTTACAATACCACCATTTGTTGAAAAAGATTTCACTGGTACAAATTCAACTCCGTTTCTTACATTTAACGATGCGGCTCCACCAATATGCACCACGTCAGGCTTTATCAAGTGCGATGGGCCTGGCCCTAACCTTGAAAAAAGGGACGGGTTTTTATCATGCCCCACAGAGCCCACTACCAACCCTCTGACAGTATCTGCAGATTTTGTTATTCGGGATTTCGGTGCATTAATTTTAAAATTGTTGCAATTCCCTGCGGATTTGCAAATCAAAACATCATGCTGCTCCTGTATCTCATCTAATGCTTTTGCAAAATCAGAAAACTCATACAAATCAGCTTCACGGTCTGTTCCTAAAGATAAGTTCCAAATTTTTATAATGTCGTTCCTGCTTATAGCATCCCTGATTTGTTCAATTAGCTCACTTTCATAAATCTTTTGTTTGTCTTTATCCGGAATTACAATAGCTTCAAAAAGTTTGCATCCTTCAAAACCAGTATATTCTTCACCTTCCAATTCATCACCATAAATCAAAACACCTGCAACGAAGGTACCATGCCTTTTATTTACATCTTCTTCTTGATAGTAGGTAATATTTGTACCATTAAGCCAGGGGCTTAGATGGGGAATATCTGCAATGCCACTATCTAAAACACCCACAACAGGATAATTTACTCCAGCTTTTGGCTGTTTAACTGGTATGGTATCCTCAGTATCTACCTCATCCATCGTAATGTCATAAGTAGGCATTTCTGTTACAAGCTGTACACCATCAAAATCCTTAAGATCTTCCAGTACATCTTGAGTAATGCCATCAAGACGGTAAATATTTAAGTCTCCTGAGTATACCGTTCTTTCAAATTGCAACTTATTTTCACTACAGTAAGTTTCAAATGCTTTAATCAAAATGCTATCTAAATCACCGTTACCATAATTAAAAAGTTTCACTTTTAATACACTTTCTGTACCCGCCTCAGCTTCGATTACCGGCTTAAATTCTTCAACATTACTAATTGCAGATATGCCCACCATAGTAGAATAGCTTGGGTAAGCATTATCCACTTTTGCAAAATTCTTTACGATAGCTTGTAAATCATTTTCATTATCAACTTTTATTAGCACCTCATCTTCGCCACTTACCCCTATGGTATTAAGCTTTCCTGCATTGAATAGATTTCCAATTTCCCGTCTATAAGTTTTTGCTAACGCATCTTCATTTACTTTTAGCTTGAGTACAGAGGGAATGTAATTATTATTCTTTCTTTTCTCTAATAGCTTAGTTGAAATTGTTCCAAGCACATTCCTTACATACATCGATCTTTCATAAAGGGCTTGTGGTTCGGTCAGGAGCCAGGGTGGCTGTGTTCCACCACCACCGCCTTCAGTGTCCATTTCATCTTTCTGCCTTTTCTGAAAGAATTTTATAGGAAGGTTTTTTTCTGCCATTGTTTTAAGATTGTTTGTTTAAATAATTCCGTACCTGCCTCACTGAAACCTTCATCCTTTCAGCTATAGCAGCCTGTGGTATTCCATTGTCGTTAAGAAACTCAACCAGTTTATCAATAGTCAAATCCCCATGGTGATTAAACTCAAATAACTCTACCAGTAAATCATCGTACGCAAGTATATCCCTGCCGTTTATTATTGCATGGGCTTTTGCATTGTTAACAATACTCTTTATATCTGATGGGGTTTTTCCTTCAAGCAACTTTATGAGTTTATCAGTTCGCTTTTCATCGTTACTAAAGTCAGTATTAAAACCATCGGTAAAAGTTTTTACCAGCTCAATAATTTCTCCGTCTTGTGGTGCTCCAATTTCAATAACTGTATTGAACCTTCTCCAAATAGCCTTATCAAGTAATTCAGGATGATTAGTTGCAGCAATAAGAATATTATGCTTTGCAAAAGCATCAATATTTTGCAGAAGGCTATTAATAACCCTTTTTAGTTCTCCTAATTCATATTGGTCATCCCTTGCCTTTGCGATTGCATCAAATTCGTCAAGAAAGAGAATGCAAGGTTTATTATCTGCAAAATCAAAAATCTTCCTGATGTTCTTTGCTGTGTTACCAAGCAAGGATGAAACAATTGCATCAAACCTTGCAATTACAAGTGGTAATCCTGTTTTCTCAGAAATATATTTTGCAACGGTTGTTTTACCACAACCAGGCTTTCCATAAAGCAGCAAAGTATTTGACACTTCAACGCCACCTTTTATTAACTCCTTTTGGTGTTTAACAACATTAATGAAATCCTCAATCTTGTTATCAACAAGTTTAGGTAACACTACTTGTGTATGTTCCTTTGGAGGAACTTCCACATCAACAATGCTCAATCTGCTTTCCTGGTCAACAGGTGTAGTTAACAACTCATCCATAGTTACTGTCGTAGCAGGCCCATTATCAATGGCTCTCAAAATCATTTTAGCCATCTTATTGTCGCCATCTTTATCAAGCTTATCAGCCAGCAATCTTGAATAGTTGTATACCTTTTTGGGGTCTTTAGCCAACCCGCCTTCTATTATTCGTAATATTTCGGTATACATGGCGTATTATTTTTTCAGTTTGTGGTACAAAAATGAGACATTTCGGAATAAAAAACAAATAAAATGAAATATTTTAACGGAAAACGTATTTTTAATGCTTCTTAGCGTATTAAAAGTCAGAGTTTCGTGATATTTTAACCCCTTATCGGAATTGACTATGTGGATAACAGCTATATCAAAAGTGTTATTAAATGCAGATATTGAAAAAAGTACATAGAAATTACTCAATTGACAGAATTAAGGCCATATCAAACCAAGGGTATTAGTAAAATCTTTAAATGCTGGAAAGAAGGCCAGCGAAGTGTGCTTTTCCAAATGCCTACCGGAACAGGGAAGACTGTTTTGTTTTCACAGATCGTAAAACTTGGCTTTGATAATAACCGGCGGATATTAATTGTAGTTCACCGAAAAGAATTGATAGAACAGATAACTGAAAAACTAACCTCAAGAAATGTTCCGCTGGGCCATATAGTTGCTGGAATGAAAGCTGATTATACTCAAGCAGTGCAGGTGGCATCTATACAAACTCTTTCCAGGAGAGCACACCCGGATGCAAATTTGATAATTATTGACGAATGCCATCATGCAAAGGCGGAAACTTATAAAAAATTATGGGAAATATATCCTGATGCAAAATTTTTAGGTGTTACTGCAACGCCTGTACGCTTAAGTGGTGAAGGTTTTGATGATCTATTTGATGAGTTAATAGTTTCTGGGTCTACTCAAAAATTTATTGAACAGGGATATTTATGTCCAGTTACACATTTGGTTTGCTCTAATCCAAATCTTTCCGATGTAAAGCAAAAGCAAGGAGATTATGTGACAAAAATGCTTTCCGGTGTCATGATGGATAACTCTATAATGTCCGATTTGATAGAAAGTTATAAAGAAAAGTCATTGGGCAAAACAGCAATAGTATTTGCAGTTGATATGGAGCATAGTCAAAGCATTGTAAAGCGATATAACGAAGAAAATATTTCCGCAGCACATATTGATGCAACGACACCCAAAAGCGAAAGAGCTTCTATTCTTACTGATTTTAAAGCAGGTAAGATTAAAGTAGTAAGCAATGTTGAAATAATTACCGAAGGTTTTGATTTTCCTGAATGTGAAGTTGTGCAGTTAGCAAGGCCAACAAAGTCATTGTCACTATATCTGCAAATGGTTGGCAGAGTAATGCGGCCTTCAAAAAATAAGAAAGAAGGGATAATATTAGATAATGCAGGCTTGTGGCTTGAACATGGGTTATCAATTGTAGATCGGGATTGGACATTACAAAGCACAAAAAAGAAAAATAAAAACGATTTCAGGCAAATAAAAGAAGTAGCTCTTGACGAAGAAGGAACCATCCGGGAAATAAACCGGAAACGACCCGTTGAAATCAAAGGGTTAAAACTTGTGCCGCTTACATTTGAAATCAAAAGGCTGTTTGAATTTGAAACTATTCTTGCTAATTCAAGAACAAAAGGGCACAACCTTCTTTCCTGTTATTTCACCTACAAAAAATCACTGGAGGACAGAAGCATAGCCATATCAAAATATGAATTTGCGTACATCAAAAAACGACTGAATGCTTTTAATGAAAAAGTGCCGGTCGATAAACAGTTTAAAAAAGGTTATTGGTATAATGAAGAAAAAACATTGTTCCAGCAATAGGAATAACAAATATGATTGATTTTGATTTAATAAAAGGCAGAATTCAAAAGCACAGGCTTTCATCAATTATTCATAACACACTTGAATTATTGAATGAAGTACAGCGTAGAGATGATAATAGCTATCCTATATGGAATTTGCTTACACTTATCAAGTGGTCATATATTCACACAACAGACAGCATATTAAGAAGCCCGATAAAAGAACACGAATATCATCAGCTGCTTGAATTAATCCGGCAGTTTGAAACGAAGTATAGCGGCATAAATTTCAAAAACCGTAGCCAGGTCCATCAATCGTTTAAGATTATTGCAAACCAGCAATTTCCACTGCAGGACAAGTTTCACACTTCTATACTTTCCAGGCAGATGGTGTTATATCTGCAACTACGGTCAAAGTTTGATATTGATAAAGAATTTAAGAGTCTAACAGGTATCAATCTTAAATCATTTCTTGAATACAGTTACTTCACCTTTTTCTTTTTCAATTTTGAAATGGTAAGACCAGATATAAGATATGATGGAGAATTGTTTGAAAGTTATTTCGCTTTATTCAAATCGAAATGGGACAGTGCTGAATTAGCAAAGTATTTGAATTTGCTTACGTTGAAAAGCAGGAATGATTTTGAAAATTTACAGAAGCTCAATAATGAAGTATTACAGTTATATGAAACTAATTTCTTTACGCTGAAACCATTTATTCTTTTCCGTAATCAATACAGGATTCCGAACAAGAAGATATTTACTCAAACAATTAAACACTTCATTTATAACTACCTCAAGGAAAACTCATCATTCTTTCCTGAAGAATTTGGCAAGCGATTAGAAAAATATGTTGAATTAGGTTTAATTGAAAACAAGATCTCTTTTCAAAATGAAACTGCACTAAAAGCAAAATATCAATCGGGGAAAGTGTCCGACTTTTTAGTTGAATCGGATATACTTATTGAAGTAAAAGCAATTGAGCTGCACCCACGTTCCGGTGTGTTGCGGACTAAAGATATTCTTCTTAATGATCTGGACAATACAATCATTAAAGCCTACAAACAATTATTAGAAACGGCTCAAAAGCTAAATCTAAATAATGAATATTACGGAATTATTATAACGTATAAAGAAATGTATTTAGGATTTGGTGCTGATACGTGGGAAGAGTTTATGAAAGAACCAATTGAAACTTTCTGCCTGCAAAACTCAATTGATATAGCAATTCTTCCACCTCAAAACTTATGCTTTATCAGTATTGAAAATTGGGATTATATGATGCAGGTCGTAAAAGAAGGAAGGGCTACACTGAAAGAAATGCTTTTGAAAGGGAAAGAACTTAATACCTTAGATAACCCCGTTGAAAGTATAATGCTGATGGAGCAAGCCATTAATAAACATTTTCATCCTTTACAAATCACATTGTCTTATTTAAAGGACCTCCACTTGATTCTCGACATATTACCTTCTAATGAAAACGTTGTTTTATAACCGAAAGAACATGACATTTTTCAGCCCAATAATTTGCCTAATTCATTTGTATCAGGAAATATGCCTTTCATTTGCGCCGGTGTTTCTTTTGAAGTCTTATAAGTAGCAACCCCCATTGCCTTATCGAAGCTCTTTATGGCAAACTCAACCACTGTATTATTTTTTTCTTTACATAACACAATTCCAATACTGCTGTTTTCCTGCTCCAGCCTTATTTTTTCATCTAACACATTTAGGTAAAAATTTAACTGTCCTGCATCCGCAGGCCTGAACTTGCCTTTCTTTAATTCAAAAGCAACTAGGCATTGCAGGTGACGGTTAAAAAATAATAGGTCAATAAAAAATTCGTCGCCGTCCACTTCAAGTTGGTATTGGTTGCCAATAAAGCAAAATCCCTTGCCCATATGAAGTATGAAGTTTCGTATATTTAAAACTACCTGTTGCTCAATGTGCCGTTCGTCTTCCAATTCGTCTCCTCCAATAAAATCGAGTAAGTACTCATCTTTGAATACTTTTAAAGCGGATGGCCATAAACCCTCAGGCAAAGTACCGGAGAAATTGTTGGGCAACTTACCTTCCTTTCCGAATAGGTTATTTTCAATATGGTGTTCCAGAACTGTCAGTGACCAGAAGTTGGCTGCTGCTGACAGGATGTAGAAAATCCGGGCATCCCAAGCCTTTATTTTAGTTATGATAGCAAAATGATGCGAAAAACTGATACTTGTAAAAGACTCATAAAATGTCTTACTTTCTATTAGGTTCGACAGTGCCGAACCAATTGAAAAAGCTACGCCAAATTGGTCAGCTAATTGGTTCGAAGGGGACAAACTAGTCGCTAGGTGGGGGGCATAGGCTTCTGAAAAAATTCTTATTTTTTTGAGGTTGCCTGGAGAAAATCCTTTTAGCCCTGGAAGCTCTTTCTGTAGGTCAGCAGATATCTGGGCAAGAACTTTGGACCCCCATTTTTGTGCCCTTATTTTATCGGAAATCATTAGCCCGGTTTTAAAATAAAGCATTAACTGCTCCTTGTTCGCTAACCTAGCAGCCACATAGCGGCTCTGCACAATTTGATGCTTAATGGATTGAATAAAGTCAATGTAACCTTTGTCAATTTTCATATTTGCCATTATTATTCAAGTATTGGTATTAAAAGAAAGAACCTAAGGCGTTGATTATTAGGCAACAATGCCTGCTAATCGCTTTAGGTCCATTATAAATAAGTTCGAAAATTGTACAGGGAGGACGACAAAGTCCGCCGAAGCGAAAGCATTGGCGGATTTTTGTTTTAAAAAGGTTGATGAAATTCATCAGCCTTTTTTTGTGGGTGCATTCCCCAGACATTCTTAAAGGACCGGATAGACCGCTGTTTCAAATGCCATTTCTGAGGTGTTGGTACTGCTTTGAAGTACCGCCCCGTTCTGAAAGCAAAACTATCTTTTCATGAAATTTCCCAGGCTGGTATATTGCGACAATATGAAGGGTTGGATACGACTCGAATTTCGGATAACCCGATATAGGGATTTTTGAGACACAATCACTGTTGCCCGCTTTTGAATTTGAGGGTTAATAAATAAATGCGATTTCTTCTAAAATAATTCTTCTTTTCGAACTCACTCCCGACCGAAGGGGAGAGGGGGCGCTGAGAAGTTTACAGTTTGTTGCTTACAGGTTGCAGACAACTTTCTTTTTCTTTTTCTCGTTCTCTCTTCCGTCCCGCTCCCCAAATCCCTGGACGCAGAGGGCACAAAGAACCG
>CAZSAQ010000012.1:12804-154095 GCA_964605065.1 uncultured Chitinophagaceae bacterium
AAAGTTTGCTGTTTGAGGTTTGCGGTTTATGGTTCTCTTTCTCTTTCTCTTTCCCATTCTCTTTCTCTTTCTCTCTTCCGTCCCGCTCCCCAAATCCCTGGACGCAGAGGGCACAAAGAACCGCAGAGTGCGCGAAGGAAATCAATAGGTGATCAAAAATGGACTGTCACTTTCAAAAGTTTGCTGTTTGAGGTTTGCGGTTTATGGTTCTCTTTCTCTTTCTCTTTCCCCTTCTCTTTCTCTTTCTCTCTTCCGTCCCGCCCTCAGCTCCGGCCCCCCAATGGGAAGAGGGGGCGCTGAGAAGTTTACAGTTTTTTGTTTACGGGTTACGTACCAGGCGAGATTTACCGGGAAATAATGAATATCATTTTAACGAATCGACTGCATCGTTAGGAATAAAAAAGTGTATTTTATGGCCCCAAAACAGATAATAATGAGACTGGTATTGATTTTTCTGGTATTGTCGAATACGGCGATTTGTCAGGTTACAGGAGTTGCTGAAAAGAATACCATAGATAGTATTATTAGTTATTCTGGTAACAAAATCGTTTTTATTGATTTCTATACCGTGTGGTGCGGGCCGTGTAAACGCATGGATAAAGAGGTGCTGGCAGATAAGTCTGTTTCCCGATTGGTTGATTCTACATTCATTCTATTAAAGGTTGACGCAGAAAAAGGCTACGGAATATCATTGTCAAAAAAATACAATGTAACCTCTTATCCAACATATGTTTTTTTAAACTCCAATGCCACCCCTGTATATAAAATAAACGGGTATATGCCCAAAGCCGATTTTTTAACCCAGCTTGGCTTTGCCATTTCGGAATCAAAAGAGAAAATTACGATCGAAGAACTGGATAGCCTTTATCATACAAATAAGCGTAATACACCTTTTTTGTATCAGTACCTAGATAGGAGAACACGCCTGAGGCTTGATAATTCAGACTTGCTGGACAGTTATATAAGTCTTTTGCCGGAATCGGAAAGAAGTACCATCGAAAATTTACAATTGATCACAAATAATGGCGACAGGAAAAGCAAAAGTCTGCAGATAGGCCCATCTTTGGATGTGCTAATTTCGAATAGCGACAAATTAAGACAACTTAAAAATGCCTATAATCTCCGTTTTTATATAGAAAATGCGAAACAAAAAACATTAAAAAAGGCAATTGAGTTTAAGAACGACAGCCTCCTGAATCTTGTAGTAAAAACGACCGGTTCCGGAGATATTTTTGATAATGCATTCACGATACGGCTTGAGTATTTTTCAAAAACAGACGACATTGCATCTTATGCTAAGACTGCTTTTGCATTTGTAAAGGATTCTTTAGAAAAGTATGATATTGCTAAAATGACAGCTATGGACAGCTCCGTTCTTGCCGAAATACTTAATAGTGATGAGTATAAAAATGCCAAAGAGACGGAGTTGGCAGAGGTGCGATCTGAATACAAGCACACACAAAGTGTGAGATTTGTGAGGTTGTACAATAGCATGAACGACTTTCTCGTAAAAAATACTACCGATAAAAATACACTTTTGAGAATGAAGAAATGGGCTCAGTTTTCGTTACGAATATGTAGTCTCGACAAAACCTATTTCAAGTTTTTATATCCGCACGCATTGAACACTTATGCAAAAATCACATACCAGCTGAATGAAAAGCAGGTAGCCGTTGCCAGTCAACAGAAGGCAATATTTTACGGGTCGAAAAATGAGGATGATGAAGACGTGGTTGCTTATCAATTGGAATTGAAAAAAATGTTAAGCAACAAGCGGATTTTCTAGCGTTTGCAAAGATAGTACTACTGCTAATACCTGATATCGCCAATGACATTTTTGCCATTAATCATGGCGTTTGGATCGCCAAGAATATAATATAACCCCTGTATGGATATGGCATATCCATTGGAGAAATCCGCAGACGGGTTGCCTCTGCTTAGAACCCTACTGAATTCCCAGACCGCCAATGGTTTTGTATACAGGTGGCTGGAGCCGAAATAACCGTTGGCGGTATTGTTACTACCTCCTGGAGCCCCTATCAGCAGTTTTTTCTGGTATACCGACACGCTGTATCCAAAATACCTTTCACTGGCCTCTTCGCTGCTGGTAATGATTGACAATGCAGCATTGGTAAAATTACCGCTGCCATCTTTTACGGTCGTATAAACGGCGCCACTATTATTTAGAACGCCACCGTTGTCATAGTTTGGACATCCAATTGCCAGATCGTTTCCGCTAATGGAAACACACCAACCGAAATTATCCGAGGAGTTGCCGGCACTGTTAATTATGTCGTTAGTAAAGTTATAGGTGCTGCCTGCGTTCCTGTACATGTATACTTTGCCCTGACCAGGATTGGGGCCAACGGTACAGGCGGCGCTGCCTACAGCCAGCGAAGTGCTGTCTATGCTGACGGAAACACCAAACTGGTCGTCATAATTATTAGTTGGGTTATTGATTACCTGCACCTGAGAGAACGAGCCCGAGCTTTTTGTAAATACGTAGGTCCTGCCAATTGCAGAGGGATAAGAAATATACTGGGAACCCTGTGCCCCTACAGCCAGGTAGTTTCCGTAGAGACTTAGTGAGCTTCCAAAACGTTCCTGGTCGGCCAGGTTGCTGGCGACAATCTTTTGCAGATAGGTCCAGGTGGTTCCGCTGAGTTTATATACAAATACAGCTCCCGCCTTTGTAAACCCGCTGACGTCCGCATCAGGGGCACCTACCACCAAATAATTATCGAATATCGCCACGGCTTTACCATATTGCTGGTAGCAACCAGTTCCCAGGATAGCAGCGCTGGGAGTAATATCTTGCACATAGGCCCATGAATTGCCGGTCTTTCTAAAAATGTAGGCTTTCCCGGATTGGCTTCCACCCCCACAGATCCAGTTGTTTTTTGGAGCGCCTACTACCGCATAGTTACCATAAATCGCCACGGCTGAACCCAGGCTTTCCGACGCACCGGCATTGTTGACGGAAGGAGCGCTGCTATAGGAGGCAGTCAGCGATTTCCATTCGACACCATTGAACCCTTCGAAATCCTGCAAAGCATCGTTGAAGCGAATCGTGCCGGCGCTGGCTGGCGTGGCATCGTTTCCAATTTTTACTTTTCCGTTCACATCCAGCTTCTGCACAGGCGAGTTGGTGTTGATTCCCACATTTTGTGCGATCGTTGCGGCTGTTATTGAAAGGCATATCGACATTAGAAATGTAATCTGTTTCATTTGAATGGACGGGTAATTAGGAAATGAGTGATACAGTTGGGAGTTTCTTCCTCCTCGAACCGACAGTGCGAATATTATTTAAAGAAAAATTTAAAAGTGCCGGTGCTGTTATGCAATCAAACCGTATTTATCAATTATTGGCTGCCGCTTTTCGGGAAAGCCAACCATTCCGAATTTTTCATGCAGATCGTGCATTCGTTTGGCAATGGCCGGATCAGCAGGGGTAAGATGTTGCCTTTGCATGTCCGGAATTATTTTGTGGAACATTTCCTCCAGGAAATCTTCGAAATTCTGGTTGAAGTACATATCGATGCCTCGAAATGTTTTGTCTGTCCGGTTGAAAAATGTATGAACAAGGTTGCGGGGGCGAAAATGCCAACCACCTGCCGGGATTTCAAAGACCGTATCTTCCACCATTACTGTGGCAGTACCTTCCAGTACATACATGAGTTCATCCAGTTCTTTGTGGTAGTGAGGGGCAGGGCCCATTTTTTTCGCCGCTACTGCAAATTCCACACAGGAAAACTGTTTGTTGGTTTGAGAACTGTGTATCAGTGTGCGTATGTCCAGTCCACCCGGGCCGGGTTGCAGGGGGGAGGATGGTTGAACAGCAAACGGCTGCAGTTTCTGTTCTTCGGCATCTTTTTCTTGAAGCATCGGGTCATTTGCTGAAGCGGCAAATGGCAAAAGCCCTGTGCCCGCGATGGCGAGCAGCATTTTTCCGATGGCGTCTCTCCTGGAGGAATTGTTTACGGGATAGTTCATTTTATTTTTTTTACTGAATGGATAAGTCATGGCGGGCAACCTGCATGTATAGCCACCCTGACCAGAAGTTATGAGGCAATGAAATTTATTTTTTCACGATAAAAATGGCATTCGCATAACTGGTAGGCCCTCCTACAATCACCGGCACCCCATTTTTCCAGTATTTGGCGTATGTTTTGCCACTGGCGTCATATTCATCGCCGCAAACGAAAGTATTGCCCTCCACCACCTGTATGCTGGTTGCGCCTGATTGATACTGACCAGTGCCAAGGGTTGCCGATTGAAGGGAACCGGATTGATAATCGCCAGACCACAGCCTGGCAACATATTTTCCATTTATCAGTTCGTTGCCAACAACAAATACCTGCGTATAGCCGGAAACGTACAGCCCATAGGCAGTTCCCAGGTTGCCGGATAAGGTAATGGAAGGGCCGCCTTCCATCCAGAGCGTGGGGCGCCCGTCGTACCGGCCGGCTGTATAGGTGAAGCCATTGTCGTTGATAAAGCAGGCATATCCATTGCCGGCCGCCTGGGAACCGCTCAGAATATTGAGCGAAGGATTTGAAAACTGATTACCGAAGAAAAAAGCCCGATTTTGAAATATCCCGTTGTTGTTGGTTTCAACAGTCCCGCTGATGCTGGTGCGGGTAAAGTTATTCAGCGTCTTAATGTGTATGCCGGTTGCTTCCGCATTGTTGGTGGCGGCGTTAGAAAGTTGCTTACTGCCGTTATCATCCCAGTAAACCGCCACAAACCTGCCAGTGCTGGCCGTTTGATAATAGCCAGCCACCACGCCATTGTAAATTCCATTGGCAGCTGATTCAACGAAGGGGGTGTTGATGTCGGGAAATGACAAAGTCGTTTCCACTCCATTCTTCCAAAGTTTGGCTCTTCTTCTTCCGGTAGTATTATCGTTGAAGGAGACGTATACGTCCTGGCCCTTTACATATATCCCGGTTGCTGCGGCATTTTTGGTGCCGTCTGAAACATTATAAGGGGTTCCGTTTTTCCAAAATTTGGCGACGAAAACCGTTCCGTTGAATTCCGAGCCGGCCACATACACGTCAGCGTTGACGGAGGAAGGCGGCTGCATTCCCGGTTGGCCGCTGTCCTTTTTACAACTGTTAAAGCTTATGGCGAACATGGCGAAGGAAAGTAGAACAAAGAAGATCCTGATTGTCATATTGGCTTTTATTTTCTGTCTCCAGGCGAACGTAAAATTTATGCCTGGCAGTAAAAACCGGTATTATCCCAACAACCGGATTAATTGCCCAACAACCGCTTTTGATCATATTCAGGTATATTTGTAATAGTGCCTTTTTCATTCAATAACCCATTAATGCGTGGCAAATAAAATTAGCTGTCTGGTAGTGGATGATGATGACATAGATAGGATGACTGCTGTCTCATTTATTGAAGATTTTTCCTTTATGGAAATATTGGGGACCTGTAAGTCGCCCCTTGACGCGTTGTCAGAGGCGCAAAAGAAAAGGCCCGATGTTTTGTTTTTGGATATTGATATGCAGGAGATGAGTGGGCTGGAACTTCGCAAGCAGTTGAGTGCTGTGCCGGCCTGCATTTTCATCACCTCCTTTCCCGATTATGCGCTGGAGAGCTTTGAAGTGGCAGCGCTTGATTTTTTGGTCAAGCCGTTTTCAGGAGAAAGGTTTTCACGCACTATGGAAAGGTTGCAACAGTTTATGGAGATATACCAAAAGGCCAATTTGCTGAGCCATACCCTTGGCGGCGACACTGTATTTATAAAGGACGGACATAACCAGGTAAAAGTGCAGCTGCACGATATAATCTACCTGGAAGCCCTGAAAAACTACACCCGTATTGTAACTGCCCATAAAAAATATACTGTGCTTACACCGCTTGGTTCGCTCATCCAGGAAAGCTCATTTTCAAATTTTATCCGTATACACCGAAGTTATGCTGTTCAGAAGCACTTTGTTAAAAAGATAGGCACTACAGAAGTTGCCGTTGGTAACTGCGTGCTTCCTGTTGGCAGGAGTTACAAAGAAGTAGTAAAAGAGATAAAGAATAACCTATGAGGATTTTTCAAGTACTGCTACTGGTTTTAATTTCTTCAGCGGGACTGGCGCAATTACAAGGGGAAGCATTAATTGATTCGTTGAAAAAAGAGATTAAGTTATCCCGAACAGACAGCGCAACCGTTAAATGTTACTTGCGGATATCCGATACATATATTGATATTGATTTGAATAAAGCACAACTTTACGCCGATAGCGGTGCCGTGTTGGCAGAGGAAGTAAAATGGGAGGAAGGTATTGCCAAAAGCCATATCAACTATGGCAACGTGTATAATTTTACAGGAGACTACCAAAAGGCGCTGGATAATATTACGATCGCCTACAACTTCTATAAAGAAAAAAGAGACAACAAGAATGCCGCCATAGCCGCATACAGCCTGGGGATGTCCAATGAAAGAATGGGGAACTACGTTGGTGCTGCTGAGAAATATTTTGAGGCGTTGCATATTTTCGAAAAACTTCCCGGGGAGAACCGCCTTACCGGAAACAGCCTTTCCGCCATTGCCGTTATTTATTTTCTACAGCGAGACTATAAAAAATCCCTTGCGTATAGTTTTGAAGCCCTGAAGAAACAACAGTTGGCCAATAATACAATGGGGGTTGCCAACGAGTACATCGCAATTGCGGATACCTACAATGAGTTGTCGGACTCCAGTAACGCCATACAATATAATTTGAGGGCGCTGGAAATACAGCAAAAACTGGATAATAAGTTTGGCCAGGCGCTGATCTATTTTCAGCTGGGCAAATTATATCATAGCAATTACGGCCTGTCGCTAAATTATCATTTTAAAGCAGAAAAATTGTTTGCGGAGTTAAGTGATAGTTCAAACTTTGCCACTTTTAACCGGGGCGAAATTGGTAAGTTGTATTACCTGCTCGCCAGTCAAAATATAGTTCCTTCCAGTCACCTGGTGGAATATGAGATTCCTCATGATAGAAAGACACTTCTTTCGCTTGCCGAACAGTATCTTCAAAAATGCATAGCCATAAGCCACCAAACCGGCGACAAGGATAATGAATCTGCTTTTTCCGCTACGCTGGCAGAACTGCAGGCTTATAAGGGAGAATATAAATCCGCGTATTTAAATTACAGAATTTTCCACCAGGTTCAGGATTCTATATATTCCCAACAGAATAAGAATAAGATTGCGGCGCTGGAAAGTCAGAAAGAACTTGACTTGAAGAACAAGGCAATCGAAAACAGGGAATTGCAGTTGAGTAATCAGCAAAAGAAAATGTGGTTGTTGGTAACAGGTATTGCTTTTTTGGTAATTGTGGGTGGGTTGCTGTACCGCCAGAACATCGTCAGAAAGAGATCGAATATTGAACTGCTGAGGTTGAACCGGGAACTTAATGAGGCCAACAAGATCAAAGCGAAATTTTTTGGTATCCTGAGCCACGATCTTCGCAGCCCGGTCGCCAACTTTATCAATTTTATGAATTTGCAGAAAAGGAAACCCGGCATGATGAGTGAACAGGAGATTAAAGACAGCGAAAATAAAATTACAGAATCTGCAAAGTCGCTGTTAGACACCATGGAAAGTGTGTTGCTGTGGAGTAAGGGGCAGATGGAGCATTTCCAACCAAACTTAACCACTGTGCCTGTCCGGAGCTTGTTTGATTACCTACAGCGTTTATTTGCAGGCATTCAACATGTTGATATTGCCTTTTCGGCTCCCGATAACCTGGAGGTGAATACTGATGAAGATTACTTGCGAACAATCTTGCACAACTTAACGGCCAATGCGGTAAAAGCCCTGGAGAAAACACCAAATGCCCGGATCCAATGGAAGGCCTGGGCAGAAAATGACAGCGTGTTTTTATCCATTACCGACAATGGCTCGGGTATAAGCGGGGAACAGTTAAATGCTTTGTACGATGAAACAACCATTGGCGGCAAGCAAGGTTTAGGGCTCCACATTATCCGCGATCTTGCCAGCGCAATTGGCTGTAATATTTCGATCCTTCCGGCCACCGGTAATGGTACAGTCTTTTTACTGGAAATTTAGTTTGATCTACATTTCATAGGCTATGCGTGGAGTAGTAGTTTGTTCTTTTAAAAAAAATTTCTTTCCGCAATGATTTATATTTAATGAAAGCTTAACCTCCTGCTAAGAATCTCCTCATTTGTGTTGCGGACATTGCGGCGGAGTCAAAACCGGCTCCCGCTTTTCTTAATGACATAAAATTGACCATGAAGATTGGTACTTTCATTTTACTATTGTTGCTCTATTGCTGTGAGCTGTTTGCACAATCAACAACTGTTCCGCCCAAACCCCGTCATCACTTTACTGTCATCGCTCATCGCGGTTCGCATCTGTTTTTTCCGGAGAATACCCTGGAAGCCTATTCACAGGCCATTGAAGACGGGGCCGACTATATCGAGATCGATCTTCGCACCAGCAAAGACGGGGAACTGATCAGCCTTCACAATGCTACTACAGATCATATGACGGGTGTAAAGGGAACAGTAAAGGAATTGATGTTGAAAGACTTGCAGTCGCTGCGTATTCAAAGCAGCGATAGTCTCGACAAACGCGTATACCGGATTCCTACTTTCGAGCAGATATTGAAGTTGTGCCAGGGTAAAATATATATTTATATCGATCTCAAAGACGCTCCCGCTGAACCGGTAATAAAACTGTTGAAGAAATACAAAATGGAAAAGGAGGTACTGGTATATATCAATGCGGAAAGCCAATACGAAGAATGGCGTCGGTTTTTTCCTTTGATGCCTTTGATGATCAGTCTGCCGGGTGCTGTTAACTCTCCTGAAAAACTTAAGGAATTTGTAACTGCAAAGAAACCGGATCTGCTGGACGGAGGGTGGAGAGATTACACGCCGGAAATGATACAACTGGCCAAATCACTTCGGCTCCTCGTCTGGCCCGATATACAATCCAGGGACGAGAACCCCGCACTCTGGCAACAGGCCATCGAAAAGGGATTCACAGGCTTGCAAACCGATCATCCTGCCCAACTGGTTCAGTATCTCCGATCGAAAGGGTTGCGTTGAAAAGGCAAACCAGACTTGCATGGTATTCTGGCCTTCAGCAGTTAATTTCGTGCCTGATCAATGTCAGAAGATGGAAACAGGGGTAATAACAACTTCAGGAACAGATATCGGGTTTGCGGCAGAACTGTTACGAAACGGGGAACTGGTGGCGATCCCCACCGAAACCGTATACGGTCTGGCCGGAAATGCATTGGATGAACAGGCTGTCAGAAAGATATATACCGTAAAGAACCGGCCTTTATCAAACCCGCTGATCCTGCATGTATCGTCAGCGGATCAGTTAACCGATTACTGTGCGCAGGTTCCTGACCTGGCTTATGAATTGCTGAAACACTTTTCTCCTGGTCCCATCACTCTTTTATTGCCCAGGAAGCCGATCGTTCCAGCCATTGTTACCGCGGGTCTTCCCGACCTCGCGATCCGTATTCCGAAACATCCGTTAACGCTGGAACTGTTATCCATACTCGGAATCCCACTCGCCGCGCCAAGCGCCAACCCTTTTGGATACATCAGCCCTACGACGGCCGGACACGTAAACAGAATGTTGACAGGAAAGATAAAGTATATCCTGGATGGAGGCCCTTGCCATGCCGGCATCGAATCTACGATTGTCGGTTTTCCTGATGGAGTGGTAACGCTCTATCGACAGGGCGCTATTTCCAGGGAAGCCATTGAGAAAGTGATTGGCCCTATACAAGTGAACCAGCAGAAGAAAGTGCTGGCGCCCGGTATGATGAAAGCGCATTACCAACCCAACACTCCTTTCATACTTTGTGACGATGTGCTATCCATCTTACCCGATTTCAGAGGCAAACGGGTTGGGCTGATCCTGTTTGATCAGTATTCGGACAGGATACCCCGATCGGATCAATGGTTGCTGAGTGAAGAAGGAAGTTTCGAAACAGCAGCGAGCAGGCTATATGCCACTCTCCATGAAATGGATGAAAAAGGGTTCGATGTCATCCTGGCGCAGCGCCTGCCCGATACCGGATTGGGAGTTGCGATCAACGACAGGCTTCAGAGAGCCGCCGCGAGATAGGAAAGGAGGGAGAAGGAGAAGCAGAAAGAGAAAGAGAAGCAGAAAGAGAAAGAGAAAGAGAAGCAGAAAGAGAAAGAGAAGGAGAAAGAGTAAGAGTAAAAGTAAGTTTAACCGTAAACCGCAAACCTCAAACCTCAAACAGTAATTCGCAATCAGCGTTACCAAATGTATTCCTCAAAAGTTCATTATTTTGCACCACCCGAAAAAAGGGTGGAAATATGAAGTTTTATTTGATTGGATTATTGGCTTTTCTTTTTCCTTTTACAGCTTCTGCGCAAATAAAAACCGCCAAAGTGCAATGGGCCGATCAGCCCGCAGACAAAGGATTTTATTTTTTTGGCGGGATTCAGGATGGTTCGGTTATTTCTGTATTGACCGGGGATTCCGGAAAAATCCAGATCGATCGATATGAGAACGATCTGGTCAACAAGAAACCGGTGGCAGCATTCGCCGGCCAGGCCGGGGAGGAATGCTTTTTAGTGCTGCCGGTAAAGGAAGGAGTATTCAGGATGAATCAAAGCCGTGTTGAACGCGACCATCGTGTATCCCTGCTCACTGTTCAGGATAAGAAAGTTGTTTCCCAGAATCAGGAAAATGAAACCCTGCTTCCCGGCAATAAATTTTCCGATCTGTTCTATCTCTATTCGCCCGACCACTCTTACGTCATGGTGTATACCGTTCTGTTCAACAAGAAAGAGAATGGCAATGAATGGCACTTCTTTGTTTACTCAACCGCCACTGGTTCCATGATAAATAAAGGTATCTACTCGGTAAGCTATTCGGCGGCGATCCTGGAAGATGTGCGGGTAAGTGTAGAAGGGCACGCCCTGTTTATTTCCAAAAAGTACCGCAATGCCATGGATGCCGTCAAGAACCGGAACCCCCAGCATGAGATCAAAATATTTCAGAATAGCAGGCTGATCGGTGAGCAGTTGTTTTCCATTTCTGGGTATGATATCGGCGGCGTCAATTTTACCGACGATCCAAAAGGAGCCATGTTCCTGTCCGGATCTGCTTATCCGCCCGGGGAAAAAGCCGGTTCTCTCAAAGGCCGAAAACTTTTCTTGTACCGGATGGATTTGAGCAAAGCAGTTTTCACTGACTCACTGCTGGTGTCAATGGAATCCTTATATCCCGATGGAAAGATCAGTCGCAACGACGACATTCCCGCAGGACTGAAACAAATTCATTACACGGCTT
Organism: uncultured Chitinophagaceae bacterium; assembly: GCA_964605065.1. Classification (GTDB taxonomy): domain Bacteria; phylum Bacteroidota; class Bacteroidia; order Chitinophagales; family Chitinophagaceae; genus Endoryza. The sequence goes on from CAZSAQ010000012.1 coordinate 24,113, forward strand.
CCGGCGATATCATCCTGCTGGCCGAGCAGCAGCAGTTGATCATCGGTACCGCGGGAAACTATTGGAGATCTAACGATTTACTTTGTTTCCGGTTGAATAGCAAAGGAGAAACCAAATCAACCATACGCATCCCGCGGAGGCAGGATAGTAACAACCAGTTAACCTTCTTCAGTTTTGTGAAAGGAGAAAATGTGTACCTGCTCTATGGTGATCACAAACAGAACCTCGACGTCAATAACCAGGAAGTGCAGCCTTTCTCGGGTAATGCCTCCCGGAACGGGATGTTCTTGCTGCAGGTGCAGGCAGACGGAGCAGTTCACAAGCAGTTACTGGCAGAATACGGAAAGCCGGAGAATGTTCCCAATTTTTACCGGTGTCATGATATGGAAGGCAACCGTGTTTTTCTCGGGATGAACCGTGGATTTGGAATATTGACTATTGAGTAGAAATCTCTTCCTGTATAGTTGTAAAAAAAAGCTGCACCCGATCCGCGATCCGGTGCAGCTTTATAGAACGGTTTTTCATTTCATTAATGCAGGTCGAAACGGTCGAGGTTCATCACCTTGTTCCAGGCGGTTACAAAATCTTTTACAAATTTCGTTTCTCCGTCTGAGCTGCCGTAAACTTCCGCGATGGCTCTCAATTCCGAATGGGAACCGAATACCAGGTCGGCGCGGGTGGCCGTCCATTTTTTGCTACCTGTTTTGCGGTCGGAACCTTCAAACATCTCCCGGTCTTCGCTCACTGCTTTCCACGCGGTATTCATATCGAGCAGGTTCACAAAGAAATCATTAGTGAGCTTGCCAGGTCTATCGGTGAATACGCCATGTGTCGACCCGTCGTAATTGGCATTTAGCACCCTCATTCCACCAACCAGTACTGTCATTTCAGGAGCGGTGAGAGTGAGCAGGTTGGCTTTGTCGATGAGATACTCTTCCGTGCGCAGAGGAGCTCCCGGTTTTTTGAAATTACGGAAGCCATCCGCAACAGGCTCGAGGTATTGGAAGGAGTCTACATCCGTCTGGTCCTGTGAAGCGTCCATACGACCCGGAGTAAAAGGAACCTTCACTTCATGACCTGCGTCTTTGGCCGCTTTTTCAACGGCGGCGCATCCTGCCAGTACAATCAGATCTGCCAACGAAATTTTCTTTCCATCTTTCCGGGCGTCATTGAATGATTTCTGGATGCCTTCCAGGGCCGATAATACTTTATCCAGCTGCGCAGGATTATTTGCCTGCCAGTATTTCTGCGGAGCCAGGCGGATACGGGCGCCATTGGCACCCCCGCGTTTGTCGCTGCCACGGAAAGTGGAAGCCGAAGCCCAGGCCGTGATGATCAATTGAGAAGCGGGTATGCCAGCTGCAAGAACATTGGCTTTCAATTCTGCAATTTCTTTTTCCCCTACGAGCGGATGATTCACTTCTGGTATAGGATCCTGCCAGATCAAAACTTCACTGGGTACATCCGCACCGAGGTATCTTGCACGGGGCCCCATATCGCGGTGAGTCAGCTTAAACCAGGCACGCGCAAATGCATCGGCAAACTCTTCGGGATGCTCCAGAAAGCGGCGGGAAATTTTTTCATAAGCCGGATCGAAGCGAAGAGACAAATCCGTGGTGAGCATGCGAGGCGTATGCTTTTTATTGGGATCAAAGGCATCCGGTATGGTCGCCTCTGCATTCTTTGCTACCCACTGGTGTGCTCCCGCAGGGCTTTTGGTAAGCTCCCATTCGAAGCCAAACAGGTTTTCAAAAAAGTTGTTACTCCATTTTGTAGGGGTCTTGGTCCAGATTACTTCCAGCCCGCTCGTAATCGCGTCTGCTCCCTTGCCGGATCCATAGCTGCTCTGCCAGCCCATTCCCTGTTCTTCCATAGCAGCGGCTTCCGGTTCCTTACCGACATGCGTAGCCGGAGCAGCGCCGTGTGTTTTACCGAAAGAGTGCCCGCCTGCGATCAGGGCAACTGTTTCCACATCATCCATCGCCATCCTTTTAAAGGTGTCGCGTATATCTTTGGCGGCCGCAACCGGGTCGGGGTTGCCATCGGGGCCTTCCGGGTTTACATAGATCAAGCCCATCTGTACCGCGGCGAGCGGGTTTTCGAGGTTACGTGTATGTGTTTTTCCATCAGCTTTATCATCCGAGGAAACAACTCCTCCGGCTTTGGCAACTCCTTCGGATCCTTGCGCATAACGAACATCGCCACCGAGCCAGGTTTTTTCGGCACCCCAGTACACACTTTCATCTGCCTCCCAGGTATCGGCACGACCACCTGCAAAGCCAAATGTTTTAAAGCCCATTGATTCGAGGGCGACATTTCCCGTCAGAATCATGAGATCGGCCCAGGAAATCTTGTTTCCGTACTTCTGTTTGATAGGCCACAGAAGCCTGCGGGCTTTATCGAGGCTGACGTTGTCCGGCCAGCTGTTGAGAGGAGCAAAGCGTTGCTGGCCCTGCCCGCCGCCGCCGCGGCCATCTTGTATCCGATAAGTGCCCGCGCTGTGCCAGGCCATCCGGATAAACAATCCTCCATAATGACCAAAGTCTGCCGGCCACCAGTCTTGCGAGTCTGTCATGAGCGCATGCAGGTCTTTTTTAACCGCTTCAAGGTCCAGGCTCTTGAAAGCTTCCGCGTAATTGAAATTTTTGTCCATGGGGTCCGAAAGGGGAGAATGCTGCCGGAGGATGTTTGTTTTTAACTGATCCGGCCACCAATCTTTATTCCGGGTGCCACCTCCGCCGATGTTGTTTTTCATCGATCCATTGTGAAAGGGACACTTGCTGATGTCTTGCGTGCTTTTTTCCATTGTAAATAATTTGAACGTTGCGTTTAAAAGAGCAGAAGGTATTTTTTGCGAATGATACTGCGATGATTTGTAACAGCGGTAAAAATAGGTTTTTTAGTAAATAGATATCATCACTTAAATTGATAATTCGATAGATGAAATCTATTAGCGTGTGGGTTTGGTTGCTGGCGGTTTACTGTTTGGTGTTTGCGATTTCGCAGGATTACTCTCCTTTTGGTTCTCAGATGTACAAGTCGTTGCAGGAATTGGGTATTTGAAAGCCATCGTGCTGATAGGATATTTGTGTGGTCATGACTTTCCGCATCCAACAACCTGCTCAACAAAGGCGCCTGTTCACCGGGTTGGTACCCTTTTCTCGGAAATAATCTGTTTTCGACAAAGGGACGAATCTTTTTTTTATCAGAATAAATACCAATGTTATGTTTTTAAAAAGACCTCCGTCGAGGAAAAGCAAAATCGCATTATTGATCATTATGGGCCTTTTATCCGGAAATTTCTTGAATGGCCAGGGAGTATCCGCTGGAAAAATGGTAACGGCTTCGTCGCTGGCAGAGATTGCCAACACGCCTACAAAATACATAGTAAGCCATAACCGAAAGATTGCCTACCGGATAGTGGGATCGGGTGATACTATGATCATGTGCCAGCGTTTCCGGGGTAACCTGGATGACTGGGACCCTGCGTTCCTGGCATATATGAGCAGAAACCATACGGTGATCGTGTTTAATTATTCGGGGATGGCGTCTTCAACCGGAGAACCCGGTGCGGGCCTGTCGGCATTTGCCCGGGATGTACTGGACCTGGCAGACGGGCTCTCTATCAAAAGATTTATTATGGCAGGCTGGTCGATCGGCGGAATGGTTGCCCAAACTGTGGCGATGCAATTTCCTGATCGGGTAAGTGCCTTGGTGTTGATCGGAACAAAGCCACCGGGGAAAGTGACGTACGGCCCGGAAGATATTTTCCTGAAAACGGCCTATATCGAGAACAATACAGCCGAACACGAAGTGATCCTGTTCTTTGAACCAATTTCTGCGGAAAGCAGAAGGCTGGCCAATGAGAGTCATGAAAGGATCGCGATCAGGAAAGAAAATCGGGATCCGAAAATAATGCCGGTGAAGTTTCCTTATTATAGTAAGGTGTTTGAAGAGTTTTCGCAAGACAAACTCGGAAACAGGCAAAAACTGATCGAGACCACGATTCCGGTCCTGGTTATATCAGGTGACCATGAAGTATGTTTCCCTCCGGAAAACTGGTTTGCGCTCAATCAAAAATTGCCAACTACCCAGGTTATCGTGATCCCCCGCTCCGGACATGGCCCGCAACATCAGTATCCCGAAATGATTGCCGACTATATCGAAGGTTTTTTGAAAGCACGAAAATAAAAGAATCAGGTATGGGCAATGCCTGGTGGCGTTTCAAAAATGCTCCTGATGTTGAACAAGGCAATTAGGTGAACCTGGGTGAACGGGACAAGCAGTTTCGATACCGGCTATGACATACACACACGGAAAAGCAAACTCGCAACAGTAAACGATTAACAGAAAAAATAGATGATTTCTTTTTTACAAACGGTCTGGTTCCTTTTTTATCGGGAACGCTGAAATGCAGGCCCACACTATCTTTGCGGCTGTCAGTTAAAACTATTTTACACTATTTAGAACAGAAATTTTATGAAGCAACAGCGCAAAAAAATGCCGTTCGGAAAAGGATTCATGACGTTGGTACTTGTTTTTTCGTCGTTCGTAGCAACGATGGCACAGAAGAATGACACCATTCTGATCACTGCAAAGCAGTTGAAAACGTCTGTACTTCGCGAAGGCACCCACCGATACCTGGTGTATTTCAAAAAAACACTCACATCACCCAGGAGTGACGTCCAGTTTTGGGACAGAACCATTGAAAGAAAGGACTACAACGGGAAACCCTGTATCATCGTCACACAGAAATGGGATTTCAAGGATACTGTTGTTCACACCACAAAATCGATCAGCGATGCTGTAACCATGCAGACCTATTTCCACGATTCCTGGTGGAGCATGCGTGGAACTGCCACCTACGATTTTATCAATCGCAAGGCATTCATGAACGGAACGGAGCTCACCGACAGCGATACAGCCCGTATGCGTAAAAGGACATGGACCTCATTCAAGAATTCTGTAGATCAGTATTCTATTAACTGGCATCTGGACCTGGAGGTATTTCCTTTGCTTCCCTACAAGAAGAATGTAACCTTCCTGATACCTTATTATGAATGCGGTTACGAAAAACCGGAGAACATTGCGTATTCAGTAATCGGAGAAGAAGAGCTGACAGGTTACGACGATCAGAAAGTGCCCTGCTGGAAACTGTATCACGAGAAAGATGGCAATAAAGAAACTTACTGGATCAGCAAGAAAACCAAAGAAGTACTGAAGCTGGAGCAGAACATCAACGGGCAGATGTATCGTTACAAGATAAAGTTTGGATTCAGTATTTAAGATGAATTCCATTAATTGATAGGGGGAGACTGTAAAGTCAACCCCTATCTTGTCGTATAAGCCGTAAGAAGTCCTGCTTGTGCTTTCTGGAAACGTCAACAGTCAGCCCCGTACTTAGTTCAATTTGTCCGCCATCGCCCTTAATATATTTGGTGATGTGGGCAAGATGCACCACGTAGGAATGATGTACCCGTAAAAACCGGTCTCCCGGAAGCAAGTCCAGTATCTCTCTTAAAGTTTTGGTGACGGTCACTTTTGTTTTGTCTAACATATAGATAAAAGTGTAGTTGCTTTTCGCCTCCAGGTGGGTAATGTGTGCAATTTGTAAGAAAATGACTCCACTGTTAGTTGAAATGGCAAGCGTGTGAAAAGGGTTTTTTTGCTGTTTCAGATATTCCTGCAGCAATTCCACCTGCCTGCTGAGCTTCCTGTTTTCAAGGCTTTCAATTCGTGCAATGGATGATTTGAGTTCTTCTATTTCTATAGGCTTTAAAAGATAGTCAAACGCAGAGTAACGTATTGCCCTGATGGCGAACTGATCGAAGGCGGTTGTAAAAATGATAAAGAAGTTCTTTTCTTTCAGCGACTCGAGCATGTCTAGTCCATTTAACCTGGGCATCACGATATCCAGGAAAATGAGCCTTGGTTTCAGCCGTTCGATGAGTTCAATGGCTTCCACTCCATCTCCCGCTTCTCCAATGACATTTATGTTCGGGCAATGAGTTTTCAGTTTCTCTATCAGTACTGACCTTCCCCTTGCTTCATCATCTATAACAATGGTGGTGATCATGATAATGGTACCTCTTTTTTGATCATTTACGGCTGGTTTCCTGCCCGGACGAGGGCCTGTTTTATTTTGAGTTTTACTTTCACCCTTGTTCCCGCAGCCAGATCGTCTTCGTCGAACAGATCTTCGACATCAATGGCTGACTTGTCTTCCTCGTTGAATAGCCTGATCCTTTCACTGCTCATCTGCATTCCGTAAGAAGTTGTTTTGATCTGCCTGAGCGCGGAGGCTGCTTCTCTTCCTATTCCGTTGTCGGTAATCGTGTATTCCAGGAAATTGGCGTTGGTAGAAATATCAATCTGCAGCAATCCTTCTTTTCCGGTTAAATTTTTTAATCCATGCAGTATGGCGTTTTCCACAAAGGGCTGTATTATCAGGGGAGGTACGCGGTAGCTACCATCCATTACATCTTCGCTTATTGTAAACAAGGCCCTGAACGTATGCTGATGCCGTAATTCTTCCAACTCAATATATAATTTTAGTGTTTCAATTTCCTGTTCTACGGACACCGTTTTTTCTTTACTGCTTTCAAGTATATTTCGGAGCAACCGGGCAAATTTGTTCAGATATAAGGTAGCGTTGTATTTGTCATTGGAGTATATCAGAGAATCGATACTGTTAATGCAATTGAACATAAAATGCGGGTTCATCTGCGCGCGTAGCGCCGCCATTTCAGTTTCGGCCAGTCTCGCCCTGTAAAGATGTTCCAATTCGCTCAGTTCCTGTTTTCTCAGCTGTCGTCCGGCTTCTTCTATTTCAAGACTCTTTTCTGCCAGCGCGGATTCCAGGGACCTGGCGTAATTTTTTTGAATCTCCAGATGATCTCTTGCGATTTGCTGGTGCTGGTAGGCCATGCCAAGCAGGAACAGGAAATTTTCCAGAAATATTCCGGCACCGCCCGTCAGATAGACGAATATGTTTCGAAAATCAGGATTATCGATTTTTGCGATCAGGCCGCTGGAAACAATGATATGTGAAACCATCACAAAGCCTGCTCCGGACAGCAGGTAGTAGCGGATATTGGTATTGGATTTAAACAACCCATAGAAAATAACAAAAGAGATCAGGATAATCACATCGGACTTGTGATTGTAATACAACATCCCGTCGAACGCAAGGTCAAAGAAATATTCGTATACGCTGATCAATGCCTGGATACCGATCACGGCAATAAGGATCTTTAGGAGACGCCATAGCCCGGGTTGTTTGTTTTGAAGATCGGCGATACTATTAATAAAGAAGGCATAGAAAACAGAAATTCCGTAAGCGAAAAGCTGATTGGCCGATTTCATTTGCAAGGGTAACCCCACAGAGAAGTAATAATTGGTATTCCAAACCTGGGTTGCGCATCCCAAAAGGCAAAACATAGAATAGTATAGAAAGTAATTTTTACGTGTGTACAGGTATTGTGTGAATCCGAACAGGCACATCATAAAGATCAACCCGGCAATCAAAAACATAAACCAGGATTCCCTGATTTGGGAACTGGAATGGTTAGCCAGCATATTTCTCAGAGCGGTGTTGTTGTATAATATGACGGCTGGAGCGGTAGCGGCTCTCAGTTTATTCGTGATGCGAATGAAATAGGTGGCAGTGTCGTATCGCGGAAGAGATATAGTAAGTGATTTCCACTGGTCTTTATTGTAGGGATAGAAATAAACACCCGTTTGCTGAAGCGCAAAGCCTGCAACATCAAAGAGCACCTGCTCTCCTTGCCGACCCATATCAAGTTGGGCAATGGTTGAATCGCTATGACTTCGGTTTGATAGTTTTAACCGGATCCATATCACAGATTTTGAGTGACGTGGTGAAGGATAAATGGACTTTAGGATGCTGTTTTGAGACTGAAATGATTGGGTGGTCACTGCCGGAAAATGTATCTTACCCCCGCTGCTATCTTCCCAGTATGTGCAATAACTGGTGATGTCAAACTTTCCTGATTGAAGGATAGAATCTGTTACGAGCACCACCGACTGAGCTGATAGTCGGGGTGCTACCATAAAGAGAATCAAATGGAGAATGATATAGCGCATACATACGGTTACAGGAAGTTACGGTATTCCTTTTAAAAGAAAAGAGCGACCCATCCTTTACCGATTGTCTGCCAGATTCCACCTTCCTTCATCAACCAGCATAAATGCGCCAGGCCAAGTAAAAGCGTAATTGTGAGGTAAGGCTTGTAGTTATTCTTTTTGACCAGGTCGAATATAAATAATGAGGCCGCGATGAGCAACGCCAGTTCATCAACCCTTGAGACCGCTGTTTCGAATGGTACATTAAAATAAATGATGAGTGCCCGCCCGAGGCCGGGGCCAATCATCAGCAATCCTGTACCAATCATGTACCTTAAATGTACCCCGGTATCCTTGCGATGAATCATTGCCAGCGAGTAGAAGATCGCAAACAGGAAAATGGCTGGAATATTCAGGGCGAGAGATGCGATTCGAAGGGGTTCAGGCACATTGGCCTGCAGCAGCTTATCGTAATTGAACCTGGAAACCGCGAAAATGGAGGCTGTTACCAATGGAGCCGCGACGTAAGAGATCTTTCCGATTTTACGATGCCAATCAGGCCGGTTCATCCTGATCAGAAAGGGCTGGATAATCAGCAATAACATCCAGAGCATCATGGCTGCCCCATGCAGGTGCTGTACCGAATGGAACCCGATAAAGGCAGGAAAAAATATCAGATAGGTTTTGTAAAAACCCCATGTTAGCACCAGTAAGACGGCAATAAAAAAATAGCCGGTATTACGATAGTTTCTTTCCAGAAGCATAGTTGGTTGGTTTGATGTGAAAGAGTTAATTAGAGGAGAGATACATTACCTGACATAGGCCGCGGGGTCAGCAAATCCGTTGGCCCCCGCTTTAAGCGCCTGCACTTTTATTTTTATCTTGAGGTAGCCGTTTCCTCCGCCAGTTCCGTATTGCTTATATACTGCCAACAGGGCATTGACTTCCCTGTCGTCCTGGCGTAATTTCACAGCGAATACCCTGCCCTCCATTTTGTTGGGAGTATAAAAATTGGCTGCGAAGCCGGCGGTTGATTTTACAGCATTCAGTAGTTGTGAATTGGTGGTGATCTTCTCGAAATCTGAGATCGCCAGCCTGGTTTCTGCTATCTCTGTTTCATTTCTTGCCCGCCAGGATTTCACGTTAACGCCTTCATTGATTGTAGGGGCATCGTAAGGGGATTCGAAAGAGAACCCTGTTCCGCCATACTGACTGAAGAAAATCAGATCTATTTTTTGCGGGTCGTCTTCCGCTTCGCCCATGCCCATTACGGTACCTTCCAACAGATTCAGGCAGTTTCCGAACCTTCCGGTATTCTGGTGACCGAGGTTCATCGTCCCGTCACTATTGTAGGTATCGCTTTCAGGCTGGCTGAAGTTATCACTGCTGTATGTGAATGTGGGAGGAGGCGGGGGCGGTGGGGGAGCGCTGCCGCCGGCATTGTTACCGGTTCCTGGCCCGTCGTTGGTATTACCTTGCGAGGACTCGTTGCTGTTTTGAGCATAGTCCGTGTTCGGTACCATCTGGCCACCTTGTTTTCTTTTCTTAAAATGAAATGTAAAAATAGGCTCGAACAACTTGATAACGGCTTTCACATTATTAATCGTGCTTTTGACGTTATCAGCCGTTTGCCGTGCTTGCTCAGCCACCTCAGCGGACGTCTGGTTTACTTCTCTGGATTTCTGATTTACCTTTTCGGAGGTATTTTTAATTTTTTCACCCGCTGTTTTCTTGTCGTTACTTTGCGCAATCGCAGTAGCGCTCAGAAAAAACAGGCACATAAATAATGTAGTCGGTTTCATATTTCAAAAGTTAATTATCATCAAATCGGACAGCGGTATATTGAAAGTCTTTGTACCACCACCAGAAGCCGCTCACACAGGAGTTCATGATCCGGTAGCTGAGTTGATAAGTTGTGTTTGGTTTTTGCAATTGAATAGATTTCCAGCCGTTTTTGTCTTTGGGGTCAGCCTGGCAGGCAGAGGCGGTTATTTGTAGCCGACACCCTTTAGTGGTTTGCATTTGAACAACAAGAAAGGAATAGTTATTCTGGTCTTTTTTGATCATCCATCTGACTTTCAGTTCCGGATGCTTGCTATCGGCAATCCAGTTACTAAATGATTGGGCGAATGAAGCCAGCGGCCCCAGGCAGAAAATCAGCAAAAGCGTGTTGCGTAAATTATTCATAGCGCGTTATTGAGTTGGTTTAGATTATTTTTTAGTAAGGGTAGTTCTTACAGTAAAGATCCCTTCACCGCTGGCAGTAAAGTCGCTTTTTATCGTGTTTCCCCCGAAATTCGAAGAGATATCCGATACCATGATCTCTGATACATAATGCGCATTGTTGTCTCGGGATGGTTTCTGCGTATAACCGTTTTGCATATGCAGGTAGTCGTTGGCTCCGACTGTATTATATTCCATCAGCCAGTAAAAGATTTTTATTTTCGATCCTTCCAGTTGTTCGGGAGGAATATCAAAAGTTACAGTTTTGCCTGGCGTATACGAGTAGGTATGCAGTTGATCGGCAGTAAGGTGAACGTTTTCTTTTACCGACATCAGCCGGTCCTGATTGTATTTGGGAAAGATTTCTTTGCCGGTCCGATCAAATGCCTGCACCCAGATTTCTCCATAAAGTTCCGCGTCGTTATTATCGGAAGGCGTTTGAATAGAAGCAATGGTCAGGTTGACAGACACTGGCATTGCAGGTGCATCGGCGGGTTGGAAATAACAGTTCTGCGCAACGAAGTAGTCGGTTGCAGAGTATCTTTTTACTTCCTGGTTTCTTAAATTGGCAAGGGTATAGCTGATGGGTTGTGATACATGATAGTTAAGGGTCTTGGTAACTCCTTCGCATACTTTTTTCAGATCGTTGAAATTGGAAACGGTGTACACTTGTTCAGATCTTCCTCCTACAATGTAATAGTTGATTTCTGTAACCGAGCTGAACTGGTTGCTGATGGATTCCATGCTGAATTCACCGCCTGCTACCAGGAATTGAGCGCCTCCTCCAAATTTGGCAGCAGTGCCACTCCTGTAAGTTTCGATTTTGGCAACCGCCAGTATGCGGGCGCCATAGGTGACATTTTTTATGTAAAGCAGGTCATTTCTTTGCGTATTGATAACGGTATTCTGAGACGGCGACGCGCTGATGGTAAACATGGATTTGGTAGCGTCTATCAGCAAGAAGTGGTAGTTTTTCTTGTCGGTCTGTCCAAACATGGCGGAAGCATTAAACATCATATAGTTCCCGGAGGCGCCCATTTTCAGCGCCAGCGAAGCCTCGTTTTCGACTTCATAAAATTTGTAGATCATTCCCTCATTGCTGATCTTGGCAGGATCGGAGGTAAACCTGTTGAAAAGCGTGTTGATCCCGGTTGCGATGGTATTTTGATCGGGGTGCTCAATCAAAATGGAAGGGCTTTCGGTACCGGTATTCTTTACAGAGGATAACAGGTTTATTGGAAGCCGGTCGGGATAATTGCTGCTCCATCGGCCCTTATAAAAGTCACTAACGGAATAGATCGCTCCGGGATAGATATTCGCAGCCTGGGCTGAATAGTTCACGGTAAAGTCTGAAAGATTCGATGCGGAGAGCCGGTATTCTTCTGTATTACAGATTTCGCTTCCGCCGGTCACATTGTCGTTTTTCCTGACCGGTGCCACGTTTGGCTTGTTGATTTTTCGGACGTTGTTCAGCACGCTTGTTTTTTGGACCACTCCAACGTTTCCTTCAGGGTTAACATCAATTACTTCTGAGATCCTGCTGCCGTCTTTCATGATAGTCTGGAAATCAAATTTGCCGGACATATCGGAGTTTATCTTTTGTCGCTGGTCAGCGTTGTTCCTAGCCGGGCCGGTTGTTTGTGATTGTACGTTGGGTGTAACGAGAGGTTTTGTGGTAGTAGCCTGGGTGGAGGTTGTTTTCCTGGCTGCCTGCCCAAGACTGATGAATTGCATGAGTAGGCAGCAGGAAATAATTAATATTTTTTTCATTGGAATACTATTGTTTTGTGTTTTTTGTTAGGGGCACTTTAACTGATGGTTTGAGCGAATTTGGACGGGAGTTAGTGGATAGCGGTTGCCGAACCTCGCTCGTTCTTCCAGCAACGTTTTTCAGGTCCAATACACCGGGACGAAGGGGAAATTTCTCCCGGAAATTATTTTGTGTAATGATTTCTGCGGGGATAAACTGATCTCGCCAGTTGAAACCCTCGCAATGAAAAAGCGCAAAGCGTCCAAAGTTGTTGTCTTGCCCAACATATGGGGAGGAAGGCTCTTCTTCAATAGCATAAACCTTGTAATAGTAGCCGGGCGGGGTTCTCTCCCCAGTATATTTCAAACCCGGTTGCCATTGATCGGGTCGAAGAGGCTGAAACTGAACTGTCACGGGAACGGAATTAGGCAGGCCTTTACATACCGCAAATACGTCACAAATGGAATCACCCTTGTTGTCTGTGAATAAACGTACAGACCATTCCACGACCGGATCCAATTGACGAAAGCCCGCAAAACTTCCTTTCACCCCTTTGTAACTGGTTTGCCCTCGATCTGATGCCTGAAAAGCCGAGGGAACGGATACGGAAAAGTCAAAGGCCTTCAGCCATGATTCGTTTCTGGGCAGGCCTGTTTCCGAAATATTGATTCGCATCATACTGATCAGCGTAGCGTTACCGGAAGTTTCTACGTCCATTGGCCGTTTCGGTACCAAATTGGATTGATCGGTTAGTTCAATTCTTGTTACCCGCACTCCGGAAATGGTAGCGTAAGAAAGCTGACATTTATAGCCACTCGAAGCCGTGATGGAATATTGATTTTGGTCGGAAGATTGATGACGAACGTAAAATTTTACAGTAAGTCCATTTTTTTTATCGAGCCAGGTAATGAATCCGTCTCCGAGTGTTACGAGCATGACCGGCACTGTTTTGCCGGGCGAAACAATGGAATATTCCCTGCTCTGATTTTCGGTGAGGGTAAATATCTGTCCATTGGCAGCCACACAGGTTAGCGTACCGGAAGTATTGTTTTGAAAGAAGAGGGGAACTTGTGTACCCTGCGAAAAGCCAGCGGCGGAGGTTATAAGGAACAGGACTGTAAACAGGGAAAGGAGATGTGTCATCGATGTATAGGTATCAGTTTTTATTAATTGTTTTTACTGGTGAAACGCGGGGAGCAATGACTTTTACGGGTGCGGTTCTGGCAGGTAATTGTTGTCTGAGAGAGGCTTTTGCATAAACGGCGCCTCCTTTTATGATCGGTGTCGATTTATTGAACAGACCTGAAAGCAGGAAGTTGGTTTTTTGGTCGGAAGAATATCCGCCGTTGTTTGCGAACCAGGCACCATACACCTGGTATTTGATTGAACCGGGGGTACGTTCTTTTTCATGAATAAACACCATCCAACGTCCGTCGGGCATTGAGCCAGGCTTCGGTGGTGTTTCTTCTCCCGTAGCCCATTGGGGGTTTTTGGTGTTGACAGAAACAGCAACGGGTACATCTTCCGGCAGGCCTGTTATCCGGAACCGGATAACCCTATTGGCTTTTAACGGGTCCGGATTCATTTGCTGATTACTTTGTTCCTCTCTGGCATCCCATATACTTATTTTTGCATTAGTCAGTATTGTATAATTACCGAAGTATCCGGTGTTTCCTTTGTAACTATCCGGGCCGGAGCCGTCCACATTTCTGTTGAGCTGGGTGGGAGCCGTAACTGATATTTTGAACGCCCCCGTTAACAGGTTTCGTTGTTGCATCTGCTCATTTGCAGAGGCCGGAAGTCCGGTCTCCCTGGGATTCCAGGAAAATTCACCGGTAATTACTTTGTTGCCGGAGGAAGGAAGGCTAACAGGTGGGGGTGGCGGTAAAACAGGAGCTGCTTCATAGGGCGGACCGCCCGTGATTTCGAAAACAATATTTACATTATTGCCCTCACCACCTCCCAGATGTTTCATGACGAAAGGATAGGAGCAGCTATACTTGAAATCATTTCCTCCTATAAAAGGGATGTCGTAGTCAATCCTGACGAGGTAGATTTTTCCTTTGTTATCATAGGCCGACCAGTCAACATAGCCCTCCAGTCCGCAGAGAAGTCGCTGGTTGGTTAACTGAAAAACAGCTTCCTGGCCAGGTTCGATCTGATCCCACACATCGATAAGTCCGTGTGATTTACTGTTGCTGTTAGAGATATCATTACAATAACCGGGATCCGGGTTGGTCGCCACCGATTTTCGGTTGAATACGTAGGGAGAATTGTTAATGATCCTGATCTTCATTATTGTGGCCGAGAGGTTAAGTGAAACCAACATATTCAGAAGACAGATGACCAGTGTTTTTTTCATAATGCCAGCGGCTTTAGTGGGTGAAGGCTGTTGCTGATTTCAGGTCCGATCAAACTTTTTAGCTTGCATGCCTTTCGAAATTGCTGCAATTAATACGGGTGATCAATGTGCAATGAGCCGGTAACATGAACTGCCGAGTATTTCACAATGCCGTTCTCTACCCCGGGTAAGAGCCAGAAATGCTGTTTCCAAAAGAGCTAGCTCACGGAAAGTGAAAAGGCAGGATGGATGTTGTCGAAGGCCTCCGCCTATCCTTAATTTGCAGTAAATTGTACAGGCATATTTTTTATTAGAAACCCAAAACAGTGTCGGCTGGGTGGCTGCCAGTAACCAGTGGCTCCTTATTATATGATCAGAAGCAGAACCTGGCGCTCGAGAAAAATTTTACTATATATTATGGACAATGAAATGGCAATACGCCTCTTGCTGGCTGCCCTCTGGGGTGGTATCGTAGGTTTGGAGCGGGAATACAGAAGCAAATCGGCCGGTTTTCGAACGATGATCATGATATCGATGGGTTCCTGTTTTTTTACGATCATGTCCAACGCGATCGGAGGGCCGGGCAACCCGGACCGCATCGCTTCCAACATAGTAACCGGGATCGGGTTCCTGGGGGCGGGTGTGATTTTCAGGGGCGATAACCGCGTAAATGGAATCACCACGGCGGCCACCATCTGGGCGGTGGCGGCAATCGGAATGGGTATTGGCGCAGGCTATTATATCGCCTCCGCCGTATCCAGCATCCTGATCCTGCTCGTACTCGCCGCCTTGCCATTCGTAGAAAGAAGCATCGACAACTGGAGCCAGTCCAGAATATATACGGTAGAATGTAATTTTACACCCGGAAGAGTGGAATCCTTTCACGAATTGCTAAAGGGACACCGCCTGAAAGTTATTCAATTGAATGAAAGCCGTGCCGGACAGATGCTGACCATGAAGTGGGTAGTGAAAGGAAAGACCAGTAACCATGAAAGCTTTATCAAAGGAGTGATGCGTGATGAATCGATATCACGTTTTGAGTATTAACCTGGATATACAAAACGCCATGAAAAACAAATTCAGCCACCGGCTCACAATCCTGGTACTGTCAGCCTTCTTCAGTATTCATCTCTCCGCCAATGACAGCACCCGGGCGGCCGAGATCATCCGGCAGTTTTCGGACAAACTGAAATCGCAGAAACAGTTCTCTTTTGAATGTTACCACCGGTATGTAAACGATGCGGTTGACGATTCGGTCTTCACCTCATCAGGAACATTGTGGTGGGAACGTAACCCATCTGATTCCATCTTCGGGTCCAGGTTTCATATAAAAGGAATGGATAAAGGCGGTGACTTCGATTACTTCTACGACGGCATTTCCGCCATCGAGATCAGACATCCCGAACAAAAAATAGTTACCATCAATCCCTATCTTTTTCCCAACAATGATAACAATCCCGCCAAGGCACGTACTTCGCTGCGGGCGCTGCGTGCCATTTGGACGGAAAATGATGTGTTCTCTTTCCTGGTTACGCACTATCCTTACGCCGCTCCGCCTGCGCTGAAACTGGATAGTACCTCTAACGATTGGGTGATCCTGATGGATTACCCCAGGAATGCAGACAATGCAAAAACAGAGATCACCTTATGGATTTCGAAAACGTCGGGCTTGTTGTGGAAAAGCAGGAGAGTAACAGCGTGGAATGGATCCGTGCATACCGAAATCAATGAAGTGAAAAATATTCAATTCGATGCCGCATTCATAGCGGAAAATCTGTCGTTGAAAAGCAGTTACCCGGGATACAAGTCTACAGCCCTGGCCCCCCGCAAAATGGAAACGGAAAGGAAAATTCATCCGTTGACCGGACAGCCCGCACCGGCATTCAGTTATATGTCTTATGAAGGCAAACAGGTAAGCCTGGCCTCGCTGAAGGGAAAGTATGTGTTGCTCGATTTCTGGGAATCCTGGTGCGGGTATTGCATCCTGGCTCTTCCTAAAATTAAAAAGCTGTATGAAACCTGCCATGAAAAAGGAGTGGAAGTGATCGGCGTTACCACCGGGAATTTTTCAAAAATGGAGAAACTGATTGCGGCCAACCAGTTGCCGTATCCGAATCTGAAGGCAGATGAAAAAATATTAAAGAACTACGATGTAAGCGGCCGGCCAAACTATGTGTTGATCGGCAGGGATGGAAAGATTATGGTGTACAACGACTGGGAAAAAATTGAATCGATTCTGTCGGGTTTGCAGTAAGCAAACCGAAGTAATCAATTACCAAATTATAAATGCCGAAAATGCTTCCATGCCAGAAAGAATTATTTACCCTTGAGCCCGGATGGCACTATCTGAATTGTGCGTATATGTCGCCGCTGTTGAAATCGGTGGAAGAGGCAGGTATTTCAGGATTGCTGAAGAAGAGGACGCCGAACCGGATCAGGCCGATCGATTTTTTTGAAGAGGCCGAAGCGGTGAGGTTGCTATTTGGCAGGTTGGTCAATGCCGACGGAAAAAGGGTGGCGCTGATCCCCGCTGCCTCCTATGGAATGGGAATCGTAAGAGAGAACATAAAGCCGAGGAAGAATGGGAAAGTGATCACGGTGGAAGATGAATTTCCCAGTGATGTGTATACGCTTCACCGGATCTGCGAAGAACATCATCTGCAGTTGCAGACAATTCACCCTCCTGATGAAACCCCGAGAGCCCGGATCTGGAACGATCGTATCCTTGAAGCCATAGACCGCGATACCGTTCTGGTTAACCTGTCCAGCGTGCATTGGTCTGACGGAACGATCTTCGACCTGGAAGCGATCGGCAGGCGGGCCGAAGAAGTGGGAGCCCTGTTTGTCGTCGATGGCGCGCAATCGGTTGGGGCGGCCGACGTGGATGTGAACAAATGCCGGATTTCAGCGCTTATCTGTCCGGGTTATAAGTGGTTGCTTAGTCCCTACACTTCGGGGTTCGCCTATTTCAATGAATATTTCGATCAGGGAAAGCCGCTGGAAGAATCCTGGCTGAACAGGATAAACAGCGAAGATTTTAAGGGTCTCGTCAATTATCAGTCGCAATACCGGCCGCTGGCTGCCCGATACAATATGGGCGAATACAGCAACTTTATTGCGCTGCCAATGATGCAGGCGGCCCTGAAACAATTGCTGGAATGGACACCCCGGGGAATTACTGAATACTGTCAATCTCTCACCACAGCACTGATCCCATTCCTGGAACAAACAAACTGCCGGATGGAAGAAGCAGTTTTCCGTTCCAAACATATTACCGGTTTCCGGTTGCCGGAAGGGTATTCAACAGACCGGCTGCAGGAAATCTTACAGGCCCGGAATATCAGTGTTTCGTTAAGGGGATCGTCTGTTCGGGTATCCACTCATTTGTTCAATGACAAAGCGGATATCGACAGTCTGTTGAAAGCATTGGAAGAGTTGTTTGATCAGAACTGATCGGCTGAGGGGTTATCCAGCCGGGCCACGAATCGGTACCCGACTCCTGATTCGGTGAGCAGGTGCTTGGGCCTGTTGGGATCGTCTTCAATTTTTTTCCGGATCTGCGCGATAAAAACACGGAGGTATTGCGATTGGTTGATGAAGCCCGGACCCCAGACAGCCCGCAGCAGAAATTGGTGAGTCAGCACTTTTCCTTCGTTTTTGGCAAACAAAGCCAGCAGGCTGTATTCGGTAGACGTGAGTTTGATCGACTCATTGTTTTTTCTAACCACCCTCGCATTGAGATCGATCATCAGAGATTGTTCATTGATGAGCGGTTCCGGATCATCGGGGCCCAGCGTGCGCAGGGCAGACCGGATACGCGCCAGCAATTCGCCCGTGCGAAAGGGCTTCGATAAATAATCATTCGCACCGAGGTCCAGCGCCTGTATGATGGTTCGTTCGCTGTTCTGTACCGACAGGATGATCACCGGGTTGGTGTACCATTGTCTTAGTTCCTGTAGTATCAGCAGCCCGTCTTTGTCTGGCAGTCCGAGATCGAGTAATACGAGGTCGGGAGGATGATTGGAGGCATGGATCAGGCCTTCTTTCCCATCTGCGGCCTCCGAAACAGCATATTGATGTGATTGTAAGGTAATGCGAAGCAGGTTGCGGATGGGCTCCTCGTCATCGATGATCAAAATCTCTGCTTTGTTCATAGCGGAACTTTAAGATAGGAAGTTTCTCCCGGAATGTTGATGGTGAAACGCGATCCGTTGGGAGAAATATTCTGAAGCAATACCGACCCTCCCATCGCTTCCGCAAAACCCCTGACAATAGATAGACCTAAGCCGGTTCCGTTTCGGGAACTGTTCTTCAGAATGTAAAACTTGTCGAACACATTCTTTATCTCATCCGGTGGAAATCCCTGCCCATTGTCTTCCACCACCAGTTCCAGCATGTTGGCATGTTGTGTGGCGGAGATGTAAATCAGCGTATCGGCCGGCGTGTGTATGCAGGCATTGCTGATAAGGTTGTAAACCACCTGTTCGAGCATGCCTTTGTCGACCCTGAACAGCGGAAGGCTGGGATTGATGTTGATGCGTATAGACTGCCGCACTTTATTTTCTTCGATCCTGTCGACTACTGTATAAATCAGTTCGGCAATATCGCACCAGTCTTTTTTGGGTTGCAGAAAACCTGATTCCAGCCGCGACATATTCAGCAGGTTTTCTACCTGCTGATTGAGTCGGATAGCGGCTTTCGAAATTTCATGGATCAGTTCATTGCGGTTCTGCGGGGTGAGGTTTTTATTGTCGGTCTGAAGGTTATCGGTAGCCCCGATGATAGTGGCAATGGGAGTTCTAAGTTCGTGCGACAATGAATTAAGCAGGGTGTCATATAATTTGACAGCCTTCGCCTTCTCTTCTTTTTTCCGGGCTTCTTTTTCCACCAGGCGGATCTTGTAGGTCATGACGGCGCTCAGCAGGGCGATGATAAAATACATCAGCAGCAGGATTCCGTCTTCCGCTGAAGTTACCTGCAGGGTGTAATGGGGAGGAATGAAAAAGAAATCCCAGATGAAAGCGGAAAGAATGGCCGACAATAACACCGGCAGGATGTCAAATGAAATCGCGATCAGGGAAACCAGGAAAAGAAGGATCAAAGCCACCCCGCGATAGGCGATGTAGGGCGCCACCAGGAAGCAGATCCCCGCTGCCATCCCGATCAGCGAAATGCTGATCACATATTGCCAGGGGCGACGGACAGAATTGGTAAAAACTCCAGGCATTCCTCGCGATTGAGCAGCAAATATAACGGCCTTTCACCTGAGTTAACTAACGAGTGTTTGAGTCGTATAAAGATTTTATAAAGATTTGAAAGGAATTTTTGCGATTATGGAGGGAATTTGGAAATGCTTTCTAATTTTGACCGAACTATTTTTGGATCAAGATGTCCTCACATAACAGGGTTACTGCCGCCGGTCTATTGATTGCTCTCGGAATTATCTACGGCGATATCGGAACTTCTCCGCTGTACGTACTCAACTCCATTATAAGTGGTAAGGTTATTACGGAAGACCTGGTGATCGGAGCCTTGTCGCTGATCATCTATACACTTACTTTACAGACTACGATCAAATATGTAATCCTGACCCTGAATGCCGATAACCGGGGGGAGGGTGGCATCTTTTCCCTTTTTGCCCTGGTGAGGCGCCGCAAGAAATTTCTCATTTTCCCGGCCATGATCGGAGGAGCCGCCCTGCTGGCAGACGGAATGATCACCCCACCCATTTCGGTTACTTCCGCCATTGAAGGTCTCAAACAGGTGCCCAGTATTTCCGGCATCAGCCAGCAAACGATCATCATCATCGTCATCTCCATCCTGACCATCTTGTTTTTTATCCAGCAGTTTGGAACGGCCTTTATCGGCAAGTTTTTCGGACCCGTCATGACCTGCTGGTTCATTATGCTGGCTTCGCTGGGTATCATTCACCTGGCAGACGAATGGCATATTTTGAGGGCCTTCAATCCCTGGTACGGGATCAAATTACTGATCCAGTATCCGAAGGGATTCTATATACTGGGGGGTGTGTTTTTGTGTACCACCGGAGCAGAAGCGCTCTATTCCGATCTCGGCCATTGCGGCAAATGGAATATCCGGTATTCATGGATTTTTGTGAAGATCTGCCTTATCATCAATTACCTGGGCCAGGGGGGCTGGCTGCTCGATAATTACGCAGGACAAAAAATCACTGCTGAAATGATCGGCCGCGGCTTCAATCCTTTTTATGGAGTGATGCCTCATTGGTTCCTGTACTTCGGTATCGCTATCGCCACGGCGGCTGCCATCATAGCCAGCCAGGCCCTGATCTCCGGATCCTTTACCCTGATCAGCGAAGCCATGCGATTAAACCTTTGGCCCAAGCTGCGCATACAGTATCCTACCGAAGCAAGAGGACAATTATATATACCGGCAGTCAATTTCATGCTTTTCGCTGGTTGTATAGGCGTTGTGCTCTACTTCCAGAAATCTTCCAATATGGAAGGCGCCTATGGACTGGCGATCACCCTTTGTATGATTGCCACTTCAATTCTGTTTGCCAACTTCCTGGTACTCCATCGGGCAAAGCCGGTTTTTGTATACCTGTACCTGATCGTCTATTTTACCATCGAAGGCAGTTTTCTGGCAGCGAACCTGGAAAAGCTGCCGCATGGAGGTTTCGTAACCGTAGTCATGGGTGGGCTCTTGTTCTTTGTTATGTTCACCTGGTTCAAGGCAAGGAAGATCAAGAACCGCTATGTAGAATTCGTGCGGCTTGAACATTATATCGGGAAGATCCAGGAACTCAGTAACGACAGAACCATTCCCAAATATGCTACTCACCTGGTTTACCTCACCAGTGCCGATAATCCGAAGGAGATCGAACACAAGATCATCTATTCGATTCTCAACAAGAAACCCAAGCGGGCCGACATTTACTGGCTGGTGCATGTGGATACACTGGATGATCCCTATACCGCGCAATACACGGTGGAACATATCATTCCCAATGATATCATCCGGGTTGAGTTCAGGCTCGGCTTCCGGGTACAGCCCCGCCTCAACCTCATGTTCCGCAAGGTGGTGGATGACCTGATGCAGAACAGGGAAGTAAACGTTGTTTCCAAATATGAAAATGCCGACAAAGACTCGCTGGCAGGCGATTTCCAGTTTGTAGTCATGGAAAAATACCTGAGCCAGGATAACGAACTTCCCTTCTTCGAAAGAATCGTCATGAAACTGCATTTCTGGTTGAAGGAGATCAGTCTTTCCGAAGAAAAAGGGTTTGGTCTTGACCCCAGCAACGTTGTTGTGGAGAAATTCCCGCTGATCGTTTCTCCGGTCAGCAATATCCGGCTGAAAAGAGTGGAACCCACCTGAGAGGTTTTCGAAAGACACTCAGGTTTTCCGGCAATTGAACAGCCATCTCAATCCGTAACGGTCGGTTAGTTCGCCAAATATGGCCCCCCATACGCTTTGGTGAAGCGGAGTGGTAACTATGCCGCCTTCAGCCAGTTTCTCGAAACAACTCGTCATTTCCTCTTCATCATTTCCATTATAGCATAGCGCAACCGTGTTGCCATATTGTATGTTGCGCCCCATCATATCCGAGCCCATCAATAAAATATCACCCCTGGTAAGACTGCTGTGAAGGATCTGGTTGTCCATTTCTGAAGGCAATGTGGCTGCCATCGGCGATTCTGCAATTTTTTGCATGATCAGTTCTCCGCCGATACAGTTCCGGTAAAACGTCATCGCTTCCCGGCATTGTCCGTTAAAGTTCAGGTAGGCGTTTATTTGTGACATGGTGCCGCTATTGATTTGTTAGGTTCGAAAAAATCACCCTGACCTGTTCTGTATGACGCTGTGTATGGTAATCGTACAGGCATAACCATTCATATTGGCTCAGCTCGCCAAAAAAAGGAACAGGCAAGCTGGTGCAGAGATAAGACAGATCGGGGCGGTTGGCCAGTTTCAGGATCCTTTCCTTTTGCTGTTGCAGGCTGAGCAGCAGGTTTTCTTTTATGTATTCTCCCGAGGCCGGCCGTATTGACGGCGCCGCTTCGAATCGCCTGGAATAATCGAGGAACACCGATTTCAGCAGGTCACATTTTTCACGCGGATTTCTTGTACAAACCGTATCCGCCTGTTCTATCCGGTCAATGGAAGCATACGATTTACGCAAATGCTCCGTCACCTGTGCCGCCGACCATCCTCCAGTTTCGGGAGACCGGTTAAAGGCTGCCTCCGGGAAGGCATGGAGTATTTTTGTCAATTGTTCAAATGTGTGTTCCAGGCTGGAACGAAGCTGGTAATCCGGGCTGTCTGATTTCACTGTACTTGCATTTCTGCAAAGCTATCTGTTCAGGGTCGGGCTGCTGATGTGGAAAGACGTCAAAACGAGGGGTTGTTTCCGACAGCCGATTCCTTTACCTTTGAAATCACCTGAAAAAAAGCCACATGAAAAATATTGCGATCATAGTGCCTTATACGGCCGTGATTGAAGCGGTTGCTGATCCACGTTATATATTTACCGCGGTCAATGAATTTTTGAAGAGCGAAGACCAGGCTCCTTTGTTCAATGTGCAACTGGTAGGACTATCGAAGGAAGTAAAACTGGCAGACGGACTTTTTTCCATTCATACGGATGCTACGATTAAAACTGCCAGGAAGCCGGATCTGATCATCGTTCCTGCATTGAGTGGCGACCTGGAAGCCGCTATCCGGCAAAACCAGGAGTTCATCCCTTGGATTGTAGAACAATACCAACAGGGTGCGGAAGTGGCCAGCCTTTGCCTGGGCGCATTTTTACTGGCTTCTACCGGTTTGTTGAAAGGGAAATCCTGCTCAACTCACTGGCTGTTCGCCAATGAATTTCGCCGCCAGTTCCCGGAAGTAACCCTGGTCGACGACAAGATCATTACCGAACAAAAGGGAATTTATTCCAGCGGCGGGGCGAATTCATACTGGAACTTGCTTCTGCACCTGATCGAAAAATACACCAGCCGCCAGATGGCCATCCTGGCAGCCAAATTTTTTGTGCTTGATATCGGCCGCTCCAGCCAGTCGCCCTTCAGTATGTTCAAGGGGCAGAAACTGCACAACGATCCGGAGATCGCCGCAGTACAGGATTTCATCGAACACAATTACCAGGAAAAGATTACCGTCGAGGACCTTTGTGATAAATTCGGAATCGGCAGACGGACGTTTGAAAGGAGATTTAAAAAAGCGACGAACAATACAGTAGTGGAATATATGCAGCGGGTCAAGATCGAAGCTGCCAAAAAGGAGCTCGAAACCGGCCGCAAAACCGTGAGTGAAGTCATGTATGAAGTCGGTTATAACGATACCAAGGCTTTCAGAGATGTATTTAAAAAAATCACCTCCATGTCGCCGGTTGACTACAGAAACAGGTACAACCGCGACTCATTGACCCTATCCGCCTGATTCACCCCCCCCCAATAAAAAGCCGTCCACGGTTTCCGTCAGGATACCGGCATGTTCTGTTGCCCTGACCGCTCGTTGTGCAGGCATTTGTGAAAACCCCCGGTTGACTGCATCAAAGGTGAAAGATTTCCAAAAAACCGTGAAAACAACAGTAACGGATATCTATAAAACAGTACATTGGTGGTGGTTCCACTCATGTTATACCAATAATAGCTTATGAGTTTTTTCAAAAAGGTTTTCGGCTCAAAGGAAGAAATACAGGTGGTAGATGCGCAGAGTTTCTGGCAATGGTTCCGGGCGAATGAGAAAGCATTTTACCAATCCATAAAGAATAGCGACGAAGTTGATCAGAAATTCCTGCAACAATTAATGCCCCGGCTGCAACAGCTCAATTCCCAGTTCTATTGTCTTACCGGCATGATCAACGACGTAGTGGCCGAACTGGTCATTACCGCTGAAGGAGATATCAAATCTTTTGTTTTTGTGGAAGAACTCGTAGCGAGCGCTCCCTCACTCAGCCGATGGACATTCACGGCACTGAAACCACCCATCGGGCTCGATGGGATCAGTATTGAAATGGATGGCCTGGAATTCAATAGCAGCAACATCAGTTTCATCAGTAATATCGATGAGAACTATGCAGACGAGATCGATATCACCCTCATCTATCATGACTACCAGGAAAACAACCGCGAGATCATCAGCAATGGCGTACTGATCTATCTCGACAATGCGCTGGGCGAACTGAACGCGGCTACCCTGATCGACAATGTGTCGGTAACCGGCCCGCCCAAAGACAGGAGCCAGCTGATCAGCATCGACAAGCTCAGCAATTACCTGATCTGGCGAGAAAAGGAATTCATCGAAAAATACAAGGCAACGCGGTACCACACCGAAAACGATAGTTATTCGGCACTGGAAGGCAAGGATGAGAACGATCTTCCCGTAATTGCGATCGTTAACCAGGAACTGCTTGACTGGGATGCCAAAGCTTCGCATCCCTGGATTATGCTGGTAGAAATAAGGTACGACGGGGGAGAGAACAGCGGCTTGCCCGGAGAAGAACTCTACCGCCTGATGGACAGCTTCGAAGATGAAATGCTTCAGTCCCTGACCGATGCCGATGGATACCTGAATGTCGGGCGTCAAACCTATAATGGAAGACGAACCATTTATTTTGCCTGCAAGGAGTTTCGTGAACCATCACGAACAGCCGCCCGGCTGATTCGCCAATACAGCGACCGGCTGGACATTGCTTACGACATCTTCAAAGACAAATACTGGCGTGTGCTGAACCGGTTTACTTCGTGAAAAAATCATGGAAGAACACGAGCTGGTATTGAATGGCGTTCTGCCAGTATTTCCAGTCGTGTACACCCGGTCTTATAATAAAATCATGCGGTATATTTCTATAGAGAAGTTCCTGGTGCAGGTTTTTATTTACTTCAAAGAAGAAATCGCCGGTGCCACAATCGATGATGAGGGCCAGTGCGCCGGGCTTGACCAGGTGCAGCATGTTGATCACGGTATTGTTTTCCCAGGCTTCTTTATTGCTGCTGTAATCGCCCAGCCACCTGGCCATGTCCCATTTTTCCGGAAACGGCCGGATGTCTACTCCTCCGCTCATACTGCCGGCGGCCCCGAATACGTCCTGGTGGCGGATGGCAAGGTATAACGCGCCATGCCCTCCCATACTCAGTCCGGTAATGGCACGCCCGCTTTTCAGGCGGATCGTTTTATAGCGCGCGTCCATCCATTCTACCAATTCTTTGGATACATAGGTTTCGTAACGATAGGAGGGATCGCGGGGGCTGTCCCAATACCAACTGCCGTAACCACCATCCGGGCAAACAATGATCATCTGGTATTGATCTGAAAACCTGTCGATGCCCCTGGTCTTGGTTATCCAATCTGCATAATTACCGCTGTAACCGTGAAGCAGGTACAATACCGGATAGGACTTGCCCGTGTCATAACCGGCGGGTAGTATTACGACTGCCTTAATATCTTTTTTCATCGAATTGCTATGGGTGATCACAGTATCTACCCTGGCAGCCCGCAGAGAAATCGATAACAGGGAGAAAACAAGTATGGGTAAAAGGTGTTTCAGTTTCATAGTGGAAAAATAACAAACTATCGCGATTCGTGATTTGAAATCGTTGTTGCAAAGGGTAACTTATTGTCCTGATTTGAAAAACCTGATTACAAATGACGGATGGCGAATGAATCCAAAACCAGCAGTCAACGTGAAACGTTAAACCCGAAACGATAAACGCATCTGAGGGATAACGAATAAATCCAAAACCGGCAGTCAACATGAAGCGTTAAACCCGAAACGATAAACGCATCCGACGGATGCCTGCAGCCGGGGCATGACACCCCATGATGCCCGCCGGGTGTAAATGGCTACCTTTAAGATACCTTACTACCAAAACGATTGCCGCTATGTATGTATTTCTGGGAATACTTTACCACTTCATTGGTGGATTTGCCTCGGGTAGCTTTTATATGCCTTATAAGAAAGTGAAGCAATGGCATTGGGAGAGTTACTGGATCGTGGGTGGATTGTTTTCCTGGCTGATCGTTCCTCCGCTGGCAGCCGCCCTTACTGTTCCCGGATTTATCGACATCATCAGGCAGGCGCCTTTATCGGTTATCCTGTACACCATCTTATTCGGAGTATTGTGGGGGTTTGGCGGATTGACATATGGTTTGGGAGTAAGATACCTGGGAATGTCGCTCGGAAATTCCATCGTATTGGGATTCTGTTCTGCCTTCGGCGCGCTGGTACCATCGCTGTATTACAACCTTTATCCGCAGGAGGGCAAAACTACATTCACCACATATCTGCAGACCGGATGGGGTCAATTGGTTCTTGCCGGGGTGGTGGTTTGTTTGCTGGGCATTTATATCTGCGGAAGAGCGGGCATGAGGAAAGAGAAAGAACTTCCGGAGGCAGAAAAGAAAAAATCTGTTGCCGAGTTCAACCTGACCAAAGGACTGGCGGTGGCTATTTTTTCAGGGATCATGAGCGCCTGTTTCAATTTCGGTATTGAAGCCGGAAAACCACTGGCGGATGCTTCTGTGGCAGCCGGAATGAACCCGCTGTTCAAAAATAATGTCACCTATGTGGTGCTGCTCTGGGGTGGACTGGCCACCAATTTTTTCTGGTGTATGTTCCTGAATGCGAAAAATAAAAGTTTTGGAGACTACACCAAAAAGAGCACGCCTCTTGTTTCCAACTATTTTTTCTCCGCACTGGCAGGTACTACCTGGTTTCTTCAGTTCTTCTTCTACGGAATGGGCGAAAGCAAGCTCGGTAATGGCGCCAGTAGTTGGATCCTTCATATGGCGTTCATCATCCTTATTGCAAACATGTGGGGTATTGTATTGAAAGAATGGAAACAGGTGAGCCCAAAAACGAAGCTCACGTTTGCGATAGGACTGATTACGATTTTACTTTCGGTACTGCTGGTAGGATATGGTAATTCGCTCAATCCGGCCAACAAATGATATTTAAATTCAAGATATGAGTGTGAAAACGATTCCGGCCTTCAGGCATGTCAGTTATCTCTGGAATGAAGAAAAAGCGCGGTTGCTGGAAGGAGATGAGGTAGGCCTGCTGGTGTACCGGTCAAACCTGCTCGGCGCCGATCTGCGGCTCACCAATTATGGCGGAGGCAATACTTCCTGCAAGCAAATGGCACCAGACCCGCTTACGGGCAAACAGGTTGAAGTGATGTGGGTCAAAGGCAGCGGCGGCGACCTGGGAACCATGAAGCGCAATGGACTGGCCGCCCTGTACGTAGAACGCTTGCATGATCTTAAGAAAGTTTACCGGGGATTGACCTATGAAGACGAAATGGTGCAGTTGTTCAATCATTGCCTGTATGATCTCGATTCCAAAGCTCCTTCGATTGATACGCCCCTGCACGCCTTTCTTCCCTTCCGGCATATCGACCACCTGCATCCCGATGCCGCTATCTCCATTGCGGCATCAAAAGATGGAAAAGAAATAACAAAAAAGCTCTTCGGAGGAAGTATTGGATGGGTAGACTGGCAACGACCCGGCTTCGATCTCGGGTTGAAATTGAAAGAGTGTCTCGACAGTACTCCCGGCATCAGGGGAATCATGCTGGGCTCTCACGGATTGTTTACCTGGGGAGATACTGCACAGGAATGTTATCTCAATACACTGCAGGTGATAGAACAATGTGCCGAATATCTGTCCGGACAATATGGAAAAAATGGACCAGTGTTTGGCGGTGAAATAATTCCCTCGCTACCCGAAGAGCAAAGGAAATCCACTGCGGCGAAACTGGCTCCGGTTCTTCGGGGAATGTGCTCTACACCCGGAAAGACAAGCATGATAGGTCATTTTACGGACGATCCCCGGGTGTTGGAGTTTATCAATTCAAAAGACCTCGGCAGGCTGGCCTTAATGGGAACCAGTTGCCCCGACCATTTTTTAAGAACCAAGATCGCCCCCCTCGTATTGCCCCTCACCAGCGATGAAAACCCGGATGATATTGATCTGATTAAAGCAAAACTGAATCCGGCTTTTGAATCTTATCGCAAGATGTATTCGGATTATTATGAAGGCTGCCGGCATCCCGACAGCCCGGCGATGCGCGATCCCAACCCGGTTATATTATTGTATCCCGGAGTGGGCATGTTCAGCTTCGCCAAAGACAAACAAACTGCCCGGGTGGCTTCTGAATTTTATATCAACGCGATCAATGTTATGAAGGGCGCTGAGGCCATTTCATCCTATACCGCCTTACCCAGGCAGGAGGCCTTCAACATTGAATACTGGTTGCTGGAAGAAGCCAAATTGCAGCGTCTTCCCAAGCCCAGGCCCTTAACCGGCCGGGTGGCCCTGGTTACCGGCAGCGCCGGTGGTATCGGGAAAGCCATCGCCCGTAAATTCATCGAAGAGGGCGGGTGTGTAGTGATCAATGACATTGATCCGGCCAGGATTGAAAAAGCCACCGGCGAATTCAGTAAATTATACCCGGCCGACAGCTGGACGGCGACCGCGCTGGACGTGTCCAATGCAGCGAGTGTCAGAAAGAGTTTCGAAGATGCCTGCCTTTATTTCGGCGGTGTAGACATGGTGATCAACAGTGCCGGCTTGTCGATCTCCAAACCCTTGGAGGAACATACCGAAAAGGATTGGGATATTCTATATGATGTATTGGTAAAAGGGCAGTTCCTCATTACCCAGCAAGCGGTAATGGTTATGCGAAAGCAGGGGATGGGTGGCGATGTACTTAATATCGTCAGCAAGAACGCGCTTGTTTCGGGGCCCAACAATGCCGGTTACGGCTCAGCCAAAGCGGCGCAACTGCACCTGAGCCGCCTCAATGCTGCCGAACTCGGCAAAGATGGCATCCGGGTGAATGTGGTAAACCCCGATGCAGTGATTGCCGACAGCAAGATATGGGAAGGCGCCTGGGCGGAAGGACGTGCCAGGGCTTACGGAATTACGGTGGAAGAACTTCCCTCGTATTACGCCAAAAGAACATTGCTCAATGAGATCATTCTCCCTGAAGATATTGCCAATGCCTGTTTTGTATTTGTGTCGGGCATGCTTAATAAATCAACTGGCAATGTCATCAATGTTGACGGAGGTATTGCCATGGCCTTTGTCAGGTGATATTCTTCTTTATTTTTTGTGATTCAAAGATTGTAACTGTATGCAACCAGAAGCCAGACAAATCGAGCAGCACAATGCGGAACGGGAAAAGCAGCATCAGCAAAAGCTGGGTTACCTGAAAGCGACGGTTCCGAATACGGATGAAATCATCGAACGGCTGCAGGCCTTCCAGGTAGCCATACCCAGCTGGGCATTGGGAACCGGAGGAACCAGGTTCGCCCGTTTCAGTGGGGGTGGCGAACCAGGATCGCTGGAACAGAAAATCGAGGATGTAGGGTTGCTTCATGCCTTAACAAGATCGGCCGGAGCTATATCCCTTCACATTCCCTGGGACATACCGCGAGACGCGAAAGCGATCAAACAACTGGCAGCCAGCTACGGATTGGTTTTCGATGCGGTAAATTCCAATACTTTCCAGGATCAGCCCGGTCAGGCATGGAGTTATAAATTCGGTTCGATGCAGCATGTAAATCCCTCCGTCAGGAAACAGGCCATCGAACATAATGTAGAGGTTATTGAATATGGAAAGCAGCTGGGATCAAAGTCAATCACCGTCTGGCTGAGCGACGGATCCTGTTTTCCCGGTCAGCTCAATTTCAGAAAATCATTTCAAAATACACTCGATAGTCTTCAACAGGTATATCAGCAGCTGCCTGCCGACTGGAGAATGTTTGTAGAATACAAAGCGTTTGAACCGAACTTCTATTCTACAACGGTAGGAGACTGGGGGCAATCGTATTTATATGCCAGCAAACTGGGTGAAAAAGCATACACGCTGGTTGATCTGGGGCATCACCTGCCCAATGCCAACATCGAACAGATTGTATCCCTGTTGCTGATGGAGGGGAAACTGGGAGGCTTTCATTTCAATGATTCAAAATACGGGGATGACGATCTCACCGTGGGCAGCATCAAACCTTACCAGCTGTTTCTGATCTTCAACGAACTGGTACAGGGCATGAATGAACGAAAGATGGATCATGCTACTGGGCTTGGCTGGATGATTGATGCCTCGCATAACGTCAAAGATCCGCTCGAAGACCTGCTGCAATCGCTGGAAGCCATTATGATTGCCTATGCGCAATCATTATTGATAGATGCCCAGGCCCTGGAAGACGCCAGAAACAACAACGATACGGTGAGGGCGCAGGAGATATTACAGGATGCATTCAGAACAGATGTGCGGCCACTGGTGGCGGAAGCGAGACGCCGCTCTTCGGCCGCACTGGATCCGATCGGTTACTTCAGATCAATGAAGGTAAGGGAGCAACTGATCAGGGAAAGAGGAACCGGCACGGTGGCTACAGGACTTTAATTTTCGAGAATATTATTAACGGCAGCTGACAGCATGAAACCGGTTATTGCCATATTTGATATCGGTAAAACAAACAAAAAGCTATTTCTCTTTGATGAGGAGTACCGTGTTGTATGGGAGCGATCTGTTCAACTGACAGAAATAACAGACGAGGATGATTTCCCTTGTGAAGACATACAAAAGCTGAATGAGTGGATTTTGCATAGTTTCCGGGAAGTGCTGCAATTGCCGGGCTTTGAGATCAGAGCCATCCAGTTTGCTACTTACGGAGCCAGCCTGGTATACGTAAATGAAAAGGGGGAGCCTTTAACTCCTTTGTATAATTATCTGAAACCCTACCCCGGTGATCTTTCCCTTGAGTTGTATCGGGAGTATGGCGGGGAAGAATCTTTTTCGCTGGCAACCTGTTCACCCGCTCTCGGTAATCTTAATTCAGGTCTGCAATGGTACCGGTTGTTCCGGAAGCAGGTGTTCACCTATAACCTGGTAAAATGGGCCTTGCATCTTCCCCAATACATCAGTTCACTGTTTACCCATCAATTCGTCACGGAAATTACCAGCATAGGCTGTCATACCGCACTCTGGGATTTTCAGCGATTCGATTATCATGACTGGGTATACAAAAATGGATTGGACAAAAAATTACCCGTCCGGAAAAATTGCGATACCACTGAAATCATCACTATCGATGGTAAGGATATACTGGCAGGAGTGGGGCTGCACGATAGCTCCGCTGCCCTGATACCCTATCTGGCAGGCCTCACCGAACCATTTGTGCTGATCTCCACCGGAACCTGGTGCATCAGCCTCAATCCTTTTAACCGGGAACCTCTAACAGCTGAGGAGTTGAAACAGGATTGTCTGTGTTACTACACCTTTGAAGGCAAACCGGTAAAAGCGGCCAGGTTGTTTGCAGGCAACTGGCATGAACAGGAAGTGAAACAATTGGCCGCAAAGTTTCAACAGGCGGAAGGATACTTTCAGCAGGTAGAGCCCCGGGAGCAATGGGTGAGTCTGTATATAACGGAACCGGGAAGGGATGCCGATAGTTATGAAGAGGCCTATCATCAGTTTATGGGAAAACTGGTTCGGCAACAGGTACGGTCGACGGGCCTTGTTCTGAATGGATCGGGGATCAGGAAAATTATTGTCGACGGTGGATTCGCTCAAAACGCAGTATTCATGCGATTCCTTTCAGAAGCATTTGCCGGTTTTGAGGTGTTTGCTGCAACCATGACGCAGGCAACCGCGCTTGGAGCAGCTTTGTCTATTCACCGGCATTGGAATTCAGCGTCGATACCAGCCCGCCTGTTGTCTTTGCAGGCTTATACAAAAAAGCAAACGGCTTTCAATTCATAATTCAAAATACTGCTGTATGAAAAAAATGGTGCCTGTTCTGTTAGTTGTTTTGTTTTCCGTTCCCGCCTTTGCGCAGGTAACGGTAACTCATTTAACAGTCGAGAACCTGGTTAACCCCATCGGAATAGACGAAACCCATCCGCGCTTCGGATGGCAATTGAGCGACAAGGAACGAAATGCCGGACAACGGGCTTATGAGATCAAGGTAATGGAAGGCAGGGAAGAGGTTTGGAAAACCGGCAAGGTAAATTCCGATCAATCGGTTTTTGTACCGTACGAAGGAAAAGTGTTGCAATCCGGCACACGTTATACCTGGCAGGTGAGGGTATGGGACCAGGAAGGCAAGAGTTCCGGCTGGAGCCCGGTCGCTTTTTTTCAAATGGGAATGTTGGATCCCAGCCGATGGAAGGCACAATGGATCGAATCTGCTATGACCGAAGATACCATTCGCCGTCCTGCGCAATATTTCAGAAAGGAATTCAATGCTGCGAAGAAGATTAAATCAGCCACTGCCTATTTCACCTCTCATGGCATGTATGAGGCCCAAATCAACGGGCAAAGAGTCGGCAAAGATTATCTCACTCCCGGATGGACAAGCTACAACAAGCGTTTGCAATACCAGGTTTACGACGTAACTCCGATGGTAAAAACAGGCGCCAATGCCATTGGTATGACGGTAGGAAATGGCTGGTACCGCGGTTATCTGGCCTGGGAAAATAACTTCAATGTGTTTGGCAAGAAGCTTGGTGTATTCTGCCAGTTGCATATGGTTTATACAGATGGATCGGAAGAAGACATCGTCTCCGATGGTTCCTGGAAGTCTGCCATCGGCCCCATTGAGTACGCAGAAATCTATCACGGTGAAACTTACGATGCCAGGGATGAGTTTCCCGGATGGTCATCGGCCGGTTTTCAAGACGGGCGGTGGGCTGGCGTAGTGGTGAAAGACTATCCCAAATCTATCCTGGTAGCTACCGTCAATGAACCCGTACAGAAGCACGAAACTTTTTCACCGGTAAAGATCTTCAGAACACCGAAGGGTGAGCAGGTAATTGACTTCGGGCAGAACCTCGTGGGGTGGGTCATGGTGAAAGCATCCGGCAATGCCGGTACCCGTTTCAGCATCAAACATGCCGAAGTGCTCGACAAGTTTGGAAATATTTATCTGGACAATATGCGGGCAGCCAAGGTGACGGCGACCTATGTGCTCAAAGGAAACGGAACAGAAAGTTTTGAACCACACTTCACCTTTTTCGGATTCAGGTATATCATGATAGAAGGATATCCCGGAGAAATCAAACCGGAAAATTTCACCGCTGTTACTTTGTATTCCAGTATGGCGCCAACCGGTAACTTCAATACTTCTAACCCGTTGGTGAACCAGCTGCAACATAATATTCAGTGGGGCCAGAGAGGCAATTTCCTGGATGTACCTACCGATTGCCCGCAGCGTGACGAAAGACTCGGATGGACCGGCGATGCACAGGCTTTTTCGCGGACAGCGAGTTTCAATTTCGGGGTGAATAATTTCTTTTCAAAATGGCTCAGGGATGTAGCTGCCGATCAGTTACCCAATGGAAGCGTGCCTTTTGTTGTACCCAATGTGTTGGGAGCCGGAGCTTCCGGATCGGCCGGATGGGCCGATGTGGCCACCATCATTCCCTGGAACATGTACCTCGCCTATGGCGACAGACGGATACTTGAACATCAGTATGAAAGCATGAAAGCCTGGGTAGGATATATGGAGCACAACAGTACCGGCTATCTCTGGAACAAAGGTTTTCATTTTGGCGACTGGTTGTTCTACCGGCCGTTTGACGACAACGATGGCCGTTCGGCTGTTACCGACAAATACCTGATCACTCAATGCTTTTTTGCCCACTCCACCCAATTGCTGATCAATGCCGCCAAAGTACTTGGGAAGAATGAAGATGTGGCTAAATACGAGAACCTGCTGCAACAGATAAAAGAAGCGTTTGGCAGGGAATACATGACACCCAATGGCCGCCTTGTTTCAGGCACACAAACCGCCTACGTGCTCGCCCTGAATTTCGATATGTTGCCGGAGAACCTCAGAAAGCAGGCGGCGGAGAAACTGGCGGAGAATGTAAAAAGCTATGGCAACCACCTCACAACCGGATTTCTCGGTACGCCCTACCTGTGCCATGTGCTCAGCCGTTTCGGATATGGCGATCTCGCCTATTCATTATTGTTACAGGAGAGCTATCCTTCCTGGCTGTACCCGGTGAAGATGGGAGCAACCACTATCTGGGAAAGATGGGATGGCATCAAGCCCGATAGCACTTTCCAGACACCGGGAATGAATTCTTTCAATCACTATGCCTATGGTGCCTTTGGCGACTGGATGTACCGGGTAATGGCAGGCCTCGATACCTATGAGGACGGGCCGGGATACAAGCATATTCGAATCAGGCCTTTGATCGGCGGGAACTTCGATCATGTAAAGGCCAGCCTGAACACGTATTACGGAACGGTTACCAGTGCCTGGAAGAAGGAAGGCGGGAAAATAATTTTTGAAATGGAAATTCCTGTAAATACCAAAGCTGATGTGTTCCTTCCTGCAAAGAACATTTCGCAGGTTACCGAGAGCGGCGTCGCTGCAGACCGGCAGAGCGATATTCACTTTGCGGGAACCGATCAGGGATACCTGCAATTCAAAATTGGATCCGGAACCTACCGGTTTGAAGTCAGCGGTAATTAGGAAAAGACAAATAAGGAGTAAATTCACAGGGCTGCCCCGATTGGGGTGGCCCTTTTTACTGCAGAGCGCAGGGGGGCTGAAAAAAATAAAATTGTATAGGTTTTCGATACGATTGTTGTGTGAAAAAACCGATCAAAAATGAAAATTGCTGTAATGAAGAAAGCGATTGCCCTGCTGATTGGCGGATGCTGGTGCCTGCTGGCTGCAAGCCAGCCCATAAAAGGATATCAACCGAACCGGGAGATATTAAAAAAGGCCCGCCATTATTTCCGTGAGGCGGTGGGGCAGTACAAATTGCTGGCCAGCCAATTGCCCGCCGACAAGTTTCCCAAAACCTACTTTCCCGGCAAAGGCCAATACGAATTCAGTCGATCAGACTGGTGGTGCAGCGGTTTTTATCCGGGAACACTGATGATGCTGTTTCGTCAAACCGGAGATTCGTTTTGTTACAACGAATCAACCAGGATACTGAAGTTATTGGAGAAAGAACAATTTAATACCCATACTCATGACCTGGGTTTCATGATGTTTTGTTCGTTCGGCAACGCGATGCAGATAAAGGACGATCCCGCCTATCATCAGATCTTGCTAAATAGCGCCAAATCACTCTCAACAAGATTCAATCCCAAAGTTGGTTGTATTAAATCATGGGATGGCAAACCCAATGAATTCCTGGTGATCATCGATAATATGATGAACCTGGATCTGCTTTTCTGGGCAACCCGGGAAACAGGTGATTCTTCCTTTTACAGAATAGCGGTAACCCATGCCAATACCACCATGGCCCAACATTTCAGGCCCGATCACAGTTCTTATCACGTAATCAACTACAACCAGCAGGATGGTACGATCATCCAGAAGAAAACAGCTCAGGGCTTCGCTGATTATTCTGCATGGGCCCGGGGGCAATCCTGGGGATTGTATGGTTACACAGCCACCTATCGCCAGACCCATGACCCTGTATACCTGAAGCAGGCCACGGAGATCGCTGATTTCTTATTATCACACCCCAACCTGCCAGCGGACAAGATCCCCTACTGGGATTACAATGCTAATGACATTCCAAATGCATTAAGAGACGCTTCCGCCGCCTCCATCATGGCGTCGGCCCTCATTGAACTCAGTCATTATACAGCTGCCAACAAAGCGGTAAAGTACCTGGCCGTTGCGGAGAAAATACTGGTGACATTATCGGGTAGTCGTTACCGTGCTGCCAAGGGTAGCAATGGCGGATTTATTCTTGAGCACAGTGTAGGGCATAAACCTGCCGGAACCGAAATAGATGTTCCGCTGACCTATGCCGACTATTATTATATCGAGGCGCTGGAGCGATACCTGGCGCTTTCACCCGTCAACCGAAATTAATATTCTTCATAAATTACCTGCATATGAAAAAAGCGATTGTTTGTATCTGCCTGCTCGTTCCGATCTGGATGTTCGGTCAGCCCGCTGTCAATATGGTCATTGACGGTTCCAATGCAAAAAATACCATCAGCCGCCATATTTATGGACATTTCTCCGAGCATCTCGGGCGATGCATCTATGATGGTTTCTGGGTGGATCCATCTATGAATGTACCCAAGCAGGATCGGATCAGGCTGGATATTGTAAACGCGCTGAAAAAGATAAAGATCCCTAATCTCCGCTGGCCAGGCGGATGTTTTGCCGACGAATATCATTGGAGAGATGGCATTGGCCCCCGCAATCAACGGCCGCATATGGTCAATACCAACTGGGGAGGGGTATCGGAAGACAATAGTTTCGGCACGCATGAATTCCTGGAATTGTGCAGCCTGCTGAATTGTGAACCATATATCGCCGGCAATGTCGGCAGCGGCACCGTGGAGGAAATGGCCAAGTGGGTGGAATACCTGAATTCAGATGCCACCAGTACCATGACTGAATTGAGAAAGCAGAACGGAAGGGCCGAGCCCTGGCGGGTCAGATTTTGGGGTGTGGGCAACGAGAACTGGGGTTGCGGAGGCAACATGACGCCCGATTACTATGCAGATGAATACAAGCGATACGCCACCTATGCCAGGAACTATCACAACGCGCCGCTCTACCGGATTGCCAGCGGTGCCAGTGAGAACGACTATAACTGGACCGAAACGCTGATGCGCAAAGCCGGTAATATGATGTGGGGCATTACCCTGCACCACTATACCTTACCTACAGGAAATTGGGGAAAGAAAGGCTCTGCCACTTCTTTTGAAGAAAAGGAATATTTCAACACCATGAAGAACTGTTTGTACATGGAAGAACTGGTTACCAGGCATTCGACCATCATGGATAAATACGATCCCGCCCGCAAAGTGGCATTGGTAGTGGATGAATGGGGGGTATGGACCGATGTGGAGCCCGGTACCAACCCCGGTTTCCTGTACCAGCAGAACAGCCTTCGCGATGCGCTGGTGGCCGGAACCACGCTCAATATTTTTAACAATCATTGCGAAAGAGTGAAAATGGCCAATCTCGCGCAAACGATCAATGTGCTGCAGGCTATCGTGCTCACCAAGGGAAACGAAATGCTGCTGACACCGACTTACCATGTTTTTGATCTCTATAAAGCACATATGGATGCGATGATGTTGCCCGTCAACTTTCAATCGCCGGAATATGTACTCGATAATCAAAAGCTGCCGGCCATTAATATTTCTGCTTCGAGAGATTCGGCCGGAAGCATTCATCTCACTATTGTCAATATCGATCCCGGTAAGAAATATACCATCCGTGGCAAATTCGTGTCTGCCGCCTGGAAAACAGTAACCGGCCAGATTTTGACTTCGCCGCGATTTTCTGATTACAACAGCTTTGAAAACAAGGAAAAAGTAAAGATCGTAACGTTCAATGGCGCCAGGAAGGAAGGGGATGACCTGGTAGTGGAGTTGCCTGCACAGAGTATCGTTAGCCTTGAACTCAAATGAGCGCACTTCGCGCCGTGATAATGCCTTAATTTCAGGGTATGAAAACAAGGTACGGGAAATGGATGAGCCTGTTGATGGCGGGGTTGTTGCTGCAGGGAATGGGCATGGTGGCCTGTCAGTCGAAATCGGCCATGAACCCCACTGTTGAAACGAGGAAGATATACCAGTGGGATGAATTCTGCATGGGTGCAGATCTTTCCTATGTAAACCAGATAGAAGACAACGGCGGCAGCTATAAGGATTCCCTGAAAAAAATGGATCCGTTTACCATTTTCAGAAATCATGGCGCCAATACGGTAAGAGTAAGATTATGGTATAACCCCAGCTGGCAGTTGCCCGTTACCGGTGGCAGGATTTACAGTGACCTGCTCGATGCCGCAAAAACCATACAACGGGCGAAGGGCAACGGAATGGCGGTCAACCTCGATCTTCACTATTCCGATGATTGGGCCGATCCCCAGAAACAAAATCCTCCTGCGGCCTGGCAGGGACTTACCTTCGACCAGGTAAAAGATTCCGTTTATCAATACACCTTACGGGTGCTTACTTATTTATCTTCCCGGCAACTAACTCCGGAAATGATACAGATCGGAAATGAAACCAATCCGGGCATGTTGTTTCCTTATGGCCAGATCAACAATGGCGATTTCAAAGGTTTTGCCGACCTGCTGAAAAGCGGCATCAGGGCCGTACGCGATTTCTCCGCGGGCGCCGTTACCATCAAACCTAAAATCATCCTTCACGTTGCCCAGTTACAGGATGCGGGCTGGTGGACCCGTGGCGTGATCGGTCAGCAGGGTGTGACGGATTTTGATATTCTTGGATTGTCTCATTACAGCAAGTGGTCGCAGGTAAACGATATGAAAGCGATTACCGATACGATCCAGGCGCTTACCAGCCGTTACGGCAAAACAGTGATGATCGTTGAAACCGCTTATCCGTATACGGCAAATAATTTTGATAGTTATAATAATTTATTCGGACCCGGTGACGCGTTGCCCGCCTATCCCTTAACTATGCAAGGACAGTTTCAATACATGAAAGATCTTGTTCAGGCAGTAATTAACGGCGGAGGAAAGGGAATCATGTACTGGGAGCCAGCCTGGATTACTTCGCCTATGCGCGACCGATGGGGGCAGGGATCTTCCTGGGAAAACAATGCCCTCTTCGACTGGAATGGCAATGTGGTACCCGCAATGGACTACATGAATTCGGTATACCAGTTTAAATAGTACTTTTTTGAATAACTATAAATGTTCTTCAGATGTCAACTTCAAAAGTGATTGTTGTTACAGGTGCTTCCGGAAATATGGGGCAGGCAGTCGTGAAAGAATTTTTGGTTAAAGGAAACACGGTAGTGGGAACCATCATGCCGGGTGATCCGGTAAAGTTTGATATGGGCTCTCAGCCTTTTTTTACGGAAGAGGCGGATCTGTCAAACGAACAGGCCGCACAGACCGCTGTATATAAAATAATCAAAGAAAGAGGCACAATTGATGTTGCTGTACTAACTGTCGGCGGTTTTGCCATGGGTAAGATAGCGGAAACAAGTGTGGCGGATATTCAGAAACAGGTTCACCTCAATTTCGAAACAGCCTATAACACCGCAAGACCAATTTTCCTAGAGATGATGAAACAGGGCCGGGGGCGTATTTTTCTGATTGGTTCCAGGCCCGGCCTCGATAGCAGAGACGGGAAAGGGATGGTCGCTTATTCCATCGCCAAGTCTATGATCTTTCGCCTCGCTGAAATGATGAATGATGAAGCCAAAGGTTCGGATGTGGTTGTTTGTGTGGTTGTACCCAGTACAATAGATACTCCGCAAAACAGGAAGGCGATGCCCGATGCGGACACTTCCAAATGGGTGAAACCCGAAGCAATAGCCGAAGCCATATATTTTTATACTACCGGCGAAGCCAGTGTCTTGAGAGAGCCGGTTCTGAAGGTGTATGGAAGAGGGTAACCGTTTGACGGTTATCGTTTCGCGTTTATCTTTTCGGCCAGGTATTGCCGAAGTGCAGGAAATAGAATTCCGTCCGCCCGGCTAACCGCTGCTGAGTAAAGATAAAAAAGATGATGATATGCACACAGCTTAATAGATAAGTTCAAGCTGGATATGTAGCCCAAAAGAATTACAACAGTTGAAACACGGCTTCCGTCAGCCTGCATTTTGGCAATACTAATGTTGTACGCATACCCTATCTTCTCGGTCATCAATAATGAGGGTCTGTGTCGCACCGCATGAAGGTTGCCGTGTGTAGGGCAAGTTAGGCTCTTGGGCGGGTTGGCTCCTGTGCTGTGGGTTTATGTGGCTGCCCATGTGCCTGACTTGCAGCGTTGGCTTATTAGAGTATTCCATTAGCAAAATATTTGACACTTTGTCAATTGTTGGTTTGTTTCCAACCATGAGACGCTTAAAGAAACCTACTTAAAACTTATAGCTATAACCCAACCTGAAAACCTGTGTTTCGTTATATTCTGTACTGTTTAATTTGAAGCCGTTTCCATTTAATTCTTTCTTTATTCTTAGCGTATTAAAAATATCGCTGGCATTAAGAAAAAGTTCCCCCTTGCTTTTTTGTATTTGCTTTTTTATTCCCATATCTACCGAAAACCTTGTACCTATTTTGCCTTGTGGTATAATGTCTGGTGCTAAGTAAATGCTGGTAACTTGTATGTCTGTTTGTTTTGGTAAATGAAAAATACCATTCAGTTTTATATTACCTGATTTAAACTGTTCTTTTGTCGCAGTGTAAATTGATGGTACAGGATATTTATTTTCTACTGTAAAAGCGTCAATAATATTTTGATAGATGTTCACATTGGTATTAAATGAAACGACTTTTGAAAAGTCATGTTGAAAAACCATTTCCACTCCTGTATTACTGCTATGTCCTACGTTTTGAAATACTGTATAAATTAGAGTGCTTGGTGGAACTTGCGTTGCAATTCTTGTAATAGTTCCTTGTGTGCTGCGATGGTATAATGCAAAATAGAAATAACCTTTTTTAAGATTGGTTTTGTAACCTAGCTCATAAGAATTTGTAAACTGCGGACGAAGTGCAGGGTTACCAACTTTTATTATTTCAGCATCATCATATTTTGGAAAAATACGAATGTCAACTTCGTTTGGTCTGTCAACCCTGCAATTGTAAAACAACGAAATCTTATTTTGGTCGTTTATTTTATACGCCAATCTTACGTTAGGAAAGGGTTGTGTATAATTGTATCCATCACTTTTATAAGTATTATGGTTGGGGTTTACTTTGTATTGCAAATCCACATATTCCACTCTTAAACCAATTTCAGCTTCTATCTTTTTGCTTTCATAAACGTAGTTGCCATAAAAAGCAGGAATAATTTCTCTGTAAGTTGCTGAACCACCTGCATTGGTGTCCAAAGGCGAATTGAACCCCGGCTTGAATTGCATATTAGTTGGAATGTCTCTATAACGAAATTTTACACCGCCTTCAATTTTTCCATGCTTTAGGGGCTTTA
The DNA here is from genome assembly GCA_964605065.1 of uncultured Chitinophagaceae bacterium. Lineage (GTDB taxonomy): Bacteria > Bacteroidota > Bacteroidia > Chitinophagales > Chitinophagaceae > Endoryza. The sequence goes on from CAZSAQ010000012.1 coordinate 65,418, forward strand.
CATAGTCAATATTAAAATCGGCAACATGTTCGTCAGATAGCAACTTGAAAGAATCTAAGCCTGTGTAAGTTGGTAACGTATTTACAAAATTATATTTCTCATCTTCTCTGTGAAAGGTGTAGTTAAAGCCAATATTTAATAAATGCCCTGCCTGTTTAAATTTATGTTGGTAGGCTGCCGACACTACGGCAGTTGTTTTTAATTCATCTTCTAAAAATTGCCAAAGGCGAAGCCTGTTAGAATAATCTTTGTTAAAAAATGGTTGGTCGCCTCGGTCAATTATTTTTTCATTACCAAATAAGCCAGAAACTGTCAGCATATCCTGATTACTGACATTCCAATCAATACCAGCTTTGGCAGTAACAAAATGAGTGTTTCTGTTTCTCTTTGTTTGCTGATTGATGATTGTGCCATCGTCAAAGGTTCTTGTTACAAACTCATTTTTGTTGAGGGTTTCTGTGTACAGCCAATCGGCTTGTAAAAAGGCATTGATTTTATTTTTACGATAGTTTAAAGAAAGGGAAGGATTGATTTTAGGAGTTGCCTGATATTGAGAACGGATAGTTGGCAGGTTTTCTTTTTTCTGCCACAATGCACCTATACCTGTCGTAAAACCAACCTTGCCATTAAAGCCCTGTTGCTTATTTTTTTTGTAGATAATATTTATAATACCTGCGTTGCCATTGGCATCATATTTGGCCGATGGATTGTTAATAATTTCAATCCTTTCAATAGCTGATGCAGGGATATTATCTAAACCTGTTTGGCTGCCAAAGCCTGTCAGTGCTGTTTGTTTGCCATCAATTAAAATTGCTACTTTATCACTACCTCTCAATTCCACTTTTCCATCCTGGCTGGTGGTTACGCCTGGTAAATTTTTTAATGTCTGCAAAACCGAGCCACCACTTTGGCTAATGTTTCCAGCTACTGAATACGTTTTTTTATCCATTTTGTTACTTACATCATCCTGCTTTGAGCTAACAACAACCTCCTGCAACAGTTTTGCGTCTTGCTGTAATTCTATTGTGCCAAGGTCTAAGAATGAACTTAATGAGCCAACTAAAATCGATTGTGCTTTTGATGCAAAACCTGTGTAAGACAATTGCAAAACATAATTGCCTGGTTTTATACTGGTTAATGTAAACCTTCCTTCTTCATTGGTTACAGTGCCTGTTACAAAGGCACTGTCTTTTTCTGTTTTTAAAACGATGTTTACAAAAGGCAAAGCAGATTTATCCGCTTTACTTTTTATTAAGCCCGATAGGGTAATTGCCGAAGTTTGAGCTAGCGATATGAATACTGTGCATATTAACATTGAAAATATTAAACTGACTTTCAGCCGCATTATTATTCTTTTAATTAATCTTTTGCTTCTTTAATAAACTTTCCGTTGCTGTCAAATATTAAATCCATTCCTTTAATTTCAACTTCATAGGTTACAGTTCCTTTGGCATCGGTAATTTTTGCAGCTTCTTTTGCATTTTTACCTGCATAATTTGTTTTTACATAATCTAAAATACCTTTTGGAAGCTGGCTTAAGTCAATTTCAACTTCGGTTTCAATAATGTTGCCTTTTGCATCCATTAAAACAGAATTGTCTGTTTTGTTGAGGTCAAAACTGGCTTCGTACTTTTCACCTTCTTTATTCCACTTTACTTCTGTAGCTGTGGGGTAGTTTTTTTGAAAAGCTGATTTTACATTGGCGGGCACATTTTTGCCCTGCATTTTTTGTGCAAAGGTGAGTGTTGCAAAAAGCATTACTACCATTGTTACTGCTGTCTTTTTCATTGTTTTATTTTTAGTGAATTAAAAATGATAAGGCAAAGCTGCAACATGATTTTGAAGAAAGATTGAATTTTAGAATGAAGTAGAAAATGAATGAAGGTTGTTTTCATAATTGTATGTTATTGTCCAATTATTGATGTCGGCTATTTTTTTAACGATAGATAAACCTAAGCCTGTGCCTTGTTCGGAAGGATTTGTTTTAGAAAAACGGCTGAACTGTTTTTTAATTTCTAACGGAAAGGGTTTTCCACTATTTGAAAATATCATTTTATTTTTACTGATTGTAACAAATAATTGCCCACCGTCAATGTTATGCCTGATAGCATTTAGAAAAAGGTTACTAATAAATATTTCTGCTAAAACAGGGTTTGAATGTATTTCAACCTGTTCTTTTAAATCTGTTGTTATAGTCAAATGTTTTGCTACAGCCTGTTCGGTAAAAAAATAAAAATACTTTTGTACAAAACTGTTTAATTCTATGGTTTGCTTATCGCTGTAACTATCGTTTTCCATTTTAGAAAGCAACAGCAAGTTTCTATTTAAACGGTTTAGACGGGAAACATTTTCGTTTAATGAAGCTAAAATTTCAGACTGCTCCTGTGTAACATCTGAACGCTGAATAAGGGTATCTATTTTAGCCTGAAATACTGCCAACGGTGTTTGTAGTTCATGGGCTGCATTTTCAATAAATTCTTTTTGGCTTTTGTAAATGATTGTGTTTTTTTTAATTAGCTTTTCAATGCTGGTGTTTAAACGGTTGAATTCTTCTATATCTGTTTTAGGAAACTTTGGCTGTTTGGTTTTGTCAATTTCAAAGCTTTCAATTTGTTGAAGTGTTTTATAAAATGGATTCCAAAGATTTAGTGAAAGTTTTCTTGTAATTTGAAATAACCCAATAAGTAAAATAAGTATGATTGCTAAAAATAAAAATGCAATGTTCTTTATAAGGTCTTCGGTTTCTACCAAATTTATTCTTTCTGAATAGGTATATGATTTGCCTTGTATGGTAACTGGGAAATTCAATTCCCTATAAGGTTCAATTTCTGCATCTAACGTGTCATAGTAAGAACTAAAAAACAGCGTATCTTTTCTTATCTGTTTTACGCTGTCAATTTTAGCATTTCGGTTAAAGCTGTTCCAAACTGAAATATCTGTGTATTTTAAAGTTGAAGCTGTATATCTTAAAAATTCTTTTTTGTGTAGAAACAATGTATCGTCTGCCTCTTTTATGTAAAGCCTTGTGGTTGCATAATAAAATATTGGTGCCGATATTATTAAAATCAGTACGGAGTAAATCAGGTATGCCCTTGATGTTTTATGTAATAGTTTTTTACTCATTTTTCCATTTGTAGCCTAACCCGTAAACTGATTTAATGTAATCGCCACTTCCTGCATCGTTCAATTTCTTTTTCAGGTTTTTTATGTGTGCATATACAAAGTCATGGTTGTCTAACATATCAGCCATGTCGCCTGATAAATGTTCTGCTATTGCACTTTTTGATAGCACTCTATTTTCGTTTCCGATTAAGTAAAGCAACAAATCGATTTCTTTCTTAGTAATATCAATTTTGCTATTGTTAACCTTAACTGTTTTAGAAAGTATATCAATTTGGATTTCATTGAAAGAGATAACATTGTTTCCTTTAAAGTTCTTCCTCCTTATTAAGGCCTGAACCCTTACTAATAATTCGGATAAATGGAATGGTTTTGTGAGATAGTCATCTGCGCCAAGGTTAAAGCCTTCTATCCTTGTTTCCAATGTTTCTTTAGCTGAAATGATTATTATGCCTTCTGTTTTGTTTTGGCTTTTCAATTCTTTTAAGATTTCAAAGCCATCACCGTCTGGCAGCATTAGGTCAAGTAGAATACAGTCGTAGTCGTAAGTTGAAATTTTTTCAATTGCCATTTTTGCATTGTCAGACAATTCGCATACAAAGTCTTTGCCTGTTAAGTATTTTTGAATACTAAGGGCAAGTTCTTTTTCATCTTCTATGAGCAATAATTTCATTGAGCTAATTTACCGTGTCAATTTAGAAGAAATTTTGAATTTGTAAGGTAATAGATATTTAGCTTTTTCATTGTGTGTCTAAAATGGACAGCCAGAAAAACAGAAGAACCGCCGTCAGGCGGTTTTCTGTTTTTGCCTTTTTGTATTTTGTCTGCACGAATTCAAAGAATGTTTGCCGCGTGTTGGCAATTGCAGCTCTTTTGCAAGGTTGGCTTTTGTGCGGTTGGTTTTATGTGCCTTGCAAATGTGATGCAATGTGCGATGGGCTGTTAGAGACTTTGAACTGAAATTTCTGTCACTGTCGGGGAGTAAGATGCTCGTTTTAGGGTTGCGTACAACACGATTCGTTTAACAAAACGTTTGTTTTCGAGTCAATCAGCTCCAACCTGAAACAATAAACGATAAACGCGAAACGCCTATATTTCCAACACACTATTCCATCCATATTTTCCATCGGGTTCACGCCAGGGGTTGTCGATGTCTTCTACCCACATCTGGTCATCGATAAAAAATTTATAGTAGTAACGCCCTTTCGGTAGTAAAGGGATTTCAATTTTCCATTCTCCTTTTTTGTTGGTGAGCAGTAGTACATCCTGGGCCCAGTTGTTGAAACTTCCAGACAGGCAGATCTGGTGAGCGCAGTCGTGCTGGATGTGAAATTCAATCGTCTTCTTGCGGCGATTGATGAATGGGGAGTCGTGAACCATAAACACCTCCTTTTTTTAGGATTTTAAAATAGTCTTCCGGGGCGGATAGTTTTTAAGGGATCACGGAAGGAAGGTTCAGAAGAATTAGGAAGGTGGGGGCGGTCAGGTAAGATCGCTTTAAATAAAAGTTACGTCGATTTTTTCACCAACGGAGAAATAGGGGATATTATTTTTCTGAATGGAAGAAGAAAAATCGGTGCCTGTATTATGCCTGATAGCTGGCGGCCCATTTTTGAAGTTTGTTCACCAATTCTTCCAGCTTAACCGGCTTGCTCAGGTAATCGTTCATGCCTGCATTTAAGCATTCTTCCCGGTCGCCCTGCATGGCATTGGCGGTTAAGGCAATGATTACCGGTTGTTTATTCAAGTCCAGCTGGCGTATTTCTCTTGTGGCTACCAGTCCGTCCATTTCAGGCATCTGCATATCCATCAGGATCAGGTCGTAGGATGATTGCAAAATGGCATCCACCGCCTGTTTGCCATGATCCACTACAACGGGATCGTAACCGAGTCGGGCAAGGATGTGTATGATCAGTTGCTGGTTTACGTGATTATCTTCTGCTACCAGAATGCGCAGCGGGTGCTGACCGGAAAAGTGTTCATCGAGCCTGGCTTTCAGGTTTCTTTCTTCTACCTGCACCGGCATTTTTTGGAGCGCTTTGGCGATATGATTGCGAAGCACTTCATGCTTGACAGGTTTTGAAAGCTCGGCGTTGAAAAGGCCCGGATGCGTTTTGCTGTATTCGTCGCCCAGTGAACTCAACAAGATGACCGGAAGTCCGGGATATTGCCGGCGTATCCTGGTAGCGAGTTCAATTCCATGCATCAGGGGCATCTTCATATCAGTCACTACCAGGTCGATGCCCGGCTGGGAAGCGAGAATATCAAGCGCCTGAAATCCGCTTTCTGCGCAAACAGGTACAAGATCCCATTGCAACAGTTGTTGTTCGAGGATCATGCGGTTGGTAGTATTGTCGTCTACCACAAGCACTTTCTTGTGAACCATATCTTCCAGCAGGTTACCGGACTGGTCTGCATACAACAAGGTGCCTTCAGTGGCCCTGATGGTGAAACGGAAGGTAGAGCCCTGGCCGTATTCACTTTCCACGTTGATCTCTCCACCCATCAGGTGAATGAGTTTTTCGCAGATGGCCAGTCCCAGTCCGGTGCCGCCATACCGGCGGGTAGTGGAAGAATCTACCTGCGTAAAAGCTTTGAACAAACGACTCAGTTTATCAGCCGGAATGCCAATGCCGGTATCTCTGATCTCAAATGCCAGTTTGAATTCGCCGTTGTCAAGAATTTCCTGGCAGTAGATGCCTATATAAACCTCACCCTTACGCGTAAACTTGAGCGCGTTGCTCACGAAGTTAGTGATCACCTGCTTTAACCGGAGGCTGTCGCCCTTGATACAGGCAGGTACTGTTGGATCTACCTGGTAAATCAGTTCAATGCCAATCTGGTTGGCTTTACTCGCAAACAGATCGAGTACAGACTCCACACATTTTCTCAAATCAAAATCAGTCTTCTCCAGTTCCATCTTACCTGATTCGATTTTTGAGAAATCAAGAATATCATTGATCACATTCAGCAGGCTTTCTCCGCTGGAGATGATGGTATCCGTATACATCCGCTGTTGCTCGTTGAGCGGTGTTTCCGAAAGAAGGGAAGCCATGCCGATGACTCCATTCATCGGTGTCCTGATCTCATGACTCATGGTAGCCAGGAAAATCGTTTTCGCCCTGTTGGCCTCTTCTGCTTCACGCCTGGATTTTCTTTCGTTTTCCGAGAGGATGCGAAGTTTTTCTGTCCGGTCCTGTACCTGTTGTTCGAGACCCCGACGATGATTATTAACAAATCGTACTCTCGATCTGATCAGGCAGGCGATACCAGATACGATCAGAAGCAGTACCAGGGTACGGAACCACCATGTCATCCAGAATGCCGGTTCGATGGTCAGATTGATCCGGGCTTCTTTTTGCGACCACTCCCCGTCATTGGAAAGCCCTCTTACTACAAATACATATTTGCCCGGGCCGAGGTTGGTATAGGTCGCGGTATTCTTGGTGCCTACTTTGTTCCAGTGCTCGTCAAAGCCGATCAGGCGGTACTCGTATTTCTTTTTGTCGCTTTTTGTATAATTCAATGAGGCAAATTCAAAAGAAACAACAGACTGTGAATAGGAAATCGTGATATCGCTGGTGTAGCTGATATGATGCAGCAGGGGAGAGTTCTGCGGAGTATCGGGGTTGGGCGAAATCGTTTTGTTGAAGATCTGGAAACCGGTAATGACGATCGGCGGGTCGAAAGTTACCGGGTTGATTTTTTTGGGATCAAATACATTGAACCCGTTCTTTCCTCCGAAGTACATCAGTCCATTGGAGGATTGATAAAACCCGTAACCAAACTGGGACGACTGTATACCATCGCTCACTCCGTAATTGTGAAAGGACTTGCTGGCAATATCGAGCCTGGTAAGACCACCAAAACTGCTGATCCATAAATAGCCGGAAGAATCCGGTAGAATACCGATGGTGGTATTATTGGGCAACCCGTCTGAGGTGTAGTACCTGGTAAAATGATTTTTCTTTCGGTCCCAGTAACACAATCCTGCATCGGTCGTGATCCAGAAATTTCCGTGTTTATCTTCCAGGAATGCATTTACAGAATTGCTGCTGATCGAGTTTTTGTCATTCGGATCGGAGCGGTAGTTGGTGAATTTGCCGGTATGCGGATTGAACATGGAGAAGCCCGCGCCATCTGTTCCTATCCAGATCATTCCCTGTCGGTCTTCCATCACCGTCATGATATTATTAGTGCCGAGGCCATCATCGATACCATTCGAAGTAAAGTGAGTAAAGGTGTTTGTTGTCCGGTCATATCGGTCGAGCCCACCTCCATAAGTGCCAATCCACAACCAGCCGCGGCTGTCTTCAAAGAGGCTCCATATATTGTTATAACCAAGGCTTTTCGGATCAGCCGGATTGTTTTTGAAATGACGGAATTGTCCATTCACCGGATCGTACACGCTAATGCCATTGCCCCAGGTACCAATCCACATTTTACCGAAGCGGTCTTTCATTATCATGGAAACCGCGTTGCCGGCAACGCTGTTGGCATTGGACGGATCGTGGTGAAGGTTGGTAAAACGGCCTGTTGCCGGATCAAAAATATCGACACCCCCGCCATCTGTACCGATCCATATCTGGTTGTGTGCCCCTTCGGTGATGGTGAGAACCCGGTTCATCGCGAGGCTATTGGAGCCGGGTATGTGACGGTAATGGGTAAACAGTTCGGCATCCCTGTTCACGACATTCAATCCTTCATTATGCGTGCCGATCCAAATATTTCCCTTCACATCGGTGAGCATCGCACAAATCAGGTTGTCATTGAGCGCCCGGTCATCGTATTCACTTTTTTTGTACGAAACGAAACGCCCATTTTGATAATCATATACAGCAATACCTTCGGTTTCGCCGCCAAGCCACAGGTTGCCCGAAGGGTCTTTGGTGAAAGCGATAGTCCGGAAAAGACCTTTCTGTTCTTTCAGGCCGGGCAGGTCAACCAGTTCGTTTTTCAATTCATCCAGTACGGCCACCTTTTTTTCAGTACCGATCCAGAGCAGGTTATGATTGTCGCGGTAGAGGTTCAGTACGATCGTTCCTTCCAGTTTCCCCTTTTTCAATTCATCATTCAGGTGTTTGAACTCACCGGAATTCTTATTGAAAAGATAAAGTCCTCCACCCTGGGTACCCACATACAATTCCCGGCTGTTCTTCTCGATGGCAATGGTGATGTTGTTATTCTTCAGACCGGTTCGCGACTGGCGGTTGGCGATGTAATTGATAAATTCTTTTTTGTTCTTATCGAAGCAGTTCAGGCCGCCTTCCTGGCAGCTTACCCACACTTTATTGTCGTTGTCGATCATTACCCGGTTCACCAGGTTGCTGGAGAGGCTGCGTCTTCCGCCGGTCTTGTAAGAATAGAATTGTTCGGTAGCAGGATTGAATACATTAAGCCCTCCACCCCAGGTACCTACCCATAGCAACCCGTCTTTATCTTCCGCAATGTCTGTAACGAAATTATTACTGAGGGTATTCCGGTTGGCCGGATCGTTCTTGTAAGTAGTATACTTATAGCCGTCGTAGCGGGTTAGTCCATCCTGTGTTCCCAGCCAGATAAATCCCTTTTTATCCTGTATAATGCAAACTATATAGCTGGCGGGCAGTCCTTCATTAATGCCCAGGTGCTCGAACTGGGGCGTACGCCATTGTCCCGTTGCAGTCAGGCAGGTCAACAGGTAAATCAGAGGCAGTATTAACCTTACGGGTTTCATTGGACAGGATAAGTTGAATAGAAGGCAAGGTATTTCGAATTCACTCCACTAAAAACGAATCAGATATGCAATTATGAAGCGATATGAATTTATTTATAATAACTAAGTGGAAACACGGATTTTAGCCTAAATAAAGATGCTGAGGAGCAATTGGCCAATTGGCCAATGTGCCAAATAGTCAAAGAGGCGATGAAATACAATTACGAATGACGAATGACGAATAGCGAATGCAATTTGCCAATGTGACAATTGGTCAATTAGTCAATGAGCGAAAGCAATTACGAATGGCGAATTTCAAATGAATCCAAAACCAACAATCAACGTGAAACGTGAAACGTCAAACCTGAAACGTTCAACGGCAAACCCTGCTTCCAACCTATTGACCCATTGAAGTTTGCAACTTGCTTCGGTTTGCTTATCTTCCGACCTAATTTTTGAATAATGGCCGAACAACAAACTGCTTTTAAGCCCTCCCTGGGCCTGATTGATGCCACCATGATTGTGGCGGGGTCCATGATCGGATCGGGAATATTCATTGTAAGTTCAGATATCACCAAGAATGTCGGCAGTGCGGGCTGGCTGATCGCTGTATGGCTGATCACCGGTTTTATGACCATCACCGCGGCAGTTAGCTATGGAGAACTGAGCGGGATGTACCCCAAGGCGGGCGGCCAGTATGTATATCTCCGGGAGGCCTTTAACCCCCTGGCGGCGTTTTTGTATGGATGGAGCTTTTTTGCCGTGATCCAGACTGCCACCATCGCTGCGGTGGCCGTAGCATTCAGCCGGTTTACAGCCTTTCTGATCCCATCGGTGGGGGAAAATAATATTCTTCTGGAGCTGGGAGATTTCAAGATATCGGCGGCCCAGGTGCTGGCCATTCTCATGATTGTTCTGCTCACCTACTCGAATACCCGGGGGATCAAAGGAGGAAAGATCATTCAAACCACCTTCACCTCTGCCAAACTGATCTCTCTGTTCGGACTGATCATTCTTGGTTTCCTGCTGGCAAAATCGAGTTTCTGGGAAATCAACTGGAAAGACGCCTGGCATGCTGTTCAACTGCAGAAAGACAGTGCCGGCAACTTTTTGAAAGATGGTCAGTGGATGCCGATCAGCGGCACCGTGCTGATCGGTGCCATTGCGGCAGCCATGACAGGTTCTATTTTCAGCAGCGATTCCTGGAACAATGTGACCTTCATTGCGGGCGAAATAAAAAACCCCAGGCGTAATATCGGGCTGAGCCTCTTCATCGGTACCCTGGTGGTTACGATCATCTATGTTACTGCCAACCTGATGTACCTGCACGTGCTTCCCCTGCGCGAAGCACATGATTCGATCGCTTTTCCGGAAGGCGACCGGGTAGCTATCGCCGTCTCCAATGCCATTTTCGGGGAGAGCGGATCCAAAGTGATCGCGGTGATGATCATGGTATCCACTTTCGGATGCAATAACGGACTGATCCTCGCCGGCGCCCGCGTATATTACACCATGGCCAACGATGGCCTGTTTTTCAAAAAGACAGGAACACTCAACAAGAATGCCGTTCCTTCCTATGCCCTGTGGCTGCAATGCCTGGTTGCCAGCCTGCTTTGCCTGAGTGGCAGCTACAACAACCTGCTCGACATGATTTCATTTGTCGTGGTATTGTTCTATGCACTCACTATTATCGGAATATTCGTGTTGCGCAAGAAAAAGCCGGATATGGAAAGGCCCTACAAGGCATTCGGATATCCCGTTTTGCCACTTATTTACATAATTTTGGCCCTTACATTCTGTGTTTTCTTAATTATAATGAAGCCCACCTATGCTTTATGGGGACTGGGAATCGTTCTTTCAGGCATCCCCATATATTTCATAGCGGTTTCTGCCAGAAAATCATCCTGAGAATATGAATAGGGTCCCGTTTGACAGTTTATTTGAGCAATTTTCGAAGATCAAGATTGGCGTTATCGGCGACGTGATGCTCGACACCTATTGGTGGGGACATGTGGACCGAATTTCCCCGGAAGCCCCTGTTCCGGTTGTGGCACTCGATAAAAAAGAACATCGTATCGGAGGTGCCGGCAATGTGGCGCTTAACCTGGTTTCCCTCGGAGCACAAACATCCCTGCTAACCGTTACCGGTAAAGATGACGACGGAAAACTGCTGGTGGATCTTTTTCAGCAGAACAATATCGGTACCGGTCATATACTCCAGTCCAGCGACAGGATCACGACCAATAAAACACGTATCATCAGCCGTAACCAGCAGATGATGCGGCTCGACAGCGAGATCACCCGCGACCTGTCGGCCGAAGAAGAAGCGGCGCTCGTGGAGCAGGTAAAGAAATATATTGTACAGGAGCAACCTGTCGTCATCATTTTTGAGGATTACAATAAAGGCGTGCTCACAGAGTCGCTGATCGCCTCGGTGATCTCCATATGCCGAGAGCACCAGGTGATCACAACGGTAGACCCCAAAAGAAAAAATTTCTTCTCGTACAAGGGAGTAGACATTTTCAAGCCCAATCTCAAAGAAGTAAAGGAAGGATTGAACCTGCTGCTGGGTGAGATCGACCGAAAGGTGCTCGATCATATTCATGAACAATTACAACAACTGCTTCATCACAAAGTATCCTTCATTACACTTTCCGAAAAAGGCGTTTACTATCATTCGGACCACACCTCTCAGGTTATTCCCTCTCATCTGCGCAGCATAGCCGATGTGTCCGGTGCCGGCGATACAGTCATTGCGGTGGCCTCACTGGTGTATGCCGCCACGCGCGATATGGATATCTCGGCACAAATCGCCAACATCGCAGGAGGGCTGGTGTGCGAGGAAGTAGGAACCGTAGCCATTAACAAAAGCAGGTTGCTGGAGGAATGCAATTTACTCCTGGGTGCCCCCGGTTCGACTCATAAGTCTTAATTTCGCCCCACTGTTGTCCGGAGAAAACTTCGATGGCTGCTGCAGCCATTTTGAAGTGCATATGAACTGGAGAGAAACATCGGTTTTCGTTCGCCTTTATGGTGAAGCAATGATGGGTGATTCAAAAGGGCGGTAAGAAAAGCGGTATTTCTGCCAGGTAAAATGAATGCATTGATTTTTCCGGTACAAATGCGATTCAGGCCGTTTATTAAATTCCAAGTCAAACAGGTATGAACAGGATTGCTTTGGCTATTCATGGTGGTGCAGGGACCCTGCTCAGAAAAGACATTACTCCTGAAAAGGAACTGGCTTACAAAAACGCGCTGGCCTTCGCGCTCGATAAAGGATATGAAGTGCTGCAGAGTGGCGGATCATCCCTTGATGCCGTGTCTGCAGCAGTAGTGGCACTGGAAGACAATGAACTCTTCAATGCCGGGCGCGGATCTGTTTATACAAGCATGGGCACGCATGAGATGGATGCCTCTATCATGGATGGACAGTCGCTGAAAGCCGGTGCCGTCGGTGCGGTGAAAACGGTTCGTAATCCGGTATTGCTCGCGAAAGATATTATGCAGTTCAGCGATCATGTGTTTTTGGGGGGAGAAGGGGCGCTGGAGTTCGCGCGCCTGCGCGGCCTTCCACTCGAAGAGGAGAGCTATTTTCACACTGCTTTGCGTCACGATCAATGGATCAGGGCACGGGAGGAGGACAGGGTAGCGCTGGATCATAATATTGCTGCGGGGGGCGAAAGGAAATTCGGAACAGTAGGTGCGGTTGCCTGCGATCGGCAGGGAAACCTGGCATCGGCCACCAGTACAGGGGGTATGACCAACAAAAAATTCGGACGCATGGGCGATACCCCGGTGATTGGAGCAGGCACTTATGCCAACAACCTTACCTGCGCCATTTCCTGCACGGGCCATGGAGAGTTGTTTTTACGGTCTGTTGCTGCGTATGATGTCAGCGCGTTGATGGAGTACCGCGGCCTCTCTTTGCCTGCGGCGATGAACATTGTGGTACATGAAAAACTGATGGCTATCGGAGGAGAAGGCGGAATGATCGGTGTCGATGCGGCCGGAAATATCTGCATGGAATTTAACAGCGAAGGAATGTACCGGGCCTCCCGCAGGGAAGAAGGCATCGCACAAATTTCAATCTATAAAGACAACGATTAACCCGCCATTATAAAAACAAGATCATGAAAATTGAAAAGGTAACAGTGATTGGAGCCGGCACCATGGGAAATGGTATCGCACACGTATTTGCACAAAACGGATATTCAGTAACCCTGGTAGACGTTAATGCCGCGCAACTCGAAAAGGCCTTAGGCACCATAGCCAAAAACCTCGATCGCCAGGTAAGCAAGGGAAGTCTTACCGAAGAACAGAAAAATGGTACCCTTAAAAATATTTCCACGCAAACCGATATGCAGAAAGGAGTAGGAGAGGCCGACCTGGTTGTGGAAGCGGCAACTGAAAATGTGGAGTTGAAATTGAAGATTTTCCGGCAGCTCGATGAACTCGCGCCAGCCAGTTGCCTGCTGGCCACCAATACATCTTCCATCTCCATCACGAAGATTGCGGCCGCAACAAAGCGCCCTGCCAAAGTGATCGGCATGCATTTCATGAACCCGGTACCGGTAATGAAGCTGGTGGAGATCATCAATGGTTACGCCACGGATAAAGAAGTGACCGATACGATCGTAGAATTGAGCCGCTCGCTGGGAAAAGTGCCCTGTCCGGTGAATGACTATCCCGGATTTGTGGCCAACCGGATACTGATGCCCATGATCAATGAAGCGATCTGTACGCTTTACGAAGGCGTTGCCGGTGTAGAAGAGATCGATACTGTTATGAAACTCGGCATGGCCCACCCGATGGGTCCGCTGCAGCTCGCCGATTTCATCGGGCTGGATGTTTGCTATTCCATTCTTAATGTGTTGTACGAAGGTTTTGGCAACCCCAAATACGCCCCCTGCCCGCTTCTCACCAATATGGTTACCGCCGGATTTCTCGGCGTAAAATCGGGAGAAGGGTTCTACCAGTATACACCGGGCAGTAAAGACCTGAAGGTTAGTCCGCGTTTTGGGAAGTAAATTTTCAGGATTTCTTTTCCACTTCTACTGACCGCAGTTCGCCGAGCCGGTACAGGACTTCCTCCAGTCTTGATTTTTGAATACCCACTACCAGCCGGCAGAAAAGATTCATGTCCTTTTCAAGGATGCTGCTGTTGGATTGTTTGATCACGTTCATCACGTCGTTCATGATGGTATAATCAAACTGTAGCGAATAAACGGCTTCGATGGGTTTTTGGACGATGGGCGTTGTTTGCAATACGAGTGCGGCTGCGGTTTTATACGCATTGATCAGGCCCGGTACTCCCAGCAGCGTGCCTCCAAAATACCTGACCACAATGATGGCGGTATCGGTAATGCCCCGGCTGTCGATCTGACCGAGAATGGGACGGCCGGCAGTACCGGAAGGTTCGCCATCATCACTGACCCGGAACAGATCGCCGGTCAATCCAATCCGGTAAGCGAAACAATGGTGATTGGCTTTGGGATGTTCTTTTCTTACGTTGTCGAGAATTGTTTTGAAGTCTGCCACAGACTGTACCGGAAATGCCAGTGCCATGAAGCGACTGCCTCTGTCTTTGAATTCTGCCTGTCCGTTTCTGTCGATAGTATAAAAGAAATCAGTTTCCGTCATGTTACCCATAAGCTATTAATGCAATGGCGCCTACTGCCAGCAGTACGCCCACCCAGTTGATGAATGATAATTTTTCTTTGAACAATACCCAGGCCACGAGGGTGCTGAATAACACAATGCCCATATTGTTTATAGGAATGATCGCCGAGCTGTTGCTGGCGTAATTCTTCAATACCCGCACCAGGCACCAGATGGAAAAATAATTCGGAATGCCCAGGCAAATTCCCATCAGCACTGCTTTCCCGGATATCGCCTGGCGTCCAAGGGCCAATTGAACGGAAACCAGCAGTACGCCGATGGTGGCTGCCGAAGCAAAAGCGCTGACAAGGAAATCATTGTTGTTATCTCCGTTGAGAAAACTATGCTCTACATACTTGATCAGCGTATCCAGCAACCCGCTTCCGATAAAAAGAATGACCGGCATGAGCAGGATGGACTGGTTCCTGTGTTTTCCTGAAATATCGGATCGGCCGGGCCAGCAGGTCATCACCACCGCAGTCAGCGCAACGGCAATGCCCGCCAGTTTCAGCCAGGAGGCAGCTTCCCGGTACAGGTAGATGGAGAAGATGAAAGGGATGACCAGCGAAAGTTTATTGGCAACCGAAGCAACGGCCACACCCGCTTTTTGCGCCGTATAGGCAATGATATTGAACAGGGAGATGAATAGCACTCCCATCAGGCAGGCCCAGGGAAACCAGTTGGTCTGCATATTGGAAGCAGTGACCGGAAAACCACCGTTTACAAAAGAACCGGTCACTACGCAGGTGATATAGTTAAACACGATTACCTGCAGGTTGTTCAACTTCATGCGCTCAACCACTTTAAAGAAAAGGGTGAGATAGGAAGTGAGAATGATGGAGCCGGCCAGGTAAATCAAAATGAAAAATTTAGTGGATGGTTCAATCGGTTGGGGCGAAAATATTCAATCGTCGTTCCCGGCATTTTTTCCTGGCGGATCAGTTGGTGATTCGACAAAACCGGTGCTTTTACATTGCCTTTGCCGGTCAGTTCAGTATTGGTAACCACCCGGGCTTCATCCCAGATTCCTTCTTCCAGCCATGACTGCAACAACTGACGGCCGCCTTCCACGAGTACGCTTTGAATATTCCATTCATACAGGCGTTCCAGTATGCCCGCAAGGGTTCCGGCTTTATCATTGATAAGCGCGTAATGCAGTTGATCCTGCTTTTCTTCTTTCACCTGGTTCAATACGATGGTTGGTTGTTCCTTAAAAAGTTTCAGGTGAGCCGGCAGCCGCAGGTGCCGGTCGAGAACCAGTCGCAAGGGCGAGTTTCCCGTCCAAATCCGGTTGGTGAGTACGGGATCATCCAGCAGGGCTGTTTGCGTGCCCACCAGGATGGAAGCTTCCTCGCTTCTCCATTTGTGCACGAGACGGTTGGCGGCTTCATCGGTGATCATCAATCTTTCGCCCTCCCTGTTTCCGATCCAGCCGTCGGCGGTTTGGGCCCATTTGAGGATAACGTACGGTCTTTTCAAAAGGTGAAAAGTAAAAAAGCGGCGATTGAGTTCAATGGCTTCTTTCTGCAGGCAGCCGAGTGTCACTTTTATTCCGGCAGCTTCCATCTTTTCGATTCCTTTTCCGTTGACGGCATCAAAGGGATCTCGGCAGGCGACTACTACTTCGGGAATCCGGTTGCGGATGATGAGGTCGGCACAGGGTGGTGTTTTGCCATGATGCGCGCAGGGTTCCAGCGTCACATAAAGAACCGACCTGGAAATATAGGGTTCGTCTTCGGGCTTCACCGATTGAAGGCAATTGACTTCGGCATGAGCCTGTCCGTACTGGCGATGGTATCCTTCGCCTATGATGCGGTCACCATGAACCAAAACGGCCCCCACCATCGGGTTGGGAGCTACCGAACCGGCTCCCAGCAGGGCCAGGTCCAGGCATCGTTTCATATATCGTTCTGCGCTGTTCAAAACTGGGTGCAAATATAACAAGACGCAGGCTGGCGGCCGCAGCCCGTTCATTTACGTAATTTTGACCATGACCATTCATGAAGGGCAGCAGCAACTCACCATCAGGCTTTATGAAATCTATCCCGACCGGGAAGCGCGCAATATTGCCGACCTGGTAATGGAGAAACTGACCGGTTGGAGCCGGATCGACCGGGTCATGAATAAACAATTGCCGCTGCGCGACGACCAGGTACAAACACTGCTGGCTTATGGTGCCCAGTTGGAACAACACCGGCCGGTACAGTATGTACTGAATGAAGCCTGGTTTGCAGGGATGGATCTGTATGTAGATGAGGAAGTGCTGATCCCCCGCCCGGAAACTGAAGAACTGGTGGAATGGATTCTTCTCAGCCATGCAGATTTCGCTTCGTCGGGCCGGATACTCGATATCGGTACAGGCAGCGGTTGCATACCGCTGGCAATAAAGAAAAAATGGCCGGCGGCCGAAGTACAGGCCGTCGATGTAAGTGAGGGAGCTCTGCGAGTGGCCCGCAAGAATGCCGCTGCCAACAATCTCGATGTTCATTTTCACCTCTTCGATATTTTATCATCCGATGTGTTCCCCCAGGCGGAGTTCGACCTGATCGTCAGCAATCCACCCTATATCCCGCTGAGTGATCAAGAACAGATGCGTGATAATGTATTGAAGTTCGAGCCCTGGCTGGCCCTGTTTGTGGAGAACGATGATCCTTTGTGTTTTTACAAGGCCATTGCGGAGTTTGGTTGTCAGTATCTCAAAAGAGGCGGATACCTGTACTTTGAAATACATGAAGAGGCCGGAGAGCCGGTGTCTGAATTGTTGCGATCTGCCGATTACCAGGATATTCAGCTCAGAAAAGATATGCAAGGCAAGGACCGGATGATCAGGTCTGTCAGGTGAATGCATTATTTCGCGTCAACCAGGAGGGTAGAACGGGCACCCAGGTCGCGGGCGATCCGCATCACTGCCACCACATCTTCCAGCGGAACGGTTTTATCGGCATTGATCGCGATGGTTGCCTGCAGGGTGTCTTTGAGAATATAAGGTTGAATAAACGTTTTCATATCGGCCAGGTTCACCGATTTGCCGTTGATGATGTATTCTCCGTTGGGTTTGATATTGACGATCACCGACTGCTTGGCTTTTGTATCGCTCTTCGCTTTAGGTGTGGCCAGCTTGATCACGTTTGGATTGGCAAGAGTGGCCACGATCAGAAAGAAGAACAGCAGGATGAACATGATATCGTTCAGCGCGCCGCCATGCATCTCAGGATGTGATTTCAAACGTTTTCGAAGATTCATTGATCGCTGTTTGTTCGTGAATGTTTGTTTCTGCCCGGTCGGTTCCTGTTAGCGGGTAGGCTCCTGCAGGATATCGATGAACTCCGCACTGGCGGATTCCATTTTGTTGATTGTTTTATCCAATTGCGCATTCAGAAAATTGTATCCGATATAACCCAGCAAACCGATGGTAAGACCCACAGCGGAAGTGATCAGCTTGGTGTAAATACCTCCCGCAATGGCGTCGGTGCTGAATTCATGGGTGGTATTGATCCGGTAAAACAGCTGAAGCATACCGATGAGGGTTCCGAGGAACCCGAACATGGGTGCGATGCCATATACCAGGGACAGGATCGACAGGTTTCTTTCCATTTTATAGATCTCGAGCTTCCCTACATTTTCCATGCTCTTTTCGATTGCGTCGATGGGCTTGCCGATTCTTTGCAGGCCTTTGTCGATCATGCGCGCTACCGGGTTGCTGGTATTTTTAGCCAGCGAACGGGCCGCGCTTACATTGCCGGAAAATACATTGTCGCGGATGATGTTCATGAAATTGGGATCAATATTGCTGGCCCGGCGGATGGCGATCAGTCGTTCAAAAAAGAAAAAGATCGCCAGAACAAACAGCAATGCCAGCGGGATCATCAGCGGACCACCGTTGGTCAGCATTTCCATAATGTTCATGGAGGCAGCCTCTGTATGAGCGCCGTTAACGGCCTTGTTTAAAGAATCTGCGACGTTGCTGGCGGGGTTAGTGATCTGCAGGAAAAACCAATTCATCCAGAATAATTTAATGTTGTAAATGTACTCAAATGTGTGCCTAAAACGATTCGGGCTCCGGATTATTTCTTAAAACTTTGTTACGAATCAAGGCTTTACAAAGTCAACACACAAAAAAGCCCCCTGCAAATTACAGGGGGCTATAAAGGAAATGAATATGTTTCTATTCTACTCTGAAGGCATTGTTAATAGTGTCTTCCGATTGTTGTGCATTGGCCTTTAAACGGGTGGAGACCGTCCAGGCTTTCCCCATCATGTCGTTCTCTACAGAAATGGTCACAAACAGGAAAGTAGACCCCTGGATCTCTTCGGGTACACCGACGTTGGCGATGGAAGGATCGGTAGAAAAAGTCATCGGCAATTCACGGATCACCGAACCGCTTTGCGGATCGGTGATCACCATAGTTGCTTCCTGTACATCATCCGCTACTACCCGGTAGGGAAGAAATAAGGTTATCGATTCTCCGGGCGTACAGGTCGATAATTCTGTCCCGAGCACTACCTCGGCAGGCTTGGTCATAACCGGGAAAATAGCCGACTCCAACCTCGGAGTGACTTCCTCTTTCTGAATTATATAATTGGAATTGTCCTTGCTGCAGGAGAAAAATAATAATGAAAGGAGGGAGATAACCACCAGTTTTTTCATAAGGTATCATTTAGGATTAATATGGCTTGCAACCAGGGTGGTAAAATACAAAGCCTTTACGTCAATTGCAAGTAAGCGGAATCCCTGAGGAAGTGAAAATATAAAAAGCTGAATATCAATATGAAGGCGTAGAAGCCACCGAAGGTCGTTCCTTTACGGTCAGCAGACTGTCGCGCTGCAGCAAACGGATGAATTCCTTACATCCGGCCACATTCAAATGGAGGTAATCGCTGAAGCCGGTATTGTCCTGCAGTGCCTTGCTGTAATCATGGACTTTGAGCCCTGTCAGGCTTTCTGTTTTTGTAATCAGCTTGTCGATGTGTTTCACCGTAAATCCGGGAAAGAAAGGGGCAATGATCAGTTTAACATCTATGTTTCGTTGCTGGCAGTAATCGGTGATTGATTTGATATACTGCAGTTGCTTGTCATCTCCCTTGAATTCCATGGAATAGTTGCCCACCTGTTTGATCACTCTTTCGGATATCAGCCGGTCGGAGGTCCAGTCGTCATCGGACCGGTTCTTATAAAAGAGGGCACGTTGAAACACTTCGTTATTGAACCGGTACAAATGAGAGAGCTTGGAGCTGTACCAGGTTACGCGCGACTCGTGTTGAATCAAAGAATCCAGCCGGCTGGAATAAGGCATATAGGTTACAAATCCGGGTAGCAGCGACTCGGCTGGCATTTCAGCCATGCAAAGTTCAATGATCACCGTCTTCACTTGTGGATACCTGTCGATGTAGTCGAGTGAAAGGGTGGAAGCGAGGTCGCCCGGCATCCCGTTATAGCAAAGGCTGAAAGCCTTGCGGGAAGTTTTTTCTTCCACTTCAGGAAGATAGATATTCAGTCCGCGCGAATTGCCGACGATCATGATATCGGCATCGGCTTCATTACGATAAAGCTTTGAATAGCGAAACTGGCTGCCGGCAACCTGTTTTTGCAGGTACCAGCCAAACAGGCGATCGCCTGCGAAAACAACAGCCAGCAAGATCAGTATCCAAAATGCTTTTTTCATAGTTAGAACTGAAAATAGATAAATGAATTGGCCGAGAAGGTTCCAAAAAAGGCGATCAGCCACAACAGTCCGGCAAACAAGGCCACTCTTACGGCAGGCTTGTACACCTGCAGGCTGTTCCAGCTGAACCTGACATTGGTAATCTCGACAAATAACAATACAGAAATAACAATCAGCCCTTTGATCACCTGGAATTTGTTGACCACTCCGTTCCAGTTGAAATTCTCGAACGAAAAGATATTAGCGATGATCTTGTTGGCGGTTGAAAAGCTCTTATGTCCCAGGCTGCCGGAGCGGAAATAGATCCAGGCAAGATTGGTAAGCGAATAGATGGTAAATACCGCAATGGCGCTGCTGAGGAATTTCGGCATCCTGGTTATGGAAACTATTTTTTTCCAGGGTTTCTGTACTATTCTTTGCAGAATGAGGTACAGGCCATGCAGGAAACCCCAGAATACAAAGGCCCAGTTAGCTCCATGCCAGAAGCCGCCGATCAGCATGGTGAGCATGTTGTTCTTGTACGTTTGCCATTTTCCGTGACGGTTGCCGCCGAGGGGAATATACAGATAGTCGCGCAACCAGCTCGACAGCGAAATATGCCATCGCGTCCAGAACTCACTGAAGCTTTTGGAAAAATATGGTGTGCGGAAGTTTTCGGGAAAATGATATCCCATTATCCGGGCAAGACCGATGGCGATATCAGAATATCCTGAAAAATCACAGTAGATCTGGAAAGAATAAAAGATTACGCCAATGATGAGGTGAAGGCTACCGAAATTGGTAGGGTCGGCCCAGCACTGGTCTACAAACGGGCCGAGCGAATCGGCAATGGCTACCTTTTTAAAGAAACCCCAGAGTATTCTGCCCAACCCCGAATTAAACCGGTTCCATTCAAAAGGCTTGTCGTCGTTCATTTGCGGCAGCAGGTCGCGGGCACGTACGATCGGTCCGGCTACCAGCTGCGGGAAAAGTGCAATGAAGGCAGCAAACTTCAACAGGTTTCTTTCCACCGGTATTTCCTTGCGGTAGATATCGATGGTATAGGAAAGACTTTGAAAGGTATAAAAGGAGATCCCTACCGGCAGGATGATTTTAAGCGTGGTTACCGAAGGCTGCAAACCGAAGGCATGCATCATGCTTACAAAACTGTCGATAAAGAAGTTGAAATATTTGAAGAAACACAGGAAGCCCAGGTTCATCAGCATACTGAAGACCAGGAACATTTTTCTGCGCGACTTGTTTTCCGTGGCACCGATCAGTTTACCGAAGTTGAAATCCATCAGGGTGGAAATGCCGATCAGGCTCAGAAAGCGGATGTCCCACCAGCCATAGAAGACATAGCTGGCTATCAGGATCCACCACAAACGCCATTGTCCTTTCAGCCAAAAATAGAGCGGGAAGAAAATGCCCGAAAATATTAAAAAGGTGATGCTGTTAAAGACCATATTCTATATAAGCACTATTATTGGTTTTCAATGATATTGGCTGTGCTAGATAAACGGTTGTCAATGGGTTTTATTGTCAGTCAGGCCTGGCTGGTTTGACCGGCGGCCAGTTTGTCTTTGACCCAGCCCAGCGCCATGGCCAGCTGTTCCTTTTCAGTGATATGGGTATTATCGAGCACTACCGCGTCAACTGCCTGCCGGAGGGGGCTTATTTCGCGGTGAGAATCGATATAGTCCCTGGACTCGAGGTTGGTTCTCACCTCCTCCATCGTAATATTGGGGTTCTTTTCGTACAGTTCCATAAAGCGGCGTTTCACCCTTACCTCATTGTCGGCGGTCATGAAAATTTTCAGTTCGGCATGCGGAAAAACGACCGTACCGATGTCCCGTCCGTCCATGACAATGCCCTTTTTCTGTCCCATTTTCTGCTGCTGTGCTACGGCGAAGGTCCTGACGGCTCCGATTGCCGCCACATCGCTCACTTTTTCAGCCACTACCAGGTCGCGGATAACATATTCCACGTTTTCGTTGTTGAGGTAAATTTCCGTTTGACCATTCTTATGGTTGGATTGAAACTCAAGGTGAATCTGCCGGAGTGCGCCGGCAACTTCTTCGGCGTTGGTCCAGTCGATATGATTTCGTAAGAAATACAGGGTAATTGCCCGGTACATGGCTCCGCTGTCGATATACACATAACCCAGCTCACGGGCGAGTTGTTTGGCCAGCGTGCTTTTACCGCAGGAAGACCAGCCATCGATGGTAATGATAATCTTGCTCATTCTCCTTGATTCGCTGCAAAAATGGGAGTAAATCACCGAAGAAAAAAATGTGCGGGGCGTTAGCAAAAAAAGAATCCCGCACCAGGCGGGATTCTTACCAGAGAAATTAGGTTCAGGTTATTTCGCCTCTGATTTTTCCTTGGCCGGAGCCTTCAGGGTAAATCTGAGCTTGGAATTTTCTTTGTCCAGGTCGGCGATCATCACATCTCCCTGCTTGATATGCAGGTTGAGAATTTCTTCGGCGAGAGGATCTTCCAGGTATTTCTGGATGGCCCGGTGAAGCGGGCGTGCGCCGAATTGCTGATCGTAGCCTTTTTCTGCGATGAAATTCTTGGCTTCTTCGGTCAATTCCAGGGAGAATCCCAGGCTAACCAGGCGTTTCATCACTCCCTTCATCAGGATATCGATGATACGGAAGATATGATCTTTGGTCAGTGAATTGAAGATGATCACATCATCAATCCTGTTCAGGAATTCAGGAGAGAAAGTTCTTTTCAGCGCTTTCTCAATGACTGCCTTGTTATTTTCATCGGTGCTCTGTGTGCGGGCGGCGGTGGCAAAACCAACGCCTTCCCCAAAGTCTTTCAGCTGACGTACACCGATATTGGAGGTCATGATGATGGTAGTGTTTTTGAAATCGACCTTTCTGCCCAGGCCATCGGTAAGCTGACCATCGTCGAGCACCTGCAACAGGATATTGTAAATATCCGGGTGTGCTTTTTCGATTTCATCGAGGAGGATAACAGAGTAAGGCTTGCGTCTTACTTTTTCTGTGAGTTGTCCACCCTCTTCATATCCTACATAACCGGGAGGGGCACCCACCAGCCGGCTGACGGTGAATTTCTCCATGTATTCGCTCATATCGATGCGGATGAGCGCATCTTCGGAATCGAACATGTAACGTGCCAGTGCCCTGGCCAATTCGGTTTTACCCACACCGGTAGGACCGAGGAAGATGAATGTTCCGATGGGTTTTTTGGGATCTTTCAGACCAACTCGGTTACGCTGAATGGCTTTTACCACTTTTACGATAGCCTCGTCCTGACCCACCACCATTTCTTTCATATCATCGGCCATTTTGCGAAGTTTCTCTGTTTCGGCCTGCACCATGCGTTTAACGGGGATGCCGGTCATCATGCTCACTACTTCAGCAATGGCTTCTTCATCGATCGGGTAGCGTTTGTGTTTGCTTTCTTCTTCCCATTTGTTCTTCGCGGCCTCGAGTTCTTCCTGCAGCCTTTTCTCGGTATCCCGCAGGGAAGCGGCTTCTTCGAACTTCTGGCTCTTCACCACTTTGTTCTTTTCACCCTTAACGTCTTCTATTTTTTTCTCGAGGTCGAGAATTTCTTTGGGAACATTGATGTTTTTGAGGTGAACGCGCGCGCCCACTTCATCCATTACATCAATGGCCTTATCCGGAAGCAGACGGTCGGTCATGTAACGATCGCTGAGCTTTACGCAGGCCTCGATCGCCTCCTTGGAATAGGACACGTTATGATAATCTTCGTACTTGCTTTGGATGTTGGAAAGGATCTGAATGGTCTCATCTACGCTCGGAGGATCTACCATCACCTTCTGGAAACGACGATCCAGCGCGCCGTCTTTTTCGATGTACATGCGGTACTCATCCAGGGTAGAGGCTCCGATGCATTGGAGTTCTCCGCGGGCAAGGGCGGGTTTGAAAATATTGGAGGCATCCAGTGAACCGCTGGCGCCGCCTGCTCCAACGATGGTGTGAATTTCATCGATGAACAGGATCACGTCCCGGTTTTTTTCCAGTTCGTTCATGATCGCCTTCATTCTCTCTTCGAACTGTCCGCGATATTTCGTGCCTGCTACCAGGGCAGCCAGGTCCAGGGAAATCACTCTTTTATCGAAAAGCACCCTTGAAACCTTGCGCTGAACAATGCGAAGGGCAAGGCCTTCCACGATGGCTGTTTTACCTACACCCGGTTCGCCGATCAGGATGGGGTTGTTCTTTTTGCGGCGCGAAAGAATTTGTGATACTCTTTCGATCTCCTCTTCACGGCCTACAATCGGATCCAGTGTTCCGCTTTCTGCCATGCGGGTGATGTCGCGACCGAAATTATCCAGTACCGGAGTCTTGCTTTTGGAGTTACCGGCCGAACGGGATTTTTGCTGAGAGTATTTCTTCTCTTCGTCAAAATCATCATCGTTCTCGTCGGTATATTCACTGCGAACATCGTTGCTTTTTACAACGCCGAGTTCGTTTCTGAAAAGATCATAATCCACGTCAAACTGATTTAGAATTTGAGTAGCCACGTTTTCTTTATTCTTCAGGATCGAGAGCATCAGGTGCTCTGTTTCAACGGTCGGGCTTTTCAAAGCCTTTGCCTCTAAAACCGTTACCCTGATAACTTTCTCTGCCTGCCTGGTGAGGGGTAAACTGTTGATGTTGGCAATGTTTTTACCGGTCTTGTCCTTTACTGCCAGCTCCACTTCCTTACGCAATTCATAGAGGTCCACATTGAAACTCTTGAGTATACGTACCGCTGTGTTCTCCCCCTCACGGATCAGTCCAAGTAGTAAATGCTCCGTTCCGATAAAATCATTTCCCAGCCGCAAAGCTTCTTCCCTGCTAAACGAGATGATCTCCTTTACCTGGGCTGAAAAATTGTTGTCCATTTTTTGTAATTAATTGAGTGTAATACAATAATAACGAATATTTTTGACTTATCCGGCCGTCAATTTTATTAACGGCTGTTAACAAGTTAAAGTATTTATGCAGGTCAAAATTGATACCAGAGAGAAATTCCATGTCATAACAATCAAAGAGCGTCATCTTGCTGCTAATCTGACAGAAGAACTGAAGAAGGCATTATTTCCCTTTCTCGAAAATTCGGTAAAAAACCTGGTGTTAAACCTGGAAGACATCGAGCAGCTGGACCTCGCTGCAGGCGAAGAACTGGTAAAAATTCAACAGGCTTTTTACGAACAAAATGCTTCATTCGTTGTTTGCTCGCTCCGGCCGGCGGTCGAAAATGCACTGGATGAGTCGGGCCTGCTCGAACTGATGAATGTAACTCCTACCGAATCAGAAGCCTGGGATATTGTTCAGATGGAGGAGATCGAAAGAGAGTTGCTGGATGGCAATGAATAATCATTTGCTTTCAATATTGTCAGTTTATTACGCATGAAGAAATTCGCAGTTATAGTGGCAGGCGGCGCAGGAACCAGGATGGGCACTGCTATTCCCAAACAATTCCTGGAACTGCAGGGAAAACCCGTACTCTGGTATACGCTCAACAGCTTCCTGCAGGCCTTCGACGACCTGGAAATTATCCTGGTACTTCCGGAGAACCACCTGCAAAACGGACTTCAGCTGATTCAATCAACCATAGACCCGCATCGCATCGGCGTCACCGCCGGGGGTGAAACGAGATTTCATTCGGTAAAAAACGGCCTCAGTCATATTCAACAGCATTCCATTGTTTTTGTTCACGACGGTGTTCGCTGCCTGGTTTCCACCAACCTGATCAGGCGTTGTTACCAGTATGCCCTGGAATATGGGAACGCCATTCCCGCCATTGCGGCAGTCGATACCATCCGCATCGAAACACCTGCCGGTAACAACCTCGTCGACCGGAACAAGGTCAGGATCATTCAAACTCCGCAAACCTTTTACAGCGATATTCTGAAAGCGGCTTTTGAACAGGAATACGACGACCGGTTCACCGACGAAGCCAGCGTGGTCGAGCAACTGGGTGTGCGCATACACCTGATAGAAGGAGAGGCGACCAATATCAAGATCACCAGACCGATCGATATCCTGATCGCCGAAAAAATTATTGAGGAAAGAGAGATGGGTTACTGAGCCCTTAACAGTTTGCGGTTTACCGTTTACTGTTTACAGTTATTGTCGTTTCCAGATTCGTGCCCACCAGGGCAAATGATTCACGCGAAGGGCAGGATATAATTCTTCCACAGCACCAAAACCGGTGTAAAAAAAGGCAAGATTGCGAATGTCGGAACCTTCAAAGTCGAGGATCAGGGATTTTCCGGCGTGTTGCTGTATAAAGCAA
Source organism: uncultured Chitinophagaceae bacterium (assembly GCA_964605065.1). GTDB lineage: Bacteria > Bacteroidota > Bacteroidia > Chitinophagales > Chitinophagaceae > Endoryza. The sequence goes on from CAZSAQ010000012.1 coordinate 91,821, forward strand.
TCGATCAGGTAATGGGAAGCGCCCAGCGTTTTCCCGTTCGGATGGTTACCAACCATGATGTAATAGGCACGGCGATGTGAAAAGAAAAACACACAGGAAGACAACAGCTTGCCGTCAGGACCCATGATGCCGGCAGTCAACACCTGTTTCTTTTCAGAAAGCCAGTTGAAAAGTTGCCGGAACCTTTCATATTCTTCTTCCGGTACTTCAGCGATCTTCTGAAAATGTTGTTTACACAACTGAATAACCTCTTCCAGCGGGATATCGTTCTGGTAACGGCAGCCAATCTGCCCGGCCTTGCGGATATTGCGCCTGGTGTTCTCTCTGTACCCGGCCTGGATGGCTTCATAGCTGGCCGACAGGTTCAACACATAATTGTGCCGGAGATAAAAACCATCCAGGTCGGCGGGCGGCGGGTTGGAGTGATTGAAATCAATTTCTGCCAACCTGAATTTTTTAGGAATGGCGGTCACAAACTGCCTGACCCTCTCTTCCGAAACCTGCTCTCCGAAAATGCCCAGCGAAGCGGCAAACAGGGGCTGGTACAAATAATGGATCCCGTATTTTTTATTCCAGGTAAGCGGCATGATGTAATCGTAGTCTCCCATCACCAGCGCGTCCCAGTTTTTAGCTGCCAGGTCGAGATAGCGGCTGTACGCATAGATCAGCCCGTTGGTGGCGTTTTCAATACGGTGATCCCATTTTATGGTATCTATTTCTTCGCGCCTGAGGTATCTGATACTGCGATCCATGATCAGAGCGGGAGTTTGTTGTTCGAGATCCTTCTCCAGTTGAATTTCTGGATATCGAGGCTGAATGAAATTTTACGGAAGAATTTGTTTTCGTCGGGCAGGGTTTTCAGGTTATCAGAAAATTCGCTGCTGTAAATCAGGGGAGCGTAAATATTCAGCAGGTCTTTGAAAAACGACAACTGAAGGCCGCCCACATACAGAAATCGTTTGGTGGGAGCGTCTTTTTTCCAGGCTTCCGCATAGGTGCCGAAATCGAGAAACAGTTTTATAGGAATGAACCGGGGAAACAGCTGGGCGGGCAGGGTAGTGTTCAGGTTGATGGCCGCGATCCAGTTTTCACTGCGGCCCTGCAGGCCCTGGAAGATGTCTGTTCTTATTTTTAAAGCGCCATCTCTTACCATCATTTGCTGACTTTCCCACCCGGTCGTTTCTGTTCTTCCGAAAAAAGCATTCGAATAGGTATAGTCTTCGGTTCCGCCAACAGCAGTCAGTTTCGGCTGATAGACATAGGTGTCAAATACTTTCTGCGCACTCCTGGTTCCGAGGTAGCCAAACTTGGCTGCAAACACTCTCACCCCGGCGCCACCACCCCTTGCATAGTTCAGGAAGTAATTTCCGGTTACAGATGCCCGGTAGAACCCGTTGCCCTGCTGAATTTGCAGGGAAAGATCATAAGGATATAAAACACGGTAATCGGTGATGTTCAGCGTAAGTTGATTGAGGTAACGCTGGTTTCTTTTTGACGGGGAAGGGTAATAAAGTGAATCGACTGAGTAGAGACGGTAGGTAAATCCCTTTTCGCCAATGAAAAAGCTGCGCCATTCAATCCATTTCTCTGCAGTGCTTCGTTCGCGCTTGTTTTTCAAGGTCACTCTGATATAGGGAGCCAGCTTATCGAATCCGCCAAAGACAGATTTGCCGAGGCTGTCGGTTCCTTTAATGGTGGCGAAGCGGGCCGCTTGTAAACCTAGCTGAACTTTTGAAATGCCGTTGCCGGGATACCAGGTGTATTTGACTGCCCCTAATCCACCGAATTCTTTACTCTTCCACCCAAATAAGGGCGACAATACGAACTGGAAAGGCTGCGGGGGGAGATTGTAGTTGTGCAGGAGAGCGCCAAGCATCCATCCGTCATATTTGCGATAGGCGATCGCGGGAAACAATCCTATATAATGATAGCGTTCGGTATTCCGGAAATTGAACAACAAGGCCGGTCTGATGGTTTTGGGGTGAACCGCTTGCTGCACCGGAACATGACGTGCCTGTAACTGCTCGCTGAATTGTCGGGTGGCTCCGGGAGCCTGTTGTGAAAATATGGACAGCAGGTCTGCGGGTTGCGGATGTTTGAATTTCCAGGATTCATAGTAAGTACGCATGGCCTGATCAAAAGAAGCCTGTCCCATACTGTCGGCCAGTTGTTCGAGCAGCAGGGCTGTTTTGTAATAGACCAGCATTCCATAGTTATAGTCTGTCAGCTCTTCCGAGCGGCTGCTTGCGGGTTGATCTTTGTGCAGCGCGCTGATGGCATCGATCAAAGTAAGATCTGCGTCTTCCGGCATTTTGGGCGACAAAGAGCGGGATAAGGAATCCGTTTTGGCGCCCCATTTCAGGGCTTTGTACCTTCGGTCGTAGTAAGTGTTGAGGCCTTCATCCATCCAGGGATGTTCACGTTCGTCACTGGCCAGGATACCATAAAACCAGTTGTGGCCAATCTCATGGCCAATGATCTGATCAAGTTCTTTTTCTCCCCCGATATTACTGATACTGGTGATCGTGGGATATTCCATTCCGCCTTCGATGCCGAGCGGCGACTGAACCACGCTGACAGTATTATAGGGATACTCTCCCAGCAAGGTGGATCGGAAACGAATGGCATCTTTGATCATGGAAAGGCTCTTGTTCCAGGAGGGGGCTGATTGGTCGGTATAAAAAGAATAGGCGTCGATGATTCTTCCCGAAGGTAATTGGAGCGTATCGGCAGCAACTTTAAAATATTTACTCGCGAACCATGCGAAATCGTGTATATTTTGCTGAAGGTAGCGGATCGTTTTCGTTTGAGCGGAGGCCTCTATTTCGCGCACCTGGCTGACCGGCGCAGATTTAGATTTGGGCTGCAGAAACCCTGCAGGTTTGGAAGGAGTAGGCCATTTCGGCGCTTCGGTTCTGGATTGGAGCCATGCTTTTTCAGCGGGTTCCTGCAATTCTCCGGTTGCCGCCACAACAAAGTTGGAAGGCAGCGTGATTCGTACATCAAACGAAGCGAATTCACCATAAAATTCTCCCTGGTCGAGATAAGGCATCGGATGCCATCCGTTCCGGTCATACACCGCCGGCTTGGGATACCACTGTGTAATTAAGTAAGTATAATCAGCATACCCGCTTCGCGAATATACTTTGGGAAGCTTCACATGAAAGGGAGTCGTGATCTCCACCTGCTGACCGGGAGCGAGTGGTTTATCCAGTATTACTTTTATTACATCGATGTAAGAGGGGTGATCTTCTGTTTTCAGCATCTCATTGTTGCTCCGAAAATCCAGCCGGTTGAGGTAACCGCGATCGGACTTATCAGAGAAATAAAAATCGGTGCGGCCGTTTTCCAGCATTTGTTCACTGAAAGCGGTGCGGTCGTTGCGGTAGGCATTCGGCCACAGGTGAAACCAGATAAAGGAAAGGGTATCGGGCGAATGATTGGTGTATTGCAAACGCAGAAATGCATCCAGCGTATGGTCCTTGTCGTTCAGGCTAACGTCAATCCGGTAATCGAGAGATTGCTGCCAGTAAGGCTGCTGGGCCTTCAGGCCGGTAAAAGCCAACATGACAATAAGCAGTGCGGACCAATTTTTCAACAGGAAGTTTTTTCAAAAATAACAAAGAATGAAAACGTGGCAGGAATTTAATTATTATATAAATCACCGGGTTAAGTGGCTGATTTTAGAAACTGCCGGACTGGTTGAGCATGGCAAAATAGACTGCCAGCGATATGCCGCCGGAGGCTTCCAATGCTTTTTGAAAGTCATCCGGGCCGGGGTGACGAAATCGCCATTGGTGGTAATAATCACGCATGGCTTTGTCGAACCTGTTCCAACCCAGTTCTGATTTAACCATGTTTAGCCAGACGGCTGCTTTCTGGTAAACCACCAGGCCGTATTGTCCGCTGTTTGAAAATGAATCAGCAGGCGTGTTTATCGGATAATTTGCTGTTTGCAGAACCATCAGGTCGAAGTAGCGGTCCACTGCTTCTTCATCAGAGCCGGCTGTCATCAGTGTTTTATAGGCACCCGGTATAAACCCGACATTCCGGTAGTACGTGATCTCATAGCGCAGCTCGTAAAAAGTATTCAGGCCTTCATCCATCCAGGGCCAGGTACGTTCATTGGTGGCCAGTATGCCGTAAAACCAGTTGTGACCCACTTCGTGAGCAATAACCGCGTCGAGCGATTCCCGGTCGGCATTGCGCATCGTGATCAGCGTAATCATCGGGTATTCCATGCCGCCGCTGTTTGAGTTTTGCGGCCCCTCCACAGCCTGAACTACCGGATATGGGTATTCGCCTATAAAATGGGAATAAAAATGGACGGCTCTTTTAATAAAACCGGTGCTTCGGTGCCAGGATCCACCGGGCTGATCATTGCTATAGGAAAATACGTCGACGGATTTTCCGGAGGCCAGGGTGAGTGTATCGTACCGGATGATGAAGTTTCTGTCGGCAAACCAGGCGAAATCATGTACACTATCGGCCTTGAATGTCAGGGTTTTGGTTGGTGACAGGGAAGAAGCTTCGGCCTGGTATCGCTCTCTCCTGTTGCGGGACAGCAGGTTGTTTCGGCCGATGGCACGGTATTTTTTTAATTCTGCTTCTGTTTGCAGCTGGCCGGTTGCTGCCACTACAAAATCGGCGGGAACCGAGATATTAACTTCAAAGCTGCCGAATTCGCTGTAGAATTCGCCCTGGTCCAGGTAGGGCATCGGGTGCCATCCGAAGCGGTCGTACACGGCCGGCTTGGGATACCACTGGCAAATCATGAACTGGTTGCCGGATACTCCCGACCGCGAGTAGTAATTCGGCAATCGCACCCGGAAGGGGGTTTCAATAATTACTTCCTGACCGGGCAACAAAGGAGCGGGCAAAAGCAGCCTGACCATCTCATCACCATCATTGCCGGATAGAACCTGGACTGGTTGCTGGTTCACGGTGAAATGCAGGCTGTCGATTTCACCCGGTATACGCAATGTTCTTTTCCATTCATAGGAGTTGATTTTTTGAAATTGCCTGGCCATCGGAGTCGAATCATTGGCATAGGCGTTTGGCCACAGATGCATCCAGATGAATGAAAGGGTGTCGGGTGAATGATTGACGTATCGAAGATGAAGAGAAGCTGACAGGGAGTTGTTAAGGACGCTGAGTGTTACGTTGATCCGGTAATGCGCCTCCTGCTGCCAGTAGTCCGACTGTGCAAGCGCCGGCATTATCATTACTGAAAGAACAAGGCCAATTATATATTTCATCCTTTTCGGTTGTTCCTAAAATTAGGGAAGTTCTGCCAACGATACCGGTTAACGGCCTTTGCCCAGGAAGATGATCCGCAAAGTATGTATCATTATTTTCAAATCGAGCGCGAGCGAAATGTTTTCAATGTAGATCAGGTCGTATTTCATCCGCTCGATCATCTCCTCTACATTTTCTGCATAGCCGAACTGCACCATTCCCCAGGAAGTGATGCCAGGTTTTACTTTGAGCAGGTAGTTGTAATAGGGAGTGCGCTGGCGCAGCTGGTTGGCGAAATAGGCCCTTTCGGCGCGGGGACCCACGAGACTCATTTCTCCTTTCAATACATTCCACAACTGGGGAAGTTCATCCAGCCGCCATTTGCGCATAATCTTACCCCAGGCCGTGATGCGCGGATCATTTTCGGAAGAAAGCCTGGGGCCGTCGGCTTCCGCCCCTTCCACCATCGACCGGAACTTGTAAATATGGAATACCTTCCCTTTATACCCTAACCTTTCCTGGGAATAGATAATGGCTCCTTTGGATGAAAGCCGGACCCGGATGGCTGTATACAATAATAACGGAGAAAGCAGGATCAGGCCCAGCAGCGCCAGGGTGATATCGAGCAGTTGCTTGATGTTCTGCTGCCATTGGGGCATCAGTCCCGACTTGATATCAGTCAGAACGGCTCCCAATACGTTGGAGGTTTTAACGGTACCGGACAGGATGTCGAGAGAATCGGCCACAAACTTGATCTCCACATCCAGGTCGCTCAACCGCTTGACGATATTTTCTATCTCCTCTTTATGCGAACGTTCGAGGGCGATAACGACCAGGCTGACCTTTTTTTCTTCTACCGCTTCTTCGAGTTTTTCAATGGTGCCGAGGTTGGGCAAGATGCTCTCCAGGTCGTTGTGCGACACCGCGGAGCTGAGAAACCCGCAATAGTGAAACCCGCTCACCTGTAATCCGTGGAGCGTGTTGTTGTATATTTTCCGGGCAAAGGAATTGTTGCCGATCAGGAGAGTATTGAAAACGATGGCTTTGTTTTCCATCTGTTTCCTGGCTTTGCGTAAAATGATCCAGCGACCAATCCAGGTAAAAAAGAACTGTGCCAGCAGGTAGATGAAGTAGGCTTTATAATAGTAAGTATATTTTCTTTGCGGATCATTGATCACGATCACGAAGAAAATAACCGTAACACCGATGATCACACTGATCAGGGTTAGGGTGAATTCGTTCAGTCTGGATTTTTTATACACCGACCGATACATTCCGATCAGCGTGTAAAACATCAGCCAGGCCAGTGGAAGCAGGCTGATGCCCCACCAGAAACGATTGTTGAGATATATGTTTCTTTCAACAGTTATAGCCTCCTCCAGCAGGTATCGGCGCGAGAAATAGAGCACTACCCATGCAATGATGGCTGCCAGGTAGTCTGAAAAAATATACCAGCCGGTATGTATCTTGGCTCGATTCAAAAGATGAAGACCTTACTTAAGAATTGATGCTGTTATTTTTTATTTTATGCAGTATCTGATGGGCGACGTCCATTGCCCGCAATCCATCCACTTCGTTTACCACGGGACGGGTGTTATTGGCAATGGCATCTCTGAATTTTTCGAGTTCCATCTTGATGGCATTTACCTCAGGAATAAGAGGGTTGGCAATGGCGATGGTTCTTTTGCCATGCGGAGTGTCCAGGTCAAATGAAAACACATCCACATCCTGGTCTGTTTTCAGTTTGATGATCTCTGTTTTTTTATTGAGAAAGTCCATTCCGATGTAGGCGTCTTTCTGAAACAGGCGCATTTTTCTCATCTTTTTCATGGAGATGCGGCTGGAGGTCAGGTTCACCACGCATCCGTTATTGAATTCGATGCGTACGTTGGCAATATCGGGAGTATCGGTCATTACGGCCACACCGCTGGCGGAAATATTCTTCACTTCGCTTTTAACGATGTTCAATACGATGTCGATGTCGTGAATCATCAGGTCAAGAATCACACTTACTTCCGTTCCTCGCGGGTTGAACTCTGCGAGGCGGTGTACTTCAATGAACATGGGGTTGAGGGAAAGATCCTGCACCGCCAGGAAAGCGGGGTTGAATCGCTCGACATGGCCCACCTGGAATTTGATGTTGGATTCTTTGGCCAGTTTCACCAGTTCTCTTGCTTCTTCCATGGTATTGGCGAGCGGCTTCTCTACAAATACATGCTTTCCTTTGCGGATAGCCAGCTTGCAAAGATCGTAGTGATAAGTTGTTGGGGCCACAATATCTACCGCATCTACGGCATCCATCAGGGTAGAAGCATCCAGGAAACGGGCGAGCTGATATTTTTCGGTGACCTGTTGGGCGGCACTGTCATTCGGGTCGTAAAAGCCGACCAGTTCTGCATCTTTGATGTCTTTCCAGTTATTGAGGTGAAATTTGCCCAGATGTCCCACCCCGAAAACGCCAACCTTTAGCATAGAATATTTTGAGGCACAAAGATAACCCGCCCTGTGTTAGCCCTTTGGTCTTTTTTTAAACAACCTGTTGATATGGTATCGGTTGTGCCGTAGATACCATTATATAAATAAAAAAGCACCCTGTACTTCAAGGTGCTCTTTCTATCGTTTTAATTGGTGAATCCTTCCGTTATTTCAGTAATGAAGACTTTTTCAGATAAGTGGGCAGGGGATAATACATGAACAGGCAGGAGCCTTCTTTAATGCTTTCGATGATCGGTGTGCTCATATCCGACATCACGGCAGGGCATCCCTGGCTGCGCCCGATATATCCCTGGCTGCTGATATACTCTTCGTTGACATAATCCGCGCCATGCAGCACGATGGCTCTTTTCATGGCATTATTATTAAAGCCGGCTTCCACTCCCTGGAGCTTTAAGGAATATCCATTGCTGCCATTATAGGTCTGGCCGGTAACATAAAAACCGATGCTGCTCTTATTAGAACGGGGCTTGTTGGAAAAGGAACGGGCCCATTCCTTGCCTGATTTATTTCCATGCGCTACCAGGGTATTGAACAGGAGCAAGCCATTGTCCAGGTCAATGATAAACAACCGCTTGCTGGTGCTGGGCTGGGTAAAATCAATGATGGAAAGAATGTTATTCTGAAGCCTGGCTGCTCTTTTCAGTTTTTCCATTCCTTTCAGAGCGAGATTGTAAACCTTGCGGGACAAACCCAATGACCCCAGGTCGAGGCTGTCGTACACGGTTTTCTTGCTGTCGTAAAAGGTGATGGGGGCGCTGTTGACGGCTATTGCCGCGGCAGTAAGGGTGGCATCGGTGGCTTTTTCTCGTAAAGCCGCATGAAATGGGAATTTCACGGATGCGCTGAATGAGTACAGGAGCATTGCTGCCAGTACGATCATGGGTGCGGTTACTAACCTTTTGAGCCTTCTCCTTGAGAACTGTTGCATTGGTTTTTCGTTTTTAGTAGTTATTGCCAACAGTAGTTTTCGGGTGCAATTTTCTTAACGGCAGGGTAGGGAAAATATTGCCTGTTTCAAGGCCAGATTTCCAAAGGGTGAGCGGCAAATATACGAATCGGGGCCGGTTTTGCCAGCCGGACGGAAAAGGTAATGAAATTTTTTAACAAAACAACCTGGAAATCAGGGAAAATGGGCCAATGTGAAAATTAGTCAATGAGCCAATGGGATACAATGACGAATGACGAATGACGAATGGCGAATGACGAATGCAATGAGCCAATGTGAAAATTAGTCAATGAGCCAATGGGATACAATGACGAATGGCGAATGACGAATGCAATGAGCCAATGGGATACAATGACGAATGACGGATGGCGGATGAATCCAACACCAGCATTCAACCTGAAACGTTAAACCTGAAACGATTAACGCATCCATTTTTGCCGGGCTTTAAATCTAAAATGGGTACCCGATGGCCAGGTTGAATACAAGGTTGTCGCGCCGCCAATCGGGATCTCCGGGTTTGAATTGAGGCAATACCCACCGTTGCCCCTCCGGCAACCAGGGCTTGCTGAACGGAAAGGCAATATCCACTCTCAATACAAAAAGGCTGATATCATACCTGAGGCCAACACCGCCATCTACCCCGAGTTCTTTCCAGAAATTTTTAGATAATTGAGCCGAAGAAGGATACAGCAAAGTTCCTTTTGTCCATATATTGCCTGCGTCCAGGAAAATGGCCGATTTAAGTTTTCCGGCGAGGGTGAATCTGAGTTCGGTATTCATTTCCAGCTTATAGTCTCCACCGATTTGCGGATAAAGCAATTGCTGCAATGCGGAGGTTTGTGTTGAGCCCGGACCAATGCCTCTGGGCCGGAAGCCCCTCAGGCTGTTGGCGCCTCCAATAATATATTGCCTGGAGAAGGGAAGGAAATCGGAATTGTTGTAAGGAAAACCCGCGCCAATCATTAACCGGTTGGCCCAATGAACATCCCGGGACAACCGCCGGGTAAAACGGGCATCCATATCCGCTTTCACATACTGCGCGTAATAGGCCCCGAATAATTTACCGGTATAAGCCTGCTTGCTGCCACTGAACAAGCCGGCCAGGTTTCCGGCTACTTCCACATTTCCATTGAAATAATAAATGTTCCTGCCGCGTGAAAAACTATTATTCAACACATACGAATAAAAAGAACCCAGTATGATCTCGGGAAGGTTGGCATAGTACAGGGAAGACAGGAGGCTCAGTTGTTGACGGTACAAATCGGAGAAAGTACGCGCATTGTTGATGGTTACCTGAATAGGGGCGATGGTATGTTCTTTGGAAATGGATTCTTTCCAGTACACTTCATATTGAAACCGGAAATAATTGCGGGTATAGAGAGCCTGTCTCCGCAGCCACTCATATCCCAACGTAAAACGCGTGCGCGGGGGGAACGGGTTCTTTTCGCTGAGTTTGAGGAAGGGTACCACATATCTAGGGAAAGTGAGCGACATTTCGGCGCCGAGCCGGTAATTATTGTTTTTGCGAAGCGAATCGTTCAGGGAAGCTTCAATCGCCCCATAAGCCTTGGTTTGAAAACTTTCAGCAGCCCTGAAAATATTGCGGTGCCGCCAGGTAACATTCAACTGGCCCCCGGTAAATGAATTGGTCTTGGTGAACGCACCGATCTCTGTTTGTATGGTCTTGTTCTTGTAAGGAGTGAGATAGTAAAAAACATTCAGGAGTCCGCTGGTGTCGGAGCCGCCTGCAGGTTCGTACCGGTTCTTTACAAACTTGAATACGCCAAGATTGATAAGCCTGTTCTGGGTATTGTTTTGCTGCTGGAGCGAATAGGTTTCTCCGGGGCGAAACGTGATGGCTCTGGCAAACAAGGCAGGCCTGAACTGGTGTACGGTATCGCGGATAAAGATCAGGTCGTGCATGATCATCCCTTTCATACTGGTATCGGGCGGCGGACTGATCAGTGTGTAATTAGGAAAAACCACTACCGAATTGATCTTTTGCGGCAGCAGGGCCCTGGCGGGCGTTGATTTTTTTACGGTCATGTAAAGATCGGCGGTTCGGTTGCCATTGCTGGTATCGGTATAGGCCACGAGGTAGTCGGGATTGAAAAAATAGTACCCCCTCGTTTTCAAACGCAGATCGATACGCTCTCTTTCGGCCTTGATCACATCAACCTGAAAACGGTCATTCTTCTTTAATAAGGTACGGCGACTGATCAGCCGGTTGATTTCCCGGCCTATCCGGCTGCTGTCGAGCCGCCATTCAATCTTCCCGATTTTGTAAGGATCGCTGGCATGTACCTCGTAGCGGGCGGTGAATTTATATCCCTTCACCGAGGTGTCTCCCAATACCCGGCTCCCGAAGTAGCCATTGTTCTCGAGATACGCTTTCAGGTTTTCGGCCATTTGCTCAGGCTGAACCCGGCTGCTGAGCACCGGAGGCTCGCCCATCTTGTTGCGAAGCCAGTACCGGAGCCCTTTCTCTTTTTTGGGTTCACCAATGGCGTACCAGAACCACACCTTGTAAGGAAAACCAAACAGCATCCTGTTTTTGGACGGGAGAATCAATGGCGATAACTCTTTTCTTATTTTTTTGGGAGATACCGAGGAACCACTGTCGGCCTTCACTTCGATCCTGGCTCCATTGTAGAGCTTTTCGCCGGCAGGCAGTTTATGACTGACGGAGCAGGCCGGAAAACCAACAACAGACAGCAACGACAATATGATTATCCAATTTGGTTTCATTTACTCCTCACTTTGTTTGGTCTTTCTGAAAATCTCTCTGAATCGGTTATACGACATGGTTATCGAAAACGTTACCCCGGTTTCTACGAAGTAGCCATCCATGATGGCTTCATATTGATTTCTCCTGTACGCCCTAACCAGGTATCTGCCATCTTTTGACAGTTTGTAGGTGGTGGAAATATCAGGAATGAATTGAACACTTCCCTGGGTTTTGGCTGCCGGATCGGAGCCTTCAAGGGTGAAATTCTTTCCGACAGAAATGGTCAGCCGGTCGTTCAGGAAATTGGAGGACAATGCCACATTCAGATCGGTTCTCAGCAATTGATTCTGGTCCGACTCGTAGTTCCTGAGATCGAGATCAATGTTGACACCTTTGATCAGGTCGGAGGCGATCTGGTCTACCGCTTCGGCGAGGAACTTGCTCACACTTCTTCGGGCGGCATCACTGGGATTGAAGCCGCTTCCGGCGAAGAAATCACTGGATTGCTCGCCGATAAATCGATTCAGGATCAGCAACGCGAAAACCTGCTTGTTGATGGCCGATACATCATACCGTATTTGCGTCAGCTTGCTCTCGATCGTGGAACTCAATGTGGAATTGACTCCGGCTATTCCTTCTTTCAAACGGATGTCGAATTCCAGCTGGGGCTTGAGCAGGGGTCCTTTTATTTTTAGCAATACCTCGAATGGAATTTTCTGTGTAAAGGCAGTTCCAAGACCCGAGGTGGCTTCCCCTACTTCATTGCCCAAAAGTTCGCTGGGACTGGCCTCTACTTCATAGATGGCGGTAATATCGGCGATACCATCTGTCGGGTTGCCGGTAAACGTGATCGTGCCACCCGGCTGCAGTTTGAAGTTCCTTTTCAGGAACTGGTAGGTCATATTATAGGTTCCTTCTTTTAACTGGTATACGCCATTGATGCCGAGTTTGCCGTTTTCATCCACGCCGGCATTCAGTTGCGCCGTTCCTTTTATTAGCAGTTGATCATTGGTCACGGGATCGATGATGATTTTAACGGCAGCGTTTTCTTTCACCTCCAGGTTGAGGTTGTAGCGAATGCCGGAGAGCTGGCTTTTTTGGGTGGTGTCGCCAGCATGAAGGAATTGACCGCTATCGGTCAAATGCTGCAGGGTGTCCATATCCACAAATACCACTACGCTCTTTCTGTCGTCGAGAAAATTGTTAGCCTGCGGCACGGTGAAACTGATGTTGCTCTTGTCTTCCAGGATGGCCCTGCCCTGGATATCAGCGGCACCCGAATTGCCTTTCACCACCAGGTCGGCATCGAGAATGCCGAGGCCTGATAGCGTCCCTTGCGAAGAAGAGGGAGCGTTGATTGCAATAAAATCGTTGGTCTTTACAGCCAGATCAAGATCAAATTCAGTATTGGTGATAGCCCTGGCCGTTCCATTGATGGTCAGCGGGTGACCGGCCGAATCGGTAATGGTGAAATTGTTGAAGGTGACATAGGGATAATCAAAACGGATCTGTTGCCGGTTGAGCCGGTAAGGAACATTGAAATCGGTATAGACCAGTTGGGTGCTATCGAAATTAAGATAGCCGGTCCACCGCGGATCGCTGACGGATCCGGAAACTTTGATATTGCCGTTGATCGATCCCGACGTGCGTGAGAGGCGGCCTCCCGAAGCGGTTTCAATTACTTTGGCAGTTAATTTTTTCAGTTCCGCGTTTACATTCAACTGTTGTGTGTTCACGTTGATCTCACCGGTCAAATCGGCCTGGTTGGAGCCGGCGAGCTGACCATTGAGAAGTATGGTTTTATCTTCCCGCAGCTGCATTTTCATTGTCAGATCGCCAACGGGTGTTTTTTGCAACGTCAGGTTATTGACAGAGCCCGTTCCTTCCATAGCCGGAAAGCCCAGTATGGGTTGTTCGATGGTGGCTGTTACATTCAATATACCATCGGCCAGCAACGAATCAGAATTCAGGAGGTAAAGCAAATTGGATATCCTGAAGCTGTCAATTCCAATCTTTATGGGCGATCCTTCCTGAGCCGACACGTTGTTGATCCGGAGCGACTGTTTTTCTCTTCCCATGTAGAAATGTTCGAACAACAGGTTCTTGCTGGAAAAATAGGTAACGCTGTTTTTCGGATCAATATCCCATTGCTGGTGATTGAGAAGCAGATTGTCGGTAAGATGAAAACGCGTTTTGTGGCTGCCGAACTGTGCTTCCAGTCCGAATCCATAGAACTCTTTTCCACTGCGGTCGTTGGTAGTGAATTGCGCCTGGAGCAGACTATCCCGGTACTGACCGTTGATGGCAGGGGTGTTTAAACGGGTTTGAGCCAGCAGAAAGTCTTTGGCGCGAATGGAATATCGATACCCGCTGTCTCTGCCATTGATCCATACAATTCCTTCCTCCATTCTGAGTTTCCCGTATTCGATGTGAGGGATATCACCCCGCAGGTTCAGGCTTGAATCGTTGCGGTCACTATGAAAGGATGCATTTATGGTAACGGGGTCAAGCCGTTTGAGGTCTGGGAGAAACTGCAGCAGCAGGGGATGTTCTGTAAGGCGGATACTCAAATCAGCCTGCTGGTGATCGATGGTATCGGCCACAAGCGGTTGGCCGGGGAGGGCGGCTTTTAGTTTTTGGAAGAGGCCTTCATAATCATAGGCACCCTGAAGACTGGCGGTTACAAACGGAGCGGCAAGATTGATGAAACTGCTGTCGTTTCTTCTGAAGGCGTCGAATGAGACACTATCGGTGATGAATTTCTTTTCATTTCTGACCAGTACGGTGCTGTCGATATCAATCGAAGCCTGGAGAGAATAGGGACGAAGATCTGCGATATCCACCCGGATCTTCGATGATATTGAAACGGTATCCCTGCTCCATCCCAGCGGTTGCAGATTAGCTTCGTTGATGTTTACATAACCTGAAAGCACCGGGTACCGGTCGGCGATCAGTCCCCGCAAATCAAGCAGAAAACGCAAGTTGGGATCATCGGCCCGCACCCGGGTATCAAACTGCCTGCCATGCAGATTGCCTTCTACCGCCAGTGAATGATAGGTGTAGTTATTAACCCTTAATGATTCAATGCGCGTTCGGGTAAATAGTTCGAGACGGTCCGGATCGGTGCCGGCACCTTTAACATAAATGGAACCGGTAATATCTCCCAGCAGCGAATCTTTCCTGATCCATTTGCCGGTAGCGAAATTTTTACTGTTGAGTGTTACCTCATAAGCCAGCCGTTCGGGCTGGCGAAGATTATGTAGCCGGCCATGAACACCCAGGACGCCAAAAGAAGATTGCATTTGCAGATCCGGAAGAACCTGGTCGGTATTGCCGCTGATATTTCCGGTGATGGTGGCGGAGGCGGGAAGCACAATGTCCTGTTGTTCGAGCCGATCTCGCATCGATGGCGATAAGAGCGATGTCTCCAGGTAGAGGCGACGAATCGAATATTGATAATTGATCCGGTTGAGATCGTCCGCGTGGTAAATAACTCCTGAGCCGAAGAGACTGAAACGATTGCTCGAAAGCCGCCCGTTCATTCCATCTAATTTTAGCCTGGAAAGATTTCCGTTGGCGCTGCCGTCGAGCAGCAACTTCTCTTCCTTCGAAAGAGCGACCGGCCAGTTTTTATCTTCCTTTATACCCAGGTAGTTTACATCTTTCCAGGCAATATAAGAGCTGTCGAAATTAAGGTTGATAAAGGATTCTGAAGGCTGCCCCTGGATTAACCGCAGGCGACCCCTCGCTTTTACGAGCGAGTTTTGAGTTTGCAACAAAGGCTGAGTTACTTCAATCATGCTATCTGCCTTGTTGAATCCGGCCTGTATGTTTTCGATGGTAAGTTCGTTGTTGATCGTCAAAGTACCACCGGTCAGCTGTGTTTTAAGGAGTGAGCCGCTGTATTCGCTTCCCGTAGCCTGCAACGAAAATCGGGTGATGTCAAGATGGTGGTAATCCAGCTTTTCCCGGGTGCCAGCAT
The DNA here is from genome assembly GCA_964605065.1 of uncultured Chitinophagaceae bacterium. Lineage (GTDB taxonomy): Bacteria > Bacteroidota > Bacteroidia > Chitinophagales > Chitinophagaceae > Endoryza. The sequence goes on from CAZSAQ010000012.1 coordinate 107,211, forward strand.
AATACCGGTCATGGTAGCTCACCGAATTGTTGCGGAGATCCAGGTGTGCGCATTCTATCTGCCAATGGGAATTGCTGGCAGTGGAGTCGTTCCGGGAATTGTCGGCAAGCGTTTGGCTCCTGGTCTGGACACTGAAGGAAGAATGCGAGAGATCAAGTTCATTGACACGTAACCGTTCCTGCAACAGATCGAAAGAGGCTTCCCTTAAGATCAACGTATCGATATGGTTCTTTGTCAGGAACTGATCGGATGTTTTTTCATATTCCACCGAAATATCTTTCCAGTCTAATTGTGATACCTGAACGGAAAGGGGAGAAGAAGACGATGAACTGCCGGTTCCCGCCGCGGGAGTTACAACAGAAGAATCCGCGATGAAAACGGTTGTGCCTGCCAACTGCAGTTTCTTCAGGGAGAAGGAAAGCTGATCGATATCAGTCTTTGAAAAAGATCCGGAGAGGCTATCGGACCTTGCCCGGAGATAGAATTGATCATGTTGATCGGTCAGGCGGACGCGTATGTTTTTCCATTCCAGCGCACTGATAGCAATGTGCAGTGGTTTCTTGATCGTATCGGCCGGGTTGGGTTGAGGACGGAAAGCGTCTACGAGGAATTGAAAGTTATAAAAGGAGTCAGTCTTCTTGCGGTTGATGTGAATATTAATGTCTTCCAGGTAGATCCGGTTGATATTAACTGAACCCGATAAAAGTTTCAGCATCGCCAAATCAACATGCATTTGCCCTCCCCATAAAAGGGTGTCGCCCTGCTCATCGCGCAGCAGTACCTGATTAAGAGCTATCCAGTCGGGCAGGCGGTAGTCAAGATCACCCACAGCAATGGTGATCTTGTAATTATTGTACAGATAAGACTGAAGGCGGTTTCTGACAAAGTTTTTTCCCGGGCGGGTATGCAAAAAAAGAACTCCGATCGTAATGAAGAGCAAAACGACCAGAAGGACCCGACCAGTTATGTGGAGTACTTTCCTTAGCATTATAAGTATCAGGATATCAGGAAAAACCGTACCGAAAGTAAAAAGGGCCTTAATGTCCCCCTGATAGCAGGTATACGGGATGGATGGGGAATAATTTCTACGAATCGGGACGTTATTAAAGTTACTGCAAATTTACCGGCTGACTTCCCATCGCCCTTACCACCACTCCCGGCGCAATCGTTTGATTCAATTTGGTATAATAATGGTAGGCGGGATAGAGATGACAATCAAGAAAATATTACTCGCGGAAGACGATCCCGACGACAGGGATATGGTGCTGGAGATATTATCCGGACGGGAAGACATTTATTTGATGCGAAGTGTAAGTACGGGAGTGGAACTGATCACCTTCCTGGAATACCTCTCGCAGGACGATCAATTGCCCGACCTCATTATACTGGATCAGAATATGCCCAGGATGAATGGGAAAGAAACACTCAAACTGCTGCGCGGCTCTTCGAGATATGCCCCGATACCTGTAGTGGTTTTCACTACCGACAGTGCGAATTCTTTTGCAGGAGAATGCATGCGTTTGGGAGCAACGCTGGTAGCAACCAAACCTGATACTGTCAGGGAATTCCAGCAAATGGTGCTGAACTTTCTTCCCTTTGCTGAAAAATACCAGGACCAGAAAAAGGAAAAATAAAAGTTGAAGTCGGCGTTAATATTACTACTTTTCGATTACGAATTACACGAATTACGCGAATTACACGAATTACGCGAATTAAGCGAATTATACGAATTACACGAATATGTCAACTTTTTCAGCAAGAGTCATTCTTTGTGCGGCTGCCGCACTCTTTTCACTGAACCTGTTTTCGCAATCCAAAAAGATTTCCTCGCCAGCTGCTGTATCTGCACCTGCTCCCATCGCCCCGTTGCCTTCCGCGCGGCAGATGGAATGGCACGAGATGGAAATGAATGCATTCATACACTTCACCACCAATACCTTTACGGATAAGGAATGGGGCTATGGAGATGAGAGCCCGTCGATATTCAATCCCACTTCGCTCGATGCGAATCAATGGGCCCGGACCTTGAAGGAAACGGGTTTTCGCACGATGATCCTGACCTGCAAGCATCATGATGGATTTTGCCTTTGGCCCAGTAAGTATACCAATCATTCCGTAAATGCAAGTCCCTACAAGAATGGTAAGGGAGATATTGTAAAGGAAGCCAGCGATGCCGCCAGGAAGAACGGGTTGAAATTTGGTGTTTATCTGTCGCCCTGGGATCGCAACCGCGCCGACTACGGCACGCCCTCTTACATTACTTATTACAGAAACCAGCTAAAAGAGTTGTTTACCCGGTACGGACCCATTTTCGAAATGTGGTTCGACGGAGCCAACGGGGGCGATGGATATTATGGCGGGGCAAAGGAAGCGCGTAAGATCAACGGCTCTACCTATTACGATTGGCCAACCACCTTGTCGATGATCCAAACCATGCAGCCGGGCGTTATATTTTTCAGTGATGCGGGCCCGGGTGTTCGCTGGGTCGGTAATGAAAGCGGAGTGGCCGGCCGTACCAACTGGAACATGATCAGCGCAGATACCCTATTTGCAGGAAAGCCAGGAATCGAACAATTATTAAATACCGGTTCGGAAAACGGAAATAAATGGATCCCGGCTGAAGTGGATGTATCTATCAGGCCCGGATGGTTTTATCATGCCAGCGAGGATAGCAAGGTAAAATCGGGAAAGAGATTATTTGACATTTACCTGAGTTCGGTAGGAAGAGGATCAACCTTGCTGTTGAACATCCCTCCCGACCGCAGGGGCCTCTTTCATGAAAATGACGTAGCCGCACTTCGCGAATTCAGAAAGATTCTCGATGAAACATTCAAAACCAACCTCGCCCGGGGTGCTGTTGTTACTGCCAGCAGTTTCAGGGGTCGGTCTACCCAATTTGCTCCCGCAAAAATGATTGATGGCAACAAAGATACTTACTGGGCTACCGACGATGGACAAAACACAGCCTGGATCGAACTGGATTTCCGGAAAGAAATACCGGTAAAATATGTCGTGCTGCAGGAGTTTATCCGCCTTGGTCAGCGTGTTAAATCATTTCATATAGAGGCCTGGAAGGACGGGCAATGGGTGAGGCAGGCTACCGAAACCACCATCGGACACAAACGGATACTGCCGATGGAACAGCTCACCACCTCGCGCCTTCGGATTTCGATCGATGATGCCCGGGCCTGCCCGGTCATCTCCAATATCGAGGTATATTGACCCACCGAGACGAACGCCCGGAAAAAATGTTACAGTTTTCACCCTGTTTTATCTCTCTGAAGCGAAAGTTTAACAACTGGATTCATTAATGTAAAATTACTACCGCTTAAACCAATTGACCGGCCAACGGAGCGGCGGCCGGCGTATGTTTGTGATGGTCACCGGCAGGCCGGACCATAGTATACCATGTTGAACAGGATGTTTTATTTATTGGCATTGGGCATATTGCTCCTGCAGGGCTTTGTTGTAAACAGGCCGCTGCCAGACATCCCCGTATATCCGGGCCTGCTCACAAGACCCATCCCCGTTCCTGTTCTTCAAGCCAGCGATCCCTTTTTACATGCCGACACTCCCACCTGCAGCATCCCATTTACCCTCGCGGGAAAATTGATCCTTGTAAAAGGACATGCCGATTCGACCGTCGGTAACTTTATTTTTGATACCGGTGCGCAAGACCTGGTACTGAACAGTACCTATTTCCGTGATTATAACATCGATCACAGCGCCGATGAAACACAGCAATCCATTACCGGTCAGGGAGCCTCCGTTCAACGAACCACCATAAAACTCTTCAGGCTCGGTACCTTCAAATACTACCAGGCAGAGGCGCAACTGGTGAGCTTGCGACATATTGAAGACTCCCGGGGAGTTAAAATACTTGGGCTGCTGGGGGTATCGATGTTTAAGGATTGTGAAATTATCATAGATTACAAGAACAGTCTCATTCACCTGCATCATATCAGCAAGAAGGAACGCAAGACCTATCAGCATGCTATGATCAATATCCAATCAGTCATTGCAGAATATCCTTTTGACCTGGTTGACAACCGAATACTTGTTTCTACCAGTCTTAATGGAAAAAAACTGCCTTTCGTAGTGGATTTTGCGGCCGAAAGTAATATTATTGATAGCCGGCTACCCAACAGGATCCTGGATAGCATACAGGTAAGCGGAAGGGTGATGCTGACCGGTGCCGGCAGCCGGAAAGTGGAAGCGCTGACGGGTCATGTGAAAGATTTAAAAATTGGTAACCTGCCGGTGAGCCAGCTGCCGGTGATCGTTACCAACCTCGAAGGAACCTGTTTTGGGAAAGATGTCTGCATCAATGGAGTGCTCGGTTACGAATTCCTTTCGCGGTATACCCTGGCATTTAATTTTGCAAAACGGAGAATGTATATTTTACAGTGATGAAAAGAACCAGACATATCGCTAAATACTGGATGCCGGCCCTGCTGTCGGCTCTCTGGCTCTTCTTTTCACTGCCAGCCTTGTCGCAGCAGGTACCACTGAATGGTTATTTCAAGGTGCGCGACAATGCCATGTTTATCTCCTTCAACAAAAAAGCCAGGGTCGAATCGCTTGACAGTTTCGCGCGGAAATTTAACCTGCTCGATATCGGATTGTATGAACTTCTGCTAAACAACCGGGGCGACTCGTTACGGAAAAATGGCTGGGATATCAATTTTACGCACCCCACTACTTTTTATATCAGTAAGCCACTCGATACCGCCGCTTACGATCATAACCCGGAAGGGAAGATCGTGTTCTCCGCGGTGCCAACACCGGAAACCTGGCGCGTGATCGGAGGAAACAAGATTGTATACGGTATCAACAAATTCAGAAAAGAACCATTCCGGTACAAAGACGGCATCGTATATTTTGTTTTACGCGGATATTCCAACGCCCGTAAGGTTAGACTGGCGGGAAACTTCACCAATTGGCAGTTCAATGCATTCCCGATGGAAAAAACAGCGGAAGGCTGGACCGTAGCCGTGAAACTGAAACCTGGGCAGTACTATTATAAATTCATCATCAATGAAGGGCAGTGGATCACCGATCCCGACAACGAACTCCGGGAAAATGACGGAAGAGGAAATATCAACTCCTTCTTCTTTATTCCCAATAAAACCTTTTTGCTCGAGGGATACCCCAATGCCAGGGAAGTTTACCTGGCCGGGAACTTCAATAACTGGAACCGCAAGAATATTCCCCTCAGAAAAGAAAGGGTAGGCTGGGTGGCAGATATCTATCTCAGTGAAGGAACCTACGAGTACCAGTTCATTGCAGATGGAAACATAGTGGACCCGGAAAAAGGAAATCAAAATGTGGCTGTTTCCGACGACGGATCCTATGCATTCCGGTTAAACGGGTATCAGAATGCCAGGAATGTTTACGTGGCGGGTGACTTCAACGACTGGAAATCCACTCAGCTGGCCATGAATAAAACTGCTTCGGGGTGGGAGTTGCCCTATGTGCTGGGCCCGGGTAATTATCAATACAAGTTTGTGGTAGATGGCCAGTGGATCACCGACCCTGCCAATCCCAACACCGTGGAAGGAAAGGGAGGTAAGAAGAATTCATACCTGGTTGTAAAAGCGAATTACACTTTTACCCTTCCGGGAAATTCCGACGCACACACGGTTTACCTGACCGGCGATTTCTGTGAATGGGCGCCCAGGGCAGTGCCGATGAAAAAGGGACCGAAGGGATGGGAAGCATCTGTTTATCTCGGCCGGGGCAAACACACTTATAAGTTCATTGTAGATGGCAAATGGATCCTCGATCCAAACAATAAATCATGGGAAGACAATGAATACGGAACCGGCAATTCGGTTGTCTGGCTGGAGTAGAGTTGTGGTTTATTATTTATTGTTTATGGTTGTTTTGACTAATTGGCCCATTGACTAAATATTGCATTGCTAATTTTTTTTCTCCCCGACCGGGGAACGCAAAGCGCGCCAAGAACCGCAAAGCGCGCAAAGAGCATTCGTAATTCGCCATTCGTCATTCATAATTTGTAATTGCATTGGCTCATTGGTAAATTGCATTCGCCATTCGTCATTCGTAATTCGTAATTGCATTGGCTCATTTACGAATTGGCTCATTGGCTCATTGGCCCATTGCCTCACCGCTCCGTTGCATTCGCAAATTTCGCAAACCATTTTCCTTTTTCAATCAGTTGAGCCGGGCTTCCTTCTTCCAGCACTTGTCCGTCTTGTAATACCACTACATGATCGGCATCCTTCACCATAGAGTAGCGATGAGCGATCAGGATAACCGTATTTTCTTTTTTTATTTGATCGATTGTTGATTTTACCTCCGCTTCGGTAGCGTAATCGAGATTGGCAGTAGCCTCATCCATGATCAGGATACGGGGTTTGTCTACAATTACCCTTGCAATCTGGATTCTTTGTCGTTCCCCCACGGAGAGACCAAAACCATTTTCGCCAACTACTGTTCTCAATCCATCCGGAAATCTTTGCAGGGTCGCATCGAGTCCCGCTGCCTGGGCGGCCGCAAAGACTTCATCATCGCTCGCGCCCGGTTTTTTATACCGGATATTGTCTGCCAGTGTACCACGGAAAATGGATCCGTCGGCGCTCACCATACCGATATGCTGGCGAATAGACGATTCATCCAGCTCGCGCAGGTTTTGTCCATCAATCAAAATTGCTCCCGACTGCGGTTCAAACAATTTCAGCATAAGATCTACGGTAGTTGTTTTGCCCGCACCGGAGGTTCCGACCAGTGCCGTGATTTTACCGGGTTGTGCAACAAAACTGAGATTGCGGATCACCATTCTGTCCGGCTGATACCCAAACTGCACATTCCTGAATTCGACACGACCTTTGTCGATCTCCAGTTTTTTTCCGGAAGATACCGGTGATTTGGTATCGAGCAGGCGAAAGGCTCTTCCGATAGAGGTTATGTTCTGTTGAATATCTGCCCAGATTTCGGCAAGGTTATCGATAGGGGAGTACAACATTTCAAGGTAGGCCACGAACATCACCACATCGCCCGGTGTGAGCCGGTGATTCAGGGCCAGATAGCCTCCGTAACTCAATACCATTGCCGTGGCAAGATGGGTCAGCAGGATTTGCCAGAATGCGTATTTGTGCGAAAGAAAAGACCGTTTCAGGTAGTCGTCGTAGGCGTCTCTGGCTTCCCGGTCGAGCCGGTTCATTTCACGGTCTTCCGCCCCGGAAAGTTTCACGGTTTTGATGCCGCTGAGCGCATCCTGCATCTTGGCCGATACCTCTTCCCATTTTTCATAATAACCCGATAAGGTCATTTCCAGTTTACGGGTAGACTTCACAGTTAGCCAAATATATATGGGAACTACCGACAAGGCCAGCAGGGCCAATACATAGTTTTGCCAGAGCATGATGCCGACAATGCCAATGACGCTTACCACTTCCGGAACCAGGTTCTTGGTAAAATGAGTAACCGTTCCGGAGATCTCTTCGCTCTGGTCGATTTGTTTGTGCAGGGCCGCGCTGGATCGTTTGGCGAAGAACTGAAGCGGCAGACGGAGAACATGCCCAAAGGTTCGTTGAATGAAGTTTCTTTCAATGGTGCAGGACAAACGGATATTCATGTTTTCGCCCCACCACCAGAGTGCAAGGCCCAGTATGTTGATGAGAAATAAGAAAAGCACCGACCACATCAGGGTGTTGAAAGCCTGTTTGGGGGTACGGGGGGCAACATAGGTGGTGGTATGTGGTTCCTTTACAATCCTCGTTTCCTCTATTTTTTGTTTTTGCCGGATGGTGATTACCCTTTTACCATGATGCCGGTCATGTAACGGCCTCTTCAGCGTTTTGAGAATGATGGTATCCTTCAGTGTGCGGAGGGTATCGTAAGTATAATAGGTGGTGTCCCTGATATTGCTGGCCAATTCTTTTCGACCCATAAACCGGTCGAACAGGCGTATGACCGGAGCCTGTTCGTCGTCGCTATCGCTTACAGACTCGATACCGGCGTCTTTGCGGGCCTGGTCGATAAACAGGCCGGCGATATCATTGATGGCTTCGCGATAGATCAGTGGTTGTAACAGGGTAACGGCAGTGGCCGTCAGGCTGATCAGAAAAACCAGCATCAATCTCTTCCGGTATGGGCTTACCAGGCGGAAAATATTTGACCAGACCGCTTTGCGGGTTTTTGTCTTTTTTTTCGAATGGTTTTCAGACATGGGGTGAAGTTATTTCGCGCTGCTAAAGATACTTAGAGGCAGCACAATTAGGCGCTCAGCCTGATGGCTACAACAAGGAAAGGGTTATCCTTTCGTTAACAAGATAACTCCGGCAAGGTGCCAGACATTTACGAAATCGATTGCGTGGATTAAGATTCAATTAGAACGGCAAACGATTGGTTAATCGATTAACGCCAGATATATTTTCATTTATTTTCGTGCCCATGTCCGGCAGGCTTTATACATGGATCAAATGGCAGAACCGATTATTGTTGCTGTTCGCAACGGTTTTGACCCTGCTGGCACTGTCGCGTCAGCAATCCTCAGCAGCTACACCTGCGCATCCTCTGGTAGCTTCTCTGCAGCAAAGTACCCCGAGCCTCAAGCTCGTTACCTGGAATGATAACAGCAATCTGAAGATCAAACATCCCCGCTACAACAAACGGTTTCAGAAAAGCTCCTTCCTGGAGATCGTTGAGCGGGCTGTACTGGTTGTTCCTGAGGTTCCTTTCATCGTGAAAGCAGGGATACTTTCTTTTTCTGTTCCGGATGATCATGCCTCGCTCATTTCCCTGCGCGGGCCTCCTGTTTACTCTTCTCTCCAGTGATCCTTTACTTTTTTCACTCTTAAATCTTGTTATGTTGCATTTCCGCAGCCAGGCCTTCCGGCTGGCATGGGTTGCCATACTGCTCAGTATGTACGCGCACATACAGGCACAACCCAGAAATTACTCCCTGACCGAATTAATGGACAGTACCCGTAAATTTTTTCCGGCATTCCTGGAAAAGGACGCGCTGGTCAACGCTTCGCAGGCGCAACTGACCGATACCCGTCACAGTTTCCTGCCCCGGACCCGGGTTGCCGAGCAGGTAAACATTGGCTCCGATAACTCGCTGGCGGGCCCCTATTTTTCTTATGGCATCATCCCCTCCGTATCGGCAGGAGTGAGAGCCGATAACAAACTGGAAGCCGCTTCGGGAAATATGGCCATTCTCTACAGCGAATATGAGCTGTATAATTTTGGTCTCAACAAAGCGCGTATCGACAATGCAAAGTCAGTGATCGATCTGCGCAAGGCGGAGAAGGCCCAGGTGGAGTACAGCGTTCTGATCAATTTGGCGAAATCTTATTTCAATCTTCAACGCGCTCTTCACCAGTTGTCGTTTGATCAGCAGAACGTACAGCGATACCAGCAGATTTATTCGGTTATACAGGCGCTCACGGTCAGTGGCATCAAACCGGGTTCCGATTCGTTGCTGGCAGGAGCGGAACTGGCCCGGGCCAGGATCAACGTCAACCAGTCGTTGGGTAAGGTGAATGAATGGAAGGAGAAGATTTCTTTTTATTGTGGTATCGCCGCATCCCGACTCGGGATCACGGCCAACCTGGAGATGTTCCGACAACAACAGTTCTTCCCTGATTCGGGTTCGATCGATTCATTGAATCACCCTTTGTTGCTGGTCAATAGCCGTTACCTCGATTGGCTGAACAGCAATAACGGGGTGATCCGCAAATCGTATTTACCCCGGATCATGCTGACCGGCGCTACCTGGCTTCGGGGATCCAGTATTGGTTTCGGCGATCAGTATAAATCTTTGTCCTCCGGGCTCGGCTATCAGCGATTCAACTATGCGTTGGGGGTTGGCATTGTATACGATCTTTTCAATGGCATTTACAGGAAAGACAAGTTGCGCATCAATTATTTCCTAGAGAAAGCAGGAGAAGCTTCGAGGCAACAGCAGTTTCTTGCTCTTCAACTGGCTTCCAGGCAGGCGGATCAATTGCTGACCAGTACCCAGGCGAGTTTGAATGAAATGCCCGGCCTGCTGCAGGCAGCTAACGGAACCTATCAGCAAAAGCTGGCGCAGTATAAAGCCGGTATCATTTCACTGGTGGATCTTACCAATTCGGCATTTGTGCTTTACCGTTCTCAAACCGACTATGTACAAATGCTGACCGACTGGTACCTGGCTCAACTCGATAAGTCGGCGGCGACCGGTCAATTAAACAACTTTATTTCTACCATTAAATAAATAAGTACAAGGTATGGTTCGATTTGCACTGAAAAGACCGATCTCTGTGCTGGTGCTGTTCATGGGCTTTCTGCTGTTTTCGGTAGTAGCCATCCGGTCCATTCCCATTGATATATTTCCCCGTTTGAACCTCCCTACCATCTATGTGATCGAATCCTATGGTGGGATGTCGCCACAGCAGATGGAGGGTTTTTTTGCTACCCGTATGCAGGATCAGTTTCTGTATGTAAATGGCGTGAAAAATATTGAGAGCAGGAATATACAGGGACTAACCCTTATCAAACTGAGTTTTTACGAGAGCACCAATATGGCGGAGGCTTCGGCACAGGTAGCTTTGCAGATCAACAGGGCTTCCAAGTTCTTTCCTCCCGGTGCGCTTCCCCCGCAGGTAATACGATTCGATGCGTCTTCTTTGCCGGTTGGTCAGTTGGTATTCAGCAGCCAGACAAAATCCCTTAAAGAAATTTACGACCTGGCTGTGACGCGTGTGCGGCCGATGTTTGCTTCGGTAGCAGGATTATCGGCGCCGCCTCCCTTTGGCGCCAATTCGCGATCGGTGGTAGTGAGCGTGGATCCTGCAAAGCTCAGACAGTTTAATGTATCGCCCGATCAGGTAGTGGAAGCCATATCAAAGAATAACGTAATGACCCCTTCCGGTAACCTGCGGGTCGATAGCATGATGATGGTGACCTCCGTGAATTCATTGGAAGAAAAAGTGGAAGACTTCCAGGATATCCCGGTCGTGTCCGATGGCGATCATACGGTGTTCATCAGGGATATCGCCACTGTAGCCGATGCGTCGGACGTAACGGTTGACTATGCCCTGGTAAACGGTAAACGCAGTGTGTACATACCCGTTGTAAAGACAGCGGATGCGTCGACCTGGGATGTGGTACAATCGCTCAAATCTAAAATACCGGCGATGCAAAGCTTTCTGCCGGATGATGTCAACATCAGTTATGAATTCGATCAGTCGGTTTTTGTGATCAACTCGGTGAAGAGCTTATTGCTGGAAGGCGCTCTGGGGGCCTTGCTGACCGGATTGATGGTACTGTTGTTCCTGAAAGACTGGAGATCCAGCCTCGTGGTGATCATTACCATTCCCGTCTCTATCCTGATCGCGGTATTCCTGCTCAAACTTTTTGGCCAAACCATCAATATAATGACGCTGAGCGGGCTCGCCCTTGCTATTGGGGTGTTGGTGGACCAGGCCACGGTGACCATCGAAAACATTCACCAGCACCTGGAAATGGGAAAAGGAAAAAGGCAGGCGATCTATGACGCGGCCCGCGAAATATCATTTCCCTTGTTGCTGATCCTGCTTTGTATACTGGCCGTATTTGCACCCTCCTTCGTGATGACCGGCGTGCCCAGGGCGATGTTCCTGCCGCTGGCGCTTTCCATCGGGTTTGCGATGATCATTTCTTTCATCGCCGCACAAACACTGGTGCCTGTAATCTCCAACTGGATGCTGAAGGAAGAAATGTTCCGCTATCGCCACGACAGGTTGCATGCGCATGCCGGACTGGCTCTCGATGAACAGGAATTGAAAGAGATCGCGAAGCACGGGCGGGAAGACCGGAAACATCCCGAAGAGAACGATCTTTTTCAGCGTATGAAGGTAGCGCTGGCGGCGCGGCTCGACAAGTGGATGCCCAGGCGGCGAAGCATCGTGTTGCTTTACCTCTTTGTTACCCTGGGAGCCTCGGGCCTTTGTTTTTGGGTGATCGGTAAAGACCTTCTTCCCAAAACCAACAACGGCCAGTTGCAGATCCGCATTCGGGAAAAAGACGGAACCAGGCTGGAGCAAACAGAAAGGGATGTGAAATTGATCTTGAAAGCGATCAATGAGGAAGTCAATGGAAATGTAGCCATCAGTTCGGTATATGTTGGCCTGGTGCCCAGCAGCTATGGCTCAAGCAACATTTACATTTTCAACAGTGGCACCCATGAGGCGCTGCTCCAGTTGAACCTGGATGAAAAATACAAAGTAAACCAGGACGAATTGAAAGACCGGCTTCGCAAAACGCTTGCCCGGAAATTTCCGCGGATCAGCATTTCATTCGAACCCATCGAGCTCACCGAAAAGATAATGGCCCAGGGGGCTTCCACCCCAATTGAAGTCAGGGTGGCCGGTAAGAATTTCGAAGACATAAAAAAGTTCACTTACCGCCTTCAATCCAACCTGAGGGAAGTTGCTTTTCTGAGAGATGTGCAGATCGTGCAACCGTTGAAGTTTCCGGTGATCAGGATCAATATCGACCGGTTCCGGCTGGCACAGATGGGGTTGAACCTTACCGAGGTAGCCAGGAGTGTAACCGATGCTACTTCATCGTCCCGCTTCACCGAAAAAGTGCAGTGGCTTGATTCGAGAGTGGCGTATACCTACCAGGTTCAGGTACAGGTGCCCGAATATTTCATGAATTCGATGGAGCAATTGCAGTCTATCTCGCTGGTGAAGGGGCAGGCCAGGCCCCTGCTTTCTGATGTTGCCAGTTTTTCCATTGATACGTTGCCGGGTGAGTACGACCGTTCGGGTCCCGCCCGCTTCCTGACCATCAGTGCGAATATTTATAAGAAAGACCTGGATGCTGCAAGCAAGGCGGTGCAGAAGGTGATCGACGATATGGGTGTGCCGCCCAAAGGAACGACGGTTGAAATGAGGGGCATGTCGTCCCTGTTGAATGAAACACTTGGTTCATTACAGAGCGGGTTGCTTGTTGCCATTATCGTTATTCTTTTGTTGCTGGCCGCCAATTACCAGTCGTTTCCGGTGGCCTTGTCGGTATTGTCAACCGTGCCAATGGTATTGTTGGGGTCGTTGCTGCTGCTGCTGGCCACGGGAGCTACTTTAAATCTTCAATCCTATATGGGCATTATTATGAGCACCGGGGTATCGGTGGCCAATGCGATCCTGATTGTAACCAATGCCGAGGCGCTGCGGGTGGATATGAAGAATCCCTTCAAGGCAGCGAGCGTGGCGGCCAGCATTCGGTTGCGGCCGATCCTGATGACCAGCATGGCGATGGTGGTGGGCATGATCCCGATGGCCAGCGGGCTGGGAGAAGCCGGCGAACAGTCCGCACCGTTAGGCCGCGCGGTGATCGGCGGATTGATCGCTTCAACAGTGGCTGCCTTGTTCGTAGTGCCCCTGGTGTACGGATGGATCCGGCAAAAGGCATCATTCGATTCCGCTTCCCTGTTACCCATCGATAACCAATCTTAATACCTGATTTATATGTACAGACAATTATTTACCTGCACGTTGCTATCCGTTATCCTGATTTCCTGCTCGGAGAATAAGGCAGAAACAGTTAAAGAAAAGGAAACGCCGCGGGAAACGAAACTGGAATGGGCGTTGATTGAAAAGGGAGAACTGCAGGCAGTGGTAAAACTGCCGGGCCAGCTCGCCGCTTTCAAGGAAGTGAGCATATTTCCGAAAGTAAACGGATATGTGAAAGCGGTGAATGTGGATCTCGGAACGAAGGTGGCAGAAGGCGCCCGTTTGATGGTAATCGAAGCACCTGAGTTGCAGCAGGCCGCCGCGGCCGCCAGTGAGAGATACGCGAAAGCCAAAGCTGATTTCATGACGGATCGGGAGAAATTTATCAGGCTTACTGTGGCAGCGAAAACCGAAGGGGCCATATCGCCCATGGAATTATCTTCAGCCCGGTTGAAGATGGAGGCCGATAGTGCGATCTGCAATGCCGAACTGGCCAATTGGAACATGCAGAAAGTGATGCTCGATTATCTTACAGTAACGGCCCCCTTTTCGGGAGTGATTACACAAAGAACGGTTCACCCGGGTACGCTGGTGAATGCCGCCGTGAAAGACAAGCCCATGCTGGAGTTGAAGCAACTGAACGTATTGCGGTTACAGGTAGATGTTCCCGAGAATCTATCGGTTAATCAAAAGGTAAACGACAGTGTTCATTTTACCGTAAATGCTGTTCCGGGAGAGTTGTTTTCGGGAAGAATCTCCAGGAAATCAAATAATATCGATCCGAAGTTTCGTTCGGAAAGGATCGAAATAGATGTACCCAACCCTGGAGGCCAATTATCGCCCGGCATGTATGCCGAGCTGACTTTTCGGTTAACAGGCAGCCGGTCGTCTTTGCTGGTACCACAAAAGGCGGTTATTACTTCTACGGAACGAAAGTATATCGTGTTGTGGAAGAACGGCGGAAAAGTAAAGATCGATGTCTCTACTGGCCTGAAATCCGCAGACAAAGTTCAGGTATATGGTACACTCCAGCCTGGTGATTCCGTGCTGGTGAATGCCAGCGATGATTTATAAGTACTTCCGGCCGGTGATCCGGGTGTGCCGGTAAAAATTGAAAAGCAACAGTAAAATGGTTGCATCGCAAGGCATTCGCCGGATGCGGAAGTGTGGAACAATTATCCCTGTGCCGGTGGCAGAAATCGGGTATGTTAATTTAAGGGAAAGGGATACTAAAGAGGCCAGGAATCAGTTATTACTGGTCATGACCCTCACCCGCAACCAATTTTTCCTGTTGCTTTTTCTGCTGATCGCTGTTCCCTTTCTGGGAGAGCGGTTTCTTTGGCTGGCCAGGTCCAGGAAAGCGGAAGGAGTGATGGCGTTTATCAGTCATGGAGATATCGGTTCTGCCATGGGGATGACCACCTATTCGGTGATCGATTTCCCGGCCAATAACCAGCGATATTCGGTGAAGAGCAAGCTCAATCTTAACCTGAAAGAGGGGCAAACCATCCCCGTCCGGTATCAGCCCTCCAACCCCGACGATGCCATTGTAGATGACTTTTATAATATCTGGATGTGGACCATCGCCTACTCCGCATTTCCATTGCTGATCCTGCTTGGTATCTACCTCCTGCCAGACCGGTTGGATTCTCCGTTTCCCAGAAATCAATTAATGTTGATCGGGGGCCGGCCATTTTTCAGGCTGCAACCCGCCGTTTGAGTTATCGGTTTGTAAAATGGAATTGCAGATCCCGGCAGTACCTGTTTGAACGGTACCTTCGACATATTCAAATTTGCCGCATGGGAAAACTTATTTTTTTCTCCTTCGTAGTGTTGATGATGGCATGTCAACAACCTTCCGCAAAACAAGAATTAGTGCAGGCAAGAATAGACAGCCTGCAGCATCAACTCGATCGATCATACCGGCCGGGCCTGGGAGAATTCATGAATGCGATTCAACTGCATCATGCCAAGCTGTGGTTTGCCGGTATCCATCAGAACTGGCCACTGGCCGATTTTGAAATTCATGAATTGGGGGAAGTGATGGAAGATATCCGCCAGTTCAATTCCGATCGGCCGGAAGTCACCAGATTATCGATGATACAGCCGGTACTGGATAGTGTTGTTCAGGCGGTAAATAGCAAAGATGAAACGCAGTTCAGAAGACACTATATATCCTTGACGGCTACCTGTAATAATTGTCACCAGGCCACAGCGCATGGGTTTAATGTAGTGATCATTCCTGCCCAGCCACCTGTAAGCAACCAGGATTTTTCCCCGCAGCACTAGTTGAGTGACATGATTTCTCCGTCCAATGGGATCTTCACTTCGCTGATTCCCTGACCGGCCAATGACTCTCTGAGGTCTTTACGGGAAATAAAACAATGGTTGACCGTATCCATGTGTACGCAAATAACCGACGCTTCAGGTATTTGTAGTTTTACGTTTGTGATATCCGCCGGCGTCATCGTGATCGGATCGCCCGTCAGAAATTGCGCGCCACCGGCATTGAGCACAATGGTTGCCGGCTGGTGCTCGTTCAGCGCCTGTATTACTTCTTCGCAATAGATCGTATCCCCTGCTATGTAAAGAGAATGATTTTTCCATTTGAAGACAAACCCCGACACATTCCCCATTTTTTTACCGATTTCGCCTGTGCCGTGTTGACCTCCGGTTCTGAAAATATCAATGCCTTCCCATTGAACGCGATTGTCAATTGTATTCACATTCGTAAAACCCTGTTGAAGAAGTGTTGTATCATCGCCGGGCTGGCAGAATACCGGCAATGATTTATTTAGTAGCGATATAGCTTCCATATCCCAGTGATCGCGGTGCAGGTGGGTTATGAGTACCGCATCGAGGGAGCTAAGCATACTGAGTAGCGTTGCATGGTCAAACGGCAGCTCGACCATCGGAATCCGGAATTGATTGCCGGCCTGCTGAACCGGATCCATGGCCTCCTTTGCAGACAGCATCGGATCCACCAGGATCTTTTTCCCGTTAATAGTCAAAAGGAGTGTGGCGTGCCGGATCAACTGAACCTGGTTCATGAGTTTTTAAGGCAATGTTAGCGGCTTCGAACCGAACTGCCATACACTACCCGATGAATTGAAGGTTTTGGCGAACGAAATGAAGGCCTTTCAGGCGAGCGAGAGTGAGTGCGGGAGCGGATGGGAGAAGGAGACGGAGAAAGAGAACGGGAAAGAGAATGGGAAAGAGAAAGGGAAAGGGAGATAGATAGAGTGGACTGGCTGTTGTTTGGAGTTTTGAGGTTTGCTGTTTGAAGTTTGATGTTTGAGGTTTGCCGCTTGTCAGTGTATAATTGCAGAAAGAACCTGTGTCCATGAACTGCGAACATAATAACCTTCACCGTTTACTCCTTTTTCTTCATTCTTGTAAACGGAAAGCCATTGCAGCCCTTTCGGGGGTTTTGACGGTCGGCTTTTTCTTTGGTATTTTCTGCCAGTGAATCTGTAGCAGCATTATAGGTTGTCAGGCAATACCCCCACGTATAGGCTCCCATCCCTGAAAATCGCATATAATCTATTCGTGTATACAGTCCTTTATCAGTCGGGTTGTTTATATCATTCTTTACGATCAGGTATTGCTCCTGCAGATTCCAGCGAAGTATGTGATACCTGATGGAAGGCTGCTGAATCCATAACGTATCGGAAATGGAATGACTGGAACCATAGTCATCCAGGAATTGAGCAGGTAGAGCGATGGGCAATGTGTCACAAGTATTATTGGCCAAGCCATTCAGGCACTGCAACATAATAATTAGAAGGAACAGGTACTTCATGATGCCTTTTTTATCATTCACTAATCAATCAGTTCCTCAAATATAGTTCCTTTGGACGTACCTGTTCTTCCTTCGGTCGTGCGGTCTTACACCATTTCCTGTAGTAAAAAGGCCTGCCAGCATATACTGCCGACAGGCCTTCAGATGCCGGTCTTCTATTTTGATCCGGCGGGTATTTCGCAACTAACCAGATTAATTGATGACTACTTTTTCACTACTGCCATCGGCAAAGCTGATATAGTAAAGGCCCTTTTTCAAGTCCTGAACGGAAATATTTGTCTGATACCCTCTGATTTGAATAGTTCGCAGGAGCTGACCAGAACTGTTTCTTAATTGTGCGCTGCTGTTCAATAGCCTCGCGTCTTTTATAGAAAGGATGATATGTTGATGTGCCGGATTGGGCGCTATGGCAGCAACCGATTTGGCCGGGCGAACGGAAATAACCTGGCTGTATCTAAAGGAACCGTCGAGATCAACCATTTTTAGCCGGTAGTACACCACTTCATTGGGGAGGGTGCAGTCTTTCCATTGGTAGTTATTGACAAGCCCGTTCCTGGCAGCTATTGTATAAACAGTGGTGAATGAGTTGTTGACACTTCTTTCAACCTGGATTTCCTTTACATTCAACTCGTTTTCGGTTTTCCAATCCAGCTGTATGCAGGGTGTGGCGGCAAGGACAGTAAAACTGATGAGTTGCAAAGGAAGAGTAGAGGTGCTGGTTTTTATGAAGAACCCGCTGAAGCCGGTCACGTCAACACTAACTTCCCATCGGGAAGCGGTGCTATTCCACACGATATCCGCATCGGCCGGGTTGAGGGTGGTGACTGCTCCAGTGTATGAGGCGGGCAAGCCGGTTCCGTCATTGCTCACGCCACTTTTTTTCTCGATCAGCAAATTGGCTTTTCCGGTTGCGTCGGAGGGGCCTGTTGGCAGGTCAACGGCGCTGACCGCATTGAAATCATTGAACTCCTGCTGGGTAAAATAAAGTGTAATCTTTGCCGTGGCAGTGTTGGGATTGTTCACCGGGGCAATTTCATAATGCCTCTTGACATATATCCTCCCTTGTCCGGAGGGTTGGGCTGATTCAATCCAGACGGTAGCGGTAGTTTGCCCGCTCAACGTATAACTGCCGCCATTCTGAATAGTCATCAGCTGGCTGGTACAATTGGAATAGTTGCTGACACCGCTCGTGGCCTGTGAAATAGTAACCGAACTGAAAGAAGAAGGAATCGCATTAAAAGCTGAATTGACATGATTGCCTTCGTAAGCGCCGATATCGAGGTTGGCAATTCTGGCAAGATCGAGCACATCGTTGGTGGGAGTAGATCCGCTACCTGCATTGACGGCGGGTGATGTGCACAACAAGCGCAATCCATCGTCTGCAGTTCCCCATGTATTATCCGCGCCGTCTCCATCAGCTTGTGCCAGGAAAAGGGGATTGCCCGTGAGGGAAGCCGAAACAAATGTATTGGTAATTGCCAGTGGCGAGCCTGTAGCATCCCGGATGATACAGTTAGTGAAAGTGGGTTGATTGGCAACATTGGTTTCCTGGCTGTATATTTCATTTCTGCCGGGCACCGATGTTACCGTCGGCGTATTGTTCCAGAAAATACAATTCCTGAATGTACTTTTTGAGAAGCCTATATAACCAGTTCCGGCATAGGAAGAGGTGTTGTTCACAAAACTGCAGTTGGTAATGGTTGAAGTATTGGAGCCTGCCCCGCCCATTACCAGCGCTGCTCCGTTCATGGCGGAATTATTATAGAATACAGAATTGGTAATGGATACGGTGCCTTCCATATTGATGGCGCCGCCTCTGGAACCATCGATAAATCCCGAGCCGCTGGTGTTGTTGTAATAGAAACATTTGTTGATCGTGATGCCACCGCCAACGATGTTCATCCCCGATCCAAACACGCCGAAGCTGCCGCCACCTGTAAGAAAACTATTGGCTGCAAAAGAGCAGTTCTCAACCAGCGATGTAGAGAGGTAGCAATCCATCCCGGCTCCCCAGGAGTCGTCGTTGCCGTCTGAACAATCGGCATTGTTGGTGGTAACAAGACAATTGGAGAAGGTAGTAGCGGAATAGTAGTTGCTGATGCCTCCGCCCTTGAAACGATCAATGACCCGTGTGCTCACTGTAATGGAAGAGCCGCCGATGGCCACGGCATATCCTTTCGTAATCGTAAAGCCATCCAGCCTGGTTGCGTTAGTACAGTTCACCGAAAGCACTACATGGTAGGCATTGTCGGTAACGATATTGGCTACTCCCAGGTCTCCGCTCAGGGTAGTGACATTGGTTTTAATGTTTCGTTGAGTCAATTGAGTTTCTGTTCCGGCGAAGCCACCATAAACCTTAACTCCGCTCTTGAGAGTAAAAGTCTTGTCACGGACATTGGCCGGGCTGCTGTTGCCGAATGGATCCTGTGTGGGGAGATAGGTGCCGGCTTTCACCCATACCTGGTCGCCGCTTGCGGCAATAGCCAGTGCATTCTGCAGATCTTTTTTTGCAGTAGCCCAACTGGTGCCGGCGCCGGTGTTGTCCGCCCTGGCGGCATCAACAAAATAAGTGGTTTGACTGAATGCGATTGGAAAGACAGTAAATGTTAGTAATAACAGGTAGATGTTCTTCATCATTGAAAATTGAAGGGTCTTTGATGGCCGTGAGTGGCAAAAGTATTTCCGGTAATGCTGGATATGGGTGACGTATGGTCTTTGTTCGGCGTCGTCTGTTGCCAGCTGTGGAAAGTAGTCCTGCCGAAGGAGGTTATTGGTTGGCAGATTCAGGTCGCTGATCCGGGGTTAATGGAAGAACGGGGAGAGGGCTGTCACACAAAATCAAACGAAAAGGGTTTCCGGGACAGGGTAACAGGTTTGGATAGATGCTGGCCAATTTCAATTATTGTACCGAGGGGGTCACTGTTGTCCGGTCAGAATCGGTTGGCCTCCAGGGAGCGAGAGCAGATGAGAGAAAGAGAAAGAGAAAGAGTAAAGTGAACGAGTGAGAGTGAGAGTGAATGGGAAGTTTTTCTTCGCGCACATTACGGTTCCTGGCGTGCTTTGCGTCCAGGCTTCCCTGGAACGGAAATGGAAGCGGGCGCGGATCCATGTGTATTCGACAGTAACGTTTGGCCCAAGACAGATTTCCTCGCAAAATGGCTCTCCTCTCCCTGCGGAAGAGGGGCCGGGGGTGAGGGCGGGAGTGAGCGACGATGGAAGAACATCTATGGAAGAAATCAGGGCAATTATATAAAGACCCGCAAAGTTTTAACCTGACAACTGTAACTGACGGATTGCTCAATTCAGATTTTCCCGCATTCAACCGATATTTTCCTGCGGTCGAGGGTTTTGAGGAAGACACAAAGTGATCCCACTATAGTTTTATCTCCTCAAAAATTATAAGCATGAACAAAGAGTTGGTTTTTTTAAGGGCGTTCGCCGCTGCGACGGTATTGGGGATGATCTTCATCATTTCTCCTTCATTCCAATCAAATACCCGCCAGAAAATTGCAGAACTGGATGTGGAAAGGATTAACGTGGTTGAAAAGGATGGCACGGTAAAACTGATCATCACCAACGCCGGAAGATTTCCCAATGGCAAGGAACAGATCAATGGTAGGCCTACCAATGAGGATCGTAAAAAGCGATCCGGAATGTTGTTTTTTAACGAAGACGGCATTGAGTGCGGCGGGTTCATCTACGACGGGAAAAAGACAGGTAGCAATCATAGTTCCGGATTATCCCTTACGTACGATCAATACGATGGCGACCAGGTGATGCAGTTGCTCACGCAGGACTTCCGGGAAGGGGACAAAAGACTGGTGACCAGCGGACTGATGTTTAACGACCGGCCTGCGCGTGAGTCCCAGGCCAAGACAGCCGCCATCATGAAAGAGTTGAATGAGCTCGGCAGTAAGGATCCCAAAGCTATGGAAGAGAAGTACCGGGAATATGAAAAGCAGGGATGGCTCGGTGGGGCGCCGCGGGTGATGCTGGGAAAGTCGAGAAGCGAGAACAATGGTCTCTTCCTCTTCGACGACAAGGGCATGCCCCGGGCGATGTTTTACGTAGACAAGAATAATAATGCCAAACTTGATTTTTTTGATGAGAAAGGAAATATTATTGCATCTTTCCCCGACAGCAAAAAGTAATTGTGGAAGGGAAGCGGGTAAAAGAATACTAAAGGTTCATTGTAGTATATGTGGTCAGCCTGGATCGATAGGATAGCTCGTCACAGGTATTTCCTGTTGTTCATATTGCTGTTCGCTTATGTGGAGTCGATCTATATGCGGATGGCGGTAAGGCGGGAGATCAATGCTTATACTTTCACCCCCGAGGCGGCATTGGTCACTTTAGGCCAGGTGGGGATCCTGTTCGCGATCATCCGTTATTTTATACGTAAATGGGAGAGGCCCGCTACTTTCAGTTTGGGTTCATTGCTCAAAGTGTCTGGTTTGTCCCTTGTTACGTACCACTTTTTGATGAAGCTGATTGGGTTGATGGTGGCGCTGCTCTTTAACAGAGTGGAACAAAATTTCGATCGGCAGACTTTCATACTGTCGCTTTTTTCGGATTTCCTGGATGGATTCATTTACGGAAGTTTTTTCCTGGCTTATTCTTATTATAACAGAAGCAGGGAGCAGCAGCGAAAGGAAGCAAGTTACCGGCAGGCGCTCTCCGAAAGCAATATACAACAGTTGAAGGCCCAGCTCAATCCGCATTTTTTGTTTAACAACCTGAATGTACTGGATCAGCTGATTGAGGAGGATCAGCAGCAGGCATCGGCCTTTCTCAATAAGTTCGCGGATATTTATCGTTTTGTGTTGCAGGCTTCCGACAAAAAGCTGGTCAGCCTGGAAGATGAGCTGGACTTTGCCCGGCAGTATTTCAGCCTGATGCAATACAAATATCCCGATTCCTACCAGATTCAGATCGAGCAACATCGCGTGCAAGGATACATCGTGCCGCTCGCTTTGCAGTTGCTGATAGAGAATGTTTTTCAGCATAACCTCGGTTCGGCCGGTAATCCGGTAGTAGTCCGTATCCAGGTTGCGGAAGAGATACTGGTCATTAATAACATCAATCGAAAGAAAAGCTCCAAAATAACTTCCGGCCGTGCATTGAAGAACTTGCAGGAGCAATACCGGTTGCTGACTAATAAACCTGTCGTAATTTCATCGACCGACGAAAGCTTTTCGGTTCGCATTCCCATTATAGAAAGGACTATTTATGAAACGCATTCTGATCATTGAAGACGAGCAGCCCGCCAGAAAGAAGCTGATTCGATTCCTGCAGGAGTTGGAAGAAGAGACGGAAGTGGTTACCGAGATCGATACGGTTGCCGCTGGCATTCCATTTCTGAAGACCCATACTGTTGACCTTATTTTTTCCGACATTGAATTGTTAGATGGCAACGCGTTCGATATATACCGGAATGTTGAAGTAACAAGCCCGATAATTTTTACCACGGCTTATGATCAGTTCTGGATGAGTGCGTTTGAGAACAATGGAATAGACTACCTGCTCAAGCCTTTTTCAAAAGAACGTTTTCGCCAGGCCTGGGAGAAGTTCAACCGCCTGAGTACTGCTGCGCAGAACGATCATCTGCAGGCTTCTGAAATAATGAAACGGATCAACAGGATGCTGGAGGGAAATCACTTTAAAAGGCGATTTACAGTACATCAGCAGCAGGCTATGTATTTTTTGGATACGGACAGCATCAGTTTTTTTCAGATAACAGAAGGGGTGATGTTTGCGTATGATAGTTCCGGAAAGAAGCATATACTGAATGAAACAACGTTAAAAGAGATAGAAGAAGTGATTGATCCGGAAGAGTTCTTTCGTCTCAACCGGGGCGAACTTGTTAACAAATTTTTTATAGAACGAGTAGAGCCATTCTCAAAGAACATATTGGCTGTAAAATTGAGAGGGTATACAAAGCATCTTTTTACCAGCCAGAATAGTACAGCGGCCTTCAGAAAATGGGTTGGGAAATAACCTGCGGGTTGCTGTAGCCGTCAGGAGAACAGACAAGCGCTCATTAACTCATCGGGCCGGGAAGTAACAAGCCCGGGATGCCTACCTTCATTTTGCCATACAGCCTGTAAATTGTAGTTTACGGACGCGTTTTGTAAAGCCGCAACTCAAATCACTTTCCTCTCTTTGCAACTAATTGATTTGGTAGTTTTTTGAGGAATTGCGTGCCAATTCATGAGTCAAATTCACAAGTGTTTTTGATGATTGTATTTGAAAGCACAGCTGGTCTATTTGTAACAATAAGTAAAGAAAGATGATAATACCTGTTCTGTTGGCGCTGGTAATAGCTGGTGTTCTTTATTTCCGGACCATCAAGAAAAAGAAGACAGTGCAGGTACAGTCATTATCAGCGGCGGAGAAGGAGATATTACAACGATATGTATTGTTTTATCAGCAGTTGTCGCCGTCTGAAAAGGCACGTTTTGAAGAAATGGCTTCCGGGTTTTTATCGAAAGTACGCATTACCGGTATAAAGGTGGTGGTGGAAGAGATGGACCGTATTTTTATTGCAGCAGGCGCCATCATTCCCATTTTTGCCTTTAAGGACTGGGAGTACACCAATATTCATGAAGTGTTGTTGTATCCGGATTCATTTACCGGTGACTATCAGATCGAAGGGCCGGACCGGAACACCCTGGGCATGGTAGGCAGCGGGCCCATGCAATATGTGATGATCTTATCGCAGGCTGATTTAAGAAATGGTTTTTTGAATCATGCCGACAGATCCAATACCGCCGTTCACGAGTTTGTGCACCTGGTCGACAAAACCGATGGTGATACCGATGGCTTGCCGGCCGCGCTGCTGGCCCATCGCTATGCCGTGCCCTGGTTGAACCGGATTCACCAGGAGATCAGATTAATACAGAAAGGCAAATCAGACATCAACCCCTATGCAACCACCAATGAGGCCGAGTTCCTGGCTGTGGCGGCAGAATATTTTTTTGAAAAGCCGCATCTGATGCAGGAGAAGCACCCGGAGTTATATGCCCTTCTTACACAGATTTTCACGCCCAAGAATGATATGCCTGTATAAAGCATCCGCCTGAACTACCGGGAGCCGATGGTGAATAAACAAAGGCTGGCATTGCATGAGGTTGGCCCAGGCACGGGTTAGCGATAAGATGTTCAATGAAGAATGCCTGGCGGCCATACCCGCGCCAGCGGAAAGAATAAAATAATAGAGAATGAGAATGATAATTCAACTGATTGTAATAGTCGTATTGATTTCCTGTTCATCAAAAAAGCAAGTGGAGATTGTGGCATTGGACCCCTATTTTAAAATGGAAGCTAAGGAGGGTAGAACAGTAAGGTCTATTTATTTTTTAGTAAAAAATTGGGAAGATCAGAATGACAAAAACTACGATACATTGAATAAGTTTTCAGATGAGTATAAACTGTCTGATACTAGCAAGTGTAGTATATGTTCGATTTACTTTTACAAAGAGTCAAATCGTACAAATGAAAGTTATATTGAGTCAGAATCTGATCTTATTGATTGGCATTCAGAGGACTTAATTTTTTCCAAGGAATGGCAAGATGATAAGGTTGTATATATACAAAAGTTCAAAAATGGAAAGGTCGTAGACACAAGCGATGTTAAAATTATTGATATTCGAATAGGAAATTGAATAATGTTTTTTGGCTTGTAAAAAAGTGATTTATGCAAAGCATCTTTTGGCGTTGATGCTCATCCTAGTGCTCTCCCCCGCTAGTACAAGTATGTTTTAAAATTTAGAGAGCTGTCTAAATTGTAAGTTTCCTGGCAATTAGAGAGTCCAGCTATTGACCATTTTACCAATCATCTCGTTGGCACCTATCATGCAATTTGAAATGATCTTCCAGGTAATGATTTTTGACCTCCCACTTTAATGGGCGGAATTTTTGAGATGTAGCAACCAGCCGGTAACACCCAAACCTTTTCGGTGACACGGTTTAATCGGAGAAGTCGATGATCGTAAAAGGATGTACCGTAGTCTCAGACTACGGTACATCCTTTTACGATCATATTCATCGGAGGTCGGAGTGTAGCAGTTTCGAAGGTGTTACACGTTATTGTGTGTTTGGTAACAGGCTAGGACTAGTTTAAAATGAAGACATTTGCTGGCTTCGAATTGCTATGGCACGGGTAGGTCGCGAGATGCTGATCGAATCAAAGAACTGTTGGCCATACCTGCGCGAGCAGATAATGCCGGGCAATAATGGATGCGTTTATCATTTCGGGTTTAACCTTTCACGTTGAATGCTGGTGTTGGATTCATTTGTCCTCTGTCATTCGTAATTCGTCATCTGTCACGACCATTGGCTCATTGGCAAATTGTGTTCACCAGTCGTAATTCGTCATTCTTCATTGTTTTAGTCAGGTAATCAGGCTTTTCCTACATAATAGTTTTCCCATAGTATAGTAATAATATAAACCGAAATGATGGTTGATCTGCCAGTAACTAAGAATGGAGTTTTTCAGGCGTGACTATATTAAGAAATGTACAGATCTAAGCTTAACTGGGGTAGGCGATCACATCGATAAAACATCTAAAGCAATAAGCATATTACGGCGATGAGTGCGTGCTAAATGAAAACATTTACAATCAAAAAAGTGGATACAAAAAACATGAGTGGTGGAAAAAAAATATGCGCGTTAGAGTTAGATATACAAAAAGTTAGTAGTTTTAGAGCGGAAGACTTTTATGAACCGTAGACGCCCTTATCCCATTTTTATTGCCTATCCGTCTTGTCTCACACAGTAAAAGTTTTTCTCAAACTGATTCGATTGCGTTGACTTAAGGGTTGCTCTCTGAGAGCGGCCAGGGAAGTTATTTTATCAACTAACTGTAGTATGAGTCTATCGGCTTCTGCTAAGGCTGGCATTCTATTGACGTTACTAAGCATCATTTGTCATAAGACGGATGGGCAGGTAAGCGATAACAGGGAAGATTCTGCTTTGCAGTCGAAGTTGTATGCATGGGGAGGAGTTGATTCTAATTTTATAAGTGATCTTCGAAGTACGGTTTTATTCCCGTTCGGGAAACCGGATAGTAACCTTCTCAGGGCAACTAGCCATCGTGTCAAAGATGCGATGACTCTCCAGATTAATATGCCAAAAAACTCTCAGAGGCTTAATATTAAGAGACCTGTTCGTGTTGTTGATGGTTCGATCAGCTATCAGATGCAGTACCGGTCCGCAATTGACACACCGTTGCTTGAAAGGGATGTTTTTCAGAATATGGTCACAGCTCAGGTCAACCTGATAGTTGGGGATATTGTGCCAGTTGGAATAACCTATTTGGGAAGGCGATCGAATTCGGTTTTGTTAAGAAATTTGAATGACGTCCAGGTTTCGTTCGACCGATTGTCTTTTCAACGTATACTTCAATCCGGAATTATCCGGGAATTGGAAGCGCTTTCGAGAAAGCTTACTGATTCGCTGG
Source organism: uncultured Chitinophagaceae bacterium (assembly GCA_964605065.1). GTDB lineage: Bacteria > Bacteroidota > Bacteroidia > Chitinophagales > Chitinophagaceae > Endoryza. The sequence goes on from CAZSAQ010000012.1 coordinate 133,925, forward strand.
ATAATGAATCCCTGACATATCTAAAAGGGAAGCTTCAGGGCTACCAGATCTGGCTTGGAGGAACTGCGCAACTGCAGAAACTGATTGAGGTCAACGAAATTATGAATGTTCCCAGGATCACTTATGATCCAAATTTATCTGAACCGGAGAACCAACGGAGGGAACGTTTATATAAGCAATCTGCGAGTTATTTCAAGAAAATTTACGAGGAGGTACAGTCGTCGACATCCTTTCTGAAAGCCAAAGTAGATTCATTAGATAGTCGTATCAGGAAGGTAAAAGAGGCTATTTCGGATATTGACCAGGTAATTCAACAGGCGAAGACTGGTAAGCTACCGTATGACATGCTGATGAAAACTGCCCGAAAGGCAGGTGCAGCCTATGGAGATTCAGTAACATCGGCAAAGTACAGATGGCTGCTTGGGCTCAGACGTGCAAGCCTTGGGCGATCTTCTCTGAATTATTCAGAACTCACCGGAAAGAACCTGGCCGTCAATGGCCTTAATCTGGAATACGGCGACAAGTTTTATGTTGCCGCGGTAATTGGCCGCGTTGATTTCCGGTTCCGCGATTTTGTCATCAATAATTCCGTAAAACGATTGCCACAACCTCTATTTCTGGGGAAAGTTGGAGTGGGAAGGCCTGAACAATCACACATATATATTACAGGGTTCAAAGGAACCAAACAGCTTATAAACGGAAGCCCGGCGCGACGCAGTCTGGACGCTATCAAGATCGCCGGTACAGGCATTGAAGTGAAATGGGCATTCCATACAAGGCACTTTATCGAGGGAGAGATTATGCAAACTTATTCGCAGGATATCCGGTCGAATCCAATGACAGGAACCAGTGAAAAGGAAAAGCTGAGCGATAAAAACCGGAGAGGCTATTCTGTTCATTTTGTTTCTAGTTTCCCGGCAATCCAGTCCAGGTGGGAGGGGAGCTATCGCTATACAGGCTCCGATTTTCAATCCTTTAATAACTACCAGACCAGTGTAACCCGGGAGTCATGGATGCTAAAATGGGATCAAACATTCTTTAAACGAAAACTCAGGCTGGCTCTTTCAGTTCGGAAAAATGAGTTTTCGAATCCTTATCTGGTGCAGCGGTATAATAGCCAGGCAATTTTTAAAAGTGCAACAATTTCATTTCATCAGCGAAGATGGCCAACCGTTACCTTTGGGTACCTGCCGGTATCGCAGGTATTGGTGCTTGACAGTCAGTTGGTGGAAACCCGTTTTCAATCTTTATATGGTACCATAATACATCAGTACAAAGTAGGGAGTAGCAAGGCCAGTAGTTCGTTAGTGTTTAATAAGTTTTACAACAATCGAAGCGATTCTGGATATGCTTACTACAATGCCACCAGCCTCCTGCTGTCACAAAGTTTTTATTTTACAGATTTTTCTACGATCACCTCATTTTCGTATACAGCTAATCAAACCTACAATCTTTCTGTAATAGACGAGAATTTTATCTGGAATCTCAAAAATTCAAACACGCTTGGTTTTGGTATCAAGGTAAATAACTACAACCGCCAATTGGTTAGGGTGGGTGGATACCTTCAAAGCAGCCTTCAATTATTTAAGGATGGACGCCTGGTGGTGCAGTATGAGAAAGGATTTCTTCCCGGCTACAGAGGCGATTTGATCGCAGCCTCCTTTGGTAGCATTCAGTTCACCAAATACTTACGTTTTCAAAAAGGATAAATATGAGAAAAGGAATGATCATCGCAGTCTTGCTGAACTGGGCTTTTTGGGCGCAAAGCCAGGTGTTGACTCAATTACAATTGCCGCCCCTCGGCCTTACACTAAAATCACAGCTTTGGAACCTTTCTCTAGTCAATACAAGCCCCGGCCCTTTTAATATTAAAATAGAAATGACGATGTCTGAATCGGTGACGGGCACGGCGATCATGAAAGGGGTAAGCTCCACAGTTGTATTGCCAACCGGAGCCAAATTATTTTCTGTCAACAGTCTTTCCCCAATTACTTACACGATACTGGGCGGGGGGTATGGGCTTACCAATAGCCCGGAGGGTTTTTTGCCCGTCGGGGTATTTGAGGTTTGTTACCAGATCATCAAAATCAACAACGACGCTCCTGAAGTAATATCCGAAGAATGTGAGACCGTGGAAGTAGAACCGATCAGTCCACCCCAATTGGTATTGCCCCAGGATAGTGAATGGGTCGATTTGAGCCGGCCTTTCTTTACATGGATTCCTCCTACTCCCATGGATGCCTTCGGAAGCTTGAGTTTCGACTGGGTGCTGGTAGAAGTGATGCCTACACAAACCGCCGCCGAAGCCATTCAGAATAACGCGCCGGTATTAACACAACAAAGTATCATTGGCAGTCACCTTCAGTATCCACTATCATCCCCGGCATTGGATACTGGTAAAATATATGCATGGCGGGTGGTGGCTAAAAACAGCGCATCGCCGATAGCCAATAGTGAAATCTGGACTTTCCGGCTCAGACCTTCCTGGATAGATAGTACCGAACATCCTTCTGTTCCGGTGTTTGCCAAACTCAGAGCAGTAGAAGATGCCAGCCTTGTGAGATGTGCAGGATTGCTTAGGTTCCAGCTAAGGAACGAAAGCAGCCGCCAGGAAACCACTTTTGTGATGTATGATCTTACCGGCGGAACTCGTAAAGCGATCACGCTTGATATTTCTACCATTCCCCTGGTTTTTGGAGATAATTATCTGACGCTCGATTTGACCAGCGAAAGCAGTATAAAGAACGGTCATCTCTACCTCATGGAAATAGTTTACGGATCAGCTGAAAAAGGCTACTTGAAATTTGAATATAGAAGAACAAATTAATTGCAAATCGTCTTAGTCATGGTTGTATATCTGTCCAAAAAAAGAAGAAGCGTAGCAAAAATGATTGCTGGATTGTTGTACCTGCAAATGCTGTCGGGTATTGCTCAGGCAAACGTTGACGGCCCTTTTGGGAAAGCAAAGGTTACTGCTGGTAGCTGGAGTAGTTCATTGAGTGAGGGGTACGTTCAGCCAGCTGGTTTGCCGGCGGCCAATCCCGGATTGCACAAGGAAGAGGGCTTCTATAAATCAGTTAGAAAGGAAGAAAAGGAGTTTACCAATGGACCGGGGCAGCCGGAAATGAGCAGTTTTCAATCGGTGAATTCCAGCAACCTGGTGGATCTTTTCTCAGGAGATTTCGCTTATAACATTCCTTTGCTTGATGTGGGAGGTTACCCCGTTAACCTGCATTACCAGAGCGGTATTTCGATGGATCAGGAAGCCAGTTGGGTGGGGCTGGGCTGGAATATCAATCCAGGTACCATTACCAGGAATATGAGGGGGCTGCCCGATGACTTTAAAGGAAATGCAGACCCGGTCGTTAAAACAATGAGCATTAAAACAAATCGTACCGTCGGGGTAACTGTTAGTCCATATTTTGAGATCACTGGATGGCCCATTACCGTTACTCCTCATGTCGGTATTTTCCATAATTCCTATAGAGGTTGGGGAACCGAAACGGGAATTGCTGTCGGGTTCAATGCAGGGGTTGGAACGCAGGGGGCTCTGACCGCAGGGCTGTCACTCACCAATAATTCCCAAAACGGCCTCGACATAAGCCCTTCAATGGGATTCAAACTAAGCAAAACAGATGCCCAGGTTGTGGGGAATGTATCATTGGGCACTACCTATAATTCACGTTCAGGTGTGCAGGCTTTGCAAATGACCACGCAGGTTAGAAAATCACTTTACGAAATGAGCAACCTTGTTCATTCAGCAGGTGCCGGGGTAAACGCGCTCATCTCTTTTGCTAAGCCCTCTTTTACGCCCACTATTTCCATGCCCTACACATCTTCTCAGTTTACATTTTCCATTTCTCCCGGCGGGTTGTTTGGTTTTAACCATCCTGCCTTATCTATTTCCGGATACGGTTCCAGCCAGCGCATCGAAAAGTCGGATACTACCATGACCTTGCCGGGCTATGGCTATCTCTACTACCAGAGTGCCCGCAATAATCAATACGCTCTGTTGGACATGAACCGGGAGAAAGATGTCAGTTACCGGGAGAACACCCCTAATATAGCGGTGCCTATTTATACTTACGATACCTATTCAATAAGCGGAGAGGGGATCGGTGGTATGTTCCGGCCTTATCGGGGAGATATCGGATACATGCGTGATCACTATATGTCTACAAAAAGTAACTCGAATGGAGTAGGGCTCGATTTCGGAACCGGAACAGGGTTGCAAACTGGTATCGACGTCAATACAGTACATACCAGCCAGAAAAATACTATTTGGAAAAGCGATAACGATGCGGTAACGGCAACAGAGTTCCATGACCAAGACTCAACGTTTGAAAACGTATACTTTAAAAATCCCAGTGAGAAAACTGTTGTTAATGCCGCATATATTCAATCAGTGGGCGACGATTATCTGATGCGCGCCAATTTGAGCCCCGAGAATCAGCAGAATAAGGACAGGTTTAAAGCCACCAATGTTTTCTCCCTCGTTAAAAGTGGTCGTGTAGTGGGCACCAAAACCATTACAGAAAACACCGTAAAGTTGAACCGAGATAAGCGTGGTCAGGTTATCACCTATCTCACGGTAGAAGAAGCCGATTCACTGGCGCTCGATAAAAAGATCAAGTCTTTCAACATCAATTCCTTTCCGGCTACTTCTTGCAACACGAACTATACCGTCATCAGCCGCCATTCGACCGGCCGTAACAAGCATCATATTTCAGAAATATCTGTTCTGAATGAAGAAGGAAGACGATACGTTTATGGAATACCAGTCTATAATGTCGGTCAGACAGACGTTACCATGGCAACGGACCTCAGTTCGGAAACGGCCACCGGACTGGTGTCTTATACTCCCGGCGTGGAGAATACTACTTTCAATCCAAAAGGTAAGGATGGCCTCTTTTCCAAGGAACAATTACCTCCTTACGCCCACTCTTATCTGTTAACGGGCATCTTATCATCCGACTACGTGGATATAACAGGTGATGGAATTACAGAGGATGACCTGGGAGATGCTGTTAAATTCAACTATTCTCAGGTTTACAATTATTATAATCCTTTTAAATGGAGAGCTCCTTTTGCAGAAAATAAAGCCAGCTATAACGACGGGCTGAAGACCGACAATCGTGATCAGCGCGGTACCTATTCTTATGGAGAAAAAGAAATCTGGTACCTGAACTCCGTTGAATCGAAAACAATGATTGCTACGTTCGTGCTGGACAGTACCCGCTTCGATGCCAATGGCGTGAAGGGAGAAAATGGCGGCAGAAGCAATACACAGAAATTATATCGGCTGAAGGAGATTAACCTCTACACCAAAGCAGATTATCTGAAGAATGGTGCTGCTAATGCCCGGCCTATTAAAACCGTTCACTTTGAGTACAGCTACGAATTATGTCAGGGAAGCCCCGGATCATTGACCGACTCGGGCAAGTTGACGCTGACTGCTGTATGGTTTTCCTATAATAAAAACGAAAAAGGAAAACTGAATGCCTATAAGTTTAAATACAATAATAATCCGGCCTATAACAGTAAGTTCTACGACCGATGGGGCAATTACAAAAATCCCAAAGATAATCCAGGAGGTGCCGGTAAAACATTGGATAATGCGGACTACCCCTACACTTTGCAAACGGGCAATGGCTGGGATGCCACCAAAGCCGCCGATAGTGCCGCACCCTGGGTGTTGACTGATATCAAACTGCCGTCGGGCGGTAAGATCAAAGTGACCTACGAGTCGGACGATTATGCTTATGTACAGAATCGCCGGGCCATGCAGTTCTTTACGCTGGCTGGTTTTGCCAGTACTTCCTCCGGAAGCCTGAATAATGCGTCCCTGTACGGCTCCGCTTCCGGATCCGATTACAGTGTTGTGTTTGTAAATGTAACCGAACCGGCGACAGACAAGGCCGACATCTACCGAAAATACCTGGAGGGTGTTTCCAAACTTTATTTCAAGTTGATGGTGCAGGTTCCCAAAGACCAGTGGGGGAGCGGCTATGAAGTGATTCCGGTGTGGGCTGATATCCTTGATTATGGCGTCAAGGGAACTTCCTCCGACAAAAAGATCTGGATCAAGCTGGGAGAGATCAAATCCGGCGAAAGTGCCTTCGTGACGACGGCTTTGCAATTTCTGAGGCTCAATCTTCCCTCAAAAGCCTATCCTAACTCCGAGCCAGGTGATAACCTCAGTATTACCACCATTATCAAATTGCTGGCCACCGCTGCCGATAATATCAAGAATACCGTCAGCAGCTTTGAGAAAAATGCCAGGAAGAAAAAGTATTGCAACCTGGCAGATCTGTCCAGGTCTTTTGTAAGGCTGGATAACCCGGTTTACAAAAAACTCGGTGGCGGCCTCCGGGTTAAAAAAGTAGAAGTGGAAGATTACTGGGATACAATGACGGTAGGTCAGCAGGTAAAATCATACTATGGTCAGGAGTATAGCTATACTACGGTGCTAGACAGTAACGGGTTAAAAAAAGTGATCAGCTCCGGAGTGGCCTCCTACGAACCGTCTGTTGGGGCAGATGAAAATCCTTTCAGAGTGCCGTTTCGATTGTATTCGGAGAAAGAAGGCATTTTCGCACCAACAGATTATATGTGCGCCGAAGAACCTTTTGCTGAAACATTTTTCCCTTCCCCCTCGGTTGGTTACAGCAAAGTGAGGGTTCAAACCATACATAAAACTAGAAAGTCTGCCACCGGCTTTGAGGAAACGGAGTTTTACACTACCAAAGATTTTCCGACGCTGGTTGAGCTGACGGCCATTGATGACGCCACCAAGAAAACTTTCAACCCCAGGATACGCAATTTCCTGAAGTTCGATGCCAAGCATTATGTGACTCTTTCCCAGGGTTTCAAAGTAGAGTTGAATGATATGAATGGCAGAGTGAAGGCACAATCTTCCTATGCGCAGAACGATCTCAAGAACCCCATCAGCTATACTTACAATTACTATAAGCTGGAGAACGATGCGTCCGGGCGTCCCAAATTGTCCAATACTGTTCAAACCATTGATTCAGCTTCGGGCGTGATCAATACCAACGCGCAAATTGGTAAAGAAGTGGAGCTGATGATCGATGTAAGGGAACAGACCTCTAAGACCTTTGGTGTAAGTGCCCATACCGATGTGATCATGCCAACCTTTTCCTTTCCGATGTTTACGTATGGGGTATTCTTTACGCTTCCAACTTATGAAACCAATCGTTACCGGTCTATTGCCGTATTGAAAATCGTGAATCGCTTTGGCATCCTCGATAGCGTACTCCATATAGAAAAGGGCAGCCGCGTAACCACGCGAAACCTGGTGTATGATGGGGAAACAGGCGAGCCCTTGCTTACACAAACAAACAACGAGTTCGACGATCCCATCTACAATTTCTCCTATCCTGCCCATTGGGCCTATTCAGGTATGGGGCCTGCATACAAAAATGTAGGAGCCACTTTCAAGAACGTGGAGTTTCATGAGGGAAAGATGTTTTATCGAAATGGCAGGGATTCATTTCCCGTTAGCCGTTATTTCGAGAGCGGTGATGAGATATGGACCTATGGCAGGCAAAACAGGGTGGCTGGAGGCAGTCTTGATACCTGCCAGGATGGATACTTTGTATTCTCTGCCGATTTGAGTTATAAAAGAGTATGGGCCATCAATGCAGGTAAGGGCAGGGAGAAAGACACAGGTTTGTATTTCATTGATAAGGACGGGAAGCCGTACACGGCCCAGGTAGATTATTTGAAGATCATCCGGTCGGGCAAGCGAAACGTATCGGCCTCGCCGGTAGGAACCATCACCTCCCTGAAAAGTCCCATCCGTCAGGTGTCGGGCTCTTATCGGGTAGTGTATGATACAGCCTCTGCCGTGATCGCTGCCGCCGCAGCCCGCTTCAAGGACGTCTGGAAGATCGATACTACGCTATATGCAAAGGATACTATTGTGAAAGCCTATCAGGATCCGGTAGTAAGAAACGCGATAGTACGATCAAAACAAATTAAAAACATCCAGCAGGACAGGCGTAACAAGCCTTTGCGCACGAGCGAGAATTATTCGGTCTATGGGAACGGGAAAACAATCTTAGCAGATTATATTGGGTATAATACTGGAGCGGGAGGTTTGACAGATGTTCGAATCAGTCGGAGATCTTTTATCCTTTTGGATTTCTCGGCCATTCCAAAAGGAGCGAAAGTCAATTCTGCGGACCTTTTCCTTACACCTCATGACGCTGACCACGATTTAAGTTATAATTCTACCAAACACACTGCTTCAAACCCGCTGCAAAGTACAGGAGGAGGAAATAAGGCATTGGTTCAAAGAGTATTCAGTTTCCCTTCTTCTGATAACGAGGTGTTGATTTCCAAATATTTTCGTGATGTCTATTCTACGACGGTGAACTCAACCACTTTTGGCCCGACAACAGATCAGCAGGGGATACAAACTGTACCGATCTCCAATCTAACTCAAGATATGCTAGATGCGAGGTATACTGGCACTTCGACAATTCTTGATCAGGCCATTTCTATTCGCCTGTTTGCAGACAACAACAATAACAGACTATGCTATTGGGGAAATCTCAATGAGGAATGTGGAGTTACAAATATGAATGGAGAGTTAACGATGTCAATCAATAGAAAGAAAAGCTGTCAATCTGTGGCTATACAAATTAACTACTCCACCTGCCCTGATACCGCCCAAATGGAGTTAATCGGCGGCGTCTTGAAATGCTATTCTTTAAAAGATTCTTTCGTTTGCAAACCCAATATCGATACTTCCATCAATCCCTATCGATGGGGTGTGTTCGGTAACTGGCGGATGGATCGGGCCTACACTTATTTTGACAGAAGGAAGGAATCGGATCCGGCCGCGGCTACCAATATTCGTAAAAATGGCGAGATCGCCGCTTTCCAGCCTTACTGGAATTTCAGTACGGTAGCCTTGCAACCAAGTTCGGATACCATGCGCTGGGTGTGGAACAGTGAAATGAAACTCTTCAACAAGAGAGGCTATGAGATCGAAAACCACGATCCGCTCGACAGATTCAACGCCGGACAATACGGCTATAACCAGACCCTGCCGGTGGCCGTAGGACAAAACAGCCGCAACCGTAACATGATGTTCGATGGTTTCGAAGACTATGACTATAGAACCGATACCTGCAAAAAATGCGGCCCGCCGCGATTTATTGACCTTACCAAGGGCGGTGGAACCCGGATAGATACGGTAAGCCATACCGGCCGATACAGCATGAGGGTCTCCGGAAATGACTCGGCCGTAGTGGCGGTTAAACTCATCGACACCGCGGCCAATAACAGAGATTCCGCCGGTGTATCCATCGATGTGGTTACAACTTTAAAAATTGATACGATTATTTCGCCTGCAGGCACGGGACTTAGGGGTGTCTACAAAAATTACAACAACAACACTTCCACCGCTCGTACCGATGCAACGGTGAATTTTAACTGGGGTACCGGTTCGCCCATCTCGGGATTCCCATCCGATTGGTTTGACGTAACCTGGACCGGGTTCGTACAACCAAAGGTTTCAGATATATACACTTTCTATTTGAATTCTGACGATGGTGCCGGGCTTTCCTTAAAGATCAATGGCGTTGAGCAGGAGTTTATTGAACAACCCTCCGGAGCTTATAGAGATGATGAAGACAAGGATAGAGTCAGTAAATATCCGGTTGTTTTAAAGGCTGGTCAGTTATACAGTATTAAAGTTTATTATAGGGAAAGAAAGGAACGGGCCAATATCCGTTTAAGCTGGTCATCGCCCAAAACTCCCAAACAGGTCATCCCGCAGGCGCAATTGTACCTGCCAACTACAACAGATGTGTCCGGTACCAAACTGCTGGATACATTCCGATGTGTTCGTCTTCGAACCCTCAGGCCCATCAATGTTATGAATCCACTGTTTGGCCCGGTGGCAGGAACCAAGGTGGTGGTGTCGGGATGGGTGAAAGAGAATGCGCCTTGCAGCGGAAGCAGTTACTCTAACGTACGAATGGGAATTAAATACAACGGAAGTACGCAGTATGTGACCCTGACGCCAAAGGGAAATATCATCGAAGGATGGCAGCGAATAGAGGATACTCTTACTATTCCTTATTCCGCAACCACCCTGTCGGTCGTAATGAAAGCAACCAGCAGTACCGCTGTCTTCTTTGATGACTTGCGAATTCATCCTTTCAATTCCAATATGAAGTCTTTTGTATACGACCCTGTCAACATACGGCTGATGGCGGAACTGGATGAGAATAATTATGCTTCATTCTATGAATACGATGACGATGGCACCCTGATCAGGGTTAAAAAGGAAACAGAAAGAGGTATCAAAACCATCAAAGAATCCAGAAGCGCTTTATTAAAACAGTAAAAAAAGAGATATGAAGACCAGAATAATGATAGGCATATTGTTCGTTTCCGTTTTTGCAGTGTCAACCCGCTCTTTCAGCCAGAGTAATGTTGGTGATACAACATATAATAAGGAACTCTTCAGATTGGAGCGATTTTTCTATCTCGATTTGTTTCTTTTTACCGTTCAGACCAACTACTACGAGCTTGATTCGACTGGCAATCACTACGACACTCTGAAATTGACCTACCTGTTGCACGACGATTCCGTTCAGGTGACGGGTCCTGATCTGGAAATGATGCAGAACGATCAGTTCAGGATATTCGTCAATACGGAAGACAGTACCATGCAGGTAGAGAATCCAAAGCCATTCATCAACGATATGCTGAAGTTGAACCTGACAGAAAACGAGTTTATCAAAACCTACACAAGCGGGTATACTATTTCGGATTCGGCTAATATCCGAACCATGAAAATTCAGTTTAAACCTTCCTCTCCGGTGTTTGCCTATACTGTTGTATATGATACGGTCAATTACCAGATCAAAACAATAAACTACAAGTTGAAAAAGTGTAATTGCGATGGACCATCAAATGAAATGCTCGCATACACGCTTCCGGGCGGATACATTAGCATCAGTTTGATTTTTGTTTTTGCTCACGACCCGATTATAGTAGATGATTCTTTCAAAACCTCTCGATACTTTATTACAAAGGGTGGGAAGTATGAACCGGTAGCTCCGTTTGCAAATTTTGAAGTTATTAACCTCGTCACAGAACAATAAATTAGTCTGTTATGGCTTTCAGAATGTATCAGTTTACCAGATTGGCGGTTTTCATTGCCTTGTTATTGGCTTGCCTGGATGGGTTCGCTACCGACGAGCGTTATTCAGCGGTGCCTCTCAAAGGGCAGCAGGTCAGGAAAGATTCTTCCACGGAAGTGGCCGATTCTGTTTACATCGATGCGGGGCTCCGAAGCCAGCAAACTGCCTACCTGGTCAGAAACGTGGTTACATTTCGAATTAATGAGCATTCCAATATCCGCATACCAGATGTGTTCAGTGTAACGCTGAACTTTAAAATCACCTATGACTACGACGATGGAGGAACCATCCGTACCACCACGGTTGATAACCTGTCGCTGACCATCGACTACAACAAAAACGGGTATTATGTCAACAAGGCCATCTACACTTTTAAAGGCGGAATAAAAGCCAAGGTGATCATCAAAAGCGTAACAGTAGGATCGGGCACGCTGGCACAATTTGAAAGCTCGCTGATGGTCGAAAACGAGATCCTCGTGAGCCGCGAATTCACCTTCGATTGCAGCAACCAGGCCGTAGATACCGTAACTAAGGACACCTCCCTGATTGCCAGCAAAGGTGAACTGCGGGTAAGCTGGACCCCCGAACTAAAAGCCGATGAATACGACCTGGAATGGACCTATATCGACACTTCGGCATTGAAGAATTATTACAAAGTGAGTAATCCTTCCCAACTGGATCCGAAAAAACTTTTCGAAAGAAACTCCACCCGTGTCAGCATCACCCAAAGCACCTATCTGATCCCGCTGCTATACGATAGCAAAGGACACCTGTTTTTCAGGGTGCGATCAGTAAAAGTGAGTCCCAACGGCCAACGCATCGAATCTTTCTGGAGCTCCAACTATGCACAAGGTCTCGGGCAATATGATTTTAACGGACATGAGCGACTACTGAACTGGCAGGCTACGACCAGTTTTGCCGAAGAAGGAAAGCGGAAATCGGTGGTGCAATACTACGATGGTTCCCTGCGTGCGAGACAGACCGTTACCAAAGACAATACTACCGATACAACCGTAGTGGCGGAAACCTATTACGATTTCCAGGGCCGCCCGGTGATACAGGTGCTGCCGAGCCCTTCGCTTTCTTCTCTCATCAAATACACGCCCAATTTCAATGCAGCTATCAATGGAAGCGAGTACACCAAGGATGTATACGATGGTACCTGGTCGGATTCCTGCTATTGCACCGTAGGGGCACCCGCGATGGACAGTACCCGGGGGGCGTCTCAATATTATTCACCGCAAAATCCGTTGAAGAACTACGCCTTTCACAAGTATATACCCGATGCCAAAAAATATCCTTTCGCGGAAACCCGATACACACCCGATAATACCGGAAGAATCGCCATGCAGGGTGGCGTAGGGTCCACCTTCCAGATTGGCGCGCTGGATGCGGAGGTCAACAACAATTCCCATGAAACCAAATACATCTATGGCGCGGCAGATCAGCCCGAACTGGATGCGTTGTTCGGTACGGAAGTGGGCAATTCCTCGCATTACTTTAAAAATATGGTTCGTGACGCCAATGGTCAGTACAGCGTGAGCTATGTGGATATGCATGGCCGAACCATCGCCACCGCCCTTGCCGGAAAGCCCTTCACCAAAATGGATACGCTTCTGTCCAGCGTCAACCGGGTGATCACCAAAAAACTCCTGGACTCGGGCAGCAATATTGTAAAAGGGAAAACAATTGAATCGAGCAAGGGTCTCATCGTTACCCGTGCGGGTAACCACCGTTTTCAATATTCGCTGCTGCCGGATAGTTTGCGCATCAAAGACTGCCTGGATACTACCATTTGTTATGATTGCTTGTACGACCTGGAGATCAACATCAGCGATGAGTGCAACAATACCTCATTCCCCAACAGCGAACCACTCGTCATCAAACGAACGAACTTAAGCCTGAGTGGTTTCGACATCGCCAATAACGCCAATCAACCCTTTCCGGGAGTAGATACTTCGGTTTACCTCAAAGAGGGAAATTATCTGATAACCAAAAAACTGACGATCAGCCAGCAAGCCGTCGACTACTATCGCGACAGCATCTTCCTGTTAAAAAATACCTGTAAAACACTCGATCAGTTTATTCAGGAAGAAAAAGACCGGATTCGTGGCCTGTTTACCTGCGACACGCTGGTGGAAGAGACCAACAATGCCCAATATATCCGTCAACAGATGCTGCTCGATGTTACTCCGCCATTCGGTCAATATGCCAACCCGGAGAATATCGGATTCTATTCAATTTTCCGGAAGCCGTTTGCCCTCTTCAAGAGACGATACCAGACCATCGACAATTATAAGGATGAAACCGGAGCCATCGACCTGGTTACCCTGGCCGATGGAAACCAGGTTACCCCTATGAGCTTGTCGGTAAACGATTTCACTACTTATTTTAAAGAAAGCTGGGCAGATTCGTTAATAACCCTCCATCCTGAATACAAGCGCCTGCTGGAACTGGAAAGATTGCAAGCCAGCAGCCAGTGGGATGAACGTTTCAGAAGTGTGGAAACCTACCAGGCAGCCAAAGACAGCGGCTTCCTGAATCCGGGCGGATGGACAGGGTTACCGGCCGAAATGCTTTCAGTACCCGCCAAGGCCGATCCGTTGTATGCGTTAATCGCGAGTTCGTATAAAAGCCAGATGCTCGATTCGCTCCGTCGAAGAAAAATAGGTAGCGGAAGTGGAGATACCATCAGTGTATGGTCGCTCGCCACCATCTACGCGCATTGCAAAGAAGCTTCTTTCTCCAGCTGCTTCAATACCTATAAACCGATCGATTCGGCTTTCAAGCTGGGAAGTGATTGCCAGGGAGAATTGGACATGGCCTGGAAGATGTTCCGGGAGATGTACCTGCAATACAAATCTCAGATAGTATACAAAGTTGTGGCCGCAGCAGGTCCGCTTACCCTGCCGATCGATCCTTACCTGTATACCATCAATATCCAGAACCCGGTTGTAACGCCCACGGCCGGTTCGGTAGATCCGGCAGCGGCGCAGGCCAGGCTGGATTCTGTGGTGAATACATCAGCTTACGAATATGCCAGCCAGTGGTGGGAGGAATTAAAACCCTGTAACTTCCCTAACCCTGGCGATTCCGCTAAGATCATTTCCCGCTTTGTTCAAATTTGTAAAGAAGGAGGAGACCGCGATCACCCCTTTGGAGCCAGCAGCGTAAAACCCTCCAGTAATTTCACCTTCCGCAGCTTTGAGCAATTTCTGAAATTCTATTGCGACAGTGTAGGTGTGTCCTATAATAATAGCTGCAACGTTTACCTGATATCAGCGCCGGCTCTTTATGATCACAATAAAGGAAGAATAGTTAACAATGAGGTATTGTCCAAACCCGACAGCTGTGTCTGTACGCAGATTGGCAAATACTACCAGCAATACAAAACTTATGGGCAGGGCGATGCCAACTTCGCCGCATTTGTATACCGCACAACCGGTGTGTCCATGCGCAGCGGAGCGCTCGATACCCTGCGCAATGCCTGCAACGGCACCATCAATTGCACTTATTTCAAAACAGCCATTGAAGTGCCGACCATCTTCGCCTGTGGTATACAGGACGTATGCGCGAATTGCGGTATGGTCGATAGCCTCTATCATCGTTTCAAAACAGAATTCCCGGCTGTCACCCCCGTATTGGAAGACACCAGCGATACACAGCGGGCCAACAACGGTCTGTTTGAAAAATTCATGAACCAGAAACTCGGGTTCTCGAAATCCACGGTGGATTACCTGACATTCATTGCCGCCTGCGACAGCGCCAGTACCTATTCACTCGATACCCTCAGTAAGATTGTGGCCGATTTTGCTGCCCTCCAGGTGTACCAGGATACCGTTCGCCGGCTCGATGCCAGCGGCTGCGATACGGCTCACTGGAAATTCAACTACAGCGGGCAGGAAAAAGTACCCAACCCGGGAGGTTCGGATACCTATGATTTCACCGTTCCGTTAGGAACGGTCATATCCGGTGGCATCGCCTCGCACCCCAATAGTTTATGGCCCACCACCGGCAATGTGAGAGGGGTCAGCTTCGACTATCTCGACAGGTTGTGCATGGGTGATGGCAGGTTTACCTATTCCGCCAGGATCAAAGCGCCGGATACCAGCCTGGTGACCAACTTTGAATACATCGGCGCGATACACGCCAAGTTTGAAAATTTCGATGGGACCGCCTCCCTGCGAATGGAATTCCACAAAACCTTCGTCTCTGTCGGGGTGAATAATGTATATACCAACTTCAGTACGCCCTTCACCCTTTCCTTCAACAACTGGCATGATATCAGCCTGAAGTTTAACAACGATTCTGTATATGCGTACTTCGATACGACCCTGCTGGCTGTCAAATACTTCGGGAAAGCCACTTCCCGTTTGCGTTATTTCTATACGACGCTCGGTTCACGACAGCCGCAACTGGATTATTACAAGCTCATCAATCTCGCCGGAGATACCCTTTTCTATGAGGGCTTCAATGGATGCAACCAGACGGTCATCAACGTTCCCCGCTTCAAGAGCGCTACCTGCGCGTCGGATTTCACCAGTTATTTCAACCAGCGCAAAGGCACTTCCTATACTTTCAACCAGGTGGATTCCATTTACTTCCTGCGAACAGGCAGTCATGTAAACGTATGCGCCGATGAATGCGGTATCCGTTGCGATAGCCTGAGTTCCTATTACACTTACTTCAAAGCGCATTATGATTCGCTGGTCAGCAAGTACTGCGATACCGTGAGCGGTAAGGTTTCTAATGGGGGAGAATCACTTTCCTGCTGCCAGTCGAAGTTTAAGGATTTCTTCAACTCCAAATTCAAACAGGTATTCCCTTATAGCCATATACAGGCGATGTATGCCAGATGCGGAATTGCCATTGATGTTTGTCAGCCTCCCGTTGCCGGACCGTTGCTTTGCGGAAAAACGGAACCCGTATTGCCGGTGGTAACCCTGAAACAACACAACCCCTGCGACGACAGTACCAACTTCGCCACCTGGAAAGGAACGCTTTTATATGAAGCTTATCGCGATTCGCTGCTGTCGAGCTTTGAAGACCGATACCTGGCCAAATGTTTAAAGGCACGTTATAATGAAGATTTCAAAGTAACGTCGCTAACCAGCGAGTTCCACTATACATTGTATTATTACGACCAGGCGGGCAATCTCATAAAAACCGTTCCGCCCGAAGGCGTCAATGTCAGCAAATTCGCCTGGATGGACAGCTGGAGCGATTCGGTAAAATCGGCCCGCGCCGCCGGAACCCTGCTGGTACCGGCACACAATCTGCCTACCAACTACCGGTATAACAGCTTAAACCAGGTAGTGGCTCAGAACAGTCCGGACGGAGGCAGCTCCGAGTTCTGGTACGACCGCTTAGGACGTTTGGCCATAAGCAGAAACGCCAAACAAAAAGCGGCAAGTGCCACAGAGGATGGACGCTTCTACAGCTTCACCATTTATGATTACCTGGGAAGGATCACTCAGGTAGGGCAGGTGAGGAACGACAGCGCTTCCCGGCCAATGACCGATGCGATCGCCCGAAACCAAAGCGACCTGGCTACCTGGCTGGTGAACCGCACCAATCTGCAGGAACAGATCACGGAAACCGTTTACGATCTTCCATACGCAGGATTCTCCGCAATGGGCGATTACCGGCTGGCCGTTCGCCAGCGCAATCTCCGCAACCGCGTGAGTTATGTAATGCTGAGGCCCTCCGGAGCTTCGGGGTCTTTTAGTAGCGCGACATTTTATTCCTATGATATACATGGCAACGTAGATACCCTGTTGCAGGACTTTGGCCTGTCTACCCCGACCTACAATTTCAACATCATGAACACCAATGGAAACCGCTTCAAGAAGATCGTATACAAGTATGATCTGATCAGCGGTAAGGTGAACATGGTACAATACCAGCCGGGCTGGGGTGATATGTTCCTGCACCGGTATTCCTATGATGCCGAAAATCGCCTCACCAAAGTGGAGACCAGCAATGATAGCCTGATCTGGGAGACCGATGCCCGTTACCAGTATTACCGGCACGGACCCTTGGCCCGAATGGTGCTGGGCGACCAGTTGGTGCAGGGGGTGGACTATGCCTATACCCTGCAGGGCTGGCTGAAGGGAGTGAACAGTACCGGGCTGAATGCTTCCTATGAAATGGGGGGCGATGGAAATTCGGGCAGCGAAAACAGGTATGTAGCCAGGGATGTTTACAGTTATACGCTGAGTTACTATACGGCCGACTATACCGCCATTAATTCGTCGGTAACCAATCCCTTCCCCGGCTATGGAGGTTTGCTCAACAGCAATTACCGCCCGCTGTATAACGGTAATATCAGCAGCATGGTCACCAACATCGGTAAGCTGAACGATCCGTTATTATACAATTACAAATATGATCAGCTGAACCGGTATAAGGAAATGGATGTGTACTGGGGATTGAACCAGACCACCAACTCATGGGGTAGTTCATTGAGCACCGGGGGACGATTCAAGGAGCGGGTGACCTATGATGGCAATGGAAATATTTTGAAATACCTCCGCAATGATGCCGGCGGGTCGGCCAGGGACAGCCTCACTTACCTGTATTATGGCAGCTCCAACAAACTGCGCAGGGTGAGAGATCAATCCGGTCAATGGTTGTATACCGGGGATCTCGATAACCAGACCAGCGACCTCAACTATGCCTATGATGAGATCGGCAACCTGATCTACGATTCGTCGGAGAACATGGTGCCCAGCGCCGGGGGCATCAAGTGGAATGTATATGGAAAGATATCCGAGATCAACCGCAGCGCAGCTACTACCATCAGTGATACCAAAAAGATCACCTATCAATACGATGCCATGGGCAATCGGATCGGGAAGATCGTGGAGCGGTTTGGAACCACTACCCGGAATTTTACCTGGTATGTGAGGGATGCGCAGGGCAATGTGATGGCCGTGTATAACGCTTCGGGAAGCGCCAATCCCGACAGCGCCGGGTTTGCCGGGTTGAACCTGGGTCTGGCCGAGAAGCATATTTATGGCAGCAGCCGGCCGGGCGTGGATTATTGGTCTGAGCCCGTGGATGTGTCGCCGTATGATATGAACTGGCTGAACAGCGGTACCCGTACATACCGGAGGGGATGGAAGAATTATGAGTTGTCCAACCACCTGGGCAATGTACTGGTAACCATCACCGATAAAAAATACGGGGTGCCGATTAGCGGAGATACACTGATAGATTATTATCTTGCTGACGATATCCAGGTCCAGGATTATTATCCCTTTGGGATGCGCATGCCCAACCGCGGGGCGGGCGGGGTTTCGTATAGGTATGGGTTTAATGGTAAGGAGACGGAGAATGACGTAAAAGGCATTGGCAACGAGCAGGATTATGGGATGAGGATCTACGACCCGAGGCTGGGGAGGTTTTTGAGTGTTGACCCACTTACAAAATCATATCCGTGGTACACTCCTTACCAATTTGCAGGAAATAAACCAATACAGGCAATAGATTTAGATGGTGAAGAAGAAAAACACTATACCTTGATAAAAAATAAGGATGGCACAGGCACTCTTACCAACGATCCCTCAAAAACAAAAGAGTATAACGAAATTCCATTATGGTTACGAATATTTACCTTTGGGGCTGGTAAAAGCAAATACAAAATACTACCCCGTGCTGTGGTTACTTACGGAAGCAATACTTATAAGATTGGCTTTGCAAGTTCCTTAACTAATCAAGATAAAATGGGTTTATTTAACGAAATACTTAAAAACCCCAATAATGTTGACATAGAACAATTTACTTCAATCTTCGTTAATGAAGTACAAGATGTAAATGTAGCTTGGGTTACTTGGGCTGTAAATATGCAGAACAATACAGCAATGTATGGGCCCCTGACCTCAAAGGCTTGGTATTCTTACCAATATGCGAAAGGTTCTCAAAATCGACTACAATCTTTTTTAAAATTTAGTCCAAGCTGGAGTAAGGCGAGCACCTCACAAGCTATACAAAAGTTCGCACCTGGAACAAACGGCATATTATCAGCAGATGGTGTAAAAACCATATATCTAAACACAAAAACAAATATTGAGGTTATAGTTGATAATGAAAATAACTACTTTAGAATATACGACCACAATAAAAGGCAATACTTGACAATGGATGGGAAAGTACCTTCTACGGGTTCATTAAAAGGAGATGCTGCCAAAGATGCGGTACAAGCTCAAACACATTTTGTAAACACTGACAAACCCAAAAGGTGATTAAGGATTATCTAATTTTTGTTCTTGCAGAGAGTTTAGACGACGATGAGTTAGGCTATTCTGGAGCTGTTGAGTGGGTTTTTGAGAACTTACAAAATAGCAATGTCCTTATTTTGGGTATAAAGGATATTTATTTACTACAATATAACAGCAAAGTACTTGATATAATAAATGAGGCTAATAACAGCATGATACAAGAAGGGGAAGATGATTGGATAATTTCTCAAGATGTGAAAAGAGAAATACTCACACAGTTGAATAACTATCTACAAGAAATTAAAGTTAAGCGTTTAATTGAAATTGTGTCTAAACTAATAAGCCTTTTAAAAATAGCTATTGATACAAACAAATATCTATACTTCAAATTCTGATGCACTTCCAAAATCGTTCAGCCGCTTGCAAAAAATGTAAGCGGCTTTTCAATCGTTCGCCTCGCTGCGGTCGGCGCCATTCTAGCACAAATGAAGTTCGTATAAGGTTAATTATTCTTGGTTATTGGTTGTGACTGAGTAGGTTCGTTTACTGTATTCGGTAATTGAGTTTAGGTCTTCAATCTTCAATATTATATAATATTTGCTGATACAAAATATGACACCGTGATAGAGTAGTATTCAGTAATCTTGAACGAAGTTAAATATAAGGTAATATTTCTTTTAATTGATTTTGTAAAAGCCGGATATTATGTTGAAAGCTTCCCCTAATTAGTAGCACTTAAAACTAAAGATTTCCATTCAATGTT
>CAZSAQ010000013.1:0-37908 GCA_964605065.1 uncultured Chitinophagaceae bacterium
GCGAAGAGTGAGTTCGAGTTGATTTGAGATCTCAGATTCATTCGTCATTCGTCATTCGTCATTCGTCATTGCATTGGCCCATTGGCTCATTGGCACATTGCATTCGTCATTCGCCATTCGCCATTCGTCATTGCATTGGCACATTGGCCCATTGGCACATTGCATTCGCCCATTGACTCATTGACTAATTACTCCTCAAATCTTGTTTATCTACTATTCAACACTTAAATTACAGGATGCGTTTGATATTTTTTATTACTACCCTTGTTTTCGGGATGGCTGCTTTCGCACAGAATCCTACGATTCATCCTGATAAAATCACTATTGCACGCGACTCTTTCGGAGTACCTCATATTTTCGCCCCAACAGACCCGGAAGTAGCCTACGGCCTGGCCTGGGCGCATGCGGAAGATGATTTTAAAACGATTCAGCAGGTGTTGCTCACGGCCAAGGGTAGGCTGGGAACGTATCTTGGCAAAAAGGGAGCCACCGTTGATTATGTATTCGGGTTGTTGAACACAAAGGCCGTTGCAGATACCCAGGTCCGTCACCTCGATCCCCGCCTGCTGGATTTGCTCAGGGGGTATTTGATGGGGTTGGAAGCCTATGGTAAAAAGCATCCCGATCAGGTAGTCAATAAGTATGTATTCCCCGTCACTGTGGAAGAATATCTCGCTGCGGCAAGTTTTTCAGTAGCCATCTTTTGCGGAGTAGACCGCACACTTCCTTCCATTTTAAACAACAGCATACCCGAATTGGCCGGTTTCAAAGGAGAAGGCAGCAATGCCTTCGCCATACATTCCGGCAAATCGGCGAGTGGAGAAAATATGCTGGTGATCAACGCGCACCAACCCATAGAAGGGCCGACAGCTTTTTATGAAGCACATCTGCAAAGCGAAGAAGGATGGAATATCCTGGGAGGATTGTTTCCCGGCGCTCCCTTGATCTTTCACGGAGTAAATGAAAACCTCGCCTGGGCACATACGGTCAATATGCCCGATAAACTGGATGTGTACCAGCTGCAGACCGACCCCCAACACCCCGGTCAGTATAAAGTTGACGGCGAATGGCTGACGCTTGAAAAAAGGGTGTTGCGGCTGAAAGTGAAGGGAGTACCTGTTACCATCAAACGAACGGTATACCGTTCCATATATGGCCCTACGGTAAAATCTCCCGACGGTGCCTGGTTTTCAATGCGGCTGCCCGCACTGATGGATGTGGGAGCACTTCAGCAATGGTATGCCATGAACAAGGCCCGGAACTTTTCCGAGTTTTATGCCGCCGTTCAGCAAAATCATCTGGCCATGTTCAACATCATGTACGCCGACCGGTACGACACGATATTTTACATTTCCAATGCGAAGATGCCAGTGCGCCCCGCCAATCCTGCCTTTCACTGGAACAGTACCGTTCCGGGAAATACCAGGGCATCGCTCTGGCAGCAGATGAAACCCGTGAGTGCCCTTCCTCAATACATCAATCCCCGTTCGGGATATTTGTTCAACACCAATCACTCTCCCTTCCTGGCTTCGGATGCGGCCGATAATCTTTCTGCCGCTTCATTCGACCCTAAAGACGGGTTCGAGTTATACAATAACAACAGGAGCCAGCGTGCCCGGGAGCTGATCGCTCCGTTGCAGAAGATCAGTTATGATCAGCTGAAAAAGATAAAATTCGACCGGCAATTGCCCACACCCATATTGTATCCCTACGGATATGCGGCCGACAATCTTTCCAAAGTGGAGGAGAAGCAGTATCCGCATCTTGCCCCGCTTATTCAATCGTGGAAAACCTGGGATCACCGGGCGGATGCCGACAGCAGGGGCGCGCTGATCTATTCCATGGCATACCAGCTGGTGCCAGAAGTAATGAAAGGAAGATCAAATGATGCTTTGTCAATTGCCGAGGCTGTGGAAGTATACCAGCAAATCTATGATCACCTGATGAAGTATTTTCACCGCATCGACCTGACCCTGGGAGAGGTTCAAAAGCTGGTAAGGGGAAAGGAATATTGGCCACAGGCCGGGGTTCCGGATGTACTCGCCGCAGTGGGCTCGGCACCCTGGAAAAAGGGAATGAGGAGAATGACCGGGGGCGATGCGTACATCGCTTTTGTCCGTTTTCCGCGGGATGGAAGTTTGCCCATCATTGAAACTGTAAACACCTTCGGCGCCAGTTCCGTAGAGGGAAGTCCACACTTCGCCGACCAGCGCTCTTTATACCAGGGGCAGCAATGCAAAACCATGACACTCAGTAAGGAAAAGGTATTACAACAGGCCAGGCAGGTATATTCCCCGATATAGGCAAATCGTTTACCGATCCAAAAGGGGGTTTCGTCGCAGAATTTCCGGCGTTCGTATCAATTGACTTTCAAAGGAAGTTGTTGCGGTATAATTTAGCCGAAAATTTTAACTGATGAAAAAGTTTTGGCTTGCGATGCTGCTGACAATAGTTACCCTGGCTGGCTTCTCCCAGGTGCCTGCCGGAGGTAAAATGCCCCAAATTCCTGCCATTGGCGTGGCGTTTGGAAAAATCACGGACAGCGCAGGCAAACCGCTGAACGGCGCTTCGGTGATGCTTATGTATAATAAGTTCGATACCGTTACCAAGAAATTTAAACAGGTGCTGATTGGCGCTAAAACAACCCAGGCCAACGGCGATTTCCGGTTCGAAACACTTCCGCTCGTTGGACAGTTCACCCTCAACGTTTCCAATACCGGCTTTGCTTCCATTGAAAAGAAGTTTACTATAATGGATATGTCCAAAGGTCCGGGCGCCAACAAACCTGCCGGCGCACAGGGTAATGGTTTTGCCATGCCCGATGTAGAGAAAGACCTCGGCCTGATAAAAATGGCGATCAGCCGCGCCGAGCTCCAGGCCGTTACGGTGGTGGGCACCAAACCAGGAGTTACCATGGACATCGATAAAAAAGTATTCAATGTAGATAAGAACCTCGTGAGTGCCGGCGGTACTGCGGTGGATGTCATGAAGAACGTTCCTTCCGTAAACGTGGATATCGATGGAAATGTCACTCTCCGCAACGCGGCTCCTCAAATTTATATTGACGGAAGACCTACCACTCTCACCCTCGATCAGATCCCTGCCGACGCGATCGAAAGCGTGGAAGTGATTACCAACCCTTCTGCCCGTTACGATGCCAGCGGAGGCAATGCGGGTATATTGAATATCGTGCTGAAGAAAAACAAGAAGAAAGGATACAATGGTTCGCTGCAGGCTGGTGTTGACAAGCGGGGTGGATTGAACGGTGGCGGTAGTTTCAGCTTCCGCGAAGAAAAAGTAAACGTTACCCTGAGCGCATTTGGCAACCAGATGAAGAACAGGAGTACCGGCAATACAGATATCCGGAATATGCTGAGCTCGCCGAACCTGCTGGTGGATCAAAACAGCAATACCCGAATGAATGGCGGATTCATCTTCGGAAGAGCGGGTGTGGATTATTTCGCCACCAACCGTCTTACCCTTTCGCTTGCCGGTGTAAAAGTTCATGGCGAATTCAATCCGAAAGACATGCTCACTTCCGACAGTTCGCTGGCAAACGGAAGCTACCTGAGCTACGCAGAAAGAAGCACTTCCAACAAGCGTGAGTTCAATGCTTATGGAGCACAGGGTGGTTTCAAATACCTGTTTCCCCGTAAAGGAGAAGAATGGACCGGCGACTTCAATATCTTTTCCGGCAAGAACAACGGCAACGCGCTGTACAATACGAATATCTATAGCAGCAAGGGAGGCTCGCAAACAGGAAACATTCAACAACAGATCATCGGAAACGGAACCAACCAGTTCATGACTTTCCAGTCTGACTATGTTCGTCCGTTCAAAGACAATGGCAAGATAGAAACCGGCGTACGCGCCCAGCTGCGCAAGCTCAGCAACGGACAAAGCAACTTTTTCTTCAACAGCTCAACAGGAAAGTTTGAGCAGGTAACTTCCAGTTCTACCAACTACAAGAACAACGACAGAGTATATGCAGCCTATGTATCCGTAACCCGCTCCATCAAGAACTTCGGTTACCAGCTCGGACTTCGGGCAGAGAGCTCCAACTATAAAGGCGAGCTGACCGATACCAAGCAAGAGTTTTCAAACAGCTATCCGCTGAGCCTGTTCCCTTCCGTATTCCTGAGTCAGAAACTGAAACAGGACCAGGAACTGCAATTGAACTATTCAAGAAGGGTGAATCGTCCATTTTTCATGCAGACAATTCCTTTCATTGATTCCACCGATCAGTTGAACTGGTCCAGAGGTAATGCCGGATTGAAACCCGAGTTCACCAACTCGCTGGAGATGTCTTATTCCAAGAAATTCAGGGGTAGCAATACTTTGCTGGCCTCCGTTTATTTCAAACATAGTACCGATCTCATCACCCGTTACCTGGATACAATTACGATCAGCGGAGGTACCAAAAGGCCGATCAGTACTTATATCAACGCCAATTCAAGCCGTTCCGTTGGCTTTGAACTGACTTCACAGAACAAGATCGCCAAGTGGTGGGATATGAACAGCAACTTCAACCTGTACAATTCGAAGATCAATACAGATAACATCAATGGCACTTCCCAAAAAGCCTTGTGGAGCTGGTTCGCCAAGATGAATAATAACTTTACGCTTCCCAAGAATTTCAAGATCCAGTTGTCGGGAACTTACCAGTCGAAAACCAACCTTCCTGTTAACCAGGGCGGCGGAGGCATGGGAGGCCCGATGATGGGTGTGGCTCAAAGTGCTGCGCAGGGATATATCAAATCAAACTGGGGCATCGATGCGGCTGTGTCGAAGAGCTTCCTGAAGAACAATACCGCAACCGTGACGCTGAGCGTGAGTGATATCTTCCGCACCCGCAGAATGGAGCAGTACTCTGCCAGCGATTATTTCATTCTGAACAGTTACCGCATGATGGACTCTCCGATGTTCAGACTCAACTTTTCATGGAGATTCGGGCAAATGGACATGAGCCTTTTCAAGCGTAAGAACATGAAAGGGGAAATGGAAGGATCACAAGGCGCCATGCAGGGTATGCAGCAATAATAAATGATTGAGTGGCCGTTTAAGGTTGTGTAAAAAAGGAAAACGGCATATTCAAAAGGGCTCTTCGGAGCCCTTTTTCGTTTTGCGTTTATCGTTTCATGTTTAACGTTATTGAAGCATGGAGCTCCCGGAGAAGCAGGTCAACATTTTCAGGTACAGAGAAACCTGAAACGATAAACGATAATCCCTAAAACATTACGGCCACATCAGCATCACAACTGTCAGCACAATGCCGGCAAGGGTGAACAGGAGCCCTTTTTTAAAGATGGTAGTTTTGGGAAGAAACATCCAGAAGGCTGAGAGTACAAAGAACAGCAGGGAAACACCAAAGAATATATTCAGGAAAAACAGCGGCGATTTGCTGTTGGCCTTATGAAGCCTGGTCAGCTTTTCAATGGCGGTGGGCAGTGTTTTGACCGTCCATTTCGCTTCACCGGTTGTTTTGTTGTAAGATCCTTGTTTGAACATGGCCAGGTCGCCATTGACCGATTCGAATTTCAGGTCGCGGATGCGGATCGCTTTTCCAACTGAGTCGGCTTCCAGGTTGGGAGCCAGCGATTTTGACATCAGCTTTTCCTTCTTCAGAAAGTCGGTATCGCGAAAGATCATGATTACTCCACTGGTAGCGTATACCGCCATGATTCCGGCCAGGAAATATCCGAGATAGCGATGCCAGATACGCATGGTGTTGCTCATTGTTGCCTTACCTGCCATGATTGATTGGTTTTAGTGTTTAAGGTTCGCAAGGATACGGGAATTCGATGAACCGGGTTAACGAAATCGGGAATTGGAGTTGTGACATCGGGAAAGTTCGGTTTTTTCCCATTGCGCATCGTAAATCGTGCAACGCGAAGTTGTATCCGCATAGATACCCTTAATGGAATTTGGGTATTTATGTCGGGAAGTTTTAAACATTTGGTGGTACAGGTCTGCAGCTTTGGTAAATTCAGTCTATCACCAATTTTTCCAACAAAAAACTGCTCACATGAAAAGAATCACCGTTTCAGCTTGCATGCTTGTATTACTGGGATCAATGGGAACCAGTTGTAAGAAATCGGCTTCCTCAGAAAGCCAGGTCAGCCCGCAACTGACTACCGAAGAGAGAAACCTGGTTAAATCGGCCGGGTTCAATAGCAACTGGGTAGATAAGACTCCCGATGGAAACTACCTCGTAGAATCGGACATCCTTCTTACCCGCGCTCAGCTGGAAGAGATGTCCGGCGCAACTCCCTCCAATTTCCTGATCGTGGCCGATGAGGAACATTACCGGACCTATAACGTTGTGAGTACACCAGCCAGCGGCTCGCGCACCATAACGGTCAGCATCACCAGCGGCTTCCCTTCCTACTATTATACGGCCCTGGACAATGCCCTGGCCCGTTACAACGGGTACAACCTCAAGATCCGGTTTTCAAGAGTGAGTTCCGGCGGCGAGATCAATATCACCGCTGCCAACCTGGGCACTTCCGGTGGCGGATGTATTTTAGGACAATCAGCCGGTTTCCCCAGCAGCTCCGGCAATCCGGCACCTGGCTTTACGCTCAGTAACAGCAGCTGTGCCACCACTTATCTCAATACAGTTGATAAAGTGGATGAAGTAATTGCTCACGAGATCGGTCACACCATTGGATTCCGTCATACCGATTATAAAAAGAGAGCCAGCTGCGGACCAGGTGCCGGTGAATCAGCCGGTACTATCGGTGCGGTATGGATCCCGGGTACTCCCACCAATGTAAGCGGCAGCTACAACTCCTGGATGATGGCCTGCACCAACGGCAGCCCCTTGTTCAATGCGGATGATGTAATCGCCCTGAACTATGTGTATTAATTCTTAACTTACCATCAATCCCTTTCCCTTACCGGAAAGGGATTTTTATTTTTCAATCCTGCTAAAGACCTTTACTATTCATGCATAGGACAACCTTATCAGCGGTTATTGTATACGCGGGCCTGTTGCTGCTGGGCATCGGAATGCCTTCGGGTAAACTCCGGGCGCAACGATCGGTAAAGGACTCGCTGCTAAAAAAATTTACTACCACTGAAAAGATCGCTTATGATCCGCAGCAACCATATTACCTGGTAGAGTGGCAGGAAGCGCCTCCGCCGGTAACCATTGTACGAACACTGCTCCCCTCGATGGCAGTTATAGAAGTGCCTACCGAAACTGAACTGAAACGACTGTCCTCAGCATTTGCTGTCCGGCCGGCCAACCCTTCCTGGAAATTGTCGCCTTTCCTGGACAGACAACTTTCCGTTTATAATGTTTCTTCAAAAAGGAATTTCATCCTGACAGGACAGGATTGGCGATCACTCCGGAAAGCATTGGAAAAGTATTCCGGGGAGATGGAGGTGGTGCAAATCGATTCACCGAGTCGATCGATAATGATCAGGGCAAAAGCGGGAATGATCAGAGACCTGATGACACTCAAAGAGATTTATTTTATTGATGAAAGAGCCGAACCCAGAGCGGAGATCGGCGTAATAGGTTACGATCGTACCCAGCATGGCCTTCATGCTCTCGAAAGAATATTCCCTTCCGCAAACGGCTCCAGTATTGTGGTGGGCATAAAAGAACAGCGGCCCGATGCTGATGATATTGATTTGATCAACCGTTCTGTTCCTTCTCCCATCGCCGCTCCCAACGTACAGCAACACGCCACTACCATGGCGACTATCATTGGCGGAGCAGGCAACAGCTACTACGACGGGCGGGGACTGGCATCCCATGCTTCTTTTTTTTCCAGCAGCTTCGGCAACCTGTTTGCAGACGAGTCGGCTGTTCTGCAGCTTCAGCACGTTTCCTGCCAGAATCATTCCTACGGCACCATCATTCAATCTTTTTATGGGGCAGAAGCCAACAGCTATGATCAGCAATCCTGGTTAAACCCCTACCTGTTACATGTGTTTTCGGCAGGCAACCAGGGAAACCTGGCCGCCTCCGAAGGGGTATATAAAAATATTACCGGCTACGCCAACCTCACCGGCAATTTTAAATCAGCCAAGAACATTATTACGGTTGGGGCCATAGATAATTCCGGTTTCGTGGCTCCCCTCAGCTCGGCCGGACCGGTTTATGATGGGCGACTGGCTCCTCAATTGTGCGCCCATGGTCCCAATGGTACATCCGATGCGGCCGCGATGCTGTCCGGAACGATCGCTGTTCTGCAACAACTATACAAGGATTCCAATGCGCAGCAATTGCCCGATGCTTCATTGTTAAAGGCGATACTGTTTAACACTGCTACAGATATTCACACCAGGGGAATCGACTATAAAACCGGCTATGGCCTACTGAACAGTTTGGCCGCTTACCGAAGTGTACGGAGCAGACAGTATGATGGAAGCATACTGACACCGGGAGCAAGCTGGGTCCGCCTGTTATCTGTTCCGGCAAAGGCTTCGCAGTTGAAAGTGACAGTTTGCTGGAACGATACCGCCGCCGCTGTGAACAACCAGGCTGCCCTGGTAAATGATCTCGATATTGAAATAAAGAACCTGACCACACTGGAAGTATACCGGCCCTGGGTATTAAGCAGTTTTCCCAACGCGGATTCATTGAACGCAGCGCCGGTACGCCGACGGGATTCACTGAACACCTCAGAACAAGTCAGTATTGACTCGCCCGCTCCCGGAAACTATGAAATCCGGGTGACGGCCCGGTCGGCCAACCTGCAGTCAATCCCATTTTATGTAGCGTTCCAGTCTGATACAGCCGGGGACTTCGAGTTTACCAGTCCCCAAACCGCCGAAGACATGGACCCTGATGAAATGACCACATCGTTAGTTCGATGGAATACCTCCGCTACCGATAATAACCAGATCGGCACCCTTTCGGTGAGCCTCGATCGCGGAAATCAATGGCAAACACTGGCACAGCTACCATTGACGCAACGCCTGTTCAAATGGTCGTTGAAAGACACTTCCTGTACTGTACTCTTTAAAATGCAAACGTCCGCGGGCGTTTATTTATCCCCGGAAGTATTGCTGTCTCCCGTTACTCATCCCCGTGTTGATTTTTTGTGCCCTGACTCCTTTCAGTTGTCATGGAACAGGCATCCTTATGCGACATCTTACAAATTGTACGCCATGAAGGGCGGCGCGTATATGGAGGATGCGGGAACTGTAAATGACAGTTTTGTGGTAGTAAAGCGTTCCAACTCCCCATTTATCACTTACGCCGTAGAGCCACTGACAACAAACGGGTTGAAACCTGTCAGGAGCAGGGCTGTCAATATTGAAATACAGGGAACCGATTGTTTTTACCGAACGCTGAACTATGAATTATTGTCCTCCCGTTCGGTAAAACTGATCCTCGAGGCAGGCGGAACCTTTTATATCGACAGCATCGGATTCGAAAAGCTGAATGGCACCGGAGCGGTCATTAGCGCCGGCGCTTCCATAAAAGTATCGACCGGCCAATTGGTGTATACGCAAAATTGGGATGGGCTTTCGAATGGGGCACATTTGTTCAGGGCCAGGATCAAATTAAAGAGCGGCGCAACGGTTTATTCAAACGTGATCACTGTGTTAACTTCCGGTGACCGGTATATTTATTTTTACCCCAATCCGGCCAGCGGCAACCCGCTGGTGAGCTATATTACCCGGCCCGGATTACCCGGCGATTCCAGGCTGCTGTTGTTTGATGCAACGGGAAGGTTGCTGCGCCGATATGATGGGTTGCCCGCAAAGATTGACCTGTTGCTGCTTCCCAGAGGGATCATCTTCTACCAGCTGGCAGACATCAATAATAAAAAACTGGAGAGCGGCAAGATCATCTGGTAAAACTTCCCGGGGAAAACCTATCCCCCCGGGAAGACTATTTTTCTATTGGAGCAGTTTCGCAATCTGGGGCAGTGGCAGTGTTTCTGCCAGGGCGAGGATCTGCGAGTCGGTGCAGTCGTCTACTTTAAAAGTGATCAGGGTATTGCTGAGCGGGATTTGCAGTTCGTAGTTTGTTTTACCATCACTGCCTTCCGATTTTTCCAGACGTCCTTTATATCCCTGTATTCTTACTGTCTTTGTTTTGCCGTCGCTCATCATGCCGATCATGGGAGCATTCAGCAGTCCGTTGAGCATGCCGATAAGAGGGGAGTTGCTAACAATGGAGAGGTCTGCGCGCCGCGTGCCTGTTCCATAAAGCCGGTGGATGGTAGTGCCTACAAATCCGACGGCGGTCGACACATTATCCTGTTTGGGAACGGCCGTCAGGGTGTCCATTTTCGGAGGAAGCAGTTTCAGGATTTCCTGTCCAACGATCAGGTCTATTTCCTGCATGGCCTGCATCAGGGCGAAGTGACTCTCTTCGAGCTTGCCGGCACCATAAGCGGTTTTCGCGGTGGTCATGTCTTTCGAAAAATCCTGTTGAGCCAGCAGGCAAAGGGGAAGGCTCAGCAGAAGTATGGAGGAGATAAATGTTTTTTTCATGATTCAGGTTTGTTGTGTTATTGTTCTCCGAGCATTTTCTTGATGCCGTCGATATCGAAGGCATTGGCGGCTGACATCACTTCCTGTTCGCTGGCGAAGTTGATGCACTCCCAGATGATCATACTGGTTTGGCCGAGGGGTACAATCAGGGTGTATCCTTTGCTGTCATCGTATTGGATGATGGCCTTGTTGTTTTTCACCCTTACCTGTTTCATATTCTGCGAATCGCCATTGGCCTGTACCATGCCGCCATTGGCGAGATACATGTTCAGCGCAGCGGAATACATGGCGTTGTTGCCGATGGTGATCGTTTCCTGTTTGTCGCCATCGCGGTAAACCCGCTGGATAGAGAGGTTGCTCCATCCCCATTGCGTGCTCATTACTTTATCCTGCATGGTATCGGCCGGCAGCGAGACCGACGTCAGGGGGAGTGATTTCAGAATTTGTCGGCCCAACTGAATTTCGATACCCATCAATGCCTGTTGAATGGAGTAACGCGCATCGGAATAACTTTTGGAAGCAAAAGACTTTTCCGCATCATCCATCTGCAGTTTTACATCCGGTGGTTCGGTATTGGTGAGCCCGCCACCGCCTTTGTTGGTCGGTTTTCCCGAATTGTTGTTGCCGTTGTTTGAAGGAGAATCTTGCGAGCCTGGTTTTTTGGAAGATTCAGTACTGCCGATTTTATCGACAGCCTGGTTAACTTTTTCTTTGACTCGTTTAAGCAAGCCCTGGCTGTTCGCCATGGGAGAAAAGAACAGACCGCTTGCGAGGAGTGCAAGGCCGATTGCCGCTTTCATAATAGTTAAGTTAAGGTATAAGGTTAGATGCAATTAAAGGTACTACTAATCGCTGATTGCTTTTCTCACCGTAAAGTGGTATTTCCTGGCCGGTTGTATTGTCATTTCCCTGTTAACCGGAGCTGCAATAAAAAACATTTCCCTAATTTCAGCACTCAATTTACCCCGCATGAAAAAGCTATTTCTCTGTCTGTTATCGCTATCATTGTTTGGCTGGGCGCAGGCGCAATCCAGGAATGCCATCGAAGGCCGCTGGGACCTTACCTATAACCGCGACGGCCGCGAATTGCCCTCCTGGCTGGAAGTACAGCATTCCGGAATTCGTACCTGGGTGGGTCATTTTGTGGCAGCCGGCGGCAGTGCCAGGCCCGTTTCGGAAATATTTGTAGAAGGCTCCAAATTCAATTTCAGCATTCCTCCCCAATGGGAATCACAGGCCAATTACCTGAAAGTGGAGGGAGAGGTAAATGGTGAAACCATGAGCGGAAGCATGACCATGCCAGACGGGAAAACATATTCTTTCACCGGAAACCGTGCGCCGGTACTGAAACGCGAGAAGGCTCCGGTATGGGGAAGCCCGATCAAATTGTTCAATGGAAAAGACCTCACCGGCTGGCAGGCGCTCGGACAAACAAACCAGTGGGTTGTGGAGAGTGGCGTATTGAAGAGCCCTAAATCGGGAGCGAATATCAGAACCGAACAGACTTTTACAGATTTCAAATTGCATGTTGAGTTCAGGTTTCCCAAAGGAAGCAACAGCGGTGTATACCTTCGCGGACGATATGAAGTACAGATCGAGGATGCCAGCGGCGAAACCGAACCATGGGTCGGTGGGCTGGGTGCGGTTTACGGCTTCCTGAAGCCCAGCGAAATTGCAGCCAGGCCTGCGGGCGAATGGCAGAGTTATGATATCACTCTCATCGGAAGACGAGTGACCGTTATTGCCAATGGAAAACTCATCATCCAGAACCAGGAAATACCCGGCATTACCGGCGGCGCTCTCGACAGCAAGGAAGGAGAGCCGGGACCCATCTACTTCCAGGGAGATCATGGTCCGATCGAATACCGGAATATTGTGATCACTCCCGCCAAAGGATAGTAAATAAATCTCAGGGCGAATGAAATACCATGCAGGTCTGGCCGCTGGCCGGATCCTGCATTACCGAAGCCTCCACTTCAAATACCTGTTTGATGAGGGAGGCAGTCAATACCTTGTCGGGCGATCCTGTAGCCACCAGCCGGCCATCTTTCAATACCCAAATCTCATCACCGTACTGAAAAGCAAGGTTGATGTCATGAATGATCGCGACGATCGTGCTGTGTTCGTTACAAAATGAACGGCAGATATGCAGAAATTCCTGCTGGTAACGGATATCCAGATTGTTCAAGGGCTCATCCAGAAAAAGATAACGGTGTTGCGAGGGTGGGCAGTCCCACAGTTGCGACAACACTCTTGCAAATTGCACCCGCTGTTTTTCGCCCCCGCTCAGCGACAGATAATTGCGTTCTGAAAACTCATTCAAGCCCAGTTTTGTCAGGGCTTCCCGGCAGATCTCATAATCATGTTTCGTTGGTCTTACGGAAAAATGAGGATACCGGCCCATCATCACCACTTCCAGTACCGCCATCGGAAAACTCAGTTCAGGCTGCTGACCCAGTACGGCCCTGTGGCGGGATAATGGACGAATAAGGGAAGGAGATAATAAAGTTTGCTGATAGTGAACCGTTCCCTGGTGGGGGATGCGGTTACCCGCAATGATTTTCATCAGGCTTGATTTGCCTGATCCATTCGGTCCCAGGATCATGTTGATCTTGCCCGGCTTAAAATCGCCGCTGATGTGTTGCAGAATTTTTTTTGATCCCGCTTCGTAATGGATATCGTGCAATCTAACCATGGTTACCTCCTTTTTCTCCGGGCAGGCTGTACTTTTTCAAAAGCGCGATGAACACAGGCGCGCCGACCAGGGAGGTGATGATGCCGATCGGAATTTCCGCAGGCGCTAAAAGTACACGGGCTACAAGGTCGGCCAGCAGAAGCAGGATGGCTCCCAGCAGCATGGAAAGAGGAAGCAGGCGTGTATTGTCACTTCCGATTATGATCCGGATAAGATGGGGAACGATGAGCCCGATGAAACTGATCACTCCCGTAAAAGCCGTCAGTACTGATATCATCAGGGTATTCAGCAGCAGTATTCTTTTTCTCAGCCGGGCTACATCAACACCCAGGTAAAGCGCATCTTCTTCGCCCAATAATAGCGCATTCAGCTGGCGGGCATATCTCAGCGAAATAAAAAACACGATGCTGCTCACACTGCCAACCACCGTCACCTGGAACCACGACGCTCCCGACAATGTACCCAGGCTCCAGAAGGTGATGCTTCTTGCCTGCGGATCCCTGGCGATATAACTCATGAAGCCCGTACCACTCAACCCGAGCGCATTGATGGCCATTCCAACCAGCAAAAGAGAAAGTATGGAGGCTTTTTGAGATTGCCCCGCTATGATGTATACCAGGTAGGTCGCCAGTAGTCCGCCTCCGAATGCAAATACGGGAGTAAGGAAGGGGCCAAAGAAAGTTTTGAAACCGATACCCATCAGCGGGCCCAGCACAAATACAACAGAGGCTCCGAAAGCGGCGCCGGCACTGGTGCCCACCAGACCGGGTTCAACAATTGGATTTCTGAACAGGCCCTGCATCAATACACCCGAAACGGCCAGGGTGGCTCCGGCAAAAGTGCAGAGCAATACCCTGGGTAATCGCAATTGCATAAAAACACCTTCATAAATGTTGGAAGCCGGTTCACCGCGAATAGCATGAACGAGGGCCGACCACATCTCTGAAGGAGCAATGGATACCGCCCCGAAAGCAATAGCTGCTATTATGGTAAACAACAGCAACAGCAGCAGGAGCGGTATCAGCCATTTATTTGGCAGGGGCTTCATGGGAATGAGGAGGATGTAGTAATTTGAAAAGTTTCTGAATGTTCTCACCGGTCCGCGGACCAAAATAAACCAGGTCGTGTTCTTCAAAGCGAACAATGCGTTTATTTTTTCCCGCATTGGTGAGCGCCACACCCGGAACTCCTTCGATAAATTTATCCATTCCTCCCATTTGATCAAAGCCGAAATCGGTGGCGATGATGATATCAGGATTGGCCGTGGCTACGGCTTCTCCGCTGATCTGGCGGGCGCCTTTGGCATCATATTTCGCCGTTTTACCTCCCGCCAGGGCAATCATTTTATCGCCCACCCCATTGCGGCCACTCATAACGAAGTACACGTTGTTTGCGCGACCGAAATGAATGATCATCACCGAAGGGGTATCAGTAGATGCCAGCGCTTTTACACTGTCCTGCGCCTGCCGGATGCCGGCATCCATGGAAGCAATGATGGAATCTGCTTTCGATTCCACTCCGAAAAATTGCCCCAGTTCCCTGAGAAGAAGTCTGGCGCTGTCGATGGTGTTGGCCCCGCCGAATGCTTTCAGGTTTAATCCGGCCTTTTTCAATTGCGGCAGCACATTTTCCGGACCGATATCATTGCTGTGAATGACCAGGTCGGGAGTCATGGAAATAATTCCTTCCGCATTCAACGCGCGGTGGTAGCCTACTGTTTTCAACAGCCTGGCACTGTCGGGATAAGTGCTGCTCAGGTCCACGGCTACCAAATTATGGCCTTTGCCAAGGGCAAAAACCATTTCGGTCAGATGCTTGGACAGGCAAACAATACGCTGGTCTTTTTTACCATCGGTTTCTTTGTTTCCGAAGCGACCGCATCCGGCAAGCAGAACGGGAACGATCGCCAGGAGTAACATCTTTTTCATCATAACTCGGTTTTAAAAGGAAGCCCGTTTTTTCAAACGGGCTTTATTCCAATCAGAAATTATATTTCAGGTTGATTCCTCCATAAAGTTGCGCATTGCGCGGCGCCGGGATATAGGCATCGGGCAACTGGTTGGCAAACACCATCAGGTAATACCTGGTGTTGGTCATATTGGCCGCACCGAAATAAACATCAAAATCAAAATGACGGCCGAGCTGCTGACGGAAACCCAGTTTACCACCAAGCAGGTTGTAACTGCTGGCATAGGTATCGTTCATGGAAGTGATGGGCTGACGATCGCGATAGTTATAAACCAGGTTGGCATAGAGGCCCGCGGCCATTTGCAGGTCTACACCAATATTGGCTACGATTTTGGAAACGCCGGCCACTTCTTTTTTGCTGTAATCTTCTGTAACGGTAGGCGACTTCTGAATTTTGAAATTGTCGCCGTATTTGAAATCAGAATAAGTGAGGTTGGCGAACGGGCGTACCAGCCGGAAGAAGCTTTTTGATTTGCCCAGGATATTGTATTTCACCAGCACTTCCACACCATTGTGTACCTGTTTGCCTCCATTAACCACGTAAGAATACAGGGTGGTGTTCGGATTGAGCGGAGAGGAAACTGCTACTGCTGTCATCTTGTTGTCGAATTTGGCATTGAAATAAGCCAGCTCATACGACAGCGCATTGCTGAACAACTGGCCCTTGCTTCCGATTTCATACTGGTTGCCTACCTCTGGCTTCAGCACTTCATTTACGCGGCCGGTAGCCGGTGTTGCCGGAACGGTGGCCACGGCAGGAGTGGTGATGAAGAAATAGGAACTCACCGGTGCTTTATAGCCTTTGCTGTATGATACATATACCGATACCTGTTTGTTGAACACTTTGTTAATCGCGAAATGCGGTGATACCATCGATTTATAGGTAGTATCATACTTCGAAGGGCGGGTGGCGAGTTCCGCATTGAAGCGATCGTTTAACACGATGTCCATTTTGCTGGCCCCTACTCCGGCAGTCAGAGATAAATCTTTGGGCAGGCCGAGCGTCCATTCGGTGAAGAGAGAAGAAGTCTTGCTGACAGTTGCCACATTGGAGGTAGCCGCATTGATTACCCAGTACGGGCTGATGCCGTATTTCCAGGTGCTGCCGGTATCTTTTGGATTTTGCTTCATGCTGTACCCAACAGTCTGCGCATCCTGGCGCTGTGCTTCTACTCCGGTGATACCACTGAGAGTAACCTTGCTGGAAAGCTGAAAATTGGTATTGAATACAGAACGGAGTCCGTAGTTGATGCTGTTCTTGTCGGTCCATCCGGCAGCTGAACTCACATTGCTGGTAAAGCCCGTACCGAATACGGAGGTATTATTGGAGATCCATTTGGCAAACTGGTAGGAATGACCCACACCGGCGCGGAAAGTGATCACATTGCTGTGACCATCGCGTTTGATGTATTCGGGGTTGCCCGAATAATCACCGGTATTCCATTGTGTGAGGGTCAGTTCACCCAACCGCTGGTCGTAACTGTTGCTGAAACCGCCATAGATAGTGAATTGCTGTTTGGGAGATACGTCGATGAGGGAAGACAGGTTTACGAAATCTTTTTTTGATTCGTTGTGTATGGAAGCTCCGTCGGAATGCTGGTGACCATAATTCAGCAACAGGGAAGCGTGTTCGCCACCTCTTTGAAGGGTGGTGGTATACCGTTGAAGGCCATAATTACCGATCAGTACTTCCTGGCCGATGGATGTCTTGCCTTTTTCGGGGCGAACGCTGTGCAGGTTAACCGCTCCGGCGATCGCCAGGCCGTATACCGTGCCGGCAGGACCTTTGGTTACTTCCACTTCTCCGATTGATCCGTAATCGATATCATCGAGTGTGGAAATGCCTTCCGCATCGGTAACCGGAATGCCGTTAAGGTATACTTTATAACCCTGTCCGTCGAAGTTACTGCTGATGCCACGAGTACCGCGGCTGCCATTTCCATAACCACGGATATTGAATTGCTGTCCGCCCGAAATGGTTCTGCGGTTCATGGTAACGCCCGGCACATTGGTTTGAATGGCGTCATCCAGGAACAGCCCCGGCCCTCTTTTCAACTCAATTTTGTTGATCTTGGTCAGCGAAACAGGCTGATAGAGCAGGGTTTTATTGGGATTGGAAGTGGCGGTCACTTCGATTTCATCGAGGTTGCTGCCAGAGTTTTCAAGAGAAATGGTCAGGAAGGTCTCGCAGTTTTTTACCAGTTGGGTAACGGAGGTGTAACCCACGAAAGAAACGGTAATAGAGGCGGCTTTTCCGCAAGGCAGATTGAAGGCGCCTTCCTGGTCGGTTGAGCTGCCTTTGCCTCCATAATTCACCGTGGCGCCCGCCAGCGGTTTACCGGTTTTTGAATCAATTACTTTCCCTTTCAGGGTGTTTTGTGCGAAGAGCGTAGCAGTAAATAACAGAAGTATAATCGTATATAAAATTCGATATCGAATCATGATTGAAATGATTTAATGGGATGGATATTAAATATCGGAATCACCGGTTCGGCAGGAACCGGCAACTTGCAGGGAGAATAGAGCGGGAATGATCAGCATCGGGGCGGAGAAAAAATAGCCTTGCTGCAACCGCGCGGAAGTAACAAAGAGGGGTTAACTGCGCGTTTTACCCATGATCCATCGGGTATTGGTGTCTTCTCAAAGACCGGTTCGGTCGATTCGAAACTGAATAAATGAAGATGATTTTTCTTGTCCTTACGGCGTCCTTCCGAGTGGATCTCGGCCATTCGCTTCAGCCAGTCGGTTTCCTTGCCATCCTTCAGGCAGTAAATAACTGTACGGCCGTTTTCTTCCCGAATGGAGGCAACATCGTACATATGACCCTTGTAATAAAACTCCCGGCCCTCTTCTTCCCAGCGAATATCAGGATTGGAAACAATGCAGTCCAGCTGTGAAAGCGGCAGCGACCGGATGACCTCCTCGCGGGCTTCCCTTTTCAGCTCCATCTGCTGAAGGAAGGAGAGCAAATAGTACCCCGCATGGTTTAAGAATACCACCATAACCAGCGTTGCAAATACTATTTTTTTCAAGGTCAGCAGTTGTTCCGGATGAATGTAAGTTAGGCGTTTTCACCTAGGGTGATTAACGTAAATACCAGCAAATCTATTGCAAAGTGTTCAGTTCAAAGCCATTTCGATAGAAAATGACCGGAATGTCCAAATTATTCCGCAATGAAAGCCTGTTGTTTTGTTGAGCCTGGAGGACAAGGAAATCAAATATGTTGTAACATTACCTCTGCAACCCCAATTGCCGGCAATGAGTCAAAACAGCCAGAAACTGTTGAACAGCGAAGAGCGTTACCACAAGATGATTGAGGAAGTGGAAGACTATGCCATCCTGTTGCTGGACATCGACGGAAACATCCAGAACTGGAACAAAGGGGCTGAAAAAATCAAGGGATACAAAGAAGAGGAGATACTCGGAAAAAACTTCCGGTTGTTTTACCGGAAAGAAGATCAATTGGCGGGTATCCCGGAAATGCTGATCAACCGGGCAATCAAGGAAGGCAAAGCGCTTCATGAAGGTTGGCGGGTGAGGAAAGACGGTAGCATGTTTTGGGGAAGCATCGTTCTCACCGCCCTGCATGGCAGTAACAATGAACTGATTGGTTTTTCCAAAGTAACCCGCGACCTTACTGAGCGAAAGATGTGGGAAGACAGGATGCATGAATACACCAGGCAGCTTGAATTTCAGAATAAAGAGCTCGAGCAGTTTGCCTATGCTGCCTCACACGATCTGAAAGAGCCGATCCGCAAAATTCATTTTTTTGTATCGGCAGTACTCGACAATACCGACGAACCGGTAAGTGAACAAAACCGCGGCTACCTGGTGCGCTCTCTCAATGCCTCCAAAAGGATGGCCCAGCTCATTAATGACCTGCTTACGTATTCACAGGCCTCTTCTTCGCTCGACGCCTTTCAGCGGGTAGACCTCGAGAAAGCATTGACGGAAGTGGCGTCCCATTTTAATGACGACGGCTCTTTGCCAAAAATAGCAATCGATCTCCGTCCTCCCACGGATATTCCGGCGATTCCGTTCCAGATAAAACAGCTTTTCAACAACCTGATCGGAAATTCAATCAAATACCGTCATCCCGACCGGTCATTGGAAATTTCAGTTAACGGGCAGTCGATCGAAGGCAGTCAACTCGGATTGCCCGGCGCAAATCCCCTGCAAAAATATTACCGCCTGGTTTTCTGCGACAATGGAATCGGATTCGATCAAAAGTATGTTTCGCGCATTTTTGAATTGTTTCAGCGCCTTCACAGCAACCGGGATGATCGCGGCTCGGGCATCGGGTTGGCTCTTTGTAAAAAGATCATTCAGAATCACCGGGGCTTTATCACAGCAGAAGGCGCCGTTGATCAGGGAGCCACTTTCACCGTATATTTTCCGGCACAATGAGGAAGGGAGCATAGCCATTAATTGTCCGCCTCACGGATGGCCTTGCGAGAATCATTTTTCCGCGGATGATAGTTTAACCGAAACTGATCGAGATTGGGTTTCACAGCGCGGTCGCGCTTCAATTCATACTGATAGATGGCCTGTCCCACCGAATAGAGAAAGGGCCAGCCGGTTTCTTCATATTCGTATTTGTCGTCATTGAGAATGCCATCCCTGTTTACATATATGGTAGCCGCCAGCATGAACTCCACTTTGTTTTTGAAATCAGCCACATAAGATACGTCGGTAAGACAGCCATAAGCCCATCCCACCTTGTTGAATATTCTTACATGGGGAGGCACCTGGTGTTGGGCATTCCGGAAGAAAAATTTTACATAACTGTCATAGTAAACACTGGTATCGTATTTCGGGTAGTCCGTTTCAGACGGATATTGTGACAGGAAGCGATATAAAAACCGGTAATCCGAAGCGCGAAGATCAAAACGTTGAGAAGCTGGTACGGATGCGGGGAACATTACCGATTGTAAGATCGATCGCATGTCTTCCAAAGGAAAATTATTCGCCCGGGTAAAATCGATAGGCTCATTAACCAGGCTGTCCCTGGCATTCAGGTAGCCCCTGCCCATCCTGTTTTCCCTGCTGAAATCAAAAGAATCCGTGTTGTACTGCATGGGCTGTGAGGCAATCAATTTTCCATCACGCGTAATAAATCGTATCGGGTTGGTACGACGGTTCTGTTCAGCAGTAAATCCCATAAACTGCCTGGTGATCCTGGTCTCTGGATAGCCCATCTCATGAAGCCGCCGGTTGGCGCGCTGCTGCCCTACGAATTGGTACATCCTGTTATAGGCATCATTGTCGCTGATGAGAAATGCCTTGCGAATAAATTGCGCCAGGGAAGGAAGCTGGTACTCGGCGGTACTGTCCTGATACAATTTTACCTGTCCCGCCCAGGCACTGTCGAATTGCAGGTAGGTATATAGATCGACACCTCTCTTTTTCTGCTGGTTCAGTTTTTCGAGCGATAGAAATGCCAACGGCAATTTTACCACGGAGGCCGGGTTGAAATACCGGTGCGGGTCAACATTGTAATAGTAATGGGTGAAATGCGGAACATTGTGTATATCGCGGTCGATCCTGGTATAAATTACCTGGTAACGGTATTCATCCGGATGAGAGAGTACCGATTGCAACAGGCTGTCATTAACCGATCCCAGCAATCGCTGAAGAAAGCTGTCCGTCCTGTTTTGAGTATGGGCAGACAGGAACTGGAGGAGCAGACATACCGCGCAAAGGATCTTCTTCATGAAACGAAAGATATGAAAATACCGACTGATGGCGGGTCTCACTTCAGGTGCAGTATCTCGGAAGTACGTGAGCGGACCGATTGCAGCAGGCTGGCGTTGTTGCTGAGCGATTGGCTGTAGGAAGGAATCATGGACTTCAATTTTTCCTGCCAGCTGTTGCTTCGCAGGGAAGCGGTGAAGCAGGTTTCGATCAGCTGAACCATGATAGAT
Source organism: uncultured Chitinophagaceae bacterium (assembly GCA_964605065.1). Classification (GTDB taxonomy): domain Bacteria; phylum Bacteroidota; class Bacteroidia; order Chitinophagales; family Chitinophagaceae; genus Endoryza. The sequence continues at coordinate 21,052 of CAZSAQ010000013.1, forward strand.
ACCGCCGTGGAGGCGCCTGGCGAAGCGCCCAGTAAACCTGCCAGGCTACCATCGCGGGTAGAAATCAGCTCGGTTCCAAATTCAAGGATACCCTCGCCCTGTTCATCTTTTTTGATGACCTGTACGCGTTGACCGGCTTCTACCAGCTCCCAGTCTTTTTTGGAGGCAGCGGGATAAAATTTTTTGAGCTCTTCAAATTTCTCGTCAAAATTCATTCGCACCTGGTTAATGAGATACCGGGTGAGTGGAATGTTGTGAAGTCCCACCTGTATCATCGGAAGAACATTGTCGAAGTCCAGCGATCCTGGCAGGTCCCAATAGCTGCCATGCTTGAGGAACTTGGTACTGAAGCCCGCATAGGGCCCAAACAGCATTTGTTTTTGATGATCGATGAGGCGGGTATCGAGGTGCGGCACACTCATCGGCGGCGCTCCGATCGCAGCCTTGCCATATACCTTGCTATGATGTTGCTGAATCACTGACGGATTAACACACCGGAGCCATTTACCTCCCACGGGAAATCCGCCATAGCCATCAATCTCTTCAATGCCTGATTTGTTCAGCAACTTCAGGGCGCCGCCGCCTGCTCCTACAAATACAAAACTCGCCAGTGTATGAAAGACCTCTCCGGTTTTCCTGTTTTTCGATTCGACCATCCAGCCGCCGCCCGCCGCCCTGTCGATATCGGTTACTTCATGCGCGCAATAGAGCGAAGTGTCGCTTTGTTTTTCGAGCCAGGAAAAAAGCTGGGTGGTGAGCGATCCGAAATCAAGATCGGTACCTGCCGACATGCGCGTGGCCGCAAGCACATCCATCGAATGCCTTCCTTCCATCACCAGGGGAAACCATTCCTTCAATTCGGCAGGAGATTCCGAATAGTGCATTTCCCGGAACAAGGGATTGGTCACCATTGCCGCGTGACGTTTGCGAAGAAAAGCTATATCCTCTTCTGTATACACAAAGCTCGAATGCGGTACGCTGTTGATGAAACTCGTGGGATCGGAGATCACTCCCTGCTCTACCAGGAAGGACCAGAATTGTCTTGACACTTCAAACTGGCTGGCGATCTTGATGGCTTTCTGAATGTCGATGGTGCCGTCCGCTCTTTCCGGAGTGTAGTTGAGTTCGCAGAAGGCTGAGTGGCCCGTGCCGGCATTGTTCCAGGCATCACTGCTTTCTTCCGCTACGTTTTCCAATCGCTCGAATACTTTTATCGAAGCATTCGGTATCAGCTGGTGAAGCAGCATGCCCAGGGTGGCACTCATGATGCCTCCGCCTACCAGCAAGATATCAACGGGCTCGTTCATTCGCTTTTTAGCTTTTGTGATCTGTTATTACTCTGTATAAACAAAAAAGGCCTCCGGTGGGGAAGCCTTTTTCTCAATGAAATAACCTATTATTTCAGGTGCTTAGACAGATGCTTAGCCATGTCAAACATTGACACCTGGCCTTTGCCACCGAATACGGGCTTCAGTTTTGCATCAGCATTTACCATGCGCTTGTTCTTAGCGTCCTGTAATTTATTTGCTTTGATGTAAGCCCAGATTTTTTTAACCACTTCCGTACGTGGTAATGCTTTGCTACCGATTACAGCTGCGAGGTCAGCGCTGGGAGTAAGCGCTTTCATGAAGGCTGCTGATGGTTTACGGGCTGATTTCTTTTTAGCTGCTTTCTTGGGGGCCGCTTTTTTAGCCGCTTTTTTCACCGGCTTCTTAGCTGCTTTCTTTACAGCTTTTTTTGCTGCTTTTTTTGCCATGATTGTGAATTTAGAATTTTAATGGTTGTTAGCTCGGATTGTACTGTGGTGCACAAGCCGTATCAAATATAGTTTATTTCGGATTTCCCAATGAAAAAATGAAATTTTTAACTTCTCACACGATGTCCACCCTCCGTTTTCCCTCGGAAAAGCGACGGAGGGATCAGTTTTTCCCTATAGAAATGGTCTTATAAAGGGCTTCCGAATTCAATACCGTTTGCCCGGAGATCACCCAGCGGGTATTGCGGATATTGCTTATGTTCTCCAGGGGATTTCCTTCGATGATAATGAAATCCGCCCTGCGCCCGGCTTCCACGGTTCCCAGGGAAGAGGCTTTCCCTATATAGGAGGCCGTGCCATACGTGGCAAGCTGTAATACGCTGGCAGCGGGAATACCGGCTTTTACATAGAGCTCCAGTTCGCGGTGAAGATCAAAACCGGCCAGGCCGTCGGTACCGGCAACAATGGTTACCTGGTTATCATAGAGGAGTTTGGCAATCTTGCAGAATGCTTCGAAGGAAGCCCGGTAGGTGGCGTCTTTTCCTTCGGGAACGGGCAGCCCTCCGCCACCGGCACGTATTCCCCGCTGGACATTGGCAGGGAAGCGATCGACGATTGATTTGAATCGTTCCTCCATCACGCCATCCCTTGCGGTAAAGAGGTTTTCAAAAACCGCCAGTGTTGGATCTACCGCAATGTTTTTCTGTTTCAACAGGGAAATAAACGATTTCATTTTATCACCGGCAAGGTCCAGCTGCGCGGTTTGTTCGGCCGGCACCCTGAAACGATTGGGGGAGCGGGTATCGATGGTATCGCCGAAGAAGTTAAGAGCAAGCATGTTCATATGGGTTATCTCATCATAGCCTGCTGCTACGGCCTGCTCGGCGGTCATGAAGGCGGGTATATGCCCCGCCACCCTCATATGGTGGGCGTGCGCTTCGTCGGCAAGTGGCCTCACCCATTCCGGCCTGATGGAACTGTACAGTTTTATCTGCTGGTAACCTTTGGCGGCATAATCTTTAATGGCAGCAATTCCTTCTTCTACGGAATTGATCAATGCTCCCGTGGGAGCCGCCAGCGGTCCGGCGCCATCAATAAATCCACTGGCGATTTCTACGGCAGGCCCGATCAGTTCACCCCGGCTCACCTTCTTCATCCGGATCAGCAGGGAAGAATCGTTGCCCATATCGCGAACATGGGTAACACCGGCAGCCATATGAAGAATACCATCGAGATCGCTGGCGAAATGAACATGCATATCCCACAGACCCGGCATTACGGTCATACCCTTGCCGTCGATCACCCGGGCCCCGGGAACCCGGATGGGATCACTGGTGGAGATCTTTTCAATATTTCCATTCCTTACAAGTAAATCAGCCGAGGGGATCAGGGTTGCCCGGGTGGCATCGAATACGGCCACCTGTTTCACAACAACAACAGGACTGGCGACCAGGAACTGCCTGGCGATATTTAAAAAGAAGGCTCCTTCAACCTTCTTCTGTTTTTCCAGGAGTTGCGGAATCGCGAATTCATATCCATCCCGGATGGTGGAAAACCAGTCGGAAACCTGTGCAAACTCCTCATAGTTTTCATCTACCCAGGCGTAAGCAGGTGTCATTCCAAAACCGTTTATGCTTACCAGTTTCAATTCTTTTTTCTTTCCGTCTTTTACCAGGCTGTGCATACCCACTGCTTTCATCGTAGCCCTTCCGTAGGGCAGCAATGAAAGAGACTGGTTATTGGACTGCAATGCCTTGTACAATCGACCCGCACTTCCTTTCAGTCCCACATAGTAAGCGGGTGATGTTTGTTTTTTTTCTTCCTTCTCCGAAGCGTTTTTCCATCGTGCTACGCCATTCTTCAGGGTGAATTCTTCTTCTACGGGGTTCTTCATATAATCTACCCCCGTGATGCGAATTTCCGTTGGTATACCCTGTGCGCTCATACGGTAGTAAGTCCACATACTATCTCCCCGACCGCGGTCATTGTACTGGTACCAGTCGGTATAACTGCCATCGGCATTTTTCCATGATTTGAAGAAGCCTTTTTTTAGCCCCGACATCATGACGGAATAGCGAATGGTGTCGGCAGACTGCGAAAAAGAAGACTGCCATAGAACCAGGCAGGCGGTGGCAAGAAGGATTTTTTTCATATTGAAGGTGTAGGTGTTGATTGGAGAGGCTAGAGCCTGACTACCTGGCCGGTTCTCACAGATTCATCGCAGGCGAATGCGATTTTAAGGCTGTTCACCGCATCATCCATATGATCGGTGAGGTCCATATCTTCCTGTATGGCCTTTAGAAAAAATCTTTGTTCCCGATTGCAGAGTTCCTGGTGATCCGGTTCGTCGGTGAGGTTTAGCCACTCGTCTTGTCGGGTAAAGTTGTTTTGGGCGTCGATATCCGCATGATGCCAGCGGATAGATTCCGTTTTTGTATGGGCTTCCACTGAATCGGATTTGCCTTTTCCTCCTGCCTCTTTGGCAACAATGGAAACACAGCCCTTTGGTCCGATCACATCTTTTACAAAAAAAGCGGTTTCACTCATCATCGGCCCCCAGCCGGCTTCATACCAGCCTACTGAACCGTCTTCAAACCGGATCTGCAACTGGCCGTAGTTGTAGTTCCCTGCGGGGATATCTTCTGTCAGGCGTGCCCCGATCGCTGTTACCTGGACCGGCCTGGATCTTACCATCTGGCACATCACGTCAATATAGTGAACTCCGCAATCCACAATGGGACTGAGTGATTTCATAAGATTGCGATGCACATTCCACATATTGCCATGACTTTGCTGATTGAGGTTCATGCGCATTACCAGGGGCTTCCCCAGTTGTTGAGCTATTTCTATGAATTTTTCCCAGGAGGGATGATGGCGGAGAATATATCCTACTACCAGCTTTTTTCCCGCTTTCCGGGCTGCTACCACCACTCTCTCTGCACCTTCCACGGTATCGGCCACGGGTTTTTCAATGAAAACATGACAACCTTTTTCGAATGCCTCTATGGCATAGGACTCATGCGTATCCGGATAGGTGGAAATGCAGACCGCATCGGGCAGGGTTTTGGCAAGCGCTTCCGAATAGTTGCTGAAGAGCGGATAACCTCCCCCCAATTTTTCATTCAGAACTTCCTTGCTCTTTCCTGTAGAAACGATGCCGACAATTTTTACATCGCCCGTCATCCCGTGATACGCCATTGCATGGGAAGCGCCCATGTTACCGCATCCTACTACCAGTACTTTCAATGGGTTATTAAGTGTAGACATAATGAGGATTGTGAAATTTTTGAGATGCCAAATGTAATAAGAAAAAATCCGCGTTCGCCGCTGATAAAATAACATCGGCACTAAATGGGTTTCCTGCTATCTTTAAAATCCCAAAACAGGCATTATGAAAAAACTACTCTCTGTCCTTTTCGCTACACTTTATTGCTTTGCCCTAGTGGCCCAGGAAGACCTGCCCCAGGATTATCTCTCCAAGGAATTTCACGCAGGCCGGCGTGCTGCCCTGCGGGAGAAAATGCCCGCTAATTCCGTCATGATGGTATTTGCCTATCCTACCCGCACATTTTCGAATGATGTGGATTATTTCTATCATCAGAATCCCGACCTCTACTATTTCTCCGGGTATAAGGAGCCACACTCTCTTTTACTGGTATTTAAAGACCCCCAGACACTTCCCGATGGTTCTTCAACCACCGAAATAATGGTAGTACAGCAAAGAAGCCCGCAGGCGGAGCAATGGACCGGCCGCCGGCTGGGACTCGAAGGAGCTAAGGAAAAGCTCGGCCTCAGCTACGTTATCAATGGTAAAGATTTCAGTAAACTGTCTTTGGACTTCTCCAAATTCGAGAAGGTTATCTTCGACCGGATTCCTGGCGATATTCCCAATGCACCCCGCGACAGCGCCGACCTGTTTGATCTCCTGAAACAGTTTCGTGAGAAAGCTGCCGTTCCCGACGATTACTCCAAGGATAAAAGATATGACAATCGCCTCTACCGCGAGCTCACCATGGCGTTGAGAGAGATCAAGACTTCCGAGGAGATGGATCTTCTTCGCAAAGCAGTGGAAATTTCCTGCATGGGTCAGAATGAAGTGATGAAAGCGGTAAGACCGGATATGTCTGAACTGGAAATACAGGGCCTGCATGAATATGTACACAAGAAATACGGGTCGGAAGAAGTGGGATACGGCTCTATTGTAGGCGCCGGTGAAAACGGTTGTATTCTGCATTATATGGAAAACACCAAAACCAAGGTGGGAACCTCCATGCTGCTGATGGATGTGGGAGCTGCCTATCATGGATATTCTTCAGACGTAACGCGTACTGTTCCGGTGGATGGAAAATTCTCGGCAGAAGAGAGAGCAGTCTATCAGCTGGTGTATGACGCACAGGAAGCCGTTTTCCAGAAGGCGAAAGAAGGAACCAGTTTCCGCGACATCGAGAATACCGCCCGCCAGATCATCACCCAGGGCCTTGTGAAACTCGGCATCGCCAAAGACATTAATGAAGCGAATAAATACTATCCTCACGGGTGCTCGCACCATATCGGGCTGGATGTACATGACCGCGGATCTTATGTCACTCTCAAGAAGAACATGGTTATTACCGTAGAGCCTGGTATTTATATCCCTGCAGGAAGCAATTGCGACAAGAAATGGTGGGGGATCGCAGTGAGAATTGAAGACGATGTATTGATCAAGGAAAATGAGTGCGAACTATTGTCCGTCTTCGCCCCAAGAAAAATCGAAGACATAGAAAAACTCGTGGCAGAAAAAAGCGTGCTGGATAACTTCAATCTTCCTAAACTGAAATCCGCGAAGAAAGGGTTTTAGGGTTTACGGTTTGAGGTTTACGGTTTACAGAAACTATTGCAGCAAATTTTATTGTATGATAAATACAGAGATGCGCGATAAATCAACAGCAAACTTCAAACCGTAAACCTCAAACCGTAAGCCTTAATAATCACAACTTCCTCACCTTAATATTCCGGTACCATACTTTATTACCATGGTCCTGGAGGCCTATATGGCCCTTGGTGTATTTGGCAAAGTCTTTCATGTCTTTGAATTTGCTGTTGGCTACCAGTTTTTTGAAGTTGTCGTCCCATAGCATCAGGTCGAGCACCTTGGTGCCATTCAGCCACTCTTCGAGTTTTCCTTTATTCACTTTTATCTCCAGCTGGTTCCATTGAAGGGCAGGCTTAACTGTTTCAGGGGAGCTGCTGACCAGGTCGTAGAGATCTCCCGCGCGGTGCTTCGGATATACCCTGTCTCCATGACGCTCATTATCCAATACCTGAATTTCGGGACCGGTATGCCAGCTATGCTCGAATTTCGGATCTACCTGGGAGAACAGGATGATGCCGCTGTTGCCGGCAGTGTCTATTTTCCATTCCAGTTTCAGATCAAAGTTTTCGAATTCTTCTTCAGACATCAGGTCGCCGCCGCCCACTGTTTGCCAGTCTTTCATTTCTTTTGGATCCAGGTGCAGGGTTCCGCTGTCGGCCATCCAGGCGTGCCCGTCTGTTTTATTGTTAAAAACTTTCCATCCTTTGGTAGAGCTTCCATCAAAAAGCAGTTGCCAGCCTTCGGCTTTTTCAGCATCCGTAAGAGTATTGGGAGCGGGTTCAGCAACAGTAGCCGGTGTGGAAGTGGCGCTGGTGTCTTTCCCGGAGCCGGTGCTGGCGGTTTCATTATTGCAGGCAGCCAGTAAAAGGCCGGCGGCAATAGCCATTGTAAATGATTTCATGAAATGATTGATTGAGTAGTTGAAAAAAGAAAAGAAAAAGAAAAAGGCTGTACGGGATCGGCGGAAAGTAAATAACCGCCCGTTTCCGGGTACAGCCTTCGGGAATTATTTCAGTGTGAGAACAAATGTCACCAATGTCTTCGCTTCTTCGGGAGTTACATTGGCTTTATTGGCAGCCATTGGGATATCGCCCCAGTTGCCGGAACCACCATTGAGTACTTTGTTAACCAGGGTGTCGATCGTTGCTGCAGAGGCATTTTCATAACGCTTGGCAACGTCTTTGTAGGCAGGTCCGGTTACTTTCTTGTCGATAGCGTGGCAGGCCGGCATGCAACCTTTGTTGGTGAGCATGGTCAGCATTTCTTCATTCACCGCCGGAGCCGGGGCAGTAGTGGTAGCAGTAGTATCACTTTTAGCCTCTGTTTTCGATTCTCCTCCGCCGCAGGAAGCCAGGGCAATTACGGCCGTCATAGCGAACAATAACCTTTTCATTTGTATGTTTTTTATTGATTGAATAAAATGTTGTCTTTTATTTCAGTCCCAGTACGGAACGATTGAAAGCTTCATTACTTCCCGTACCGGCGAAATCGTCGAATGCTTTCTCCGTTACTTTAATGATATGATCTTTGATGAAGACAGCGCCTTCTGCGGCACCCACTTCCGGATGTTTGATCGCGCATTCCCATTCCATCACCGCCCAGCCTTTATAATCATAGGCCGCCAGTTTGCTGAATACTGATTTGAAATCAACCTGGCCATCGCCCAGCGACCTGAAACGACCTGCCCGGTCAACCCAACCCTGGTAACCGCCATATACACCCTGTTTGCCTGTGGGGTTGAATTCGGCATCTTTTACATGGAACATCCGAATACGTTCATGATAGAAATCGATGTATTGCAGGTAGTCGAGGCACTGCAGCACAAAATGCGAGGGATCGTACAGCAGGCAGGCGCGGGAATGGTTGTTGGTATATTTCAGGAACAGTTCGTAAGATACACCATCGTGCAGGTCCTCGCCCGGGTGTACCTCATAGCAAACATCGACTCCCTGTTCATCGAAATAATTCAGGATCGGCAACCAGCGTTTCGCCAGTTCCTTGAAACCTGTTTCTACCAGTCCTGCAGGTCTTTGTGGCCAGGGATATACAGTTGGCCAGAGCAGCGCGCCGCTGAAAGTGGCATGAGCATTCAGCCCCAGGTTTTTAGAGGCTTTAGCCGCGTATTTCAACTGTTGAACAGCCCATTCCGTACGGGCTGCGGGGTTTTTTCTTACGGATTCCGGGGCAAAACCGTCGAACAGATCATCATAAGCCGGGTGAACCGCTACCAGTTGACCCTGCAAATGGGTCGACAGTTCGGTGATCTGCAATCCGGCAGCTTCCACGATTCCTTTGATCTCGTCGGCATAGGTTTTACTTTCCGCTGCTTTCTGAAGATCTATACAGCGACCATCCCAGCTCGGTATCTGAACACCTACGAACCCCAGGCCTGCCGCCCATTCGCAAACGGATTTAAGTGAGTTGAAAGGAGGATTATCGCCCATGAACTGAGCCAGAAAAATTCCAGGTCCTTTTAATGTAGTCATGTTTATTGTTTGATGTTGGCCTATTAACTGATCGGTTGATTTGACTGGGGGCGATTAAACCTTGTGTTCATACCATTTCTGATCGCTTTTCGAACTGGCAACCACATTGTCGATGAATGCCATTCCGCGGATGCCCTCGTCTACCTGCGGGAAGTCCTGTTGTTCGGGGCTTGCCTGCTTTCCGTCGAGGCGGGCAGAGAGGCTCAGGGCGAAATTGCGATAGATATTTCCAAAGGCTTCCAGATATCCTTCGGGGTGACCACCCGGTGTGCGGCAGTTTTGTGTAGCGAAGCTGCTGAGACGATCGCCATAGTTGCCACCCGCTCTTAGAATTTGTGTGGGTTGATCCAGCCATTTTACCAGGAGGGTATTGGGTTCCTGCTGGGCCCATTCTATGCCTCCTTTTTCGCCATAAACGCGAATTTTCAGGGCATTTTCTTCGCCTGCAGCCACCTGTGAGGCCATCAGAACACCTGCCGCGCCATTGTCGAATTTAAGCAGAACGTTGCCGTCATCATCCAGCATGCGACCTTCTACCATTACGTTGAGGTCGGCACAGAGATGGGTTATTTTCAGACCGGTGATGTATTCGGCCAGATGTGCCGCATGGGTACCGATATCGCCCATACATCCGCTCTTGCCCGATTTTTTCGGATCTGTTCTCCAGGCCGCCTGTGCGTTGCCTTCTCTTTCGGAAAGACGGCTCAGCCATCCCTGCGGATATTCAACGTAAACTTTACGAATTTTTCCCAGGGCACCGGCCTTGATCATTTGTTTGGCCTGTTTTACCATGGGATAGCCCGAATAGGTATGGGTAAGGCAGAGTATCAATCCTGTTTCTTCTACTTTTTGTTTCAGTTGTTTGGCCTCTTCGATCGTGAAGGTGATCGGTTTTTCAATCACTACATGGAAGCCTTTTTCCAGGGCCAGCATCGCCGGGGCGAAGTGAGCAAAGTTGGGGGTAACGATCGTAACGAAATCAATGCGTTTATCTGCCGGAAGGGCTGCTTCCTTATTGATCATTTCATCATAGGTGAGATAGATCCTGTCTTCTGCCAGGAATAGCGATTTGCCGGAATCTTTAGCGATGTCGGGATTGATGCTCAAAGCGCCTGCTGTCAGTTCGATAAGACCGTCCATAAAAGCCGCGTGCCTGTGAATGGCGCCGATAAATGCGTCTTTACCGCCGCCGACCATTCCCATACGAAGTTTTCTGTTCATATGAATAGCAATTAGTGATTGAATAAAATAAAGAGGACCACAAACCTAATAGAAAAATGAATACGTTGAATGAAACGCTTGTTAGTTTATAGGGATGGAATTTATATAATGGAAAGAGGAGGGGTCGCCGATTTTCGATTGGCTTCTTTATTTGAAATGAGCTGCTTATATTTACTCACTTAAAAAAACCAAAACGATATGCAAGCCAACATTAATCGCAACAGGCTTTTCATTGCTAGCTGCATTGCTCTGATTGTAACTTCAATGACTTTTGCCATCCGTGCCGGTCTGCTCGGTACACTTGGTGCTCAATTTGGCCTCACTGATACTCAACTTGGTTGGGTTAACTCTATGGCATTTCTCGGGTTCCCGATTGCCATGCTGATTGGCGGCCCTTTATGCGATATAATCGGAATGGGTCGACTTCTCGTTTTTGCCTTTATTGCCCATATTGCCGGATTACTGCTTACTATTTATGCCCAGGGATTCTGGACCCTGTTCATTTCTACTTTTCTTATTGGTTTTGCCAATGGAATGGTGGAAGCTGCCTGTAATCCACTGGTGACATCCATGTATACCACCGAAAAAACCAAAATGCTCAACAGGTTTCACATGTGGTTTCCGGGAGGTCTGGTCATTGGCGGCCTGGTTTCTTATTTTATGTCCAAAGCAGGAATCGACTGGAAATGGCAGGTAGCTACCATGCTTATTCCTGCGGTTATATACGGACTGATGTTTCTTGGTCAGCAATTTCCCAAAACAGAACGTGTTGTTTCAGGGATATCCTCCTCTGAAATGTGGAAGGCTTGTGCAAGTCCCCTTTATTTATTAATGATTTTTTGCATGTTCCTTACTGCAACCACTGAATTGGGAACCAATCAATGGATCGCCAAGATCATGGAAAATACAACAGACAACGCGGTATTACTGATCGTCTTCATCAGCGGTATCATGGCGGTTGGTCGTTATTTTGCAGGCCCCGTTGAAAAAACTCTCAGCCCTACTCTGATGTTGTTATTTTCTTCTGTCCTGGCAGCCGTTGGTTTATTCTGGTTAAGTCGGGCACAGGGAAACACTGCCTTTGTAGCTGCCGGGGTCTTTGCGATCGGTGTTTGTTATTTCTGGCCTACAATGCTGGGCTTCACATCTGAATATATTCCTAAAAGCGGAGCGCTTGGACTTTCCCTCATGGGCGGCGCCGGAATGTTTGCCACCTCCATTTTCAATCCGGTGTTGGGGTATTTCCTCGACAAAAACAGAACAGCGGCCCTGGCGGAAGGTTTAAGCGCATCACAGGCTGAACTGAAAGCAGGTCAGAGCTCACTCAGCTATGTTGTTATATTTCCTATTATTTTGATTGTTGTCTTTACTCTTTTGTATATGAATAGAGCCAAGTACGAAGGCAACAAGATTCATCAGTAAAAACATTTGTTAGCATATTGAACTTTTTTTAGTTAACACCAGCAAATTTGAATGCTGGTGTTTTTTCTTTTTGTAATTTACCCTTTCAACGATTGTTTACTTATGTCCAGCTCACAATCAAGGCGTCAGGCTCTGAAAACACTCGCCACAGGCGCCGCTACTATCGGAAGCTTATCTACCCTTTCCTCCTTCAGCAACAAGCCCGAAGAAGCTCCCTATAAACTCAAAAACAATATTCACCATTCGGCCTGCCACTGGTGCTATGGCTCGATCCCGATCGAGAAATTCGCCCCGGCAGCGAAAAAAATCGGCCTGGTAGGGGTAGACCTGGTAGGCCCCAAAGGATGGGAGGCGCTTAAACAGAATGGACTGATCTCTACCATGTGCAATGGTGCGGAAATAAACCTGGTTGATGGCTGGAACGACAAGAAATTTCACCCGCAACTGATCAAGAACTATACGGAGATGATCCCCCTCGTTGCTAAAAACGGATGGAAAAATCTTATCTGCTTCAGCGGAAGCCGCCGCGGCATAGATGATGAAACCGGTTGGAAAAACTGCTCCGAAGGGCTCAAACAAATCATGGGACTCGCGGAAAAACACAACGTAACCATCCAGATGGAATTGCTTAATAGCAAGGTCGATCACAAAGACTACCAGTGCGACCGCACCACCTGGGGAGTCGAACTGGCCAAGCGCATCGGATCGCCCAACTTCAAACTGCTGTACGATATCTACCATATGCAGATCGATGAAGGCGATGTGATCAGGACCATCCGCGATCACTATCAATACATCGGCCATTTTCATACCGGTGGCGTGCCGGGTAGGAGGGAAATTGATAATACGCAGGAATTGTATTACCCCGCTATCATGAAAGCGATCCTTGATCTCGGCTACCAGGGCTATGTTGCGCAGGAATTCATTCCTACATCGGACGACAATGACAAAAAGCTGGCAGCCCTGGCCAATGCGGTGAAGATCTGCGACGTGTAGAATCTCGAAATACCAATCAGACCAATCAAAACTCACATAAAAACTTCTAATTATGGCCGATAATGTTTTTGATGCCATTGTCATTGGCTCCGGTATCAGCGGTGGCTGGGCTGCAAAAGAATTAACCGAAAAAGGACTGAAAGTATTGATGCTCGAAAGAGGATTCGATATCAAACACCTTTCAGACTATAAAAATACGGCGAAAGATCCCTGGGAATTCCCTCATCGTGGGGGAAGAACCCAGCAAATGATCAAGGACTACCCGGTGCTGAAGAGAGATTACCCATTGAACGAAACCAACCTCGACTGGTGGGCAAGCGATAAAGATTCTCCCTATACCGAAATAAAAAGATTCGACTGGTTTAGAGGATACCATATGGGTGGCCGTTCGCTGATGTGGGGCCGTCAAAGCTACCGCTGGTCCGATATGGATTTTGAAGCCAATGCCAAAGAAGGAATTGGAGTAGACTGGCCGGTACGTTACGCAGAGATAAAACCCTGGTATGATTATGTAGAAAAATTCGCAGGCATCAGCGGAAACAAAGATGGTATTCCGCACCTGCCGGATGGCGAATTCCAGCCTCCTATGGATTTCACCTGTGTTGAAAAAGACGCGGTGGCTAAAATGAAAGAAGTATACAAAGGGCAACGCCACATGATCATCGGTCGTGCGGCCAACCTTACCCAGGAACTACCCGGCCGTACCAAATGCCAGTTCCGTAACAAATGCTGGCTGGGCTGCCCCTTCGGCGGATATTTCAGCACACAGTCTTCCACTTTCCCCGCTGCTCAGGCAACCGGTCGCCTCACCCTGAAAGTAGACGCTATCGTTACACGTATCCTTTATAATAAAAACACCAAGAAAGCGACGGGTGTGGAAGTGATGGATGCGGTGAACAAATCCATTACCGAATACAAAGCCAAAATCATTTTCCTGAATGCCTCTACGCTGAACTCGGCCTGGATCCTGATGAATTCGGCTACCGACATCTGGCCGGATGGCCTGGGTTCCAGCAGCGGTGAATTAGGTCATAACCTGATGGATCACCACCTGGGGGTGGGCGCCAGCGGACTGATCGAAGGATACGAAGACAAATATTACTATGGTCGCCGCCCGAACGGCTTCTATATTCCACGCTTCCGCAATATGAATGGCGAAAAGAGAGACTATCTCAGAGGCTTTGGTTACCAGGGCGCCGGAAGCCGCCAGGGATGGAGTCGCAACGTAGCCGAATTCAGTATCGGCGCTGAATTGAAAAACGCCCTGGTAGAACCAGGTCCCTGGTCAATTGGTATGGGAGGCTTTGGCGAAATTCTGCCCTATCATGAGAATAAGGTAACGCTGGATAAAACCAAAACAGATAAATGGGGTCTGAATATTCTTGCCATTGATTGCGAATTGAAGGACAATGAAAAGAAAATGCGCGTAGATATGCTCAATGATGCAAAGGAAATGCTCGAGTCTATCGGCGCGAAAAATGTACAGGGACGTGATGGCGATGGCACTCCGGGACGTGGTATTCACGAAATGGGCACCGCCCGTATGGGGCGTGATTCCAAAACCTCTGTATTAAACAAATACAACCAGGTATGGGATGCTATGAACGTGTTCGTAACCGATGGATCGTTCATGACCTCCGCCAATTGCGTGAACCCGTCACTAACATACATGGCCTTCACTGCCCGCGCAGCAGACTATGCCGTAAGTGAGTTGAAGAAAGGCAACCTGTGACGCAATGGGCCAATGGGCCAATTAGTAAATGAGCCAAACCAATGACGAATTACGAATGGCGAATGACGAATGAAAACACAATTTGCCAATGAACCAATTAGTAAATGAGCCAAACCAATGACGAATTACGAATGGCGAATGACGAATGAAAACACAATTTGCCAATGAGCCAATTAGTCAATGAGCCAAACCAATGACGAATTGCGAATGGCGAATGACGAATGAAAACACAATTTGCCAATGAGCCAATTAGTCAATGAGCCAATTAGTAAATGAGCCAAACCAATGACGAATGAAAACACAATTTGCCAATGAGCCAATTAGTAAATGAGCCATTCTGTTCATCAACTGATTTTCTTTGCGCCCTTTGAGTTCCTTGGCGCTTTGCGTTCCCCGGGTGCGGGGAGCGGCGAAATGAATGATGGATGGAAAACGTGAAACGATAAACCTGAAACGCGAAACGCAAAAAACCGCAAACCAACCAAAAAAATAACTTGTCAGACACCACCAACATACACCTTAACACCCGGGGAGTAGCTCAAAACAGCTTTGATGCTATTGTCATTGGCAGCGGCATCAGCGGTGGCTGGGCCGCCAAGGAACTGTGCGACCATGGGCTTAAAACTCTCGTACTCGAAAGAGGGCGGGAAGTAAGACACATAAAAGACTATCCCACTACCAGCCTCGACCCCTGGCAAATGCCGCATAGGGGAGAAAGGACTACCGCACTCACCAGGGAAAATCCTATCGCCTCCAGATGTTATGCTTTTGACGAGGGTACACAGCATTTCTTCGTAAAAGACAAAGAGCATCCATACGTACAGGAAAAGCCGTTTGACTGGATCAGGGGATACCAGGTAGGTGGCAAGTCTCTGATCTGGGCCCGGGCAACGCAGCGCTGGAGCCGTTTCGAATTTGAAAGACCCCATCGCGACGGCTATTCGATCGAGTGGCCGATCACTTACGATGAACTCGCCCCCTGGTATTCTCATGTTGAGTTGTTTGCCGGTATCAGCGGCAATAAGGACGGACTGGAAACCTTACCCGACGGCGAATTTCTCCCTCCCTGGGAGATGAATTGCCCGGAAAAATTCATCCAGGAAAAAATCAATGCGGCTTATAAAGATCGCAACGTGATACAAGGAAGGTGCGCTCACCTGACCAAGCCAAAGCAAATACATTTAGACCAGGGTCGTGCTCAATGCCAGGCTCGCACAATGTGCTACCGAGGCTGCCCGTTTGGCGGATACTTCAGCTCCAATGCTTCCACCATTCCCTGGGCAGAAAAAAGCGGTAACCTCACCCTGCTCCCGGATTCAGTAGTGCATTCGATCATATACGACGAGAAAAAACAGAAAGCCGTGGGCGTAAGAGTGATCGACGCTCATAGTAAGAAGGCCACCGAGTATTTTGCAAAGATCATTTTCGTCAATGCGGCCTGTCTCAATACAAACCTCGTCCTGTTAAATTCGACTTCCTCCCGCTTCCCCAATGGACTGGGTAATGACCATGACATCCTGGGTAAATACATCGCCTTTCATGATTACCGGGGAAATATAACGGCATCGGTCGACGGATTCCTGGATACCTACGAGTACGGTCGCAAACCAACGGCAGCGATGATGCCCAATTTCAGAAATGTTCGTAAAAAAGATATGCCTTTCCATGCCGGCTATATGGTTCACTACAGCGCCGGGCGCGCCAACTGGAACCAGGGTTTTGGAAAGGACGGCATTGGAAAAGATTTTAAAGACTCCCTGACAGAGCCAGGAGGATGGGGAGTTTATATGATGATGCAGGGAGAAACCATCCCCGATGTGAAAAATCACGTCAGGCTGGATCCTGAGAAGAAGGATCAATGGGGAATTCCCTTACTGGTAACCTCCATTGATTACAGCGAAAATGATAACCTGGTATTGAAAGATTTCTGGCAGCAGGGATCTGAAATGCTGGAAAAAGCGGGATGTAAAAACATCAACGCATTCGACAACGGACGTGTACCGGGAAATGATATCCATGAAATGGGCGGCGTAAGAATGGGAAAAGACCCGAAGACTTCCATGCTGAACAAATGGAATCAATTGCACCTGGTACCCAATGTTTTCGTTACCGATGGCGCTTCTATGGCTTCCGTAGGTAACCAAAACCCTTCACTCACCTTCATGGCACTAACGGCAAGAGCCGCCAACCATGCGGTAGAAGAGTTGAAGAAAGGAAACCTGTGAAGTAATGTGACAATGTGATAATTGGTCAATGAGCCAAGCTAATGACGAATTACGAATGGCGAATGACGAATGTAATGGGTAAATGTGCCAATGTGATAATTGGTCAATGAGCCAAGCTAATGACGAATTACGAATGGCGAATGACGAATGTAATGGGTAAATGTGCC